>NZ_CP146991.1:3035000-4452500 GCF_001941975.2 Sporomusa sphaeroides DSM 2875 | reverse complement strand
ACGGTAACTATGCATAAAAAAGTTATTTTTTCAGGACATATACTTGTTTGTGTGGAATATGTGGCGTGTGTTCCAGACGGTACGCAGCCTGTTCATTTTGTATCTTTTTCCATACCTTTCGGCGGTTTAATTTGTCATCGCTTTTTATGTGAGAAGCTGAAAGCCTGTTTAAAAGCAAAATTCTTGTTTCATGAATGTCACCTGATCGATCCCAGAACTATAAAGAAAGTAATAGCGTTAAAGGTTTGTCTGCGTAAGCTTTTCCGTGTGAGAAAATGTTTACCGGTACCATGTTGTGAACCCGGCCATACTGTTGCCTGCAAGCCGGATAAACCGCTTTGGCCGGTCATTCCACAAGCTTGCTGCACCCAATCGCCGTATAAAAGCGGTCAGGACGAATCTCAGCTTCCGGTCTCAGAACAAAAAGTTTACCATAATGCACAGGATAACGACTATAGCCAATACGGCGATGTTCACTTGCCATTGGTAATCCGGCCGCTTGACAGCGGGATAGAAAGTACAGAGTAATGGCTGGCAACCATGTGCCAATTATATAATTTTACGGGTAGTCTGTTATGAGATGGCTAACTGTAAATGTAAAATATAAAAACGGATAACGCTCAGGCGTATCCGTTTTTTCTGCCTTTGGAACAACATCCGCAATTCTGGGGGAAATCCATGGCACCGGCTTAGGCGTATCGTCCGCTGCATAATAAAAATAACCTCTATGTCTTTAAACAGGAATGGCTTGTAAAAATAAGGTCACATTTTTAAATATTTCCCTGCAGTTAAAGGGTATTGCAAAAACGTCTTCCACACAGGTTTCTACGCAAAACTGTTGATCAAGGCAGGTGTCGCACGCTAAAATGATAAACGCTGAAAACGGGACTTCAAAATGTGCGAAATGAACAGGTTGGTCACACAAGGCTGCTGTATAAACCAGCTTTTGTTTCAGTAATCCTTCTACGACCAGCTTTCTCCCTGTCAGCCGAAGACCCTCGCGGTTTACGATAGGAGAACCACACTCTCCGGCCGGTGTTTTTACAACCCGTATTGATTTTAGCTGTACATCAACAAATACTTTATCAACGGTTGCTACATCTGGTTTGGCACAAGGCAGTTGAAGGATTTCGGGTATGGAAATTTGCGTCCATTGACCAAGATCACATTTATTCAGGCCGATAGCGACTTGGGCGGGATCGCATACACCTACTACTTCAACAGCATGCTGCCCAATGCATTGACATGTTTTCATAGCTGAATTTCCTCCTCATTCTATATGATGCAAATCTCTGGACAGACAATAGGCAATGCCCTGATAACCAAGGTTACATTCTTAAATATTTTTCTTGCCGTAATATTTGTGATGAAAATATCTTCAATGCAGGCCTCAACTTTAAATTTTTTTGACAGGTGGTCTTCCGGAGCAAGAATAATAAACGCCGAGAATGGTACATCGAAATGTACGGAATGAACACTTTGTTCTTCCACAGCAGCCGCATATACAATTTTTTGCTGCAAAACTCCTTCGATAATCAGCTTTTTGCCAGTCAAATCCGTACATTCTTCATTGGTGAGAGTCATACACTTGTCTCCGGGGGTGCGCACTACCCGTTGTGAAATAATGTCCACAATTGCGGTAATGCTGATTAATTGTTCAATATCAGGTTTTTGGCAGGGAATACACAAAACCTCCGGTACAAGTAGCTGTGTCCATCGCCGGATGTTACCACAATCAAGAAAGCATTCCAGTTTTTCTCTGGGGCATATTCCGTTAATGATTACCAGTTCATCGACCTTTTCGCATTCGCAGGGTAAGGGTCTGTCAAAGTTTCCGTTAACACTGCATTCTACATTACCCAGCGTTGCTTTGCATTCTTTCAGGCAGTTAGTATCGCAATTATTCATGGCCTTTCCTCCTTGTGAAATAGAGTATCTGACTAACCTTTATTTTTAGACGCAACCGGTTATAGTCGGTACAGCCTGCAGAAATAAGAGGATATTTTTAAAGATCTGACGCTTATTGATTTCCTGGATAAATACATCTTCCACGCAGGCCTTGACATGATAATTGACAAATAAGGAGTCTATGCTTTTTTCACAGCAGGTGATTTCATTTAGTATTCTTATTTTTTTCGGGATGACAATATAGGCGGAGAATGGTACTACGAAGTGGACCGAGTGTACCGGCTGGCTGGAGAAATCTGCGGTATAGGTGATTGACTGGCAAAGCTCTCCCCCGATAATGAGCTTGCGTCCGGTTAGTAACTTTCCTTCAAAGTTGGGAGTCTGCTCTGTACTGGGGGTTACAATGACTTTGGTTTTAATGATTTTAACCGCGACGTTGGCAGAGAGGATTTGTTCAATATCCGGCTTTTCCCGGGGGAGAACCAAATTCTCCGGAATTGATAATTCGGTCCAGCTATCGTTATCATGCAACGTAAGCCTGCAAACATCACAGATTCCGGCAATATTGATTAACGTATTATTCATTTCCATTCCTCCTTGTAGTCTAAGTCTTGCTCAAGCAGTCAGGGCATTTAGCTTGATAAAGCTTTCCTTTCTAAAATAGTATATGTTTCAACTTCAGCAGTGGTTCCGGATAATGGTGACATAATGTGAAAACTATCGCTAAAAGATGAGAGACTACAAGTACTCGGAATGTTTTATTAGAGACATAATTATTTGATTTAACAGAACTTCATTTATTAGAATGAGCCTGCCTTGGCGCCGGGCGAGTAACACAATTTGTTTGAAATCATAAACTATTAGTAAATGTGATTATACATTAATTGAGTAAGGAGGAATCAGCTATGAGCCGGCGTTATCATAGAAAAAGTAGGCAGTTTATGATAGGCGACACGCTAACCATTCCACAGGATAAGCCTGATATTGAATTTTTGCTGCGCATGACAGCAGTACCAACAATTGATAAAGCCACAGGTGCCGATAAAAAAGTAATTTTTTCCGGGCATGTACTCGTAACCATTGAGTATGTGGCCTGCGTGCCGGATGGAACTCAACCTATCCATTTTGTTTCCTTTGAACAGCCTTTTACCGGCGCAATCAGTCACCGTTCTGCCCGGCCGGACAGGAGTATCCATTTGAAAGGATTGATGGAGGTTCAGGAGCTTCAGCTTGTCGGTCCGCGACAGGTAAAAACTTCATTGCAGTTAAAGGTGTGTTCAGTAAAGCTGGTGCGGTGCCGCAGTCCTTTGCCCACCCATGCCGGTGAAGCTTAGATAGGTCTGTGCGTGTCGATAGTGTAAAATGCTTACCACCTACATACTGTAGGCTAACTGAGCATATGTAACCGTAATTGACCAAACTGCATACACTATCATCTTCTTTCAGGATGAAAGGGTCCTTGTTCATATGAACGAGGACCCTTTTTACAGGTTGGTTTACCGATTATGAGATAAATCTTGTACAAACAGTCTATTTGCGAAACTATTCAATAGTAACACCTGCACTGGCATAGCCTGCGACGGTGTTGATAAGGCTAAGTCCGTCCGCTGTTGCAGAGAACACCAGCAATAGACGAGTTTGGGCAGTTACCGGTATTGCCAAGCCGGTAAGAATTCCATTACTGGTATCTCCAATGGCAACTACGCCAGTGAGAGGTGGTGCTAATGTTACAGTAGTACCGGGGACTAGTGTAAAGTCATTATCAGGTGTAGGTGAACTAAATAACTCTGCTGTAATCGTTATTGTGGTGCCTACTAACGCTAAGGCTGCAGTAGTACTAAAGAAAGCGGCAATTGAAGTAATTGTACCATCACGGGGAGCGGAAAATGCCATATTTGTGATAGCTGAAAGGTCAATTACTCCGCCAACAATGCTAACACCGGGAGTTGAAGCGCCAAACCCCACAAGACTTGTAGTACCAATTAATCCTCCGGCGATAGTAGTCAGTGAGACTGGAAGACCTGATGCAAACGGGATTATTGCTCCGCCGACTCCGGTAGCGCCAGTAGCCCCAGTATCGCCAGTGGCTCCGGTAGCCCCGGTAGCACCAGTGGCCCCAGTATCGCCAGTGGCGCCGGTAGCCCCAGTAGCGCCGGTAGCCCCAATATCGCCAGTGGCGCCGGTAGCCCCGGTAGCTCCAATATCGCCAGTGGCTCCGGTAGCCCCGGTATCGCCAGTAGCCCCAGTATCGCCAGTGGCTCCGGTAGCCCCAGTAGCGCCGGTAGCTCCAATATCGCCAGTGGCTCCAGTAGCCCCAGTAGCGCCGGTAGCCCCAATATCGCCAGTGACTCCGGTCGCCCCAGTAGCTCCCGTAGCGCCCGTAGCACCGATAGCACCGGCTTCACCAGTGGCTCCAGTGGCCCCGGTGGCTCCGGTAGCGCCGGTAGCACCTGTAGCGCCCGTAGCGCCAGTAGTTCCAGGGTCGCCAGTAGCACCAGTAGCGCCAGTAGCACCTGCTGCGCCGGTAGCGCCGGTAGCGCCAGTAGCGCCGGTAGCGCCAGTAGCGCCGGTAGCGCCAGTAGCGCCGGTAGCGCCAGTAGCGCCGGTAGCGCCAGTAGCACCAGTAGCACCAGTAGCGCCAGTAGCACCAATAGCACCTGCTGCGCCGGTAGCGCCAGTAGCGCCAGTAGCGCCGGTAGCGCCAGTAGCACCCGTAGCGCCAGTAGCGCCGGTAGCGCCAATAGCACCTGCTGCGCCGGTAGCGCCGGTAGCGCCGGTAGCGCCAGTAGCGCCAGTAGCGCCAGTAGCACCTGCTGCACCAGTAGCACCAGTAGCGCCAGTAGCGCCAGTAGCGCCAGTAGCACCAGTAGCACCGATAGCGCCAGTAGCACCAGTAGCACCGATAGCGCCAGTAGCACCAGTAGCACCGATAGCGCCAGTAGCACCAGTAGGTCCAGTAGCCCCGGTAGCGCCAGTAGCACCGATAGCACCCGCTGCGCCGGTAGCGCCAGTGGCTCCAGTTACGCCGGCAGGTCCGGTAGGTCCGGTAGGTCCAGTAGGTCCAGTAGGTCCAGTAGGTCCGGTAGGTCCGGTAGGCTCGGTAGGCCCAGTAGGTCCGGTAGGCCCAGTAGGCCCAGTAGGTCCGGTAGGTCCACAAGGCAAACAAGGCCCGCAAGGCCCACAAGACCCGCATTTTTTGGTTTTGTGGTCGTCACACGGGTCATCGTAATGCCAGTGGCCGTGGCGTGTACTATCAGGCGAGTTTGTGTTGCTATTTTTTGACTTTTTCATAATTTCTCTCCTCCTTGATAATAACTAGGTGAGTTACATAATATACTATGAAAAATTACACATAAAGGTAACTCTTAATTTTCATTTAAAATTAAGATAATAATCCCTTTATCTCCAATATTCTCAAGAACTCCTTGTTTCAAATTTTTAGCAGGTTTTTTAAATAAGTTCGGTTTTGGTGAATCCGGGGATCTTCCGGAATAAAGGTGCCTGCTATTTCGTTGTGCTCAAAAGCAAACTGGTATTGACCAGTGCGGGAGTAACATACACAAAGCTGCAAATGAGGCAGCCAGGTCTGACATTTAAAATTAACCATTCCCCATGAGTCGGCAGGCTTTTCGGCCTGAGTTGCCAGCTTATACCAGAAGATTGCCTGTTTTAACTGGTTGTTAATGAGATGATAGTAACCCAGCCGGCAGCAAAATTCAGCTCTGGGAACATCGTACTGGAACGACTGATATATATATTTAAGCTGATTCTCAATATCATTAAGATTGTAAAAGCAGTCGGCTAATTTGCTGCAGGCACTGATATTATCTTCAACCCAGCCTTGTTTTGTTTCCAGGAATTTCTGATAATATTCAATAGCCCGGTCAAACAGCCTGTGATCCAGTAATTCATTGGCAAAGTAATATAAATCCCGTGGAGAAAATTTCTCTCCTTTTTGCAATCTGAGTTCGTAGATCTTAAGATTACGGTCAGCATCGTGGCTTAGTGGCTGGTGGGTTACGGCTATCTCAGAATTGAAGCTTCTGTCATATACCTCGAGATATTCATGAACAGCACCAACCCAGCGAAAGTTTCGCTCGCGTTTGACAAGACGGTTTCGCCGGCGTTGAAAAGCAACTTTTCCATATTGATCAAAACCCAGATTATAAAGCATACTGACAACAGTAATTTCGCGACTAAGCGTTGTTTTTAAATTCAAAAAAAGTTCCCGGTCTGCCGCCAAAAAAACATCGTCAGCGTCCAACCATAAGATGTATTCCTGAGTAGCCTGGCTGAAGGCATAATTGCGGGCTGCCGCAAAATCATGGATCCACTCAAAATCATAGATTTTATCGGTGAATTTACTGACGATTTCTTTTGTTTTATCGGTTGAGCCTGTATCTACAATTATGATTTCATCGGCAATACCTTCTGCTGAAAGTAGGCAACGCTCAATGGTTGCTTCTTCGTTTTTAACAATCATGCATAGGCTGATGGTAATTGGCAGTTGCGCATTTTTATCAGATTCAGTCATAGCCTTACCCCCTGAACTCTATATACATAATAGTATATTCAATGAAGTTTGTACTTGTGAAAAGAGCAGGGAATAGGGCATGCTGTTTTAAAGACTGTGGTATTAATTAAATCTCCTATTCTTGCTATAAATACAGAGGATTGCTATAGGCAATCCTCTGATATTAGCGGATACCAACTTATATTTTAAGCGACCCGTTCAACGGATAAGACTGCACCTGAACCCGCAGCGGGAAAAGTGAAATCACCTGCTACACTAGAGCTCATTTGAACCGACAATTGGTTTCCTGCAGTAAGAACATAATAGTCAATCAGACTAAAGGTAATGGGCTCTCCGCCAAGCACCTCCATTGACTGTGACGTAACTGTTTGTGGAACGCCATCAATGCCAAAGCTAATGGTAACGGTTCCAGCATCACTAAAGGCGCCAAGAGCACTGATATCAATACGATAGGTTCCATCTTCCGTGATCGTAATGTTATTCGCTGTTGTAAAATCAAGACCATCCGAGGCAGTACTCTGATTGGGCATCGGCACTTCAACGGCTGTAGCCGTCAATGCAAGAGTTCCTACTGATGAGGTCAAAGCCCCAAAAGCACTGATTATACCTCCAGTATCACCAGTAGGTCCGGTGTCACCAGTAGGCCCGGTATCACCGGTAGGTCCAGTGTCACCGGTAGGTCCAGTATCGCCGGTAGGTCCTGTATCACCAGTAGGCCCGGTGTCACCAGTAGGTCCGGTGTCACCAGTAGGCCCAGTATCACCAGTAGGTCCGGTGTCACCAGTAGGTCCGGTGTCACCAGTAGGTCCGGTATCACCGGTAGGTCCAGTGTCACCAGTAGGCCCGGTGTCACCAGTAGGTCCGGTGTCACCAGTAGGCCCAGTATCACCAGTAGGCCCAGTGTCACCAGTAGGTCCGGTGTCACCAGTAGGTCCGGTATCACCGGTAGGTCCAGTGTCACCGGTAGGTCCAGTATCGCCGGTAGGTCCAGTATCGCCGGTAGGTCCAGTATCGCCGGTAGGCCCAGTATCACCAGTAGGCCCAGTGTCACCAGTAGGACCAGTGTCGCCAGTAGGACCAGTGTCGCCAGTAGGCCCTGTATCACCAGTAGGACCAGTATCACCGGTAGGTCCAGTATCGCCAGTAGGACCAGTGTCGCCAGTAGGACCAGTGTCGCCAGTAGGACCTGTATCACCGGTTGGCCCAGTGTCACCAGTAGGACCAGTATCACCGGTAGGTCCAGTATCACCAGTAGGACCAGTATCACCGGTAGGTCCAGTATCACCAGTAGGCCCGGTGTCACCAGTAGGTCCGGTGTCACCAGTAGGCCCAGTGTCGCCAGTAGGACCTGTATCACCGGTTGGCCCAGTGTCACCAGTAGGACCAGTATCACCGGTAGGTCCAGTATCACCAGTAGGACCAGTATCACCGGTAGGTCCAGTATCGCCAGTAGGACCAGTGTCGCCAGTAGGACCTGTATCACCGGTTGGCCCAGTGTCACCAGTAGGACCAGTATCACCGGTAGGTCCGGTATCACCAGTAGGTCCTGTATCACCGGTAGGACCAGTATCGCCAGTAGGACCAGTAGGTCCAGTATCACCGGTAGCCCCAGTATCACCGGTAGGTCCGGTATCACCGGTAGGACCAGTATCACCAGTAGGTCCGGTATCGCCGGTAGCCCCAGTATCACCGGTAGGTCCGGTGTCACCGGTAGGTCCAGTATCGCCAGTAGGCCCTGTATCTCCCGTAGGCCCTGTGTCGCCAGTAGGCCCTGTGTCGCCAGTAGGACCAGTATCACCGGTAGGTCCAGTATCACCGGTAGCCCCGGTATCACCAGTAGCCCCAGTGTCGCCAGTAGGCCCGGTATCACCGGTAGGTCCGGTATCACCGGTAGGTCCGGTATCGCCGGTAGGTCCGGTATCACCGGTAGGTCCAGTATCGCCAGTTGGACCAGTATCTCCCGTAGAACCAGTATCGCCGGTAGGTCCGGTATCGCCGGTAGGTCCAGTGTCGCCGGTAGGTCCAGTATCGCCAGCAGGTCCAGTGTCACCGGTAGGTCCTGTATCACCAGTAGCCCCAGTGTCGCCAGTAGGCCCAGTATTACCGGTAGGCCCAGTGTCACCAGTAGCCCCGGTATCACCAGTAGGCCCAGTATCACCAGTAGGCCCAGTATCACCGGTAGGTCCGGTGTCACCGGTAGGTCCAGTATCGCCAGTAGGTCCGGTATCACCGGTAGGTCCAGTATCGCCAGTTGGACCAGTATCTCCCGTAGAACCAGTATCACCGGTAGGTCCGGTATCGCCGGTAGGTCCGGTATCGCCAGTAGGTCCTGTATCACCAGTAGCCCCAGTGTCGCCAGTAGGCCCAGTATCACCGGTAGGTCCGGTATCACCGGTAGGTCCGGTATCGCCGGTAGGTCCGGTATCACCGGTAGGTCCAGTGTCACCAGTAGGTCCGGTATCTCCCGTAGGTCCAGTGTCACCGGTAGGTCCGGTATCACCAGTAGCCCCAGTGTCGCCAGTAGGCCCAGTATCACCGGTAGGCCCAGTATCACCAGTAGGCCCAGTATCACCAGTAGGCCCAGTATCACCAGTTGGTCCGCCAGAGGGTCCAGTGTCGCCGGTAGGTCCTGTATTGCCGGTAGGTCCAGTATCACCAGTAGGCCCTGTGTCGCCAGTAGGTCCAGTATCACCAGTAGGTCCAGTATCACCAGTAGGTCCGGTATCACCAGTAGGTCCGGTATCGCCGGTAGGTCCAGTATCGCCGGTAGGTCCGGTGTCACCGGTAGGTCCAGTATCGCCGGTAGCCCCTGTGTCACCAGTAGGTCCAGTATCGCCGGTAGGTCCAGTGTCGCCAGTAGGTCCGGTGTCACCGGTAGGTCCAGTATCGCCGGTAGCCCCAGTGTCACCAGTAGGTCCGGTATCACCGGTAGGTCCAGTGTCGCCAGTAGGTCCGGTGTCACCGGTAGGTCCAGTATCGCCGGTAGGTCCAGTATCGCCGGTAGCCCCAGTGTCGCCAGTAGGTCCGGTATCGCCGGTAGGTCCGGTATCACCGGTAGGTCCAGTATCGCCGGTAGCCCCTGTGTCACCGGTAGGTCCGGTATCACCGGTAGGTCCAGTGTTGCCGGTAGGTCCTGTATCGCCGGTAGGTCCAGTATCACCGGTAGGTCCAGTATCGCCAGTAGGTCCAGTGTCACCGGTAGGACCTGTATCGCCAGTGATACCGTTTAATTCTTCTGGAACCTCAGTTATTGCTAAAAATGCTTTAGTAGGAACCAACGAAGAATATGCTACCTCGTTTGCTGATTGGCTTACTAAGCTGACAGTGACTGGGGCTGCTGCTTCAATAAGTGCAAACCCAACGACTTCCCCTGTTTTTATTGGTGAATTTGCTGGAATTACAACACTGTCTGAGGTTACAATGGCAAAAACCATACCCGGTGATCCTAGCGATGATTGAGTTGCTACCCACCAGTTGATCAGATATCTTCCTGCTTTGGATATGGTTATTACTCCTGAAACCGGATTATAACTTACAGGTCCAAAAGTACTCACTATATTATCAAATATTACATTAGCGTTTGGGACGACTGTTCCGGCTGCTAGTTTTTCAAGTTGAAGACCGACTGTATCCAAAATATATCTCCTCCCTGCTTTATGTCATGGAAAATGTGAAGTAAACTTCCATGTGTTTTATTATTTAAAATGTTACATGAATGATGGTTAAATCGGCTTTAATTGGAGTTGCGCCAAAACCTACTGTGTTGTCAGTGGCATTTATAAGCTGCATATCAACTGGGGCTACTACAGAAATTAATGCACTTCCGCCTAGATTTTCTGTTACGATGGAACTGGAAGCTCCTATATTATCGCCTGCAGAAGTTGTGATGGAGAATCGTAGAAATAAATCAGTTCCGCCAATCATACCGTCTGCTGCTACCCACCAATTAATATAAAATACTCCTGATTGTGTGATGGTTAGTGTGCCAAGCCCGTTATAAGAAATGAAGGGGGATTCATTGGCGATGATTGTGTCAAATAGGATAGGCGCACCGGCGGCAATGGTTGTTGTATCCGGATCTTGTAATTGAAGCTGAAGGCCTCTTAATTGGACAGCAGCCCCAGTGTCACCGGTGGCTCCGGTAGGCCCAGTAGCTCCGGTGGCGCCAGTAGGTCCAGTGTCGCCGGTAGCACCAGTAGCACCAGTAGCACCAGTAGCACCGGTAGCACCGGTAGCTCCAGTAACACCGGTAGCGCCAGTAACACCGGTAGCGCCAGTAGCACCGGTAGCGCCAGTAACACCGGTAGCGCCAGTAGCACCGGTAGCGCCAGTAGCACCGGTAGCGCCAGTAACACCGGTAGCGCCAGTAACACCGGTAGCGCCAGTAGCACCGGTAGCGCCAGTAACACCGGTAGCGCCAGTAGCACCGGTAGCTCCAGTAACACCGGTAGCGCCAGTAACACCGGTAGCGCCAGTAGCACCGGTAGGCCCAGTAGCACCGGTAGCCCCAGTAGCGCCAGTAGCACCGGTAGCACCGGTAGCACCAGTAGCACCAGTAGCACCAGTAGCACCAGTAGCACCAGTAGCACCAGTAGCACCGGTAGCACCGGTAGCGCCGGTAGCGCCGGTAGCACCAGTAGTCCCGCCGGTAGGCCCGGTAGGCCCAGTAGGTCCGGTAGGTCCAGTAGGTCCAGTAGGTCCAGTAGGTCCAGTAGGTCCAGTAGGTCCGGGACATATTATTGGTGGGCATTTAGGTTTGCAGGGAGGACAAGTGGGGTACTCTATAGGTTTATAATGATAGTGACAATGGCGGGACGGATGCTGTTCGGTATATTGTTCTTGCTGTGTACTTCTGTTTTCATCATCTGAGTGGACAGATGGGTTAGCGGCAGGGGGGGAGTAGTTATCACGGGACGGATGCTTTTTGATATATTCTTGTGATTCTCCGAGCAGTTTTTCTTTAATGTCGTCTGGTCGACTCATAATATTCTCCTTCCTTATGGGAATGACAGGCATTACATAATATCTTATGAGAAGTTATGTATAAAGGTTACTTTTGCGGCAGATTAGTGGACCTTTTTTATGCTGTATTACAGTAATTTGCTGATGAAACCGTAACAAAGCCGAAGGACTGACCCGTAAGTTGGGTCAGTCCTTCTTTGTCCTAACAGAAAGTATAACTTTCTTAAGAACAGGATAAGGGCAACATCGGCTTCCACTGTCGCCAAAGGCTCAGTGCAAGCCGTGTTTTCTTATCGATTGGCAAAAAGAAACCACAAATAGTGATGATTTTGTTTGCATTTTAAAGACTGGAAGCATATAAGTAAAAAGACACCAAAAGTCTGATTTTAGTGGCGTCTTGGTTATCAGAGCTCGTACGGTATCGGGGTGCAGCGAAACAGTATGCCGAACCAATAGTTCAGAGGAGGGCAATGGTGTGAGCCGCTCGAAGGATCAAGGTCTGACCAGTATCGTTATCTTAACGTATAATAAGCTTGATTATAATATGTTATGTATTGAAAGCATCAGGCAATATACGGAGCCGGATGCTTATGAAATCATTGTTGTAGACAATAATTCAGCCGATGGCACGGTGGAGTGGCTAAAGAGCCAGCAGGATATCCAATTAATTTTAAATAGTGAGAATGTCGGTTTTCCTGCAGGTTGCAATCAGGGAATTAAGGCAGCCAGGGGTGACAGCATACTTTTATTAAATAATGATACTGTCGTAACGCCCCGGTGGTTAGACAATCTTAAGCAGTGTTTGTTTAGTGCTGAGGATATTGGCGCAGTCGGGGCCGTTACGAACTCCTGCTCAAATTTCCAAAGCATTCCTTGCGAATATTCCAGTATTGAGGAAATGATACGTTTTGCCGATTATATGAACAATTCTGATCCTAAGCTTTGGGAGGAAAGAACACGGCTTGTTGGCTACTGTATGCTAATCAAAGCAGAAGTAATTGCTAAAATCGGTTTATTAGATGAAGCTTTTTCACCCGGCAATTATGAAGACGATGATTATAGTGTACGGATCAGAAAGGCAGGTTACCGGTTACTGCTTTGCCGGGATACCTTTATTCATCATTTTGGCAGTGTTTCCTTTGGTGAGGACAATACTTGCTTCAACAATCTGCTGGCAAGCAACCGGCAAAAGTTTACAGCTAAATGGGGCAAGGAGCCGCACTGCATTGCGCCATATGAGCCGACCCGGGACTTAGGTTTAAGAAAATGGATTGGCTATCAGCATGAAGTTGGCTATTATCAACAGCTGATGAAAAATAATGAACGTAATTTTTGGCTTTTAGCAGAGCAAGCAGAGTTCGCATTACTGTCAGGAAACGGAGAAAAAGCTATGCTGCTGGCCAAACAGGCAGCCGATGGTGCTCATCATTCTCATCCTGGCTTTTTTGCTTCCGCTAAGCTGGAGGGTGTACTGGGGAAACTTGCGCAAAAACTCCATAGTCAGGCAGCTAATCCGGCTATTGCCATACCCAAACCAGACCCGCAAAAAAGAAATATTTTACATGTGTTAAGCCAGGGATATTTCGGCGGCGGACATACGGCAACACTCGCGCGCTGGATAGATATGGATACCGAATCTGTTCATTCCTTACTAGTTACCCTACACAGCACAACCAATCCTCCCGGTCTGGCAAAGTCGGCGCTTGCCTCCGGCGGTTGGTATAATACGCTGGATACGCAGAATCTGACTCTAAGCCAAAGAGCAAGGCTGCTGCATGCTGTGGCTAATATGTGGGCCGATATAGTTGTGTTGCATATTCATCCTCATGATCCGGTCCCCACGGTGGCCTTTGGTATTGCTGGCGGTCCGCCGGTGGTGTTTGTCAATCATGCCGATCATGCGTTCAGCCTGGGGATGACTGTGGCTGATCTTGTTGCAGAGCATAGGGCCGGCGGACAATTCATAACGCAAAAGCGGCGAAGTGCTGCTGCATCTTATGTTTTGCCGGTGCCGTTAGGGCCGTCGCCGGAATTGCAAGCCAGAGAAACAGCCAAGGCGGCTCTGGGCATCGAACCGGATAAGATCGTGCTTTTAACAATTGCGCCACCTTATAAACTGCTGCCTTGCGGTGAATATAACTTTGCTAAGCTGCTTGGAGAAATCGTTAATCGACAGCAACAGGTTGAAATTTTGGTTGTAGGCCCGCCTGAGGCGGGAGAATGGGCACGGCTTAAGAGTGAAAGTAATGGACGAATCAGGACTTTTGCCGGGCAACAGGACTTGGTCCGGTTTTATAGTGCGGCCGATGTCTATGTAGACTCGCTGCCCCTCGGGTCAGCCGACGAAGCGCTGGCAGCGGCAGTACTGGGGATTCCGGTTGTCGGATTAGCGGTTGATATTGCCGCACATTTCTGTGAGGACATAGCACCGGATATTGTAAAAACCCATTTTCACAGTAGGGGAGAGCTGCTGGCTGTTATAGACAGACTGGTGCTTGATGAAGCTTACCGCGCCGCTCAGGGGGCTGTTAGCACCAGGATACACAAGCAGCATTTCACGGAGTGGACCGGGCATTTGCGGCAGCTATACTCGCTTCTGCCTGACAGGCATGAACCGGGCGGGATACGGAGTATCCGGCAGCAGCCTGCAGACGGCAGTGATGTTGTCTGGACGTATTTTCAGAATGTATCGGGATTAAACCGTTCAAGGTTTGGTTAGCAATATCTTCAAGGTCAGGGCTTCCATTTTTCTGTGGGTACGGCATAGTATGTTAGTAGCTTACTATACCGAAGCGATAAATTTTTCGAGTAATCAGTAAGGGGACGTTTATGAAAACAAGTATTGTGATTCTGACTCATAATCAACAGGAATATTTGCAGCGGTGTATTGAAAGTATCCGCAATTATACCGAATCAGGCCAATATGAGATTATTGTCGTAGATAATAATTCCGATGATGGTACTGTGCAGTGGTTAAAGACCCAGCAGGAGGTAACAACAATATATAATGACCAGAATGTTGGCTTGCCGGCAGGCTATAATCAAGCAATCAGGCTGGCTGACGGCGATACTGTCCTGCTGCTGAAACAGGATGCTGTTGTTACCCAGGGGTGGCTTTGCAATTTGCTTGCCTGCCTTTACAGCCATGAAAAAATCGGTGCAGTGGCGCCGGTCACCAACATTGCACCCTATTATCAGGCCGTATGGGGCGGTTATAACAATATGGAAGAAATGCAGGTATATGCAAAAAGCCATAATCAATCCGCCCCCGGCAAATGGGAAGAAAGGGTAAAGCTGGCCGGGTATTGTATGCTGATTAAAAAGGAAGTAATCGACAAGGTTGGTTTATTCGACGAGGCCTTTACTCCCGGAGGTATGGAAGATGATGATTATTCGTTTCGAATACGATTAGCAGGCTATACACTTTTTCTGTGCAAAGATACTTTTATCCATAATTCCGGCCAGGTGTTGTCTCACGCCGACAATCGCAGTAAATTCGCTGCCAAATGGGGATTTGACTCCATATATTCGACATATATCAGGAATGAAATCGTTAATTTAATCGATAAACCCAAAGACCAGCCGATAAAGGTGTTAGAGGTAGGCTGTGCCTGCGGCGGTACACTGCTGCAAATAAAGAATATTTATGCTAAAGCCGAACTGGCTGGTATAGAGTTTAATGAACAGGCCGCCGCCAGTGCCGGTTTGTTTGCCGATGTGATAGCTGCAGATATTGAGAAGGCAACACTGCCTTACCCTAAAGGATATTTTGATTATATTATTTTTGCCGATGTTCTGGAGCATTTGGTAGATCCCTGGCAGGCACTGAAAAATGTAGAACCATATTTGCAAGCCGGTGGCCGGATTTTGGCCAGCATCCCCAATGTTATGCATGTTAGTGTAATTCAGAGTTTGCTGCAAGGCCAATGGCGATATGTGGATGCCGGTATTTTAGATAAAACACATATGCGTTTTTTCACTCTGAGCGAGATTGACAGGATGTTTACAAGCACAGGTTATCAATTGGCCGGATATCACCAAACCTATATTCACGAGAGCGAAACCGATAAACATTTTATCCAGGCATTAACCGCTCTGATGGGAAATCCTCAGTTGGCGGCTCAGTATCGGACTTATCAGTACATTGTTACAGCAGCCAAAGCAAACGGCGGAGGCGCTCTGCCGGCTGGATAATTTTATTTACCCGGGAGTGATAGTACGTGCGGACATTGCTTATTACAGGCGGGGCCGGTTTTATCGGCAGTAATTTAGTTCATTATGTTATGGCTAATACCAATTTAAACATTGTTAACCTTGATAAGCTAACCTATGCAGGCAATCTAACCAATATAAAAGCTATACTCCACCATCCCCGGCACAGCTTTATTAAAGGCTCCATCCAGGACCGGCCGCTGATCAAACAAATACTTGCCCAATACCAGCCGGACGGAGTTGTCCATCTGGCGGCAGAATCCCATGTAGACCGGTCAATTGACGGCCCCGGAGAGTTTATCCAGACCAACATTGTAGGCACATTTGAGCTATTGGAGGGGGTGCGTGCTTATTGGTCGCAGCAGGATTCGGCCAAGCAGGCTGCATTTCGCTTTGTACACATATCCACCGATGAAGTATATGGCTCGCTGGGACCGGCCGGCTGCTTTACCGAAACAAGCCGGTATGCGCCCAACTCACCGTATTCGGCCTCCAAGGCTGCCGCCGATCATCTGGTGCGGGCTTATTTTCATACCTACGGCTTGCCGGTGCTGATTACCAACTGTTCGAATAATTACGGGCCATATCAATTTCCGGAAAAGCTCATTCCGCTGATGATATTTACTGCACTGGGCGGCGAGCCGCTGCCTGTATATGGTGATGGCAGCAATATCCGGGATTGGCTGTTTGTGACAGATCATTGCAGCGCCATTTTGAAAGTGCTGGCACAGGGCCGTCCCGGAGAAGTCTATAATGTTGGCGGCAATAATGAAAAAACCAATTTGCAGGTGGTTGAAGCCATTTGCGACTTGCTGGATACAATGCGGCCCCGCCAAAATGGCGGCAGTTACCGGGAACTCATTACTTTTGTCCACGACCGTCCGGGCCACGACCGCCGCTATGCTATTGACGCTTCGAAACTGAAAGCTCAGCTTGGCTGGACTCCACGGGAATCCTTTGCGACCGGTCTGGGCAAGACGGTTGCCTGGTACCTGGCTAACCCGGACTGGTGTGAAGGCGTTAGAACCGGCAGTTACCAGAGCTAATTAACGGTTAGGGGTGTGGAGTATGATTAAAAAAGGGATTATCCTGGCCGGCGGTTCAGGGACACGGCTGTATCCGCTGACCAAAGTAATCAGCAAGCAGCTTATGCCGATATATGATAAACCCATGGTTTATTACCCGCTGACAACGCTGATGCTGGCAGGGATAAGAGATATCCAGGTTATTTCGACACCGCAGGACTTGCCTTTATATCAAGAACTTCTCAAGGATGGAAGCCAATGGGGAATAAGCATCTGTTATGCGGCACAGCCGCGGCCGGAAGGAATCGCCCAGGCGTTTCTTATCGGCCGTAATTTCATAGGGGACCAAGGCTGCGCCCTGGTATTGGGGGACAACATCTTTTATGGTGACGGCCTGGCAGTTAAACTCCAGCAGGCGGCGGCTAGGAGCAGCGGGGCGACTGTTTTTGGGTATTGGGTCAGTAACCCGCAGCAGTATGGCGTAGTCGAGTTTGATAAGAACGGAAATGCCATCAGTATTGAAGAAAAGCCCAGGCAGCCTAAATCAAATTATGCAGTAACAGGCCTGTATTTTTATGATACTCAAGTTGTTGATATGGCAAAATGCCTCAGGCCAAGCGCCAGGGGAGAGCTGGAGATTACCGATATAAACAGGCTGTACCTTAGCCAAGGGCTGCTTGGTGTTGAACGTTTGGGGCGAGGGTATGCGTGGCTGGATACCGGAACGCATACCACTCTGCTCCAGGCGGCAAACTTCATCGAAACCATTGAGCAAAGACAAGGGTTGAAAATTGCATGCCCCGAGGAGGTTGCTTTCCGGATGGGCTTTATTTCTGTTCAGCATTTAATAACCATTGCCAATGCCTACCGCAACAACGGCTATGGCAAGTATTTGCTGACACTTGCGCAGGGGGAGGCGGCTGATGAAGTGTTATAGCACGGTTTTACCTGAGGTAAAAATTATTGAACCGGCAGTCTATGAGGACAGCCGGGGCTTTTTCCTGGAAACCTGGAACTTTGCTCAGTATGTACAAGCGGGAATTACCGCAAATTTTGTGCAGGATAATCTCTCATTATCTTCAAAAGGAGTTTTGCGGGGACTTCATTATCAGCAGCCAAATCCACAAGGGAAACTGGTATATGTGCTGCAGGGCGAAGTATTTGATGTTGCTGTGGATATCCGGTACGGTTCACCGACTTTCGGCCAATGGGTCGGGGTACTGTTATCGGCGCTTAACCGCCGGCAATTGTATATCCCCGAAGGTTTTGCCCATGGATTTTGCGCTGTAAGTGACACTGTATTATTTGCCTATAAGTGTACTGCGTTTTATTCACCTGCAAGTGAAAAAGGAGTATGCTGGAATGATCCGGGATTAAATATTACCTGGCCGGTTTCTGAACCAATACTGTCAGACAAGGATAAACAGTACCGGTGTCTTAGTGAGATCGCAAGGGAAGATCTTATTAAATATGAGTAGACAGGTGGCAATATGAAAATCATTGTTACCGGCGGCGCCGGCCAGCTTGGGCGGGCGTTTGCCGCGTTAGCCGGCTCGTTTGCCGGTCAGCTGGTTATACTGGAATCGCACGCACTGGATGTTACCAACTTAGCTCAGGTTCATAGCATTTTTCATCAAGTCAGACCGGATGCGGTAATTCATGCTGCAGCCTATACTGCAGTTGACGCTGCAGAGGCCGCCCCGGAGGAAGCATTCCGGGTAAATGTTATTGGCACCCGCAATATTGCCGCTGCCTGCCTGCAGTATGACAGCAAGTTGGTATATCTCAGTTCCGATTATGTTTTTGATGGCCGGCAAAGCCGGCCTTATACTGAGTTTGACTGCCCTAATCCTCTAAATGTTTATGGCAGGAGCAAGCTGGAGGGTGAATTCATTGCTGCGCGAATCTGCCCTCGGCTTTTTATTGTAAGAACCTCGTGGCTGTATGGTGATGGGCATAATTTTGTCCGAACCATACTGAAGCTGGCCCGCGAGCGGGAATATCTGACTGTTGTCAATGACCAGACAGGAACACCTACCTATGCCGCCGATTTGGCACAAGGCATTATGGCGCTTATTGAAACCGACGGATTCGGCACATATCATCTGTCAAACGGCGGTTATTGTACCTGGTATGATTTTGCGCAGGAAATTCTAAGGCTTGCCGGTCTGCCAACAGTGGTGCAGCCGGTGAGCACAGGCACTTTTGCCGCAGCCGCTTTGCGGCCCCGCTATTCCGTGTTACGCAACTATATGCTGGAGCTTAGCGGCGGCGATTATTTTCGCTGTTGGCAGGAGGCCCTTGCCGATTATATAGCTAAAATGCCTCTTGGTATTTCTGAGCGATAATCCTGTGCAAAAGCATTTTCGGATAAGATTGCCAGTGGCTAAATGAACGGCTGCCGCATAGTATACATTGATTAATCCCCAAATTGACAGCTATGTGGAAGGAGGAAGTTTATATGGGCTTTGGTTTTGATGGTTGTGGTGGCGGAGGCCGTGGTAACTCATGGGTTGTGATCATTATAATCATAATACTGCTGCTCTGCTGCTGTGGCGACAACGATAGTTGTAGCTGTTAACTCCATATTCATGAATCTGCTACTTACAAATAAGCCGGCGCCTTTTTGGTGCCGGCTTATTTTGTCCTGTATAGCGAGTCAATACTCCTGTCTCTATAGGCAGTGCTCATTTGGATAAAATAGACTTTATAGCTGAATTCTCAAGGTTTACGCTATTCTGAAACAAGTGCATGAAACATGTCTGTGTCGTACATAAAGACAAATGTATTTATCGGCTCAAAAATTCAGATTGATTTTTGTATACACTGATGTTATAATAAATTCAGAATAAAGTATACATAGCCGATCGGTGGCAGAATGAATGTATCATTCGGGGTCTGTCGCCGGTTGTGTCAAGTATACACGATAAAAAGACCCCGTCTTGGATTGGCGGGAACTTATTGCCAATCCAAGCTGGGGTCTTTTTATATCTGACAGTTTGCAGGTTTTTGTCTAATGGGGGCAGAATAGTAGGAAAGTGACTGCAAAAGACTGGGCTGGAGGCTATTATAATTATGAATAAGGTAAGTCGTTTACTAACAGGTGTATTGTTAATTTCTCTGCTTATTTTTAGTGCAGGCTGTTCCACCGGGAGTCTGTTTGCTCCCAAGCCGTATAAGGAAACACAGTTTCTCATGGATACCATTATTGAGATAACCGCATATGGTCCGGACAGCGAGGCAGGGACCAAAGCGGCATTTGCTGAATTTAAGCGGATTAATGAATTGACAAACAGGTTTGATGAAACCAGTCAGGTGTCAAAGATTAATCAGGCAGCAGGTAAGGAAAAGGTACAGGTGGACCCGGATGTGATTGCCATGCTGAAGCTGGCCCGCAGCCGTTCCGAGCAGCTTGACGGTGCGTTTGACGTAACCATTGGCGCTTTAACAGAATTATGGGGTATCGGCCACAAAGGGGATTTTGTGCCAAGTGATGCTGAGATTCAGGCCCGGTTGCCGCTGGTCAACTTCCGGTTGCTGGAGATTGATGATCAGGCCAATACGGTATTTTTGCCTAAAGCGGGTATGCGGATTGATTTAGGAGCGGTAGGCAAAGGGTATGCTAACCGGAAGGCCGTTGAAGCGCTAAAAGCCCATGGGGTAAAGTCGGCGTTGGTAAACGCCGGGGGCGATGTCCGGATTATTGGCAAGCGGCCGGACGGTCAGCCGTGGCGTCTTGGTGTGCAAGACCCTCGCGACTCGGAGGGCATTGCCGCTAAACTGTCCTTAAGTGACTGGGATGTGCTGGAAACGTCCGGCGATTACCAACGCTTTTTTATCAAAGACGGTGTGCGGTACTCGCATATCCTCGACCCGCGTACCGGCTATCAGCCGCAGGAAGTTGCCAGTATTACGATTGTAGCTAACTCGGAGAACCATGTGGATATACTAAGTACAGCCATGCTGGTGCTGGGAGTTGAGAAAGGACGGGAACTGCTCAGGCAATATCCGGGGACAGAAGCCATTTTTATAACAACTGACGGAAAAAAGGTAATTACTTCAGGTTTAGAGGGAAAGATAGAACTTTAGTACTTTAGGATGCCGATTGCAGGACGAATATTGCGCTTGCTATAATGATGATATTGGATATAACAAAGATTTCCCCTAAGTTAAGAGGTGAGACTGCTATGAATAGCGATACAATAAGAAAGGCGCTGGTTAGTGTCCTGCACGGTCAGGCAGGCAAATTTGCCAATGCGGAAGATTATTTACAATCGGCGGTTACGGTGCCGCTAATTGACGTCGACGGCGAACCGTCTGTGTTATTTGAAGTGCGTTCAGGCAAGCTCAACCGTCAACCTGGAGAAATTTGCTTTCCCGGCGGCCGGATTGAAGCCCATGATACCAATCCGCTGCAGGCGGCTTTGCGCGAGACGGTGGAGGAGCTTGGCATAAAAAGGGAGACGATTCAGGTCTTGGGTACGCTGGATTTTCTGGTTAGCCCTATTGGTGTTCTGATATATCCTTATGCTGTGCATATATCAGCGGCTTTGCCGCTTGCTCCCAACGCTGACGAAGTAGCGGAAGTCTTTACTGTACCGCTGGATTTCCTGTTTGCCGCTAAGCCGCGGATAGCCTCTATGGAAATGGCAACCAAACCGTTGGCAGGTTTTCCCTTTGATCTCCTGCCGCCGGATTACCCCCAGGGATACCGCCGGCGGGCAAAATACCCGTTGCTTTTCTATCAATACAAGCATTATGTCATTTGGGGATTAACTGCAAGGGTACTGGCCAATTTTATTGAGGTTTGCCGGCAGGGACTGGGCGGGGATTATTCAGTATGATACTCCATGTTATTTTGCTGGTCAGCATGACCGGTTTGATCTTTACCCATCCCTTTGATGGTCATTTCCGGTTTACCCTGGGTGTGGTTGTGCTGGCCACACTGCTCTTGTATTTTAGAAGGCTGCCGATTATCAGTATCGCAGTCTCGGCCGGCGGGGTTATGCTCTTATTTCGTATTCTGATTAAATATCCGTTTCTTGAGGAGTCGCTGCTGAGTGCTTTTTGGCACAATGTGCCGGCTTTTAGCTATTATTTGGCTTATGGACTGCTGTTTAGCGTTTTCAAGGTACGTGATTATCGAGGCAATATTCCGGCACTTATCCTGCTGCTCAGTATCTGCGATATTGCCAGCAACTGTGTGGAGCTCATGATTCGCCAGGAACCGGGCGGGCGCAGTCTGGAAACTATTTTGACCAGTCTGGTGGCAGTCGGTATCGCGCGTTCCATTTTAATTGTGATTGGGTATTATTTGATGAAACGTTATCGCGATTTTGTGCTGGCCGAAGCTCATGCCGCCCGTTATGCCGAATTAATTTTTATTATTGCCAAGCTTAAGGCAGAACTGTTTTACCTAAAGAAATCCTCTGCCGATATTGAATTGGTCATGGAAAAAGGCTATACCCTGTATCAAACCCTCAATGCAGCGCAACCGGGCGAACTGGTCCGGCCCGAATCACCCTCCGCCCGGGCGCTGGCCATTGCCCGCGACATTCATGAAGTCAAGAAAGACTATTACCGGGTGGCCAGAGGGATCGAGGAAATCTTAGATGTGGCCGTAAGGAAAGAGGGGCTGCCACTGTCTGAATTTTTTCAGATTATCGAACAAAATACCAGGCGGTATATCAATAGTTTGGACAAACCTGTCTCCATTTCGTTTATCTATTATGGAGAAGTGGTTACCGATAAATATTATGCCGTTGTTTCCATCCTGAACAACCTGATCATCAATGCTGTCGAAGCAGTCGAACCGGCAGGCATTATCACGGTGACGGCAAGGTACAGCGGCGGCAAACTGCACCTTGCCGTTGCAGACAACGGTCCGGGCATTAGCCCGGAAGATGTAGAGGTGGTTTTTGCACCAGGATATTCTACTAAATTTTCGGAAGTTACCGGTCAGATGTCAACAGGACTGGGACTAAGCCATGTAAAGAATTTGACGGAATCGCTGGGGGGGGAAGTTACGTTAACTTCCAAACCGGGAAAGACTGTCTTTACTGTATCATTGCCATTGACCAACCTGGAGGTAAGCGAGGCGGACTAACCAGGCCAATCTAATAGGGGTGTGAAGAAGTGCGTTTTGTTATTATTGAAGATGATCCGAGCGTTCGCAAGATTATGAGCAATATTATTGAAAAGTACAAATTGGGAACTGTAGTAGCTGAATGTGGTGATGGATTACAAGCCGAGTCAATCATTACCGAATATGCCCCCGACGTAGCCTTGGTGGACTTACTGCTGCCCGGGCAGGATGGCGTTGAGCTAATCAGAAAACTCAAAGAAACTAAGATAGAAACCTCCTGGATTATGATTTCCGAAAGTACCAGCCAGCCGATGATAACCAAAGCGTACCAGACCGGCATTGATTTTTATATTCATAAACCCATTAACGTTTTGGAGATCGTATCGGTTATTGGTAAGGTAGAGGAAAGCCGGCGTCTCAGGCAGGTCATGTCGCTTATTTCCCAAACAACGGCCCGTTATGTTGGCCCTGGCGGCCGGGCGGTAGCACCTGACGATAATACCAAGAAGAACAGGCTGAACCGGGTTTTTTCCGATCTGGGAATTATCGGGGAAGCCGGAGTGAAAAATATTCATCAACTGGCTCAATTGGTAAATTTGCGTCTGGCCGACGGGCATAGCCAATCGTATCAGCTGCATGAACTGTATCAGGAATTATCCCAGGAGATCGGCCAGGATGTTAAGACCATTGAGCAGCGGGTGCGGCGGGCTATTGCCAAGGCTATGCAGAATGTAGCCAATATGGGGATAGAAGACTACCATAACGACAAGTTTGAAATGTACAGCGGCGCTTTGTTTGATTTTAAAGAAATCAGGCAGGAGATGGCCTTCATTCAGGGTAAAGGCTCCTATCGGGGGAAAATTAATATAAAGAAATTTCTTGAAGGTTTATTGTTTTTGGCTGCCGAGTAATCCTAAGGCTTAGCAGACAGTTTTCAACAAAACTTCAAAAAATTGCAGGCATAAGAACTGTCACCCTGCCAATACTAAGGTTGAAGAATTCAACTATAGTAGCGGAAAGGGTGACAGTTTTGCGTAATAAGATGTACTACAAAGTCCTTAGCAGCGTTCTCCTGATCCTGTTTATTATGGCTGCCGTTTTTGCCGGCGGCTGTGGTACCGGCACACCGGCCCCTAAACCTTTAAATGACGATCAGACCGGTCAAAATGAGGACCGGACCGGTCAGATGGCTCCCGACAATGTGCCCATGCCACCACGCATGGTAATTGGGTATTATGAAAATCCCTGGCCGGGCACTCCGGATCAGTCAGGCTCATTTCCCAGCATGAAGGCCCATGCTAACAGTATGACGGGAGTAGGGCCCTTCTGGTTTAAGGCCACTAAAGAAGGTACCCTGGAGGCCAAGGATAGTCAACTGGTGTATGATACCGCCCGGCAGCTTGGACTTAGCATGTACCCGCTGGTCACTAATAAAACAGGTTCCACCGATGCTGTGCTGGGCGACCCGGCAGTGCGGACAAAGGTAACTGACAGTATTGTGAAACTGGTACAGGAAAAAGGCTATGACGGTATCAATATCGACTTTGAACTGCTGCCGCCTAAGCATAAAGACAACCTAACTGCCTTTATGACGGAATTGTACCCTAAAATGAAAGCCATCAATAAGGTGGTTATTGTGTCGGTATTTCCGCGGGTAGAAGTCGCCGAAGACGTTGCCGGTGCCTATGACTATCCTAATCTGGCTAAAAATGCCGATTTTCTACAGATTATGACTTATGATAATCACTGGGCCACTTCAGAACCCGGGCCGGTTGCTCCGGTTGACTGGTATGAGAAAAACATCAAATACGCCATTGAGCAGTCTGGCGGGCCCCATAAAGTAATTATCGGCGTGAGTGCGTACGGCTATGATTGGGTTGGTAAAAAGGGAGAAACGATAAAATATGTTGATGCCATTGTCTTGGCGGAAAAACATGGTGCAAAGATAAACTATGATGATAAAGCCCAAGCTCCCTGGTTCAAATACAAAGACCACGAAGTTTGGTTTGAAAATGACAAAAGCACGGCGGCTAAGCTGGATATTGTCGCTAAATATAATCCTGCCGGCATTGCTATCTGGCGCCTGGGGCAGGAACAGCCGGAGATTTGGGGGATTATTGATAAAAAGTTCCCCAAAGGCAAGTAATGTCGGCACCTGCCACAAATGTGGCAGGTATTTTTTTGTAAAGAAAGAATACTAATAATAATCAATATTGGAGGCGAGAGTATGAGTGTTGTCGAAGTCACTATTGTTCCTTTAGGTACCGGTTCGCCAAGTGTTAGTCAATATGTGGCCGGGTGCCACAAAATACTTGAGCAGGCTACGGATCTCAACTACCAGTTGACGCCGATGTCGACTATTATCGAAGGTGACCTGAACCGAATCCTGGAGGTTATCCGCCAAATGCATGATACACCCTTTGCCGCAGGGGCTCAGCGGGTATCAACCACCATTAGGATTGATGACCGGCGGGATAAAGAACTTACTATGGCAGGAAAAATAAAAGCAGTTACCGACAAACTAGATTTAGTTTCAGGATAAACTGTAATCTGACAAAAAAGTCCTTGACGTAAAACTACATATTTTGCTATACTTCAAACAAGCCCCCGTTGCTAGGGGGCTTGTCTTGTTATCCTAACAGAAAGTGGAATCTTTCTTAAAAACAGGATCAATATCGGCTTCCACCGTCGCCACAGGCTCGGCGCAAGCCGTGTTTCTTTATGTACTATATTTTGCAAAAGACGACGAAGGGGTGATTGTGTTAATGACATCATCGCGTCTCGAAAAACGGCTTGTCGAACAGCGCAAATCCCGGCGCAGCCGGTTTTTATTGATAATAACGTGTTTGCTGTTATTTGTCACTGTGGCTGGTGCGACCTACTACTGGTCAACAGGCGGCAAGTTTGAAAAAGCCCGGAAAACCGGTGCCGGTGTCGCAGGGCTGCCCAATAAAGTCAACATCCTGGTAATGGGTGTCGATGAGCGCAGTGACGATGTCGGACGCTCAGATACTCTGTTTGTTGTTACTGTAGATACGTCGACAAACCAAGTGGCACTATTGTCGGTGCCGCGTGATACCAGAGTCAGGATTCCCGGCCATGGCTGGGATAAAATTAATCATGCCTATGCTCTAGGCGGTCATAAGCTCTCTCAGCGCGCTGTTGAGGATTTGCTGGGCATTCCTATGGATTATTACGCCATTATTAATTTTGCCGCTTTCAATAAAATTGTTGATGCTGTAGGCGGTGTTACTATTGATGTCGAAAAACGCATGTACTACGAAGATCCTTATGATAATCTGGTCATTGACCTTAAGCCGGGTGAACAGCAAATGGACGGGCGTACCGCCATTAAATATGTGCGGTATCGCGATGAAGAGGGAGATATTGGCCGGATTGATCGCCAGCAGAAATTTGTTAAGGCCATGCTTAATGAAGTTGCCAGTCCCTTTATCCTGCCAAGGATACCGGGTATCATCCGGGAAGTAACCGACGCCCTTCAGACTGATTTGACAACCGCAGAAATGCTGAATCTGGCAAAACTGTTAAATGATGCCGCCAAGGCCGGTTTAAAGACCGAGATGGTTCCGGGAAAACCGGCCTATATTCACGATATTAGTTATTGGCTGCCGGATATTGTTGAGCTACGAAACTATGTGGCTTCATCTCAGGGGATGACGACAGATGGAAAATTTGTGTCTGCAGCGCGTACGCTGGCCAGCCAGTATGAACGCTCCATCCCGCAGGAAATGAAGATTGTTGAAGTACCGAAGAAACCGGCAGTAGATGAAAAAGATTCGAAAAAGAATACCCTGAAAGATCCCGAAGATCCGGAGGAAAAAGATCTGAAGGAAAAAGATCCGAAAAAACCGGCCATAACCAATCCAAAAGCTCCTGACAAGCCAAAAGACACGAAAAAAACCAGGGTGCCGGAACCCAAACCCCCGGCAAAAACCAAAACTCCGGCAGCAGATAGCGGCAAGCTGAAGTTTGAAGTAGTTAATGCCAGCGGTACTCCGGAAGCCGGCAACCAAATGGCAGCAGAGCTTAGGAGTCAGGGCCATGATGTTATCAGTGTGGCGGGGATTAGCGCTGCCAACAAAAATACGGTAGTGATCGCTAACAGCAGTGAAGCCGGCAGTCAGTTAGCTGGTTTGCCTTTCCGTTATGCGCTCCAGGTAAATAATGACGATAGCAAAGCCAATGTAGTAAAAATAATTGTGGGCAAAGATTATGTGAACCGGTAAGAAAAAATAAAACTGTTTCCCGGCGCCAATCGTAGCTTAGCTTCTGCAAAAGCAGCAGCTAAGCTATTTTTTTTGTTTATTATGGGATACTATGGATGTATTTACCGCATACAGGAAGAGGGGACAGTAGATGTGGATTGAGCAAATCCGCCGTCTTAAGATAGTGGGCCTTGTTGTTGTTGGCATTGTTAGCCTATTGGTGCTCCGGCTGGTATGGCTGCAACTGCTCCAGGGAGCTCATTACAAAAAAAATGCCGAACAGAACCGTACCCGGCAAATCAGCGTCCAGGCGCCGCGTGGTGTCATATATGACAGGAATGGCGAAATTCTTGTAAGCAGCAGACCAAGTTTTGCCGTTTCCATTGTTCCTCATGAATATACCAATCCGCAGGAAGCTACGCCGCTGCTCGCATCCATTACCGGTGTGGCGGTTGAGGAGATTAATCAATTATTGGCAGACAGTATTGACTTTCCGTATACACCGGTACGGATACAACGCAATGCCGATGATGTCATGATTGCCAGGATACAGGAGCGCCAGTATTATCTGCCCGGAGTAGTCCTTGAAGCCATACCTGTCAGGCAGTATGTCTATGAAGAACTGGCTTCCCATGTGCTGGGGTTTGTCGGCAGAATTAGCCAGGAGGAATATGCCAGGAACAAAGAACAGGGATACCACCCTGCCGACTTAGTTGGCAAGGACGGTTTGGAGCGGGAATGGGAGGAAGTGCTGCGCGGTACGGACGGTAGCCGGCAGTCAGAAGTTAACGCCAGCGGCGAAGAAGTCCGCCCTCTGGGGAACCGGCCGTCTGTTACCGGCCGGGGACTGGTATTAACCCTTGATGCGAATCTGCAAAAAGCGGCAGAAGAAGCGCTGGCCGCTCAGGTGGCAGCCAGCCGTACGATCGGTGAACCTGCCAAGGGTGGCAGTGTGGTTGTGCTTGATGTCAACACCGGCGGTGTATTGGTAATGGCCAGCAATCCGCCCTTTAATCCCAATCTGTTTGCGGGAGGCATTAGCAGTAAAGCCTGGAATGAGCTGATTGCCAATCCTGATCATCCGTTAAACAACCGGGCTATCCAAAACGCCTATCCGCCTGGTTCGGTATTTAAAATTGTTACCGCCGCCGCGGCGCTGGAGATGAACCTTACCACGCCGCAGGAGATATTTGACGATAGAGGTGTTTATGTACTAAATGGCTGGCGCTTTTACGGCTGGAATGTTAAAGGCCTTGGTAAGTTAAACATAGTTGACGGTTTGTCCTTATCGAGCGACCCGGTATTTTACGAACTGGGGCGCCGTCTGGGGGCGGATAACCTGGCAGCATATGCTTTAACCTTTGGCTTGGGCAAAGCCACCGGAATTAAGCTGGCAGGGGAAGTGAAGGGAATAGTACCTTATATTGAGTGGAAACAGGCCAATTATGGTGAGCCCTGGTATCCGGGAGAAACGTTGATTGCCGCCATTGGTCAGGGCTATTATCTGGCAACACCGTTGCAGCAGGCGCTCTTGACTATGGCTGTAGCCAACGGTGGTATTGTCTATAAGCCAAGGCTTGTTGACCAAGTGCTGACACCGGAGGGCAGTCTTGCCGCAAGTTTGCCGCCTGAGGTTTTATGGACAATCTATCTGCGGCCTGAAGTGTGGGACACTGTGCGGCAAGGATTGATTGCAGTTACCACCCGTGGCACCGGTGCCGCCGCATTCAAAGACTTTCCGCAAACAATAGCCGGAAAATCCGGTTCGGCAGAAACCGGCAGAGGTACTACCCATTCCTGGTTTGCTTGTTATGCTCCGGCCGAAAAGCCGGAAATTGCCATGGCTGTTCTCGTGGAAGAAGGCGGTGATGCTTCTGTGGCCGCCGTACCGGTTACCCGCCGGGTATTGGAAGCTTATTTCGGCATACCGAACAAGCAACTGCCGCCTGCGCCAACAACCGATTGAAGGTGGCAGACAAGGACGGTATGATAGGCAAGATTGCGCAGCGATCTTGCCTTATAAGTTTTGTGTACCACACAAGATCCGCGCGGGCGACCGTCATAAAGCGCTGCGCCGCTGGCAATTACCCTTCGCTTATACATAACGGCGCCCCGTGACTCAGCGGTTTTTATTATTGCAAGTTAAAGGAAATTACCATTTAATCGCGAAGTATGATAAAATATTTGTGAAACTATAACGTAATCCGGGACGTGAATGTATGCAAGTGTACCCAATTAATTTAAAATTAACCGGTCGGCGTTGTGCGGTTGTCGGTGGTGGGGCAGTAGCTGAGCGGAAAGCAGCGGCACTTATCGCCGCCGGGGCTGAGGTCACGGTATTTAGTCCGGTATTGACGCCCGGGCTTAGTGCGTTGCAGGAAGCAGGCGGCTTGTGCTGGACGCCGCGTGTCTATGTTGATGGTGATTTACATAACTTTTTTCTGGTATTCTGCGCCACCGACCAGCGGGAGATAAACCGTCAGGCAGCCGAGGCCGCACGGGCGGCAGGAGCCATGGTTAATATTGCCGATGCGCCCGAGTTGTCTGATTTTTATGTGCCGGCACACATTGCCCAGGGCGATTTGCTGATTACCGTATCAACAGGCGGCGCCAGTCCTGTTTTAGCCAGACGGCTGCGGGAGGAAATAGCTGCAAGGTATGGACCGGAGTACGGTCAATATCTGGAGCTGCTTGCCAAGCTGAGGCCGGAGATGAAAAAGCGGCTGGCAACAGCCAAAGCCCGGGAAAAATTCTGGCGGGAAACCATTGATCAAGAGGTGCTTGATTTGCTTAGAAAAGGCAAGTTTAGCGAAGCAGAGGAGAGAATGCGCCATGCAGCTTGTTGTATTAGGACTGAACCATAGAACCGCCCCGGTAGAAGTTCGAGAATGCTTCTCCTTTTCCGAAGAGCAAATCAAGGCGGCTTACAAACGTATTCATGAATATGATGATATTCGTGAATGCGTCATTTTGTCTACCTGCAACCGGACAGAGATGTATGCTGTTGTAGAAGATTCTGATGATGCTTTACCGGTCATGCAGGAGTTTCTTGATCATATGTCGCCGGGAGTGCTGGCTGAGACCAGCTATGATTATTTATTTTATTTTCAGGCAGAAGAATGTATTAGGCACCTGTTCCGGGTGAGCTCCAGTCTGGATTCGCTGGTGCTCGGTGAAGGCCAAATATTAAGCCAGGTAAAAACGGCCTATACTCTCGCCCGGACGTCAGGTGCTACCAGTACGGTGCTAAATACACTGTTTAACCGGGCGATTGCTGTTGGCAAGAAGGTGCGTACAGCAACCCGCATTGCTTATAATGCCGTGTCGGTAAGTTATGCCGCCGTTGAACTGGCTAAGAAAGTGCTGGGGGATTTGTCAGATTCCAACGTGCTGGTATTAGGGGCCGGTGAGATGAGCGAGCTGACAGCCCGGTACCTGGTGGCGAGCGGGGTGAAAACCGTATTTGTGTCCAACCGCAACCTGGACAGGGCCGAGGCTTTGGCGGACAAGTTCCGGGGAGTGGCCGTGCCGTTTGAACACTTTATGAAATGTGCGGTGGACGCCGATATCGTCATTACTTCCACCGGTGCTCCCCACTACATTATCCGCACCTGGGATGTCGCCCACCTGATGCCCAAACGAAAGGGACGGCCGATTTTGTTCATTGATATTGCTGTGCCGCGTGATATTGAACCCGAGGTTGAGGCCATCGCCGGTGTGACTCTCTACAACATTGACGCTTTGGAAGCGGTGGTGGAATCCAATTTGCGCGAGCGGGAACAAGAGGCGGCTGCGGCTGAGCAACTGATTGACGAGGAAATGGCCTGTATTATTGCCCGGTTTCGCTATCTGGCCTACCAGCCTACCCTTGCCCGCCTGACCGACAAAGCTGAACGCATCCGGCAGCGCGAGGTTAAGCGGGCGATGGCGAAGCTGCCGGACATTACGGCTGAGGAACGGCGCATTGTGGAAAACATGTCGAAAATGATTGTGCGGAAATTGCTGCGTGATCCCATTATCAGGCTTAACGAAGCCGCCGGTACGGATAAGGAATATTACTACCAGGATGCTCTTCGCAACATGTTTCAGTTGGACCATTCCATGGATATGGTGCGGGAGCGGGCAGGTCATCGAGGAGAGGAACAAGATAGTGAAGCAAAAACTTGTCATCGGTACGCGCGGTAGTAAGCTGGCTCTCTGGCAGGCCCAGCATATAGCCGCCTGTTTGCGTGAGCGCTACCCGGAAATAGCAATAGAACTGAAACATATGGTAACAACCGGTGATAGAATCCTGGATGTGCCGTTAGCCAAAATCGGCGGTAAGGGTTTGTTTACCAAAGAACTAGAGGTGGCCATGCTGAGCGGTGAAATCGACTTAGCGGTACACAGTCTGAAAGATATGCCCACCGAATTGCCGGAGGGGCTGGTGCTGGCCGCCGTTACCGACCGGGTTGATCCCGGTGATGCTTTAATTAGTCCTCAATATAAAACACTGGATAACCTGCCGGCTCACGCGAGGGTAGGAACCTCCAGCCTGCGGCGCAAAGCCCAGCTCCTGAACGTCCGTCCGGATCTTACCATTGTTGATCTGCGGGGCAATTTGGATACCCGCCTGAAAAAACTGACAACCGAGAAACTTGACGCCATCTTGCTGGCGGTGGCCGGCCTCAGGCGCTTGGGCTGGGATGAACATATTACTCAGATTTTGCCGCAGGATATTTGCCTGCCGGCAGTTGGTCAGGGAGCTTTGGCCATTGAAGCGCGGGAAGATGATCCGGAGACGCTTGCCTTGCTGGCGTTTTTAAATCATGAGCCAACCCGGCAGGCCACCCTGGCGGAGCGGACCTTTCTGGCAGAAGTCGAGGGTGGCTGCCAGATACCGATCGGTGTTTACGGAGAGATCAAAGCAACAGGACAGCTAAGCTTGCAAGCCGTTATTATGTCGCCTGACGGCCAGGAAGCTGTGCATGATGCTATTGACGGCAGTCCGGCAGACGCTAGCTTGCTGGGACATACTCTGGCTGTACGCATGCTTGACAACGGCGGGCGTGAAATATTGGCAAAACTATTTGCCGGGGAGATGTAGGGGAGGATTCTATGAACCAGCCAATTGTCTACTTAGTCGGTGCCGGTCCCGGGGATTACGGGCTGATTAGTTTGAAAGCCATAGAATGTATTAAACAAGCCGATACTATCGTGTATGACCGGCTGGCCGATGACCGCCTGCTGGATCAGGCCCGGCCCAATGTTGAACTCATCTATGTAGGAAAGGCTTCCAGTGACCATACCATGCGGCAGGAGGATATCAACCAACTGCTGGTGGATAAGGCTAAAGAGAATAAAATTGTTGTCCGTCTCAAAGGTGGTGATCCGTTTGTTTTCGGGCGTGGGGGAGAAGAGGCCCTCACTCTCTTGGCTAACGGTATTCCTTTTGAGGTGGTGCCTGGTATTACTTCGGCTATCTCCGTACCAGCCTATGCCGGTATTCCGGTAACCCATCGGGGGATTGCCACCTCCTTTGCCGTTATTACCGGTCATGAAGATCCGACCAAGGGCGAATCCGGCATGAAGTGGGATAAGCTGGCTACTGCGGTAGATACCCTGGTGTTTCTCATGGGGGTGGAAAATCTGCCCCATATTACTGCCAAGCTCGTTGAACATGGCCGTCCGGCCGACACTCCGGCCGCTGTCATCCGCTGGGGCACCAAACCGGAACAGGAAGTGCTGGTGACCACCGTTGGGACGGCTGCCGGCGATGTTGCCGCCAGAGGCTTAAAGCCGCCGGCCATCTTCATTGTCGGTCAGGTTGTCACCCTGCGCGACAAATTAGCCTGGTTTGACAATAAGCCTCTGTTTGGCAAAAAAGTGCTGGTTACCCGGGCGCGCGAACAAGCCAGCGTCCTTACTGACGGTTTAGCCAAGCTGGGTGCCGACTGTATGGAAGCTCCGGCCATAAAGATTGTGCCGCCGGCAAGCTATGAACCGCTTGATGCGGCTATTGCCTGTCTACAGGAATATGATTGGCTGATCTTTACCAGCGTGAATGGCGTGGAGCATTTCTTTTCCCGTATGGCAGCCGCCGGACTGGATACCAGAGCCATTAAAGCCAAAGTGGCCGCTATCGGCTCGCCGACCGCCGCCAGACTTAAAGGCTATGGGATTGTCGCCGATATCATTCCGGCCGAATTCAGAGCCGAAGGCGTTATTGAGGCGCTGAAACCCCATATAACGCCCAGTATGAAAGTACTTATTCCCCGGGCCCTGGTTGCCAGGGATATTCTGCCGGAAAAGCTGACCGAGCTGGGAGCCTGCGTCAATGTTGCCCCCGCTTACCGTACCGTTACCGGCGATACCGACGGCCAGGAGCTGGCTGCTGCTTTAGCGGCAGGCAGCATTGATCTGGTTACATTTACCAGCTCATCCACCGTTACCAACCTGTTGGCATTGCTGGGACAGGACGGTGCCCGGCTGGTTGCCAAAGCCAAAGTGGCCTGTATCGGCCCGATTACCGCCGAGACCTGTTTGACTCACGGCATCAAGCCTGACATTATTGCCGAGGAATATACGATTAAAGGTCTCATTGAAGCCATTACCACCTTATATGGAATCGGCTAGAATTTTTCCGGATATGCTGCCGGTAACGCCTGCAAGGCTTTGCCGGCTACTATATAGTTAGTGCTGCAGCCAGCGATAATATGAAGCATATCAACGGATGCAGCACACAAGGAGGAATTATATTATGTCCATGGTATATCGTCCCCGGCGGCTGAGAGCTACCAGCGGCATCCGCAATATGGTGAGAGAGACGGCTTTGACACCTGACAACCTGGTCTACCCAATATTTGTCGTACCAGGCACCAAAGTGAAAAAAGAAATTTCCTCGCTGCCGGGCAACTACCATCTGTCGCCGGACATGGCCGTTGAATTGGCACGGGAAGTATATGCTCTGGGCATACCTGCTGTGCTGGTATTTGGCCTGCCTGAATACAAAGACGAGCGCGGCAGCAGTGCCTGGGATATGAAGAGCCCGGTACAGCAGGCTATTTTAGCCATCAAAAAGGCGGTGCCTGAACTTGTTGTCATTAGTGATGTCTGTTTGTGCCAGTATACCGATCATGGGCATTGCGGCCTGTTAAACGGACATAAAGTGGATAATGATCCGACGCTGCCGCTGCTGGCTGCGGTTGCCTTAAGTCATGCCAAGGCCGGTGCCGACATGGTGGCGCCTTCCGATATGATGGACGGCCGGGTGGCTGCCATCCGGACCGGACTTGATGCCGGTGGCTATAGTGATGTAAGCATCATGTCCTATGCCGCTAAATATGCTTCTGCCTATTACGGGCCATTCCGGGCGGCCGCCGATTCGGCTCCCCAGTTTGGTGACCGGCGGGCCTACCAGATGGATCCGGCTAACTCCCGGGAAGCGCTAAAAGAAGTGGCGCTGGACATCGAAGAAGGCGCCGATCTTGTTATCGTTAAGCCTGCTTTGGCTTACCTTGATATTGTCCGGCAGGTAAAAGACCGGTTCCTGCTGCCGGTTGTTGCTTATAATGTGAGTGGCGAATATGCCATGGTTAAGGCAGCGGCGGCTCAAGGGCTGATTGACGAACAGCGGTTGGTTATGGAGACACTGCTGGGGATGAGGCGCGCCGGTGCGGATATTATTATTACCTACCATGCTCTTGACGCTGTGCGGTGGTTATAACGTTTCTGTTTGAAAGGAGTTAGAATGGCATGAATTTTACATTAGAGAAATCAGCAACTGCCTTTGCGGAGGCTAAGCGCTATATTCCCGGCGGTGTCAACAGTCCGGTCCGTTCCTTCCGGGGTGTTGGCGGTACGCCGCCGTTCATTGCCAAAGCGGCAGGCAGCCGGATTTATGATATTGACGGTAATTCCTATATCGACTATGTTGGTTCCTGGGGTCCCATGATTTTGGGCCACGCGCATCCGGAAGTAATCGGCGAATTAACCGAGGCTTTAATGCGCGGCACTAGCTACGGTGCTCCTACTCTGCTTGAAACCGAGTTGGCGCGGCTGATTACCGAAGCCGTACCCTCTATGGAACTTGTCCGCTTTGTCAACTCCGGTACCGAAGCCACTATGAGCGCTCTCAGACTGGCCCGGGCCTATACGAAACGCAATAAAATCGTCAAATTTATCGGCTGTTATCATGGTCATCATGACAGTCTGTTGATTAAAGCCGGGTCAGGCGCTGCTACCTTCGGTGTGCCGGACAGTCCGGGGGTGCCTGATAGCATTGCCAGCAATACTCTGACAGTAGAGTATAATGATGCGGCAGGTTTGGCGGCGATATTTGAAAAACAGGGTGAGGATATTGCCGCTGTCATTATTGAACCCGTACCCGGCAATATGGGGATGGTTCTGCCGCGCCCCGGTTATCTGGAAGCAGTACGGGACATTACTGAAAAACATGGTGCTCTGCTGATCTTTGATGAGGTCATGTCCGGTTTTCGGGTAGCCTATGGCGGAGCCCAGGAAGTATTTAATATTACACCCGACCTTACCTGTTTGGGCAAAGTTATCGGCGGCGGCCTGCCTGTTGCTGCCTATGGCGGCCGCAGGGATATTATGGAGCTCATAGCGCCGTCCGGGCCGGTTTACCAGGCCGGGACATTAAGCGGCAATCCGCTGGCTATGACGGCAGGGATTGCCACCTTGCACCTGTTAATGCAAACCGAAACCTTCTACGAAGATGTGACGAAAATGACAGCTGCGTTATGTGCCGGTATCAAGGCACAGGCAGAGAAACATGGCTTTAACTTCCAATTCCATCAGCTTGGCACGATGTTTGGCCTATTCTTTAGTGAAACCCCGGTCTATGATTATGCCAGTGCCAAACAGTCGGATATAGCCGCCTTTAATATTTTCTTCCATGCCATGCTGGAACAGGGAATTTATCTGGCACCGTCACAATTTGAAGCCGCTTTTATGTCTGGAGCACATTCGCAGGCTGATATAGATGCAACCATTGCCGCCAGCGGCAATGCCTTTGCGAAAGTGGCTCAATACTATAGTCAACAAAAAGCGTAACTGGATCGACCCTGTGTACACGATACACTGGGTCGATTTTTTATCCCAACAGAAAATATAACTTCAGCTCGGTGCAAGCCGTGTTTTCTTTATGTCTAACAAAAATATATACGTTTGCGCGCCCCCTGAAGCCTTATAAAGAAGATGCCGGTACGAGGGCCGGCCGGACGGCCGCCATACAACGCTGTATTACTGGCACTTAACTTATGTCGATTTTTGTAAAATTATAAGGGAATTTGCGTTTGGATTTTCTAGAAAATAACAGAAAATTTTTAACTTTTTATTTTGTGAATATGATAAGATAGTACTATTAGCAAAGTATATACTATACCTCTGCAGGTAAAGGAGCTTGAGGTTCGTGAGTTTTGCCAAGCGCATGTTGGTGATACGAATATGGGGTGATCCCGCCTCACAACTGCAAATTATTGTCAGGCGCATGAGCAGTATTTCCGCCTTATTCAGCATGATAGCTGCTGTGGCAATCTCCGGCCCGCAGTGGCTGGTAGTTGTTGCCTTAGCGGTTACGCATATTATGTATAACTTGGTTTTTTGCTGGCAGCGACCTAAACTGCAATTGGGTGAACTTGTTTTCAATTTGGCATTGTGTGCGGGTTTTACGCTGGCTGGGGCTTTGCATAGTGAAGTCTTATATCATTTGCTGTTGATGCGCATGGTACTCAGGGGCGGGCGCAGCCGGGTCTGGCGAATGGTTGCGGTTGTTTCGTTTGTGTATATGGCCGCTCATTCATTGGTGGCAGGAGCCTTTACAGCTGCTTTTTGGCTGGAGCACATTTATAATATTATTGCGTTTGCCGTGGTATCCTTTACTACTGTTTATATGCTGCGGGTTGCTGAAAGCCAGCAGCAGCAGGAAGGACAAATTGCCCAGCTTATGCGGGAAAATGCCCGGCACTATAAACTAGCCCATACCGATGAGCTGACAGGCTTGCTGAACCATCGCTCCTATTTGGAAAAAACGGCTGATTTACAGCAATATGCCCTGTTAATTGTCGATATTGACCATTTTAAGCAACTCAATGATGCTTATGGCCATTTGTTTGGGGATCAGGTGCTGACAACCATCGGCAATATTATCAGAATGAATATTCGTAGTAAAGATATGGCTTTCCGCTATGGCGGCGAGGAATTCGCGCTGGTTTTACCGGGAACATCTTTGGAACTGGGGTTTAAAATTGCTGAGCGCCTCCGCTTTCAGGTAAGCAGCTGCGATTTTTTCCATCATGGGGAGCGGGTCAAAGTCACTATCAGTATCGGGGTGGCACTCAAGCAGCAAGGACTGACTTGCCAGGATGCATTTCAGGAGGCTGACAGCGCTTTGTACCGGGCTAAACGGCAAGGCCGCAACCAATGTGTGGTGTTTGAAACCGCAATTTAATGTTCGTGTACATAATTCAAGGCGAGAGAGTCTGTGTTGAAGAGCATAGTTTCGGCACGGCTCTTTTTACTATTTTAAATTCTCTTATCACAAGCAATTCAGATTGAATCTATGCAAAAAAAGCTACCACCTAATCAATGGTTACAAAATGTTGAATATTTTTGCAAGTACCTTATAAAAACAATGTTTAAAAATCTTTATTTTTATGGCATAATAAAAGTAATGTATCGATTATTTAGAAGTACACTGTTATCATATTTTTTCATATGCTAAATGTAAGATTACTAAACATGAAATCCGGAGGTAGTAAATGTATGAATATGGCAGAACGTGCTGGCCGGTTAATGGAATTTCGGCGTATTCCTGTGAGCAGCCAGGGGCAGGTCACCTTGCCTAAGGCAATTCGTGAACGTTTGGGCGTTACGGCCGGAGGAACTCAGCGCATTACTATTTTTGTTAAGTCTGACGGTATAATAGTTATTGAGCCTGAGCCGACAGTCAATGAGCTTTTTGGGATCTTAAAAACAACAACTCCCACGAGCCCGGCCAATATTCGCGAGCTTAGGGGGGCGATGGTTAATGAACGAATCCAAGGACGTGGCTATGATACCAAAGAGCAGGATTGATACCAATATTATCATCAGGTTTTTGGTGGGTGACGGCGGTGACCATGCCAATAAAGCCAAGGCTTTATTTGAAAGGGCTGCGGCCGGGGAAGAAATTTTGGTTTTATGTGATACTATTTTTATCGAAACTGTATTTGTGCTGCAAAGCTACTATAAGCATAGCCGTACCGATATTTCCAAAGCCTTACGGGCTTTGATACGGTTGCCCGTGATTGAGACTGAAACAGAGGTAGCGACACTTGCTCAAGCTTTAGATTTCTATGAAATGGATGGGATTGACTGGGCTGACGCTATTGTTGCCGCTAAAGCGTTAACCTATGGTCAGGCAGTGTATTCGTTTGATCATCATTTTAATAAATTTCCTGGCGTTATACGAAAAAAATTATAATTTTTATTGTGCAAGTCTAAGGGGCGAATCACCTGCGGTGATTCGCCCCCTTTTTAATCCCAAAAACAGGATAAGGTCAACATCGGCTTCCGCAGTTGCCAAAGGCTTGGCGCAAGCCGTGTTTTCTTTAAAATATACCTAATTAGCAATCAACACTGCCGGTGGCGTTGAGCTCTTCCTCGGTAACGCTGGCGCTGACCAGTTTCGCGATAACTAAGTCGCCGGATACGTTCAGCGTCGTTCTGCACATATCAAGGAAACGGTCAACACCGAGAATCAAGCCAAGACCTTCCACCGGCACACCGACATTTACGCATAAAATCGCAATGATTGGCAAGGTGCCGCCAGGAACGCCGGCGGTGCCGATGCCGCCTAAAACAGCTGTCAATACGACAATGATTTGCTGTTCAATTGAGAGGTTGACGCCGAAAACCTGCGCCAGGAACAACAGTACCACACCTTCATAGAGACCGGAGCCATTCTGGTTGGCCGAAGCGCCGCAGGTCAGGACAAAGCGGGAAATCTTCGGCGGCAGTTTTAAGGTTTTCTCTGCCGTTTCCAACGCGATTGGCAAAGTGGCATTGGAGGAAGCGGTAGAGAAAGCGTATATATAGGCTTCCTTGCAAGCCTTGAAGAATTCCCAGGGATTGGTTCTGGCAAATATTTTAAGAAATGCGGAGTAAACGACAAGCTGCTGAATTAAGATACTGAGCACGACCACAGCGGCAAAATAAGCGACATTGGTCAGGAACCCGGCGCCCATCCGATAGGTCGTATTGAATACAATGGCAAAAATGCCGTAAGGAGCAAGTCTCATAGCCCAGTCAATGATTTTCAGCGAAATATCAAAGATGGACTGCAACATGCGAACAAGCGGATGTTCTTCCTCCTTAATGACTATGCTCATGGCATAGCCAAACATTAGTGCGAACACCATGACGGCAATGATTTCGCCGCCAAAGGCTCTGGCGGCAGAGTCAATCGGGTTTTGCGGAATTAAGTCAGTAATATAAGTAGTCCAGGGCTTATTTTGTGCAAGCTGCACATTTTTATTGATGCTGATAACTCCTTGGTTCTTGGCCAGCGCTTCTTTGTCAAATTCCACTCCAGCTCCGGGCTGCATAATATTGGTCATGGTGACGGCGAGCATAACGGCAATTACGCTCAGCGCAACCGTGAACATGAGCGACTTGGCGGCAACCTTGCCCAGATTGCGGCCTTTGCCAAGCTCATACACGCCCAGCATTAGCGCCGATACCAACAGGGGAACAACCACCATGAAAATCATTTTGAGGAATATGGCACCGGTCAGGGTGCACAAATCGGTGACTGTTTTCATGAAGGGATAGGATTTTTCGGGAAGAGTATAATAACCAATTAGACCAACTATGATACCCAAGACAAAACCTAACAGCAGTTTTTGATATTGCTTCATACTTTTAACCTCCTATCTCAAATTTTGTTTTCATGCTGCGGAATGAAAGGGGACACCTCCTTTGGCATAATGATATTAAGTGGAAAGTATTACAATAAATGTATAATTTGCTTTTTTTATAATTATTCCTTTTATTTCTAATCAAATATTTTCAAAATTTAAAAAATACAAAATACATTCGTTAGGTTACTTGTGCAACCAAGCAAAAAAAAGGGGACGAATCACGCGTAGTGATTCGCCCCTTGACGTTTCTGTTAGCCTAAGATGGCTTTCAAATCTTCATCCGGAGTGGTAATTGGCTGAAGACCGAAATTGTCGTTGAGTACTTTGAATACTCCCGGGGTTACGAAAGCCGGAGCTGTTGGCCCTAAGCGGATGTCCTTCACGCCGAGGTGCAGGAGGGTAAGCAGGATGGCAACAGCTTTTTGTTCAAACCAGGAGAGTACAAAGGAGAGCGGCAGGTCATTTACGCCGCAATTGAAGACTTTGGCAAGAGCAACCGCCACTTGAATACCCGAGTAGGCGTTATTGCACTGGCCGAGGTCGATGAGGCGGGGAATGCCGTCAATGGTGCCGAAGTCAAGATGGTTAAAGCGGTATTTGCCGCAGGCTACGGTAAGAATTACGCAATCTTGCGGAATTTTTTCAGCCAGTTCGGTGTAGTAGTTACGGCCGGGTTTAGCACCGTCACAACCGCCAATGAGGAAGAAGCGTTTAATTTTTCCGGCTTTAACAGCATCGACAATTTTGTCAGCCAGGCCGAGAATGGCGTTGTGGTGGAACCCGGTAGTCAGCGTGTAAGCGCCTGCTTTGTCAGCAAGCTGCGGCAGAGCCTTAGCTTTAGCGATAATTTCCGAGAAGTCGCGGTCGGCGATGTGGTTACCACCCTGGAGGCCGGCTACACTGCGGGTATAGATGCGGTCACCGTAGGTCTCATTGGCTGTCAGCGGCATTACACAGTTGGTAGTCACTAAGATTGCACCGGGGAAGGCTTCAAATTCTTTGCGCTGGTTCTGCCAGGCGGTACCATAGTTGCCAATAAGATGTTTGTATTTTTTGAGTTCAGGATAAGCATGGCCTGGCAGCATTTCACCATGGGTGTAAATATTGATGCCGGTGCCTTCGGTTTGTTTTAAGAGTTCTTCCAAATCAAGCAGGTCATGGCCGGTAACTAAGATACCGTGGCCGGCTTTAAAACCTGTGAATACTTCTGTAGGTACAGGTGAGCCAAAACGGTCAACATGGGCTTTATCCAACAGTTCCATGACCTTAAGGTTAATTTCACCGCATTTCAATACCATGGCAATATGTTTTTCCAAGCTGAAATTTACGTTAGTCAGCGTGAAGAATAAGGCGTCATGCATGAAAGCGTCAACTTGCTCGTCACGGGCACCCAGTTCGCGGGCATGGTGAGCATAGGCGGCAATGCCTTTGAGGCCGAAAATCAGGGTATCCTGTAAACTGGCAATATCTTCGTTTTTTCCGCAGACGCCAATTTTGGTACAGCCTGAGCCACCTGCAGTTTGTTCACATTGATAACAAAACATACTCATTTCTCAAATCCCCCTTGTTTGTTTGTAGCTTATGTTGTCATTATAAGGGATAAAGCAACCCGGGACTGTGACGTATGTCACAGTCCCGGGTGATTTTTCTCAAATTTCAGTTGTTTTAATATCCACCTTGTCTCCATTTGTAACAACTGCCGTATATTCAGTGGGTAAACCATTGAGCAATACGGTAATCCTGCCAACCGGCGGCAGGGTACGAGGATCAAAATCGGCAGCCAGCAATACATCACTAATGAGCGGCTGGCGGTCAGGGGATATAGTAAATTCAATGGTACTGCCGGGAACTGCAGTTTGGCCGGCTTCTGCCGGCTGGCCATCCAATACTATGCTATAGCGGCGGACCGGGATAGCGCAGGGGGCGCCGTTGAATAATACATGAATGGTATCGTCATCTTTGGCGGTAATTCCCAGGACTTCTGCCAGGGTGGGCAGCGGTGGCTTGAGGGTTTCAATCCTGTCGCCCGGGGAAAGCGGACTGTCCAGGGAAGCGGTAACAGCATTAATTGTATATTTGGGCCATACTCTGTAGGAACGGTCGGCACCGTTGACCTGGTAGCGATATTCAGCAGGTGTGGCGACGAGATTCAACCCGGCAAGCACTTGTTCTAATGTTTCTATAGATGTGATGCAAATTTGATCACGGTCGCACAGGCGCGTATCAGGCTCAGCCGGAATCCCGTTTACCGTTACCGGCGATTCCAGTTGAAAGCTTTGACCGTCAAGCAGAATGGTCAGCGGCTCAGGCAGGGGTGCGATTTCTCTGAGCAAAGGTGTCGGCGTTATACCGTCAGAGCCTGGTGTTATTTCCAGAATATCCTGATCACAGAGGATATCGGTAAGCTTGGCTGGCTGGCCGCTGCGCATAATTTGACCGGCAATACCATGACCGCCGGGAATAAAGCGGGTTTGGCCATTGACGGAAATGGTCAGACCCATGCCTGGCCGGCCGCGCAGTGCCCGGATATCAATGCCGGCGGCCAGGAGCGCATCGGCTATGGTTAAGCGGCTTAGGTTAAACAAGCGGATGGGCCGCTCGTTGACGGTAATATTGATGAAGTTTAAGGTACGTCCGCCGGCCAGTTTTAAAATGCCCAGTGGTGTCACCGCATCAGGGGTGCATAAGGCAGAGGGTATGCCGGTAATGCCTTCAATGGAATCAGGGCGGCGAATGGCAACTCTGGCTGCCGGAATATCCAGAGCCTCCGCTAATGCTTCCGGTAAGAGCGGTGTCAGGGCGCCGCCGCCGACCAGGAGGACGGCCTGCGGCTGCTGGGTATTGAGAGTCAGAATTTCGCCGGCAATGGCTTGGGCCAGTTCAACTACTTTGGGGGCCAGGGAATCAATAATGGTCTTGGCCGACTCTTTGTGAGGCATGCCCAGCACGTCGGTGAAAGCAATTTTTTTATTATTACTGCCAAGCTGGCGTTTAACCGTTTCGGCGACATTGAAATCAAGCAAAAAATGTTGTGATATGGCTTCGGTAATTTCATCTCCGGCCAGTGGCACCATGCCATAGCCAATCACTGAGCCGTCGCGGGTAATAGCTACATCGGAGGTGCCTGCGCCGACATCGACAAGTACGAGATTTAGATGGCGCATGGTTGAGGGGATGAGGACATTAATGGCGGCAATGGGTTCCAGCGTAAGGGTTGCCATTTCCAGACCGGCGGCCTGAATGGAAGATTGCAGGGAATCAATGACTTGCCGGGGGAGGAAGGTGGCAATGACTTCAATGGCCGAGCGTTTGCCGCGCTGGCCAACAAGGCTCTTGATGCGGGTGCCATCCAGGCTGAAGCTGACGACGCTGTAGCCGACACAGTAGTAATCGGCCGGGTCAGCCACCGCACCGGAGGTAGCCAGTTCGGCCTGGGCCGTCTGGATGGCCGCCAGTTCAAGGGAGCGTTCATCCTCCGGGGTAAGTGGACCGCGGGAGGCTGTCTCCAGTTCGGCTGAAATCCGCAGGGTGCACAGGGCGCGGCCGGCGGCAGCTACCGCGACTTTGGTCAATTTGCCGACAGTCGCCTCCAGGCGGGAAGTGACTGCCGCCAGTACCCCGGCAACTTCCTGTACATCATGAATCTGCCCGTCAAGCATAGCCCGGGTATGGTGCTCTTCCCGTTCTGAGGCTGTCAGTTTGATTGTGCCGTTTTGCACCTCGCCGACAAGTCCGACGACGCTTCTGGTACCGATATCTAAAGCAAAGAGGAGTTGGTTATTGTCCATAAGTACTCCTTCATTCATTGTATTCAGAATCAACAATGCTAATTTCGCCGCAGGATATCCTATATCCTGTCAGTAAATTTAAGAATATGGCACACATTTATGATTTTTGTCTAAGATTCATAACAATATTTTAGTGTATTGCGTCAGATTATTTGGTAAGATATAGTTTAGGTAGTAGGAGAGGAGGTTACGTAAGTTGTCTACTATACATATAATACTTGACAGTACTGCTAATGCACCTGAAGAAATGCTGGCAGCTCACCCCAACCTTCATATAGTACCGCTAAAAGTGATTATCGGGGATACTGACTGGAATGAGCCTGAACTGAGCAATGCAGAACTGTTTCGCATAGCTAAAGAAAAAGGGATACATCCGCGCACCTCGCAGCCGGCACCGGGCGATTTTGCCCGGGTATTTTCTCCGACAGCCGAGGGGCATCCAATAATAATGATTAGTGTTTCGGGTGGTTTAAGCGGGACCGTTAACGGTGCCAGAGCGGCGGCCAAAGAATTTAAGGGCCGTGAAATCTATGTGATTGATTCCCGTACGTCGTCAATTGGCATGATAAAAATGGCAGAGGTGGCACTTAAGCTGGCTGCTGCCGGCAACCCGGCAGCGGCTATTGCCGAACAGCTGCAGCAGATGGCAGATGCCACCCATACGCTGATTCTGCCTGACTCTCTGGATTATCTGTATAAAGGCGGCCGGATTGGCGGTGCAGCGGCACTGGTTGGTTCGATTTTGCAAATTAAGCCTATCCTTACCTTGCGCGAAGGTAAGGTAGTGGTGTTTGATAAGGTGCGTACCCGGACGCGGGCGGTGGCACGGATGCTGGAGGAACTGGATAAGCATGGTGAACTTGAATATATTGGGGTGGCGCATGGCGAAGCCCAGGCAACAGCCCAGGAAATATATGATACGGTTTGCCAACGCTACCCCAACATTCCGGTATCACTGAGCGGTATCGGTTCGGCACTTGGCGCCCATTTGGGTCCTGGTGTCCTTGGCCTGTTTTTTCAAAAGAAGCAGTAATACAGTAGAGGAGGGAACTGTATGCAATCCAGCATGGATGTCATTAATGGGAGAGATTTTCGCCGCATGATTGCCGGGGCGTATGGAGCCTTCATGCGCGAACACGAATACATCAACAGTCTCAACGTCTTTCCTGTACCGGATGGTGATACCGGTACGAATATGCTGCTGACATTGGGGGCTGTGGCCAAAGCGGTGGCCGAAGCGCCTGATGAGGGGATTGGTTCGCTGGCGCGCCGGGGTGCGGACAGTGCCATTATGGGGGCCAGAGGCAACTCCGGGGTGATCTTGTCGCAACTCTTGCGCGGCATTGCCCGGGGGCTGTCCGGCAAGGACACGGCTACGGCGGCGGAAGTGGGCAAAGCCTTTCAATATGGCGTACTGTACGCGTACCGGGCAGTAGCCCGGCCGGTTGAGGGCACCATCCTGACGGTGGCGAAGGGCATTGCCAAGGGGACGCACCGGGCGGTGCGGGACCGGGTGGCTTTTGCCGATATTTTGACAGAAGCAATTAGCGCCGGACAGGAGGAACTTAAACGGACACCGGACTTATTGCCGGCGCTCAAGGCCGCCGGAGTAGTTGATGCCGGCGGTCAGGGCCTGATTGTGTTTCTGGCAGGGTGTCTGGAAGGGCTGGAGGGGCGGTTCAGCGGGCCTGAAGCCGACTTTGGCCGTACCCTGACAATATCCGGCATGACTGCTGAGGTCAATATTGCCCATCCGTATTGCACCGAGTTTGTGGTCAAGCGATTTGCCGCCAGTAAAGCAGAAGTTAAGCGTCAGTTAGAGCAGATGGGTGATTCACTGGTGATCGCACCCGGTGAGGGCATTTTAAAAGTACATATTCATACCGCTCACCCGGGCGCCGTACTGGAATCGGCAATCGCCTGGGGAACGCTGCATGATATTAAGATTGATAATATGTCTGATCAACACCGGCAAACGCTGGAGACTGCCGAGGAGGCGCAGGTCAGGTCAGGACTGGCCGTCATTAGTGTGGTATCAGGCGAGGGGCTTGCCAACATTATGCAGCAAATGGGGGCAGACATTGTTATTACCGGCGGGCAAACCATGAATCCGCCGGTAGAGGAGTTCGTGGCCGCTATCCACAACAGCTCGGCCGAAACCTATATTATCTTGCCTAACAACAAGAATATTGTGCTGGCTGCGGCGCAGGCGAAAAAACTATTGGGTGACGACCGGGTGGCTATTGTGCCTACCACCAATGTGCCGCAAGGCTTGGCGGCTGTACTGGCCTTTGATGCCCAGCGTGATTTGGCTGACAATCTGGCCCGGATGACGGAGGCGCAGGCTGCGGTGAAATCAGCCAGTCTGACGATTGCTGTCCGCGATTCGCTGGTGAATGGGCAGAAGGTGCCTGAAGGTGCATATATCGGCGTCATTGACGGCAATGTGGCGGTGTGGGCTGACGGGTTGTCCGCGGCGTTGACGCAGGTCGTTAAACAACTGGTTGAGCCTGATACCGGCATCGTCAGCCTGTACTACGGAGCAGAGCTTGACGAGGCTGAAGCTAAGGTCCTGGCAGCAGGGCTTGCCGCACAGCTTGATGCTGTGGAAATAGAAGTGTATTTTGGCGGGCAGCCGCACTATCAATTTATCATCAGTGTGGAGTGACAGGGAGGGAAATGATGTTAAGCTCACTAAATATCAGCGACTTTGCCGGCAGGCTGGCTGCGGCAGAGGTACCGCCAGGCGGGGGAAGCGCGGCAGCTATCAGTGGTCTGATGGGGGCGTCGCTCCTGGAGCTGGCGGTAAATTATTCGCTAAAAAGTCCAGGACAGGTGGTGTGCAGTGAATTGCTGCTTGCCAAGCAGGCCGACTTGAGTAGACTGCATATTGAACTGACTATTTTGATTGACAGAGATGCCTTAGCACTACGGGGATTGCTGGCGGCAGCCGGTTTACCGGAGAATGGTGCCGAAAAGCAGCAGGCACGCCGGCTTGCCTTGCAGAAGGCGATAAAACTGGCCGCAGAGGTGCCGATTGAGACAGCCAGGTCTTGTTTGGAGGTTGTTGAGATTGCAAAAACCATTGTGACGAAAGTAGACAAGATGGTAGTGAGCGATTTGATGGCCGGCGTAGCCATGGCCTATGCCGGCATTGTCGGCAGCTTGCTCAGTACGGCCATTAATTTAAATGAGCTGGAGGATGAGCTTCTGGTTAATGCCCTCAAAGGCCAGATATATCTGTTGCAATCAACGGCCGATGAATTGAAGGCTGCCATTGAGGACAAGGTCTATGCCAGTGCTCCCTTTAGTGTTGTCAGGGGATAATTCTCCGGTCAATACAGGAAACCGATAGTGTTGTCAACAAAGCCCTGTATCCAGGTTGTAAGCCTGGATACAGGGCTTTGGGTGCTTATGCTTTGGGAACTTGTTTTAAACTAAGCGCAATACGTTGGCGGGCTTCATCCACATTAATTACCATTACATCAATGATATCGCCGACCGATATGACATCAATGGGGTGGCGGAAATGTTTGTGGCTGAGCTCGGAACGGTGAATAAGACCGTTGATTTTGATACCGATATCAACAAAGGCGCCGAAGTCGGTAACATTATGGACTGTGCCTTTGACAATGGTGCCTGGCGTGATGTCAGACAGCTTGACAATGTTTTTGCGGGTTTGCGGCGGGGGTACATCTTCTCTGGGGTCACGACCGGGCTTGGCTAATGCGGCCAGAATATCCCGCACGGTAGGCTCGCCGGCTCCGAGTTCGGCGGCCAGCTTGGCGGCATCGGCCGCCGGTGCTGTTTGCTGGAGGGCGGCCAGCTTATTTTTGTCAGACAAATCTTTTAGGGTAAAACCGAGTTTGCCTAAGAGGGCTTCCGCCAGTTCGTAGGATTCCGGGTGAACCGGCGTGTTGTCAAGCGGATTGGCAGCCTTGGCAATGCGTAAAAAGCCGGCACACTGGGTAAAAGCGGCTTTGCCCAGGCGGGCCACCTTTAAAAGCTCTTTGCGGCTTTTAAACTGGCCGTTTTCGGTGCGATAGGCAACAATGTTCTTGGCGACACCGGCATTAATGCCGGCAATATGGGTTAACAGCGCCGGGGATGCGGTGTTGAGTTCCACACCAACATGGTTAACGCAGGATTCCACGATATTGGCTAAAGTGCCGCCTAATTCCTTCTGATTTACGTCATGCTGGTATTGACCGACACCGATGGATTTGGGATCGATTTTCACCAATTCGGCCAGTGGGTCCTGAATCCGGCGGGCAATGGAAACGGCGCCGCGAATGGAGACGTCCAGATCAGGCAGTTCGTCTTTGGCCAGCTTGGAGGCCGAATACACGGAAGCGCCGGCTTCGTTGGCAATGATGTAATGAATGCTTAAATTATGGGTATTGATGAGGCTGGCAACAAATTCTTCGGTTTCGTAGGAAGCTGTGCCGTTGCCAATCGAAATCAGCGTTACGCCATGGGTTTTGACAGCCTCCAGGACTTTGGCGGCGGCTTCTTCGCGCTGGCGTTCACTCATGGTCAGGTAGATGGTATTGGTGGTGAGCACCGCCCCGGTAGGACTGACGACAGCCAGTTTGCAGCCGGTACGGTAACCTGGGTCCAGTCCCATAACGGTATGACCGGCCAGGGGCGCTTGCAGCAGCAGCTGGCGCAGGTTAAGACCAAACACCCTGATGGCCTGTTTTTCGGCATTTTCCGTTAAGAGGCTGCGGATTTCCCGTTCCAGTGCCGGAAACAGCAGCCGTTTATAGCCGTCGGCAATGGCGGCAAGCAGGATTGGGGTAAAAATAGAGCTGCCGGTAATCACCTTATTGGCAATTAACTTGATATTGCCTTCGTGGTTGGTAACCAGCTCAACTTTAAGCGTACCTTTGGTTTCACCGCGGTTAACAGCCAGAATCCGGTGGGACGGCATGCGCTTAACCGGTTCCTGATATTCTTTATACATGAGGAATTCCCTGGCTTCGGCTTCTGCCACGGCAAGCTGGCTGGCAATTTCCGCCTTTTGCCACAACTCTTTGCGGAGCATGGCACGGATGTCGGCCTGCTCGCTGACAGTTTCGGCCAGGATGTCCTGGGCACCGGCCAGCGCCAATTCAGCGGTGGTTATTTCGTGTTCGGCATTTAGGTATTGTTCGGCAAGCACCAGCGGGTCACCGTCAGTAAGTTCCTGGGCCAGGATGGTTTCCGCCAAGGGCTCCAGCCCTTTTTCCCGGGCGATTTGGGCCCGTGTCCGCTTTTTGGGGCGGTAAGGGAGATAGAGGTCTTCCAGCTCCTGCAGTTTGGTTGCTGCCTGAATGGCTTGTGCCAGTTCCGGCGTTAACTTGTCCTGGGACTCAATGCCGGCAAGGATCTCTTCCTGCCGTTTGATCAGATTGCGCAAGTATTGGGTGCGCTCTTCAATGGTACGGATATGTTCTTCGTTAAGTTCACCGGTGACTTCTTTGCGGTAACGGGCAATAAAGGGTACGGTATTGCCGTCATCCAACAAGGTCATTGTGGCCGATACCTGATGCGGCTTAACGGCCAGTTCGCGGGCAATAATAGCGGGGATTTCGGTAATAAGCATCTGTTCACCATCTTTATTAATATGTTTTAACTTCTATATTATATCAGTTTGTGCCGTCAGGACAATATAATTGCAGTGAATTGTTGCAGTAAAGGATTATTTTTCAAAGAGCAGAATGATATATAAGTGAAGCTTGCTTCGCTGCGCCCGCAATGACCGGTTCAGGGGATCGCCTTAATGGCCGGTGCGGGTGCTTCCATGCTTTAAATGGTTTGTCAGGGGGAGCCCAGCGTGTCTTTAGCTATAAAACAATACATGAACAGACAAATTATAAAACTTGCCTGGCCGGTAATCTTTGAAGGTGTGGTCATCGTGGCGGTTAATGTGCTGATTACTGCCATGGTCGGGCGGCTTGGAGCAGTACCGCTGGCAGCCGTCGGGCTGGCCGTCATGATGCAGTTTTCGGCGGCCATGATATTTGCGGCGGCAGGCACAGGTGCTGCCGCTATTGTGGCCCGCGAAACCGGGGCTTGCCACTGGCAGGAAGTCAGAAAGATTACCGGCCAGGCTATTTTACTGGGAAGCGGGTTGGGAATTGCGCTGGCGGTATTGGGGCTGGTAATGGCGAAGCCGATATTGGATTTGACGGCGGCTGATCCGGAAATCAACCGGCTGGCGACTGTTTTGGTCAAAATTTCGTTTGGTTTTACTCCTTTCTTTTTGCTGATGTCCATCGGCAACGCTATTTTGCGGGGGATGGGGCGGACCCGGATTGCTTTTTATATAACCATCTTCAGCAATACGCTGGCTCTCATTATTGCTTACACTCTGGTCTTTGGCTATGCTGGCATGCCGGCACTGGGACCATATGGCGCGGCCTGGGGTCTGGGGGTGTCGCAGCTGGCCGGTGGTTTGGCAGCCCTGGCTGTGCTCAGGCGCCGGGAAACGGTGGGGCTGGCTTTGCGGGATATATTGACAGTCGATAAAGCAGTCATTCAACGGATTGTGGCTATTAGTGTCCCGGCGGCGCTGGAACAACTGGCCATGCAGGGCGGCCGTATGGTATTCATGTTTATGCTGGCCGGAGTGGGGGCCGTGCAGTTTGCCGCCCACCAGATCGCAGTACAAATTGAGTCCATGTCGTTTATGCCCGGCTTCGGCTTTTCAATAGCCGCCATGACGCTTGTCGGACAATATTTAGGCAAGGGTATGCCGCACCGGGCCGAGCAGTTCGCCTGGCTGACCAATAAGATTGCTTTCTGGAGTATGGCGGTTATGGGGGTAATTATTTTTGTGTTTGCCCGGCCGTTGGCGGCACTGTTTATTGATGACCCGGCGGTTATTTACTGGGGCTCGCTTTGTGTAATGGTTGCCGTGCTGGAACAGCCGACAATCGCCCTTTGCTTTGTTCTGGGCGGGGCGCTCAGAGGGGCGGGTGATACGCGCTGGCCTATGTATGTGACAACCTTAGGCGTATGGCTGATCCGCCTGCCGCTGGTATATGTATTTATTATTGTCTGGGGCTATGATATTACGGCTGCCTGGTATATTACGGCAGGCGATTTTCTCATCCGCAGCGCCATTTTATGGCGGCGGTTTGGTTCAAGAAAGTGGATGAAATAGTAAACGTCACGCGTATGCGTGACGTTTTTTTAATCTGCGATTACGTCGACAATCGTTATTTGGGGTTTCATCGCTAAATCAATCATTTGACCGGTGATCATATTGTAGCCGCGGGGCCCGCGCTCGGCAATCTGCACGGTGGGAGTAGCGGCAAACCGGGCTTTGTTTTTTATTACATAGGCCATTTGATTGGTACTGAGTTTGACCAGCGTACCTACCGGATAAAGCGGCGTAGTATGGAAGAAGGCTCTTAACAGGTACATATCAAATAAGGTATTGCCATTGGCCAGCATGGAATCGATAATCTTGCCGCGCGGCTGGCCGGTTTTAGCAGCCATATTCATGTTATTGTCAAAGTGATTGGCGATGGTCACTATGCGTGACAAAGGATGAATTTCTTTTCCGGCCAGTCCGAGCGGATACCCCTGGCCGTCGTATTGCTCGTGATGTTCGGCGGCAATACGGGCTACAATGGTTCCGAGCTTATTTTTCACCAACAGCTGTTGCCCGTACATAGGATGCAACCGCCCCGGATCGGAGGCAATCGATCCCTCAATGGTCGGCATAACTGTTTTGCCTAAATCATGAAAAAGCGCTCCCATGGCCAGGTCCATCAGTACCGGACGCGGCAGTTTAATATACAGGCCGGTGGAGATGGCCATCAGGCAGACATTTATGGCATGAGCAATTTCATCTTCGGTGGGCTGGCGTACCTGGACATTCACAATTTGTCCCAGGTTTTTTTCGGTATTGTCAATTACCTGGCCGACGGTTTGCTGAATTTGTTTTAGGTAAATTGTCCGCAGGCCGGAATTGAGAATATCCTGGCTTTTTTTGTTAAATAATGACCGAAAGCATAACGTAAGCTCTTCTCTGACCTCCGGAGCAATTACGGAATGCTTTTTTAGCTCAACTGCATATGGATCATAAATAGGGATACTGGTTATACCGAGCTGAGTCAGCCGGGTAATGTAGTATTCCGTAAGGGCAATGCCCTGTTCCAGAAGCAGATTGCCATTGTCATCAATAATATCGCGTGCCAGTACCATGCCGGCTTTTACTTCGCTGATAAGCATAAGGCAACCCTCCTTGTCCTGCTTACCATTATTATACATAAACCGCGCCAGAAAGGAAATATGCAATATTCCTAGTTATGTGGGACTTTAGGCTGATATCCGGCACAAAGCACATCTGCTTTTGGCGAGGCATATTATGTTAGTAAGAGTAACGGAAATGTTGCTTGGTCTGAAGGGGGGAATAAAGGTGTCTTTGTTGATAAAAACCCTGAAAGCTAATGTACGCTTAGCGGCGCTTGCCACAGTGCTGTTTGGTATAGTGGGGCTGATTTCCTGGATGCCTGAACATTTCTATGTCATCTATCCGGAAAATTTGTACCTTAGCATCCACACAGTAGCTGAAATCATTTGTCTGGTTATTGCTTTAAGCGTATTTATTGTGGTGTGGTATGGCTGGCCGCAAACCAACAATAGTCGTGATCTGGTTATTGCCATGGTTTTCCTGGCAGTAGGCATTTTTGATTTTGCTCATTTGCTGTCATACAAAGGCATGCCTGATTTCATAACAGCAAATAGTGAAAATAAAGCCTCTATTTTCTGGATTATCAGCCGGCTGCTGGTCAGCGGCGGGCTGTTGGCGGCAGTTTATATTCCCCGGCGCAGTATCAGTGCGGTGTTTCACCGGCTGTACCTTCTGACAATCACAATTTCAGCAGCGGTATCACTTGTCGGAATGGTTATATTGTTTGAGCGTTCTTTGGTCCCGATGTTTATTGCCGGACACGGGCAAACGGTGGAGAAGATTACCCTTGAATATATCGCTATGGGCTTCAATCTGCTGGCCATATACCTGTATGGCTGCCGCAATCCGTCACAGCAGTCGGTATTTTTGCTGCGTGTCAGTCTGGTATTCAGTTTGGCGGCCGGGATGTCGTTCACCTTGTATGCCCATACGTATGACAGTTTTCATTTTCTTGGTCATATCTACAAAATTATGGCATATTACTGCGTGTTACGGTCGCTGCTGCAAACCTCCATTTTACGCCCCTATATGCGTATCTCACGTCTTAATCAGGCACTCAAGCATATGGCTGAAAAAAGAATGAGCTTGTATAAAGAGACCCGGGACTCGGACCGCATTCTGCGGCAGGCATTTATTCAGCTTGGTGCCACGTTGGCCTCCAAGCATGATCTGGCAGCCATGCTGCAGCAGGTAGTCACCGCTACTGGAACCGTGTTTCAATGCGAGCATGTTTTTTTGTCTCTGGTTGAGGGTAAAACGCTGAAAATAGTGGCATATCTCAGCAGTTTTAAGCCGCCGGAGAGACTTCAGCCTGAGAAAAGCTTTATGGGGAAGGTCTTTTTTGATAAAAGGTCGATAGTAATTGACAATGTTGAGAATCATTCGGATGTAATTCAGGACACCTTGTGTCAGGCACAGCTGAAGTCAATGGTTGGCGCACCGATCAGGCATAACGGTGATGTTATCGGCGTGCTGGTATTATTCTCCCGGAAGGAACGTGCCTTTACCCAGCATGATGCTCAATTTTTAAGCGTGTTTTCCCACCATGCCGGCGAAGCCATTAAAAATGCCAGGGCCTATGAGACAACAGTGGAAAGCTTTACCCAGCTTACGCTGCTCTATGATGTTGTCAAAGATTTGGCTGTGCAGAAGTCGCCGGGTGCCATCCTGACAAGGGTAGCCGAAAAACTCTACTCTTTGTTTGCCGCCGATGGAACGGTAGCTTTCATCATGCATCACCGGGATGACGGTATTCACACCGAACCGGTATTTACCACCGGGTTTGAACAAAAAGAAATCGATCACCTGCAACGGGTATTTTCTGACGGGAAAATGACCTGGCCCTGGAGCGGTCTCAGCAGTATGGACGAAAGTACGGCATATGACAGTGAGCGGAGTCTGATTACCATGTCGGTACTTATGTCGCGCCGGCTTAATATTTTGCCGCTGTTAGCCAACGGCAAACTGCAAGGGCTGATTGTGCTTGGCTGGAATGATACTACTAAGGAAATTCCCCAGGGAAAAGAACTTATGCTTAGTACCATTGCCAGCCAGACCGCTATTGGCCTGGAAAGAGCTTACCTGTACGACCATTTTCAGGCCATGGCACTTACCGATCCGCTCACCCGCCTGGCCAATCGCCGTCAGTTTGAGATGGCGTTAGGCCGTGAGATTAGCCGTACACTGAATTATAACCGCCCGCTCAGTTTGATCATGCTGGATATCGATTTTTTCAAAAAGGTCAATGACACCTGGGGGCATCTGGCCGGCGATGTTATCCTGCAGAAAATGGGCGCGATGATTAAAGAGCATTTTCGCACAACCGATATAAGTGCGCGCTATGGCGGTGAAGAGTTTGCGATAGTTTTACCGGAAACCGGTTTGGCGGAAGCCCGCAGACTGGCAGAGAATTTCCGTCAATTCATTGAAACCGCCAAATTTGAAGTGGACGATACCATAATTACCATTACCATAAGTTTAGGTGTAGCTACTTTTGAAATTTGCACAGGCTGGGAAGATCCGAAAACTAAGATTATTGATGCCGCTGACCAGTCGCTGTACCGGGCAAAACAGCAGGGACGCAATCGCGTTGAATGTCATATATCACCAAATTGTCCATATATATAGAATAGTTCTGCCAGGACTTACGCATGCTAAGCCTATAAACCGCAAAGGAGGGGATTATAGGTGTTAACAGCAAAAGAATTGATGCAGCTGGAAGATTTCCTGGGCATGGAACAAAATTGTGCCAAAACCATGAGTTACTTTGGTGCCAATATCCAGGATGCTCAGACTAAACAGCTTTTTCAGCAGATTGCGCAAAAAAGTCAACAGCACTTTCAGACTATGACGAAACATTTGAATGCCGGACAAAATTTACAATAATTGAGGTGAATAACTGTGGCACAGATGGGACAACAATCCAATCAAAGTATGCAGGCCGGCATGAACGGTCAAGGAGCCACCATATCTGAGCGTGAACTTCTGCAGCTGGCGCTGTCAGATGCCAAATATACAGCTGCTGCTATCAATACATTTGCCTTGGAGTGTGTCAGTGAAACACTCCGCCGTGATTATTTGACCATCCTTGGTGAAGTGCATAGTCAGGAAAAGCAAATTTTTGATCTCATGCAGCAAAAGGGGTACTATACCGTCCAAAATGCTAATCCGCAAGATATCGCGCAAGCTAAATCCAAGTTTAGCAGCCAGGCGCAGTAATATAAGGCACATGCCCCGCGTTTAACGCGGGGCTTTTTATGTCCTGTTTCCCCAATTACTTCGGTATAAAAAGCCCTTGACAGTATATGAAATCAGAGTTAGAATTAACTAAGAATTACTCGATAACTATTTTCCAGTGGTAATTTGTAGTAAAGTAGGGGATAAGAATGGACATTTGTGTTACCACACTGTTAAGAGACAAGGGATTCAAGGTTACGCCGCAGCGGCTGGCTATTTATAGTGCTTTGGCCGCTACTAAGGCACATCCAAGCGCCGAAATGATTTACAATGAGCTGCAACCGGTTTATCCGACTATGAGTTTGGCAACCGTGTACAAGACCATTGAAATCTTGAAGGAATTGAATTTGGTGCAAGTACTTAATGTCGGTGAAGATAGTTTCCGCTATGATGCCGACACCACTAATCATCCGCATATCCGCTGCATGGGCTGCGGACGGGTTGATGATTTGTACGGAGTGGATTCTTCCGAGTTTATCAAACAGGTTTCGTCTCAGACCGACTATACTCTTCAGGGCCAGCAATTCTATTTTTATGGTATGTGCCCTCGATGTCAGAAGCAAACTGCGGCGGTCAGCTAAGGAGTAAACAACACCTATAAAGCACGAAGAGATTGGCGTATGACGGCAGTCTCTTCGTTATTCCATGTTAAGGGCAGGTTAGAATTATGAATCTGGCAAAGTATATCGATCATACGCTGCTCAAACCGGCAGCCACGGTGGAAGAAATTATCCGGCTGTGCGAAGAAGCTGCGCAGCATAAGTTTGCTGCTGTCTGTGTCAATCCGATCTATGTTGACCTGGCAGCCCATCATCTGGCCGGAACCGGCGTGAAAACAGCGACAGTTATTGGCTTCCCCTTAGGGGCTACTCTTTCCGCCGTTAAAGCGGCTGAGGCCAAAGAGGCGGTACTGCGAAAAGCCGATGAACTGGATATGGTCATACATATCGGGGCCGTCAAAGCCGGACTGTGGGAAGCTGTTAAAGCCGATATTGAGCAGGTTGTGGCGGCGGCTGACGGCGCTATTGTCAAAGTCATTATTGAGACAGGATTGTTAACCGATGAGGAAAAACGCCAAGCTTGTCAGGCTGTCATTGATGGCGGAGCCCATTTTGTTAAAACCTCTACAGGCTTTGGCCCCGGCGGGGCAACCGAGGAAGACATCCGCTTGCTCAAAGAAGTGGCTCGCGACAAGATCGGGATAAAAGCATCAGGCGGTATTCGCACCCGCGAACAGGCGCTGGCACTTGTTGCTGCCGGAGCAACCCGTTTAGGAACAAGCGCCGGTATTGTCATTGCCGGCACAGATAAGCCGGCGGTCGACGGTTCAAAAGGGTAAGCTGCAGAATTGGATTGCTGCCCGGTGTTTTGAAATCGCGGAGGAGCATGAATCATTGCGAAACACTGTGGTTGGCAATCTTATTTTTTATTTAGTTTACATAAAATACATGTAGAAGTAAACTAGAATTCATGATATACTGTCCTTTACTTGCTCGAAAGGAGGGCAGCTATCATGCGTAATCTGGTTGAAATGATCCCAGGCGGCGTGCCGGTGGTAGTTGGTCTGATGTTAGCCAGTCTGCTGCTAAGCAGCATGGTGCCTATTCGGCCGCAAATGTGGCTGTACCCACTTGTACGGCAGGCGGTTGTAATGAAAATTGATTATCAGACTAAAAACATGCTGGCACAGGAAACGCCGCATTTTATTATTCGATACACACCAAGTGATGCCGATATGGTTGCTATGGTGGCAGAAGCGGCTGAGGCTGCTTATGAGCCGGTAACTTCGGCGCTGCATTATGCGCCCGGCAAAAAAACACTGATTCTGATGCACCCTGACCGTCAAGCGATGAAACAGGCGTACGGCTGGTCCGGAGATGCCAGTGCTATGGGCTTTTACTGGGGCGGCGTTATTCAGATTCTGTCGCCCAAGGCGTGGATGAAAAACCCGTCGCTTAACGAGTTTATTGCTACCGGTCCGTTGGCCCATGAATACACCCACTTGGTGCTTGACCATATGGCCAGAGGCAACTATAGCCGCTGGTTTACCGAAGGACTGGCACAGTATGTGGAATACCGGGTTAACGGTTATGAATGGGTGACGGCAGATAACCGGTTAACAGGCAAGCTCTACACGATGGACGAGCTTGACGGGGATTTTGATAATCTGGATAATCAAGCGCTGGCTTACCGTCAGTCGTTGGCTGCTGTCCGTTATATTGCCGAAGTGCATGGAGAGGCCAAGCTGACTCAGGTGCTGACCTATCTTACCAAGGGTGAAAAGATCAATAAGGCGATTGAAAAATCGCTGGGTATGGATTATGGCAGCTATGAGACGATGGTTAACCTATGGGCACAAGGCAATATGAAACAATACAGCAAAATCGCAAAATAAGGGATGTGCCGGCTATACTGGCATATCCCTTTACATATATATACCAGACTTGGGAAAATTAACAGAGATATTGCCGATAAGGGGGGAGCCTATGCTTACCCGGCGGGAGTTTCTTAAACTCTGTACTTCTGCGGTTTTAACAACTGGTTTGAGTCAGCAATTACTGCCTGTCATGTGTCAGGCCTTTGCGGAAAACAAGACGGTAAAGCCGCCGGTAATCTGGCTGGAACTGGGGTCTTGTACCGGTAATTCCGTCTCCCTGGATAATGCCGTTAATCCCAGTTTGGATCAGCTGCTTACCCAGATGATTGATATGCGCTATAATTGGCTGCTCAATGTGGCGCAGGGGGCTGAGGCCGTACAGGCACTCACCGATACTGTGGCAAATGAAGCCGGTAAGTTCTGGCTGGTCATTGAAGGCTCGGTGATGACCGGGGACAATGGCCGGTATAATCATGTTTTTATGCGTGACAATCAGATGGTGACCGGCATGGCAGCCCTGCAGGAATTTGCCCCGAAAGCCAAATATATCATTGCCGTTGGCACCTGTGCCTGCTTTGGCGGCCCCGGAGCCGCCTATCCCAATCCGGGAGGAGGCAAGGGGGTGTGGGAGGTAATCAAACAACCGGTTATCAATATACCCGGCTGCCCGATTAACCCCGATTGGGTGACAGGTACTTTCAGCCATCTGATGCTGTATGGATTGCCTGAGCTTGATAGCTATAACAGGCCGAAGCTGTTTTTTGGCCAGACCATTCATGATTTATGCCAACGGCGCCAACAGTTTGAAGATGGAATTTTTGCGTCATTTCCCGGCGAAAGCGGCTGCCTTTACAAGGTTGGCTGCAAAGGGCCGGTCACGTATGCAGACTGCCCCAAACGGCAGTGGAATCATTATGTAAATTGGCCGGTCAGAGCCGGCGCACCCTGCATCGGCTGCGTCAATCCGGGATTTCCTGACAGCAGTATGCCGTTTTACCAGCATCTGCCCAATATCCAGACCCCGCTGGGGGCGCTTGATGTTAAAAAGTTTGGCGCCGCGGCTGCCGGACTGGGGGTTGCTGCAGTAGGTGCCTATCTGGCGACCGGCGTTGCCGCCAAGCGGGTCGGCAGACATTGGCAGCAGGGCACCAAACCCAAAGAAACTGAACCGCCTGAAAATTTAGAGCAGCTTAAACAGGAGCTTGATGATCTCATTCGCCAACAAAATAAACTCATTGATGCGAGTCAAAGCTTGGGGCAAAACAAGGGCAGAAAAAAACTGCGCAGAACTTTTCGGCAGAAAGTGGCTGATTTTTTCCGTCCGGGACCAAAATAGAGGAGGTAGAGCGGCATGGCTGTACAGACCGTTTTTCCGGTAACACGTATTCACGAACCGCTGCGGATGGACGTGGAAGTAGAGAATGGTAAAATTGTGGATGCCTGGCTGGGAGCGCAACTGTTCCGAGGGATGGAATGTATGCTGACAGGCCGTGACCCACGGGATGCGGCCCTGTTTACCCAGCGTATCTGCGGCATTTGCTCAGCCGCTCATGCTGTTGCTGCCGGCATGGCTCAGCAGCAGGCCTTTGGCGTTACGCCTACCCCTACCGGGCAGCATATAACCAATTTAATTTTTGCTGCCGACATTATTCAGAACCATCTCCGGCATTTTTATGTTTTGGCATTATTTGATTATGTAAAAGGGCCGGATATGCCGCCATACATACCCCGGCCGCAGGCCGATTTTCGTCTGCCGCCCAAAATAAATGCCGAACTTTTGCAGCATGCGAGGGAAAGTGCAATAAAGGCGATGCAGGCGCATGAGGCCATGGCTGTATTTGGAGCCAAGGCGCCGATGCAGCAAACCATTATCGCCAGTGGGGTTACCGAGCAGGCCACGGCGGAGCGGCTGATGATCTACCGCAGCATTTTGCAGGAACTGACCGAATGGGTGGAAAACGTTTTTATTCATGATGTTATGGTTCTTGCCGATTACTATCCGGATTACTATGCCATCGGGGGAGGGTATGGTAATTTTATGTCTTTTGGCATGTTTCCCGCACCGGTAACCGGTGACAGAGCGTTTGCCCCCGGACTGATAGTAAATCAGGGGCAGGTTGAGCCGCTGAATGTCAGTCATATTGGGGAGGAAATCCGCTACAGCTGGTATAAAGACGAGCAGGAACGGCGAACTCTGCCGGCAGGCCGCACCATTCCTGACCGGGATAAACCGGAGGCTTATTCCTGGGTAAAGGCGCCGCGCTATCAAGAGCTCCCGGTGGAGGGCGGGCCATTGGCCAGAGCTTTTATCAGCGGCGAGTACCGGCGGGGAGTGTCGGTGATGGACCGCCTGGTGGCCAGGGCCCAAGAGACGCTTAAGATATGCCGCCTGGCACAGGAATGGCTTAACGAAATTGTGCCTAATACTCCCAGTTGTCTGCCATTTACGCCACCGGACAGCGGGGTGGGAGCAGGCTTGACAGATGCTATGCGGGGGGTACTGGGGCACTGGATGGAATACCGGCATAACAAGGTGACCCACTATCAGATCATAACGCCGACAACCTGGAACTTCTCGCCCCGCGACAATCGCGGTGCCCGCGGTCCGGTAGAGCAGGCGCTTATTGGCACACCTGTGGCCGACGGCGCCAACCTCGTGGAAGCCGGACGAATTATCCGTTCCTTTGACCCTTGCTTTACCTGTGCGGTGCACATGCTGGAGCGTTAGAATTGTCGGCTATAATGTCAGGTATCCGGACCTTGTGAGCAGTTGAAGCAAGCCGGAGTGCGTGATACAATAGAATAGGTAAAAGCATGCTGAACTTGGCTTTATGCCAAGTTTTTTACATCTGGAAAGGGGACAAGTATGAATATATTTCAAGCTTGTGATATACGCGGGGTTGCCGGCAGAGAGTTAAGTGATGTGATGGCCAGGCGCATTGCCTTGGCTGTTGGTGTCAGGCTTACAGGGCAAAAGATTGTGGTAGGGGGCGATATCCGGCTGTCGACTCCCCGGCTGCAGCGCATTATGATTGACGGGCTGACTGAATCCGGTTGCCAGGTGGTTGACATTGGGACAGTGGCGACCCCGGTATTTTACTATGCGCTTAAGGCAACCGGTGCAACCGGCGGTGTTATGGTAACCGCCTCGCACAACCCATCCCAGTATAATGGCTTTAAGTTAGTCCTTGGGCCTCAGCCTGTCAGCGAAGAAGATGTGGCGCAAATAGGCCGTATGGTGGCAGGAAACGTTCGGACGCAGGGGAATGGTCAGGTAGTACAGCATCCGGTTATTGCCGATTACCTTGCGTACACGGCAAGCAAAGCCCGACCGGGAAGGCTAAAAGTGGTCCTTGATGCCGGCAACGGGGCAACGGCCACCATTGCTCCTAAGCTGTTTGAACGGCTGGGATATGAGGTAATTGCCATCAACTGCATCCCTGACGGGCGCTTCCCCAACCATCCGCCCAATCCGGCACTGGCCGAAAACCTGCTGGCACTCGGTGAAGCTGTGCGTACACATGGCGCAGCGCTAGGGATAGGCTTCGACGGTGATGGTGACCGGGTAGGATTTGTTGACGAAAATGGCCGTCCCCTGGACAATGACGATATTATGGTGCTTATAGCCCGGCATTACCTTGCCGGTGAGAAAGGTGCTATTATCTATGATGCGAAATGCTCCATGGTAGTGCCGGAAGAGGTGGTTAAAGCCGGCGGGCGGCCTGTTATGGCCCGTGCCGGGCATACCTTCAGCAAAACGGCTTTTCTGCGGGAAAATGCCCTGTTTGCCGGAGAAATCAGCGGTCACTTCTTTTTCCGCGAGTTAGGCTATGATGACGGTATGTTTTCCGGATTAAAAGTCTGCCAGCTGGTAGCCGACCAAGGCAGTCTGGCCGTGCTGGTGGACAGCATACCCAACTATCTTTTAACTCCCGATATCCGGGTTCCGTATCACAAGCCGGATAAAGCGGCGGTGCTGGCACAAGTGGCCGGTAAGCTTGCCGCCTACAAGCCTAATCTGATTGACGGTGTCCGGATTGAGTTTGACGACGGCTGGGGTATGATTCGCGCTTCCGTAACCGAGCCATTGTTTACTCTGCGGTTTGAGGCCAAAACGGCTGACAGGCTGCAAGCCATTACGGCTACACTCCTGGAGGCGATGCCAACCGATGTCAGGGAAGCCGTTATCGCCAAACTGCCGCAGGTGTGAGTTGACAAAAAAAAGGATTTGCAGACAGGAAGAGCGAAATAAATACCTGTTTTGGAATAAAGCTGCACAGTAAGGGGTAATTATGCAAATTCACGTTTTAGCCAGCGGTAGTACCGGAAATGCTACGTACATTGAAATGGAAAATACTAAATTGCTGGTGGATGCCGGCATTAGTGCCAGGCGCATTAAACAGTCACTTGACAAAATTGGCACTAAGATAGAAGACATCGATGGGGTGCTGATAACGCATGAACATCGCGACCATGTCAATGGTTTAACAACATTACTTAAAAAATATAACCTGCCAACCTATACCCAGCCTGATACCTGGCAAGCGATGTATTGCAGGAACGCATTGCCGGAGACATGCTGTAAATTACTGTCTGACAGTTTTACTATCGGCAAGGTAAAAATAGAACCCTTCAGCATCTCCCACGATGCGGCAGATCCGGTAGGTTTTCGCCTATACGCCGGCAGCAGCAAAGTCTGTGTTGCCACAGACCTTGGTTTCGTTACCCCTACAGTGAAAGCAGCACTGGCTTTGTCTGACGCTGTGGTCTTAGAAGCCAACCATGATGTCGATATGCTGAAAAATGGCAGTTATCCCTGGTATTTAAAAAAGCGTATTATGAGTAATCGCGGTCACTTGGCTAATACCGACGCCGGCTGGACTCTGGCGCGACTTGACCGTAAAGCGCATACCCATGTTTTCCTGGCCCATCTAAGTCAGGAAAACAATAGCCTGGAGCTGGCGGAAAAAACGGTAGCCGATATTTTAACAACACAGGGCTGCAAACTTGGTCAGGATATCACTCTCCATCGTACCTACCCTGAACAGATTTCAGGACTTAGCGAACACAAATAGGAGGCGATTGCATGAACTGGTATAAAAGGTTGACTCCCTATATTGCAGTATCATTAATAAGTATGATTATTGGCGCCACCCTGATGGTGGGTTGTGCCGGTGGCATTAGCGGCAATAAAGCGCAAAAACCCAATACGGCTGAGTCGCCGTTTACGGCTCTCCAGCCGCCTACGGCTCAGGCGCAAGTATCAGAAGCGCGCAATACTCCCATTGTGCGGGCGGCGCAAACGGTTGGTCCGGCGGTTGTTGGCATTACCAACAAAGGTATTGCCCGTGATTTTTTCAGCAACCGCAAGGTCATGGTGGAACAGGGCAGTGGTTCCGGCGTTATCTTTGATGCCCAGGGCTATATCGCCACCAACTATCACGTGGTAGCCAATGCCCAGGAAATCTCGGTTTCTTTGGCTGACGGACGCACCATGGACGGGAAAGTTATCGGTGTGGATGCTGCCACCGATTTGGCAGTCGTTAAGGTAGATGCCCAGAATCTGCCGGTTGCCATCCTGGGAGACTCTGATGCGCTGATGGTAGGTGAACCGGCTATTGCCATCGGCAACCCACTGGGGCTGGAATTCAAAGGCAGCGTAACTGCCGGTGTTATCAGTGCGCTCAACCGTTCCCTTGATATCGGCGAGCGCCGTTTCAAGCTTATTCAGACCGATGCGGCCATCAACCCCGGCAATTCAGGTGGTGCCCTTGTTAATGCCGACGGTGTGGTCATCGGTATCAACAGCGCCAAAATTGCCCTCTCCGGCGTGGAAGGCATTGGTTTTGCTATTCCTATCAACAGTGCCCGGCCGATTCTCCAGTCCTTAATCGACAAAGGGCGGGTCATCAGAGCCTATCTCGGCGTAGGTGCGTTGGACCCCACTACTGCTGCCAAATATGGCTATGAGCTTAAACTGGAAAAGGGCGTATATATTGTTAAAGTATCCCTAAACGGTCCGGCCGCTAAAGCCGGTATCCGCGAAAAAGATATCATTCTTAAAGTTGCCGGCGCCGAAACCAACAGTGTCGCCGAACTGCGGGCCATTCTCGATACCCACCAGGTAGGCAGCAGTGTTGAAGTTGTTATCTTACGCAATGACAAGAAACAAACCATTAATGTTCTATTGGAAGAGATGTCTGAACAATAAGATGAAGATTACTATTATTGCGGTAGGTAAAATTAAAGAAAAGTATCTAACTGCCGGTATCCAGGAATTTGTCAAGCGCCTGACGCCGTACTGCAAGCTTGATATTGTCGAACTTGCCGAAGAACGCATGCCTGATAATCCCTCAGCGGCCGAAAAAACACAAGCGCTCACCCGTGAGGGTGAGCGCATTTTAAAAGCTGTTAAGCCAAGCAGCTATCTGCTTGTTCTGGATGTGGCCGGACAGGCCATCTCCTCAGAACAGCTGGCAGCGAAGTTTGATAGTCTGGCCCTGAGCGGACAAAGCGATCTTACCTTTGTAATCGGCGGCGCCTTTGGCCTGTCAGCAGAGGTTTTAGCAGCAGCCAAAGAGCGGCTGTCATTTTCTAAAATGACCTTTACCCACCAGATGATACGTCTGCTGTTGGTGGAACAGGTGTACCGGGCGTTTAAGATTTCTAGGGGGGAACCGTACCATTGGTAACGGTGCTGGTTTTTGCCCTCAAGTCCTGTTTTTGCAGGGCTTGAGGGCTTTTTTTTGTGCGTTTTTAGTGAAAAAGATGAACTGCCCTGATTGCCCTCGAAATTGATTCAGTAAGCGGTTACCTTTTTGGAGAGAAAATAGCACGGTGAAATGGTGCAGGGCTTGAAAATCGGAAGGGATTTATACGTTTTGAGGGAAACATATGGTTTAGAGGACATTACCGACTTATCTTAATATGAACGAGGAGTTAAAAATAATGGCTAACAGAACCTTGGAGGAAGTTTCTAAATATGTTGAATGGCAAAGTCAAAATAAATGTAAGGTTGTGAGTGCAAAACCGGAGCATGAATTTAACGATTTAGGCGTAGAAGTACGAGTTTGGAATGTTAAAACTGATACAGAAGGAGCTTGGTGGGTCGTCGAAGGAGACTCTGTTCCAATGAATTTATACCCTCAAGAAGCCTATTATTTTTCTGCTGATGAGGTTTACTCTTTTCATATGGGATTAATGGATAGGATGAATGCTTCTTCTGAATACAAACCGGAGGAATTTATAGAGGCAATAACTTTAGGCTGTGATATTGCTCCGCAATTATTTAGGAAACTCAAGATTATTGCCTCATCAATAGATACTGCAGTAGAAATTGAAGATTTTCAAGCAATTGGGGTGCAGTGTAGAGAAATACTAATTGAGTTAGGAAATTCCGTCTATTTTGAAGAAATGGCAAGTGATAAAGAGCAGCCGCAAGCATCAAACTTTAAGAAAAAGGCAGAGCTGTTTCTTCAATTCTGCTTGGATGGATCAGATAATGGAGACTATAGAAGTATCATAAAGAAAGTTACGGAAGCTACCTGGGATTATGCATGTAAAATCACCCATTCGAGCAATTCAACATTCTATGAAGCATCAACATGTGTTACTCTTTGTACATCGTTAGTAGGTATCTACGAAAACATAAGACAGAAAGTTTCCGACCCAATTGCTCAGTGTAAGTGTAGGGTCTGTAAAAGCAAAAAACTGAAGATTATTAATGATGACTTGGGTGAAGATGGGTATGTGAAAAAATTAATTTTAAAATGTGAAGAATGTGGAGAGAATACAGAGATTGTTTTTGAAGAGGTAGTTCCTCCTTTAGAATGATTTGAGTAGTACAGTTTGACTTTTTTAATGAGAATTTTGACGTTGCTTTTCTTTTTTCAATCATAGAGCTTTTTTTAGTTTTCCTTCAAAACAAAAAAATAAGTAGACGTAGCCGTAGGCTCTACGGCTACGTCTACATTTTTGTATTTTTGGAGGAAGTTCTATGAAAATAATCAGCATTGCCAACCGTAAGGGCGGCGTAGGAAAGACAGTAATTTCGGCCAATTTGGCTTATGAACTGTCGAAGATGGGATACCTGGTTCTAATGGTAGACCTGGACTCTCAATGCGACCTCAGCAAAATCTATCTGCAGGGAGACTACGAAGGCGGCAACATCTTCCACCTGCTTCGCCAGCAATGCAGCTTGGATAACGCTTGCTTAGAGGTCGGCGAGAACCTGTACCTCATTCCGGGCAGCAGGGATATTGTGCATTTCGACTTTCGCGGCAGCGAGGGAATCCTGCTGCATTATCTCAGAAATGAACGATTGGAAGAAGTCGATATTGTCATCATTGACCATCCGCCAGCATTAAGCGAATCCGCATTGGCAGGCTTTGTAGCCAGTGATGAGGTGGTGATTGTCAGCGATGCGGAGACATTCAGCGTAGCCAACCTGGGGCAGCTACTGGACGATTTGGCGCATATCCAGAAGGTCATGAACCGGGATTTGCATATTCTCGGCATTCTGGTCAACAAGATTGACCGCCGCCGCAAGCTGACTAAGGTGATGGTCGAAGAAGTTTACAACAGCTTTGGTAACTCGGTATTCCGCGCATCTGTTGGCTACGATTCGGCCATTCCGACTGCAATACGCAAAGGAATGCCTGTGCGGAAGCTGACATGGCATAGCCGCGCCCTCGGCCAGATTCGGCATCTGACGAAAGAAGTCATTGAAAGGCTGGGGATAGCAAATGGGAATGGATAAGCTGTGGGAGAGTAAGCAGAAGCTGGACCAAATCAATCATCCTCATATAATGGCAGCGGAGGAGACTGCTCTTGGCGGCAGTTTCGAAGACCGCCACAAGCGGATAACGATATACCTGGAGCGGGAAGTGTACGACCGGCTACAGAGCCTGCGCGTTCGTGGCTATAGCCAAACAAGAATTGTCAATGCTGCTTTGAAGCTATTCTGGGAGGAGCTTGGCAAGGAGGCGTGAGTAAATAGAATACGCTGACTTTTTCGGCTGTAGCTACTGACAAAGAAATTTGAATCAAATATTCCTTCTATTGGATATAATCTGTGGCCTAATATAAAAGATTTTGTATCCTATTAGTTATAAAAAATGCTCTTAAGTCCTGAAATTTTAGGGCTTGAGGGCTTTTGAGTGTTCTAAGGAAACTGCCCTGATTGCCCTGCACTTGAAGAGAGTTGAGCGCATATTTTTTTATCTATCGTCTCCTTGCCTTCAAAAATGATTCAGTAAATGTTATTCAGGGTATGACCTTTTTGGAAAAGCATGAGGAGGTAGCTTTGCGAGTGCGAGGCTCTATAAGCGAAAATAACTACAAGTTCAGGATGGTGGCTTGTATGCGTATCTCTGAGACGTTAAAATGTGAATTAGACTGAATTTAGGAGGATGAGCATGAGCCGCAGAGCGGGGAAATTTCGCGAGGTAGATTTTACGCATGAAGAATTTTGTCAGCATTTCAGGATGGACGAGAAAACGTTTCGAAATCGCTTTAAACGATTTTGTGAAATTTATGATATTGAGAAGAATAATTTCAAACGGAATTATGAGAAAGCTGGCTGCTATTTTTGGGCGGTCGAATGGGCCGAACTTGCAGGGTTATTGATTGAGACCCTTCCGCAAAATCCATGCTTTAGAACAAATGCCCAACAGGAAGGTGTTACTTCCACTAAAATTCATCAATATTACGAGAAGTTACTTGAAGAAACGGAAAGCAACCTCCCAGAGCATATTAGAGAATTAGTCGAGGCGTTACCGAGCTTTATTGCTACAAAACGCATGATAGACAGGCTGCCGGTATTGGAACAGAAGATTGGAGAATTAGTAGCCTGTTTAATCAAAATCGGCAATGAACAACCGGGCGATATATTGGATTACATCCAATATACGCTGGACAAGTGGATTTATCATCTGCATGAAGTGACTATCTGACCAGAAAAGCTAAGGCAGACAATCGAAAAGAGCGAGAAACTGAGTTAGAAAAAATGGAGAGACATGCCAAAGGCGATGATGATAAGCAATTAATTCAGCAGTGGCGCGAGAGTATCGGCAGTGCATCAGGCCAGGACCAGGCCTTAAGCCTGGATGTAGAGATGGCTAATTTGTTAAAAGGACTAATGAGAACGACACAGGAAATGCGATATTGGGACGAGCAAAGTTATGAGCAATGGATCAGAGAACTGAATGGCTGTGTCGATAACATTTTCATGCAGATCAATGATACGGATGATGCCGAAATGAATGAAAAAGAAACGTGGAAACAACGCCTTATGTACTATGAACTAGTCAGTCGTATTTCTTGGGTGCCTGAAACGGTTCGCAGAATGTCTCAAGCGCTGTTAGAGAACTATCAGACAAAGCAAAGCCAATACATGCCGATGCGTGAGAAGGTTATGGAAAAGCTAAAAAAGGCCCAGGAAGAAGGGCAACCCCTGACGCAAGAGTTGGTAGAGCAATTGGAAGAATATCTCAAGTTTTCTGATGAAGTAAAAGCTTTATCAGAACAATATAAGACTGCCAGTCAGTTATTTATAGGACAATTACTGTTGCCGCAAATATTGCGGGGTAGAAAAAGTTAATAGTGATAATGCGAGATGGACACGGGAAATTGATTCCTGTGTCCATCTTTTTTTCTTCATCGGAAATAAAAAAATATATGTTTCCGACGAAATGAGGAGTTTTCTTTTTTTCGGTATTCTATATTCAATTCATTTAAATTTAGTTTCAGAAGAGATTGCTGTAAAAGTGCTGGGAGGGATTGTATCGATTAGCGGATGTTTAGATTGAACCTAAAATAGTCTGTCAACAGGTGAATAAGGGTTATGCACGATAGCTGTATCGCCTATAAGGCGGTGGGCGGCGCTGTAGATGCCAGTCTGCCGCGACATCAAGGAAAAGAATACATTCCCTGCGGAGGGCAATCAGGGCGACAATATCTGCCCACATCGCCCTCAATATCAGAATTCGACGGGGGAGTCTTTGTAAGACGGTTCCTTGACAACTGAATAGGAGTGATGAAAACGAGACGTGGGAGGATTTGTAATTAGTTAGATGCTGGACCTTATTTGGTAGATCAAACTGATACAGGGATAAGGAGAGGATTTTTTAATGGCTACTAAAAGAGATCTGAACGTTAAGGTAATCCGCGCTTACATTGAAAATGAGGCTGTAAAAGAAAACATTATAGATTGCTTTGATATTGCGAAAACTGATTTTCCATTGTCGCCTGATGTCTTTAGCTGGATGGACCATCTTAACTCGCTAGCTTTTCCTCCGAGTAAGATTGAATTAAATGACATAGATGGACTTGTCGCCACCTGGTTTCTGAATTCGCCCTTATGTATAGAATCGAACGAGGAAATGAAGGATTTAGTTGGAAAAATTTTTCGCATTCTTAGGTTGGGCAGTAATTCCATATACAGCGATGACCAGGTCATAGTAGAAGTGGAGTTTGAAGAAGATATCGACACAATTCGTGAAGTAGAAGAGCGCTGGTCTGCTAAACCTGATATTTACTTAGAAGCTGCACTGTCATTCAATAAGAGGCTTCAATAGGATGGCCAGAATAATAGAGTTTTGAAGAGGTAGGGCAATAAATCATTTTTTAGGAGACTGATACTATGAAAATTATTAATACACAAGTAACAGAACTAAACCAGGATAACTATAGTGGCATCTTACGGTGTGATCATTTCATTCTTGAGTTTACCAAATATCAAGGGCGTAAGCTCTCTGATTATTCAATAGAAGAGAGAGCGGCGATTTCCGACCTAATAAAGGAGTCCATTTTGAACATGTCACCGATACCCGATGCTTTATATTATGATGAATTTGCAATCCATGCACAGTGGTTTTTCCCGGCTCCCCTTTTTATTGAAAATGAAGCGGAATTAGATAAGTTTGAGAAAAATCTGACCGATTTTGCAAGAACCAACTCCGTAAGTCAATGCAAGCCTCCTACTATATGTTCGCAAGAGGAACAACTAGAAAGACAACTTGTTAGGTCCTACGATTTTTATAAGAATCTCGGCGTACATCTGGTCTGGGGTGAGATTCCCGGCCAATGATCTGCTGAAAAAGGCGGGTGAAGGTCATGCACAATAGTTGCATCAACCAGTCTACAAGTAGTTCAAGGTAACGAATACATTTGGTTTTGAGGGCAGTCAGGGCGGAACTATCCGCCCGTATGGCCCTCAAGACAGTCATGGAAGGTGAGAGCTTTGCAAGAACAGTTCGACAACAAAACACAGACACAGAAAATCAGAGAGGCCCTGTATCGGTATCAAAAGATGGGGCTGCCAGTCATTCCTTGTGACGGCAAGAAGCCGCTCATTTCCGAATGGGCTAAGCGTAGTGCCGTGCCAACTACTGAGGAAATCGAGGAGTGGCTGGTAAAATGGCCTACTATGAACATCGGCTTGGTATTGGGGGCGGCTTCGGGCATTGTAGGTATTGATGTTGACGGGCCGCAGGCTTGGGAAAGTCTCCAGGAAATCAGCGGGGGAGACATTCCCGCAACCTGGATGTATAAGACGCCCGGCAGTGAAGCGGGGCGTAGGCTACTCTACCGTCTGCCTGAAGGGCTTGGCAAAGCCTCAAAGTGGGTTGACAAGCTCGAAGGCGAACATAGCGAATTGGCCTTCCTGGGAGACGGGCAGCAGACGATTGTACCGCCGTCGCAGAATGGCAAGCCTTACACCTGGATTAAAGGCCATACCCCCAAAGATGTTGAGCTGGCCGACGCCCCCGAGTGGATGCTTAGCCGCATGACGGGCAAGGTGAAAGAGGCTAAACGCAAGGATAAGACGGAAACCAAGCCGCAGCCGGATGTAGCCGATGTGTTCGAGCGTCTGCAGCGTTGTGGAAAGTTTGCGCAGGCATTGACTAGCCAAAGCTCGGAGGGCCTCTCGGAGGATGCGTGGTTTCAATGGGTAAGCCTGCTTGTAAATGCCGGTCATGGCGAGGCGGCCTTTGCCTTTTCCAGACTGAGCGCCAAGCATGATGCAAGAAGCGAGCAGCGTATCCACCTACTTGTCGATAAGGCAGGAGATGCTGGCGGTCCGATGGTACGGTGCACGACGATAGGCTGCACACGGGACGGAGTTGAACGCTGCTTCCATGTAGCGAATGAGAATGAAACCGGCGAAGTGACCAACAGTCCGGGCGCTTTCATTAGAAACATGGAAAAGCCGCTGCCGCCTAATGACCCAGCCTATACGCCGTATGTAGCGGCGCTTCAGGACAATCCCGATTATACGCTTGACCCAAGGGGAAACCTGCTGGGGTTTGACCGCAAAGAGAATCCTTTCAAGATTGCTAACTTTGTGGCCAGGCCTACGCAAGAAGTCATTCGCGATGACGGCGTTTCGCAGGAACGGAATTTTCGTCTGGAAGGGCTGCAGGCTGGCGGCAAGAAACTTGCGCCGGTCGACGTTTCCGCCGCTGAGTTTAAGCGGATGGGCTGGGTAACCGAAGCCTGGGGCCTCGGCGTGTCCATTAGACCTGGCTTCGGTACGCAGGACCTGTGCCGTGACGCTATTCAAAACATGGGCTTAGAGGTGGATACGCACTATATCTATACGCACCTGGGCTGGCGCAGGCTGCCTGACGGAACGTGGTGCTTCCTACACGCGAACGGCTCCATAGGCGCTGACAACATTGCGGTTGAATTGGAGCGGGGGCTGGAGAAATATCGCCTCGACCAGGCTGTCGAAGATTTGAAACGAGCCGCGCAGGCAAGTCTCAGATTGCTCATGGTGGCCCCCTTGGAAGTCACCATCCCGCTGCTGGCGCTAGTATATCTGTGCGCTCTCTGCGAAGCTCTGCGTAAAGCTGGCATAGAGCCAACCTTTGTATTATGGCTGTTTGGCGGCACTGGCACCAGGAAAAGCTCGCTGGGAATGAGCTTTCTTTCGCATTTCGGCGATTTTGGCCTCAAGAGTCCGCCTGCCTCATTTAAGGATACCGCGAACGCCCTCGAAAGAAAGGCGTTTGCAACCAAGGATACCCTGCTGCTCATTGATGACTATCATCCCGAGGCTTCCAGCTACGAAGCGCAAAAAATGGCCCAAACCGCCCAGCGGGTACTCCGTATGTACGGTGACCGCATCGGGCGGGGCAGGCTGACTGCCAGCGTAAAGTTCCAGAAGGAGTTTCCGCCCAGGGGTATGGCACTGGTAACGGGGGAAGACCTGCCGTCCGGCGAGTCTTCTGTAGCCCGCTTTCTCGGGGTGGAACTGCTGCAGGGCGCAGTAGACCTGAAGGCATTGACCAAGGCGCAGCAGGAAGCGCCGCTCCTTGCGCAGGCCATGAGAGGGTACATCGAATGGCTGCTGCCACAGATGGACGCTTTGCCTGAAACGCTCTATGCCGAGTTTATCGACAAAAGAGCCGCCTTTCAGGAAAAAGCGGCACATGGCAGGTCGGGCGAGGCAGCAGCTTGGCTGTACATCGGCTTTCACAGGATGCTCCTGTACATGCAATCTGCAGGGGCTTGCACCGCTGAAAATGCCGCGCAGCTTTTAGACGACGCCGAAACTGTTTTTGCACATCTTATCGGCGACCAGAATGCCCTTGTTGCGCAGGAGCGCCCCGCTGAAATATTCCTGGAGGTTCTGCAGGAACTGTTTGTCACCAGCAAGGTGCGCGTGGATGCACTGTCGGCAGGTATGGAGGAGGACCCCTATAGTACCTCCTTCGGTGAGCGCATTGGTTGGCAGGATGAGCAATACTTCTACCTGTTGCCCGAGGCGACCTATACTGCCGTCAATCGCTTTCTGTCAGGACGCAGCCAGAAGATTTCCGTATCGCCCCGCATTCTCTGGAAGCATTTGGATGAGGCGAAGCTTATCTATACCGAGAGAAGCAGTGACGGAAGGGTTCAGCGTTGCCCCAAGCGCACCATTCCAACCAGGAAGCGCGGCAGCAAGGATAAGGAGTGCCGCCCCAGGCTGCTGCATCTGTACAAAAGCGCCTTAGACACCGAAGCGCTCAGCGCCTAGCGGTTCTTAGTGACTAAAAAATGCACCAGCGGCTTTAGCTCAGCCGTCTGGTGCCATATATAAACTACTACCATCATTATACACCAATACAGGGAGGAAACCATCATGCTAAAAAACCTGAAAAACAAAAACCTGTCTGCTAACCTGGCAAGCAACAAAGCCTTACAGGCTATGCTGGGAGAAGAAGAGGAAGCTTTTGAGCAAAAAACCGACTTCGATTTGACTGCGGATACTTATGGCAACAATGCCGAGACCGATAATGCAGATACCTTTGGGGATGAGTTCGAAGCGGAGGATACACCTGACGCAGCGGACAACGAGTTCGAGTCAGGTACTGGCGATGACGACTGGGAGTCCGAGGAAGATGACTTGCTGGTACTTAAGGTCATTAAGCGGGAGGCCAGGCTGAGTAAGGGAGAATACCCGGCGCGGATTGGTACCGTCGCCGCCGAGAAAATGAGCGGTAAGGATGGCTCGAATTGGGTTAAGGTAACATTGCCTTTCGAAATTAAAACTACTGGCGGAATGGTTACCGTTCCCTTCATTGCCAGCATGAGCCTCAGCCCTAAAGGCAGATTCTACCCGGTTATCAAGGGCATTCTCGGTCACGAACCCCAGGCAGGTATCAATCTACGCGAATTGCAGGGCATACAGGTCAGGGTGCAGATTGACCATCGTGTCGATGATCAGGGCAGTGTCTGGGAAGAAGTGAAGCGGGTTAAAAGAGTAAGCTAATCAAGGATTACGTATAGGGCGATGAGGGCGGAATACCGCCGCCCTGATTGCCCTCTTTCATATTAAATAATATAAAAGGGGATAGAAACATGACAAACAATAAGCCAAATACGCAAATGACCTTAGAATTTCTCAATAACTTGTATCAAAAGGTTGATGATCGTTATTATAAAATAGTTGATGCTGATAAAACTTTGGGTGACGAGAAAGGTTACCGTAATTTCCCAGAGTTTGTGGAAGCCTTAGCCCAAGAAAACTATTTACATGGAAAGAATATCGTAAATTATATAGGTAATGGTCGTAAGATGAATTATCACAATCCTTTTGAAAATTGCAGGTTGGCTATGATTGATTCAAGCAATATTTTATACCTGAGTGCCGGTATCAAATATCGGGATGTAGCTGGAAAGGATACGGCAGCGGCCAGGCAAGATGTGCTTAAGGTAGCGGTGTCGTTACCGCTTAAACCTACCGCTATTGTTGATAGCGGTGTAAGTATACAGCTTTACTGGAAAATGGACGGATATCATTGCCTGAGTTATTCGTATGAAGATTTAGATGAATACGGAAGTAGTTTCTTTATTTCTAATCGTGAAACTTGCGTACTGGTCGATGCTTTTTGGCTAATGGTGAATGAGTATGCTTATGAGGCTGGATTCCAGTTGGACAATACGGCAGTGGATATAGATTGGTATGAGGATGTTTGCTCAATAGACTTCTATGCCTTACTACCGGGCTTTGTGCATCGTTTTTTCAATAAAGAAACTCATAAGGTTGAAGAGTTTATGGTACAGACTATTGAAATGAACGACAACTGCTACAGCGACGACGAATTAGTAAGTTGCATTGAAAACTGGATATGTTCCATTAGTGCTTATTCTGAAGCTAATATTGAGGAAGAACTCCTTAGAAAATTCATTCAAGGATATATTGACGGAGGAATTTTGTATTATACATTAGTTGAGGCATTACCTAAAACATGGGCGATTCCCTACAAACGGCGCGGTATCGAGTTGAGCGTTTATGCTGAAGAAGCCGAGGAATGGCTGCGCCAGGCAGAAGCGGATGATCTTGTCGACAAGGAAGACTTTTATTTCCTCTATAGCAAGGAAGAGCAAGCCAGCATGAGAATGGCAGATGCTGACGATTGGGAATAAAGGGAGCTTACAAATATATATTATTTTCCTGAAATATTGGCTGACAGGCTTCTTGCCTATCAGCCTTCAAAACAGGAGGAATGACATAATGCACATCATTAAAACCATGGCCAACATCAGGCGGCTGAAACTCGCTGGCAGTATCACGCAGGCACTGGCCGAGCAATTTGCCCGGAAAATGCACCGCTTGCACGAGGAACTGGCTCCCGAACTGGACCTGGAAGACTTCAATCTGGAAATGCACGGTGTATTCGGGGTAGTGGAAACAACCGACCAGGACCTGAGCGCCATCGGCTTGCCGCCCTCTTTCGCGCTGCTCATGCCCGAATGGGTGAGCCGCCTGGAACTGGCAGGCGAGGTGTACTATGTAATTTATTTTATGCCTGACAATGATATGGTCGATCAAATCTATGTTCCCGAACCTAACATGCCTGAAAACCTTCGCCTGTGGTTGGCGGAGCAGTCCATCGAACCGGAGAGCGGGGAGGAGGAGACTGCCGATGCTGTTCATCCGTTTTAAGGTAGCAGTCTTGAAAAGAAGCAGGTTTTGGCAAGTTGTTGTAAGGGGTGTGAGACCATGTACATCCTGAAAACCATGACAGACTTACAAAGCCTTTTGCAAACGGGCTGGATTTGTCCGCTGCTGGCCCGTCACCTTGCCTGGAAGCTGAAACGTTTGCAGGCGGCGGTAGAGCCGGACGGTGATTTGGACGCCTTTAGCCTGGAAGCCTATGGCGTGTTCGGAATACTGGAAGCGAAGGACAAAGACCTGACCGCTCTTGACCGAACAGTATCAGTAGCGGCGATGCAACCGGATTGGATTCATTGTCTGCATCTAAAAGGCGATAGCTATTATGTGTGTTATTTCCTTACAGCAAGCGGCTATATGGACCAACTCTATGTAGCAGCTCATTTGACCAATGAAAGTCTTTGCCTGCGTTTGGCAGCGGAAGCAGTAGCGACAGAAAGGAGCGGTGAAGATGACCCTACCTTTTACCAGCCTTTCTAACGTGGCCGACGAGGAGCTTTTAGAAGTTGTTCTGCCTAAGCCTGCAGTGCGGGAACTGCTGACCGAGTATGGCAGCGTCCAGCAGGCGCTTTTGCGGAGCTATCCCCAGGAATTAGAGCGCATCAGAGGCATTGGTCCCGTTAAGGCCAGGCAGCTTCAGTATCTGTGTGAGCTGGCTAAGCGCATTTACCGTGTGAACGCCAAACTGCCGCCCGTCATCCGTGCGCCGCAGGACGTATTTGAACGGGTAGTGGATATGCAGCACCTGCCTGTCGAACAGTTTCGCGTGCTCTATCTCAACACCAAAAACGGCATTTTAGCCGAAGAAACCGTATCGCAAGGGACAATAAGCGCGGCGCTGGTCGACCCTCGCATGGTGTTTGGCCGGGCCGTGCGTCTCCTGGCGGCGACCGTTATTCTCATTCATAACCATCCCAGCGGTGACCCGAGTCCCAGTCCCGAAGACATTGCATTAACCCGAAAGCTGGTAGAGGCGGGAAAAATTTTGGATGTGCAGGTGGTTGACCATCTCATAGTCGGACAAGGGCGTTACGTCAGCTTCAAGGAAAAGGGGCTGATCGGCTGATGCCTTGGTTGGAAATTGTCGTGATTATCTTAAAAGTCATTCTAGACCGTAATAAAAACTAAGCGTTTTCATTCCTTTCCTTAACGGAAAGGTTTCAATAGAAGGAGGAACTTGGCAATGGAGGTATCGGAAAGTGTAGCGTATCAATATGAAATGGTAGCCAATCTGGTGGCCGAAATGATAGTTGATTATCTGAAAATCAATCCCCCGAGTGATGCGGCGGCAAAGGCAGACGGGCAGAAAACTAAGCAGGCAAACAGCCGTGCGGTTAACTCCGCACCGGCTGAAAACGCCGCCTAGAAAGGGGCTATGGTATGTATAAGGAACAACAGGTTGCTCTCTATGTAAGAGTCAGCCGCGAAGAGCAGGTGGACGGTTTCAGCCTGGAAGCACAGGAGGCGGCGCTGCGAGCCGAGGTCAAGCTGCGGAACAAGCTTGTATATGACATCTATAGAGATGAAGGCATTTCGGGCGTTCGGGGGGACCGTGAAGGCCTGAATGCCCTCCTGCGGGATGCCCGGCGCGGCTGTTTCGGGGCGGTGCTGGTCTGGACCATTAGCCGCCTCAGTCGCAAGCTTGATTACCTATTGGAAGTTTTCTCGGAACTGCAAGGTTTGGGCGTTGCTGTCCGCAGTCTAAATGAAGCGTTTGACATGTCGACGCCTGGGGGCAACTTTGCTCTTACGATGTTGGGAGCCGTTGCCCAGATGCAGCGGGAGGCCTGGATGGAAGCCTCCCTCATCGGCATGGAAAGACGGGCCAAGTCGGGACGGTGGGGCGGCGGCATGATGCTGGGCTACCGCATGGTGGCTGATGAGGAAGACTTGCGCGGCGGCGGTAAGCTGGAAATCATAGCGGAAGAGGCCGAAACGGTCATGGAGATATTTACCCTGTATGCGGCAGGACTGGGATATAAGGCCATCGTCAACCGTTTAAACGGGGAAAACAAGACAGGCAAGACGGGCAAGGCATTTACCCTCAATACGGTTAAAGGAATCCTGACAAATGCGGCCTACGTCGGTAAAACGCGCTTTGGCGAGGTATATTACGACGGCCTGCATGAGCCGATTGTCAGCAAGGAACTGTGGGAAGCTGTTCAGTTGAGGCTTTGCGAACAGACTAAACCTGTTCAGAAAGTAATAGACCATGAATACCTATTGTCGGGCTTGCTCAAATGTCCCGCCTGCGGCAGCGGCATGTTGCCGTCCCATACCAAAAGCAAGCGCAAGGATGGCAGCTATCGCATCAATCATTATTACGCCTGCGGAGCCTATCTCAACAAAGGCAGTACGGTTTGTAAGCCTAATAGCGTTCGCGCCGTCGAGGCTGATGCCAAAGTGCTGACCTGGCTGCAGGAATTTCTCACCAGCCCCTTTTGGCTGCGCCGCGTGACCGAGGTCCTCCGTCAACAGTACGAACAGGCTGTTCTGCCGCAAATTGAGCAGCGCGAGCAGGCAGAGCGGAAGCTTACTGAGCTTGGCAGGCAGTCTAAGGAACTATTGCGCCGTTATGAGGAAGGATTTTTGGACAAGCCAGCCTTCCTGACTGCTATGGGGGAACTTGCGGCGGAAAGGAAAAGCTGGCAAGCGGTTTTAGTGGAAAGCGTGTCAATGGCAGAGCAACCTGACTGCTGGTCTGAAGCGGACATACGGGCGGCCTTTTGCGTTTTTCAGCAGGTGCTTTCGCAAGCGAAGCCCGAACAGAGGAGCAAACTCATACGGCAGCTTGCTCATAAAATTTATGTCAACGAAGAGCGGCAGGTAGTGGGTATTGATTTGCAACTGCCGTCCACTCTCGCTACCGAGCAAGGCGAAGGACTGCCGCTGCGTGTAGCTATCTAGTTTCTGCAATGAGGGCATGGAGGGCGGCTATTCTGCCCTCAAAAATGCAATAAGTTTAACTAAGGAGGTGCTCTGCGATGCAAGCAGCAGAGAAACTGGAAAAGGCAAGCAGGGTTGCCCTCTACGTCCGGGTGTCGACCGAGGAACAGGCCGAGCATGGCTACTCCATCGAAGCCCAACTAGACATCCTGCGGCAACATTGCAAGAGTAACAATAAGGAAATCGTGGCGGAGTATGTCGATCCAGGGGTTAGCGGCAAGGAAATGACCAAACGGGCCAAACTGCAGAAGCTGCTGCGGGATGCCGAGCTGGGCCGGTTTGATGAGGTCATGGTTTGGAAGTTTAATCGCATGTCCAGAAAAATGTATGACTTAATGAAAATTGTTTCTCATCTGGACAAGCATAAGGTCTCCTTTCGTTCCTGCTCTGAGAACTTCGATACGGCTACGCCGATGGGACGGTTCTCCTTGCATATGATGGGGGCGGTCGGTGAATTCGAGCGCAATACCATTGTTGATAATGTGAAGCTCGGCATGAAGCAGCGTGCGCGGATGGGGTTTCGCAACGGCGGGGCCTGTTTGGGTTATTGCAGCGTGGAGGACTCTGGCGGCACAGGCAAGAAACGGAAAACCCGCCTGGTCGTTGTGCCGGAGGAGGCAGTCATTATCAAAAAGATTTTTGACCTGTACGCTGCGGGTAAGGGGTTCCGGGCCATTGCCACGCAACTCAACCGGGAGGGCGCGAAGACTAAGAAAGGTAATTTCTTTGCTCCCGATTCCGTGAGGGAAATCCTGAAAAATCCAATTTATGCGGGTACGGTCCGCTATAACCGCTACGAGGGCTGGAGCGAAACCCGGCGGCGCGGTAAAAATGATAAGCCTATTCTAACAGAAGGCAGGCATGAAGCCATTATCAGCCGTGAACAGTGGGAGCAGGTGCAAGAGATGTTTGCCAAGCGCTCCAAGGCGTCGCCCCGTGTGCATGATAGTGAAAATCTTCTGACAGGTCTGATTCGCTGTCCTGAATGCGGTACGCCGATGGTCATCAGCCGTTCCCATTACCGCTTAAAGGATGGCAGTAAAGTAGCACTGCGTTATTATTCTTGCGGTCAGTTCAAGGGCAAGGGCAGTACCGTCTGTCATGCCAACTCGGTACGGGCCGACTATGCCGAAGCCTATGTTCTGGAGCGTATCCCGTTAGTCTTGCACCAGCCAAAACTGCTGACCGCCATTGTAAAGGCGGTGAACCAAAAGCGGCGGGGCAGCGGCGACGCATTACTGGGGGAACGGGCCGCCATTGAGGAAAACCTGGCGCAAATTGAAACGAAAAAGCGCCGCATCCTGGAAGTGTACGAGATGGAAGGATTAGACCGGGAGGCACTAGCCATTCGTCTGGACACGCTGGCGGCGGAAGCCAGAAACCTGTGCACCCGCAGAGCAGAGATTGACAGTGAAATGGAGGAGGATACGGGCCAGGAAGTAACGGTAGCGACGGTCAGGCAGTTTCTGGAGCAATTCAACCGGGTGCTGCAGGCCGCGTCGCCAGAGCAGAAAAAGACGCTCCTTCACCTGGTCATCAGGGAAATTACCATTCATGCGGACAAAACCATTGACCAGATTGTTTTACACTTTGACCCCGATTCAGAGGCAGGAAAAGACCCATTAGCCAACGCAAAGGCTAATGGGTCTTTGTTACATTTTGGGGCAAATAGAAAGAGAGGTCCCAAATGGAGGATAGCGATTTGATTTTGTTAATAGGAAGGTGTAACGAATGCTTACAATTACGCATGTCAGAGAATGCGAAGACTTGAACCTGCCACAGGAAGTGGTTGCCGCTGTAAAAGAAGCCGTAACTATTTTGGACAGGGACTATGGCGAGGACCGGGATATGGACAGCGGCTATGGCGGCTACGTGCTGGTGCTGGAAACAGAGGAAGAGGTTAGAAACCTACCTGAACCCATTCGAACGACCCTGCCCGAATATGTGGAAGTCCTGGCGGCTGACCAGACTTCATTTGTGAGTGCGCTTATTTTGCTGGGAAATGATTTCGGAGTGGTTGTCATTTTTCCCATAGCGCTTCTGCCGCTTACTGGGTGGCAGCTAACGGGGGAGGTGAGCTAGATGGACAAGCAGATCATCCTGGTTATTAAACTAGGACGGGACGATGTGCTAGAAGCCTTGAGGCTGCAGGGGATTGAACCCACAGAACAAAAACTCCAAGCCGCTTTGCACAGCCAGGAATTAGCTGAGGGCCTTTCCCGTGCTGTTCTTCCCTACTGCCAGCAAGCCCTGGATGTACTGATTACTGAGTATCTAGAGGACGATTGAAGCATGAAAAAAACGCGTTTACCAGACCGGTAACCGCGTTTTTTACTCAATTTTATTATCAGTATTTTGCAGGTCAATAGGACGAAAGAACACGCCGATGCTGATATTAAGTGCTTCGGCAATCTGGAACAGTACCTCCAGCGAAAAAGTCATCGTCGAATTGGGGGCCTCTATTTTGCTCAGATAGCTGGTGCTGATGTCAACTTTGTCGGCCAGAGCTTCCTGCGAAAGCCCTCTTAGCGTACGGTAATAGGCAATTTTGCGTCCGATTTCCCGGAATTCGGGCAGGTATTTTGATGGCAAAAAGCTCCACCTCCATTACCTTTCATTATAGAGAGACTAACTATTAAAAGTCAAGCCCGAATTTGAGGATGGAGGACAAAAAACAGATGGTTCAAAAAAGGGTATAGCAAAACAGACGTCCACAGGACGCCATGCGGGCTATCGAGAGAGAATCAGGCTGCCAGACGATAAGGCTCGCCGGATTTCTCCAGAGCATAAATGAGCCGGACCAGCTTCTTGGCAGCATGAGAGATGGCCACATTGTAATGCTTTCCCTCGGCGCGTTTCCTGGCGAGGTAAGCGGCAAAGACAGGGTCCCAAAGGCAAACAAATTTTGTGGCATTGAAGATGGCATAGCGTAGGTATCTGGAGCCGCGCTTCTCCATATGGGCATAGCAATTTTTAAGCTGCCCGGATTGGTAGGTAGAGGGCGACAGGCCGGCATAGGCCAAAATCTTGTCAGGGGAATCAAAGCGTGAAAAGTCACCCACCTCAGACAGAATCATAGCCCCCATCCTGTAGCCAATGCCGGGAATCGTGGTAATAGGCGAAAGCATCTTGTCCATGATGCGTTGGATGACCTGTTCAATTTCCGCAATCTCGGCATCGAGTTCACGGATGAGCCGGATGGTATGCCGCAGTTCCAGTGATTTCGCGGTCGTCACAGAGCCAATCGATTGCCTGGCGGCTTCACGTATCTCTATGGCTTTGTCCCGTCCGTAACGGCCTTTGGAGGATTCGGCAAGCAAATGGGTGAGCCGCGTCAGATGTGCCGCTGCAATCTGCTTAGCCCCCGGGAACTCATCGAGCAAGGCGTAAACAGAGGCCATATGGAGTGACGATACCAGCTTTTCCAGCTCCGGGAACAGGATGCATACCAGCCTGGCAATTGAGGACTTCAGCTTAGCGCGTACCTTCACCTTGTCGAACCGGTATCTGGTGAGTGACTTTAGCTCCTCATTGTGGTAAGCTGTGTCTGTGTAGGGCTTGAGGCCCACATCAGACATGAGCATAGCCGCAATTGTTCGCGCATCGACACGGTCAGTCTTCGTCTTTCGCAGGGTGAGGCTTTTCCGGTAAAGATTGGTGTGCAAGGGGTTAATGACATAGGTGTCCAGACCATTGTCAAGGAGAAACCCGAGAATGTTGTAGCTGTAGTGTCCGGTAGCCTCAAGCCCTACCTTTATTTTGTCCAGGGGCAAAGAACAGGCACGGATTTTTTCCAACAGGTAGCCAAATCCTTCCATGCTGTTTTGGATGGTGAACACATTTGCAAGGACTTTACCCTCCGAACTGATGATGAAGCAGTCGTGTTTATCCTTAGCGACATCAATCCCGACACAAATCATAGCAAGACCTCCAACGGTATTATTTGATGCTGTACCCACAGAACACTTTGCTCTTGTAACCTTGTTCTACATCAACCGTCTGGCGGTATCTAACTGATTAACAAACCTGCAAAGGGCTGCGGTTGGAGCCTCTCTTGAACCATCTGGTGGTAGGAGATAAAACCAATCCACAGCATCCTTTACAGTGTAGCATATAGCCCTTGGAGAGGGGCTCTAATAACTACTACTCTATAATACAAGGGAGAGTCGGACAAGCACGACAGTATAATTGTTTTTGACTTGCAGTTTATATGCAAGAAGTGCTATAATTTGTAACAAAGTGGTACAAGGAACGGTAGAAATGCAGAGTTTGAACCCAAAGGAGGAGTAGGGCGACAATGAAATATGTGGCAATGATTATCATTTTGGCGATAGTCGGTTTTGGCTTAGGAAGCAACTGGGTAGTTACTTCGTCTACAGATATTACGGCGGCACCATTTCTGGGCTTTAATTCCGTTCCAGCCTTAAAGGTATTTCAAGAGCATAAGCTAACTGTACAGGCTGAACTCACTTTTATGGACGGAATGAAAAATGGGATAAGAGCTTGTGCGACATTTCTCAGTGGCGCGTTGGTTAGCGCGTACTCGTTATATGTCGCTTTGTTTCCTCAAGAACTGATTTGGAAAATTGTTTGGGCCATTTTGGGAATACCGTTATCGTTTATAGGAGGAGTTGCCATGCTTTTATTAGGGGCAATCCCCTTAATTGTAAAACGATTGCTGCTTGTACCTGCGGATTGGTCATACTACTGCGGTTTTATCAGTGCGTGCCTTGTTTTTATAGGGGCAATTGCCGTTGTGAGCAGGGAAAAAATCCAGTCCAGGAGGTCCCAGGCATGAGTTTTACCTTGATTGCGATTGTGCTGGCTATAGCAGGATATATCATGGGACTGGCTCCTCTTATTGCAATTGTGATACCTATTGGTCTGGTCATATGGCTGACAACAGCGTTATTGCCGTTTACGCTGGCTATCATTTTGAGCGTTTGTTTTGCTTTATATTGGCTTACTCGAAACACTTAGTCAGGAATGGTGAGTTGACCGTTATGAAGAGACGAATAAGGAGCGTGTATACTATTGAAAAGCACAAAAATATGTAAGGTAATATTTATTGGCATCCTGCTTGTTTTGCAATCCGTAGCGGCATTTGCTGAGCCGTCCATCAGCGAATGGATGTATTCCAATGAGCAGCAGGGCAGCGGATTTTCTATGACCCTCTGGCGTGAGGGCAACAAGGTATGGGGCCAGCATACAGGCTGGGCAAGGAATGGAAGTCGCATTGATGATTCCAGGGACAAGATTTCGATTGAGGGGGCCAGTGAGGACAAACCGAACGAGTATATCGTACGCTGGCAAAGCGGGTACAGCAATGCCCAAGGGTGGGCATACCTGATTTTTAGTGATGATGGTACGCTGCTGTGGCAGGTTTTCAGAGTCCAAGTAGAAGGTGAACGATACATACCGGCCAAGGCGATATTGCAGCCAGTAACCAATTAATGGTATGTAACAGAATAGCAGTACAAAAGGAAGACCTATCAGCCGTGAAGGAAGCTGATAGGTCTTCTGCTTTTACTGTACTATTCCTAAGAAGGGGAGATAAGAAATGCAAAAAATGGCTCATGTGAGAAAGATACAAAGCCTAGATGCTTTGCAGCTAGGCCAGCTTGGTGAAGGGGTGGTAAGTGTCAATGGCAATAAGTAAGGACTGCATTCGTATTCGGATTATCAGGGCGTCTTCGCCGGACGTTTGGTACGCTAAGAAGATTGGTCAGGAATTTCAGGTGCTGTCGGAAAGAATGGATTGTTATCGGGTAAACGTGGGTGACCCGGCGGCTCATTACGTGGCCAAGCGGGATTGCGAGATCGTCAGTACGGATCAGCGGACGTATTTCGGTGATATGGACAGTGTTCCTGATGAAGAGTGGATTGATGCTGCTATGGACGGTGATGATGAATATTTGCTACAGTATGCCATTCTAAGCGAAACCATTTACTACCGGCTGCTTGGGGATAACGATGATGTAGTTGAACATGGAGTGATTTCAAAGACAGCCTTTATGAAGCTTTTTCGCGAGAATTTACCTGGATTAATAGCTCTAACGGGAGGGATTGAAGATGCTAACGGATAAGAGTGTAGTTAAAACGGAAGCGGTATTTTCCGATGACCGAAAGCACCGCTACTTGCTACGGAAGGAATGGGACAAAAACAAGAAAAAGGCGATGGTGCTGATGGTCAGTCCGAGTTATGCTGATGGCATGCTGGTTGACCCTACGACCATGTATGTATTGAATAATCTGTATCGCATGGATTTTGGCACTGCAGAAATCGTCAATCTCTTTTCGGCTGTTGACGGCAGAAAGAGCATGAAGGATGAAGTCGAACAGGAGAATTTGGAGCAGCTTTTAGCCTCGGCAGCGCGTGTGGATGCAATCATCATTGCTTGGGGCAAGGCGGGAGATACCAGTAAGGCTGTTCAGAAACGGCAGGAGTATTTTCTGGAGAAGCTAGGAGAGTTTGCGGACAAAATGCAGATGATAGGCTTTCATCCTTTGTTTCCGCGAATGCGCTTGAGTTGGAAGGTGGAAAGGTTCTCAGTGAAGTCTGTAACAGAATTTGATACGAATCCGTGATAGTAAAAATTTTGCAAACAACAAAATGGTATCATTTGATACTATTTTGTTGTTTTTTTATAATGATTTGTATATAATAGTATTAAAGAATAGCAGCATTGGCGGTGATCTATTTGCAGCGAGGATGGACGGAAGGTGAGGAAGATGTTGGGAACTTCCTGCAGAAAGTTAAGGATTTACTTACTGATCCGAATAATTTATCTATAGTTCAGAAAACAGGAATTAGAGATAAAACACGAGAGTTTAGAGAAAAATATGGAATTAATCATCAGATGGTTTGTGACGAAATATTGCGGTTAGATGTTAGCAATTATTCTTATACAGATGATGACCATAATAAAGAGATAGGCGGGGAGTTTCTGATCTTTGGTCAATTTATATTACCGCCTATTGTAGATAAACCTGTACAAGTATATATTAAACTGAAAATTAGAGGGAGAGTGGTTTGTATGTCATTCCATGAAGCAGAGTTCCCTTTAAATTATCCTTATAACTGAGTTTTACACTAAAGAAGAAACGGTTACATCTTGATGTAACCAGGAGGGATGCAAAATGAAAACATACTGCCCTGAATGCGACACTGATAGAGAAGTAGAACTTCTGGAGAGAGAAGTAGAATCTACAATTGATAATTTAACCTTCAAATATCTTGCAAAAATACCTTATTGCAAGTCATGCGGTAATGAAGTCTATATTGCTGAAATTAGTGACCAAAACTTAAAATTAGCTAATGATCAATACCGTGAGTTAGCGGGGCTAATTAAAGTCGCTGAAATTGAAGAATTATTGGAAACCTATGAGATAGGTAAAAAACCGCTAGCTTCTTTGCTGGGTTGGGGGGAAGCGACTATTATAAGATATCTAGATGGTTTTACTCCCCGTAAGATTTATAGCGATCAACTAAAGGAACTCAAAGATCCGAATAAGATGTTAGAGTTATTTGAAAGAAATAAAAGTAGTCTTTCTGAAGTTGCTCAAAGAAAATTATTTAATCGGATTAGTCAACTAATAGATGATTTTAGAGAAGTTGAAGATCATGGTGTAGTCCGCGTTGCTAAATATTTTCTATCCAAGATAGATACTGAAGCTGAAGAGGTTATTACTCCGCTTAAACTTCAAAAAATTATCTATTATGCTCAAGCCTGGCTCTTAGCTCTAAAGGATAGAACATTCTTTCAAGAAGATTTTCAAGCATGGGTACATGGTCCGGTTATTCCCAATCTATATTATCAATATAAAAAACATGGTTATAGCTCTATACCAAAAGTTGAGAATTTTGATGATAGTATTTTTGATGAAGATCAATTGAGTGTTTTAGAAATGGTTAAATTTGCGTATGTACGATATGATGCAAAATATCTAGAGGAATTAACGCATAGAGAACATCCCTGGAGAGACGCGCGCGGAGAATGCAAAGCGGACGAGATATGTAACCGTATTATCGAAAAGGAGTCTATAAGAAGCTATTTTAAAGAAATTAAAGACACCTTTAATATTCAAAATAAAAATGACTTAAAAAATTATATAGCTAATTTATAATGGCTAAAAGAAGATGTTGGTATGAGTGGAAAGTAAGTTGCGGATTCTCTGCAATAACAAAATTACGGTTGCGCAAACTATTTAGTATGGTTCTCAAGTATCTGATGCTACTGATGAAGAAAGAGGCTATACGGCTAAAAATGTTGACGTTGGATGTGAATTCCAACATATCACGGCCTTAGTCAATAGATGAAAGAAAGGGATTTCCTATATGATGGGGGATCAGTAAAGGGGAGTGCTTTTTTGTAAAAAAGCATAGTAAGTCAAGCTGTGTTAAAAAATACTCATAGCTGACTATAGATTAGTTATGAGTATTTTTGTTTACTGGTAAAGGAGCTTTTGGTCTAAAAGTAATGACTTCTAAATACGATAAGATTTATTGCCTACAGCATATAGATAGGAGGCCGCTATACTATGCAAATCGATATTTACGAGAATGTTTTTATTGGCAATTTTATTTATACTCTTGGAATACAGGTTGGAAGGATTTTGTGCCAGGATAAGGAACAACTCCCAGCATGTATCAACTTATTACAACAGACTCCTGCTGATAGACCTCTTGGTGATTTATTTGCATCATTTCCTGGAGTATCATTTTTGATAGAATTCAAACGAGAAAGCAATAAAAGTTTAAAAGAACAAAAAAAACTCAAAATTCTTCGGAATGAAATTAGGAATAAAGGTGAAATGACTAAGATTAGTAAGTCTGCGCATTGGTTTTTACAAATGAAAACGCCAAACAGTCAAGAGTTTCAGACTGTAGCCGTTCCATATTTAGAGATGGATAAAATAGATACCTATTTAGATGAGAAACATACATTTGACTCTTTTATTGAAAAGATTGTAGAACAGATTTTCAATTTTAGAGAAACTAGCGGAGAAATAAACGTCGGAGTTTCTGAGGTAGAAATGTCAGCATATCTTAAGTTTCTTGGGCAAATTTACCGTAAGTCAGGAGTAAAGTCGGGGGGACTAGTTATGACTGTATCACCTGATGGTGGATTTACATATATAGTAACAAATGACATAACTCAGATGTTGGAAAAACACAAAACTATAGTCAGAAAACATCAGCTTGAGCTAAGTAGAAGTTCACAATTGAGTTATGGCGGAATTGAAAGGTAAGTTGTTGTAAATTTAGAGAGCAATGAGGGCAGGCCTAACCGTGCATTTCGTCAGCTTGGCTCAGCTCGTTACTGACTTGAAAAAGAGCCATGCAGATCGGCAAACTTGACCGACGCTGGAAAATCTATACAAGGCTAGCCATGTTGATCATTGATGAGGTTGGGTATGCACAGATCGACCGGGAGGCAGCGGAGTTAATATTTCAGTTAATTTGCTTTCGCTAGGAGAAAGGCAGTATCATCCTCACTAGCAACAAATTCTTTAGCGACACCGTAATTTTAACCGCCTTTCTGAATCGGCTACTGCACCATGCTCATGCCATCAACATCCGAGGAGATACCTGCAGGCTCAAAGACAGACTGAAGACTGGCGTAAAAACGGTGCCGCCAGCTGACATCCATGCAACGGACAAACCGCCGATAGCCTGATCGGCGGTTACGAAATCCGGTATATTATTTCCGGCGTGTGGGTCATTTTTCAACCGGCGATTGGGTCAGATTAACTCCGGAGTTGACAGTAGCGTAGTATCGTGCATGCTGTTATAAATAAGCATACTGATATTGCAGATAGGGGTGAATAAATTGGATTTGAACTCAATGGAAACTATGTTTTTAAATGATTGGGTTCAACATGATTTTTCGACGTGGAATGAATCTGACATAAGAGAAGACTTTATTGCCCCCTTATTAAGAATGCTTGGCTATAGTAAGGGGACAGTAAATGAAATAATTCGAGAACCACATCTAAAGTTAAGTAAACCGTTTCACCGAGTGGGAAGAAAACATATTTCTATAGATTATGTGCCTACTATACGACTAAAATCTTTTTGGATAATTGAGGCCAAGCCGGGAAATAGGAAAGATATGGATTATGGAGATTTATTACAGGCTCATCTTTATGCGATCCACCCTGAAATACAGGCTCGTGTTGTGGTATTAATTAATGGATGGGAAATTAGGGTTTATGATGCTTTAAGCATTGAGGATTGGAATCAGCCATTACTAATTTGCACACAAGAAAACTGCAAAGAAAAATTTGAGGAATTGAAAAAGATTATAAGCGCCCCCAACATGCTCAGTTATCAAAGATCACGCTTGTTAGAAATCGCACGAAACACTTTTTCAGTAGAGATAGATGAGCAGCAAATTAAAACCTTCCAATCAGATGTGAATAAGTTAGTTGCGGAATGTGCGCCAATAGTGCGCGAAAACGCTAAACAATTACAGATTATGGCCTGGAAACAAGCTGAGAAAGAAGAAGTAGAACAACTAAGAAATACAAAAGAAAATTTATTACTCGTTCATATGGATATTCCCACAGATGCACGTCTTGTATCCGCACAAGAGTATCTTCGACGGATTATTGAAGGAAATGATAGTGAGAGAATAAGACTGATTGATTTATTAGCGATGAATTTTCGAGCAAGACCACATGCAATATTTCGGGTAAATTGTGTCTATATTTTACTTGTATTGATATCTAGGAATATTGAAATTGGACCATCACTATATTCGCGTAGTGTAAAAGAGAGTTTTGAAGAATTGGTATTAGCTAATGTATCATATTGGATCTTTAGTGATTTGAGTAATTCGTTATGCCATTTAGATAATATATCATTCCGATTGGCAAAAAAAATAGGAATGAAAATTGCTATGGATCATTTAGCAAAGCGTGTAGGTGACCTGAAAAGTACGCTGTCTGTCGAAGATTTATTAAGACAGAGGCCAACAGTAGCAAGGCACATGAGCGGCTTTATTGGTCTATTAGGTGAAAATTTCTGGCGGGAATTTTGTTCATTATCTAAGGCGGAAGAAATTTGGAATGGGATTTGGTTGTATGAAAAAATAGAAAACTTCATTGATCAGTTACCAGATAAGAAATATCCAGACGGAGACTCTGATCTATTATGGTTTAATTACTATGGTAGAGGTTTTGATATGTTATTATTGGGCACATGGGATGTACTACATAATTCTGTTAATGCAATGGCGGAAAAAAATATAAGACAAGAAATTTTAGATTTTGCAAAGTTAGAGAGAGAGCAGGTTCTTAGTATTATCCCAAGAGCGAAAGAATGTCCAGACGACTGGCATCCTGATTCAGAGCAACTGCGTAATATTATGGACCGATACCTAAATCTCAGATAATAGTTGCATCATTGTCTTGGAAAAAGTTTTAGGTGACAGTTTCCCCCGTCTATTGCTGGACAAAATGCGGCAGCAGCAACACTTAACCCTTCGATTTCGAGGTTTTTGGAGTTTAAAAAGCCCTCTTCGCGAAAGGTGGATTTGTGTCATGAGTAAAAAGAAACATAAGCAAAGATTAGTTAAAGCTGATGATTATTATAATGATGGGCTATTTGAACTTGCTCGATGTGGTAAGGTTGTGTCTATACGCAATCTAAGTACACCCGAACAGCATGTCCAATTGCAAGCGTTTTATAAAGACGAATACCCGAAAGTTAAAGAACGCATAGATGAGAAGGTCAAAAAAATAAAAGAAAAAATATCTGTATGTGATCCTTTAATGATACTTAAATTCACTAAAGACATGGCTATGCTGTCCCATTTGAATAAGTTTTCTGAGCTTGATTATACGAGCGAAGAAAATATGGTTATCAGGGCTCAGGAATATATCCAAAGCATTTTGGTCTCAACAGAAAACCATTTTGATGATACTGAATCGAAAGAAGAACAGGAGAAACGATGGCATTCAATTCACGCGGACATAGAAGATTTGTATAAGGAGTTCGTGTATTTTTATCATTATTGGTCGGTATATAAAGAAGATTCCGGCGAGATTTCTAATGAGATGATGTGCTACATCGTAGAATCTCAGATGCTCTATTTTGTCAGGGGGAAGCGATATCAAGCATTTGAACTTGAGCCACTCAAAAAACTTTTGCCTCTGCATAATGATGTACTTGTGGAATTGTTTGGTGTTACAACTGAGCAAATAATTGAAGGACTTGAAAAACTTGAATATTCTATGTCACAGGGTTTAGCGGATGCTTGGATGGACATGGGGAAGAAGTTCAATGAGCTATTTGAAGCAGTTGATTTGGAATTAGCCTCCGAAGCAGCAAGTGATGAGGCGCGAAATGTAATGAATCCCATAGTCGAAAAAATATTCGGCGAAGCTTTAAATAACATTTCTCACGTTACCGGATGGGATGCAAGACTGATTGATGCTTTGTCTTTTGGCATTGGAGAATGTAAAACCTTCTTTGACGACTCAGAGTTTTCGGGCTGGCCGATCATGGAACTGCCGACCAAGAAGAAACCGTTTATAAAGATAGATGGCATCTCATACGGATTTGATTATTATTCTTTATTTGATAATTTTTATCGAGCATTACAGAAGGCAATCTTTCGATTGAAACCTGAGTATGTTGATAAATGGAGTAAGCGCCAGAACATAGCCAGCGAAGACATGGTTAAGGCGCTATTTTTGAATTTGCTGCCTGGAGCAACGGCTTTTACAGGAAATTACTATCCTACAGGTAGTTCTTTAAAGCAGATGAACGAAAATGACTTGCTTATTACATATGAAAATTACCTGTTTATCATCGAAGTAAAAGCGGGCTCCTTCCCCCAGACGCCACCGATTAATGACTTCGGCGCCCATATCAAAGCATATACAAAGCTCGCCCAAGAAGCTGATGCTCAATGCAGCCGAACTATAAGGTACATAAATGAGCACCAGCCTGCTCCATTCTACGACGTTGAAAAACACAAGAAATTTGAAATCAGTAGACTCTCGGATTATAAGGAAGTCTATTCATTTTCTATAACCGTAGATAATTTTAACGAATTTGCAGCAAGAGCGGAAAAACTGAACTTTATCACGCTTTCGAGTAAAACAATTGTAATTTCGTATGATGATTTATTGTTGTACGCAAACTATTTTGACTCGCCCATATATTTTCTGCATTTTTTGAAACAGCGGAAGATTGCTATAGATATTCCTCAAATTGCAATGAGAGATGAACTTGATCACTTAGGCATGTACATTAAACACAATATATACTCGATTACAGCATCTAAATTCCCCGCAGAGCACATGGTAAATTGGCATGGCTATAGAGAAGATTTGGATAACTATTTCTGCAGATTATATCTGCCAGAGCTAAAGCCAACAAAGCCTAAGCAGGGCATGCCTAATGAAATAACAGAAATAATCCTGCTGTTAGAACGAGGCACAGACGAAAATAGGATTGATACGGCACATTTCCTCTTAAACTTGTCCTCAGAAGCTAAAGACGATTTTTGCAAAGCAATTCATCATGCGTTGCGAAGGCAGCCTGAAATCGGCAGAATGCTTGTAATGTCTGCCTTCGGGGAAATTAAGTATTGCCTATTCGTTGCTTCCCCTGGAATCAAAGTCATGAGTACATTAGAACGCCAGGATTATGTATTGTCTACAATTTTTAGCGATGAATCAATGACAATTATGTGGATTGACCTTGACTATGATAAGGAAGGTAAGCTGCTTGGTGCGAAGGGAAAACAATGCAGTTATAATGACATTCCGGCTGGTGATATTGACCGCTTAAAAGTACTGAGTGTCAAATATGCCAAAAGCAGGATAGAAAGCTTTCAGCGCCAATATCATAGAAAAGTTGACAGAAATGATCCTTGCCCTTGCGGGAGTGGCAAAAAATATAAGAAATGTTGTATACAATACGAATAATTGAGGAAGTGGTATGAGATGAAAAAAGAGACTGTATTAAATGAAATAATAAAGTACTATATAAAATCTCATGATTTCAATGGCTTGCCGGTTTATAATATGAAATCTTATGATTATAACATTTTGTGCGAATTGATTGATGAAGGACTTATCGAAGTACTCTCGGAAAAAGAAGTCATAAATCCGCATATAAAAGGTTTTGATTTTACTATACCGGTAGATCGACAGAAAGAAAACATATCTAAGGATACGAATTATTCGGTTCTTTACCCAACGAGAAAGGCACTTGAATCTGTCCCATTAGATTATACTAAGCCATATTCCGTATTGATGCAGAAGGGAGAAAAACAATTTAAAATCATCTATTTTAATATTGAGATATTAGAGAGATATGTTAACAACCCAAAGTTCGTGATAATGGATAATGGGTATCGTGGAAATATCTGTGTGAAGGATGAATATATAGATGACAAAACGATTGAGGATGAATATATCAAAAACTATGGGATGGCTTATATAGATGGTAAGCATTTGGAACGTGCTGTGGGTGTTTTCGTTTGTGATTTGGCAAAGCTATCTTCTCAAAAACAGATGCTATGGAAAGGGTTTGAACTTCCGAATCAGAGAAAATGCAAGATAAATGCTGGATTTGTTGATAATTTAATAAAAGGTAAATGGGTCATGGAAACATGGATTTTTCATGCCCTGCTTGAAGAAATAAAAGTTATAAATGAACAGTGTGAACACATGGGAATCCCTAAACTATTTAACAAAACTTTTGGAACTCACTATTCTGAGATGCCAGAGGGATTTCGGAATATACTTTTGCCAACTCTAAAAAATTATTATGATTTTGTTCTCGTGTTTGAAAAAATCATCGTTCATAATATTTCTTATAAAACATTTCAAAAAGATACTCTACATATACAGGGCATTGACCGCAAGGACGAATTAGGTAAAGATAAGGGGAGCCTCGTGATGCTTGAAGAATGGCTAGGTAAAAACATCCGAACCCAAGAAAATATCACAGATTTAATCATTAAGCCATTAAAAACCATAAGAAATATTCGTCAAAAGCCAGCGCATGAATTAACTTCCAATCAATATGATGTCACACTATATCAGAAGCAGTTTGATTTAATGAATGATACATACACAGCAATCAGAGCTATAAGGTTGTTTTTTGCCAATCACCCTTTAACGAAAGATGTAAAAGTTCCAGAACACTTGGTTTCTGGAAAGGGCATTGTGAATTATTAGAAATTTATAACTGGTCGATTTTGTATTCGTATGTATTCCGGGGCGGTTATTGTAAAAGTTCCTTTCATGGCTTTCTCCTGTGTCAATTTTTTGTCATGATTGTTCTTTGGAGCAACTAATAATTTTTGCATAGGGAAATAGCGGATAGATGAATTGATTATCTGCAGAATGGTTGTACGACATATACCCTTGTGAGGGAGAGATTATACAAAACACATTTGCTGGTTGTTTATGCGCATATCTAGTTCGTGTTTTTAGAGGGCAATGAGGGCAGAGCGCATTGTTCTTTCCAGCACCGTTTGACCCGATACGGAGAACCGTACCACTGGTAACGGTGCTGGATAGGGACTCCTGTCAGATTTGTGATAATTTGGCAGGAGTTCTTGTAGTTTTAAGGAATAAAAAAATATATTGGGGATTACGGAGTGTAAACGGTATCAAAGTACTTGGGAGGTATTAATTTGCAAGCGATATGTTATAGAAATACAAAAACTACAATACCTGGCTGGGTAGATAATATTCATAAAGAACAGCCCAGAGGCTATGCGTATGAAACAGATACACATTTTGTGCATTTTTATGGTCGAGATAATGGATTTTATGTTATCTCCCCTGGACTTACTGTTTTAGAAAAGAAGCATGGGTCTTTAGAAGATTGGGTAAAACGAGTATTTGGGGCGAATCATATTACACCTATGATAATGGACGTTGGACATACAAAAGATGGGGTATGGCGGCCAGGCTTATACTTTCAGGAAGAGCTAATTCAAGGACTAGATATTACACGAATTCAGCAACGTTCAGCCGAACAAGCTCTAAGGGTTCTGGTGGAAAAACTTGATGAGATTTTATTGTATATTGAGCCTGATAAGACTGGTCTTGATTCATATAGTCACAAAACACGTGAACTATTAATTCTTTCTTGTACTGAATTAGAAAACCAATGGAAGTCTTTTATAAGTAAGGCAGGTGTAGGGCCAATTAATGGGAGAATGTTTACTACACAAGATTACGTTAAATTACTAAAGCCTTTATGTCTAAAAGAATTTCAGGTTAAGCTTAGAATTTATGATAGTGTACCAATTCTTCAACCATTTAATGATTGGGATATCGCTTCACCTACTCAGTCATTATCTTGGTATGATGCTTACAATAAAACAAAACATGATAGAGATAAGCATTTTAATTCATCAAAATTAATTAATGTAATGCTATCCGTTGCGGCAAACTTGGTTCTCTTTTGCGTACGATTTGGACCATTTCACCTTTTAAATGAAACAAAAACCCTATCAACAATAGTGAATCAAACGTTTGAAATAGAAATGGTAAACTGCGATGTGAATACATTTTATATACCTTTGGTTTCATTGCCTAATAACACAAGAGAGACTAACTATTAAAAGTCAAGCCCGAAATTGAGGATGGTGGACAAAAAACAGATGGTTCCAAAAAGGGTATAGCAAAGCAGACGTCCACAGGACGCCATGCGGGCTATCGAGAGAGAATCAGGCTGCCAGACGATAAGGCTCGCCGGATTTCACCAGAGCATAAATGAGCCGCACCAGCTTCTTGGCAGCATGAGAGATGGCCACATTGTAATGCTTTCCCTCGGCGCGTTTCCTGGCGAGGTAAGCGGCAAAGACAGGGTCCCAAAGGCAAACAAATTTTGTGGCATTGAAGATGGCATAGCGTAGGTATCTGGAGCCGCGCTTCTCCATATGGGCATAGCAATTTTTAAGCTGCCCGGATTGGTAGGTAGAGGGCGACAGGCCGGCATAGGCCAAAATCTTGTCAGGGGAATCAAAGCGTGAAAAGTCACCCACCTCAGACAGAATCATAGCCCCCATCCTGTAGCCAATGCCGGGAATCGTGGTAATAGGCGAAAGCATCTTGTCCATGATGCGTTGGATGACCTGTTCAATTTCCGCAATCTCGGCATCGAGTTCACGGATGAGCCGGATGGTATGCCGCAGTTCCAGTGATTTCGCGGTCGTCACAGAGCCAATCGATTGCCTGGCGGCTTCACGTATCTCTATGGCTTTGTCCCGTCCGTAACGGCCTTTGGAGGATTCGGCAAGCAAATGGGTGAGCCGCGTCAGATGTGCCGCTGCAATCTGCTTAGCCCCCGGGAACTCATCGAGCAAGGCGTAAACAGAGGCCATATGGAGTGACGATACCAGCTTTTCCAGCTCCGGGAACAGGATGCATACCAGCCTGGCAATTGAGGACTTCAGCTTAGCGCGTACCTTCACCTTGTCGAACCGGTATCTGGTGAGTGACTTTAGCTCCTCATTGTGGTAAGCTGTGTCTGTGTAGGGCTTGAGGCCCACATCAGACATGAGCATAGCCGCAATTGTTCGCGCATCGACACGGTCAGTCTTCGTCTTTCGCAGGGTGAGGCTTTTCCGGTAAAGATTGGTGTGCAAGGGGTTAATGACATAGGTGTCCAGACCATTGTCAAGGAGAAACCCGAGAATGTTGTAGCTGTAGTGTCCGGTAGCCTCAAGCCCTACCTTTATTTTGTCCAGGGGCAAAGAACAGGCACGGATTTTTTCCAACAGGTAGCCAAATCCTTCCATGCTGTTTTGGATGGTGAACACATTTGCAAGGACTTTACCCTCCGAACTGATGATGAAGCAGTCGTGTTTATCCTTAGCGACATCAATCCCGACACAAATCATAGCAAGACCTCCAACGGTATTATTTGATGCTGTACCCACAGAACACTTTGCTCTTGTAACCTTGTTCTACATCAACCGTCTGGCGGTATCTAACTGATTAACAAACCTGCAAAGGGCTGCGGTTGGAGCCTCTCTTGAACCATCTGGTGGTAGGAGATAAAACCAATCCACAGCATCCCTTACAGTGTAGCATATAGCCCTTGGAGAGGGGCTCTAATAACTACTACTCTATAATACAAGGATTTATTATGTTATGATTCCTTTAGAGAAGGGCATATTCAAAGATGGGAAGTTGATCCATTAGTCATATAAGCCAAAAGGTTTCGGACCGTCCTTTTTTGTCATAGTGTTATGACAAAGGAAACTGGAAGGTCTTTATTTTGACGAAAGGATTAGCAATAAAGTTGTCGAAATAGATTTTTTGGAAGGGGGGGTGTGATGGAACAGGCTCTTACTAAAGATATAAAAGATTATGCTGTACAATTAGGTGCAGATCTAGTTGGAATTGCCGACTTAGAGCGAGTAAAGGGAATAGACACTATCCCAGGAAATTTGCTTAACTTTTTTACAAGGGCTGTCGTTATAGCAATTCAAATGTCGCCAGAAATTTTTGAGCAGATTGAAGATGAGCCAACGCTTCATTACGCGCATCAATATGTTGCTGTTAACCAGTTACTCGATCAAATAAACTTACGTATACAGAATAAGATTCTAAAAATGGGTTATAAAGCACTTGCGATTCCTGCCTCACAGACGGTGGATAGGGAAAAGTGGATGGGACATATATCTACAAAGGCCGTCGCAAAAACCGCAGGACTGGGATGGCTAGGAAAGAGTCTACTTTTGGTCACTCCTCAATTTGGACCTCGTATTCGCATCGCTTGCTTGTTGATTAATGCACCGCTTATTTCAGACCAGCCTCTTTCTAATCGCTGCGGCAATTGCACGAAATGTAAGGACGCTTGTCCAGCAAAAGCTATACACGGGATATCGTGGGAGGACCGTCCGAATTCCCGAGAAGAAGCCATTGACTTAGGGAAATGTATTAGTCGCTTAGAAGCTATTGCTCAAAAACAGGGGCGACAAGATCGTATATGCGGAGTTTGCATAAAAGTTTGCCCATGGGGAAGGCAATAGTAGTAAAATCGTTGATGGGTGAAAGTAGATGAAAACACATATTAGGCAGGAAAATGAAGCTGACTTTGATAGGGTGTATGAAGTTGTGCAACTGGCATTCCACAATGCAGAGCATACCGACCATGATGAACACAATTTGATCAATAGGCTAAGAAAAAGTTCAGCATTTATTCCAAAACTATCACTTGTAGCCGTGGTTGATGATGAAGTTGTTGGGCATATCCTATTTACGCGTGTAGAAATTATCAATGCTAACGAAAGCCATACTGCACTTGCTCTGGCCCCTGTATCCGTTATACCTGCCAGGCAAGGCAACGGTATCGGGGGAACGCTGATTTTAGAAGGTCATAAAATTGCAAAAGAATTAGGATTTACGTTAGTGATTGTGCTTGGACACCCTGGATACTACCCTCAGTTCGGGTATATGCCTGCTAGTAAATTTGGCATAACTGCACCCTTTGAAGTACCAGATGAAGCCTTCATGGCATGTGAACTTACGTTGAATGGGTTGTTTAATGTGTCAGGTACGGTTCAGTACGCAAAGGAGTTTTTTTCAAAAGCTAAATAAACGGAAGCACGGGGACGCGTACGAAACCACTGAAAAAGTCAATAAATAGAGCAACATCCCTCTATTATGGTAAAATATAACTGTAGATATTTGCCGGAAAGGAGGGATTTGCTTTGCTTAGACATGTGCCTCACCAATTAAGTATATATAGCGTGTTATATGACAGAATTCCCAATGACCATATTCTGAAGACAATTGGAGCCCATGTTGATTTTAGTTTCATTAACGATTTACTGAAAGATTCATACTGTAAGCACCTGGGGCGGCCTGCTAAAGAGCCGGAAATGCTAGCAAAGTTACTTATTTTGCAATATCTATATAACTTATCCGATGTTAGAGTCATTGAAGAAGCTAAACTAAACTTAGCCTATATGTGGTTTTTGGGACTAAATCCCGAAGATGATTTGCCAGAAGCCAGTCTACTTACCAAGTTTAGGAGACAACGATTAAAAGAAACAAGTGTGGATGATATTATTCAGGAAGTAGTCCGCCAGTGTATAGAAAAAGGCATTATAAAAGGGACCGGACTGAGCATGGACGCTACTCACACCCATGCCAATACAATAAAAAAAGTACCAGAAAGAATCATGAAGCATCTAGCCAGAAAAATCATAAAGGCTATTGAGGAAGAAAACGGAGAAATCCCATCTGAGCTAATTGGCGAAGTTCCTAACTACAAGCTCATAGAGGACCACAACGAAGCGAAGCAGATTATGAAGACATATTTAGAAACCATAATCAGTAAAGCGGAAAACCATGTAGATCTCTCCATTCTGCCCAGCAGCCAAAAAGCTGTTAACGAAGCAAAGGAAGTATTACAAGATCCTAAATTTATCGCGCAAAAAGGAATCCGGTCACTTGTAGATAAAGATGCTCGTGTGGGGTACAAATCGCAAACAGACAGTTTTTACGGATATAAAGTAGAATTTGCAATGATTCCAGAAGCGAGGATTATTACCGCAGTAACAGTTGATAACGGTGCCTATGTAGATGGTAGCAAATTTGATGAACTCTATCAGCGAAGTAAAGCATGTGGATTGACCATACAAGAGGTGTATGGAGATAAAGCTTATTTTCGAAAAACAATTTTAGATACCCTACAAATCGATTCAGTTAAAGCTATCATTCCAGTAAATCCTTGCGTCTACAAAATAGACGAGGGCAGATTTACTTACAATAAAGACAGTGATCAATGGTTTTGTGAGATGGGTAATAACACCTATAAAAAGGTGTATCAAAAATATAAAAATAGAAGTAACATTTATAAATATCATTTTGATAAATCACAGTGTATTCAATGCCCCAAACTACTCGAATGTGCAGGCAAAAACGTTAAGAAAAAAGTACTAGGCGTCGGTGAACATAATGCTCAATATTATGAACATAGTCAAATGACTAAGACTACTCAGTTCAAGCTTAAGTACAAAAAACGAGCCAGTCATGAGTGGAAAAATGGGGAAATGAAGCGTTTCCACGGATTAGATCGTGCCCGAGGGTACGGTCTAAAAAGCATGTCAATGCAAGCCAAATTAACGGCCTTAGCCGTGAATCTTAAAAGGATAGCAGCACTACTATCCTTTTGTGACCATGTATTTTGGAAGCAAATAGCCAATTTTATAGCATATCACAGATTAACTCCGCTATTTATGCAGATAAGCTAAAAAACATGGATATATCAGTGGTTTCGGACGCGTACATTTTGACTTTAGTGTATAAGAAACCATAAGAGTAAGCATTGTTGCGAAGCAAATTTTACGTCCCCCTTGCTTTCCGTCCGTCCCCTTGCTTCCTCCACTTGTTTCCTCCGTCCCCAACGTTCAGAAAAGTGCTCTACTAGCAAAACCGGTAAATGCGGTTTTGCTAGTAGAGCACTTTCGTGTTTAATGTTTACTCTTTTGTTGAGAGAATGTTCATGCGAGTAACAGTTGATAGATACTTAACATAAGATATACAAGAAAATGGTGGGAGGAGGAGCGAATGAAATATCAGGGCTTAACCGGCAAGGTAATACTCCCTGGAGATCCTGAATATGATCGGGCCAGGAAAGAGTACAACCTTGCAGTCAATAAATATCCGATTGCCATAGTGTACTGCTTTAACCAACATGACGTAGCTAACGCCGTTGTTTGGTCAAGAATGAATAAAGTACCGTTGCGCATCCGTTCTGGCGGCCATAACTACGAAGGATATTCAACCGGTAATGGCTACCTGGTGATTGATACCAGTTGTATGAATGATATAATCGTGAATACTGCCGATAATACAACAGAGGTTCAGGCAGGCACAAGGCTGTTACCCCTATACAAACGTCTATCTGAATATGGTTATACCTTCCCGGGGGGGACCTGCCCGACGGTTGCTATTTCCGGTTTAGTGCTGGGAGGTGGCATAGGACTGTCCACCCGGTTGTTTGGCCTGACCGCAGACAGTCTTTTGGAGGCTGAGATGATTAATGCTGATGGGGACTTGCTAACAGCGAACAGCAACTGCAACCCGGATCTCTTTTGGGCGCTGCGAGGAGCTGGGGGCGGTAATTTTGGCGTTGTGACCAACTATAAGTTCGGCTTACAGAAAGCTGATAAAATAACTTTGATACAATTACGATGGGACCATAATGTGCTGGCAAGAAACAAATTTATAGGAATCTGGCAAGATTGGTTGCCAAATTTAGACCGGCGTATGAGTTCATTCAGTGGCATATATAAACGCGGAGCCTGGATGAACGCATTCTTTTACGGATTGCCGGAAGAAGCGCGAGAAATTCTTGGGCCGATATTGGATATACAGGGAATCAGCCAAGAGGTTATTGAGTATGTCCCGTTCATTAATGCAGTAGAAAGAATTGGGGCGATTTATGCAAAACGCGATGCCTTCCAGGCACCGGGGAGATTCGTGTTTTGCCATTTCACAAAAAGGCAGTTAGATAACCTGGGAACTATTATGGATAGGGCGCCCTCTGAGACGGAGTCGTCCATTCGGGTATATTCGCTGGGGGGAGCGGTCCGGGATACCGGATCGGAAGCAACTGCCTTCCCTGCTAGAAATGCCGATTATATTATGGTGATTACGTCTTCCTGGGAAAAAAAAGATGAGGAGCTGTTGCACCGAGTATGGATAAAAGAGGGTTATGACTATATTTATCAAATAACCGAAGGTTCTTATGTGAATTTCCCTTATGACCGAACACCATGTTGTGAGGAAGCATATTTCCTGGAGAATTTGCCGAGATTGCAATGTATCAAGCAAAGATATGATCCCCATAACGTTTTCCATTTTCCCCAGGGTATCAGGTTGCCGTAACAAGTGGAACAGTTCCAGGCAGACGAGGGGATGGTGGATATTTGACTTTTTGGCAAACAGAAAAATTAAGTTATCCAATGCTTAAGGGCATCATATAGTTTATAAAATGCTTCAGGTGGGTGCCATGGAAGAATCAATTCTCTTTTCTCTTGACTCTGAGCAGCAGGTACTACTCGCAGCTTTACTGGCGATAATAGTAGCTGATAAGCTTAACGAAGACCAACAAAATATTTTCGGGAACTTTCTAGAAGCATTGGGGCAAAATATCTTGCTAATACAGGCGATAGTATCATCTAATCCTCCATCAACAAAATCGTACAGTTTCTCAGATACACAAGTTCAAAACCTGCAAAAAAGCATTAATATGTTACAGCAGGATTTAAAAACAATCAAGGCAAAGATTGCCGCTTTAGAAGAAAAACAGCAATAGGTATTATAACAATAATTAGTTAAACTGGCCGCGAATGCCAAAGTTGAGCTGCCAACACTGGGTAAAGTTACCACCGGTGGCCCGTGTGATATCCAGATAGAGATTATTGTCATTGTCAAGTTGGGTTGCGATACCAGCACCATAGGACCACCAGGTGCTACCCAGTTTTTCTTTCGCCGGGCTGCCGTTTAGGGAAAATCCAATATCGCCGCTAAATTCTTTGACATAAGAAAGCTTAGCATAGGTATTCACCGGTCGGCTGGCTTGCAGGGTTTCTCGGCCAATGACCATACCCAGGCGGCCAAGCACCGAACTATAATCGTTTACGTTTACAGAAAGGCCGTTAGAAGCGGTAAAACGCCCACCACTCTGGCGTCCGAAACTGAGTTGAGCCTGGGGTTCCATATACCATCCTTGCTTATTGACTTTGTCGGCATACAGCCGTTGTCCTGCTTCCAACGAGAGCGAGGGGCCCTGGGTGCTCAGACTGCCCTCCACCCAGGTTGACGCGGTATCAAGCACTTTGTAGTCGTTGTTCATCCAGCCATATTTAGCCACCACGCTGGCATAACGTCCTTGCGGATCAACATGAGTTTGATATAGTCCCAGCGTCGTAGAACTGGCTGATCCGTCGCCGCTCTGATAGCTCTGACCAGATGTAGTATAACCAAGCATACCGCCGGTATAGATTGTTCCCCGGTCATTTGACAGCTCTTTTTTACAGTCTCCGCCAATTTGGATTCCGCGATAAGACATTCCATACCCGCTCACCATCTGACCAGGATCGACGGAATAACGCCCGCCATAAACCCGGATCCAGGGTGAGGCTGAGACTTCGCCCCGGCGCAGATCACCCAGCCGCTGGTACAGAGTCGTGGTTTCGGCGTAATTCAAAAGATAGGAGGCGCTAAATGTACTGTAGGAGGCCGAGCTGCTTGAAGAAGCCCGGCCTGTTCCGATTAAATCCCAGTGACCAAGCAGATTCTGCTCCAGTTCATATACATAGCCGCCATATTCAACTTCACCGCTGAACACTCCTGTTCCACCGCCGGGTTGAATGACACCCAGGACGCTTTCCTTGCCGTTGGCAGCGGCGGTGGCGTCATTGGTAAAACCGACCTGGTAGCTGCCGGTAACAGCGCCATTTACGATTAGACGGTCACCGGAGCCGTTGGTAACGTTGGTACTCATAGCCAGTTGTCCGCCACCGCTCAAATCACCCTCAATAGTGAGCGTTTTATAGCTGTTGCCGGCGTCAACAGTCATTCCTGAGGCGTGGCTGTAGCTGGCTCCCTGGCGTAGGAAGGCGATGGCGCCGTCCTGCATAGCGACATTGCCAGCAACGGCTGCGCCGTCTTCCACGACAGCCAGCGTACCGCCGCTGTTAATTTTTATCGCATCAGTAGCAGTGGAATTGGTAAGCACAGCATCTTTGTAAAGATAGACCATACCACTATTCACGGTGGTGTCATAGGCGGCAGCGCCGCCAGTCACTACCATCGCAGCCTGATTATTGACCTGGCTCCGGTAGGAACTGCCGCCTGCTTCGACAAACTGCCATGCATGGTCATGAAGCGTAGTGTCATTGGCTGTGCCTGTAACTACCTGCGAGGAAAGATCCCACAACGTAGTCCTGTTCGCAGTGCCATATTCAATACTCTGAGAGGAGTTATGGTTGAGCGTGGTGTCATTGGCAACACCACCAAAGAAGATACCCTGCCAGGAATCATTGTTGAGCACAGAGCCGTTGGCGACACCACTAGCTTTAACTACCTGCCAGGCATAGTCATGGAGCGTAGTGTCATTGGCTGTGCCTATAACTGTCTGCGAGGAAAGATCCCACAATGTAGTTCTGTTCGCGGTGCCATATTCAATATTCTGAGAGGATTTATGGTTGAGTGTAGTGTCATTGGCTGTGCCAGTAACTACCTGAGAGGAGTTATGGTTGAGCGTAGTGTCGTTGGCTGTGCCAATAACTGCCTGAGAAGAGTTATGATTGAGCGTAGTGTCGTTGGTTGTGCCGTCTTCTCGAATATGCTGCAGAGAAAAGTCATTGAGCACAGTGTTATTGGCGACACCTTCGACTCCCTGGGAGGACCGATCATTCAACCTGGTTCCGGACGCGAAGCCGGTATAGGTAATACTCTGGCAGGAACTATTGTTGAACGTGAAGTTTTCGGAGATGCCTTGCAGGATTATTACATCGCTATTATTAATAGTTCCACCCTGCGTATGCCAATCTTCAGGAATAACAACTATCTCAGCGTAAGCCGGACTGTAAATCCAGCCGCTACAAAGACTCAGGACAATTGCCCCGGCAAGCAGGCGGGCTTTATGGGTTAATCTGCTACGCTGCACTGTTTTCATTGTAAACCACCTTTTTCAGTTTTCTTTCAAATTATCCTGCTTGCATTTTCTGAACTTTTGGTCTTTGACTGCTGCAAAAAATGCCTCTAATAAAACTTGACTTGTCAGGTATGCGTTATTGGATTAATTTTGGCGTATACTGTTTTAAATGACAGTTTATTATGAATTATTTAATTATTTCACTGATCCGTTTACTTTTTAGTGCTGCAATCATCTCATTCTGAACCGACTCATAGATTGCGTGGACCGGGCATACCTGACTATTTCCAGCACCTCTGCTACAAAACCCATCCGCTTCTAAACAACGGTTGATATGTATTTTACCTTCCATCGTCTCGATAATATCATACAATGTAATATCGGCGGTTCTTTTTACCAGGCGGTAACCACCAGCAGACCCCTGTATAGAATCTATGTAACCTGCCTGCTTGAGCTTTGCTGTAACTTTTAAAATATATCCAGGAGTAATACCTAGTTGCTCGGCCATCATCTTTGCAGTCAGCACTTGTTCGTGTTGTTGAGCCAGATAGATGATAATCCGAATTGCATAATCGGTTGTGATTTGAATTTGCATTGCGTTTACCCCCAGCAAATCAGCTTTAGCTATACTACCGGCAATGTAAAATTTTTGGTTGCGCCTTTCCCAAAAAAACTTTACCTGTGCAGTATAGTATCTCTAGGATACTCATGCATAGTGCATATACCATAACCGAATTTTAATGTCTGGAGCAGGATTGTTGCAATTAGACGGTTGATATAAATCGGATTATACCAGTTATTGTCTTAGCTTTATCCTGCTATGAATAAAGCCCGAAGGCAGCGGAGATATTGTCCACTGCCTTCGGGCTTTATTTTATCTAATACCTGTGTTAGGCTTTTTCACTGTATACCTGACGAAATTTAAGCGCCATCCCTAATGCCAGCCTGGTTTCAAAGTTGTCCAGTGAAACGCCCAGTACCGTCTCAATCCGTTGCTTACGGAATAGAACTGTCTGGCGGTGAACATAAAGCCGTTTAGCCACTGTAGTTAAATTGTCAGTATGTAATATCACTTCCAGCGTATTCATTAGCTCCGTGCCTTGAATCCTGTCATACTCCACTAACCGGCCCAACGTCCGCTGCATGAAATCTTTTGCATAGCGACTGTGGACGACAGCCGGAAAAAATTGAAAAACGCCGATGTCCAGATAGTGTTGAATCATCAGCTCTGTTGCCCGCTTTCGCCCTAACTCCACGGCCAGCTGTGCCTGCTCATAAACCTTGGCAAACTGCCAGAATGTTCCAGCATGAAACTCGGCAATGCCTATGCGGCAGCGGCTTCCCGGCACGTGCCGATGTACCAATTCCCTCCAGCGGACGGCTTGCGCTATTTCATAATCCTTATCTATCCGCTTCTCTGATCCAACAGGTACCAGGAGTGCAATTCCATCCCTGCTTTCCCAGGCGATTACATCCTGTTCTTCGTACAGCCGCAACAAAAGTAAATCCACCGCAGGTTGCTGTTCTGCGCGCTGTTCCTGCTCCTGGTCATCTTTTTTGCCTGGGCACGACTCCAGTGCTAACAGATAACAGGAAAAATCCTGTGTCAAATTAAGATTTACTTGCCATGCCTGATCCAGAACTTCTTGCGTAGGCAACAGTTTTCCCTCGGCAAGATCATTTAACAATTCGCGCTGTCGGCGTTTTTCATAAGTCGATTCCAACAACGCTTTCGTACGCCGCTGCTCAGTCGTATCTGTCAAATAGCAGGCTGCCATTGGATGCTCCTCCTTCAGGCAGCTGAGTGGAGCAATTCTAACGTCGAAGGTTCTCCGTCCATGGCTGAGCTCCAGCGTATATTCACCGAATTGCAATCTGCCCTGATTGATTGAATAGCAAATTGCTTTGAGCAGGTTTTCCGCCGATTCCGCCGGCAACAGGCTATTAAGCTTTCGTCCTGGCCAGCTTGTCTTCGCATCTGCTGCCAGCAATCCGTTATCATCAAAAACTTCGGCCACAATACCCTCAATGTCAATAATCATCCCGGCTCCGGGCATTGTCCGCGAAAACTCCCGCAGCCGCAGCAGTGCTTTCTTCCTAGCCTCCTCAAGTGCCCGCCGTTCTGTAACATCTGTAACAGTTCCATAAATTTCAGCCGGCTGACCAGCAGCATCGGTTCGTACATTTCCCTTCACCCAAACCAGGCGGGTGTTGCCGTCAGGTAGCGCCAGCCATACTTCAATACTCAAGCTTTCCTGTACAGCCAGCCATTCCAAATCCTCCCACTGACGAATCCGTTCCTGATCCTCAGGTTGCAGCCGAGACCAGAAAATCTGCCGCCCTTGGATGGCAAACTCGTCCCGGTTGGACGCGTACAAGGCCAACAGGCCGTCCGAGCACGAAAAACGGCCTGTTGGCAAATGCAAATACCAACTGCCTGTCTTGCCAATTTTTTCGGCTTCAGTTAGTTGCCGTTTCATCTCCTGCTGTTCTGTTACATCCATGATGGCGGCAATTACTTTTTTTACCAGTCCGTCTGCCGACATAACCGGCTTATATTTACCGTAGACCCAGTAATCACTGTTTTCTCCGTTCGGTCGGTATTGGTTCAAAAATTCCACCGTTTGTCCTGTCAGGCACTTGGCAAAAATCTGCTCATGCTGCTCACGTATTTTTGGATCGTCTGGCAGCATCTCCAAAAAGTGGCGCCCCGGCGCACTTCCCCGGTCTATGCGGCAATTGTCGGCAAAGCGCTGATTAACCAGAAGAAACAGGCCGTTAGAATCCATACAAGTGAGCATACACGGTGCGGCATCCCAAATCACCTGCAAAAACCGTTCATTGTCTGCCAATTGCCGGCACACATCCGCCAATCCCTTTTGCTGGCCAAGGCTGCGGCTGATGCCTACTAACTCCGCCCCGCCATCGGTGCGGCGAAAAAGAGAACAGGCCACCTCAACCCACACCGTCGAACCATCCCGACAAGGCTGTTCAACCACCTCAAAGATTTTAATCCCATCGCTGCCAGCATCAGCAATTTGCGTTCGCCATTCATGGATTCTTTCAAGAATTCGGCGATAAGAAGATGGGGTCAGCATATCCTTTAACGTATGTCCCATAATTTCGTCTTTTTCATAACCCCGCAACTGTTTTATTGACGGACTCGTATCAAGCAATGACAGTGTTTCCAGATCAATTCGCCACACTACCTGATCTAAGAATTCTGTTATGATTTGAAGATACATTTCCTGCCGGCGTAGTTCGTCTTTCTGCTCCATTTTCCTGCTACCTTCATTCTCCGGCAAGCCTGCATTTTTCTCACTATTCGTCACACACCACACCGCCTTTACAATATTATCTTATCCTTGAATCAAATATCGAACACCATTACCTGTAAACGAGGTTTTTTCATCTTATAGTACAACTTGAGCAGCTCCGTATTATACTAACAGTAAAATTGACGCCATACTCTTTTTAGATTTAACATAGTATTGAAATCATATTCTTGTATTAGCATTATATACTGAACGTATCAAAAGACAATAGCAAATAATAGGGGGTGTTAAATAAGAAATTATTTCTTATTCTAACGATTATCGCTGTCAAAGACCCGTGAACGTGATAACTGACAGCTAGTTTCCCCATCAAGCCCGAGAGATCCCTTTCCGGAAAGAGTCTCCGGGCTTGAAACATATTGGCAATATAACTGGCGAAGCAAAGGGACGTTCATTTTGCTTCCTTTTGCTTATGTCTTAAAAATAATATTTAACCCGATACAGAGAACCATACCACCGGTAAAGGTGAAGCATGGCCTCAATCCTTGCATTTTTCAAGGGTTGAGGTCTTGCTTTTTCCTCACTTAAAACATGGGAAAAAGTAATTGTCAGGTTGTCAACTGAGAATTACTTGACTAAGTCAACTAATTGCTGCTAGACTAATTATTGGTACTATTTATTTGCAGGGGGGAATGAAAATGAATGAGTTTATTGATCACCGTGTTTTAAAGATTAGGAAGTTTAATCGATTCTATACCAATATTATTGGCCTTGTAAATAAGACCATCTTGGAAAGCCCCTACTCATTGGCAGAGGCACGGGTGCTGCTGGAAATTGACAATGCTGTAACTTGTCTTGCCAGTGACCTAACAGAAATACTCCAGATTGACCCTGGGTATTTGAGTCGAATTTTAAGAAGACTGAAGAAAGAAGGCCTGATCGAAACAAAAAAATCTGCAACTGATGGCCGTTCACAGATTTTATCTTTAACAGACAGAGGCAAGGACACCTTTACCCAATTGTCAGATACTTCTTCCGCTCAGATCGTTAAGTTATTAGAGTGCTTGCCACTTGGAGCGCAGCAACATCTCGTTGAGCATATGGCTACAATAGAGAGAATGTTATCAGGACGTATAGATGCCTCGGTTAGTATACGTGATTTCCAACCCGGGGATATCGGTTATATTGTCTACCGGCATGGAGTTTTATATGCTCAGGAATATCAGTTAGACTCGGTTTTTGAAAAATATGTCTTAGAGAGTTTATTCAAATTTTTGGACAAACCTTCAGCAGGTAAAATTTTAATTGCTGAATGCTGCGGCACAATAGTAGGTTTTATTGGCATTGTTGAAATTAGCCCAACAACAGCTCAATTACGATGGTTCCTGATAGAACCCGAATTTAGAGGCGCTGGCCTGGGGCGGATCTTAGTAACAAAGGCCATGGAGTACTGTAATAGTAAAAACTATAATCACGTATTTCTTTGGACTTTCAAAGGGTTGGAGGCGGCACGACATCTGTATGAAGATTTTGGGTTTACGCTGACAGAGGAAAAAGAAAATAACACCTGGAAAAATCGGTTGATCGAGCAGCGGTTTGATGCCAGGCTATGCTAAAGCAGGAATGGGATACAACAAGAAAAAGGCGATGGTGTTGATGCTCATGCTGAGTTATGGCGATGAGTAACAGCAGAAGATAATTAGATAATATAAATTACATCTTTACGGGGAGCCGCAGGTTTAAGTTCGCCTGCTGCATAACCCATAACAACTGAGCCATAGGCAATATGATTTTGGGGGATGCCCAATTCATCCAAAAGCTCCCGGATCTGTGGCATATGCGTAAGCCCTGGCAGTTGATTTAACCAGCAAGAACCGATACCGAGAGAATGAGCTGTTAGCATCATATTGCCAATTGCCAAAGCAGAATCCGGCATAGAGTTGCCGTTGTCTTTTAAATTCGAGACAAGGATGAAGGTCGGAGCATGATATAAAAAATCTGCATTCATATCTTTGGCTTTTTCAACTAGACTCACGATATAGGGATGGGTTTCCGCCACTACAGGAATGGACAAAAGTGTTTGACGAATTGCTTCATTAACTTTTGTTAAAATAGCCTGATTTTGGATAGCGGTAAATCTCCAGTTCTGCAATCCCATCCCGTTGGGAGCATAGCTTCCTGCCATGAGAATTGTTTGTAAGTCTTCTTTGGAGATTTGCTTTTTTTGATAAGCACGGACACTTCTTCTGGTCAGTATATTCTCTAATACGGCATTCATAGTTTCCTCCGTTATTGGTTCAGAATTTTTTCTATATAGGACAGCTTTGGCTTAGTATTTCCCCAAACCTTTTACCATATAAAAACGGCTGCTTTAAAAAGCAACCGTTTTTTTTGAGTTTTACGGGCCGCCATCGTGCCGCTATCCATAAATCCGGATAAAGTCAGAAATCCTATTGGACAATAATAAAGGCCAGGCTTCTTTGATTTTTTCAAAAGGCCATTCCCACCAGGCAATTCTTAATAAATCACGTATCACCTGCTCATCAAACCGTAATCTGTACAGCTTGGCGGGATTGCCCGCCACAATTGAGTAGGGAGCGACATCTTTGGTTATAACACTATGGGCCCCAATAACCGCTCCATCGCCAATTTTAACACCCGAGAGAATGAGTGCTTTGCTTCCTAGCCAAACATCATTCCCGATAATGACATCACCTTTTGACTTTGGATGGCCTGTAAAAGAATGTGCCTGCTCGCAAAGAACGTTAAAAGGATATGTGGTAATCCAATCTGAGCGATGTTCTCCGCCCAACATAATCTCTACGCCATTTGCGATAGAACAGAAACGACCGATTTTCAAGGTTGTTCCTTCACCCCAAGATAAAACTGCAGGGGTGCCATAGGTCCAATCGCCGATATCATATTGCCGGTAGTGTTCATTTTGATTTAAAAAAAAGGACATAGTATCATTTCTCCTCTATACTGGATGTGTCGATAAAATATTATATAGAGAAATATGATGCTGTCAGGATGTCCTATTACGATATTTTCTGGCGATATATTTGGATTAGTAAAGGGTAATGAAGGCGTTGCTTCATTACCCTTTACTCCTTGGTTCCAGCTAAACTTTCAACCTTTTGAACTCCCCATTTGGTAACTAATCCAATGGCTATGTAAATGGGAAATCCGTAAGTCGGGTTCCATTTTAAGGGGATGTAAAGGTTCAGCCAAATCAATATTGGTTCGCAAATCCAAGTAAATATACCTGCAGCAATTGCGATTGCCAGTGTGTATCTCTTCCAATCCTTATAATTTTGATAGATAAGCATATATGTAACCGGCAAAGCAGAAAAGTTTACTTCTTCAAATCGAGGGAAAAGTGGAAAAATCTCAACTAAGTATGTCCACATGCCGAGTTCGTAGCCGATATGGTCAAATGATTCGGAAATAATCAGCACCCACGAGCCTAATAGCAGCGTTGCGGGTAATTGTTTCTTATCGACCATTTTTATAAAGATAATCCAGGGGATAATGAATACTGTTACCAGAAGCCACCACTGCCAGGTAAAAAGGTCAAGGTATCTCCATTCATATATACTAAGGCGAGTGATTTCCAAGGTCAAATCAAGGATTCGATTTGCGATTTCTTGATCATTCAAGCCATGCTCCACTCCCTAAGCTAAATATTAATGCAATTTCAGTGATTTTTTTATCTTCTCCAAAATCTCAATATATATAGTTATATTTCTAAAAATAATAAACAGGCCGCCCCAAAAGGCGGCCTGGCAGCTTGACGTTTACGGGAATATACTATTCCTTTTGATGAATAAACTCAACCATTTCCATAACTTCGCTCAGCTCCGGTGAGCGCACCAGATAGCCGTAATTGCCCAGTGCCGCGCTGAATACGCCGCTGACCGCTTCGTGCTGTACAATATACTGGCCGTATTTCCCGATGATCTCTTCATGGGAATGAACATAATTCTTGTTGAATTTACGTCCGATGTAAGCGCAGTGATATTTTCGCTGGTAATCGAGCGCGGTAGTGCCGTTCATAACGATATTTGCCCACTCGTAATAAAGGTTAATATCATTGGCAAAGTTGAACATATCCATGGTAAAACCGCCTGGCGGCCGCATGTTGACCTCCAGTCCCACTACTTTCTTCCTGGCAGTCAGGAAGAACTCAAAATGGAAGAAACGTTCACGTATGCCGAAAGCCTTCAGCGTCGCCAGCCCCGCTTTTTCCAGGTTCGGGGGAAGCTTCCGCAGTGAGTAGTAGTAGATGTCCTGGTCGTCATTGACTGTCTCCATTATGCCGGCAGAATATGTATGGGAGGTATAAAACACCGGCTTGCCATTGCTGTCAACAAGCCCATCAAAGGTGTACAGCTTGCCTTGGACAAACCCTTCCAGAAAATACTCCCCAGAATTGCCGTCGCCGAATAAATCGGTCAGTTCCGCCGGAGTAGTAATTTTGTGAGTGCCGGCGGCGCCAACCCCGCTGTCAGGCTTTGCCACAACCGAGTAGCCCACTTCGCGAATAAATGCCTCAGCCTCTGCCAGCGAACGAACCACTCGGCCTGGCGCTACCTCCACACCTGCTTCGATAAACTTTTGCTTCATCAACGATTTGTGCTTGATTTCATCGATTGTGTCATTTTTTATGCCAGGGATGTTAAAATCCGTACGGATTCTGGCATCTGTCGCCAGCCAATATTCCGTATGCGACTCAAACCGGTCAATTTTACCATATTTGTGGGTGAAATAACCCATCGCCCGCACAAGCTGGTCGTAGTCATGCAGGTCGCTGACCCGATAATACTCTGTTAACGCCTCACGCAGCGGCTGGCTTAAATTTTCGTATTTCTCGTCAGCGATTCCGAGCACATTGGCACCTAATTTGCGTAAGTTAACACAAAAATGAAAATAGTTACTGGGGAAATGTGGTGATAAAAAAACAACATTCATAGGAAGTCCTCCTGTTCCTTTTAGTGTTCAGCCTGCTTATCATAGGACAGCACAGCTATTCCGCTGACTCAGTGATGTATTCATGCATGATACATAAATATTATAATATTAATATATATTTGTTGCTTTTTGACGAAATCCTGCCTTTGTCTTGCATTTTATGTTATAATCAGTACTAAAAGAAATGGATGATTGGAATGCACATTGAATATCATAAACATTGGAGCCCAAGTCTTTGGAAGGACATGGAGATGAAGGTTTATGGACATGCAGGCAAACCTATTCTTGTTTTCCCGTCTTCCGGAGGATCATTTTATGAATATGAAGATTTTAAAATGGTGGAAGCCTGCCAATCATTTATTAATGCAGGCTCCGTTCAGTTCTTTACCGTAGAAAGCGTGGATGAGCAAACCTGGCTGCATACGAACAAGAACGCGGAGCAGCGCGCCCACCGGCACAGGGAATATGAAAATTATATCCTGGCGGAACTGGTGCCATATATCCGCAGCCGCAGTCCGTTTCATCAGCTAATGACCACAGGCTGCAGCCTCGGCGCCTTCCATGCCCTGAATTTTCTCTGCAAAATCCCGGCATTTTTGATGCAACCATCGCTCTGAGCGGCGTCTATGATTTGCGCTTCAGTATGGGCAATTTTATGGACGATAACATTTATTATAATAGTCCGGTTCACTATCTTGCCAATCTGACAGACCCCTGGTTTCTCGATCAGCTCCGCAGCAGCACGATGATTATCTGTTCCGGGCAAGGGGCCTGGGAGGAAGAAACGCTGCAAGACACATATAACCTGATGAAAATCTTCAAAGCCAAAAACATTCCTGCCTGGTTTGACATCTGGGGGCATGACGTGGCGCATGACTGGCCTTGGTGGCGGATACAAATGCCGTATTTCCTTGATAAACTGGGATATCATCATTCTTGATGCAGAAAAAACGCAAAAACGGTCCGTATCACAGTGACGTGATACGGACCGTTTTTTGCGTTTAACCAAAGAGCCACAAAAAAGCTTCAGGAAACCGTCTGGCCCAGTCGGCCTCGTTATGTTCAGCATCCTTTTCGATAATCAGCTTTACTTCCTCTTGACTAAAACCGGCGCAAATAAGCCGGTAATAGCTGTCCCAGACAAAATCCGCGTATTCGCGGGCGCTATTATACGAAAGCAGTTCCTTGGTTCCCACGTCAAGATAGATTCTCATGTCATCTTCCTTACACCAGCCGTTGAGACAATCCCCGGCAAAATGCATAGCCGGGGAAAAGGCGCCGATGCGGGAGAATACATCCGGTCGCGTAAAGCCCATATACAAAGAAATGAGCCCACCCAGTGAACTGCCTGCCGTACCCGTATTGTACCGGTCCGGCAGAGTGCGAAATTTGCTGTCGATAAAAGGTTTAAGAGTATCCACAATAAAAGCCGCATATTTATCCCCGCTGTAGCCCGGGATATACTCATCAAAACGGGCGGTGGCTCCGTTGTCAATGCCAACAACAATCGCACCGTTCGTTCTGTTTTCTGTACAAAGCCGGTTGAGGCTTTCGTCAACCCGCCATTCTCCCGAATAGGAGGTTGCCATATCAAACAAATTCTGCCCGTCATGCATATATAAGACGGGGTAACGCTGCTCCGGCTGCTCATAACCGGGCGGCAGATAAATCCATATTCTGCGGTAACGGTTGAGCTGAGGCAGCGGGAATCTTTCGATAATCTTTATGTTGCCGGTCACTGTATGTCCGTGAGGATTGGGTACATAATCCTCCCAATCGATTATTTTCATGTAAACCTCCATTGTGCTGCTGCGTCATTACATTATGCCATAATTCCCCCTGGGAAAACAACGCTGATCTTTTGCCTGAAAGCAAGAAGAAGGCCGGAGTTTAATAAGGAGATAATCGTGCCAATGTACTGCGGGATGAAATACAGACCCTTCAATCAGGGAAGGATTTTGATTTTGCGGATGAAAAATATTCAATGACCGATTTGCTGAAATTACGCATGGCTTCAGGCAGATAACGCTCCTTCCTCCAGGCTAACCAAAAGGTTCGCCGGCAGGAGGGTGCTTCAATATGCAGGCTCACCGGCGAGCTCTGCCGCCTTTCTTCCTGATACCAGCAGGCAGGCAGAAAGGCTACACCCAGTCCGGCATTGACCAGGCTTGCTATTACATCAATGCTTTCAATCTCAAATGCAACCGTGGGAGTAAAACCGGCCTGCAGGCAAAAATTATTTGTAATGGTCCGGAAGCCGAAATCGGTGGTAACACTGATAAAGGATTCGTTGGCCGCCTCCTTCAGGTGTATGCTGGTCCGTTCAGCCAGGCGATGATTAGGTGGAACGGCCAGGAAAATCTCCTCAACCAGCAGCGGTTCGCAATGAATTTCCGGATGTACAATCGGCGAGAAAAATATACTAAGGTCTATTTTCCCGGTTATAAGCTGCGTTTGCAATTCCTGTTGATTGGTGATATGACGAAGCCGGAACTTAATGCCCGGATGAGCTGTCAAATATTCTTTCAGAAAATTTTGCAGCAGACGGGAGGAGGAGACGCCGACAGTAACGCTTCTGTCTGTTAGACCGGCCAGGTCTGCCAAATCACGCTGCCCGTTTTCCAGTTCGTTAAAGATCCGGTCCACCCTTTTCAGAAAAGTTTCGCCAAACAGGTTGAGGCGGATTCGTTTTCCTGTACGCTCAAACAAGGGAACACCCAGGCTTTCCTCCAGACGGGCAATGGTTTTGCTGAGAGAAGGCTGGGCAATATGGAGTTCTTCGGCGGAACGCGTTATATTTTCCAGCCGGGCAACAACCTGAAAGTATCTTAATTGAAGCAAATCCATAGGCATCACCTTTTCATAGCTTTTGAGGAATGAATATATAGTTAATTATATCTTTTTAATTATAAATCCTCAATGCTATAATTACTCACATCGGAAAGAACTGCTATACATTAACAGAGGAGATAAACATGACAAAGGCACAAATATGGACAAAGGATTTTTTGCTTAATGCGCTGGTGAACTTCCTCGTATATCTGGTGTATTTTCTGCTGATGATTATAATCGCGGGTTACGCAGTGGATAATCTGCAGGCCTCTTTGAGTGAAGCCGGTCTTGCGGTAGGCCTTTTCATTGTGGGGGCGCTTTTTGCCCGTTTCTTCGGCGGAAAATCAGTCGAGCTGGTCGGACGGCAAAAGATGCTTTATATAGGCTTGACCGTGTATCTGATTGCCACCTTGTTATATTTTAAATCAACCAATCTGCACTTTCTCTTTTTTGTCCGGTTTTTGCACGGAGTAGGCTTTGGGCTGGCTACAGTCGCCACCGGGACCATTGTCGCCAACATTATTCCGGGGGCAAGGCGCGGCGAAGGTATCAGCTATTACGCAATGAGCAGTACGCTGGCGTCGGCTTTTGGCCCGTTTTTAGGAATATATCTGAACCAGCAGGTAAGCTTTAACGCAATTTTAGGTATCTGTATTTTGCTGGTGGTCACTTGTTATATTGCGGCGTTTTTGCTAAAGGTGCCGGAAGCGGCGTTAACGGCGGCGCAGCTGGAGGATATGAAGCGCTTTACATTGAGCAATTTCGTTGAATTTAAAGCACTGCCGATTTCGGCGATTGGGGCAATTCTCGGCTTATGCTATTCCGGAATTGTCGGTTTTATCGCCTCCTACACAAGAGAAATTAATTTAATAGAGGCAGGCAGTTTCTTCTTTATCGTTTATTCGGCAGCCATCCTGATTTCCAGGCCGCTAACCGGTCGCTGGTTTGATTTAAAGGGAGAGGGGTTTGTGCTGTATCCGTCTTTTGTTCTTTTTGCGATTGGCCTGGCTATACTAAGCCTGGCGCGGCAGGATTTCATCCTTCTGCTGGCCGGAATGTTCATCGGGCTTGGTTTTGGCACCTTTTTGTCCAGCGGGCAGGCGGTCGCCATTAAGTCGTCGCCAGACCATCGCATGGGGCTGGCAACATCGACTTTTTTTGCCATTACAGATATCGGGGTGGGATTAGGGCCGTTCTTTTTGGGTCTGTTGGTTCCTTTCTTCGGTTTTCGCGGTCTATATATGAGTATGGCCGGAGTCGCTCTTTTGGCAATGGGCTTATACTATCTTTGGTGCGGGAAAAAAGCGCAGCCTGAAAAGCGGTTTATTTCCTGTTCTCATTGACATTCCCGGTGACCTTGTTGAAAACTGCGGCATAACCCAGTATAATTTAAATATTATAGTTTGATTGTATTCACACTTGGCGAAGCGTGTGAAGTATTAAATTAGATAGGCGGATACATGATGAGAATTTCCAAGAAAGATGCGTTGATATGGTTTGATTTTTTTTCACAATTGTCTGAGGAAGAAGAAATTAGCATCAAGCATGAAGAAATCATTTACGCTACCTTTGCGCAAATTGAGGCAGCAATTGATCATCGAAATGAGATGCTGATGTCGGAAATCAGAGGCTTGCAAACCTTAGAAAATAGAACTCTTTTTGTGGGAAATGAAAGCAAATTCCCCCAAGGCTGCCGTTCTTGTCTGTTGGGTACCGGGCTGAGCGCAATTAGGAAAACGAACACATGTAATTTAGAATGTAAGTTCTGTTACAATTATGGCGAACTGGACGACATTCATCCGGTTGGCGAAGGCCTGTGGGAAATTGGCGGCACAAAATTTTACGAGAAGGATATTGATTTGCTGCTTTCCATTTACCAAAAACCCACTGGCATTTCCTACGTTTATTTAGAGCCTTTTATGGAAATAGAAAAATACTATCCGATTATAAAGAAATTCAGTGCTGCTCAAATTTATCAGCATTTATACACAAATGGCACGTTAGCTACAGAAGAAACACTGAAAGCATTAGGTGAAGCCGGGCTTAATGAGATACGTTTCAACTTAGGTGCTTCTAATTGTTCGGACAAAGTAATTAAAAATATTGGCCTGGCGAAAAAATATATTAAACATGTAGGTATTGAAACTCCAATGACTCCCGAGTTTTTCGAAGTGTTTTTCAAGAAAAAGCAAGCAATTTTTGAAACGAAACTGGATTTTATCAATTGTGCGGAATTACATTTGAATGAGAATAACATAGGTAATTATTATGGGGAAAATATGTATATCTCCCGGCATGGCTATATATCTCCCGTTTGGAGCAGGGAATTAACTTTGAAATTTATGAAAATAGCTGCTGAAGAAAACTGGGATGCAGCTGTGCATGATTGCTCCAACTACACAAAGTTTGCAAGAGGGTTAAATTTGAGCAGCAAAGCGGGTATGTTATTCGGAGCAAGCAATTATGCCTGTGAGTTTTCTATGATTCCGTACGAAATATTTATGCCAATACTGAATGACGATAGTTTCACATTTTTACATGAAGAAGAATTGCCTGACGGCTATAAACCGGAAATTATGGATTTTTTAGAGTAGTGGAGCCTATTCGGCTATATCCAATACTTTTTCATAGCAGTAGAAAGGCTTTTTCTTATCGAGAAAGCTCATCTCACCAACCCATTTATAGCCGCACTTTGCAAACAGGGCATTCATCTTCGTATTGATAGAGTAAGTATCGGTTTTTAAATACCGTACCTCATTTTTTAATGCGTATTCATCGGCAAATTTCATCAACTCTGTACCAATTCCACTTTTACGATATGCTGTAGCTACCGCCATACGGTGGACAACCATAGCCGTTTCCTTCATGGACCAGGGTAAGCCACTGTATTCGGCAGGCTCAATTTTGTTAATGCAGGCAAAACCTACTAGATTTCCGTCTCGTTCGCTTACATAAAGATCACCTTTTTGAATGTCCTTCCCAAAGTCCTTTTCCTGAGGATAGTTTTCATCCCATTGAGTATTGTCGTAAGACTGCATTTCAATAATGGTTTCCCTGATAATTTTCATGATTTCCTGTATATCTGCGGAATTGGCTTTTCTAATCATATGAGCACACTCCTATACATTTTTTAATATTTTCCAATCGTTCTCGATGTTTTCACGCATTTTTTTTACTAACCGTTGCACGGCTTCTTTTTCTTCTTCAGTGAAATTAGTGAAGCAGACGGCAATATTGCGATTTTCTTCTTCAATAACCAGTGTGTATATTTCTACCCCTTTTTTCTCTGCATACAATCGCCACATTCTTTTATCAAGAGCATCTCTCGTTTTGTAGATATAGCCTGTATCAATCAATTTTTGGATAGCTTTGGTGGTTGTAGTTTTATCTACTTTTAACAGATTGGATAAATCGATTTGATTAATGCCAGGATTTTCGCATACCCTTGTCAGAAAAATGAATTGGCCTTTCTGCAAATTAAATTCTTTAAATTTAGTGTCGCTGATGGCATGAATACAACGGGAGAGCATTCCGATTTCCCGCAAGATGTGGTTATTCAGTTTCATTATAGGGAGTCACCTCCAGTACATATATAGTTGAACATTCACCTATATGTATTATATTAAAACATAGTTGAAAGTTCAACTATGTTTTAAATGAGTTTTATATTTTATTAAAAATACCGGGAAACAGTTAGATGTAAGCCGGCAAAAAACAACTGCCAGTTGAACCTTTTTTGATATTTGCAACTATAGTTCGCTAGACTAAGAAAGCTGGTTAACTTACAATAAGATTGTCAGTACTGAACAACTCAAAAAGGGAAGATACTATGATTCATAATGATAGTAAACTAGGGCGGCGAATTGCCTTGCTGAGAAAAGAAAAAGGCTATACCCAAGAAAAGGTTGGCGACTTACTAAAGGTAACGCCGCAAGCTATTTCCAAGTGGGAGCAGGGCAACGCCTTGCCGGATACCCTGCTGCTCCCGCCTTTGGCAAGATTGTTCGGCGTGTCCATTGACTACCTGCTGACAGGAGAAAGTCTTGCAGGCAAGGCAGGGCCGTATGACGGAGAGTATCGGAAAGAGAACTTCTATTGGGGAATACAGCCTTCAGAGCTTGCCGGGCAAATTATCGACATTTTGCAGGGCGACACAGCGAATAAACGGTTGCTGGATATTGGCAGCGGTGAAGGCCGGGATGCCATCTACTTTGCCAAATGCGGTTTGCAAGTAGATGCCTTGGAGCTTTCCGCGCCCGGTGTGGAAAAGATTAAACGCTATAGCCGGTTGTCAGGTTATGCGGTGAATGTTATTCATGCTGATATGATTGGCTATGACCTGGCGGAAGAGTATGATGTGATTTACTCTCACGGCTCACTCCAATTCTTGCCGCCGGCAGAGCGGCGAAAGCATTTTGATAAGTATAAACAATATACAAAGACCGGTGGCTTAAACGCTCATCTTATTTTTGTTGAAAAGCCATTCATTAAGTTAGCACCTGATTGGGAAAGGAATGAATTTTTCTTTTCGTCGGGAGATTTGGCCGGGTATTATCATGACTGGGAGATTTTGCGCTGTGGGGAAGAAATCATTGACTGCGATTCGGCAGGAATTCCGCATCGCCATGCGGTGAATTGTATTCTTGCCAGGAAGATATAGTTCCGTGTTAAAGAATCTGGCAGGTTCAGGCGGCTGGTGCCTTGCCAGACAATAAAACGGCTGAGAGATGTACTCTCAGCCGTTTTATTAGTCACAGGTGATTGGTTACCAATTTCAAGTAGAGGTAGGGGTTTACCGTGGAAGATACGTTTATGCTGTCCGTACCGCCCGGGTTTTCTTGGTAGTAAGATATACCCCGAAGATTATCCAGATGCCGCCGGCAATTTCATGCCAGCCTACATGTTCGTGAAGCAATACTACCGACAGCGCCATTGCGGCTAGCGGGATTATATTTGTGAAGATGGCGGCGCGGTTAGCGCCTACCACTCTGACCCCGGTGTTCCACCAGTTCATTGCTAAAATACCGCTGCCGATTATCATATAGCTTAATGAGAGCAGGGTGTCATAAGACAGTCTGGACGGTGCTGCCACTCCTTCATAGAGTGCGGCTATCCCCATAAAAATTGCTCCGCTGAACCCGGCCCACGCCGTTACCCCCATTGGCGACACATCTTCCATTACCCTCCGGCCAAGCAGGGTATATACTGCCCAGGAGGCCTGACTGACCAGGAACAATAGGTCGCCTTTATTAAACGACAGGTTTTTAATAATTTCCATTGAGCCGTGGGCTACCAAGTAAACAACTCCCAACAGTGATATAAAAATTCCCAGCCATTGTTTTTTGTTCATAGTTTCTTTTAAAAATAGTACTGCCAGGATGGCGGTTATTGCCGGGGTTGTTGCCGCTACCAGTGAGCAGTTGACAACCGTTGAGTATTGCAAGCCGATAAACTGAAGGCCATTGTTTAGCACAATGCCGGTAATCCCCATCAGGATGAGGGGCAGTATTTGATGTTTGGGCGGCAGGGCATGCCGCCCTTCTTTTATGAACATGATGCTTAAGAGAATGGCACTGATGCCAATATAACGGAAGAGAACTGTCATAATGGGGGTTATTTCGCCAAGCACGCTTTTAACGGCAACCGGATTGCCGCCCCATAAAACAGCCGTCAGCACCAGGAAAAAATACATTTTATCGTTTTTTGAATGCATGATTCATTTTCTCCAGTTAAACACTACTTTTTCAATAAGAATATTCTAGCACAAATTTGTAATTTTTGGGCGCAGTAAATTTATTTATAAAGTAAAAAAGCCTTTCATTTTGCGTAACTCTTTTTTATTCTGCCAGATTGGCTGAGTTTACTCTTTTTTCTTATAATATGATGAAAAATGTTAAAGGTATCTATTAAAAATTAACCCGATTGAAATATCTGAAAAGTCGCTATTTACTTTAAAAGAGAAATATGAGATAATGTGAACAGTTAAATGTAGGATGTAGTATGTATTACATACTATAAAAGGGAGGAATCATAATGAAGGTTGCTTTGGTGTATACGAGTACTACCCCGGAATTGATTGAATTGGTGGAGAAGGAGGTTCGTCAGTTACTGCCGCAGGGTACGGAGATTATTAGTAATCAGGACCCGTCAATTCTGGCAGAGGTCCGGGAGGCCGGATATGTTACGGCACCTCCGGCGGCCAGACTTGTCGGCATGTATATGAAGGCAGTAAGCGATGGGGCTGACGCTATTCTCAACATCTGTTCCTCAGTAGGGGAGGTGGCGGATGCTGCCCAGGATATTGCCAAATATACAGGTATTCCTATTGTGCGTATCGATGAAGACATGTGCAGGGAAGCTGTCCGGCAAGGTGTCCGTATCGGTGTGATGGCTACCTTGCCGACAACGCTGACGCCCACTAAAAATACCATCTTACGGGTGGCGCGGGAAATGAATAAGCATGTGGAATTGGTTGATGTTTTAGTTGACGGTGCTTTCGGGCTTGATCAGAAACAGTTCAAAGAACTGATGACAAACTATGCGGGGGAAATCAGCGATAGGGTTGACGTGATTTTATTTGCCCAAGGTTCAATGGCCTATTGTGAAGAATATATCCATGAAAAATGCGGGAAACCGGTGCTATCCAGTCCGCGATTCGGGGCTGCTGCACTCAAGGAAGCATTGGCAAAAAAAGGCTTATTATAACGCGAACTGGCAATGGAACTTGTATTAATAGGTACAAAGCAATATAAATTCAGTCTTAACCAAAAAGCAACTCAGTTTGATTAAGGTGTAAAGGAGCGTAAATAATGCTGGAAAAATTGGGGAGTATGGTAAAGTTTATTACAAGGTATTTTTCCGTGTGGATTATTTTAGGTGTTATTGCTGCCTATTACAATCCTGAACCGTTTAAGCCGTTATCCCAATATGTACCCTACTGCATTATGGCCGTAATGTTGAGCATGGGACTAACCGTATCAATAAATGACTTTAAGCTGGTTTTTTCACGCCCTAAGGATGTTTTTTGGGGTATCGTTTTGCGGTATATCATCATGCCGTTTATTGCGTTATTTTTGACCAAGGTTCTTAGTTTACCGCCGGTTTTGGCAGCCGGGTTGATTCTGGTAGGTTGTTGTCCCAGCGGCGTGGCCAGCAATGTTATGACATTTTTGGCTAAAGGGGATACAGCGCTGTCGATCACAGTATCTACCATTAATACCATCATTGCTCCGTTAATTACTCCCTTTATGTTCGCTTTTCTGGTCGGCTCGTTTGTTCCGGTTGATGCAGAAAAGATTTTGCTGGATATCTTGAAGATCGTCCTGGTACCCGTATTTTTAGGCGCTGTTATTCGCGGCGTTGCTTCGGATTTTGTTGACAGGATTATGCCGGTCATTCCGATTGTCTCGGTTATCGCTATCTTCATTACGACAAGCTCAGGCTTTGCGCTCAGCGCCGGATCGCTGGCCCAGGTTGCGGTGATTTCCATAATTGCCGTATTTCTGCATAATATACTTGGTCTTACAACCGGCTATTGGGCAGCACGTGCTGTGGGAATGCCTCATTTCAAAGCTAAGGCTATTTGTTTTGAAATCGGCATGGAAAATGGAGGACTGGCGATGGCATTGGCCTTAGCCCATCTTGCCCCGTTAGCCTTCATACCTGCCGCGATATTTAACCTGGCTCACAATCTTACCGGTCCGCTGTTGGCCAGCTACTGGCGTGAGCAGGAAGAGAAAAAGGAATTGGCTATGGCTCAAGCCGGCAGCACCCGGCAATAACAACGCTGGCGAAGTTAAAGAAGGGGTTGAAGATATTGGATAATATCACCTTGACAACGGCAAAAAAAGTGGCAGACTACGCCGAAGAGCTTGTTGCCCAAGAATATGGCAGGAAGCCTTTCAGTGTGGCGGTTTGTGATAAGGATGGCTTCCTGGTTCTGTTTCACAAGCTGGACGGAGCCAAATTGTTAACCATCAACCTTACTCCCAATAAAGCGTATACCGCTGCCAGGATGGGAGTAAGCACGGCCGATTTTTTACAGCGTCTACAGCGGGAAAATCTTAATATTTCCTACTTTTCCGACGAAAAGTTTGTGGGATTGCCGGGCGGAGTGCCTATTGTTAATGACAGGCAGCAAGTTATTGGCGCCGTAGGTATTGGCGGTATGAAAGAGGACGGAGAAATTGCCGCTAAGGTTGCTGCCGCTGCGCCAACTTTATAAATGGAGACTTGATTCAGGTGGGGGTTTAACCCCATCTGAATCCGCTTGCCTGTGAAAGAGTATTGTGCCGCAAGATGCCTTATATTGTTTTGGGCCAATGTATGATGTTATACTTAGAGAATAAATATCATCAGGGGGTCCAACATGCCGGTGCAAACTTTTTTAAAAGAAATAGGCGGAAAATCTGTTGTTGATCAGATTGTTGACAATATTACCAATGCGATTATTAATGAACAGTTGAAACCCGGAGACAAGATTCCAACAGAAAATGAGCTTTGCGCATCCATGGGCGTTGCGCGAAATTCTGTGCGTGAGGCAATAAAGATATTGGTTGCCTACGGTGTCCTTACCATCAAGCGGGCGGAAGGAACTTTTGTAAACCAAGGCTTTGACAGCAAAATGCTCTACCCTGTTTTGTACGGAATTATTTTACAAAAGGATTCGGCCAAACAAATTGTGGAATTGCGTAAAGTAATTGATGCAGGCATTTTTCAATTGGCTATGGAAAAGCTGGACTTGGATTCCGTGCATAAAGTCGAACAGGCGATGGAGGCACTGGAACAGAAAATTGCTGAGGAAAACATGGATGCCAATGCTATATTTGAAGCCGATACGGCCTTTCACATGGTGCTTGTCGCGATTACGCAAAATGCGTTATTAGAAGGAATCTGCTCCTATATTGATCAAATAACCAAAAAATCCAGGCTGAAAGCCACCGAAAAATTTATTAATGAAAATGCAACACAGCAGTTTCTGCTTATGCATAGAGAAATGGTCCGTGTACTCAAAGAAAAGGACCGGACTAAAATCAATGAAGTAGTGGAAACTCATTATCAATATTGGGAAAAGGTAACCGGTTAAAGCTGAGACTGAGCGCAAAACCGTGCCGATAACCCACTAAGGGGCATTTACCATGCTGGTGAATTTGCAAGACATACTTAAAGACGCTTATCGCAATCATTATGCGGTTGGTTCTTTCAATGGCTATAACTATGAAACCTTCAAAGGCATCATTGATGCTGGAGCGGAAACGCAGAAACCGGTTATTTTGGCCTTTGGCGCCAAGTATCTGCAGAATATGTCCCTGGAAACGGCCTATGCCCTTGCTAAAAGCCTAGGCGAGGGGAGTGCCGCCCCTGTTTGCCTGCATCTTGATCATTGCAGTGACTTAGCTACTGTTTTTCGCGCTATTCGTGCAGGGTTTGGCTCGGTAATGTATGATGGCTCGGAATTGCCCTTTGCGGAAAATGTAAAGAATACGGCGGCAGTTTGCCGGGTAGCTCATGCCTGCGGTGTAACGGTCGAAGCCGAACTGGGGTGTCTGGCGGCCGGTGAACATTCCCACGAAGGGTCTGCAACCAGTGTACAGGTATATACCGAGCCTGCACTGGCAAAACAGTTTGTGGAAATGACACAGGTGGATGCTTTGGCTGTTTCTATTGGGACGGTACATGGGTTATATCAGGCAGCACCGTTGCTGCGGCTTGATATATTGGAACAAATTAACAGGCTGATTGCCGTGCCGCTGGTTTTACACGGCGGCTCGGGGCTGCCGGAGCAGGATATCTTAGCCTGTATCGCCCGGGGCATTGCCAAAATCAATGTCAATACCGAAATCTCGGTATATGCTGTCCAACAGACAACCGGACTGTTAGCAGCTCAACAGCCTCATTTTTCCGAAGTTTCCTTAAACCAGATTGGCTATGTAAAAGATATTGTAAAAAAGTATATAGCGTTTTCCTACAAGGAGGGCAATAATGGATAAAGTGATGATTTCCGTTGCTCCGGTAGCGAGTACGGATAAACATATTGTTCCCGCTAACATTGCGGCAGAAGTTTTACAATGCTGGCAAGCCGGCGCTGCGATGGTACATTTGCATGTCCGTGATGCTGCCGGCAACCTGACTACCGATATGAGTCTCCTGGAGGAAACACTCCGGTTGATCCGCAAAGACTCGGATATCATCATTGAAGTATCGACAGGCGGTGTTTCCCGGCTTTCCATACAGGAACGCTGTGTTCCCCTGTATTCGGAGCTTGTCGAGGCCTGCTCTCTGAATGTCGGCTCCACCAATCTGGGGAAGGCTGTATATTGCAATCCGCTTGATGATGTGGAATACTGCATTGGTGAATTATTAAGGATGAACAAGACACCGGAAGTGGAAGTTTTTGAAATTGGCCACATCTTTGCCATGAAGGAATTTATGGAGCAGTACGATTTTCGTGCCCCGGTGCTGTTTAGCATCGTTCTGGGGCATAAGGGCGAAGCGCCTGCTACCCCGCAGGCACTGGCTGCCATGATTCAAATGATACCGCCGGAGGCGCTGTGGGGGATTACCCATGCCAACAGACGGGATTTTTCCATTATTGCCGCCGCGTTAGGCATGGGGGCCAGCACGGTTAGAATTGGTTTTGAAGATAGCAACTATTTGGATGCTCATACCACTGTTGACAGCAATGTACCGCTGGTGGAGAAAACCGCCCGGTTGCTCAAAGCCATGGATAAAGAGCCGATGACTCCTGCTGAGGCCAGAAAATACTTCAATATACTCAGCAGATGAATAGGATGTTGAAATGATGAAATCACTACCACACCTGAGTGCTGACCGGCTGAAGTCCTATCCTAAGGTCGATGAAAATCATGTGGCGTTGCTGTTACAACAAGCTGTTGCCGGTGACCCCCGCAAAATTATTGTACTGGATGATGATCCGACAGGTACGCAAACTGTTCACGACATTTCGGTATATACCGATTGGACTTATGAAAGTGTTAGTCAGGGCTTTCAGGAAAAGAACAAAGTATTTTACATTTTGACAAACTCGCGCGGGTTTACCCAAGAGCAGACAAGCAAAGCCCACCGGGATATCGGGGCGATGATTGCCAGGGTTGCCGGTGAACAGGGGCGGGATTATCTGATTGTCAGCCGCAGCGACTCGACCCTCAGGGGGCATTATCCTCTGGAAACCATGATGCTGCAGGAGCAATGGGAGCATCATACAGGCAAAAAGGTTGACGGGGAAATCATCTGCCCTTATTTTAAAGAAGGCGGCCGGTTTACCATTGATAATATTCACTATGTTCAGTATGGTGATGCCCTGGTTCCGGCAGGGGAAACTGAATTTGCCAAGGATAAGACCTTTGGCTATACATCATCGGACTTATCCGCCTATATTGAAGAAAAATCCCGGGGACTTTACAAAAAAGAAAATGTGGTTGCCATTTCCCTGCAAGAGCTGCGGGCACTAAATATTCAGGGGATTGCCGACAAACTCATGGCTATGACCAATTTCGGCAAAGTAGTTGTCAATGCCATTGATGCCTGTGATATAAAAGTGTTCTGTATCGCGCTTTACCGCGCAATGGCTCAGGGCAAACAGTTTCTGTTCCGCACAGCGGCCGGCTTTGTCAAAGAGCTGGGTGCAATCACCGATAAGCCGCTGCTGACCAGGCGGGATATGATAACCGGCGATATCGCCGCCGGCGGTATCGTTGTGGTTGGCTCTCATACGCAAAAGACGACAAGCCAACTGGAAGAGTTAAAAACCTTGCCGGGAATACAGGTTATCGAGTTCAATTCCGACTTAGTGCTGGATGAAGAGCGTTTTCAGGCGGAAATTGCGTCGGTCGTAAAGCAGGAAGAAGAACTGTTACGCCAAGGCACTACCGTAGTTGTCCACACCAAACGGCGGCTGTTGTCATTAGAAGATGATTCTCCCCAGGACGCATTGGCCCGTTCTGTCAAAATATCGGAGGCCGTCCAGTCGCTGGTTGGCAGGCTGCAGGTGACTCCGGCCTTCATTGTCGCCAAGGGCGGCATTACTTCCAGTGATATTGGGACAAAAGCGCTGAAGATCAAGCAGGCAAATGTGCTGGGCCAGATCCGGCCAGGCATACCGGTATGGAAAACCGGCGCGGAAAGTAAATTTCCGCAAATACCTTTCATTATTTTTCCGGGCAATGTCGGTGAACAAAATACACTCAAAGAAGCCATAGCGGTATTATTGGCAAAATAATTGCAACCAGCAAAGCCCCGATAGTGGAAATAATAATCCATTATCGGGGCTTGCGTATCTCTTTGGGGAAACAATTATAAAATTTGTAAAATAAAAAAGAGGGGCCATTTTACGCTGCTATGCATAGAGCGTTTTGCGCCACCTCCTTTTTCCGTTATTTGGTTTCAGTTAAATTGACGGATGAAACTTACGTTATGGACCACCGGATTTACAGCGAGGGTTCAGTTGGCTTAATGTCCCGCAGTGCAACAAACTCCTATGAAACGGTGAATGAAATGACCAAGAACGGTATCGGCCAGTCTACTTGTGTAGGTGTGGGCGGTGACGTAATTCCCGGCACCTCGTTTGTCAAGCTGCTGCCGATGTTTGAAGAGGACGAACAAACGGAGGCCGTTGTTTTAATTGGCGAGATTGGCGGAACGGATGAAGAGACTGCCGCCAGTTATATAAAAAATCACATGAAAAAGCCGGTCATAGCCTACATTGCCGGCAGACACGCGCCGAAAGGCAAAGTAATGGGTCATGCAGGCGCTATCGTGGGTGCGGATGGCGCGGGCAGTGCTGAATCCAAGATAGATATTCTGACGGCCGCCGGTGTGCATATTGCCGACAGCCCGGACGAGATCGTCGAACTGTTAAAACAAGTTCTATAAGGTAGCAGATTGAGCGTAGGCCGTATAAAAGGAAAATTTATTTTATGCGGCTTATTCGCTTATTCGGTATCAATTATTACGCCTTCAAACCTGCAACTAAAAAAGGAGAACAGTATGATAAATATTTTGGTAGTGTTACTGACGTTGGTGCTCGTCGTAATTCTACTCTCGCCGGCCCACTTATGCCTCTTAGTGACCCTGGATTACTTTAAAGCCGATTTTCTTAGAACCCAGCGAAGTATTGCCATGCTGTCTTTGTTCTTGCTGTTGGTTCTGACAATTAAAACAACAATTCTTTATATACCTTGTTAGTCTATTAGTCCACCGGTTACAATAATTATTGTTATTTGGAATAAAATCCATCTAATTTATTCACTTTAACGGTAGTTTGAAGTATATTAAGATTGACCTAATGCGGAAGGCGATGTCCCGGAGACTATTGGCAAAAATCTGGTTACATGGGCAATCTTATAAATAAAAAGTATGGAGTGTATTGAGTATGCAAAAGGATTATACTTATAAGTATGGCAAAGGAAAAGTCAACTTCACTATTGACGACTCGTTAGTAACTGATGAATTATATATTAAACAATGTTCGGTTTTGCCTGCCCCTGCAGAGTCTGTCCGAGAGGCAATTCGTAACCCGATCGGGTGTAAGCCGTTACGGGATATTGTCAAGCCCGGTGAAACTGTTGTATTTATTGTCAATGATACTACCAGGGTAGCCAATAGCCATATTTTTATGCCAATACTGCTTGATGAGCTTAACAGTGCAGGGATTCCGGACAAGGATATGTGGATTGTGTTCGCACTGGGAACGCACCGGCTGATGACTGAAGAAGAGATGGTTGGTGAAGTTGGTAGCGCTGTGGCACAAAGGGTGAGGATGTATAACAGCGATTGCCGGGATGAAGGACAGTTCCGGTATTTTGGGACAACTTCCTATGGAACGCCCGTTTATTTTAATAACAAGGTTGTGGAAGCCGATCACATTATTTGTACAGGCAGTGTCGTACATCACTTTTTTGCTGGTTTCGGCGGCGGGCGCAAAGCCATGCTGCCGGGTGTCGCTTACTATGAAACTGTTCGCAAAAATCATAGTTTGATGCTGGATTCCAATGCTGTAATCGGTAAACTAGAGGGAAACCCAATATATCATGATCAGGTAGAAGGTACGGAAATGTGCCGGCCCTCCTTTTTGATTAATGTCGTGTTAAACGAAAAAAAAGAATTTTTAAGAGTATTCGCAGGCGACTATATTCAAGCCCACCGGGAGTGTTGCGAGTTTGTAAATGACGTGTACGGGGTGCCTGTGGAGAAAGAAGCTGATTTAGTCATTGCCTCTTGCGGCGGCTACCCCAAGGATATTAATGTCTATCAGTTACAGAAGACAATGGATAATGCCTGGTGCGCGGTCCGGAAGGGCGGCGTAGTGATTATTCTCGGAGAATGTGCGGACGGTTCCGGATCGGCAACCTACGAGAAAACTATGCAGCAATATACGACACCTGAGCAAGTGGAAACTGCTGTTAGGGCGGATTTTCAGATAGGTGCACATAAAGCCTTCGCGGTTACCCGGTTAATGAAAAAAGCTCACTTTATTCTAGTTTCATCCATGCCGCCGGAACTTGCCCGGCTGTTACTATTCACACCGGCCAAGGATATGGAAGAAGCAATGAAAATTGCTATGAATACATTAGGTATGTCACAGCCGCGTATTATTCTTATGCCAATGGGAAGCATAACCGTTCCTTTAATCAATAAATAGCAGGGATACAACCCCAGCGACTCATTCGTAAGTTATTGGAGCCGGCTGTAAGTTGCTTTGCCTTGTCGAAACGGTAACCGGTCAGTGTCCTTAAACATTGTAGCACATAGCCCTTGGAGAGGGGCTCTAATCACTACTACTTTATAATACGAGGGGATTACATGGACATTAGAGAAGAAGCCTTAAATGCGCATAAAGAACATCAGGGGAAATTGCAGGTTGCCAGTAAAATGCCGCTTAAGAATATGCATGACCTCAGTATTGCCTATACTCCCGGGGTTGCTGAACCCTGTAAGGAGATAGCACTAAACAAAGATCTTTCTTTTGAGTATACCTGCCGGGGCAACATGATAGCTGTTATTTCTGACGGTACCCGTGTTCTCGGTCTTGGTGATATCGGGCCTGAAGCCGCCATGCCGGTTATGGAAGGCAAAAGTGTAATTTATAAGACCTTTGCCGATGTGGATGCCGTGCCTATTTGTCTCGGTACGAAAGATCAAGCAAAAATTATTGAAACAATAAAACTGCTTGAACCTAGCTTTGCAGGCATAAATCTCGAGGACTTCTCTTCGCCTAAATGCTATGATATCGAGGATATTCTGAAAAAGGAAATGAATATCCCCGTATTTCATGACGACCAGCATGGTACGGCGATCGCCGCTCTGGCTGGCATTCTCGGTGCGTTAAGATTTGTTAAAAAAGATATAAAAAACGTGAAAATAGTTGTTAACGGCGCTGGGGCTGCCGGAACGGCTATCGGCAGGATACTGCTCAACGCCGGTGCAGAAAACGTTATTATGGTGGACATGGCCGGCGCGCTGTATGAAGGTATGCCTGGATTAAACCGGGTGCAGGCTGAATTGGCTAAAGACACCAACAAGAATAAATTGCAAGGGAACCTTGCGTAGATCGCTGCAGGGGCGGATGTCCTTGCCGGAGTTTCTGCTCCCGGTATATTTACCAAGGAGATCATCGGCAGTATGGCGAAGGATTCAACTGTTATTTCGATGGCTAACCCAGTCCCCGAAGCCTACTATGCCGACGCCAAAGCAGCCGGAGCAAGAGTAGCCGGAACCGGCCGATCGGATGCACCAAACCAAGTCAACAACTCATCGGTTTTTCCGGGACTATTCCGCGGTGCCCTGGACGTAAGAGCCCGGCAGATTAACGAAGAGATGAAACTTGCGGCAGCGTACGCTATCGCCAATATTATTCCTGAGAATGAATTGCGGGAGGACTATATTGTCCCTGACGTATTTAATCCAATGGTAGCTCCGGCAGTGGCCGCCGCGGTGGCACGGGCAGCTATGGAAACAGGTGTGGCCAGGATTAAAGTCGATCCGGAGGAAGTGCGGGCAAAAACTGCGGCGCGGGTAAAACTAGGCTGATAGAAAAAGTATAGTGTAACCCCTTAGCCGGCAGGAGTATGATTGAAGCAAAGCCCCGATAGTGGAAATAAATAATCCATTATCGGGGTTTGCGTATTTTCTTAAAGCGTTGCAGGATTTCTGCGCTTTATTGGGAATATATTTCGATAGGGAAGCAGGGGCTTGTCCAATCCCGTGTCCCTGCAAGGAAGCTTTGAACAGTTCCCCAATTCATTCCTATAACGGAGGACAGCTATATGAAAAAGTCTGTAGTATTCCTTTTGCTGGTTTGTATGGCCGTATTTTTGAGCTCAGCAGTGGCAATGGCAGGCCCGGCTCCGGCCTTAACCAAAGTTGATATTCACGCCTTTACGGCTCAGAGTTGTAACTACCAATGGCAATTTACGCCGGCTAACTATCCCAGAAGTATGCACGACTATTCATTCTCAGGTCCGGAGCTGTATATGAGTGTTATCTATACCGGCATTCCAAACTGGAACCTGACTTTTATCAAGGTAAATGGAACCCAGTATAAGCATTCGCAACTCTTTGAGAAACAATTTTTTATTACTGACAGCGGACGGATGGTTGGCGGTTACGAGATTGTTTATAAAATACCGTCAACCTATCTGGGTGTTTCGAACACCATCATTGTCACTTCCCGCGGAACAAACGGTGGCTCGGGAGACAACGTAGCAACCAATATAAAATTTGTAAAATAAAAATGTTTGCCGTTTCGCTGCGCAATCGCAGCAGGAAGGGGCGCTTAAACATTTGGTTTGCATACACGGATTTTGCAACAAAAGCTCGGCCTCCGGCTACTCCCCGGTTGCCGTTTTTTTGTTTCGATTTGCTCTCTTAATATTCTGATATTTAATATTTGAATGGATTTCCATTTTTTATCTGAATTATGCATCCTTACAAAAATTAGTTATAATTATACCAGCAGCTATACTTTGCGGCATAACAGCCTATAAGGAAAGCTGATACCTTTGCTGCCTGGAATAGGTGGCAATAATGTACACCGTCGGACTCACCTTCATAATAATGTTCTGAATATTTAATAAATTAGAGGAGGGATGGAAGGGAGCGGATACAACAGTTATTGGCAATGTTTTGTATCAATTATTAAAAGGGAGTGTGCAAAGATGTTTTCAAAATCAAAGCTATTATCAGTGCTGCTCGCCATTGTGCTGGTAATCAGTTTGGCCGGCTGCAGCAAACAAGCGGCAGCGCCTGACGACAAGAAAGCCTGGACGCCGCAGAAGCAAGTAACACTGCTGGCCGTCGCAGGGGCAGGCGGTGGGCTTGATATGGTTGCGAGAACTATGGCAAAAATCTTTGATCAAAAGAAAATTGTTACCCAGCCACTACTGGTCGAGAACAAACCCGGTGGCGGACAGGTTACAGGCACGGTAGCGTTTGCTACCCAGGATGGAAAGAATGATCATAAATTAATGATCGCGTCTACTCCTTTTATCTTAAATTATATCAAGAAAGACGGAAACAGCCCGATTGGTCCTGAACAGGTATATCCTGTGGCATTATTGCAGGAAGACTACGGAGTTATTGCCGTCAGAGCGGATTCCAAGTATAAAACTTTAAAAGAACTGTATGATGCCGCTAAAGCTGATCCCGCGAGTGTACAATTCTGCGGCGGCGGTGCTCCCGGGACCTGGGATCATCTTAACTCAGTCCTGATTGCACGCAAAGCCGGTGTTGATATTAAAGGCATGAAATACAATACCTATGATGGCGGCGGCGAAGCCTTGACAGCTCTGCTTGGCGGCAATGCCGACGCGCTGACCTCCGACGTATCTTCCATTAAACAGTATGTTCAAGCCGGCAGGGTAAGAGTATTGGGTGTTTCATCGGCAGTAAGAATTGCCGAAGATGAAGTTATGAAAGATATTCCCACCTATAAAGAACAGGGTTTTGATGTTGTTACCACTAACTGGCGCGGAGTTTTCGCCGGGAAAGATATACCTGAGCCTGCCAAGAAATACTGGGCAGAAAAGGTAGCAGAACTGTGCAATACGCAAGAATGGAAAGACGAACTGAAAAAGCAAGGGGTTATTTACACTTTTAAAGATGCAAAAGGCTTCTACGACCATATTAAAGCCGAACAGATTATGTATACCGAAATCTATAAAGAGATGGGCATGGCGAAATAAATTTTCGGTCATGTAAAAAAACAGGGAGAAGAGCACCGTCTTCTCCCTGTTTTTAGAAAGGAAGGTGAAGTGCGTTGTGAATAAAGCGTTTGACCGCTATGTAAGTATCCTTTTCATAGTTTTAGGTGTCGCACTGTATCTGTATGCAGAAACATTAACAGTATCCAATGTGGGGATTGCTATCGGACCGAAGGCCCTCCCCAGCTTTTTGGCGGTAATTCTCGTTATTCTTAGTACGGTGAATCTTATTGCGGCACTCCGGTCAAAAACCCCTGATAAACAAGAGCAGCTTGAGTATAAGAAGTTTTTTATCATTCTTATTTCACTGCTGCTGTACGCACTGTTGATTGAGCCGCTTGGCTATGTTATTTCTACTTTTTTGTTCCTGTTCGCTGGTTTTCAAACTATGGAAAAAGGGAAATACCTGCATTCAGCAATTATTGCAGCCCTATTTTCCGGCGGCATTTACTATTTTTATGTGGAAATATTCCTGGGCGTATTACCGCCGCTGCCTTTTTAAGGAGGGATGGAAGTGGAAGCGTTACAATTTCTTTTTCAAGGTCTCGCAATAGCCTTAGAACCCACTAATATATTTTTCGCATTTTTCGGCTGTCTGATTGGGACGCTGGTGGGCGTGCTGCCGGGAATCGGCCCGATTAGCGGTGTTGCTCTCCTTATCCCGGTTACCGCAACGCTGACAAGCGGGCTGCCGCCGGAACAAGCTGCCACCAGCTCTATAATCTTACTGGCAGGCGTATATTATGGGGCAATGTACGGCGGGTCGACGACCGCCATTTTGATCAATACGCCGGGTGAGAACTCCTCGGTCTGCACGACTTTGGACGGCTATCAGATGGCGAAACAGGGCCGGGCCGGCCCGGCCCTGGCGATTTGCGCCATTGCTTCGTTTGTGGCCGGGGTGATTGCCTGCATCGGGCTTGTCTTTATGGCTGTTCCGCTCGCGGAACTTGCCCTTAAGTTTAGTCCTGCCGGTCAATTTTCCCTGATGATTCTGGGGCTTTGCGCCTTGAGCAGCCTGGCCGGCAAGTCGCAGATCAAAGCCTTTATGATGACCGTCTTTGGTTTAATCTTGGCTACAGTGGGGGTTGATCCCATATCCGGCGTTGCCCGGCTTACTTTTGGTTTTTCGGAACTTTATTCCGGTATCGAATTTCTGACACTGGCAGTAGGCATGTTTGCGCTGGGCGAGGTATTTAAAACCATCTTAACCAATGACTATGCAAAAGGTGAGGCGATTAAAGTCGGCAGGGTAATGCCGACCAAGCAGGACTTGAAAGACAGTACTGTCCCCATCCTCCGCGGTTCGCTGTTAGGATTTTTTCAGGGGTTGGTGCCTGGCTGCGGGGCTACGTTGTCTTCCTTTATGGTATATACGGTAGAGAAGAAACTGAGCAAAAATAGAGCGAACTTCGGTAAAGGGGCGATTGAAGGAGTGGCTGCGCCGGAAGCTGCCAATAACGGAGCTGCCGGGGGAGCCATGATTCCGCTCTTAACGCTGGGAATACCCGGCACAGGGACCACCGCCGTCCTAATGGGGGCGCTCATTATGTTTAATATTACCCCCGGGCCGCTGTTGTTTCAGGATCATCCGCAAGTTGCCTGGGGTTTGATTGCCAGTATGATTGTCGGCAATGTTATGCTGCTGATTTTAAATCTGCCGTTGGTTAAAGTTTTTGCCAAGGTAATTGAGACACCGCCCAAATATCTGATTCCCGGGATTGTTGCTATTTCGGTATTTGGTGTTTACGCCGTACAGGTCAGTGTATTCAACCTGCTGCTGATGATTGGCAGTGGTCTGGCGGCTTATTATCTGGCTAAAAATGATTATCCTATCGCGCCGATTGTCCTGTCCCTGATTCTGGGGCCAATGATTGAGAATAATCTGCGTCGGGCCATGAACCTGTATAACGGTGATTATTCCATGTTTGTCAAAGATCCGGTTTCACTAGCTTTTCTGGTTATTGCCGCCCTGTGGGTCATGGTGCCTGCCGTTATGAAGCTCAGGGGCAAAAAGGTAGTTGTAGAAGAAGCCTAAATAATTTTCAACCAAGCAGTTGGTCATACATGTTGAGAACCTGCGGCCAATTTGCCAATACCGCATTTGTGTTAAAAGACAGAGGCTATGGGAGGGGTAACGGTGGGGCTGACGCTTACGGAAAAGTTAATTGGTCAATCGCTGGCGGACGGGCAAATGATCAGGGGGCAGCGTATCGGCATACGTGCTCATCAGACACTGTCCCATGATGTAAACGGAGTTATGTCCTACCTGGTACTTGAGGCTATGGGGCTGACGAGGGTTAAGGTTGAACTGGCTGTCCATTATATTGACCACAATATGATTCAGGCCGATTACAAAAACTCGGATGATCATCGCTTTTTGCAAGACATAACCGCCAAGCTGGGAGTTATTTGCTCCCGCCCAGGCAGCGGCATTTGCCACCAATTGCACCTGGAACACTGGGGAGTGCCTGGCAAAACCCTGATTGGAGCCGATTCGCATACCGTTGCCGCCGGTGGCATTGGCATGTTTTCTGTTGGCGTAGGCGGGTTTGACGGAGCCATGACCATGGCAGGCGAACCGCTGTATCTGACAATGCCTAAGATTGTCAATGTGCGTCTTACCGGCAAGCTGCCGCCCTTTGTATCGGCAAAAAATATTATTCTTGAATTGCTGCGCCGTGTTTCCATACAGGGCGGTGTTGGCAAGGTTTTTGAGTATACCGGGCCTGGAATCGCCACCCTCAATGTTGCGGAAAGATCCACGATTACCAATATGGGTCAGGAAACCGGCGCAACCACATCAGTATTTCCCAGTGATGAAAATACCCGCCGGTGGCTGCGGGCCTATCACCGGGAGGAGCAGTGGGTGCCGCTGCAGGCGGATAGTGACGCTGTTTATGATGAAGTCATCGAGATTGACTTATCACAGCTTGAACCGCTGATTGCCCTGCCGCATCAGCCGGACAAGGTTGTGCCGGTACGGGAAGCGGCCGGGGTCAAGGTTGACCAGGTAATGCTGGGCAGCTGCACCAATACATCACTGCAGGATGTGCTGTCTATTGCTCATATGTTAGGCGGCAAGCCCATTCACCGAGATGTAGATGCCGGCTTGTACCCTGCAACCCGCACTGTGGTGCGGGAAAGTATTGCCAGGGGCGCACATGATAAAATCCTGTCTGCCGGTGTGCGTATTTTTGAACCTGTTTGCGGGGGCTGTAATGGCTGCGGCTTTGCCCCCCAGAGCAACGGCGTTTCTCTGCGGACAACTCCCCGTAATTTTGTCGGACGCAGTGGTACGGCCTCTGACAAGGTATATTTGGTCGCACCCGAGACAGCGGCCGCATCGGCGTTAACCGGTGTCATCACCGATCCCCGCGATTTGAAGCCGACGCCGTTTACGTATGAAATGCCGGCAGTATTTGTCGATGACCGCGATATGTTCCAGCCGCCGGCGGCTGAACCGGAAAACATCGTTATCCGGCGCGGGCCTAATCTCAGGCCGATTCCGCCAATGCCGGCTCTGCCGGATGTTACCGGCGGTGAAGTGCTGGTGAAAGTCGGGGACGATATCACCACCGACCACATCTGTCCGGCCGGGGCTCTCTATTTGCCGATTCGTTCCAATATCCCGGAGCTTGCCAAGCATGCTTTCAAAGTGGTGGATGATACCTTTGCCGAGCGTGCCGCCAAAGCGGGCGGCGGACTGATTGTCGGCGGCTTCAACTATGGTCAGGGTTCAAGCCGGGAGCAGGCGGTAATGGTGCCAAGGTATCTCGGGGTTAAAGCGGTGATTGCCAGGAGTTTTGCCCGGCTGCATTTGGCGAATCTGGTAAACTGGGGGCTCTTGCCGCTGACTTTTGTAAATGGCGATGACTTTGACAACATCAGCCAGGGGGATTGGCTGACGCTTGATACCGCGGTTTTAACCGAAGGACAGCAGATCATTGTCAGAAACGAGACCAAGGCTGTGGCTATTGCTGTTTCTTCCCCGCTTTGCCAGGCCGATCTGGACTCGATAAAAGCAGGCGGCCGCCTAAATCAGGTAAAGGCCAAAAATCAAAACAGCCAAACACACACTGCCGCAGACACGGCAAGCGGCTGAAAAAGGCGGGATAGGATGAATGCTCTGGAGAAAAAGCTGGTGGAATTGCTCAAAATCTTACGGCAGCAATATGGCGCTGTAGCTGTTAAGTGCAGCCTGGAAGCCGAAGGAATCCGGCTTGAGGAAATCGCCCGCACCAAGGAGCTTACACTCCGCGCCGGTGTTGGCCTTACCATCAAGCTTGGCGGCTGCGAGGCGCTGACAGATTTGCGTCTGGCTAAAATGTTCGGGGTGGACACGGTCATGGCGCCCATGATCGAATCCAAATTTGCGCTGGAGAAGTATCTTGCTATGGTTAGCACTGAATATGCCGCTGAAGAACTGGCGGCTATGAACGTATTTATCAATATCGAGACAACCGATGGCTATGAAAAAATTGACCAGATACTGAGGGCTGAAAATATTTGCCGGTTGAACGGTATTGTACTGGGGCGTTCCGATTTGGTGAAGGCACTGGGTGTTGCTGATGTTAATGCCCCGCAAGTGCTCGACATTGCGAAAAATTTATTTGCCACAGCCAAGCGTCATTCGCTCTTTTGCCTGGTGGGCGGAGGGGTTACCGCCGCATCGGTTCCTTTTTTGCAACAGTTGAACGGAGTGCTGGACGGCTTTGAAACCAGAAAAGTGGTGTTTGCCGGCACTGGTGAAGCCGGGGGACTGACGGAGGCGGGGATTTTGCGGGCACTCCAATTCGAATACCACTGGTATGAACTGAAGCAGCACTATTATGGCCGGCTCTGCAACGAAGACACGGGTAAAATGAAGACACTGGCTGCTGTTCTGAAGCTCTAGCCCGGGCGGCAGACAGCTTAGGAGGCGAACATGCGGCAAGTCATTGAGGAATTCGGGAGGTTACCGACTACCTGCATATCTGATGCTATGCAAGGACTGCATAATTTCGACCCTGTGGTCAAACCCCTGAAAGAGGAGTACAAAATCTGCGGCAGGGCGATTACCGTCAAAATGCCGGCCGGTGATAATATGATGGTGCTGGCGGCGATGAAGGAAGCCCGGCCAGGCGATATTCTGGTGATTGATTCGGGGAATTATGCTTATCGGGCGGTTGCCGGCGATTTTGTTATCGGTTTGGTGCAGGCGCTTGGGTTGGGCGGCGTAGTGGCCTATGGCACGATTCGTGATGTGCAAAGCATCAAAGCGCTGAATTTTCCCGTTTTCTGCACCGGAACAACTGTTGCCTGCAGCCAGAAAATCGGAGCCGGTGCAATTAATGTCCCCATAGCCTGTGGCCATGCTATAGTGCATCCCGGCGACATAATCAGCGGGGATGCAGATGGTGTTGTTGCTGTGCCGCAGGGGGAGGCGGCGGCTGTCCTGGCGGCAGCCCGGAAAAAACTGGCGAGCGACGAAGAACGTGCCAGGCGTGTTTTAGTGGATGCCCGGTCGGCAATGGAGTATATCAATCACCTTGTTGCCGCAGGCAGGGGTAAATAAGCGTAACACCCCTTGCATGGAACCATGCAAGGGGTGCTGCTAGAGCTCTAAATAATCAATGGTATCGGAAAAATCGACAAATGCCCTGACGGCATTGATGGATAACGATTCTTTTTGATAAATCATCCAGGTTCTGCGCATAACGGGCTGATTATTCTTATCCCTGATGACAATTTTATATACGTCGTCTGTCTTATGCAATATCATGCTCCCCATTATGGCATAGCCATGGCCATTTTCCACCATATCCTTGCAGGTATCCAGACGGTCTACTTCCATGCTGATAGAAGGAGGAACGGTAAAGTTTTCCCGCCACCAGCTATCAATTAATAGTTGTACCGATTCATCAGTACGATAGCTTATTCTGGGGAGCTTCGGCAGGGACTGGATTACAACCGGTTCTTTGGAGGCAATGCACATAGTCTCTTCAAACAATAGTTTTCTTTCGTCCGGCCAGGAATATTCTCCCCGCATAAAGCCGATATGGGCTTCCTGGGTGTTGACCAGATTCAGCACTTCTTTGCTCCAGACGGTATTTACCTTAAATTCCATTTGCGGATAGTTTGTCTTAAACAGTTTCAAAAGACGCGGCAGTTTATACTTTGTCATATAGTGGGTTGCCGCAATGCGCAAGGTTCCTCTGACGCCTTCATGCATATTGGTAATTCGGTCTTTAATTTCCTGTATCCGGGTCAGCATTTCTTTGGAACTCTTGGCAAGATACTCACCCTGGGGCGTGAAATGGATACCCTTGCCTGAACGATAGATTAGCTTTGCTCCTACTTCGTCCTCGATCTGGCGCAGGCGGGTGGTAAGCGCCGGCTGGGAAATGAAAAGCGTCTGTCCTGTTTTCGTAATATTTCTCTTTTCATACAGGATATGCAGGATAAGCCAGTCGCGTTCATCCATAGCGTTTCTCCTTGGGTGTTATTATGAATCCTGAATTGTAATTGTTATTCGAGTCGGCAACAATTATTTCCTCTATGAGAACAAAGTATACAAGATACCGATTATCTTTTATTATATTTGAATTTTTCATACCTGTTGTCTTCCGGCCTGGTTTTTATAGGAAATTATGGTGCGGATATAGATGACAGTGATGGCTTTACCTTAGGAAGGGGGATTGTTTATGGTCAGGCTGTTAAAACCGGCGCAGGCAGGTACGGTTGAATCGTCGGATATTCTTATCATACTGGCTCCAGCGGCAGCAGGCACCGGTATACAAGTAGAGTTAACTACGCCAACTATGCAGCAATATGGGGAACACATCAGGAATCTGATCATAAAAATACTAGAGGCGCAGGGGATACAGGACGCGGTTATCCATGCCAATGAAAAAGGCGCTTTAGACTATACGATCGAAGCAAGGGTTAAAACGGCTGTTAAGAGATCGCTGGGACAGGGGGGATTCTGACATGGTGAAGGAAAGACTTCGGCGGACCGTTATGTATGCAGCCGGAAATAATCCGGGACTGCTGCAGAATGCGGCAATATACGGAGCCGATAGCGTAATCTTCGATGTTGAGGACTCTGTGGCTGTTGCGGAAAAGGACAGTGCCCGGGAGCTTGTCTATCATGCGTTAACAAGACTGAAGTTTTCCTGTGAAATCGGGGTACGCATTAATCACATCAGCACTCCCTGGGGATATGATGATCTCGAATACCTGTTGCCGGCCAAGCCGGATTATATTCGCTTGCCTAAAGGGGAAAGCGGGGATGAGATTAAGAATATTGATGCCATTATTACCAAGGCAGAGGCCGAGCATGGCTTTGAAGCCGGAAGCATTAAGCTTATGGTTTCGATTGAAAGTCCCAAGGGGCTGCGCAATGCTTATGAAATCGCCTCCGCCAGCCCGCGAATGATCGCAATTGCCATTGGCGGCGAAGATTTTGCGGCTGCGATTAAGACAGAAAAAACCCGGGGAAACAGCTTTACCGGCGGCAGGGAACTCTTTGTCGCCAGAAGCATGATTGTCTTTGCCGCAAGGGAAGCCGGGATTCAGGCAATTGATTCGGTATTTTCCGATTTGCGGGATGAAGAAACCTTGATTAATGAAGTAATGCTGGTCAAAGAATTGGGCTTTGACGGTAAATCCTGCATCAACCCCCGCCAAATCGATATTATCCACAAGGTATTCACCCCTTCGCTGAAAGAAGTGGAGTATGCCCAGAGAGTGCTGACGGTTTTTGAGGACGCCTTAGCCAGGAATTCCGGTGTTATCACTTTAGATGGAAAAATGATTGATATGCCTATGGTGATAAGAGCAGAAAGAGTATTGGCAAATGCCTGTGCTGCCGGCATTTACCGTAAGGAGGGCACCTGATGATTAATGCAGCAGGCAGGGAAATTCCGGCTGACATTCAAGGCTACAAGCAAGTAAAAGGCTATGCGGGAGCTTTTGCAACCCGGCCGCCGGCAGGCGCGCGCAAGGCAGGAGCAAAGCTTAAGGCAGTATATCCGGGTGAAAATAAACTGCTGAACTCTATTGAGGAAGCCATTGAGGCCGCCGGCTTAAAAGATGGTATGACCATTTCGTTTCATCATCATTTCCGCAACGGCGACTATGTGATGAATGCGGTTATTGCCGCGATTGCCCGCAAGGGGATTAAGGGGCTGACCCTGGCGCCAAGCTCTTTTTTAGATACCAATGACGAATTGATCCCGTTTTTTCAGCAAGGAGTCCTTATTGCTACTGAAACCAGCGGACTGCGAAATAAGCTGGGACACTTTCTGACAACAAATCACATGGCAAGGCCGACCATCCTGCGTTCGCATGGCGGTCGGGTACGGGCGATGGAGAGCGGGGAACTGAAGATTGACGTTGCCTTTATTGGCGCGCCTGTCTGTGACACCTATGGCAACATCAACGGCGTTCACGGTTCTGCGGCCTGTGGCTCGATGGGGTATGCCATGGTGGACAGCCGTATGGCCGATACGGTGGTGGCCATAACCGATAATCTGGTAGAGCATCCGCTTTGTCCGGTAAGTATTCCGCAATATCAGGTTGATTATATTGTAAAAGTGGATTGCATCGGTGACCCGAAAGGAATTTCAACAGGCGCATTGCGGGTTACCTCCAATCCCCGCGACCTGCATCTTGCCAAACTGGCCGCGAAAGTAATCGAGCATGCAGGCTATTTCAAAGAAGGCTTTGGTATGCAGCTGGGGGCAGGCGCGGCCACGGTGGCTGCCGGCAAATACCTAAGAGAGGTTATGCTGAGAGAGCAAGTGGCGGCAAACTTTGCTATTGGCGGTATAGTTGGCTCGTTTTGCGATTTGCTGGACGAAGGCCTGATTAAAACTTTGTTTGATGTGCAGAGTTTTGATGCCCGCACCATCCAATCACTGCGTGACAACCCTAGGCATCAGGAATATGACTGCACCTTCTATGCCAATCCCTGGAATAAGGGACCGATGGTAAACAAGCTGGACTATGTAGTGCTTGGCGCCACCGAAGTGGACATTCATTTTAACGTCAATGTAATGACCGACTCCAACGGTATTATGATGGGGGCTCTCGGCGGCCATCTGGATGCCTCTGCCGGTGCAAAGTGCACCATTATCTGTGCACCGCTTTTAAGAGGACGCCTGCCGATGGTCACCGACGCTGTCCAAACTGTTTCCACACCCGGTGAGACTGTAGACATAATTGTCACCGACCGCGGTGTGGCAGTGAATCCCAAGCGTCAGGACCTGCAGGAAAATCTGAAGCATTCGGGGTTGCCGCTGATGGCAATTGAAGAGCTTCGCGATATGGCCTATGAGCTTGGCGGCAAACCGGCGCCGCTGAAAATGAGTGATGAAATTGTCGCCATAGTGGAATACCGTGACGGCACCGTATTGGACGTAATCAGGCGCCCGATTGTGTAGAAGGGACGCGGGGACAGGTCCCTTGTCCCGGTGTCCGAAGGAAAGTTTATTTTCCGGTAGAATAAAAAAACGACTTTTGCGGTTGATACCGCAAAAGTCGTCTTTATTTTGCCTAAATACGGAAGTGATTGACAGTTTCCTGCAGCTGTTGCGCCAGGGTGGCAAGATTCTGGCTGGCGGAAGCAATTTCCTCTATCGAGGCCGATTGTTCTTCGGTGGCCGCCGATACTGTCTCAGCTTCAACTGAGGCCTTGTTGCTCAGCTCATCTATGGTTTTTACCGATGATACAATCTGCTGATTACCGTTAGCCACAACCTGCATGGCAGAAGAGATTTGCGTCACTTGCCCGGATACCTGCAGCACTAATTCTGCGATTTCCCGGAAGGCCTGGCCAGCCTCATTGACTACTTTGGCTCCCAATCCCACTTCGCGCGTCCCATCGTCCATCGAGGCAACAGCCATAGCCGTATCTTGCTGAATTTCCCCGATAAGGTTGGCGATCTTTTTGGCCGCATCCTGCGATTGTTCAGCCAGTTTGCGGACTTCTTCGGCCACCACCGCAAAGCCGCGGCCTTGTTCACCGGCACGCGCCGCTTCGATGGCGGCATTCAGCGCCAGCAGATTGGTCTGCCCGGCTATTCCCGATATGGTATCTACAATTTGACCGATTTCTTTTGACCGCTCGCCTAAGTTAGTGACTACCTTGGCCGAATTATTTACGGTCTGCTCAATAAGTGCCATCTGCTCAACAGCCTTGCTGATGGAAATGCCACTAATCTGGGCTTTATCCGCAGCCTGCGATGACTTAGTCACAGTTTGCGCAGCATCGCTGATTGCCGTTTGGATGCTAACTGACATTTTTTCCACCGCAGCAGCCGTTTCTGTTACGGCATTTCGCTGTAGATGAGCCCCTTGGGCAATATCTGCAACCGAGCCGGCCACTTGGTTGGAGGCCTGAGCCGATTCCAGTGAGCTGGCAGTCAATTCTTCCGAAGAAGCTGCCACCTGTTCGGCACTGGTATGTACTTGCAAAATCAATTTATGAAGGTTGGCAAGCATCGTATTGAAGCTTGCCGCCAGGTCGGCAATTTCGTCCCGGCCTTCAACAACGGCCGGTTTCGTAAGATCACCTGCGGCAACCAGGTTGACTTGAGCGGCCAGATTTTCAATGGGTTTGGTTATGCGTTTAGCCACAATAAAGGTAATAATAGTTACAATGATTACACAAACCAGGGCAATTACCGCAAATATCATGGATAACTTAGCCAATGGCTTGAAAACCAGTTCCTGCGGCACACTGATTGCTAAAATCCAGCCTGTTGCCGGTATCCTCTCATGAACCAGGAAAAAGTCTTTCCCTTGATCACGGTAGGTGGTCAAGCCCTGCTCGCGTCCCAGAACTTCTTTGAATACAGCTGTCATATTCTTCAGCTTATCTGTCTCAAGAACGTTTTTTGACATTAGCTCCGGGTCAGGATGAGCCAGCAATACGCCTTTGGCGTCAAGTAAAAACGCAAAGCCTTCCCCGTATAATTTAATATCTTTTACATTATCAACCAGTGTATTCAACAATATATCTTCCGCAATAATACCGCGAACTTGTCCGGCAGAGTTTTTGATCGGCATAGCCACCGATACTGCCATTTGCTTAGTTACCGCATCCAGATACGGTTCGGAGAAAACAAGTTTCCCTTGTGCGGCAGCTGCTTTATACCAGGTACGGGTGCGCGGATCGTAATCAGCCGGAGGAATCCAGCCGCTGCCATCCACCATCTTGCCGTCAGTTGTGCCAAAATACATATCGGACAATTCTTTATCCACTGTTTTATACCCGGCTAACATGGGTGCTGTTATCTCGCCGTCACCAATTGCGCTGTGAATGGTACCGGCCGTAATTTCCAGCATTTTAGCTTTGCTTAGCAGCCAACCGTCAAAGCTGTTTACGTGTGAGTGGACGTTGGCTTTCAGTTCTTCCTGAATGCCTGCCGTGAGCTGTTCTTTTGTGAATTGATATCCGGAAAAGGTTGATACTGCTAAAATGCCTATGGTTAGTAACGAAAATAGCAGTGTTAGTTTAGTTTTTAATTTCATTATTTTCCCTCCCCATTTGTCCATAAGCAATTTGTAAAAAAATCAATTACCTATCACCCTCTTCCCCTGATAAACAAAGGCCTTCGCACAATAATTGTCGAAGGCCTCTTTGCCATAGAATGCTGCATAAATTATTCCTCTATGACAATATTCTACATTATTTTGGCATTTTTGTAAAGATAAAGACTCTTGAGTTATAGGACCTTAGTACTATAAAAACAGGACATTGCTACTAGGAATTTCTTGACAAGCTAATTTTGGCATGAGACAATAATACAATCTTATAAGCAAAATTTAGAGTATAGGAGTATAGAGTGACAATGAAGGAACAACCAGATATAGACCTGACGCCGGAAGAGTTAGAAGAACTGATACGTGATTTGCCGCGTATCCTGCGCGAACTGAATATAGAAGTTGCCGGGGAAGGGCTGGCGTGATGTCAGACCTCAATATAGTCAATCAGACGTTGAAATAGTTCATAGTCATAATTAAAGCTGTAGCGGGCTGAGAGCTTTCCCACCACTTCTCTGGCAGCAAATAACAATTCTTTATAAGCCGAACGCAAATTATTCTCGTTAAGGTCACTTGTGCATTTTTGATAACGCTGATAATTTGCTGCCGATATTTCAGCTTCCAGGCATTTGGTTGGATTTACCCAGTGGTCTGTTGTATTTTCTTCCAGACGAATTAATTGTAAATAATACTTCTGCACATACCAAAGGCATTCAAGGGAACGAGCGGTCTCTCCCCTTTTTAAAACATTGATTCCAAATAGGATTGCATTGAAATAGTTATTGATGACAGATTCTATACTTTCTGCAGAATTTCTCTCAATCATACTGTTTTTTAACACACTAAGATGTTGTTTTAATGTATTGTTTTTGTCATACAGACACATCGCGTTTACATCCGGAAAAAAGCCTACAGCAGCAAAGGTTTCGATAATAGGCATGTCTGTTACCGGCAGAAAGTGAAATTCACCTCTGACTAAGTTTTCGAAAATAAATACTTCTGTGCCGAATTCATTAACCAGATGGATATAGAAGGGACATATACCGGCAACCCATGCTTTTGAACTGAAGCTTTTATAACTTTCATCCTCGATAAAAATATAAAATTCAATATCGGAAAAGGCGTCGCCAGAGCCTTGCGTAAAGGAACCATACATCATAATGGCATTCACGCCAGGTGTTTGGCCGCCTAGTTCTTTTACTTTCATAATCAGTTGTTCTTGTAATAGCATATTTTTTTCTCTCCTTGTCATTAAGTCACTTATCAAAGAGATAATCTATCTACCACAGCTACACCGCAACACATGACCCTTCATCCTTTCCATTTGTTAGGTTACATTCTCTTTAATAAAATTACTATACCATAAAGCACAATAATAATGTAGGACTTTGCAGCAAAGGCCCAAGATGATGGCAGGCCAAATGAGAACATCTTGACAATTCCGGCCAACTGTGCATAATATATATTCAATATAATAACTTGTTTTCTAGGGTTCCGCAGTTCGCTGGTCTGGTCCGAGAGAAAACGCAGTCTAGAGACTGTACCACGGAGGGATAAAAGCCCGGGAGAATAGCCGCATTGGCAGCTATTTCCCGGGCTTTGCTTTTCCTGTTTGTTATTTGGTAATACTAAAGCTGGAGGTAAGGATATGAACAGAACCTGGATATCGGTTTTTATTGCTGCTTTTTTTGAAGTGGGCTGGGTAATCGGACTGAAGCATGCGGAGGGTACATTGGAATGGGGCGGAACGTTAATTGCCATAATCGTTAGCTTTTATCTGATGATTATGGCTGGCCGCGATATTGCCGTGGGAACGGTATATGCTGTTTTTGTCGGACTTGGCACAGCCGGAACCGTATTGGCAGAGATTCTATTATTTGATGCACCTGTCGTCCCTGCTAAGCTTGCCTTGATTATACTCCTGTTGGGCGGTGTTGTTAGTCTTAAAATGCTGAGCAATCAGCAAGAGCAGGAGGTGATATAATATGGATTGGCTGTTCTTAATACTGGCAGGCATCTTTGAGATGATGGGTGTTGCTATGATTAACAAACTGCACAAAGACCGCAACTGGCAGGCTGTTGCCCTGCTGTTCGCCGGCTTTGGCTTAAGCTTTTTCTTTCTGGCACTTGCGATGAAATCCCTGCCGATGGGAACAGCCTATGCGGTGTGGACAGGTATTGGCGCTTCAGGAGGAGCAATATTGGGAATGCTGGTATATGGTGAACCCAGAAATGTATCGAGGATTATTGCTATTGCCGTTGTGCTTGGCTCTGCTGTCGGCTTGAAGTTGATTGGTTAAAGAGTGCGGGGCGAAAAGCACCCGGTGTGTCATCAATGCCAGTCACAGGATATTGCTTTTGTGAAGGATTGGGAAAGTGAAGCATTCTTGCTTTTTCGCAGGAAGTAAAGTACAATAAGTTTAAATTTGTTTGGAGGTGTGTAAAGATGTGGAGCTTTGCCGGAATGCAAATGGCAACAGTCAATATGGCTTTCGTTACAGCGTCTGTCTATAGGGATAGGTTTGCCCATGTTAACCAACAGAATTATATAAATCCGGGGACGGCACATCTTTATTACTAACCTTTTTGATATTATAACAGGATTAGTATTGGTAAAAGGCGGTAGTGTCATCTAGCGTCTTTTTTGTGTCCTTTTCCCGATATATGCGGAAGGACGATTTTATGAATACGAAACAATTGCCTGACGGGAATTCTTCCTGGAAGAAGATAGCTTTATTTTTAATCAGCCAGAATATATCCCTTTTTGGCTCTTCTGTAGTTAGTTTCTCAATTATCTGGTATATCACTCTGCAAACCTCATCCGGTAAATGGGTCATGCTTTTTACCCTCTGCGCATTATTGCCGCAGGTTCTGATTTCGCTGTGGGCCGGCGTGTGGGCCGACCGTTATAATCGCAAATATCTCATTATGCTGGCAGACGGTTTCATTGCCCTGGCTACGCTGGGGATGGCAATCGCCTTTTTTTCCGGGTATCAAAGTATGGAATTGCTGCTGGCAGTTTCTCTTATCCGCTCAATCGGCGCCGGGATTCAAATGCCTGCCGCCAGTGCCCTGTATCCGCAGATTGTACCCAGGGATAAACTGACTAAAGTGCAGGGCATCAATCAGACCCTCAATTCTGTGTTGCTGCTGCTTTCGCCTGCGGTGGGCGGAATCGTGCTCGGGTCTGTAGGGATTTTCTGGGCTTTCCTGATAGATGTGATCACCGCCTCCTTAGCCATTGCGGTGCTTAGCTTTATTCGTATCGAAAAGGTTGCTGCAATTGCGGAACCTGCGACTGTTTTCGCTGAATTGCGCCAAGGGATAGATTATGTTATGAGTCACAGGCTATTGCGGCGGGTAATCATCTGTTTTGGTGTCTCCTTTTTTCTCTTCACACCGGCGGCAGTGTTGACGCCTTTATTGGTGGAGCGCAGTTTTGGCGGTGATGTTTGGCGATTGACCGCCAATGAAATGGTTTGGACGATTGGCTCTTTGCTTGGCGGGGTTTTTGTCTCCCTGCGAGGTGAATTTAAGGATAAAATCCGGACTGTTGCCATTTGTCTGGCAGGCTTCGGTGTTACGTTTGCGTTAGTGGGGATTACCAGTAACTTTACTGTATATCTGCTCATTATGGGGATAGCAGGTTTCTTTTTGCCGATAATGTCGACCGCGCAAACGGTGTTAATTCAGGAGAATGTGGAAGCTGCCATGATGGGGCGGGTATTTTCTCTGATCCAAATCGTCACAGGCAGTGCCATGCCTATGGCCATACTGTTTTTCGGACCACTTGCAGATATTGTGTCCATTGGTTCGATTCTGTGGGTAACAGGTGTGCTGCTGATCGCAGTAGGGGTGTTGTATCAGGTTACCAGTAAGCGTGCCGGTCTGAATTAGTGCCCGAATGACCTTAACCTTGCCATGGGCTTGGTTGGGGTCATTTCTTTGTATGTTTGAATACCGGAGACTTTTATAGAAAAATTTTTGCAGTAAGTAGCAATTTACTTCTCTTACATATTATGGTACGATATTCTACGGATTATATATATGGAAATTCTTCATTTTATTAATTCAAGACATGTCACCTTTTTTTCAACGTCTACCAAGAGCGAAGTAAAACTTCGATATAAAGTATTTTCAAAAGCAAATGATAAGGTAACTACGTTCCAAGTATTAGGCAAAGGCAACAACAAAGTGACGTCCATTGGTGTGCCAGGGATTGGTACGGCGATGAAGCGCGGCATTGATGAAGCAATGGATGAGGCCTTTGTTAAAATTGAAAAATTGTAAAAAATACCCTCAACCCCCCTATATTGAGGGCTGAGGTGAGATCGCGCTAAGCGGGGGAACTATGATGAATAATATACTTGCACAAATCCTTCAGGCCAATAAAAATTTTGTTGCTGCAAATCAAGCGGAAAAGTATGTAGACTTGCCTCCTGCCCCCGATAAATTGCCTTCACGCCAACTGGCGATTTTCACCTGTATGGATACCAGGCTGGTAGAGTTTTTGGAGCCGGCAATGGGGATATCGCGCGGCCAGGCAAAAGTCATAAAAAATGCGGGGAATTCTATAACCGGTCCCTTTGAAGCCACTATCAGAAGTTTAGTAATAAGCATCTTTGAACTCGGGGTAAAAGAGATTGTCGTGATTGGTCACTTGGATTGTGGCCTGGCAGCTACTGATTCGCAGAAACTTATTAAGAAGATGTTAGACAGAGGCATATCGGCAGATGCCATCAAGATGATTCAAAAGGAAATGGAGAACTGGGTGGATCATTTTCATCATCCTCTGGAAAACGTCGAAGAAGCAGTATTTAAGATTCGCAGCAATCCTCTTATTCCGCAAGACGTACCTGTCCACGGACTGATGTTCAACCCCACTACGGGAGAGCTTAGTGTTGTGGTAGACGGTTACTGCCAGACAAAGCCTGAGTGATAGCAGCATCTTTGGCAGGTTTTGATTATTGAACTTTGTCAGGCAGAATGATATTATAGGTATAACTAAAATGATTGGAGTTGAAGAGATGTAATCTTTCTTGCTGTTACATTGCATAATAAAATTACGGGAGCGGAAAATGCTGCCTGTTTTGTTATGCTTATGCAAGAAAGTTACTTATTCTTTTCACTCAGACAATATCCTCGTCATGCCCGTGACCGGGCTTGGCTTTGCTGTATGTGTGAGCTGCAAGAATTGACTTTCTTGCAGCTCTATTATTTTATGCGGGAGGATAATTATGTCTTTAATAAACGTTACCAATCTGACCTTTGGCTATGATGGCAGTTATGATAACATCTTTGAAAATGTCAGTTTTCAACTTGATACAGACTGGAAACTGGGTTTCACCGGGAGAAATGGCAGAGGAAAAACTACTTTTCTAAACTTGCTTACCGGCAAATATGAATACCGTGGCACTATTTCAGCCCAAGTCAATTTTGAGTATTTTCCTTTTGCTGTAACTAACCCGGAAGAGTACACCATTGATGTAATTGAGACCGTTTATCCGGACTATCTTCAGTGGCAGGTTATGCGTGAACTGTCTTTGCTGCAAGTTGCAGAGGAGGTTTTATACCGTCCGTTTGCCACACTTTCCCATGGGGAGCAAACCAAGGTATTGCTTGCCACCTTGTTCCTTAAGGAAAATAGCTTCCTGCTGATTGATGAACCGACAAACCACCTGGATATGCAGGCCAGAAAACTTGTCAGTGATTATCTTAGAACTAAGCATGGTTTCATTTTAGTGTCTCATGACCGGGCCTTTCTTGATAATTGTATTGATCATATCCTTTCGATTAACAAAACCAATATTGAAATCCAAAAAGGGAATTTTTCGTCTTGGTGGGAGAATAAAAGGCTGCAGGACAATTTTGAGCTTGCGGAAAACGAAAAACTGCGAAAAGATATTACCCGCCTGTCAGCTGCCGCAAAACGCACCGCCGGCTGGTCGGATAATGTGGAGACAACAAAGTTCGGTACCAGAAATTCGGGGATAAAACCCGATAAAGGTTATATTGGACACAAGTCTGCCAAAATGATGAAACGCTCTAAAGCCATCGAAGCCAGACAACAAGCCGCTATTGAGGACAAGTCCAGGCTGCTCAAAAATATAGAAAGCTCTGAGAGACTTAAAATTTCCCAACTGAACTTTCATGCAGACCGTTTTGTAGAATTTAGCAATGTAGCCATCTTCTATGGCGAAAAAACAGCGTGTGAAAATGTAAGTTTTACCATTGAGCGGGGTGACCGTTTAGCGCTTTGTGGTAAAAACGGTTCAGGCAAATCAAGTCTTATCAAGCTGATTTGCGGAGCTGACCTCACTTATACAGGCACTTTCAGCAAAGCAAGCCAGCTTAAAATATCCTATGTTTCGCAGGATACCGCTCACCTTAGCGGCAGCTTAAGCGATTATGCCGCAGCTAACAATATTGATGAAAGCCTGTTTAAGGCTATTTTGAGAAAACTTGATTTTTCCAGAGTTCAATTTGAAAAAGATATGTCAGATTTTAGTGGCGGGCAAAAGAAAAAGGTGCTGATTGCCAGGAGCCTGTGTGAGCAAGCTCATTTGCACATCTGGGATGAACCCCTTAATTTTATCGATGTCATTTCGCGCATGCAGATAGAAGCATTGCTGTTTGAATATGCACCAACAATTCTGTTTGTGGAGCATGACACTGCATTTTGCAACAACATTGCAACAAAGACGGTTGAACTGTAAGCTGCCGCGTTATATATACCAAAGATTAAGAACTCGAGTCCGCCCTAAAAGCTGCATGCTTTCAGGGCGGACTCTTAATATGTTTGTGGCGGTTGGCCCGGTTAGGGCTGAATTTTCATGTTTACGGCAATGGCTCCCGGGTTGCCGCTGATTACCTGGCAGACTGCCAGCTTTTCTTTAATGGAAACAACTCGAATGCGGGCTACTTCATTTACCATTTCCTCGAGAACTTCGCCGGTGTCAGGATCCCGAATGATATCAGCATGGCCGACCGCGAAGGTCTGACCGACCACCACGCCTTCACGGCTGCCGCGATTGATATAAATATTGTCGCCATTCACTCTGAAAACCGTGCCTGTCCAGGGGACATTGGGCAATTGTGCAATCATCCATTGGGAGCCCTGGGCTACCGCGTCTTGAATGGCTTTGCCGACATTGCTCTTTTGGAAGTTGGCATAGGTGCCGGACCAGCCTGGACCATGATAGCCGACCCCGAGGCCGCTGCTGGAGGATTTCCCGATAACATTGGTGGAAGCCAGCACCTGGCCGGTGGTGGAGTCAACCATATACATCGTGATATTTACCTCCGCCTTGCCGCCGCTGCCTCCCAGCGATATACCGCGAACCGAAATACCGCCGCCGGATTTACCGGTGTCCTGTATATGCGTGATAGCACCCTTGATCAGTATCTGGGCAGGCGTCATCTGGCCGGTTACGGGAGTTTTGCCGCCTTGCGCAGTCCGTCCGGAACTGGCGAAATCCTGTTCGATCAGCGCTTCCTGGCGCATATCTTTCTCGCCAAGGACAATAAACCGACCGCTTTGATTGAGAACGTCGGTAAGCACCAGGCCCCAGGCATCGCCGACATCCCATTGACCAGACCAGCCGGCCCGGTTTTCAAACTGGGAAACCGTGACTGTGTAGCGCAGACCGCCGGCTGCCGCCGCCGCTGCCGTTTGCGGTACTGTGCTGAAAATAAACGCGATTAAAACAGATACCGTGAGCGTTAATGCTCTGAATATATTGTTTTGCACGATAGAATGACCTCCTTTCATTTAGTATACCAGCGGCACTCTTACCAAAAAATTAACAAAACCGGAATTTATAGATGAGTAAAGCGCTATTATAACGAATTTTTTTAAGGAAAATAAAGGAATTACAGCCTGTGCTGAAAAATTAAAATATACAATAAATACGCAACAGCGGGGGGAGAGAGCCATGGACGAATTGCTGCTTGCCAAAATCATGCCGCCGCAGCGCGGCGGCATGCTGGACAGACCGAGAATCGCCGATAGAATTGCCGGAACAGACGGGTGCCAGGTTGCGTTTTTAACAGCGCCTGCCGGTTACGGCAAGACGGTGGCCATGCTGCAGGCAGCGAAAGCAATGGACCGGAAGCTGGCCTGGTGTCAATTGGACGTATATGACAATGATCCGGTGGTATTTCTGCGTTATCTGGCAGCAAGCCTGGAGCAGGCGCTGGCCGGTTTCGGCGCCCAGGTGCTGCCCTTGCTTGGCGGCGGAGCAGCGGGCCGGCAGCGGCTGTTTGTTACCGCCTTTGTCCGGGAACTGTCACGGTATGAAATGGTTCCGCTCCTGGTGGCTTTGGATGATTACCATGTGATTACCAACTCTTTTGTACATCAGTTTGTAGAAGATTTGCTGCTGCATCTGCCGGAGCATATCCAGGTTATGATTGCCGGCCGCACCCTGCCGCCGTTTAATGCCTACCGCTTGCGGGACACAGCCGGACTGCTCACCGTAGGGGCTGAACAGCTGCGATTCACAGACGAAGAAGTACAGGCGTTTTTGCCGGTCAGGGGTCCCGGCTGCCTGTCGCCGGAGCGGGAAGCTCTGGTTCGCAGGCTCAACGGCTGGCCGGTGGCTGTAACGTTTGCGGCCAATATGTATAAAGAAGGCTCCGAACTCAGCCTGCTGGCAGGAGAAGAGGCCGATTTGCACGGTTACCTGGCAGAGGAAGTGTTGGCCCGGCAGCCGGCAGAACTGGTCGATTTTATGCAAACCATTTCGGTATTGGATGTCATCACCGCCGAAGCCTGTGACCGGCTGCTGGAGCGGGACGATTCGCACCGGCTGCTAAAGGTGTTGCATAAAAGGGAACTGCTGCTCAGCCGGCTGGAATGCCCGGAGGAAGCATACCGTTACCATCAGCTTTTGCGGGAATTTTTGCTGGAGCGGTTAGGGGAGGAGCGTCCGCTCTGGCAGTGTAAGGCCGGTAAGCTTGCCCTGCAAAGCGGGGAGCTAAACGCTGCAGTGGAATATTTCCGGGCTGCCGGGGATATGGAAATATTATGTGATACGGTTAGGGAGGCCGGCCTCCGGGCGCTTGGTCAGGGGCTTTGGCATACAGTGTCCCGGTGGCTTGACAGCCTGGACAGGCAAAGGCTGAAGCGCGATCCCTGGCTGCGTTATCTCCGGGCGACAGTTGAAGTGTACAAAGGGTGTCTGGAGGAAGCGGAAGAGTGGCTGGATGGCCTGGAGACAAGTTTTGCTGCGCAGGGGAATCAGGGCGGTTTGACTGAGAGCCGTTTGCTGCAGGCCCGGATATGGCGCTGCCGCGGACTTTTCAGCCAAAGCCTGGAACTGCTCGAACAGGTCGTTGACCAGATACCGCCTGAACAAAGAGCGCAGCGGTTTGATTTGCCGATGGAAAAATCACTGATTCTGCTGGTGCTTGGCCGGCTGCAGGAGGCGGAAGCTGTTCTGCTGGAAGCGTTCGCCTCTGCCCGGAGCAGCGGCAACAATTATTTAATGGCCCATCTGCTGGAGGGGCTGGGCAATATCTACTATATGCAGGGCGAATATCCGAAAGCACTGCACCAGTATCAGCAAGGAGCCAGCCTGCTGCCGGAGCGGGTTTTGCCCGGTTATTACGCACAGGACAGCATTGCGAGCATCTACCAGGACTGGGGAGAACTGGAGAAGGCACTGGAGTATGCCAGGCGTAATATTGCCATTAAGGAAAATCTCGGGCTTGCCGAAGCTTTGCCCTCGGCATACCTGCAACTGGCCGGTTTGCATACCGACCGGCAGGAATGGCAATTGGCTGAACAATGTCATGAAAAAGCAAACCGGCTTTTGCAGGAGCATAACGGCGAGCATTTTTTCCGGGCCTTGAATTTGGTTTTTTGGGGGCTGTCCCTGGATTTGCAGGGGCGATTGTCAGAGGCGCGTCTCAAAACGGAAGCGGCGTTAGCCATCGCGGAGCCGCAGGCAGGGCTTGCCCTGGCAGTGTGCCGTGCGGTCGGCGCGACGGTCTTTGTGCAGACCGGGAGTATGGCGAAAGGCAAGGAGATGCTCGCCGCCGCAATTGAGGCTTTAACAGAGATAGGTTTTAACAAAGGGCTTGCTCATGCCTGCGCTTTTCAGTCCTGGCTGTGCGCAGTCGAGGGAGAAGCCGCGGGAGCTGAGGCTTATGCTCAAAGAGCGCTGGCACTGGCTGCGCGGATTCAATGCCAGCAGCTTTTCCTGACCCATTATGAGATGTTGCAGCCGGTATTGGAAATCGGATTGACCAGCGGAACGGAAGTCACGTTTGTTCAGCGCATTCTGGTGCGCAAGGGGGAACAGGCTTTGTCGCTGCTTACACGCCTGGCCGGGCACAACGATCCGGAAGTCCGTTTGCGGGTCATCGCGCCGCTGGCCGAAATCCGCGGTGATCAGGCCATTGCTCTCATCACAGGCTTAACCGGTGACGCCGCTGCGGCGGTTTCACAGCCGGCGCGTTTGGCGGCCCGGCGCCTGGGTATTCCGGCGGTGCCGGGGGCAAGTTATGCGGAACTGCCTGCCGTTTTGCTGCAGGTCAACATGCTGGGTGGTTTTAAGGTTCTGCTGCAGGGCGTGGAACTGGGCAAAACCGGCTGGCGCACCGCCAAAACGCAGGACCTTTTGGCTTATCTGATTCACAAGGGGGAACCGGTCGACCGGGAGCGGATACAGGAGGACTTATGGCCGGATATGGATGCGGAAAACGCTGCCAATATTTTTCATGTTACGCTGCATCGTCTGCGGAAGCTGCTAAGCAAGGCAGGTTGTCCGGATATTCTTTGTTATAGCGGCAAGCGCTACAGCCTGCGACCGGACAGTGTGTGCCGTGATACGCAGCGGTTTGAGGAACTTGCAGCCACCGGGCTGCGCAAGGAGACTTCCCCGAAAGAACGCGAGGCCTGTCTGGAACAGGCGGTGGCGCTTTACCGGGGGGATTATCTGACAGCCCTGGATTATTGCTGGCTGCTCCACAGCCGGGAGAAGCTAAAGCGGCTATATGCCGAAATCCGGATGAGCCTGGCGCGTCACTACCTGGAGCTGAGCTCGTATGGGCAAGCAATAACCCATTTGCAGATTGTGGCGGAAGAAGATCCTTTTGCGGAAGAAACGCATGCCTTGCTGATGAAGGCGTATGCCGGTCAGGGCAGCCGTACGGCGGCAATCAGGCAATATCAGAAGGCGGAGGCTATTTTGCAGAAAGAGCTCGGTCTCAGGCCATCGACGCAGCTTCATGATTTGTACCGGAATCTGATGCAGTAGCGAACCTTTGATTAGAAGGTGGTTAAGGAGTATCGCAGATGAAAGTATTGGCGCTAAAGCTGGATCTGAAGGCAGATGACTATCGTCCCTTTCTGCCTTTACTATGCCGGGAAAGGGCAAACAGGATTGGAGATTTGCGTCAGCCGGCAGATAGGCTGCGAAGTGTGTGCGGCGAACTGCTGGTTAGAAAAACAATCGCCGATTTGCTTCATATTGAAAACCAAGAGATTCATTTTTCAACCAATCAGTACGGTAAACCCTATTTGTCTTTTGCACCGGATTTTCATTTTAATATCTCGCATTCCGGTTGCTGGGTAGTCGGCGCCTTTGCTAACGTTCCGGTAGGGATAGATGTGGAGCAGGTGCAAAGGACGCTGGACCTTGCTGTGGCGGCGATGGTGCTTTCGCCGGAAGAGTTTGTTTATTATCAGCAGTTGGAGCACGAGGCTGCGGTTGACTATTTTTTTCGTATCTGGACATTAAAAGAGAGTTTTGTTAAGGCAGTGGGCAAAGGTCTGAGCATCGAGCCATCTTCCCTTACGCTAAGAACAACAGGTGATGGTCTGCTTGAATGTCTGACAGACGGCCGCCGGAGCGGCGGCAGGTTTCGGGAATATAAACCGGAACCAAATTACCGGATAGCCGTATGCGCGCTGGGGGAAACTGTTTTACCCCCGGCGCCGGAATATGTTACGATAACTTATTTTGAACAGCTGCTGGTATAGGCTAAAAGTTACATGAACTGATCCTAGTATATAGAAAGTTAGTGAGGTGATAAGTTGTATGCCAGGATAACGGCATTTTTTATGTCTGGAACAGGAAACTCCTATAAGGTTGCCAAATGGTTTTCCGAATCAATGGAGGGGATACACACCGGGCTTCATCAGATAAGAGAACAACAGGCAACGGTTACTGTCGGAGATAATGATTTATTGGTATTCAGCTATCCTACACATGGTTTTACCGCTCCCTGGTTAATGATAAAATATATATTCCGGCTGCCAGCGGGTAATGGTGTCCATGCTGTACTGCTGCCAACGCGGGCGGGTACAAGGATACTAGGATTGTCATTACCTGGAATGGAGGGAACGGCAGGATATCTTATCGCTGTGCTATTGTGGCTTCGGGGATACAAAGTAAGAGGAGTTGCCGCTATCGACATGCCCTCTAACTGGACAGCCCTGCATTGGGGATTAAGTGATAAAAATGTTAAGGTTATCGTCGATAGAGGAGAGCAAAAAGTAAAAAGGCTTGCTCAGACAATTGCATTAGGGCGCTCTTTTTATAATGGCTTTATTCCTTTGGTACTCGGCGTTTTACTGGCCGGTGTTTCTTTCGGCTATTTAATAATTGGTCAGATGCTGTTAGCTAAATTGTTCTTTGCCTCTGACAAGTGCAATGGCTGCAGTTTGTGTAAACAGATTTGTCCCAAGCAATCGATACAGATGCTTGGGAATAAGCCCTATTGGACTTACTCCTGTGACAGCTGCATGGCCTGTATGAATTTCTGCCCCCAACAGGCGATTCAGGTTAGTCCTTTTACCTTGTTTCTCTATAATTATATTGGAACAATTCCTGTTTATTTCTGGATTTCCGGTAACCTTGGCTGGAGTTTCATCGGCCAGCTGCCAGGGAGCATTTGGTTCTTGATACAATATGTATATATCCTGAGCAGTGTGGCACTGATGTACCGGCTATTGCATCATGTTTTACGGATAAAACCACTGGCGGCGTTATTGTCGGCACTGTCTCATACCAAATATTTTAGGCGCTATAAGTCGCCCGGAGTCTCTCTCGGCAATATTCATAGAACAGATTAATCTCTGATAATAGCCGGCAGCTGTCGTTCCGATACAGCAACAGCAGGGCTGGGCCTGAGCGATAGAGACAGTCTGGAGGGGTTGCCTGCTGGGTGAGCAAGTGGGACAGGCTAAAAAGACAGGAGACAGATTTGCGGGCACAAATGGCATAGCAAGTCTGTCTCCTTTAATTTTTACACACTTAATTTTACACACTTAAATCAATTGATAAAACAGCCCATGATTTGAACAATGAAAGTAGAGCTTGCCATGTCCTGACTTATGGAACCGGAATTGCATATTCCACTCAGGGTACTGTTTTACAATAACAGCTCTATCGCCTGTGACATAAGCGACAAAAGATATATAATGCTCTTTTTTCATTTCGTGGGCAGCCGAAACATACAGTTCATCTTCCACCGGTTCTATTGTTAATACATGACTCTCATTTGCCTTTGCTGCAGACAAGGCTTCTAATTTCTTGCCACAGCAGGAGATATTGGCATCCCCTGTTGCTGTCAGGAGATTATTGCATTGCGGGCAGACAAAAAATTTGAGGTTTTTCATATTTCCTCCCATAGCTTCATTTAAATCAAGCTTGCCTGCCAGAATATCCTCAATATTGACTCCCAGTATTTGCGACAGCTCCGGGAGCAGCGAAACGTCCGGACAGCCAAGACCACGCTCCCATTTGCTGATTGTTTTATCACTGATGTTCATTAAGTCAGCCAATTGTTTTTGGGTCATATTTTTTTCTTTTCGCAGGTCATAGAGTAACTTGCCGATTTTATCGCAATCCATTAGCAGCACCTCCGAATTTAAGTTTAGAGGATATCGCGGATACTATCAATAAACGAACCGTAGAGTACAGGGCCGGAGCAAAAAAAAATCCGGCATATGCCAGATAGTATAAGCAGATTTCGTTATTATAGACGATACGGAGTTTGCAATGCCCTATTGCCTAGCGGCGTGGGGAATAAATATGCCTTCTGGCAGATGGCGAAAATAAGGTTAGCAGCAGCAGGGTAATAGCATCCTGGAAATACTGGGGCCGGAGCAGGAGTGAGAGACAGGAAAATATCTTGCTCTTTGGCAGCTGGACGAACAGCCGGAAACAGCTGGTTGCCAGTGTAAGCGATTTATTGGGGCCAAGTGCTGTGAGTATATAGGCAAGAGTATGCAGTTGCTTATTGGACAGCAAAGTTAACAGTAATTTCAACATGACAGCAGGTATTCCTTTCAACTTGTGATAGTATGAAACACTGTTAAAGTACATTCGCTGTTTTGATAATAATATCCTACTGATTGGCCGTTAGCAGGTTCTGGAAGCTTCCTGGTTAAAACAGTGAAAAGGAGTAGAGCGAAGCGCTTGCTCCTTTTTACTTAATTTCCCGTATATAATGTAAAAACTTGTATTCTTTTTAAGGAATTAATGGCCGGAATTTACTGCTGTAGGTCAAATAAAATTTCAAAGAAGTAAGTTGAATGTCCCCTTGCTTTTTCAAAGGCAAATTTGGCGAAGGCAAACGTAAGTTGGCAGGTTTTTTGTCTTCTTACGGGAATATAAAATGATAAACAATACAACTATTTTGTAGCTTCTTTAATTATGTTCATTGCGGTGTGAGACCTTTTGCTTAAAGTCTCTTTTAAAACTTGACTTTTGTAGGAATCCTGGAGGTTTTTTGCTATGACTATGCCAACCTATAAAGACATTATGCTGCCTTTTTTGCAGCGGTTAGCTGATGGTAACGTGCATTCGCTAAAAGAGCTTCATCAGGTATTAGCAGACCAAATGCAACTGGATGAAGAGGAACGTACCCGCCAATTGCCGTCTGGTTTACAGTCTATCTTTTATAATCGCCTTGGTTGGGCCCGAACATATTTAAAAAAAGCACTGCTTATTGAAGCGATAGCATCCGGACAATTCCGTATTACCGAACGGGGGCGGACCCTGCTACTACAAAAACCTCCCCGCATTGATATGTGCATATTGAGCCAATTTCCTGAGTTTAGGGAATTTAAACAGCAAGTCCGGCCCAAGGATGACCAGTCTATACCGGATGATAATAATGACAAAACGCCACGGGAAATGCTTCATAACTATTATCAGGAATTGAGAAATGCGTTAGCTGATGAACTATTACAGCAAATCGCCGACCAGTCACCAAAATTCTTTGAACACTTAGTCCTGGATTTGCTACTGAAGATGGGGTACGGCGGTTCACGGGAAGATGCCGCGCAGGTAGTTGGCAAGTCCGGTGATGAAGGGATCGATGGGATAATAAAAGAAGACCGCTTAGGCCTGGATGTCATTTATGTGCAGGCTAAACGGTGGAAGAATTCTGTTAGGAGTCCTGATATTCAAGGATTTATTGGGGCCTTGCAACTGAAGGGTGCTCATAAAGGAATCTTTATTACTACTTCCGCTTTTACCGCAACAGCCCGCGATGTAGCCACCAGAATAGGTAACCGGATCGTATTAATTGACGGAACTCAATTAGCACAGTTGATGATTGATTATGGTGTTGGCGTGACTACCGAGACTATATATGAGATTAAACGGATTGATTCTGATTATTTTGTAGAAGGGTAGAGGGTATGGGTCACATAAGACCTGCAAGTGATTAAAGGTTAGCGGTATTTATCAAGGCACAGGAGGTCGACTTTTTGAAATCTAATTTTTCATTTCTAGAAGAGCGATGGTCCTTACTAGCTTCTATTGGCTTGATGGCGGAAAAGTATATCTACACAGACTCCAGTTCTTGCCTGATCAAATTAGGCTTATTTGCCGAGACCATAGTCCGGCTAATTTTCACCCTGGATAACTTAGCTGAACCCCAGATGGATAATACCCATGCCAATCGAATTAAGATACTCAAAAATGAAGGTCTCTTGCCCAAAGATATTGACAATATTCTCTATGCTCTTAGAGTGGCTCGTAATAAAGCCGCCCATGATGGCTATGAGTCAATAGAACAAGCCTCCATATTAACCGGGTTTGCCTATAAACTTGGTGTCTGGTTTATGCAGACCTATGGGGATTGGAATTATGAGCCTGCTGGTTTTGCTATGCCTGAAGATACAAGTAAAAATATTGATTTTAACACAGTAATAAAACAGCAAGAAGAAAAAATTCAAAAACTTACTGAAACTATCAGCAAGACTACTGCTAATGAACTGGCAGTTTCTCTTGCCGATCGGAGAAAAAGAAGCCATTCGACAGCCGAGAAGATCAATCTGTCGGAAAAAGAAACCCGCTATCTCATTGATGAGCAGCTAAGAAAAGTCGGCTGGGAGGCTGACACCCTCACTATCCGGTATTCGCAAGGAACAAGGCCGCAGAAGGGGAGAAATTTAGCCATCGCAGAATGGCCGACTGACTCAACTGTTGGCGGCAACGGCTATGTGGATTATGCCTTATTTGTTGGCACACAACTAGTAGGGGTCGTAGAGGCCAAGCGGCATTTTGCCGACATTCCTGCCGTCATTGATTATCAATGCAAAGATTATGCGAAAAACATTAAAGCCGAACACGCAGACTATCTGCTTGGCCGGTGGGGAGAATATAAAGCTCCCTTCCTTTTTGCCACCAATGGCCGAAAATATTTAAAACAACTGGAAACCAAGTCTGGCATTTGGTTTTTAGATGCCCGGAAATCGACCAATATAGCCAAAGCATTGCAAGGCTGGGTCAGTCCCCAAGGCGTAATGGAGTTATTTGCCCAGGATATTGATAAAGCCAATCAGGATTTGCAACACACGAGTTATGACCTATTAACCGATAAAGACGGTCTTAATTTGAGGGACTATCAGATTAGGGCCATTAAAGCCGCTGAGCAGGCCGTGCTGGATGGCAAGCAGACGGTGCTGCTGTCCATGGCTACAGGTACAGGCAAGACACGAACTATTTTAGGGATGATTTACCGGCTTATTAAAGCCGACCGCTTTAAACGAGTATTGTTTTTGGTCGACCGGTCGGCCTTGGGAGAACAGGCCCAGGACGTATTTAAAGAAGTAAAGCTCGAAGATTTAATGACCCTTGATGAAATCTATAACATTAAAGGACTTGACGATAAAGAGATTGACAGAGAAACCAAGATTCATGTTGCCACCGTTCAAAGCCTTGTAAAGCGGATTCTCTATAATGATGGTGAAACAATGCCGGCCGTTTCGGATTATGACCTTATTATTGTTGATGAGGCGCATCGGGGCTATATTCTGGATAAAGAAATGGGTGAAGATGAGCTTCTCTACAGAAATCAAGAGGACTATATCAGCAAATACAGAACAGTGATCGACTACTTTGATGCCGTTAAAATTGCGCTTACGGCAACGCCTGCGCTGCATACCACCGAAATCTTCGGCAAGCCGGTATTCAACTACTCCTATCGGGAAGCCGTCATTGAGGGCTACTTGGTTGACCATGATGCCCCGCATAACCTGAAAACCAAGCTGTCTATTGATGGCATCTGCTATAAAAAAGGGGACATTGTTGCCATCTATGACCCCGTTACCGGCGAGATTACCAATAACGACGAACTGGAAGACGAACTCAAGTTTGACATTGAGAGTTTTAATAGAAAAGTCATAACCGAGCCGTTTAACCGGACTGTACTGCAAGAAATCGCAAAATATATCAATCCGGACGGCCAGGGCAAAACACTTATCTATGCTGTCGATGATGCGCATGCCGACCTTGTTGTCAAGCTGCTGAAAGAGATCTATGAGGATTATGGCGTAGATAATGACGCTATAATGAAAATCACCGGTTCAGTCGGCGGCGGCAACAAAAAGAAAGTGTTAGAAGCCATCAAAAAATACAAAAATGAAAAATATCCCAACCTGGTGGTTACGGTTGACCTCTTAACAACCGGTATAGACATTCCCGAAATTGCCACCCTTGTCTTTATGCGCCGGGTGAAATCGCGGATTCTGTTTGAGCAAATGCTGGGACGGGCAACCCGCCTTTGCCCGGATATCGGCAAAACCCATTTTGAGATATTTGACCCTGTGGGTGTTTATGAGTCTTTAGAACCAGTGAACACAATGAAACCGGTCGTAGCCAATGCAGCAGCCTCTTTTGAAGATCTGATCAATGGGTTGGCAACACTACCGGCAGAAGCACAAAAGAAAAACCAGATTGATCTTATTATTGCCAAGCTGCAACGGGCTAAAAGAAAAGTAAGCGGCAATATACTGGAACACTTTATTGATCTGGCTGACGGTAAAAATCCGGACCAGTTTATTGCCACATTGCAGTCGCTGCCGGTAAATAAAGCCGCAGCGTATATCGAAAACAATAAACGACTGTTTGAATTACTCAATGAAGGCAGCTATAATCCGGCAAGACCGGTCGTCGTTTCTTTCAAGGAAGACGAACTGGTCTATCATACCCGCGGCTACGGCAATGCCCAAAAGCCGGAAGACTATTTGGAGGAATTCAAACGCTTCATTGTCGATAATAAGGACAAGATTGCCGCCCTTACCATTGTCTGCACAAGACCCAAGGAGCTTACCCGTGATACGTTAAAAAGCTTACGACTTGAGCTTGACCGCAACCAGTTTACTGAGGTACAGTTAAACTCGGCCTGGCGAGAGGTCAGCAATGAGGATATAGCCGCAGACATTATTACCTTTATCCGTCAGCAGGCTCTTGGCTCGCCGCTTATCAGCCATGAACAACGGATAAAGAACGCCGTTACTAAGCTCAAGAAAAACCACAACTTTAGTAAAATGGAGTTAGACTGGCTGGGCAGAATTGAAAACCACCTTTTGCACGAAAGCATTTTGGAGCCGGAAACCTTTGAAACCGGCGCTTTCAAATCTAAGGGGGGCTATAAGGTTATTAATAAAATATTTGGCAACAAGCTAGAGCAAATCATCGCAGAACTCAATGACTATCTATATGAAGATTGGAGCGCCTAACAAGTGACAAATCAAGAAATCGTAGCAAAGCTGTGGAATCTCTGTAATGTACTTAGAGATGACGGGATTACCTATCATCAGTATGTTACCGAGCTTACTTATATTTTATTTCTCAAAATGGCCAAAGAAACCGGAACCGATGACCCAATTCCCGAGGAGTATCGGTGGAATATCCTGGCGAAAAAACAAGGTACGGAGTTATTGAAATATTATAATGCTCTGTTAAGCCACCTAGGTAATGAAAGTACCGGCAGAATCAGAGAAATCTATTCTGGTGCCAGATCCAATATTGATGAACCAAAGAACCTGGAAAAGATCATAAAATCCATTGATGAACTTGACTGGTATTCGGCTAAGGAAGAAGGCCTGGGAAACCTGTATGAAGGCCTTTTAAAGAAGAACGCCAACGAGAAAAAATCAGGGGCGGGGCAGTATTTCACGCCGCGCGTCTTAATTGACATCATGGTAAAACTCATCGACCCCAAAGCCGGCGAGCTCTGCAACGACCCGGCCTGCGGTACTTTCGGCTTTATGATTGCTGCAGACAAGCATATCAAAGAACAAACTGACAACCTATTTGGCTTGGGTTCAGTGGAGAAGATTGAGTTTCAGCAGAAGAAAGCCTTCACAGGCTGCGAGCTGGTGCATGATACACACCGACTAGCGCTTATGAACGCTATGCTGCACGATATCGAAGGGGAGATTGTCTTAGGTGATACCTTGTCCAATGCAGGTAAGAGCATGAAAGGCTTTGATGTGGTACTGACCAATCCGCCGTTCGGAACGAAAAAAGGCGGTGAGCGTGCCACCCGTGATGACTTGACCTATCCCAGTTCCAACAAGCAATTGAACTTTTTACAGCATATCTACCGGTCGCTGAAAGCCAACAATCAGGCCAGAGCAGCGGTGGTATTGCCAGACAACGTGCTGTTTACCGATGGTGATGGGGCCAAAATCCGCGCTGACCTCATGGACAAATGTAACCTGCATACCGTTTTACGGCTGCCTACCGGTATTTTCTATGCGCAGGGTGTTAAAACCAATGTGCTGTTTTTTACCCGTGGTACAACTGACAAAGGCAATACCAAAGAGGTATGGATTTATGATATGCGCACCAATATGCAGAGCTTCGGCAAGACGACACCTTTAAAAGAGGAGCATTTTGAGGATTTCATCAAAGCCTATACTGCCCCAGATAGAAAGGCCATCCAGGATGTGCGCTGGAGTGTGTTCACAAGGGAGCAAATAGCCGAAAAGGGCGACAGCCTGGACCTGGGTTTAATCCGCGATGACAGCGTTCTTGATTACGAGGATCTACAAGACCCGGTAGAAAGTGGCGAAGAAGTGGTTGCCCAACTGGAAGAGGCAGTGGATTTGATTTTGAGTGTGGTAAAAGAGTTGAAAAGCCTGGGCGGTGACAAGTAATGGCGAAAAAGAAAAAGCTATCGCTTGAGGAACTGCTGAAACAGGCACTGGTTAAGGATGAGGATAAGCCATATGACGTGCCGGGAAATTGGGTGTGGACGAGGCTCGGAGCAGTTATGTCTCTTCAAGGAGGGGGAACGCCTAGTAAAGCCGTAAGGGAATTTTGGAATGGTTCGATATTGTGGGCCTCAGTCAAAGATATAAAGGATAGATATCTTATGCAAACTGAAGATAGCATTACCGAATTAGGATTTCAAAATAGCTCTACCTTTTTAGCTGTACCAGGTGATGTTATACTTGTAACTCGTATTTCACCAGGAAAAAGCTCAATTGCTTCAGTAGATGTTGCCATAAATCAAGATCTAAAAGTTATTAAAAAGAAACTACCAATAAATTCTTTGTTTTTATGGGGCTATTTCACACTAATGATTTCTGAGATTGAAAACATGGCATCGGGAACGACTGTAAAAGGCATTACGGCAGAGAAGGTGCATTCTCTGCCATTTGCCCTCCCCCCACTCGCCGAGCAGCAAAGAATCGTTGATATAATCGAATCGCTTTTCGAAAAGTTAGACCGTGCCAAGGAGCTTGCACAACATGCCCTTGACTCTTTTGAAAACAGAAAATCGGCAATACTGCATAAAGCGTTTACGGGGGAATTGACGAGGAAATGGCGTGAAGAAAACAAAATAGATACATTAGATAAAATATATGAAACAATAAAAGAACAGCGTCTTATTATTACTAAGAACGGTAAGGATAAAAAAGACATAAGTGAGTTATTCGATAAATGGAGCCTTGAAGATAATTTATCTGATAATGGATGGATCAAACTAAAAGCAAAAATGATTTGCGATACGATTACTTGTGGTAATACACCAACAGAAAATATATCGGCAGAAGGTGAAATACCGTTTTTAAAAGTTTATAACATTGTTAATAATAAAATAGACTTCGATTATAAGTCTCAGTTTATTAATGAAAGTACACATACGACTAAACTAAAATCTTCAATACTTCAGCCTAATGATATCGTAATGAATATTGTTGGTCCGCCTTTAAGAAAGATTGCAATAATACCAAATAATTATCCATTTTGGAATATGAATCAAGCAATTGTGCGTTTTAGGCCGATAGATTACGTTGATGCTAAATATTTATTTTATTGTTTAATCAATGGTGAAACACTTGATGAAGTAATTAATGAAACTAAAGGGGTGGTAGGTCAAGCGAACATTTCTATAACCCAATCGAGAAATTTAGAGATTCCAATACCGCCAATTCAAGAACAACAAGAAATCGTCCGCATCCTCGACAACCTCTTGGCAAACGAGCAGAAGGCCAAAGAACTCTGTAATGTCATTGATAAGATCGACTATATGAAAAAAGCAATTCTGGCCCGCGCTTTCCGGGGCGAACTTGGCACTAACAATCCTGACGAGGAGAGTGCGTTGGAATTGTTGAAGGAAGTACTGAAAGAAAAGATATAATGTCAGGGGCATCAAGCGTCAGTGGTAAGCAACTCGCTGCAATCACATTATTTTTAATTAACCATATTATATATTGGCAAAGGCATTATAGGCGTCAGATTATTCTTGACTTGTAACAGTGATTTTTGTATGCTGAAAGTAAATATTTTACATTATCAAGCTATGATGTGGAAGGAGGGGCCAAAATGGTGGTCAGAGTGGCAATTAAACCTGTTTTGTTGGAATGGGCTATTAAAAGATCGGGTCGTTCTATGTCGGAAATTGAGCATAAATTTCCTAAAGTGCAGCAATGGCTAGCAGAAAGCTATCAACCATCCTTTAAACAACTTGAAGATTTTGCTGCTTTTACCTATACGCCATTTGGCTATTTCTTTCTGCAGGCGCCGCCGAAAGAAATGCTGCCTATACCACTTTATCGCACTTTGGATTCTCAGCAGGAACCCAATGAAGCTAGCGTAAATTTGATAGATACAATTCAGACAATGCAATCCAGGCAAAACTGGTTGAGAGATTATTTAATCGAACGGGGAGCAGACCCTCTAAGTTTCGTTCAATCGGCAAATATTCATGATAATGTTGCTGAAGTTGCCCGGCATATCAGGAAAACATTAAAACTTACTACAGACTGGGCTGCCGAACATACCACATGGACAGATGCCTTGAACTTCTTGCGTGAAACAATCGAGGATATTGGTATCCTTGTCGTGGTTAACGGTATTGTCGGTAATAATACGCACCGCAAACTTGATCCACAGGAGTTTAGGGGCTTTGTGCTAGTTGATGAATACAGCCCGTTACTCTTCATTAACGGCGCCGATGGTAAAGCTGCGCAAATGTTTACCCTTGCCCATGAACTAGCCCATGTATTCTTTGGTTACAGTGCAGCATTTGACCTCCGTGGCTCTTTGCCGTCTGCTGACCTCATTGAAGTCAAATGCGATCAGGTAGCAGCCGAGTTTTTAGTACCGGCATACGAGTTCAAAGTTGCCTGGGATCAGGCTGAAAAAACGGATAACATTTTTCAGCATATGGCCCGTAAATTTAAGGTTAGCGAAATCGTTATTGCTCGCAGATCTTTAGATCTTGCCTTTATTGATAAACCTGCTTTTTTTAGCTTCTATGAGCGTTACCAGGCTGAGGAGCGAAAAACTAAAGCCGCTCAAAGCGGTGGCGGGAACTTTTTTGCTAATCAAAAATTCCGTATCGGCAAGCGATTTGCCGAAAGTGTTATATTAGCAACCAAGGAAGGTTCTCTTCTTTATTCTGAAGCTTATCAGTTAACCGGTCTCCGCGGGAAAACCTTCGATGAGTTTGCAAATTCTATCGGTTACGAGGTATGAACTGATGAGATTTGTTATCGATACCAATGTTCTTATTGAGGCCTATCGCAGGTATTACGCTTTTGATTTAGCACCTAAGTTTTGGGGCGAGATTGTTAACCACGTAGGTGCTGATAATATTGTATGCGTTGATCGTGTACAAGCTGAGCTAATTAAGGGAAATGACGAGCTTGCAAAATGGATAAAAGCCTGTGGTTGTTCGTTTATCCCTACTACCGACGCTACAACAATAGAGGCATATAGAAAACTTATGCAGTGGGCTGCGGACGAAGAAAGATTTACGCCACAGGCAAGAGCAGAGTTTGCCACTGTTGCTGACGCCTGGATTGTAGCCTTTGCGGCAGCCCACGGTGATATAGTTACAACACTTGAAATGCCGGCTATAAACAGCAAGAAAAGGATAAAAATACCTGATGCTTGTAATGCTCTCTCTGTTTCTTTTGTTGATACCTTTACCATGCTAAAGAAACTTGGTGTCAAGTTTGTGTAATATCCTGAGCTTTGCAGCAAAAGCTAATAAAAAAGACCGTTTTGTTTTACAAATGAGTAGCCTGATTTTTAAAGCCAGGGTACTTTTTTTTGTTTCTTGGCTATTTACAGCGCCGCTTTCGCACAGTCTGACGGGATTGCCGACAACAATCAAAAGCATGTTGTGTCACAAACCCCGTCCCCCTAACACCAGACACCAGACGAAGAAAGCAGGGAGTAGAGGATTTTAACGTGAACCGAAGAAAATTTAAAGCGAGAAAGCTATAATAAAACACTGTTTCTGGTTTTACAAATGAATAATAAAGCCAGGGTACTTTTTTGTTTCTTGGCCATTTATAGCGCCGCTTTCGCACAGTCTGATGAGGGTTGCTGACAACAATCAAAAAGCATGTTGTGTCCTAACCCCGTCCTCCTGACACCTTGTGGCTATTATAAAGAATTAACTTGACGTTACTTTGGATATAATGATAATGTGTAGATAAGACTCAGGGATAAGGAGGGGCAGGCTGTGGCTGTTGCTAAAGATAAAAGAGAATATGTAAATGCTATTATGAATGAAATAGTATATAGTATGAAGGATATTTTTGGCAGCAAGCTTCGTCAGGTAATCCTTTTTGGTTCCTATGCTCGTGGAGAGCAAGAAGAAGATTCAGATATGGACATAATGGTCTTGGTTGACCTAAATGATTCCGAGTTAAATCAATATAATAACGTGATTGCCGAAGTTATTACAGACATTTCGATCAAATATGGAGTGCTTCCGTCAATTATTGATAAAAATTATGAGCACTTCCATCATTGGGTGCCTTTTCTGCCGTTCTATCGGAATGTAAAAACCGAAGGTGTTGAATTCTATGCAAGCTGAGATGTTAGAGTTAGCTAAATATCGTATATCCTGAAAGTTTTGACTCAAAGAAGCATTCGAGCATACTTGGCTATTTTAATCAGCATTATATAGCCAGCAAAAAAATTGATGCGTGCTATTATCAAATGATAGCGAATGCTTTTCGAGTAAGAAACAAAACAGACTATGACGATTTTTACATCGTTAGCAAAGCCGAAGCGCAGCAACAGTTAGACAATGCGCAAGCGTTTGTTGGGTTTATAGATGACTTTATTGCTGATATGCGGTATTATAAATAAAAAGCGAGTCGAGCAGAAAACATTGTGATTTTGCTGCTCGTTTCTGTTTTTTTAATATCTTTTCTATCGATAGTACCATTGTTGATATTGCTATTTGACTCTTTGTGAAGAAGTTGATTCAAAACCCTTGCATGCAGATTTTAATGGGTTTCGTTCAATCGGCAAATATTCATGATAATGTTGCTGAAGTTGCCCGGCATATCAGGAAAACATTAAAACTTACTACAGACTGGGCTGCCAACATACCACAAATCCCCGTTGCGGGTTATACCTGTGGCAACTGGATATTCCCGGGATTGACACTAAGTTTATTGAACGGCGGAAAGAAATTTATTATTGGGGCGATCTCGATACCCATGGGTTTGCCATACTGGATCAAGTCCGAAGCTTCCTGCCGCAAACACGTTCGCTGCTCATGGAGGAAAGCATCCTGCTTCAGCACCGTGCTCTCTGGAGCGTGGAAGATAAACCTTTTCTGGGACAACTAACCAGGTTAAGTCCGGAAGAACAGCGGCTGCTCTGCTCACTGCAAAACAATACGTGGGGCAAGGGTGTCCGGTATAGTATCTCCGGAACGCGGGATACTACTTCCATAAGTAATGCGTCGCCTGGTGGTCAGGCCCCCGTTTCACGGGGGTTCAGAGAATCAGCGGCCGGGAAGGAGTGTCTGCTGCTGGAAACAGTCTATGACCTACTTAGCATCACCGGACGGATTTTTACGATTTTCCCACTGTTACTGTTTGTGGCCCTGTTTATGGGACGGCGCCTGGTCGGCGAGCTGCCGGTTTTTGATTTTTTGATTATTCTTGCCTTAGGCTCTTTGGTAGGCGCAGACATTGCCGAGCCTGACATCAACCATTGGTATGTGGCGTTCGCCATTGTGGTTGTCGGTATTCTGCAAAGAATTGTCGCCGGGCTTACACTGCAAAGCCAGAGATTCAAAAAGCTCATCACCTTTGCGCCGGTTATTGTAATTAAGGACGGCGTCTTTCTGGAAAAGAACCTCCGGAAAATCAACGATTCCCTGGAAAATATTCTGGAGTTTTTAAGGGGCGAAGGAATCTTTAATATTTCTGATGTGGATATTGCAATCATTGAAGCCAACGGCCGCCTTTCCGTCTACAAAAAACCGCAAAAAAATCCTGCGACCCTGCAGGAACTGGGAGTCGCGCCACTTAGCGCCGGAATTGCCCACCCGGTAATTATTGAGGGAAAGATTATCCGCCAGACCCTAAACGATCTCCAGCTGACAGAAGAATGGCTTGCTGCTCAGCTCAACGCCCGGGGCATCCCCACTGCCCAAGCAATCTTCTTTAGTTCCGTAGACGGCAATAATCAAATTCACATATCGCCTTACAATCGCAGCTAAACAGCTCCGGCAGGCCTAGGCTGTCAAAGGGACGGGGTTCTCGACATAAACAGATATCAGCAAGCCCGTTCCCCTTCTGTCGGTTCATCGAAAGTTGCCAAGAATTAAATGCCCGTCAGCGAAATGAAACATTTAAGAGCATATTGAAGACAAGAACAATAAATCGATGAAAGCGAAAGGAGCGGTGACTTATAACCAAAGGTAAACTGACCTCGGCACTGTGCGGCGCAAGGACTATCGCATAAATTCCCAGTAAAGATAGTCCTTGCACCATCCTATTTTTTTACTATAATAGGAGGCGCACAATGGGCTATAAAAATGCAATTTGTGTATTGCCTGACAAATTGATTGCGGCAATACAAGAATATATTGACGGAGAATATCTTTATATCCCCCGGAAGGTAGAAAACAAAAAAAGCTGGGGTGAGTTGAAAAACACCAGAAATTTTTTGAGTACGCGCAATAAGGCTATTTTCGATGAATACAAAAACGGTATATCTGTTGAGCAGTTGGCAGCAGATTATTATTTATCACCAAAGACGGTGTATAAGATTATTCAAAATGAGAAATAATGGCTGAACCCTAAAAGCGACATGGCACACCTAATGTACCATGTCGCTTTTTTGTTACTGTATTGTTTAGTAGGAAGCGTTTATATAAAAAACAGGATATACTTGAATTATGATTATGAGCTATAAGGAGCAAGAATAATGGAAGATATAACAATCGGCGAATTTGAATTTGCACTCATCAATGAATTTTTCACAGAACTTGAACGACAGGGACCCGGCAGCCCTGAAGAAACTATCAGGGCATTAAGTTTTATCAGCAATCTATCAAGCAAAGCAAAAATTGCCGATTTAGGCTGCGGCACAGGAGCGCAAACAATGGTGCTGGCACAAAATACAGAAGCAACCATCACTGCTCTCGATCTTTACGCCGGTTCGATTGACAGGCTCAACATAACAGCCGAAAAACTTGGTTTACAGAACAGAATAAAAGGTATAGTCGGTTCCATGGATAATTTGCCGTTTCAAAATGATGAATTCGACCTTATATGGTCTGAGGGGGCTATTGCCAATATAGGGTTTGAAAAAGGCTTGAATCATTGGAAGAAATTCCTTAAAAAAGATGGTTATGTTGTCATAACCTATGAGTCGTGGTTTACCGATGAACGTCCTGCTGAAATTGAGAAGTGGTGGGTGGCTGCAGTTCCTGAAATTGGCACAATAGCGCATAACATTTCCATCATGCAAAAAACGGGTTATATTCCTGTTTCCACATTTACGTTGCCGGAATGCTGTTGGATAGACAATTATTTTATTCCTCAAAAAGCCCGGCAAGAGGAATTTTTGAAAAAACATGCGGGAGATAAAACTGTCGAGGATATGATCGTATTTATGAGGCGTGAAGCAGCCTTATATTCAAAATACAAACAGTATTATGGATATGTATTTTATATTGGGAAAAAGCTGTAAGTCAATTAACACCATCGTCCAAGTTATCGTGGATGCCGAATAAATATTAGGGAAGCAAAATGAATGTCCGAAACCACTGAAAAAGTCAATAAATAGAGCAACATCCCTCTATTATGGTAAAATATAACTGTAGATATTTGCCGGAAAGGAGAGGGATTTGCTTTGCTTAGACATGTGCCTCACCAATTAAGTATATATAGCGTGTTATATGACAGAATTCCCAATGACCATATTCTGAAGACAATTGGAGCCCATGTTGATTTTAGTTTCATTAACGATTTACTGAAAGATTCATACTGTAAGCACCTGGGGCGGCCTGCTAAAGAGCCGGAAATGCTAGCAAAGTTACTTATTTTGCAATATCTATATAACTTATCCGATGTTAGAGTCATTGAAGAAGCTAAACTAAACTTAGCCTATATGTGGTTTTTGGGACTAAATCCCGAAGATGATTTGCCAGAAGCCAGTCTACTTACCAAGTTTAGGAGACAACGATTAAAAGAAACAAGTGTGGATGATATTATTCAGGAAGTAGTCCGCCAGTGTATAGAAAAAGGCATTATAAAAGGGACCGGACTGAGCATGGACGCTACTCACACCCATGCCAATACAATAAAAAAAGTACCAGAAAGAATCATGAAGCATCTAGCCAGAAAAATCATAAAGGCTATTGAGGAAGAAAACGGAGAAATCCCATCTGAGCTAATTGGCGAAGTTCCTAACTACAAGCTCATAGAGGACCACAACGAAGCGAAGCAGATTATGAAGACATATTTAGAAACCATAATCAGTAAAGCGGAAAACCATGTAGATCTCTCCATTCTGCCCAGCAGCCAAAAAGCTGTTAACGAAGCAAAGGAAGTATTACAAGATCCTAAATTTATCGCGCAAAAAGGAATCCGGTCACTTGTAGATAAAGATGCTCGTGTGGGGTACAAATCGCAAACAGACAGTTTTTACGGATATAAAGTAGAATTTGCAATGATTCCAGAAGCGAGGATTATTACCGCAGTAACAGTTGATAACGGTGCCTATGTAGATGGTAGCAAATTTGATGAACTCTATCAGCGAAGTAAAGCATGTGGATTGACCATACAAGAGGTGTATGGAGATAAAGCTTATTTTCGAAAAACAATTTTAGATACCCTACAAATCGATTCAGTTAAAGCTATCATTCCAGTAAATCCTTGCGTCTACAAAATAGACGAGGGCAGATTTACTTACAATAAAGACAGTGATCAATGGTTTTGTGAGATGGGTAATAACACCTATAAAAAGGTGTATCAAAAATATAAAAATAGAAGTAACATTTATAAATATCATTTTGATAAATCACAGTGTATTCAATGCCCCAAACTACTCGAATGTGCAGGCAAAAACGTTAAGAAAAAAGTACTAGGCGTCGGTGAACATAATGCTCAATATTATGAACATAGTCAAATGACTAAGACTACTCAGTTCAAGCTTAAGTACAAAAAACGAGCCAGTCATGAGTGGAAAAATGGGGAAATGAAGCGTTTCCACGGATTAGATCGTGCCCGAGGGTACGGTCTAAAAAGCATGTCAATGCAAGCCAAATTAACGGCCTTAGCCGTGAATCTTAAAAGGATAGCAGCACTACTATCCTTTTGTGACCATGTATTTTGGAAGCAAATAGCCAATTTTATAGCATATCACAGATTAACTCCGCTATTTATGCAGATAAGCTAAAAAACATGGATATATCAGTGGTTTCTGAATGTCCCGTTGCTTCTGCTGATTGACCGTTAGCAGGTTCTGGAAGCTTCCTGGTTAAAACAGTAAAAAGGAGTAGAGCGAAGCGCTCTGCTCCTTTTTACTTAATTCATTCAAAAAAAGAGGGGCTGTTTTGCGTTTTTTATCCCTTTGCGGCGGAAGAATCAGAACCCTTGCTGCCGCATTTTTGAGAGAGCGTTTCGACCACAACAAACAGAACCGGGATTAAGAATATGCCCAGTACGGTCGCGGTAAACATTCCGCCTACGACGGCTGTACCCATAGAATTCCTGGCGCCGGCGCCAGCCCCTGTCGCCACCGCTAATGGGATGCAGCCGATAATAAAGGCCAGTGAAGTCATTAAAATTGGCCGCAGGCGAGTTTGGGCCGCCTCAATAGCCGCCTTAACCGGGTTCATGCCCTTGTCGACCCGGACTTTGGCAAACTCAACAATCAGGATCGCATTTTTTGCCGCCAACCCGATCAGCATTATCAAGCCAATCTGCATGTATACACTGTTTTCCAAATTGCCCACATACTGAAACAGGAAGGCGCCAAAGACCCCGGTTGGCACAGAAAGCAGCACGGCAAAGGGCACGCTCCAGCTCTCATATAGAGCAGCCAGGCATAAAAAGACAAAAACGATAGCCATCCCAAACACAACCAGGGCGCGGGAACCGGAGAGTTTTTCCTCCCGGCTTTGCCCGGACCATTCATAGGTATAGCCATTGGTTAAGGTTTGCTCCGCCACCGTTTCCAGGGCCGTCATGGCCTGGCCGGAGCTGTACCCTGCCGCCTGGGTGCCGCTGATTTGAACCGCCTTTACCCCATTAAACCGGGTGATGACTGTTGGCGCATTCAGTTTTTTCGGCTTGAGGAGAGTATTGAGCGGCACCATTGTATTGTTGGAGCTTTTTACATAAAGATAGCGTGTTGCCTCCACATCACTGCGGAATGACGGCTCGGCCTGGACGGTAACCTTGTAGGCCCGGCCAAATTTATTAAAATCATTGACCTGGGCGCCGCCCAGAAATACCTGCAAGGCAGTAAACACATCATCAACTGCCACCCCCAGCTGTTCCGCTTTTTCCCGGTCGACCTCAAATTCATAGCTGGGCGTATTGGCTTTAAAAGTAGAGGTAATCGAGCCGATCTCCGGCCGTTCTTGGGCCGCCGCCACGAATGCCTGAGCCATGCTGTCAAGCTCGGCTAAAGAACCGCCGCTCCGGTCCTCCAGCATCAAAGTAAAGCCGCCGACCATTCCCAGCCCCGGCAAACCGGAGGGAGCAAAGGCAACGACCGAGCCTTCCGGAAACTGGGCTCCGCTCAGCAGGGTCCGGCTTATTTCGGCTTTTACCTGTAATTCAGGTGTTTGCCGCTCGTCCCAGGGAGCCAGGGAAATAAACATCGCTCCGGCATTGGTCTTGGTGCCGCCCCCCAATATATCCATGCCTGATAACGACATGATGTTAAGAACCCCCGGCTGGCTACTTACCTGCCCGGTAAATTGCCGCATCACCTCAATCGTCCGGTTCAGGCTGGACGCTTCCGGCAATGTGACGGACGTTATATAGAAGCCCTGATCCTCATCAGGCACAAAGGAAGACGGCACCACCTTATACAACCCGCCGGTCAGGATGAGTAAGACGGCCAGCAGCACCAGGCACAGGCGGGCTTTAGGAATAAGCCGGTCAAGCCCATGCCCATACCGGGCAATGCCGCGTTCAAACCAATGATTGAAAGCCCGGAAAAATCCGGCCAATGTTCCACTGTGGGCCTGGGGCGCATGGGGCTTGAGCAGCAGCACGCACAGGGCCGGTGTCAATGACAAGGCAACAACGGCCGACAAGGCCATCGACACCACAATGGTTAACGCAAATTGCTTGTATAAAATCCCTGTGGTGCCGCCGAAAAAAGCCACCGGAATAAAGACTGACGCCAATACGAACGCAATCGCGACCACCGGACCCGATACCTCGCTCATGGCCCGTCTGGTGGCGTCCAGCGGGGACAGCCCGGAATAGCGCATATGATATTCGACAGCCTCAATGACAACAATCGCATCATCCACAACCAGCCCGATAGCCAGCACCATCGCAAACAACGTCAGCGTATTAATGGTAAAGCCCAGTACGCTAAAGGCGGCAAAGGTACCCAGCAGGGATACCGGAATGGCCAGCAGGGGAATCAGCGTGGCCCGCCAGCTCTGCAGGAAAATAAACACCACAATCAAAACCAGCAGCAGAGCCTCGGCAAAGGTCTTAACCACCTCCTGCATGGATTCGCGCACAAACTCGGTATTGTCAACAACAATTTTGTATTCCATATCGCCGGGAAAATTCTTTGCGGCCTGAGCCAGCACCGTTTTTACCTTGCCGATGGTCTCCAGGGCATTGGCGTCACTGGTCAGCTTAACAGCAAACCCGGCCGCCACCTTACCGTTCATTAAACTGTTAAAATCATATTCTTTGCTGCCCAGCTCCACCCGGGCAATATCCTTAAGACGGACGAAGGAAGCGTCTGACTGGGAACGAACAATAATATTTTCAAACTCTTTCTCGTTCGTGAGGCGGCCTTTGACCTTGGCCGTATACTGGAACTGCTGCGCGGACGGCGTCGGCATTTTACCAAAAGCGCCGGCTGCGGCCTGCACATTTTGCGCTTCAATCGCGGTCGTCACTTCACCGGCTGAGATCCCCAACTGCGCCATTTTTTCCGGCTGCAGCCATATCCGCATGCTGTAGTCCGAGCCAAAGGCCGATACTTCACCGACACCCTTGACCCGTTTGATATCATCAATCAGATAAATACTGCCATAGTTTTTTAAGAAATTGGCATCATAACTGTCTGTCGGCGACCAGAGCGTAAAAATCAGTGACATATCCTGCGAGGCTTTACGGGTCGTAACCCCGGCGGTCTGCACCGCACCGGGCAAAGAGGCGGTGGCTTGCGCTACACGGTTCTGGGCTTGTACCGCCGCCGTATCCGAGTCTTTTTCGGTCTCAAATTGAATGCTCAGCGAATAGGAGCCGGAGTCGGTACTGGTGGAAGACATATATACCATGTCCTCAACACCGTTGATTTGCTCTTCAATGACCTGGGCCACGGTTTGATCGACAACATCGGCATTTGCCCCCTGGTAGGAGGTACTGACTGAGATTGTCGGCGGAGAAATCTGCGGGTATTGCGCTACCGGCAGGGTAAAGGCGGCAGTTGTGCCCAATAAGGTAATAATGATCGACAACACGATGGCGAAGATCGGGCGCTTGATAAAAAAGTCAGCCATATACCAACGCCCCCTATTGCCGGGCCGGAGTTTGTGCATCCGGCTCTATCATTGTGACCTGCATTGCATTGCCCTGCCTTACCTTGTCGATCCCCTCCACAACAATCCGGTCTGTGCCGCTAAGGCCTTCTTCCACCAGCCACATATCGCCGATCCTGTCGCCCAGCTTCACTTGCCGGCTTTCGGCTTTGTTATCGTCGGTTACGACAATGACAAAGGCATTATCCAGCACTTCCTTGACCGCTTTCTGCGGGATCAGCAACGCCCCCTGCCGCACAGCTTCCTGCGCGACCACCCGGGCGAACATACCTGGCAGCAAGTAGTTTTGTGGGTTGTCAAAGCTGGCTTTGATGGTAATCGTGCCTGTCGTACTGTCAATCCCCCGGTCGATTTGCTCCATCCGGCCAATGAGTGGATACTCCGTTCCATCGCTTAATACCAACTGCAGATGCTCCTTAAAGCTGGCCGGCAGGGAACCATTGCCGTTGCGGAGATAGCTCAGGTATTCGGTTTCGCTCATGCTGAACTGCACCCAAACCGGGTTGATGGAAGAAACAGTAGCCATTATTGTTGAACCGGCAGCTACATAATATCCGAGGCTTACGTCATTTACATCAATGCGGCCGTCAACCGGTGAAACAATCAAGGTATCCTGCTCATCCTGGATGGCCTGCTGCAAGGCGGCCCGGCTGACCTCCACCGTGGCCGCTTCTTCTTCAGCCTGAGCCACATAGGCATCAACCGTTTGCTGGGCAACCCCGTTTAACGCGGCCAGCTTCTGATAGCGCACTACGTCTTTTTGCGTATTATTAAGGGTTGCCTGCGATTTTAGCAACGCGGCCCGGGCCGAATGAATGGTTGAGAGGTATTGCTTATTATCGATCCGGAACAAAGGCTGCCCCTTATAGACCGTATCGCCGCCGTTCACCATTTTTTCCACAACATTCCCGGCTACCTTTGACATAATTTTTACTTCACTCTTGGCTTTAACCTGGCCCACAAACTCCCGGCTGACAGGGGTATCCCGCGTTACCACCTGCATCGCCTTTACCACGACCGCCGGCGAGACTGTGCTCACCTGCGGTCCGGACAATATGCCGCTGCGCGCCACGGCTAGGCTAAGCAGCACAGCGGCTGCCAGCAAGCCAAAGTATAATTTCTTTGAATTCCTGATACGCAATAGTCTTCCTCCCATCTCCCTGTTATTGCACCGGCAAGCCCATGGCCTGTTCCAGCTTAACTTTGTTCAGATTATAATCATACAAGGCCTGGATGTAATCCTTTTGCGCCGAGTCCAGTGACAACACGGCATCGCGCAGATCCAGGTTGGTGCCAACCCCGGCCTCATAGCGGGCTTTCTGGATCATTAGACTTTCGGCGGCATAATTGACAGATACCTTATTAGAATCAATCCGCTTTTCGGCTTCCTGCATGCTCAGATAATACTCGCGTACATTCAGCAGGATCGTATCCCGCTGCTGCTCGGCCTTATCCAGCACCATAGCCGCATTATGCCGGGCTTGATTGATGTTAGCACTGGTTAAACCGGTATCAAACAGATTGAGCGATGTGGTTAACTTCACTAACCAGTTGCTGTTTTTCGCGCCGATAAAATGGCTGTCATACCAGCCTTGTTCGGCCGTCAGATTAACTGTCGGGCGCCGGTCGCTTTTGGCAATATCCACAGCATAATTGGCACTGGCGATTTGGGCCTCATATTGCTCCAATTCGGGCCGGTGCTCGATAGCATACTGCAGGCATTCCGCCAGCGTCCGGGGATATTTTTCGTATGCAAACTCATCTTTTAGCGTAACCTCGGCCGCATGGGGCAACCCGATCGCATTGTTCAGGGCGGCTGCAGCATTGGTATAATTATTTTGGGCTTTTACCAGATTATCCTGAGCACCGGCCAGATCCACCTGGCTTGACAACACATCGGTCTTCGCTACCAGGCCCAGGTCGTATTTATTTTTAACCAGCTGCAGGTGTTCTTCATAATTCCTGACTGTCTCCTGATTCACCCGCACTTCATTGCGGTATTCCAGCACGGCAAGGTAATTCGACACCACAGTCAGCTTCAGCTGTTGCTTGGCTGCTTCCACCTCCAGGTCCGCCACCGTATGTTCAAGCGCCGCCTGTTTTATTTGCTTCTCCAGCTTCCCGCCCGAATACAGCGGCAAGGTGAGAACAAGCTGGTTTGTAAAATCTGACGTATATTCATATGTAGAGGTTCCGGTCGCCGCCGGCGGCGTGTTGTAGCGCTGGTCGGTGTGGGTAAAATCGAGGGAAAGTCCCTTGCTGCTCCGTGCCGCTTGCATGGCCCAATACGCTTTTTCCCTGGCCGATTGTGCATATTTGAGTTCATGGTTATTCTGTAAGGCCAGGGCGATACTGTCTGCTACCGATAACTCCACCGCCGCAGCTAATACCGGCTGAGCTAAGGTCATAAGCATGGTGACAGGGATAATGGCCAGAAAATAGCGCAGGCATTTCTTCATACAAAAACCTCCTGAAAAATTTATTCTGCTTGTGAATACCAGGGATTGCCGGCAGCGCCAGCGAAGTGTGGCCTGCGAGCTTGGCTTGCAACAGTACTCATGATATAGTATAAATATTAATATACTATTAACAGTTAATTATATTTAACATATATGTATAGTAAATAAAAATTTACTATACATATATGTTAAGGTATTTACGATAGACTGTCAATAACAACTAAGGAGTGCTTGCTTTGGATCGCGTAAAAACCGCTGAAATGCTATTTCATTTAATTCCGCTCCTTGATAAGGAGTTTGTGCGGCCGGTTGAACAACAATTTAAAACAATTCTTAGTTCGACCCAGGTTCATGTCCTGGCAATTCTGAGAGAGAAAAAAGCCACAATGACAGAACTCTCCCAGGCAATGCTTATGTCCAAGCAGCAGATGACACCGATTATTGATAAACTGGTTGCAGAAGGCTTTGTCCAGCGAGAATATGATAACATCGACAGGAGAATTATCCGCATAAGCATGACCCCATCCGGCTTGAGCATGTGCGAGAACGTCAAAGAAAAAACACTACTGCTGTTAGCGAAGAAAATTGAGTGTTTAGAGGACCAGGATGTGCTGCGGCTCAATCAGGCGATCCGTGAATTGCAGCAAATCATAACTAAAATGACTTACTGATACGCCGCTGGTAATAAAGACAAGGCAAGAGGCCAGTGGTTGCATACCACTGGCCTCTTGCCTTGTCCCTTACCGTTGCCTCCGTAAAGCCAGCGGTCTAGCCGGACTCACTACACTGATTTTCTAATATCCTCTATGATTTCCAGTATTTCCTGTTCATTGTCCTTAGGGGCAAATAGCGCTCCCCAACCATAATTTTTTTGAAAGAGACCGTCATAGGCACTGTCATGAAAAGATTTGAGATAATGTTTAATCTGACGCTCCGCTAAAATTGACGTCAGAATTTGGGCTTCAAATTCGTCCTCTATTGTTGCTATCCTGATATATTCCATCAAGGCACCTCGCAATCTGCTTTTTCTGCTCTTAGATGCATTATATTATATTTTGGCTAATTTTATTAGGCCTGACGCGTAAATGCTGTATTTTCGGGACAGGGGACAGGTTCCTTGTCCCAGTGTATCCAGAAATTTATCCTTCGCACAGCCTATTATCCTGTCCTGGTGCATCAAGGGGACTGTGTTGTCTTTACATTACTGTTCCCTTGATCTCAATCTTTACAGAGACTTTTAAAGTTACGCCGACACAGACAGCCTGGACTAGTAGCTCATTTTCTTTTTGATTTGCGATTGGCTGCCTCTTTTACGGACCAATATCGGACCGTTTTGGTCGCAAGACAGTAATCCTTTCAGGATTATCTATCTTGGCATAAGGAGGAACAGAAAATTGGATTTTAAAAAGGCTATTGCCTATATCGAAAGTTTATATAAAAAAAGACAATTAATACAAAAATAGTATAGTTTTACAAATGAGTAGCCTGAGTTTTAAAGCCAGGGTACTTTTTTGTTTCTTGCTATTTATAGCGCCGCTTTCGCACAGTCTGACGGGATGCCGACGAAAATCAAAAAGCATGTTGTGTTACTAACCCCTGACACCCGATTTAAAGGCAAAAATTTGCCTAATTTGTATAATTTGGCAGGCTTTTTGTCTTTTTACGGGAATATAAAATGATAAACAACACAGCTGTTTTGTAGCTTCTTTAATTATTTCATGACACACACAGGAGGGAGCAATGAATAATTTTTTTAAATTTGAAGATTGGCAACTTGAGTTACTTGAAAAACAAAAAGAAATGCGAAATATGAATTTATCGAGGTTTGCAACGAAAGATTCGGATTTTGTAATAAAGTATCCACGAAAGAACTCTGAGGATTTTTGCAGATCAAATTTTACTATTGATGTTGATAGAATATTACACAATATTTTTTATAATCGGTATACAGATAAAACGCAAGTCTTTTCTTTTTATAAAAATGATGATATTACTCGGAGAAGTTTGCATGTTCAACTGGTTTCACGAATTGCTAGGACAATAGGGCAATCGTTAAACCTAAATTTGGACTTAATTGAGGCAATTGCTATCGGACATGATATGGGGCATACTCCTTTTGGGCATGTAGGGGAAAAATATCTAAGCGAAAAATATAATGAGAAAACAGGCCGATTTTTTAACCATAATGTACATAGTGTGCGGGTCCTCCAAATTATTACCAATAGTAATTTAACATTACAAACTTTGGATGGAATACTTTGCCATAATGGTGAAAAAGCTTTTTCACATTACCAACCAATACCTATTTATGATTTTAATGAATTTGGTAAAAAGATGGAAGCATGTTATACGAATAAAGAAGAAATCGCTCACTTAAAACCATGTACACTTGAAGGATGTGTAGTCAGAATTAGTGATATGATTGCCTATGTTGGAAAAGATAGGCAAGATGCAGCTCGCACCAGAAAATATCCAAAAGAAAAATTTAAGCATAGTGCAGCATTGGGAACGAGTAATAGTGAGATTATAAGAAACATGATTACAAATGTTGTGAAAAATAGTTTAGGGCAAAAGTTTCTCAAAATCGATGATGAAGTTTATGAGGATTTTTGCAAGCTAAAGGAAGAGAACGATAAACTAATATATCGTGATCCAGATATTGATTATGAGTATGATAATAAGATTAAACCAATGATGTTTAATTTATATGAAAAACTATTAAATGACGTAATCGAAAAAAACTATGATTCACCAATATTTAAGCATCATATAAATTATTCGATATTGTATAGCTATTATAGAAATAGGGAACGTGGATATTTACAAATTGAGTCTAATGATGTTGTTGTAGATTATATCGCAAGTATGACGGATGATTATTTTATTGATCTGTATTCATTTCTATTTCCTGATAGTCAGCTAAGCATCAAATATAAAACGTATTTTGAAGATTACGCGAATTAAGAAATCTTATAGGTTAGTGTATAAAAGGGATTTCATGGGGCGGGTTATCAACATAAAAGTATTTTAGTATGGTTGACCGAAGATATGCAAAAAATACGAGAATGTCAGTAACCCCGCCCTCTGGCATCTTGTAAAAAAGTTAGATGTTGCCGCCTGTTATTGTGGAAAAGCTAATTATTTAGGAGTGGGGTTATGCCAGAAATAAAGCTTACAAATATAGATACGAAAACTGCATTTAAGATTGCTGATATATTGGCAAATAGTGAAAAAGAAAATATCACTCTAGATATATCGAAGCTTAGTTTTTCATTTCCCTTTGGATCTTTGGTTTTAGCTAATGAAATAGCATATCATGTTGAAAATTTTAATACAGATGTATGGATAAGTGGTTATTCCAAGCTTAAGGAATCTCATTCCTATTTAGGTCATATAGGTTTTTATAAAACTGCTTTATTTGATTTAGGTAAGGAGCTTGGTGAAGCAAAAGGGAGTAGGACATATATTCCTTTTAATAAGATTAGTAAACATTGTCTACTTAAAAAGCAATCTGAATACGAAGATGAATACGGAATAACCCATCCATTACAGTATTTTATTCAATTAGAGGCTGTGAAGATTGCTAGAATTATTACGACGGTGCCTGAGGAAGTAGACGCTTTAGCATACTGCTTTAGAGAAATTATTCGTAATGTTTTTGAACACGGGGAAATCGATGAATGTATGTTATGCGGCCAAAAATATAGTGGCCAAAATGCTCGTGTAGAAATAGGAATTATTGACAATGGATGTGGAATAGCAAACTCGTTAAAGGATAATTTCGGAGTAACAACTGACAGGCAGGCCCTTAACTTGTGCTTGCAACCCGGAATTTCCGGCAAGGATGTTAAGAAAGATGGTATTTGGTCTAACTCTGGTTTTGGATTATACATCCTCTCTGAGTTGGGTAAGAGATTTGGGAAATTTATGCTTTGTAGTGGAGAACATGGAATTGAATGTTCTCGTGGAAAAGCAAAGCTAAATGACTATAGGTTTCATGGAACCGCTATACAACTATGCATAGACCTAAATCACTTTAAAGAAGTTATGTCTACAATCGACCAGATCGCAAGTGAAGGCGAAAAGATTGCACAATCAGAAGGCAGAACGGCTAAAGCTTCGAAACATTCGCGAATGCTTTGGTAATTATCTATCCTGCACCGTTTAGGGTGCCAGGGGAACGGGGTTATCGACATAAAAGTGTTTTAGTATGTTTATCGAAGGAGGTATGCAAGAAATACAAAAATGTCAGTAACCCCGTCTCTTGACACTTTGGATATCCACCAGATAAACAAGAGCGGCTCGTTAAGACTATTATGGAGCAGGCTGAGCTTATGTACCGCAATGAAATGGTATACGAATATCCAACTGCTCAAGGTTACTTAAAAGCCGCGGAAGATAAAGCAGAGTTTAAATAAGGTGAGATAACCGTATCTAGAGTCAAGGGGCGGGTTCCTTGGCTTATGCAGGCAAGAGCAGAGTTTGCTACTTCCTGGTTTATCAGGATGAGAAATAGGTAGGTACCAATGGGGTGTTAAAATGTAGTAGTGAAGTGAAGTTGATGGGAATATATGATAAATTTAAGAATAAATACTGGTAGTGCGGGGGCAATATTATGGATACTGAATTCGAATTAATGAAAGCGTTACGCACAGGTCATACTGCAGAGTTTTTCAAAAAAAGTAAATGGGATGAATATATCAAAGAACAGCCTTTGGGTGAAATCTATCTTCCTACAGGTAAGATTGTGGCAAATGACCCGCTCGTTCTTTTTGAAACTCAGCCTTTTGCCAGAGCAGTAGCGGCAGGCCGCTATCCGGTGATATTGTACATTCACCACATTGATACCGACAAAAGAGTGGCTTTTGCAGAACTCCGTTTCACCAAGGAACTGCCAGCACATTTTGAGCTTGCGCTTATTGCAGGGCAAGCGGCAGGAGCGTTGGGTGATGATGAATTTTTTGGCTATGGTGTTGACAGTGGGATAGGCGGCTTTATGGACGAGTGTGCTTGTAAGGCTCTTCAAAAGCTAGCGGAAGGTTTTGAGGATGGAATGTGGCCTGATTTGGAAAAGGCTTTGGATGACAGTTATGTAGATACCTATTCTACTGCGAATGTAGGGCTTCCTGATTCTGATTGCAATATAGCGGTCTTTTCCAGCGGTTTCGGCGATGGGGTTTATCCAACCTTTTGGGGAATGGATGCTAAGGGGGATGTGTGCTGTCTGATTACTGATTTTTTGACTGTTGATACTGGTGGGGAGGATGACGAAGGGGAAGATACACGTGAATAATCGGAACCTTTCCCTGTAGTAAAAAAGATAACAACTGCATGTGAAAAAAGTAACCAGGATCTGCTTCGCAGCAACACTTGATTTTATGCATTCTGGTGGGGGAACTCGGGAACTCAGATTTTGCATGGTAGAAGCAAAATGTACGTCCCTTGTGCTTCTTAAATTAACACCGAAACAGTATAGTTTTACAAATGAGTAGCCTGAGTTTTAAAGCCAGGGTACTTTTTTGGTTTCTTGCTATTTATAGCGCCGCTTTCGCACAGTCTGACGGGGTTGCCGACAACAATCAAAAAGCATGTTGTGTCACTAACCCCGTCCCCCTGACACCGTCCCAGACACCCGGTAAAAAAAGAGTAAATTTCGCCTTAATTCTTTTTCTAATTTTCCTGCCTCGCAAGATACGCTGCGGACACTAAAAAATGACAGATACTAGTCGAAAATCCTGCAATATGTCAAAACATTGCAGGATTTTTGACCTTTCTCTGGGAATATATTGAGGTATAAGCACAGCAGGGAGGCTTGGCCGGCAAGCTTCGTTTACATGCTTCCCTGAACACTATGAGATTGCATGACCAATTATAGGAGGTTTCTGCTATGATTATCCAACATATAAAGATATTATGTTGCTGTTTTTACAGCGTTGGCCGATGGGGAGGTAATTCGTTTAAAGAACTTCATCAGGTGTTGGCAGATGATATGCAACTGGATGAAGAAGAGCGAACCCGACAGTTACTGTCAGGTCCGCAGTCCATCTTTTATAACCGTGTTGGCTGGGTGCGGACATATCTCAAAAAAGCATTGCTCATTGAAGCGATAGCCGCCGGAAAGTTTCGGATTACCGAGCGGGGACGGGCGCTGCTTCTGCAAAAGCCATCACGGATTGATAAATGTGTGTTGAGCTAGTATCCTAAGTACCGGGAATTCAGACAACTTTCCCGAACCAAGGATGATGTTGTCGTACCAGTGGACGAAAACAATGACAATGACAAGACACCGCTGGAGATGCTGCACAACTACCATCAGGAGCTAAGGAACGCTCTGGCGGATGAACTGCTGCAGCAGATTGACGATCAGTCGCCAAAATTCTTCGAGCGTTTGGTCATGGACCTATTGCTCAAAATGGGCTACGGCGGTTCACGGGAAGACGCCCAGGTCGTCGGTAAGTCCGGGGATGAGGGCAGCGATGGGATTATCAAAGAAGACCGCTTAGGCCTGGACGTTATCCATGTACAAGTTAAACGATGGAAGAATTCTGTGGGCAATCCCGAACTTCAAGGTTTTATCGGTGCGTCTGCAACTGAAGGGTGCGCATAAGGCCTCTTTATAACCACTTCCATTTTTACGGCTGCGGTCTGGGAGGTAGCCAACTGAATCGGTAACCAGATTGTATTAATGGACGGGCTTCAGTTGGCGCAATTGAGATAGACTATGGGGTGGGTGTTGCCGCCGAGACCATTTATGAGATTGAGAGGATTGACTCAGATTATTTTGTTGAAGGGTAGAAGATGGTTACTTGTTAAGGCTAAGCTTATAGCCACATGACTCGGTAGAACAGCCATGACAGTGATTTTTCACAGTAGAACACATGAAAGTTTTACTTCACGATAACCGTCCCCGCGAGCCTTAAGTTTACGTCGTAGAATTGTGGCATTGAAAATATTATGGAGATTTTGCCAGAGGAGAAAAGTGAATGAGTACAAATATTTCAAAAGAAAAACGTGATGATTTGATTACAAAAATCAAAGCCATCCGTACATATATCGCTTCTGCTCAGCAAGATGAGAATACGGGAGCTTTGCTTACGTATATCAGTGAATTGGAAAAGGAAGTTAAGTCAAAGAAGTATGGTTTAGTATTTGAGGAACATCGCGAGAGCATTGATGAAACTCTCGATATACATACGCCTGTGCTGATTGAAGAACAAGATTTATTTATTAATCATGGAGGGCAACTGCATTTTTTAATTGAGGGTGATAATCTTGCGGCATTACAATTATTGTTGAAAACACATAAAGGCAAGATTAAGATGATCTATATTGATCCACCATATAACACTGGGAACAAGGATTTTGCCTACGATGACGAACGGATTGATAAAACCGATACATTTATCCATAGTAAATGGCTGTCGTTCATGCGCGAACGCCTAAAGTTAGCGCGAAAATTGCTTGCCGATGACGGTATTATTTTCATTTCCATTGATGACAATGAACAATCACACTTGCGATTGCTTTGTGATGAAGTTTTTGGCTCAGACAATTTCTTCTCTCAGGTGATTGTTCAGTCTAATAAGAGGGGGCAGACGTATAAACAGATAGCAAAAACTCATGAATATATTATAATCTATACAAAATCCCCGGATGCTGAATTTAATGAGATCGAGAAAACTGAAGATGATAACGATCTGAATCTCACTGATGATATTGGTAATTATAATGTCCGTGAGTTGCGTAATCGTAATCCCAAGTTTGGCAGATTTAATCGACCGAACCTATTTTATCATTTCTATGTAAATCCGGCTTGTATAGATAAAGACGGATTTTGCCCTGTCTCTCTCGTGCAAGCAGAAGGGTATAGTGTAGATGTGTTACCGTATAATTCAACTGGCGGTGAAAGTTGTTGGCGCTGGGGAACAAAACTTTCATCGGAAAATATTCAACCCAACACTCAACAGTCTAATCTTGTTGCTCGAGCAAAGCGTGATGGTGGATACAATATTTATGAAAAATATCGCAAGTCTACCTATAAAGCAAAATCTATATGGTTTGATACAGACGTTATTTCCGAGCGCGGTACAGTCGAATTGGGTGAGCTTGGCTTATCTCAATTATTTCAGTTTCCCAAACCGTTGGGTTTACTTAGTAAATGTATTCAAATTGGTTCAAATGAAGGAGATATAATACTCGATTTTTTTGCAGGATCTGGTACAACTGGTCATGCAGTAATGACAGCAAATGCCAAATCTAAGGGATATCGCCGCTTTATCTTATGCACAAACAACGAAAATAACATTTGTAGAGATGTGACTTATGAACGTATCAAACGAGTAATAGAACGGGAAGGATATTCGGCCTCTCTCAAATACTACAAAATTGACTTCATCCCAATTAGTAAGAAAATGTACTATGAATATGCCGATGACCTTTTACGCCATGTGAGGGAACTGGTAGAATTGGAAAACGGTGTAAGTTTTACAGGAAATGCTGAGATTGCCATTGTGTTATCAGATGAAGAAATTGATGCATGCTTTGAAAATATCGCAACATTTGATAAGTGCAAACGACTTTATAAAGGGCACGATGTCCTGCTGACAGGTGAGCAGGAAGATATACTCAAGTCTCGTAATATTGAAGTGATTACAATTCCTGATTACTACTACAAAGAGCTGGAGGGTTAAGCGATGGGCATTCAATTAGCAGAATTTCAACTGAGGGCAATCGCTGACCTTTTTGATGCGATGGGCAGCGACAAGAAAGAAATTATCTTGAAAAGTTGTACCGGTAGTGGCAAAACGATTATTCTCACGCATTTTATGGATGAATATCTTAAATCGTTTTCAAACACTGTTTTCATTTGGCTTACTCCAGGTAAGGGCGACCTTGAGGAACAGAGCAAAAAAAAGATGGACAAGTACATCTATGGTTCGCATACAAAAACACTTGCCGACGTCATGATAGCGGGTTTTGAGTCTGGTGATGTCTGCTTCATTAATTGGGAAATACTCAACAAAAAAAGTAATAATGCCTTGAAAGAAGGGGAACGCACCAATTTTCTTGAACACATTGAGCGGGCATTTGACAGCGACCTATGCTTCAAGATTATTGTCGATGAAAGCCACGAAGGTGACACTATCAAAGGCAAGGAAATCATCGACTATTTCAAAACAGATAAGATTATTCGCGCTTCTGCGACACCGAAAACCTACACAGATGCTGTTTGGGTTACTGTTCCTGAAGCAGAAGTAATTGCTGCTGGTTTAATAAAAAAGGTTTTAGTCATCAATGAGGGAATTAAGCAGGGCGATGAGGTGGAAGACCAAATTGATTACCTACTCACAAAAGCTCTTGAAAAGCAACGTAAGCTGTATGCTGCTTTTGCACAGAAAGGAGCAAGCATAAATCCGCTTATAGTCGTGCAGTTGCCAAATAAGAATGATGTTTTGCTGGACAACGTTGAGAGATGGTTTGCCGAAAGGCATATCACCTATGAAAACGGTTTGCTTGCAGTTCGTCTTTCTGGAAAATATGAAAACCTAGATGATATTGATGCACCTTACGCCGCACCTATTACCATTATCATAAAACAAGCAATCGCTACAGGTTGGGACTGCCCTCGCGCACATATCCTTGTGAAGTTGCGTGATCATATGAGTGAAACATTTGAAATTCAGACTATTGGACGCATTCGACGCATGCCTGAGCAAAAACATTACGATACTCCGCTTCTTGATAGTTGTTATTTGTTTACTTTAGATGAAAAATTTACAGAGAGCGTAAGACAAAGCCTTGGAAAAGGTGCGCTTGAGGCAGCAGCGCTGTATTTGCGTGAGGAGTTAAAATCAATTAAATTAGTTAGCGAGCAAGTGTCTTCTATTTTCTCCGGACGTGATCAAAGAGAAGCACTCAAGGCGATTTATACATATTTCATGCGCCACTACAATATTGATACCAGAACTATAGAGAACAAAAAACGACTTGAGGCAAGTGGCTTTTTGTTCTCCGATTTTATCCGTCAATATGTGGCAGAGGAAAGTTCTATTATAACTGCTGGTGAAAGCAGTAGTTTTAAAGACATCAACACTACCTACATCCAGGAATCGATAAATACGCACAAACACGGACAAGAATATCACCATATCGTTTTTGAAATTGCCGCAAAAGTGGGTTTGAAATATGAAACGCTTAATGCCATTTTCCGTCGTTTATTTGTGAGAGGCGTGAGTCGTAACGGCGGCCAAATTCTATTACTTGAGAATCGTCAACTATACGCATTTGTTCTCAACAATCGCGAACGCTTAAAGAATATTGTTCGAGAAGCATCCGCTGAACTAATAACTCAATTGATGCTAGATTTAAAAACGATTTCTGACACAATTTCAAAGAAAGACTTTTGGATACCACGTGAGTGCTATTTTACATACGATGCTACTGAAAAAGCACAGAGGGTATATGCTAAGAATGTTTATAAAGGTTATTTGTCATCTGCAGCACCACGTTCTGATCCAGAGAAAATGTTTGAAAAATTCTGCGAATCGACTGAAAGTGTTGACTGGATTTATAAAAACGGTGATAAAGGTTCGGAGTTTTTCTCCATTGTTTATGCGGATGCTTTTGGTAAACCACGAGTCTTCTTTCCTGATTATGTTGTTAGTGTAAATGGTGAGATTTGGATTATAGAAACAAAAGGTGGCTTTGACAAATACGGAAACAGCCAAGATATTGACAAATTCTCGCCTCTTAAATTTATCGCGCTACGAAATTATCTCGAACGTTACTCGTTAAAAGGCGGATTCGTCAGAGCAGACAAGAAAAGCGGTGAACTCTGTATCTGTTCTGAAGAATACAGCGATGACATCTCAAGCACAGCATGGTTGCTGTTAAGCGACATTTTTAAGTAAAGGGGGGGTATTGAGCAATGAAGGTTATAGAAATGAGGGCTGTTCCGCACACGGATAACAGTCATATAACTTTTATTCGCATCGACCCCGAGAACCTGCAAAATACGCTTGCTAACATCTTGAAAACTCTTATGGATTTATCTTGGCTTAGTCGCTTCGATGCGGATTATATGAAAAACAGCTTTAAAACCCGCGCTGAAAAAACAATTGCTGACATACAGAAAAAATTCGATGATTGTTCTGATGATACAGTTACCAAGGAGGCGGGCGAATATGTAGTGTCTGAATTAGCAAGGGAATCATTACTTAACCAACTCAGTTACTTACATATCCCCTTATCTGAATTACTTGGTATGAAAATATCCGGCAATCCCGGTTTTGATTTTCACAGTCAAAATAATGGCACAGATACAATTATTTTCGGAGAGGCGAAGTATAATTCTCGACAAAGCGCATATTCGACTGCTATTGCTCAGGTATCTCAATTTATCGATGAGAAAAAAGACATTATGCAAATTGCCGAACTTCAACATTTTTGTTCACCAGCGGCGTTGACTAGAGCTAATGATGGATTCAGAGGATTTGCTATTGCTTTCTCTGCTAAATCAACATCCAGTGATGATATGATTGCAAGTATCATCGCTCATGGGGACTTTTCGAAGTTGTTGCCGTTTGAGGAAATAGTTATGGTAGCGGTGAATCTATGACAGTTACGAAGAAAAACGTAATAGCTGAAATTCGTAACGGAACAAACCTTGATGAGCATCTTTCCGTTGCAAAGGAAAGTTTATTTAAAGAGGGTTCTGTTGATACTACTGTGCTTGAGATTCTTTCATATTTAAAGATTTTCCAGCCTACATACTTTGCTACTCATGAAAACGATGTTATTGAAATGATGGGACTATATTTTAAACATCCCACACCGAGCTCCTTTGTCAGTTTAATTTTTGCCAACTACGGCGAATATATCAAGGAAACCTATGGCACGAACTTTACACCAGTTCAAGCTGATATTTTGAAGAAAATTCGAACTATGCATACATTTAGTTTTTCTGCACCTACAAGCACAGGTAAGTCATTTGTGTTTAGGGAGTTAATTAAAAATGCTGATTATGATGTCGTTGTGGTTGTGCCATCCCGTGCTTTAATAAATGAGTATTACGATAGGGTTCATGAGATAATCGATAGCAAGAATGTTAATATTTTAACTTTCGTGGAGATTATTAACACGAAACACGCAAAACGTAACATTTTTATATTGACACCCGAACGAGCAAGGGAATTGTTCAAACAAAAAGACAGGCTCAATATTGGATTTGTTTTGTTCGATGAAGCACAACTGAGCGATGAGGATTCTGTCCGAGGATTATACTTCGACAGTATTGTACGCCGTGTTCAAAGATCATTTCCTAGCGCTAAGTGCGTCTTCGCTCATCCTTTTATTGCAAATCCCGAGGCTCAACTAAAGAAAAATCACGTTGATATTGATGAGAACGCAGATGCACTGTATTACGAGCAAAAAAATGTAGGTCAGATATTTTACACACATGATAAATCTAGGGGTGAATTTTACCACTTTGGTATTGATAAAGCCCTCATAGGAGAACAAAAGATTAAAGCTAACTTTGATCCGGTAGCAAAAGCAATTAAAGAAGGCGGTAGCGTTCTCATTTTTGTTTCAAAAGCACATATTTATAACGATCAAATATTTGAAGACTTCAAAAACTACATTGATCTATGCAGTGAAATTACTAATCCAGCGGCACTTGAATTTATTGCTCAATTACAAGACTATGTTGGAGCAACCAACGGAAAAAATACTAACTATGTCTCAAAGATTCTTGAACGTTTAAAGCGTGGAATTGTTATTCATCACGGTTCAATACCGCTCCGAGCAAGGCTCATTTTGGAGCATTTTACCCAACAAGGTTTTTGCCGAATTTGCTTTGCAACTTCTACCTTGGAGCAAGGCATAAATATGCCCTTTGATGTAGTTTATCTTGATAGGTTTTTAGCAAGTTCTCCACTTTCAATAAAAAATCTGATTGGTCGAGCTGGGCGCTCAACCTCTCATAGTATTTTTGATGTCGGTGCAGTTGTTATAAAGCAGCCTAACATGAGTAAATTTCGCATACTCATCAAAACGCCAGAGAAAATTGATGAACAATCTCATCTCGACAAAGAAGACGAAAAACTGGATGAGAAATACGAGGAATATAAAGAAGCAATAAAAACAGATCAGTTTAATGACGAGTATAACTTGACAAATGCTGATGTGCAAAAGTTGGCGAGTGACGAAATATCCTATACAGTGGCAACTTTGCTTGACTTAATGTTCGATAATAATGGGTTTCCTATCTATCCTAAATGGGAGCAAGAAGAAAACAACGCCAGAAAAGCTATATATGGTGATTTTCATAGTTTATATCGTCAGTATCTCGGTGGGCGCGAATTAACAATTGCTGAAAAAAACATCCTTAACCAAGCTATAAAAATAATGATGTGGCGTGTTTTCAAGAAAACATTTAAGTTGATCTGCCAATATCGCTACGATTACGCATCACGAAAAAAAGAGCGCACTTCATCAGAAAATGCAGAGGAGATTTCAAAGCTTAAGGCAAACTTTCTTCGAGGCTATGCCGATATTCCAGATAAGAGTCTGCAAAATTTTTCTCTGCTCGGGAATACTCCAGCCGAATTGGTGGATTACGACCTGATTATTTATGATACCTATGATTATCTCGATAAACTCATAGGATTTAAACTTAGCGACATATACTATGCAATTTTCCATCAATATTATCAATCATCTCAAGATGAACGCGCTTTGCGGTTGGCAAAATATATTCGTTTCGGTACTGATACAGAAAGTGAAATTTGGATGCTAAAATATGGATTGACATTCGAGGACATAGAATGGGCATCATCGTGTATCGATTCGATTGATGAAAAAGAAATAGTTTTTAATGATAAATATTATGAACTGACTGAGGAACAAAGGGCACTTCTTGAACGATTCCATCATCAGAATAATTCGGTTTAGACATCGGGTGTATCCCTGATTGTGTCTAAACTCCCAATAGTATAAAAGAGCAAATATTTTTAAGGGGCAAAACAGTCTAATAGGCTGATCGCCCCTTTGTTTGAATAGGACGGTGGGACAAGGAACCTGTCAGGCTGTGTGAAAAGTCGTCATCTTTATCCAAAACAGTCTGAACGTGGAGGGAAACTTCGGATTTCTACTTGTTTTTCAAGTGAATTTGTCCTAAATTAGGCACTGTTGAACAGAAAAGTGGGGACTGCAAATTCGGGAAATACTTTTCACACAGCCTGCTGTCCCCGTGCCCCTCCTATTGTACGCCACTTAAAATAAATGAGAAAGGAATTTCCTCTACTCTGAGTGACTTGAAGTGTCAGCAAATAATAATTGAGCATACTTAATGAAGTGGTTAGCATTGCACAAGTAATGAATTTGAGGAGTTAAAACTTATATATTTTAAATGGATGAAATGGTACTGTCAATTAATTTAAGGGAGGAAAATAATGTATAGGCATCAAGCGGAACGGTCAGTAGAGGGCGTCTGTTATGAACATAAACATATAGAAAAAGTGCTTGAGGTTATTAAGGCCAAATTTCCGGAATACTTTAATGACTTTATAATGATCGAAGCTGGCCACGGTGTATCAAAGCAAGAGATACAAAAAATTGCTGAAAAGTTAGGGGTGCAAAGGGTTAAAATAAAAAAGAATGTTGATATTGCGAAAAAGTTTAAAAACATCGTAGTAGAAGCCTCAGAGGACTTTGAAAAAGACAGAAAAAAATATATTGCAATCTTTGACCAGGAATCTCTTAAAGAATATGAGGATGATCCTCAATATTTCAAGTCTACAGTACTGAAAAAGGAATGTCCAATAATACATCATACCCTCTTTAGCTCTGCTAAAGAGTTAGAAAAATATAAGCGGGATTTTAATATTTCCGATTCAAATGAGTTGCTTACAGTTGTAGGCAACCTATACTATTTTGCTGAGGATTATTACAATAACTTTTATGAAGAAAATACCTATGACCAAATTAACTGCTATGAAGATTTAAAGGTCAGTGATTTGGATACGGATGACTATACAGTTTACGGAGTTATTGGTGGGGGTATAAAAAGTCATATGCTTTATAAGGCTTATCCTGCTTTATTTCCTAACAGGAGCAGAGATGCTATATGGGCACTTTGGTACTTATCTGATAAGAAGACTTTTGACTGTAAGCAGGACTCGGAATTTTTAATGATTGATGTGGATAAAACTATTACGCAACAGAATTATTTTTATCCATATGAATTATTTATATTTTATGCACATCAAATTTACCAAATGTTAAAGCAAAAGGCATATGAAAATAGTGTTTATTTTGATCCGGAAAATCGCTATATAATAGTAGATGCTTTTTTGACTTTTGTAGCAGAGCAGCATGAAGATGAGATATCCTTCTTGAAACAGCAGATAAGAGATGGAGGACTTGGATATGCTTAATATTGATGAAGCTTTTAGCAGTAATTTCCCTAATTTGACAAGCAAATTCTCTTTGAAAGAGTTTCAAAAAAGCGTTATATCTAACGTTGTTGAGCAAAATAATACACTTTGCATCATGCCAACAGGCGGAGGAAAGTCCTTGATATATTGGATGTCAGGTATACTTTCCTGTGGTATAACAATTGTAATTTCTCCATTAATTGCGCTAATTGATGAGCAATCCGAAAAGATTGCGGAGCAAGGCTTTAAAGTATTTACAATTCATGGCGGCATGGATTCAGCAAAGCAAGCAAAAGCTTTAAAGGATTTTGCAAATAAAGTTATTAACCCTAAATTCATCTTCGTAAGTCCAGAAAAAATTGCAACAGATGGACTGTTTGAATATTGCATTAGAGAGCGTAAAAAGGAAATAACTATGCTTGCAATTGATGAGGTGCACTGTGTTAGCCAATGGGGAACCAGTTTCAGGCCTTTCTATAAGCGTATACCGGATTTCTTGAACTGTATATACAATGAGGCTGGAGATAAAAAACCTAGAATCCTTGCATTAACTGCAACCTTAAATCCTAAGGAAGTTGTAGATATATGTAGGGAGTTTAAAATTGATAAATCCAATATTATAAGAGACAATCTTCTCATGAGATCGGAAATATCATTAAAGGTTCTTCAATTTAACAACGAGAATGAAAAGGAAGATAAACTCTGGGACATTATCAAAATTCACAAGAATGAGAAGATACTAATCTATGTTTATAGAATTGGTAGTGAACGTGGTGTAGAAAAGCTTGCAAATAAATCTAATGAAAAAGGTTATAAGTCTGTTTGCTTCCATGGTGAGATGACAGCCAAGGAAAGAAAGGAGATTATAGACAGGTATAAAAGCAATGAAATCAATGTAATATTTGCTACCAATGCATTTGGCATGGGAATAGATATCCCAGATATTAGGGTTGTTATTCATTTTATGATACCGGAATCTGTGGAGCAATATTATCAGGAAGTCGGAAGAGCCGCACGAGATGGAAATGTTGCTAACGCTTATTTACTATATACCAATAAAAACATAGATGTAAAACGAAAGTATTTTATTGATGGTTCATTCCCATCAATTGAGAAACTCATAAAAACATACAAGAAAATTGCCGAACAGGGTGAGGGGCTGCATACATTGCCTTACTTTGAGGATGAAGAGGTGCAGCAATGCTTATCATATTACTTAAATAGCGGAGTATTGAAAATAGAATGTAAGGGGTTTTCTGACTTAAAGAGTATTACAAATGTAAAAGATAAAACTCTTACAGATATTATAAATAGCACAAAAACCAAAAATTTGATTACTACTGTTAAAAAATCTAAGTTCGATGTTAAGACGATTATTAATAAGGTTTATAAAGGTATTGTAAATGGTCTGGCTACTACAACTAAGCCATTGGATAGACGGTTGATTGTAGAAGTTATAGAACAAGAAATTTCTAATGTAAAAATGCAAGATATACAAAATGCCATAGATGAAAAGCGTGAATATAAACATGCGTTACTTGATTATCTTATATTTCTAATAGCTGACAACACATCTTCAAACGAGCTTCATCAAGAAATAGGCAGATATCTTGGCGTTGAAAAGCATATGCTTAACAAGATATACTCTACTGTGAAAGGTGATCGTGTGAGGAGCAAATCGGAGGTTATTATTGCTAACCTTCTTGCCAAGAATAGCATTGCTTATGAGTATGAAAAGAAGCTTGAATACGAGAAAGGTAAATGGATTGAACCTGATTTTACAATTACACTACCCGATGGAAGAGACTTGTATTGGGAGCACTTAGGAATGCTGGGGGTAGAAAGCTATGACAAACGATGGCTTGAAAAGCAGGATATATATGATAAATTTTACAAGGGAAAACTCATTGTGACATATGAGGGAGCAACTATTACAAATAGCACACTTGATATTATTGATAAGATATCTTCCGATTATTATTGATCTATGACCTGGTAACATAGAACCTGAATTAAACAAAAAGACTATTTTGGTTCCGGCTGTGTATAAAAAGAGGACGCTAGTGAAGACAGGTTGTTTAAATTCAATTTTTCAGTGTACAGAAAGTTGAAGGGGGTACAGGTGAAATATGAAAAATAATATGGAAAAGGAAAACTTAGTGTTGATGCCTGTAAGCACAAAATTTATAGATGTTTTCGAAATATTTATGAATGATGAGCAGAAAGCAAAAGTTCGTGCAAATAATGTACGGCAGTATGTTGAAGGTATTATTGATTTGTTGTTAAAGGACAAAATTCTACCATTTTTAAAACCTACTGAAGATTATTCATGTATCAATTGGGGTAGAAAGATAAAAATTATTGAAGAGCATTATGATAAAAGTATAGCCGGAAAAATTCAACAGATTTTCAAAATTGGCGGTGAAGGTTCGCATTTTAACGGTCAGGTTAGAGATGAGGAGTTGCAAGAGATAATAAAGCAGGCCACTCATATTGTGGAAGATATGTTCGTAAAATACTTTCTTGTTCCAGAGCATAAATTCGGTTGTGAGAATATATTTACGATTTTCAGTATGTTGCCGCCGCATAATAGGATATATATTTTGGAAAACGTGTATATTCATTATAAAAATCAATATATTGTAGACCGCCTTTCACTTGCCTACTTAAAACATGGTGAGAAAGATAAAGCAATTGCATTTCTTAACACAGCATTGCAAGAAGTAATAATTGATGATGATTTCCACTCCTTTCAGTTAAATAAAATAAATGTTTTAGGAAATAGTCTTTCGGATTTGTATGAGACAAATGCAAAATACGAGCATAACTCAGAATGTTCAAAGGCACTTTTGGTAAATGGGCAAATAGTGATAGGTCTGCCTACTTCAAACGACGTATTTGATACGGCAAGAGCCGTAAAAATATTTAGGCAATGGTTTGAAGAGGATAAAGATAGATATCCCGAATTTATAAATCTTTTTTTGTGCTTGATGACGAGAGACGAACGTCAATACATATAACACTCAATTTTCAGGAGTCTCGCTGGTGGGGCAGGCTTGCGTTATTGTATTACTTTCGCTCACATAACGAGTGTGTTACGATGATAGAGTCTAAAGACTAATGATAATTGATAAAAGGACCATGTAGTCAATGTTTTAACACGTTATGTCAATGCAATAAGTCTATGGGAACATATATTATGTGGCATTCTGCTTGCGTAAAAAAACCGTCTAAAGCATCCAATGGCTTTAGACGGTTTTTAAAAATTACAGTACCTTGCTTCAGTATTTATCTATTCAAGCCTTCACGGATTATTGGACCGTCCAACTAAGTAATTGAGAGATACATTGAATTTGAATAATAATCCCGTCTCTGACATTTCCGTCAGTTATCCTCTGCTTTATCTAATCTACCGACCAGATAATCTAGAGACACATCGAAATAGTCTGCGAGTAAAATAAGTCTGGCCATATTGGGTTCCCTTTCGCCTGATTCGTAAAATCTCCAGGCGCGAGTGGACACTCCTAGTAAATCGGCTAATTCTTGTTGAGATACGTTATGTTTTTGTCTTAATTCTTTTATTCGATGCGAAAAACTCATAAAAACGCTCCTGAAAATATTGACAGGAACTAAATGTTCCTATATAATAGGAACAAATTGTTCCTGTTTGATTTTTATATACTGAAAGGAGGTAGGTAAAAGAGCGACTCGAAACAGCAAGCTTACAGCTGTAAGATGCTAAACAAGGGCAAAGCATGCCCGAGAATGTGTCTGAAGGACACTAGTTGCTCGATACCACGACAAAACAACTGCTGCTGATGGAGACAATCGAACGGAAAACAGGGGTGTGTTCCACATACGATTGTCTCCATTATAGCGCAGTTGGTGGCTGGCTTCAATGTTAAAGGCAGTGGATTAAATTCCTCGTGAACGTTCCGTTAAAAATAAGCCGATAATACCTTTAAAAGGAAAAAGCCGCAGGAATTTATTTTGTGTTTAAATCAACCTTAATCGCCCCATTTTTGGTCTCATAGGCGGCTATATGAGCTTTTATAATCATTTCTAGTTCCTTATTAACTGTTCTGAAATTATTGTCAGCAATATAGCGAAACTTTTCAAGTATATGTTGATCGATACGAAGTGTAAACTTAGATGTATTTGATGACACGGTAATTCCCTCCATAGAAATGTAATTACAATAAATGTATATTAAAAGAAATAGAAAAGGCATATTGACGGCAAAATGACGGCATGATATGATTTAAATGGAAAATGGGGGTGCCTATATTTGGGAGTAAAGTGTTTTGTCAACAATTTTCCTACTTGAGGTCTGTTCTACAGAAAGGGGGCATATAAAAGAGAAGTTTAGATAACGGACTTAACCTTATTAAGCCGCTAACCAAGGGTAAAGTATGCCTAAATTCGTGTCTCAAAGACACGAATTTGGTGTCGCCCTGCATTGCTCACAGTTGGCAGCTGGCTTCAATGCAGGGGTTGAGAAAATGTGACAAATCATTGCAGCGGTGAAGTTATGCAGAGTTTGTAGGAAAACTTTTGCCGTTGCCGAGGGGAAGGAGGGAATAGGAAAAAGTAATAATCCTGAGCTATGCTTCATAGATTAAACCACAGAACAACAGAATATCTTGGGACAGGTGCCCGCAAGGGCTTAATAGGGAAGTCCGGTGAAATACCGGCACGGTCCCGCCACTGTAACGGGGAGTAGTCTTGCATATTGGCCACTGGAGCGTCAAGCTCTGGGAAGGCGCGGGACAGCGATGAACCGGAGTCAGGAGAACTGCCTGTTCGGCAATCACCGTTGTACCTGCGCGTGACAGGGAGGCGATTATGCAGTATTTTCGGAAAATAACGTCAATTTGGCATAAGCACTTCCCAAAGGGGAGTGTTTTTTTTTTTAGTGTCTACTATGCAGAGAGGAAAGAACGGGATAAAGGAATGATCGCTTTTGAACCACATCTACAAAATCATTTGGAACCGGGCACGCGCCTGCTGGCAGGTGGTGTCCGAACTGGCGAAAAACACCGGCCGGATGAAATCGGTCCGCTACAGCAGCGGCGTGCGCGGCGCCAAATGCGTGGTACTCAGCCTGGGATGGCTGCTGGCGCTGAATCTGGCTGCGTCATTTATCCATACGGCGGCTGCGTTTACAACGCCGGCAGACGGCACGTGGACGGCAACAGGAGAGGTCGACGGCTATAATACCTACGAATCGACAGCCACCATGGGTGGCGCCGGGACTCTTCCGACTAACCCTAAAAGGTACAATGCGACGATTGTGCTGCTGGCAGGCGAAAGATGGCGGCCGATGGATGTGCCGGCCAGGGCCTCGTATATAACTGCCGCCGAGCTTACGCTGGCGGGCGGCAGTATGCTTGACCTGGCCTGGAAGGGCAACAGCCAGGGATATCAGGAACCCACGCCTGCTAAGGAGGCCAGTATAAAGCCCATAGCCCTGACTGTGGAAAAACTGAATCTGTCCGGTGACGTTGTTTTGCGCATTAATACCCATGTCAAAAGCACGGGCGGAACCATCCAGATAGGCGGTGTTACCGTTAAACAGCTGACCGGCAGCGGCACCATCTATGTTCAGTCTGCCTATGATCCCAATTATAAGACCATAGTACGCGGCGCGGGCGGGGTTTTCATGCGGCCAATAGAAATGACCACGCCTGCTTATAAGTACAACTATATGGTTGTTGACCTCAGCGCGGCCGGCAGCACTGCTTACAATCAGGTTAATGTGCTGGGGCAGGCATCACTTATCGACGGCCCGCTGCGGATTTACGAACTGGTGCCGGTTATTGACTGGAACAACCTGCAGCCCGGCAAAGCGATCCTGCTGGGGGTAAAGTCCTACAATACCGGTGTCATCTCCGAATCCGGCAAGATGGCCAGTGACGCCCAACTGGCTTTTCGCAATATCTGGCGCATCGAAGAGGGCAATCTCTTCACCCGTATGGATGAACTGCATGCCCGTCATCTCGGCAATACAGGCGCGCCGTCCCTTGCCGGTGCGGCGGACAGGCCGGTAAGCGAAGGCGTCTGGGCCCATAGCTTCCGGGGAAAACTGAACAGCCGCGGCGCGTACGGGCGCGGCTTCAGCCAAAGCTATGACGGGCTGCAGGCCGGGCTTGACAAGGAGCGGGAGGGCGACTTCTATAACGGGACCCTGTACTACGGCGTAATGTTTGGCCGGACAAGTGCCGATGCCGGTTATGCTACCGGCCGGGGAGACCTGACCGGCACGAGCATGGGCGCCTATGCCTCCTGGACCGGTCACAGCGGCCGCTATCTGGATCTCGCTGCCCGGATGACGAAGATCGAAAACGACTACCGGTTTCATGACAGCGACAGCGCCAACTCGGCCAAGTATGGCAGCTGGGCCAGCGGTATCAGCGCCCGGTACGGCTATCGCCGGAACTTGCCCGGCGGCTGGTATTATGAACCTCAGGCCGGTTTAGCAGTCGGCATTATTGACCGGGTAAGCTACGAACTGCCTAACCAGCTAGCGGTCAGGCAGACCTCAGACAGGCCGGTGGTCGGCCGGCTGGGCGTGACCGTGGGCAAGGCGTTCGGCGATGAACAGCACCGCGGCCACGCTTACGCCGCTGTCACCGCCCTGCATGATTTCGGCAGCAGCAAGCTGGAAGCCCGTTTCTCCGGCGACCGTGAGACCCTGCGGGCCGCCGCCAGCCGGGACTCCTGGCTGGAATTTAACCTTGGCGCCAGGCTGCAAACCGCCCGCGACAGTACGGCGTTTTTGGAAGTGAGCAAGTCCACCGGCGGTGATGTCCGCAAAGACTGGCAGATCAATGGCGGCCTGTCCTGGAAGTGGGGACTGCCGGCTAAGGCCGGCAAAGCCGCCGACGATTTTCAGCCGGTCGCGGCGGCAACCGTTACGGCACTTGCAGCCGGGGACGGCAGCAGCCGGCCGGCCGGCAGTCTCCAGGCGTCCGGAGCTATTGAGTACCAGCCCCCGGCTCCCGGGGGCGAGGCTGGAGTAAATAATAATCAGCTGCCTGGTACTCCGGCGGTTGCACCGGCAGACAAGGTTTCCCCGAACACCGGCTGGCCACCTGCCAGACCGGATAGTATAGAACCTGTGGCTGAGCCTGCCGAACCGGGAGCCTATACCTTCGCGGCGGTGACGGTCGAGGCGCCGCGCCCTGCCTGGGAACAGGACCTCTCGCCCGGCACCGTGTCGGTCATCCGGCCGGACGATTTCCAGGGAGAGCAGAAGACGCTGCCTGATTACCTCGAAACCGTGCCCGGCGTCCACATCCAGAAGGTCCGGGGCACCAGCAATTACAGCATTGCCCGGGTCCGGGGCAGTACGGCCGCCCAGGTCGGCATCTATCTGGACGGCGTGGAACTGAACCTGACCTCGGAAACCGGTGTTGACCTGTCGGCCATCCCGATGGACAATGTTGCCCGCATCGAAGTCTACCGCGGCTACGTCCCGGCCCGTTTCGCCGGTGCGCCGATGGGCGGCGTCATCAACATTGTCACCAAAAAGCCCGGCAAGAGCGGCGGCTCGCTAGCGGCCGGCCTGCGTTCCTTCGGCGGCTATAAGGGCAGCCTGGAGATGTCGGCCCCGCTCGGTGAGGGCAGCCTGCTTCTGGCTGTCAACCGCGACCAGAGCGACGGCGATTTCAGCTATACCAACCGCTATCATCCTAATACCATGTACGGCTCAGGGCCGCTGACAGCCGACCGGCGGACCCGGCGCAACAATGATTATCACCTGACCGACGGGCTGCTCAAATGGCAGGACGACCACTGGCAGGTCAAGCTGGCTGTTAAAGACCAGTTCCGGCATTTTGCCGGGTATGCCGGCAGCGAAGACAGTGATCTTGACAATGAATACCGGCTGAATCGTGCGCACCCTCCCTACCAGGAGATACGGCAGACCGACCTGTCGGTGGGCCGGCGGCAGCAGGCCGGCAATCTGGAGTGGGGCTGGCAGGTCGACTGGCGGGATTCTGATAAAGAGTGGCGCAGCGGCTTGCAGGAGATTATCGGCCGGGCCTATTATCCCGGCCAGGCCTGGAGCAGCCTCCGGAGCAAACGGCTCGGCGGGTCCCTGGACGCCGCCTGGAAGCTGGGCGACAGCCATCTCTTAGAACTGTATGCCGGCTATTCCCGTGAGCGGATGGATACCGAGCTGTCCGGGCTGGCCAAGTATAAGGAAGACCCGGGCAACAGCACCGGCAGTGGCCGGGATACTTCCATCGGCGCTTATAAATGGCTGGAATATTATCAGATTGACCGCTGGCGCCTGCAACTGCAGGATACCATGCAGCTCAACCGCTCCGGCACCTTCCAGCTGACGCCGGTCTTTAAAATGGATAAGCTGGACATGACGGCTTATAAGGAAGACGGCAAGGATGCCTGGAAATACTCTTTCGGTATCGGTGCAAAGAAGAAATTTGACGACCACTGGACAGTGCGCGGCAGCTGGGGCACCTTCCACCGTTTCCCTAACTTCTATGAAATCTTCGGCGACGGCGGTTCGCTCCGGCCGACGCCGGACCAGTTCCCGCCGCCGGACTTTGAGCACGGCCTGAACTGGGACGCCGGCGTTACCTGGCAGGGGCGGGCGCTGGGGTCACAGGCCGATGTCACGCTGACCTATTTTTCCAACCGTACCAATGACCTGATGCTGCTCAATGTCACACCCACCGGCATTTCCTATTACAACAACGGCGGCGACGGCAAGGCCAGCGGCGTGGAGCTGGAGAGCCGTTTCAAGTGGGCTCGCTGGGATCTTACTTTGGCTGCAACCTGGACCCGGACCGAAATTCTGGGATATCGCGACTCGCTGGCGCTGATTGGCGCTCCCAATCCTGCGCCGTACAGGATAGGCTCGCCCTATTCCTATATCCCGGAATGGGAGGGCAATGCCCGCCTGACCTACCGCTTCCCCGGCGACCGTCTGTCGGTGTTCACCGAACATCACTACTCCGGCAAAACGCCGATCGGGGTGGACCGCAGAGGGTATGGTGAATGGCAGGAGCCGTACGGGCTGACTAATCTGGGGGCCAGGTATGCGGTCAACAGCCGGGTCAAACTGAATGCCGGCATAAATGATCTTTTTAATCAGGGACCGGAAATCGTGCGCGATTATATTCAAACAGCCAGTGATTCCACCAGTCTTGGCAAGGGTGAGAGTATCTATTATCCCTTGCAGGGCAGGACCTATTATCTGACGATGCAATATCTCTTTTAACAAATGACTGCGCAATTCTTCTACGGTCGGCTTTCTTAACGGCCGGGCGGTATTGATCGCAATCTGGTTAGCGAAAGGAGGCGAGTGCCTATGCCGGTAGGCAGGATATTACCGGTGCAGACAAGTGGTTTACTTCTGAGTTAAAACAGGTAAAGGAGGTTTATTACATGGCAGGAACAAGGCTTGCGGTGACTACGGTGGATCAAACCTATGGCTGGGGGACTAAAACGAACAATTTTAAAGAGGGGTTCGGCAGAGCCGGTATCCTCAGGGACGAAACCACCGCCATCGGTGTGGAAGGCAACAAAGCCACAGGTATGAGCGGTGATACCAGGAGCTACTGGTTTAAGGACGGCAGCGCCGATAACAAGATACTGCTGTTTCAGTCACGATATGAACGCGTAGTAGGTGGAAAGATCAATGTATTACCCCCTGTTATTGAAATCCGCGACGCCAAAACCTGGGCGGTCAGTCATACCGTCAATCAGCCGGCAGACTGGCCGAGCATTCTGAATGTCTACGGTGCCGTCGTGGGCGGGGGATTCCTGTACGCTATTGATTTTGACAATGCCAAAATCGCGAAAATCTCGATGACCGGCAGTTCGCCCTATGTGGAGACTGCGGCCTATACCTTTGCCAATCCGTCCTATCCCGCCGACAAAAGCTACGGGGTGGCGCTGAACGCCGATATTGCCGTCAACAAGCTTTACGGACTGTTTATTACCGTCGATGATTTATGGGCTGTCAACCCGAACTACAAGGAAAGCACGGTAGTGGAGATCGACCTGGTAACCTTTAGCGAGACCAGAAGAACCCAACAGGTGTCGACGGTGGATTACAACCTCAATCTGGGGCGCAATGCCTTTACGCTGGAGCGGTATGGCAATAAGCTGTATGTCTGCAGTATCGGCGGCAAGCAGGGTGGCGGCGTGCCCAACCCGGGCTCCAAGCTGGATGTTATTGATCTTGCCGATACCGGTGATCCCACCGGGCTAACATTTGCGACGGCGTTTATGGCCACTGATCTGACACCGGTTTTGGGCGAAGGGCCGGAATTGCGGGATATCACCTTTACGAATGACGGCAACGCCTATGTATTGGCCGGGTACTTCGACCCGAATTATAACGAGCTTAACGGTCAGGTACTCCAGTTTCCCGCCGGTAATGTTGAGCCTGATTATTTGACAGGGGTCTGGTTCTTTCCGACGTATTTCCCCAATCAGGGGGCGGTCTTTGCCGTACTGGCCAATGACAACAACCGCATCTGGCTGGCCAGGGGCCTGTATGTCGACCTGTGTGCCCAGGAGGTGAACAACGGTGAGGCGCTTACCCTCCTTCAGACCAAAGCCGCCTATGAAATCAACGGTCCGGGCAATACCTACTATCTCAATTCAGTCACGCTGTACGGGGAAGACCCGACTGCTACAACCGACATGCCGCTGACCAAGCGCGGTTATCAGGCCCCGGCCTTTGCCTCCGCTTCAGTACGGGCCCTGTTCGAACGGCAGAGACTCATCCGCGAAGACGAGGAAAGGCGCCAGGCAATACGGGCGAAGATCGTTGCCGGCAGAAAGAAATAATTACAGTACGGGACAACCAATTATAATCGCATATAGTGATTGCTTTGCGGACGCAGTTAAAACAGTAAAAGACTCATTGACTACTGTCAATGAGTCTTTGTGCTTGTCAGTCAATGTTATTTACATACTTGTCAATCAGATAAGGGAAGCCGTGAGTATAATAATCCTCCCAGAACTGGCTGCGGTTTTCGGGGAATTTGACAGGCTCGCGGAGACGCTGCTGTTCGGCTAAGCATTCTGCTGCCGGCCGCTCTGCATAATCAAGATCCTGTTTAACCTGTTCGAACAGCATTTTTCCTTTGGCGGAATTTATTAAAATCAGGGATACGCCCTTGCTGTCCATAAATTCCGGCATATATTTTTCAATGCCCCAATAATCGGCGATGGTGATATCGGAGGCCCGTCTGCTGTCGGTAAATCTGCATTGGGAACAGGATGGCCGCATGATGGTGCGGGCGGAAAAGTACAGGGTATAGTAATCATCCTCCACATGCGGCTGAGGACAGTTTTTCGTAGTACACATAAAATTCCTGTTGCTATTGGGGCGGTTCCAGGCAAACACCTTGCTGCGGAAATGCACGCTCTCAATTTTATTACCGTATTTAACCTCTAAATGCCGGAGATATTCCTGCCATATCAGCGGACTGGGAATACCATAACAAATGATATCACAGACATACAGGTTTTTCGCCGCCGGGTGGTCGCCGATAAAGCTGCGCAACCCTGCTGTCTGACAGGGTGTTCCTGTAAATAATACCGGTGTTCCGTGGCTAAGATCGGTTTCAATGTCGGCAAAGGTATCTTTCAAATCGCTTTGCGCATATTTGGAAATTTTGAAGCGGTCGCGCTCTTGGGCATTGCGGGCCTTTTTATGGCATATTTTGAAGTTTTCCTCAAAATCAACGCCGTAGACCACGCCATTTTGTTTGAGAATATAATCCGACAGAGCGGTAAATGCCCCGCCGGAGGTAGAGGTCATTTTTACGTCGTCGGCTTTATGTTTGGCGGCATATACGTTCGAGAAGACCGGTTCCTTGGCATTCCCTTCTTTTATCAGTGGACAAACCTGAACACATTGCTCACAATCAATACATGCAGCCTGATTGATGACAGGATATAAAAAGCCTTCCTTATCCGGCTCCATGGCAATGGCGCTGCCGGGACAGATTTGCTGACAGGCACTGCAGCCGCAGCAGTTTTCTTTGCCGGTAAATACAGAGTTCATGAAATACCTCCTCAATTTTGCTGGCAGCCGGGAGAGCGGTCAGCCTTTTTTTGATTGGTAATATAGACACCGGCAATGGCTAATAAGCCGCCTAACCCGGTGTAGATGGTCAACAGGTCGCCATACACAGCTACGCCTGCCAGTGTAGCCATCAGCGGATTAAAATAACTGTAGGTTGCCGTTTTTACCGCACCGATTTTGGCGATCCCCACATACCAGACAAAGTAGGAATAGACTGAACAAAACACAGCCAGATAGACGGCAGCCAGCAGGGTAGTGGCGCTGATTGCCGGCAGCTGCTGCCATAAGGTTTTTTCGGCAAATACACTTGGCACAAAGGCAAACGGCAGTAAGAATATGGCGCCGAATATGTGGACATAGGCCATGGCGACAAAGGGATTGTATTTTTCTAACACGGTTTTGCTCTTGAGTGTAAACCAGGCCCACATGAGCGCATTTAAGAGAATCAGGCTATCGCCTAAAAATGTCCGCTGCTGGAACAGGCCGCTGATTTGCCCCTGGGTTATTACTAATAACACGCCCAAAAAGGCAATACTGATTCCTAAGAGGCTGCACTTCGTTATGGTTTCTTTTTTGGTAAACAGGCAGAATAAAGCGGCAAAGGCGGGGGCGGTTGCCATGATAAGACCGGCATTGGTACTGGTTGTATACAACAGTCCCGTATATTGAATGTGGAAATAGAGCGTAATGGCGAAAAAACCAAGAAAGCAAAACTGGGGCAGGTCTTTGGTATCCAGCCGGGAACTGCCCTTCTTTACCAGCAGAATAAGACCGAACAATACCGCCGCGATCACAAAGCGGACGATCGCCAGGTTTAAAGGCAGCAGCTCGTGCATGCCGATTTTGGCAGCCACATAGGAGGTTCCCCAGAATATAGTCACCGTTAGTAACAGCAGGTGGATGTTGCCAAGCTTTTTCCAAAGAGAAGGCTTGGCCGCCGGTATATCGTGGTTATTTACTTGTTTTGAAACAGCAGTTGAGCTACTCATTACAAAGTCCCCAATCGTTAACCGTGTTCCGGAGAGTAGAATACGGTATTGCGCTAAAATATTTATTCGTCCGATTAATTATTGCAATTATAGCATACTAAAAGGTATGATAAAACTATTAAAAATATATGTATTATATACCAAAAAAATATAGTAAGGGGTGTGTAAATGGATATTCGGGACATGAGGAACTTTTATGCCATTGTGGAGGCAGGCAATATCAGTAATGCCGCTAAACGGCTTAATATCGCCCAACCGCCCCTGAGCAAGCAAATGAAACAATTGGAAGAACAGCTCGGGGTGCAATTGTTTGAGCGCGGCAGCCGCAGGATACGGCTTACAGAGGCAGGGCAGCTGTTGCGGGAGCGGGCAGAACAAATACTCGGGCTTGTTGATGGTACGGTTAAAGAAATTACGGAATTGAATTCAAACCTGGCCGGGACCCTGTCGATCGGGACGGTGACTACGTCAGGGGCCACCTTGCTGCCTAATTTGCTTTCCCGGTTCCATGATTTATACCCTGATGTTACCTTCCAATTATGGGAGGGTGATGGCTATCGAATTTTAGAACTATTGGACAATCGGGTTATTGAGATCGGTATTATCCGGGCTCCGTTTGATTCGGAGATTTATGAATCCATTACCCTGCCTGACGAGCCGTTAATGATTGCCATGAAACGGGATGGCTGCCAATGCGGCGAAGATCCTGAAGTTATCCGGCTGGCTGAGCTTGCCGGTCAGCCCTTGATTATTCCGCGAAGATGGCAGGCCATGGTTGAAGAATGGTGCGAAAAAGCCGGGTTTGCACCGAATATCGTATGTCTCTGTGACGGAATTTTACTCAACATACTTTGGGTTAAACTGGGGATTGGCATGGCGTTGGTTCCTAAATCGACCGAGGTGTTAAGTTCCGATGCGGAGCTGATTTATAAAACCATTGTCGAACCCAGTGTATCAACGCAAACGGTAATTGTCTGGGTCCGGAATCGCAATTTATCTGCCAGCAGCAGGCATTTCCTGGCTTTGTTGCAAGACCTCCAGCCTGAGTAAAAAAGGTATAGGGTTTGTCAATATGTGAAAACTGTGGTAGTATATGAAATTAATAATAATGATGGGAGAAAATGAAAATATGAATGATTTGCCTAATTGCCCAAAATGCAATTCAGAATACACCTATGAAGACGGAAGTCTGCTGGTTTGCCCGGAATGCGCCCATGAGTGGGCAGCAGGGGCGGAAAGTGAAAATAATGAAGGCAAAAAGGTTGTCAGAGATGCCAATGGGAATGTTTTGCAGGATGGCGATTCTGTAACGGTAATCAAAGACCTCAAGGTAAAAGGCAGTTCATCGGCCGTAAAAATAGGAACAAAAGTAAAAAATATCCGTTTAGTCGAAGGCGACCATGATATTGATTGTCACATTGACGGTTTTGGGGCGATGAAGTTAAAATCCGAATTTGTTAAAAAGGCATAATATCCGGGGATTCCTGCGTAGTGGTTGCTGCTGGCTGCAAGGGTAGCAAACGGCTGTCTTTGCTTGCTTTGCAGTGGACAATATGGTATACTGGAAGAAAATGAAAGAAGCACAAAATGGGGGACACCACCAAAAGGGTGTCAGTCTCATTTTGTGCTTTTTTTGTTTCACAGAATAGATGTTTTGCGCGCCTCAGTGCTGGTGAAAGTTGTGGGGAGTGCGCTCGAAGGGAGAGAAAGCAATGAAATTAAATGGCAGGACAGTTCTGCTAAAACAAGATCAGACCTTAGCCGAGTTTTTACTGGCAGAGAGATTTGATGGCAAAACGATTGCGGTGGAGCTTAACGGGGTGATTGTCGCCAGAGCAGAGTATGAGACTACCCGGCTTACGGATGAAGATAGCTTGGAAGTCGTCAGCTTTGTAGGCGGTGGTTAAATTTTAAAGTTGTTAACAGAAAAGAAAAAAGAGGAGGAAGGTGTTTTCCATGAACGATCGGTTGGTGCTTGGGGGACATGAATTTCAGTCCCGGTTGATTTTAGGCTCAGGTAAGTTTTCGCTGGCAATGACCCAGGCGGTGATAAAACACGGTGAAGTGGAAATGGTGACCCTGGCTTTGCGGCGCGCCAATGTTGGCGGTGAGGAGAATATTCTGGAGTATATCCCGGAAGGAATCACGATTTTACCCAATACATCGGGTGCCAGAAATGCAGAGGAAGCTGTCCGGATTGCCAGACTGGCACGTGAAATAGGCTGTGGCAGCTTTATCAAACTGGAGGTCATCCATGATTCGAAATACCTGCTGCCAGATAACTACGAAACCGTGAAGGCTACGGAGATTCTGGCCAAAGAGGGCTTCCTGGTTATGCCCTATATGTATCCGGATCTGAATGCGGCCCGGGATTTAGTTAATGCAGGGGCGGTATCGGTTATGCCGCTGGGGGCGCCGATCGGCAGCAACAAGGGGTTGTGCACCAAAGAGTTTATCCGGATTCTGGTGGAGGAGATCGATCTGCCCATCATTGTTGATGCCGGAATCGGCCGGCCGTCCCAGGCGTGCGAGGCCATGGAAATGGGCGTGGCTGCCGTGATGTGCAATACGGCTATCGCAACTGCCGGCGATGTGGCCCAAATGGCCAGAGCTTTCAAACAGGCTGTTGAGGCCGGCAGGGCGGCTTATCTGGCCGGTTTGGGACGTGTTTTGGATGGCCGGGCAGAGGCATCCAGTCCGTTAACCGGGTTTTTGGAGGAGTGCTGATGATGGCCGGTTATGGAAATCATATGGAGTATATGGCAGGGATGGAGGTCATTGACTCCGGTTTAATGGAAAAAGTCATGTCGTTGGTAGAAAAGTATGAGTACCGGCAGTATACGGGTAACGATGTGGAACGGGCGCTGCGGCAGGAACGGCTTTCCCTTGAGGACTACGGAGTTCTCCTGTCTCCCGCGGCCGCAGCTTATTTGGAAGCTATGGCGGTGAAGGCCAAGGCAGAGACCAGGCGGCATTTTGGCAACTCGATTCAAATGTTTACACCGCTGTATATTGCCAACTATTGTGAGAATCATTGCACCTACTGTGGTTTCAACTGCCGGAACCGCATTAAACGGGGCAAGCTGAACCTGGAAGAAATGGAAGCAGAGCTAAGCGCAATAGCGGCAACAGGACTGAAGGAAATTTTGCTGCTCACCGGCGAATCCCGTCATTGGTCCGGGGTTGAGTATATTGGTGAGGCCGTTACTTTGGCGGCCCGGTATTTTTCGACAGTCGGGATCGAGATTTATCCCTTGAACACTGATGAATACGCGTATTTGCATGCGTGTGGCACCGACTTTGTCTGTGTGTATCAGGAGACCTACAATCCCGGTAAGTATGAACAGGTTCATTTGCGCGGGCCGAAACGCAGTTACCCTTATCGCTTTTATGCCCAGGAGCGAGCCTTACGGGGAGGAATGCGCGGTGTAGCCTTTGGCGCTTTACTGGGGCTGGATGATTTTCGCAAAGATGCTTTTGCTGTTGGTTTGCACGCCTATTATCTTCAGCAAAAATACCCGCAGGCCGAGATTTCCTTCTCGCTTCCCCGCTTGCGGCCCTATATTAACAACGCGGAGAACCATGCCAATGACGTTCACGAAAGGCAATTGCTGCAGGTTATGCTGGCATACCGCCTGTTCATGCCCTTTGCGGGTATTACGATTTCTACCCGGGAGCGGGCCTGGTTCCGCGACCATGTCATCGGCATGGCTGCGACAAAGATCTCTGCCGGGGTCAGTGTTGGTGTCGGGGGGCACACCGCTGAGGAAAAAGGTGATGAGCAATTTGAGATTGCCGATCCGCGCAGTGTGCAGCAGGTCCACCAAATGATTCTCGGCAGAGGCCTTCAACCGGTCTATACCGACTATGTGCGAGTGTAGCGCGCCGATGCTGATTTGTGTAACCCGGCGCCAGCTTTGCCAGGAGGATTTTTTGCACCGTATTCAGCAATTGGCTCAGGCCGGGCCCTATGCGGTGATGCTCCGGGAAAAGGATTTGGATTTGCCGTCCTATGAGCGATTGGCCGGGGAGGTAAAGGAAATCTGTGACCGTTACGGGGTGCTGCTGATTCTTCATCAACACGGTATAGTCGCGGAAAAACTGAAGCTGAGCCATTTGCATTTGTCGCTGCCGGCTTTACGGACTTATAAAGCCGGCGAGCGCCCCCTGCTTGTCGGTGCATCTGTCCATTCGGTTGCCGAAGCTGAAGAGGCCCAGGCTCTGGGGGCTGCCTATGTTGTTGCCGGACATATTTATGCCACCGACTGCAAGCCGGGAATTCCCCCCAGAGGACTGTCGCTATTGCGGCAAGTCTGCCAGGCGGTTGCGCTGCCGGTGTTTGCCATTGGCGGCATCACCAGAGAGAATGCGCGGGAGGTGTTGGCCAGTGGCGCCAGGGGCTTCTGTGTTATGTCGGAAGCCATGACTTGTGAGGAACCGGCGGCGCTGGTGGAGGCTTTTGCCAAAGCCGCGTTGCCGTAGCAGCATATATACCGCCCGGATGTTTCTTTTTTTACTGCATAGTTTGTCGGCAGTTTGCCGGTTTGAACCCCAAAAAATGGTTCAGGCCGGCAAACTTTTTTTTTGCAGGGTTACTGTGTTTTTCTCCGAAGTAATATCATATTGAAGGTAGAGGTGCATTCTATGGAAGAAACTTTGCTGATGCAAATGATCGAACGCATGAGTATTGCGGCCACATTGGCGTTTGTTTTATCGCAGACTACCATTTTTCGCCGTATTACTTACAGTTATGTAAGCGTAATGGATAAAGTAAAACTTTCGCTTATTTTTGGCTGTATTGGTATTGTTGGTACCTATGCCGGCATCCCGGTGGATGACGCACTGGCCAACTCCCGGGTGGTAGGAGTGATGGCTGCCGGACTGCTTGGCGGTCCGGCCATAGGGGCTGCGGCCGGTTTAATAGCCGGGGGACACCGCTATTTGATGTTTGGCGGATTTTCGGCTTTTTCCTGTGCGCTGGCCAATGTCCTGGAGGGCTTGTTAGCCGGCTGGATAAAACAGCGATACCCGCACAGTCCGATGTCCTGGTGGATGGTTCTGCTCAGTGGTATTGTCGGAGAAATTATGCAGATGGTGATTATACTGCTTACCGCCCGGCCCTTCGAAATGGCGGTAACCCTGGTAAAGCATATAGCCTTGCCGATGATTGTCGCCAATTCCATCGGGCTTATGATTTTTATGTTAATCATTAAGATGACAATGGAGGTACAACAGCAAGTCGGCGCGGCACAGTCGCAAAAAGTATTGGCTATTGCCGCTCAAACCTTGTCGTATTTTAGAAAAGGGCTTGATACGGCGTCCGCCAAGGCGGCGGCAGACATTATTTATGCCAATGGAAGTTACCCTGCTGTGGCCGTAACCGATACCGAACGGGTTTTGGCTTTTGTTGGCACCGACGCCGAACATCATTTGTCGAGGCACCACCAGCTTACGCTTGCTACCAATAAGACTTTGCAGACAGGCAATATTTATATTGCCAAAAGTCCGGAGGAAATCGGCTGCCAATGTCCCGGTTGTCTGCTGACCAGTGCCATTGTCGTACCGCTGAAACGAGGGGAACAGATTATTGGAACCTTTAAGCTGTACTACGTCGACAATAAGCCGGTTAATCAATCAGATGTCGTATTTGCCGAGGGACTTGCCCATTTATTTTCCATTCAACTTGAACTGGCGGAAATCGACCGTCAGGCAAAATTAGCCGCGAATGCGGAATTAAAGGCTTTGCAGGCCCAGATCAATCCGCATTTTTTATTCAATACGCTGAATACGATAACCTCGTTGATTCGCACCAAACCGGATTTGGCGCGCAGCTTGCTGATAAAGCTCAGTGCCATTTTCCGTTTTACCTTGCAAAAAGCCGGTCGCAATATTACTATTGCGGACGAACTGACACAAGTCAGCGCCTATTTGGCGATTGAAAAAGCCCGCTATGGGGACAAACTGCATATTGAAGAAAATATTGATCCGTCAACCGGGGAGTATTTAATCCCCTCACTTACCATTCAGCCGGTTATTGAAAATGCTGTTATCCATGGCTTGAAGCCAAAGAACGATGGCGGAACGATTACCATTAGTATTCAGAAAACCGTGCATGATATTATGATTATGGTTGCCGATGATGGGGTGGGAATGGATTTGGCGGCAGCCAATCCCCTCAAACACCCTTTTAACGATCATATCGGACTGATGAATGTTCATGAACGCCTGCGCGGACAATATGGCGGCTTCTATGGTCTAACTATTGACAGCACTATCGGCGCAGGTACTGTTGTTACTATTACCATTCCCCAAATAACTGCAAATGAAGGTGAAGCATGTGCTCAAAGTCCTGATTGTTGATGACGAATTACCAGCCAGAGAAGAATTGCGCTATCTCCTGTCGTTGAAACCGGAGATTGAAATTGCCGGTGAAGCGGACAATGGCGCAGAGGCCATTAAACTTGCTACCCTGTTACAACCGGATGTTATCTTTTTAGATATCAGCATGCGGGACATCAATGGGCTGGAAGCTGCGGTAATCTTAAGAAAAATTGCAGCCCATACCATGATTGTTTTTGCTACCGCCTATGACGAATATGCGATAAAAGCCTTTGAAATTGGCGCGGTAGACTATATCTTAAAACCCTTTGAACAGGAGCGGATTGACAAAACCATTGTACGTCTGAAAAATTATCAGCCGGAAGAATGGAAAGCCGCTGCTGACCGTATTGATGCTGTACTTGATGTTACCAAAGTTCATATTCACAAACTGCCGGTAGAAAAGGCAGGGAGAATTATTTTCATCAACTACAGTGATATTATTTACGCTTATGCCAGTGCCGGCAATGCCGTTATCGTAACCGCCGGTGAAGAATTAAACTATAGCGGTACACTCGCAGAACTTGCAGACCGGGTTGGCGATACCAATATACTGCGCGTACACAAAAGCTATCTTGCAAACATGGATAAAGTACAAGGAGTTGTGCCGTGGTTCAAGGGTACTTATTGGCTGAAAATGGAGCAATGCCCGCAGGTGGAAATACCTGTTAGTAAAAGTAAAATTAAAGAGATAAAAGCCATTTTGGGATTGAAATAATACTATTTCTGTTCATTGTCAATAATTTCTGTTTAAGCCTTACTTTGTTCCATTCATAAAGATTGCATTTATTTAATGAATTCTTTGTTTTATAGTTAATTCGAAGAATTCAATAAATACAAGGAGGCAAGTCTTATGAATGGTTTTTATCTGGTACTCATCGCTGCTTTGGTGCTGACGATTTGTTATCGTTACTACGGCGCCTTCATGGCTGCAAAAGTATTAGCTCTTGATCCTAACCGACCGACTCCGGCTGTTGTCCACGAAGATGGCCATGATTATGTGCCCACGAATAAATGGGTTACTTTCGGTCATCATTTCGCCGCTATTGCCGGCGCCGGCCCGCTTGTCGGCCCGGTACTGGCAGCCCAGTTCGGTTATTTGCCGGGAACTATCTGGCTGCTTATCGGTGCCTGTATCGGCGGGGCAGTCCATGATATGATTATCCTGTTTGCCTCAATCCGCCATGATGGTAAATCTATTGCGGAAATTGCCAAGGCGGAAATTGGTAAATCGGCCGGTTTGGCTGCTGCCCTTGCCGTTATCTTTATTTTGGTTATCACCATGGCAGGTATGGGGATTGCGGTTGCCAACGCCCTGTTTAACAGTCCCTGGGGAGCGTTTACCGTTGGGGCCACCATCCCAATTGCCCTGTTCATTGGCATTTATATGCGCTATCTTCGTCCTGGCTGTGTGGGCGAAGCATCCTTTATCGGCGTTGCTTTGGTTATTGCCGCTGTATTTGGCGGAGCCTGGATACAACATTCTGCCTGGGCACCTTTTTTCACGCTTACCCGTTCCCAATTAGATATTTTACTTCCTTTATATGGTTTTGTTGCAGCCGCGCTGCCGGTATGGCTCCTGCTGGCTCCGCGTGATTATTTAAGCACCTACATGAAGATCGGTACGATTGCTGCCTTGGCTTTAGGAATTATCATTGTTCAACCCCAGATCCAGATGCCGGCGATTACGCCCTTTATTAGTGGCGGCGGTCCTGTTGTTCCCGGTCCGGTATGGCCTTTTGTCTGTATTACTGTTGCCTGCGGGGCAATCTCCGGCTTCCATTCAGTCATTGCCACCGGTACAACGCCTAAAATGATTACCAACGAAAGCGAAATACTGCCAATTGGTTTTGGTGCCATGCTGGCGGAATCCTTTATTGGCCTCATGGCTTTGATTGCGGCAACCAGTCTGGTTCCTGCCGATTACTTTGCTATCAACAGTACGCCGGCAGCCTTTGCCAAGCTGGGAATGGTTGTCGAGGAGCTTCCCTGGTTATCACAAATGGTTGGTGAAGATGTTGCCGGCCGGCCTGGCGGTGCGGTATCACTTGCCGTAGGTATGGCGCACATTTTTGCTAAAATCCCCGGACTGGAAAACTTTATGTCCTTCCTCTATCACTTTGCCATCATGTTTGAAGCCCTGTTCATTTTAACCATTATTGATGCCGGTACCCGGGTTGGCCGTTATTTATTGCAGGAAGTTGGCGGCATGATCTACAAACCGCTTGGTGATGTACATTGGACTCCCGGCATCGTGTTTACCAGTGCATTAATCTCCTTTGCCTGGGGCTATCTGATCTTTGGCGGTTCGATTTCATCCATTTGGCCCCTGTTTGGTCTGTCTAACCAATTGCTGGCCAGCATGACGCTAACCATTGGTACTACCGTATTGCTGCGTATGGGCAAGGCAAAATACCTGTGGGTTACCTTGGTGCCACTTTCCTTTATGCTGGTTACGGCCCTGACTGCCGGTTTTTACAATATCTTTGAATTCTATTTGCCCAAAGGACAAATGTTACTGGCCGGTTCCAGTGCAGTCATGATGATTCTCATTGTCTTTGTCATTATTGATGCTGTAAAAGTATGGTTTAACATGAAACCTGGCAAAGCTGCGGAAGAAACGCTGTAGTCAATAACCCCTCTTGAAAGAGCCTTGGGCACTTGCCGGAGTTCCGGTAAAGTATCCGGGGCTCTTTCATCTGGGAGGGGATTTTTTACCTGACGTCGAATCCCTGGATATTCGCCAAAGTAAGAAGCGGGGGTTAAGTAGTTGGGCAAACAAGCAGAACTTTTGCAGGAATTTAACCGGGGACGGCTGAATGAGGAAGCGGTGAATGTGGAAAGAGTGCATTTCTACAAAACCGACAGAAGCGTTAATCCCAAGCAGGAGGACCCTTTTTATGTTTCTTTAGGGAAGCTGCCTGTTTTGGTGTCGGCGCCGCATGCCGTCAGGTACTTCCGGCAAAGAAAGATCAAGATGTCAGATCAATTTACCGGTTCCATCGCGTTTCTCTTGCAGCAACTGACAGATTGTCATGCCATTGCGGCGACTAAGCTTTATGGCGGTGACCCTAACACCGACAACCCTTGTATCTATAAAGAAAGAATTGCCGGGATTTGTGCCAGGCACAAGATAAAGCTGGTACTGGACCTGCACGGTGCGGCGCGCGAGCAGGATTTTGATGCCGACTTTGGCACCAATGGGGGCAAGACGCTGCTCAATCAGACCGGGATGCTGGCAGCACTGGAGCGTAACTTTCAAGAGCTGGGGTTAAGCAAAATCTCCCGGGACCACGCTGGCGCCATCGGCCCTGATGCCGTTACCGCTTATGTGGCCCGCGAACTGGGCATACCTGCTGTGCAGATAGAAATTAACAAACAATACCGGGTGCCCGGACAAAATCCCCAGGGTTTCCACCGTCTGCTGGGGGCTTTGGTCCAAAGTATCCGGGAACTGACACGGTAGACCGACGGCCGCCTCCCCGGAGTTGCGATAAAGGCGGCAGGACGCTATAATTAATGTCATAATCAAGGGAAATCCCCGGGATTGGTGTAAGGTGGTGAAATCCATGCTGGTGGTTGAGGGTTTGGCAAATAAGTCCCTTGTGGAAACTACTTCAGATGCCATAGTCAAGCTGATTGTTGATAATGAGTATCCTGTCGGACAGAAGCTGCCGAATGAGTATGAGCTTTCGCAGCTTTTGGGCGTAAGCCGCAACACCGTGCGTGAGGCCATTCGGGCGTTGGTGTCCAGAAATGTTGTGGAAATCCGGCGGGGTGCAGGCACCTTTGTTTCGCAAAAAATGGGTATCGCAGATGACCCGCTGGGGCTTACCTTCATCAAAGACAAGGAAAAAGTATTTTTAGACCTGATCCAGGTGCGGTTTCTTCTGGAACCGGCCATTGCCTCCTGGGCGGCACAAAATGCAACAGTCGGAGAGATTGAAACCTTAGGGCAGTTGTGTGATGAAGTGGAGCAGCAGCTGTTGGCCGGTGAAAATCCGGTAAAAAAGGATATTGAATTTCATACCCAAATTGCCAAATGCAGTAAAAATACGGTGGTGCCTAATTTAATTCCCATTATCAATGCGGCTATCACTGTGTTTACCAATATTGAGGAAAATAAAGTGGTAAGCAAAACCATTGAACATCACCGGGAAATTTTTGAAGCCATTAAGGCCCGGCGGCCCCATGACGCGCAAGACGCTATGCTGCTGCATCTGTCTTATAACCGAAATAAGTTAAGGAAAAGTATGCACCTTAAAGAAACCTCATTTCTCAAATAAAACGGAGAAGTGAGGTTTTTATTTTTTTATAAATACATCCTACGTATTTGAGGCCATATATATGGGTAAAACGAAATAATAAAGTCCCAATAGGAGGAATAATTGTAATTTTATTCGAAATAAGCGAAATCAATTGACAAAACCCTCTGAAAACGATAATCTAAAATCATAAATACATCCAATGTATTTGGATTGGTAATAGGAATATGGGGGTGCTTGCCAAATGAAGCAGGTGTATGATGCAGTAATTATTGGCGCAGGCGTGGTCGGTAGTGCGGTGGCGAGAGAGTTGGCCCGGTTTCGCCTGAAGATCGGGGTTCTGGAAAAGGAACTGGATGTAGGCTGTGAAACCAGCAGCAGGAATACCGGTGTGCTGCATGCCGGCTTTACTTATAAAACCGGCTCCCTTAAAGCGCAGTGCAGTGTGGAAGGGAATGCCGAATTTGATAAAGTGGCCGAAGAATTGGATATTCCTTTTAAACGAACAGGCAAGGTGGTTGTCGGCTTTGATGAAAAGGACCGCCAAAGCCTGATAAAATATAAGGCCATTGGCGATGCCAACGGTGTGCCTGGCTTAACCATGATTGATAAGCAAAGACTGGCAGAACTGGATTCAAGTGCCGGGGGAGAGTTTGCCATGTATGCCCCTTCGTCCGGCATTTTAAATCCTTTTATTTATACTATTGCCCTTGCGGAAAATGCCAGGCAAAATGGCGTGGATTTTTATTTTGACCAGGAAGTCATCGGTATTCAAAGGATAAATGACCTTTATGAAATAACCACCAGGCATGGGGTATACCAAACGCGATGGGTGGTTAACTGTGCCGGGCTGAACGCAGCCAGGATTTCAACCCTGCTGGGGATTGACGGCTATACCATTGCCGGCTTCAAGGGCGAATATTTTGTGTTAGATAAAAGGGTTGGCAAATACCTCAATATGCCGGTATATCCGGCACCGGGGCCGACAGGCGGCTTTGCCACCCATGCAACGCCGACGGTGGATGGCAATGTGCTGGTTGGTCCAAGCTCGGAGCTTGTTGAGGATTTTGCCGACTATGGCGCAACACCGGCGGTGATGGAGAATTTGATTGCCGATGGCGCCAAAATGTTCAAACATATGAAACGGGAGCACTTTATCCGGAATTTCTCCGGAATTCGCCCCAAGCTGATCAATAAGGAGACGCGGCAAGTACTTGATTTTGTAGTAGAAGCAAGGGCAGAAGCCCCCAATACCATTAACCTGGTAGGCATTGAATCACCCGGGTTAACCTGTGCCCTGCCCTTGGCCAGAAGGGCGGTTGCCCTCATGCGGGAACAAGAAGCCCTGACACCTAATGAAAGCTTTAACCCGAGGAGAAAAGGCATCCTTTGCTTTGCTGAGCAAAGTCGTGAGGTACAAAAAGAATTAATTGCCCAAGACCCCAATTATGGCGAGATAATTTGCCGCTGTGAAACGGTGACTAAGGCCGAGATACTGGCGGCCGTCCATAATTGCCTCGGCGTGGAAACCGTACTGGGGATTAAAAACAGAACCCGCGCCACCATGGGGCGCTGCCAGGGCGGCTACTGTGAGACCAGAATTGCCGAGATTATTCAGGAGGAATTGCAGAAAAAAGCAACCGGGGTCATCTATGGAAGACCTGGTTCTACCATGTTTACCGGGAGGGTGAGGGTGTAATGGCTGTAATAAATAAAGAGGTTGTAATTGTCGGTGGCGGGCCGGCGGGGCTTGCGGCTGCGGTACAGCTTAGAAATAAAGGCATTAACGATATTGTCATACTGGAAAGAGAAAAGCAGTTAGGCGGAATCTTGCGGCAATGCATCCATGACGGCTTTGGCCTTACCCGGTTTAAGCAGACTCTGAGCGGCCCGGAGTACTCGGCACGCTTTATCGACCAGGTAGCAGCAATGAATATCGAATATATTACCGACACCACCGTCATTGACATTACCCCGGGAAAAAAGGTCATTGCCGTGTCAAAAGCAGGTTTGCTGGAGTATCAGGCCAAAGCCGTTGTGCTGGCAATGGGTTGCAGGGAAAGAACCAGAGGCGCCATTGGCATTCCCGGTACAAGGCCTGCCGGTATCTATAATGCCGGCGTCGCTCAGGCATATATTAACCTGCATAATACCATGGTGGGCAAAGAGGCGGTTATTCTTGGGTCCGGTGATATCGGGATGATTATGGCCAGAAGAATGACACTTGAGGGCGCCAGGGTAAAGGCAGTGTTTGAGCTGCAGCCATATCCCAGCGGCCTGCCGCGAAATATCGAACAATGCCTGAATGATTATGGTATTCCGCTGCATGTAAGCCACACCATTACCAACATCAAAGGCCATTCGCGCCTGGAAGGCGTTACCGTATCGCAGGTTGATGAAAACCTGAAACCCATTCCCGGAACAGAAAAGGATTATGCCTGTGATACCCTGATTCTGTCTGTGGGCTTAATTCCCGAGAACGAACTGTCCTTAGCCTGTGGCGTAGAGTTGGACGAAAGAACCAAAGGTGCTGTTGTGGATGAAAACTATCAGACTACTGTACCCGGTGTGTTTGCCGCCGGTAATGTACTGCAAGTACATGATTTAGTCGACTTTGTCTCCCTGGAAGCAGAAGCGCTTGCCGACAGTGTGGTCGAATATATTACCGCAGGCAGGCTGCCCGGCTGCGGGATTAGGATAACAACAGATGCTGCCGTAAGCCATACCATTCCCCAGCAGATCAGTGGCGGCAAGGATGTGAAAATCTCCCTGCGGGTAAGAAAACCCTTGAAGAATTGTGTAATAGATGTCCTGCAAGGGGAAACGGTAATTAAGACAATCAAGCTGAAAAAAGCAATTCCGGCAGAGATGATCCAGTTTAAGCTGGAGCAGGCAGCGCTGAAATCGACCGATACAATCAAGGTGGTGGTAAAATGAAAAAAGAGTATACCTGCATCATCTGCCCTAACGGCTGTGAGCTGGAGGCCGAAATCGAGGGAACAGAAATAATTGCCATAGAAGGGGCAGCCTGCAGCAAGGGTACAGACTATGTCCGGCAGGAGTTGGTCGATCCGCAAAGAAATATTGCTACCTCGGTATTGGTTGCCAACGGGGACATACCGCTTGTAAGTGTAAGACTGAGCAATCCCATTCCCAAAGCGGAAATTTTTGCTGTAGTAAATGAAATTAAGAAAGTAAAATTAACGGCACCGGTAATGCTGGGCCAGGTTATCATCAAAAATGTGCTGGGGCTTAATGCCGATGTTATTGCCACCAAACAGGTCGGGGTAAAACGGGTATCATAATGAAAGTCAATAAAAAAAAGCCCTTAACGGGGCTTTTTTTATTGATAAAGTATTGTGGTGGATTTGGCTGGCAGCAACCTGGCGGCACGGTTTATTAATCATTCTGATATGCCAACGTATTTCCAATTTCAATAACATGTGATAAAATATGATAAAAAATCATTATATTAAGAAAATTTTGTATTTTCCTTTGGGATGAAGTAGGAGGAGCGTTATGACAAAATTAAAGTATCGGTTAATAGCTGCTTTATTTGCCACTAGCTTTGTGTGTGTTTTGATTCTCTCATGCTACAGTGTTTGGAGTACAATCCAGCGTAATGAAGCCGACATCCAGGAATACCGGGCCATGTTATACGAACAATTTGACAGAAGCATCAAGCTGGAGGTGGAAACTGCCCACAGTCTGGTGCAAAAGCTGTATGCTGAGCAACAGCAAGGAGTTTTGTCTGAAGCGGAAGCCAAAAAACAAGCGGCTGCGCTGATACGGGATTTGCGGTTTGATAACGGCAATTATTTTTGGATTGACACCACCGAGGGGATTAACGTGGTGCTGCTGGGGCGGGATATTGAGGGTAAAAGCCGCCTGGAGCTTGTCGATGCTAAGGGTAATAAGTTTATCCGGGATATAATCAACAGCGGCATGCAGCCGGCCGGCGGTTATACCGATTACTGGTTTCCTAAGCCAAATGAAACAGAAGATTTGCCTAAACGAGGCTATTCCTTGCTGTTTAAACCATATAACTGGATTATCGGCACCGGGAATTGGGTAGATGACATCGAAGCAAATGTTGCCGCAAAAGCAGCAGCAAATAAACGCCAGTTGATAAATGATATTGGGATTGCCGTGCTTATCGCCATAATCGGGCTTAGTATTTCTGTCTGTATGGCGTTATACATCAGCCGGAAGATATCTGACCCTATTGTGGCGGCGGCAGAAGGTGTACGCCAGATTGCCACAGGCAATCTGGGAGTAGCTGATTTGCCGGTCAATGCCAGGGATGAGACGGGAATGCTGTCCCTGTCTGTAAATGAGATGAAGGCCAGTTTGCGGGAGCTTATCCGCGAAGTAGCCGATTCCTCAAATCAGGTGGCCGCCGCCAGTCAGGAGCTTACCGCCACGTCGGAACAAACGGCGCTTGCTTCCTCGCAAGTGGCGGCATCTACCACCGAGATGGCTCGCGGCAGTGAGAATCAGGTGCAGGTGATAAGCCATGCTTCCGGCGCAATTGAACATATGTCGGTCAATATTGAGCAAATAACAGACAAGGTGAAAGCTGTGGCTGAAGTATCCGGTAAAACAGCCACGGCAGCAAGGGATGGAGAACAGGCTGTCTATTCTGCCATTAAACAGATGACCAATATTGAAAAAACCGTTACCGATTCTGCGGCAGTTGTCAGCAAGCTGGGGGAGCGTTCCCAGGAAATTGGGCAAATTATCGATACCATTGCCGGTATAGCCGGGCAGACCAATCTGCTGGCGCTTAACGCAGCCATAGAAGCCGCCAGAGCCGGTGAGCAAGGACGCGGCTTTGCCGTTGTAGCCGAAGAAGTCCGGAAACTGGCCGAACAGTCTCATGGAGCGACCCAGCAAATTGCCGGCTTGATTCAGGAAATACAAGCCGATACCGAACGTGCGGTAAAAGCTATGGGAACAGGTACCGGTGAAGTTAAACTGGGTACCAGCCTGGTTTCTTCGGCAGAAACAGCATTCCATGAAATCTCGGCAATGGTAAATCAGGTTTCGCTGCAAGTGAATGAGGTAACGGTTGCTGTTCAGCAGGTGGCGCAAGGCAGCCAGGCAGTGGTTTCCTCTATTCGGCAAGTCGAAACCATTGCCAGGGATGCAGCTGCGGAAACCGGGACTATCTCAGCTGCAACCGAGGAACAGACTGCATCGATGGAGGAAATTGCTTCTGCCAGTCAATCGCTCGCGCAGCTTGCGGAAAAAATTCAAGCTGCAGTTGCCAAGTTTCGGGTATAATTAACTTATAGATAACTGATGTCCCGGACCGCGCCCGCAGTAGTAGAGAAAAACGGCTTCACCCATGCGCGCAATGCGGGGGTGAGGCCGTTTGCTTCTCGGGGTATTAAAAAAGAAGAGTAAGGGGGCAGCCGGATGAGCGGTGAAGTATTAACAGAACGAATCTTTGCGGAAACCATTCTGGCAAATGGCGGGCGTTTGTATCGGGTAGGGGGCTGTGTCCGTGATATGGTGATGGGAATTGCGCCGAAAGATATAGATTTTTGCGTAGTCGGCATGGTTAAGAAAAACTTCAAGCAGCTCTTTCCGGAAGCTTCCGAATGCGGCAAGTATTTTCCGGTGTTTTGGCTGAATGTTGATGGCCGGCGGTGTGAAGTTGCCTTTGCCAGAACTGAGCGAAAAGACGGCAGCGGCTACAAAGGGTTTAAAATCGCGTCAAACCCGAAAATCACCATTGAAGCAGACCTATTCCGCCGTGATACAACGGTGAACTCCATTGCCATTGACTGTTTGACAGGAGAAGTCGTTGACCCGTTTGGAGGCGTTCAGGATATTAAGAACAAACTGCTTCGCGCTACCGGCCCGCAGTTTGCCGACGACCCGATACGCGCCTTGCGGCTGGCGAGCCAGGCGGCGCGATTGGGTTTTGCGATAGACGCTGATACCCTGACGCTTGCAAGTGCCGCGGCGGCTGAGCTTAGTGACGAACCGGCCGAACGGATACTGGCCGAAATGGTGAAGGTTATGCAGGCGGCTCAGGCGCCGGCGCGATTTTTTGAAGTTTTGGCTCAGAGCCGTTTACTGGATATTGCTTTTACAGAAATGGCGCAGTTATCCCGGGAAGAATTTGCACTTGCCATGACGCGGCTGGATGCTGTGGCAAACGTTACCGCCAGTCCCAAGGTAAGGTTTGCTGCACTGGGCTTAACATTAGGACCGGAAGGCTTAGCCTGCTGGAACAAGCGCATGACTTTACCGGGAGACTGGCTCCAGGCCGCCGCAGCAGCAGGTAAAGTGGCAGCTTTACTGGAGCATCCTGACCCGGAAAAAATTGCAGTTGCCATCGACAGTTTGCGGCGTGGGTCACTGACTGTAGCGGAATTTGATATTGTTTCGCAGGCTGCTCAGGCAGGTATTCCGGCACTGGAACCGTTTAAAACAGCACTGGCTTTATTGCCGGGCGCTATCCCGGCGGAGTTACAAGGCAGGGATAGAGGTGAGTGGCTGAGACGGAAACAGAGTACCATTATTGCGGAGATTTGGCTAGACAAAATAGATAAAGAAGCAACACATCTCTTGACTCAACGGGATAGTGTGTGATAAAGTATTGCCAATTGCGACAAAAAATGGTATTTTTCTACTTGTTATCCACAGGAAGACCGTGATAACGTAGGGAATGAAAGGAGTCTGCGATGAGAATTAAAACGGTTCAGGCGCGTTTGCTAATATGGCTGCTGCCACTTATTCTCGTGGTGTTGAGTGTGTTGTCGGGGGTTAGTTACTATATTGCCAACCAATCTTTGCAAGAAAGCGTTGATAAAACGGCTGAGGCAATCGGCACCGATTATGGCAACCGTTTACAAAGCAATATCAGGGAACTCATGGTTCAGTTGGAGGATATGGCCCAAACTCCGACTTTCCGCACCGGGACTGACAAGGCACAGATTATTGCAGCCATGGCAGAGATACAAAAAGAGGTTGGGTTTGAGACTGTTTTATTCATTTCGCCGGATGGCTCGGCGATTCGCGGCGACGGTACTGCCGGCCAATATCAGGACCGCGAATATTTCAAAAAAGTGCTTGATATCAAGAAACCTTATGTCTCCGAACCGCTTGTTTCGCGGGCAACAGGTAAGATATCCGTTTTTCTGGCCGTACCGGTTATGAACAACGGACAACTGGTAGGGATAACAGGCGGGACGTATTCTCTGGAAGCGGTGACTGAACTGATTAAGGACCTGAAGTTCCTTGATACCGGCTATGGGTTAATCGCTGATAATTCAGGGGTCGTCATCTCTCATCCGAGAATGCCTGAGGCTGCCGGGAAACTCAATATTGCCGAAAAGAAGATCAATGAGGAACTCAAGCTGCAGGAGAAAGAGCTTGACGACCGTCTGCTTTCGCTGTTTGCCACCGCCGCTCAGTCCGGGAAGCAAACACACGGCTTATACCAATTCGCTGGCGGTGTGACCAGGGATGGGGTATTTACACCAGTCGACCTTGCCGGTGGTCAGCGCTGGGTTATGGTGGTATCGGCGCCGGAGGCGGAAGCCACTAAGGCCACAGATGCCCTGGCGCGGATTATGCTGATCATTTCGCTGGTTTCTTTATTCATTGCGGCGGCAGCCATCGTATTCATTGCCAGGCAGTTCACCAAGCCTATTGCATTGATACGGGATCAATGTATGCTGTTGGCCGGGGGTGACTTGCGGGAACGTGAGGCTACGGTTATCAGCGAGGATGAAATCGGCCAACTGGCACAGGGCTTCAGACAGATGCGGACAAATTTACGTGAACTTGTTGCGAAAGTGCATTCTCAATCCGAGCAATTGGCTGCTTCCAGTGAACAGTTGACAGCCAGTGCCGATCAATCGGCTGAGGCTGCCAATCAGGTAGCCGCATCGATTACCGAGGTGGCGGCAGGTACGGCAGAACAGTTAAGCGCCGCTAACGAAAGCGCCGCCGTAGCTGAACAAATATCGGCCAGCATCCAGCATGCTGCATCCACCACCCAGGAAGTCGCCCTGCAATCGGCGCAGGCTGCGGTTAAAGCAACCGATGGCAGTCAGTCTGTCAATAAAGCCATCAGCCAAATGGCGCAGATTGAACAAACGGTCAACAGTTCCGCTGAAGTAGTAGCTGAATTGGGCGAACGGTCAAAGGAAATCGGACAGATTGTCGATACCATTGCCGGTATAGCCGGGCAGACCAACCTACTGGCCCTTAATGCGGCTATTGAGGCGGCGCGGGCCGGGGAGCAGGGGCGCGGGTTTGCCGTTGTTGCCGATGAAGTGCGCAAGCTTGCCGAGCAGTCCCAGGAAGCGGCTAAACAGATCGCCGACTTGATTGGCAGCATTCAGGGTGATACCGATAAAGCGGTAACAGCCATGAATGACGGCACCCGGGAAGTAAAGGTGGGCGCAGAAGTCGTTAATGCTGCCGGACAAGCTTTTGCGGAAATTGTGATCCTGGTAACCCAGGTATCTGACCAGATAAAGGAAACTTCCGCCGCAATGGAACAGATAGCCAGTGGCAGCCGGCATATTGTCACATCGGTAAACCGGATTGAAACCTTGGGTAAGACGGCAGCCGGTGAAGCCCAGCTGGTATCGGCGGCTACCGAGGAACAATCCGCGTCCATGGAGGAAATTGCCTCCTCCAGCCAGAGCCTTGCTCATTTAGCGATGGAACTTAGGGAAGCTGTCGGCAAGTTTCAGGTTTAAGCCGGAAAATAATAATTGAACAGGTAAAAGCAGCATTCGCAGCTGGTAGTGTCTGCGAATGTTGCTTTTACTGTATGGACAGGATTGCCGCCCAGTGATTATAATACAAGTAACAAACCGGTGCAGACCGGGCGTTGGTTAGCATGAGAATTCAAAAGGCGGGTAACAGATAATGCCAGTAAACAATAAAAGGCGATTAGTAGTAGGGATGAGTGGAGCCAGTGGTGCCATATTAGGTATAGAATTATTGCAACTGCTTAAGGGCAAGCCGGACTATGAGACCCATCTTGTCATCTCCAAGGGTGCTGAGGCAACAATACTGCAAGAGACGGATTATAAAATAGCTGATGTAATGCAACTGGCTGACAAGGTTTATGATATCAATAATATTGGTGCCGGCATAGCCAGCGGTACATATCGAACCGAAGGCATGATTATTGTTCCCTGCAGTATGAAGACTGTTGCCGGCATTGCCTGCGGCTATGCGGACAATCTGCTGCTTAGGGCCGCCGATGTTACCATTAAGGAACAAAGAAGGTTGATATTAGCCACCCGTGAGTGTCCGCTCAGTGCAATTCATCTAAGAAATATGCTGACCCTGGCCGAAATGGGGGCATTGATTATGCCGCCAATGCTCACCTATTATAATAATCCTGTGGAGCTAAAAGATATGAACAGGCATATTATCGGTAAAATTCTGGAGAAATTCGATATTGAGGTCAATGGTTTCCAGCGGTGGTGTGAGTGATCAATCGATTTTTATACAGCATAAACTTATTCTTATGCATCGAATTTTAGCGAGAAATCAGTGAAAATGCGATATTACTATATAGAAATTGGTTGTTTTATAAGATATAATTATTAATAGTTATACTTTGACGTACCAATTTAAATAAAAGGTGGTCATGTTTATGAAGAACCCATTGTTTATCGGTTCTGCAGTAGCTGTTGTTACTCCGTTTACAGACAGCGGTGTCAATTATCCCGTATTAGAAAAACTGGTTGAGTTTCAAATCCAGGGTGGCACAGATGCCATTGTGGTCTGTGGCACTACCGGTGAAGCCTCCACTATGCCGGATGATGAGCATATTGCCGTTATTAAGTTTGTGGTGGAAGCCACCAAAAAGCGCGTGCCGGTTATTGCCGGCGCAGGCAGCAACGATACCCGCCATGCCATAGAGCTGTCGAAAGCCGCCGAAGCGGTTGGTGCCGACGGACTGCTGTCGGTAACTCCGTACTATAACAAAGCCACACAAAAAGGCTTATACGGGCATTTTAAAGTCATTGCCGATAGTGTTAAGATACCGGTCATTCTGTATAATGTGCCTGGCAGAACCAATTTGAACATCAACCCTGAGACAATACAAGCCTTAGCGGAAATTGATAATATTATTGCTGTTAAGGAATGCAATCTGGGGCAGGTTGGCGATGTGGTCAATTTATGCGGAGAAGGCTTTTCTGTATATTCCGGTGATGATAATGTGGTCTTGCCTGTGCTGTCAATGGGCGGCAAGGGTGTTATATCGGTTATGGCCAATATCATTCCTAAGGATACTCACGACATGGTTGCGAAATTTTTTGCCGGCGATATTAAGGGTGCTATCCGGCAGCAGCTTCAGACACTCAATCTCATAAAAGCGTTATTTAGTGAAGTAAACCCTATTCCGGTTAAAGCCGCTGTAAACCTGCTGGGCTTTGAGGCCGGTCTTTGCCGTATGCCGCTGACAGAACTCAGTGACGGTAATCTTGCGTTGCTGCGCAGTGAAATGAAAGCTTACGGGCTGCTGTAATTTTGGTGCTGTTGCCATTGGCAAAGCTGTATACATACAAAGAAGAGTTATAAATTGCTTTGGCAATTATAACTCTTTTTTGCTTATAGTCTGGTTTTTACCGCATCGAATTTTAGCTGGAGTTCATCAATCCGGTCCTGGAAGCTCCTGACAAGCGTATCTTCCTTGATTAACGGCAAATTTATTTTTGCCGCGGCAAGAGAGCCTTCAATGGCTGTTTTAGTTACCAGTAAGCCTATCATTAAATCCCCTAACACACCGGGCTTAACTTTTGGCAAAAGCATTATACCCGGTTCTAATGCAGCAAGGCAGGCTGCGCTTATTTTTAAAGGTATTTGGATGGCTGACACAGCGGCTGCCTGAATTTCAGCCCTGCGGTGTTCGGCTTCCCGGGGGGTGGATTTCTGCAGTTTGCAGGCGGCAAGCACTCCGTTATAAGCAACAGCATCTTTTTCGATATAAGTTAATAACTCATTATGTAATTCAGTCAACTGTGTTTTAGCATCCCGGAAAAGCTCTTCATATTTTTCCCCTTCCGGACGTCCGTAAGCCGAGTTTACTGACATCTCCAATAAGCAAACACCCATTAAGCCGGATAGTGCTGTAACACAGCCACCTGCCGGCATTACCGGATCATAGGCAGCCACTGCCCTGGCAAAATCTTTAATACTTAAATCTGCTAACATCTTTCTCCACCTTTCGCAAATATATTGACATATAAGATGTTCAACATTCTTTTCTTTATTTTACCTGGAACAGCCTGTATATTCTGTGATTATTATCATGCATAAGAACAAAAATTTTCGGCGCTGCACTTCATAGCATCACCGGCTGCAGCAGTAAAGGGAAAATCAGATTTTCAACGAAGAGATACTATAACAGAAAGAGGTGACTGCCTATGACTGATAGTAATCTGTATGACAGATATGTGCCGGCTAATCTTCCTGATGGTGATGAGGGTGAAGTGGCACAGCTGTTTATTTTTAACGATGCGCAAATGCTGGTTAAACTCAATTCGGAACACCCGGGCATCCCTGCCGCTGAAGATTTTAACGCAGTGGAAATGGAATTTTTGAGCAAGCAATATCTCGGTAAGCTGGATGGATATCCGTGTTATTGTATGGAAGTGGCTGGAGCGGCGGCTGCTCCGCCGGGTATGGCTTTCCAGGACTTACGCTCATTGCTGGGGCTGTTGGAGGAAGAAGTTTTTCTGCTGGCAGGCAGAGCCTTCCAAATCGTTAACTGGAACCGGATGAGTAAGTTTTGCGGCCGATGTGCAGCCATGACAGAATGGAAACAAACCGAGCTGGCCAAACTGTGTCCTGGTTGTGGTGCCGTATATTATCCCCGGATTTCGCCTGCCGTAATTGTGGCAGTTGTGCGCGGTGATCAGATTTTGCTGGCCCATAATAAGAATTTCAGACCCAAATGGTACAGTGTGCTTGCAGGCTTTGTGGAACCGGGAGAGACCTTCGAAGCTTGTGTAATGAGAGAGATAATGGAAGAGGTTGGTATCAAAGTTAAGAATGTAAGGTATTTTGGCAGTCAGCCTTGGCCCTTTCCCGACTCATTAATGGTGGGTTTTACTGCCGAATATGATAGCGGAGAAATTATTGTCGACGGAGAAGAGATTGACGCCGCCGGTTGGTACGGCCGTGACAATCTGCCGCCGCGGCCTAAAAATAATACGATTGCCGGACGGCTGATTGAGTCGGTTTTTTCAGATATTGACAAAGGTTAATGCTTAACGATATGGCTAAAAACGCAGCTATTCTATTAAAAACAGATATAAATGGACAAAATCTTGCCCAAAAGCTTATTTCAGTTTCAATAAGATTTGACTAATCAGTCAATGGCTGTGTATAATTAGCTAAAGTAGAAATACTAATTTAACATGGAGGAAATTTACATGAAGAAACAAGTTATTATCGGTCTGTTGCTTGTTTGCCTGCTATCTGTTACCGCTATACCCGCATCGCAAGCTTTTAGTTTGGGAGATGTTTTAAAAGTCGGCGGCATAGGTATTCTTATAGATAAATTCTCGTCGCCACTTAACGATTTCATCAACAAATTAACCTTTAAACATAATGCAGGCACAGAATTTGCCACTAAGGTAGTTCCCATTATATCTGTTGGCAACCATGGTTACATAGGAGCCGCCCAGATTACCGGTTCTCAGGAGTTGGTTGATAGAACCAAAGCCGTAATGCAGGTAGAAGGCAACTTTAACGGCAACCAGTTCAGGGTTAAAGCCTTGATCCCCGGCGACAGCACCAATCCCACCAAGTTTAGCCGGGTACAGGGAGTCGGAGTATCGGCCATTATTGATATCAAAATATAAGTACACCGCGAAAAACCTCTTGCTATCGCAGGAGGTTTTTTCTATTTGACAATTATTTGCTGGCTTGATAGTTTGGTAGTTTTTTGCTGAAATATATAAATAATTTAGAAAATTTAATCAGGAGCAACAAAAAAGGAAGGAAATTACAGAATGAAGCTAGAAACTACTTAAGGATAATCTTTACAATAGTAAGAAGAAACATTAGAATGGTATATGTAGTATGAAATACGTCTTATCTTAAAAGAGGAGGAATTTACGTATGGCAAAAAATTTAGGTGTTTACAGATGCTCTGATTGTGGCTACATGCTGGAAGTGGTTGAAATGGGCAAAGCGCAGCTCAAATGCAGCGGCAGCTCCTATGCGCTGACTTGCTCCAAAGCCGATGCTCAGGTAGTTTGCTGTGGCAAGGCCATGGAGCTTTTGGAGCCTAATACGGTGGAGGCGTCCACGGAAAAACATCTGCCGGTGGCTGAATTTGCTGAAACCGGAGAAGTTGTTGTTAAGGTTGGCAGTGCAGCGCATCCGATGACCCCGGAGCATTATATTCAATGGGTGGCCGTTGTTGCCGGCAACCGGGTGCAGCGCGTGCATTTTGAAGCCGGGCAAGCGGCAGAAGCTGCTTTTTGTGCCTGTAAAGAGACGGAAGTCGATGTATATGCCTACTGTAATCTGCACGGGTTGTGGAAGGCTACTGTGAAGAAATAATAGTTTGGCGGAAAAAAGGATAGCAAATTCCGGACCTGCAACCAGACCCTGGTTGCAGGTTTTTTTTTAGCAGGAAACTTGCCGTCAACAAAAGAAATAGTCATAATAACCATAAAGGTAATATTACGGATGTTGAAGGGAGCGGATTTGCATGCCAATATACGAATATTCATGTAAAACCTGTGGCAGGACAGTTGAATTATTACAAAAAATGGGTACAGATAAACCCGGTGTCCTCTGTCCTGACTGCGGTGAAGATGCTTTAACCAAGATGCTGTCGGTAACGGCTCCGGCACAAATGTCCAAAACAGCAACAGGCGGCTGCGATGCGGCTATTAGCCGGGGGCAATGCGGCGGCTGCTGTTCCGGTTGTCACTGAGAACCGGAACCTGACAGCTTGTGAGCCGGTACCTGTGCAAAAGAGGTAGGATTTATGAAGATTACTATTATTGCTCCGATGGATAACATTATGGATGCCGCCCGGGAAGTGCTGGCCCAAAACGACTTGCATTGGCCGGGCGAGATAGAAGTACTGCCAGGTCTGTTGGAAGCCGGTTTGGAGCAAGCCTGCCAGGCGGTAAAAAGGGGTACAGCTGTTATCATCAGCCGTGGAGGCACGGCGACTTTGATTGCCAAGCATGTGGATGTGCCGGTAGTCGAGATTCAGGTTACCGCTTTTGATATTCTCAGGGCTTTAAAAAGTATGGGTCATGTTTCCGGTACGGTGGGCGTAATATTTATGCGGCGTTTTTTGTTTGAGTGTGAAAAGCTGGGCGATTTGCTGGGTATACCCATTCAGGAGATTTTTATAGACAACGAGCTGCGGATTGAGGAAGAAGTGCTGGAGAAGGCTGGCCGCCAGGGTATCGGCACACTTCTGGGAGATGCTTCCGCGGTTAAGCTGCTTACGCCACGCGGACTAAAGGTTGGGCTTATCGAATCTTCGGTAGAATCTGTGCGCAAAGCCATCATTGAGGCAGGCAATCTCGCCGATGTGCGTCGGCGCGAACGGGAAAAGGCAGAACTATTCCGGACTATTATTGATACGTCGGCTGACGGAATCATCGCCATTGACAAAAATGAACAGATTACTATTTTTAACCCGGCCATAGAACGGATATACCAGCTGTCAGGCTCTGAGGTTATTGGCAGGAAAATCGGGGACATGATTCCGGACGATGGCTTGCGGGGGTGCCTGACAGGCGATACCGGCGAACGGGAAAGTGTACGGCGGGTAAATAACCGGGTATTTGCGATCAGGCGAATTCCGATTAAACTGGGTGAAGATATTGTCGGTGCAATCGCTAATGTGCAGGATGTTACACAATTGCAGAATTTTGAACAGCTTGTACGGCAAAAGCTGAATAAAAAAGGTCTTGTAGCCAAAGTTCACCTGGAACAATTAAGCGCTGCTTCCGGGCAAATGAAAGTGATTAAGGAGCGGGTGCGGCAATATGCCGCCAATGACGCTACTGTGCTGATAACCGGTGAATCGGGAACCGGTAAAGAGTGGGTTGCCCAGAGTATTCATAACCTGAGTCTGCGGCAAAAGGGACCCTTTGTGGCAATTAACTGTGCGGCGCTGCCGGAGTCTTTACTGGAAAGTGAACTCTTCGGCTATGAGGAAGGCGCTTTTACCGGTGCGAAGAAAGGTGGAAAATCCGGATTATTCGAGCTTGCGCACAATGGAACTATTTTTTTGGACGAGATTGGCGATATGCCGCTATCGGTCCAGGCAAGACTGCTGCGTGTTTTACAGGAAAAAGAAGTGATGCGGCTGGGAGCCGATAGTGTCATTCCGGTAAATGTACGCATTTTGGCGGCGACTAATCAGGATATGATGCACTTAGTTGATGGAAGGAAATTCCGGGCTGATTTGTATTACCGTCTGGATGTTCTTCGCTTGCATATTCCGCCGCTTAGAGAACGGGTTGAGGATATTCCGGAACTGGTAAACCGCTTTTTAGAGAAATCCCCGCACAGTCATATTGTGGGGATTACCGCAGAGGCAGTGAAATTTTTGCAAAAGCAATTTTGGCGGGGAAATATCCGCGAATTGGAAAACGTGATTGAAAGGATAAAACTGCTTGCTCCGGGCCCGTTTATTGAGGAACGGATGGTACGGGAAGAACTGTCTGCCTCCGGGCACATACTCCATGACGACATTGCTGGCCATACGGGACCGGATATGACAGAACGGCATAAACTGGAGCAAATCTTGTTTGAGGAAAAATATAATTATACGCAAGCCGCTAAAAGGCTGGGAATTAGCCGCACTACACTGTGGCGAAAGCTGCGGCAACGGCAAAAACCGTAATGAAACAAATTCGGGAAACATAATGTTGCGACTGAAACGTTGTGTTTCCCGAAAGTAAAGCTTTATAGGTTTTGCAGTACCCTGTTTCGGCAGGGACAGGCCGGTAAAAGCCAGGTATGTTACCACACACAACTCCAGGACTTAGCTTGGCATGAAAATTGCTAATATTAATAATTCAGAGCTGGCTTCCGGACAAGCTGCCCATTTACAGGCAAGCCGCCGACATTCCCGCTCATCAGGCCGGGAGCTGTGGCGGACGTAGTTGTCCGGCAGTAAGTGAGTAAATGAGGCTTGGAGGAAAACGTGTGAATAAATTCAAAGCCATTGTGATGAAAGCCAAAGACAATGTTGCAACCGTGACCGAGGATATTGAAGCCGGTTCGGATATTGCGATCCAGGCTAATGGTGAAACAGTACGCCTGCAGGTAACCAATCGCATTCCTTTTGGGCATAAAGTTGCCATCCGGGATATTTCCAAGGACGAAAGAATTATTAAATATGGTGAAGTTATTGGGATAGCAACTACCGATATTATGGCCGGACAGCATACCCATGTTCATAATTTAGTCGGCTGCCGCGGGCGCGGCGACCTGGCGGGTAAATAAAAATGCAGCATAGGAGTGGTAAATGATGAACTTTATGGGCTATCGTCGTCCGGACGGAACGGTGGGAATCCGCAATCATGTATTTGTTTTACCGACAGTAAATTGCGCCAACCAGGTAGCGCGGGGAATTGCCGCCAATGTCCGCGGCACCGTCTGGGTGGAACATCAACATGGCTGTTCACAGCTGGGGGCCGATGCCGAGCAGACGGCGCGCGCTTTTATCGGGCATGGCATTCATCCTAATGTTTACGGGGTGGTAGTCGTCGGTTTGGGCTGCGAAGTAATACGGGCCCAGGATATTGCGGCTGAAATCAAAAAACAATGTCCGTACAAACCGGTGCATACCATCATTATTCAAGATGAGGGCGGCTCCAATAAATCCATACAAGCCGGTGCCGTTGCCGCTCAGAATATGATGATTGAGGCGTCAATGCTGAAACGCGAGCCTATTGCTGCAGCGGAACTCATCCTCGGCACCGAATGCGGCGGTTCTGATGCCTGTTCGGGCCTGTCAGGCAACCCGGCCCTGGGAGCGGTCAGTGATATGCTGATCGACGCCGGTGGTACGGCGATACTTGCCGAGACGGCGGAGTTGATCGGTGCCGAGCATATTATTGCTGAACGGGCAGTCAATGAGGCGGTAAAACAGAAGTGCTACGCAACCATAGCGGCTTTCGAAGAGTCTGCCAAGCAGATGGGTGTAGATATGCGGGGCAGCAATCCGACTCCGGGCAATATTGAGGGCGGGCTGTCCTCAATCGAAGAAAAATCGCTGGGCTGTGTATATAAGGGTGGAACGCGCCCGTTGCAGGACGTCATCGGCTGGGCGGAAAAGGTGACAACCAAAGGGCTGGTCTTTATGGATACTCCCGGCAATGATATTGAACAATTGACCGGCATGGTGGCAGGCGGCTGTCATATCTGTGTTTTCACCACCGGGCGCGGTACTCCCACCGGCTCGCCGATTGCCCCTACCATCAAGGTAGCTACCAATACGGCCTTGTTTCAAAAAATGAACGACAATATGGATATCAATGCCGGCACCGTAATAACCGGTGATGAAACAGTCCAGCAGGTCGGAGAACGGATATTTACCGAAATGCTGGCGGTGGCATCCGGAAAAATAACTAAGGCCGAGGTCTTGGGACATAATGATTTCTCGATTATGCGAATAGGTCCAAGCATGTAGTGCTATAGAAGAAGGAGGAATTGCAAATGGGGATCATACAGGAATTGCTCAAAGGAACACCACTGCCGCGGGTAGTCAAAGTCCGGCAAAAGTTCAAAGTAACGGAGATCAGCGACATCCCGGCAGCCATGCGCCAGGAATTTGCCAAACCGGATATCGCTGACAGGATAAAGCCAGGTATGAGCATTGCTGTCGCGGTTGGCAGCCGGGGACTTGACAGACTTCCTGAACTGGTACGGCTGACAGTGCAGGAAATTAAACAGCGGGGCGGAGAACCCTTCATCGTCCCGGCCATGGGCAGCCATGGCGGTGCTACCGCTGCCGGGCAAGCCAAAGTGCTGGCCAATCTTGGCGTTACCGAGGAGAGTGCCGGCTGTCCCATTGTTTCCTCCATGGAAGTGGTGGAAGTCGGCAAGATCAAAAACGGGCTTGCTGTGCATATGGATAAAGCGGCTTATGAAGCAGACGGGATTGTAATTATCAACAGGGTAAAGCCGCATACGGCTTACCGGGGACCTTGCGAAAGCGGGTTGGCGAAAATGCTCAGCATTGGCCTTGGTAAACAAAAAGGGGCGGAAACCTGTCACCACTTTAGTTTCAAACATATGGCTGAACATGTTTTTGAAATGGCTCAGGTGAAACTGGCGTGCTGCAAGATTTTGTTCGGCATCGCCACCGTTGAGAACGCTTATGACCGGATATCCACCCTGGTGGCTGTTCCGGCAGAGAAAATCATGGAAGTCGACCAGCAATTGCTGCCTGAGGCCAAAGCCAAGATGCCGCGGATACTGTTTGATGCTGTTGATGTGCTGATTGTAGACCGAATAGGCAAGGAAATATCCGGTGATGGTATGGACCCCAATATCACCGGGCGTTTTCCCACGCCTTATGCCAGCGGCGGTCTGGATGCCAACAAAGTGATAGTGCTTGATTTGAGCAAAGAGACTAATGGCAATGCCTGCGGCATTGGCGTTGCCGATTATACTACCCGCAAATTGTTTAATAAAGTGGATTTTGATTACACCTATGCCAATTTGATTACCAATACAACTCCGGGGCCTGCCCGCATGCCGATGATGCTGGCCGATGACCGGGAAGCCATAATGGCTGCCATTAAAACCTGCAATATCGCCGATCTGTCCCAGGTCAAGCTGGTTAGAATTCAAGATACACTCCACATAGGAGAGATAGTTATCTCTGAAGCACTGCTAGCTGAAGCGCAGGCCAATCCCGATATGGAAATTTGCGGTGAACTGATGGAAATGGAGTTTGATGAGGCCGGGAATTTGGTTGGCTGATACTGACAACGAACTGCTTGCAGCGGCAGGCAGCAACTAACATATGCCTGAAATGTAAAACAGACTGATTGCTAAAACCATGGCATCAGTCTGTTTTGCATTTGTTCGGCAAAAACAATTCCTGTGATTTTAATCACTGACGACGGCTTGCCGTTTATTGTATTCTATAGCCAGGAAGATAACCTGCCGAAACGCGCTTGTCCGGCCGGGGAAATGCGGCGGCGCCGGGGCGGGGTATATAATAAATAATAAGGGAGGAATACCTGTGATACGGAAAATTGTTAAAATAGATGAAGAAAAATGTGATGGCTGCGGACTTTGTATCGGAGCATGTCATGAGGCAGCTCTCCAATTGGTTAATGGCAAGGCTAAGCTGCTGTCAGATAATTTGTGCGATGGCCTGGGGGCGTGTTTGCCGGACTGCCCCAGAGATGCTATTGCCATAATCGAACGGGAGGCCGAGGCCTTTGACGAAGCTGCTGTTCAAGCGCATATTGAAAGTGGCAAGCCACCGGTAAGTGCTCCGCCGCTGGCGTGCGGCTGTCCTGGGAACACAGTCAAGGAAATCAAAAAAGATACTGCTGTTAGCCCTAAGGAAGCGGTTGTTGCCGGTTCCGAATTGCGGCAATGGCCCTGTCAATTGCAGCTGGTACCGGTCAACGCTCCCTTCTTTGATCAGGCGCATGTACTGGTGGCAGCCGATTGCGCGGCCTATGCCCATGCCAACCTGCATGCCGGGTTCATGCGCAACAAGATCACGCTTATCGGCTGTCCTAAGCTGGATAAGGCCGATTATGCCGCCAAACTGACGGAAATTCTCAAGTTGCATGAAATCAAGAGTCTTACCGTAATCCGGATGGAGGTGCCTTGCTGTAGCGGTTTGGCCAATGCCGTCAAAGAGGCCCTGGTAGCCAGCGGCAAGATGATTCCTTGGCGTGTAGTGATTATTGGCACAGATGGAACTATCCGGGAAGATTAATTGTTCTGCCAACATAGCTTCCGGGGCTTTGGCAGTGGTTTGCTTTTAAAAAGCCGCGATTTCGCGGCTTTTTTTATTCCCTGGAATATATTGCGCGCCAACGCAAGGCCCGGCGCAGACAATCATCCTATAACGCTGCGCCGCTGGCGCTTAACCTCCGCTTCTCCGAAGCCAAAGGCTCGATATAAACCATGTTTTTTTTATCGCTTGAGACTTATGAAAAAAGAATAAGCCAACAGGACTGCAGAGAAAGGGATTTTGACGCGGCATATTTAAATACTATACTTATCAAAATACTGTCAACAAGCCTGAACCTGTATTGGGTACTATAGATCCAAGGACAATTGGCAGCAGCGAGTGGGACAAGGTACCTGTCCCCTTGTCCCGAAACAAGGAGTAATGAGCATGCACAGAATTGGTGTTGTCGGTCCTGAACGCTCGGTAGAGCGGATACTCAGGGTGGCCGAAGAATTTGAGCGTGAAATTGAATGTATTCCCTTTGCCTATGATGATGAAGCTGAGATCCAATCTATTTTAGAGAACAATCGCGCCAAGGTAAAAGGCTGGCTTTTTTCCGGTCCGGTTCCGTATATTATTGCCGGGGACTATCTGGAGGCAGCCGATACTGTGGCCTATTGTCAGACCATGGGCGGCGGGTTTTACCAGTGTTGTCTGCAGATGGCCTTTGACCACAAGGTGGTTTTGCAGCGCATCTCTGTTGATATCATTGAAGAGGAAGTGGATATAGAGAAACTATTGCAGGCGACAGGGATACCGTGGAGCGACTTTTACATTAAGTATTATACCCGCCGGTATAATCCGGAAGAGATCATCCGGTTTCATCTTGAACTATGGCGGGCAGGAAAAATTGATGGCGTGATAACTGCTTTGCGCAGTGTTATGAATGCGCTGCAAAAAGAAGGAATTCCTGTTTACCATTTTACGTTGACTGAACGGGAAATTTATCAATCCTTAAAAATTATCATCGAGAAGGTAAAGTCGTCCTATTTCAAAAATACCCAGGTCGGTCTGGTCATTATTGAAGTTGGCAGCTATGGCGAGATTATTGAGAAGGCCAGGACGCCCTATGATTTGCAGCTGCTGGAGTTGAGACTTAAAGAGATTTTACTGCCGCTTTGCAAGAGTTTGGACGGCTATCTCCTGGATAAAGGCAGAGGGGTGTATGAGATCTTTAGTTCCCGCGGGGCTGTGGAACGGGAAATAACCATGCTGCAAGCTACAATTGAGCGATTAATACTGGCAGTAAATATTGACGTTCCCGTCACCGCCGGCATTGGTTTCGGCCAAACGGTTTTTGCTGCTGAAATCAATGCCCACCGGGCTCTGCGCAATACCAGAGAACAAAAGGAAAACCGGATCATTATTGTGCAGGATGATGGCAAAATAGTCGAAGTTGTTGGGCGCGGCAAGGGATTGAGTTATGACTTTTATTCTAACGATACAGCTTTATTGAAGAAGTTGAATCAGGCCGGTGTGGGAATCAAGACCTACCGCAAAATCGAGAACATCATACACCGGATGGGCTGGGGGGCTTTTTCGGCTGCCCAGCTGGCTGCCCAGCTGTCGGTTACCGAAAGGAATGTGCGGCGGATTATAACCAGTCTGTGTGAGGCTGGCCTGGCCGAGCAGGCCGGCGAAGAGTCTGCGGCAAGCAGGGGGCGGCCCAGCAAGTTGTATCAACTGGCTGCGTCCAAGCATTAAAAGGCTTGATGGGCATGCAAGCCGCTGCTAGCTAGTCTGCTCGCAAAAAAGTCATATTGTCTGTCAGGGTAACAGCCTGCTTAACCATAGTGTGTTAAGCAGGCTGTTTGCTTGTTGGATAAGTTTCTTTATATACATAATCTGGTTCCAACAAAATTACTTGATAGTTCTAAGCAGATTGTTATATAATTATTTTAGGAAATATTCCGTATATATTCCTAAAATGAGGGGGAGTTTGCAACAAGCATGGAAAATTTGGTTATGGAAACTGGTTTTACAGTAATAATTGGGGAGTGATGTAATGGACATTTTGCGCAATTGGAAAATTCACCTGTTAGTGCTCATCATTGTTGTTATATCAGAGCAGATTGGGATGATAAAGTATGGTCTCATTATTTTATTGCCTTTGTTGCATGCGATGGTATTAGGCGGCGTGGTCAGCTTTCCCCGGTTTAATATTCTGTCCACCAAGCAAATGGAAACAGCTGCCGGAATATTGCCGGTTGCCATGATGCTGTTAATTGTCAAAATCGGGCTGGATATAGGACCTAATCTTTCCCTCTTATTTCATTCAAAAGGGGCGCTATTGTTTCAGGAAATAGGGCATTTTTTCGGGACAGTGCTTTTAGGCCTGCCGATTGCCGTATTGCTGAATATGGGCAGAGAAGCCGTTGGCGCTACCTATTCGGTTGCCAGGGAACCGAATATTGCCATCGTTGCGGAGAAATATGGCCTTGATTCACCGGAAGGCCGCGGCGTAATGGCGATGTATATCTGCGGTACGCTGTTTGGTGCCGTGTGGCTGGCGATTTTGACCGGTATTGTGGCTAAATTGGGTGTGTTCCATCCGTATGCGTTAGCCATGGGGTCGGGTGTAGGCAGCGGCAGTATGATGGCCGCCTCTGTCGGTTCCATTATTGCAGCCTATCCCGACATGGAACAACAAATCCGGGCCTATGCGGGAGCTGCCAACCTGATGTCTACGATTTTGGGCATTTATGTAAGTCTCTTTTTCTCTTTGCCGCTGGCGAACAAGCTGTACAATTTCTTAAGCAAGTTTCAGCGCAATAAAAAAATTGCAGAGGAGCGGATATAATGGGCAAGCTGCTGAATATGACCATTGTCCTGATAATCACAGGCTTGTTTGTGGCGGTTGCCAATCTGATCGGTTATAAAGTCGATTGGTATAGTTCGCTGCTGGGCATTGCTGTTATTGTCGCGATTGGCCTTGTTGGCATGATTCTTAGTCAAATACCTGTGCTTAATAAATTGCCTATGGTTTTTTGGATATCCTTTGTTGCCGTTATTCTCTCTCTCCCGGCTTTTCCCGGCAGTGCCTGGATTATTGAGACCACCAAAAAGGTACAGTTTTTAGCCATTACCACGCCGGTTTTGGCCTATGCCGGTTTGTCGGTGGGGAAAGATATTGAGATGTTTAAAAAGCTGTCATGGCGTATCGTACCAGTAGCGCTGGCAGTAATTACCGGGACGTTTATTTTCGCCGCCATTATTGCCCAGTTTGTCCTGAAATGGGAAGGCGCGATTTAGTCATAAGAAACTCAAGAGGGGTACTGGAGGTAGACAATGACGAAAGAGGAATTAAAACAGAAGGTTTGTCAGGCAATTGAAGTCAGACAGGAGCAGATTATTGAACTGGGAGAGTCCATCTATCGTGAGCCGGAGTTAGGTTTTAAAGAGACTAAGACTGCCGCCAAGGTGGAAAACATATTTCGTAACCTGGGCGTAGCTTATGAAAAAGAGTTGGCTCTTACCGGCGTGAAAGGACGGCTGAAAGGCAAAAGGTCTAACCGCACGGTTGCCGTCTTAGGTGAACTTGACGCTGTAACTTGTGCCGGGCATCCGGGGGCAGACCCTTTAACCGGTGCTGCCCATTGCTGTGGCCATAACATTCAGATTGCAGTGCTGATGGCTGTAGGTATGGCACTGCTTGATACCGGCGCGATGGATTTTCTGGCCGGTGATGTCGTACTGTTCGCTGTTCCGGCAGAGGAATATGTTGAAATTACGTACAGAAACAAGCTGCGGGAAGAAGGAAAAATTGCCTACCTTGGCGGCAAGCAGGAATTGATTTACCGGGGAGCCTTTGATGATATTGATATGGCGATGCAAATTCATTTGCTTACCAATACGGAAGCCGACAGCTTTGTCCGGCTTGGCAGTACCAGTAACGGCTTTATTGGCAAATTGGTTCAGTATCAGGGCAAAGCCGCCCATGCCGCCATGGCCCCGGCGGAAGGAATTAACGCCCTGAATGCAGCTATGCTGGGTATCATGGGGGTTCATGCACAGCGGGAAACCTTCCGTGAGCAGGATTATGTGCGGTTTCATCCGATTATTACCCAGGGTGGCGATTTGGTAAATGTTATCCCTGAAGATGTGCGTATGGAGAGTTATGTTCGTGCCGCCAGCATCGAGGCGCTGCGCGACAGCAACATAAAAATTGACCGGGCGCTGCGTGCCGGCGCCGATGCGGTAGGCGCTGCAGTGTCTATTCAAAGTTTGCCCGGTTACTTGCCGATGAATAATAACCAGGAGCTTAATCAAGTGTTTAGAGCCAATGCGGAAGCTGTATACGGCCAGACACAGGTGGGTGCCGGAACCCATGAGGCAGGCAGTACCGATACAGGCGATCTTTCACACATCATGCCGACGATTCACCCTTGGCTTGGTTGTGTTTCCGGTGCGCTGCACAGTAAAGATTATTCTGTGGCTGATTCTCACGCGGCTTATATCAAGTCTGCACAGGCACTGGCGATGACGGTTATTGACCTATTGTACGGTGACGGCGAAGCGGCGGAGCAGATATTGCAGGAGTACAAGCCGCTGTTAACAAAAGAGCAGTATGTAACCTTTCTCAATTCATTTAACCAGGCTAATTAACCTCCCAATACCGGACAGGTATTGGGAATGACAGAGGGTCGTTTTATTGACCCTCTGTCATTTTTTTTAAAAAGCGAGACTACACTTGTGGTGGGTGATAAACCCCGGTCAGGTGTAGTCTCGCTTTTGTGATGCTGTTCTGCCGCTAATCGGAGAATCGCAACATAACGAGAATGGTTTCCCAATATTAGGAAAAGCGAGGAATATATATGACAAGTAGTCATATATATGGAGTAAGACGGTAGTGGTGCCAGTACCAATGTCCTTACCCCAGGAGAAAAAGTGAATAAAAGGTGGGATGGCTAAGGCCACATGTATGAAGAACTATGAGCTTAAGGTCAGGAACATGTTGGCACAAATTGCTTTCGTGGGAACCATAGGCTGCCTGCTTGCCTATAGGTATTTTTCCGTGCAGGTAACCACCGGATTGCTTATTGGCTTAGTGACAGGTTCAATTTATTTTTTGTATCTTTATCGCCAGGTTGAGAATGTCCAGGTGTTTTCCAAGCAGCAAGCCATTGAACATATCCGGGGGGGATGGATTATCCGGCTGGGAGCCGTTTTGCTGGTGCTTATTGTTATTACCCATTTCTTCAAAGTCAATGCTTTGGCATTTACTGCAGGATTCTTTACTATGCCGGCACTCCTGTTCATCAGTGGGCTGCAGCTGGTTATCAGGCAGATTAGGGATACCAAAAAATGTAGGTAAGGAGGTGAGGGGACATGGGGCACGGCGGAGGTGAGATAGGTGGGCACCATGTGGTAGTTTTGGCCGGTCTGGGGTTCAATCTTGATACCTTGTACATGACCTGGCTGACTATGGCGATTCTGGTTGTTGGTTCGCTGCTGGTTCGCAGGAACTGGGCGCTGGTGCCGGGAGGCTGGCAAAACTTTGTGGAGCTGCTGCTGGAAGGGCTCTTAACACAGATTGAGTCGACCATCGGCCATAATGGACGCAAGGTCGCACCGCTGATTATTACCTTATTCCTGTTCTTGCTGATTTCCAATTGGCTGGGTCTGGTGCCGGGCTTTACTTCGCCAACCAATGACATTAATACCACACTGGGTCTGGCGCTGATGATTGTTGCCATTGTTCATGGCTATGGCATCAAGACCAAAGGAGCGCTGGCGCATTTTAAGCATTTTATTGAGCCTAATATTCTGTTTTTGCCTATCAATATTATTGAAGAACTGGCCAAACCGGTAACGCTTTCATTCCGTCTCTTTGGCAACATTCTGGCAGGAGAAATCCTGATTATCATTCTGGGTATTCTGGTACCTTACTTTGTACCGACAGTATGGCTGGCTTTCAGTGTCTTTGTCGGTATCATTCAAGCACTGATATTTACTATGCTGTCGATGTCATATCTGAGTAATTCCCTGGAAGTACATCATATCGAAGAAAAGGAGGGGTGAAAGTGGAACAGGCAATTATCATTGCGGCTTCGGTTATTGCCGCAGCTTTGGTTGTGGGTTTGGCGGCCTTTGGAGCGGCAATGGGGGATGGCCATGTGACGGCTAAAGCCGTTGAAAGTATTGCCCGTCAACCGGAGGCCAAAAACTCCATTATGGTAACTATGCTCATTTCCGTTGGTTTGATTGAATCTATTCCGATTATTGCAGCCGTTATCGCCATTGTACTGGTATTCAGCAATCCTTTTGTCCAGTAACCAGCCTGCTCTTAGCTGCTGCAAGCAGCATTAATTCCAAGAGATAGGAGCGCGGCTACAGTTCAATCTCAGGTTAAGATAAGGCGACTAATCTTCAGGTGGGGTTATACCCCATCTGAAGCCAAGTCTGCTTTAAAAAGTGAACAGCAAGAGGTGTCTGACAGGTAAGCCAGATGCCGGCTCCCATGGTGGAGGGGGGATATAAATTGATTGAAATGAATGCTACTTTGGCGGCTCAGATTATCAACTTTCTGATACTTGTGGCTATTTTAACCAAACTTGCCTACAAGCCGATCCTGACAGCTTTGGAAGAACGAAAAAGCCGCATTGCCAGAAGCCTGGATGAGGCCGAACAGGAGCGAACCCTGGCAAATACCATGAAAAAAGAGAGCCAGGAGCAGATTGCCGCAGCTCGCGTTCAGGCCAGAGCCATCATTGATGAGGCTATTGCCCTGGGGGAAAGGTCTAAAGAAGCCATGCTCCAGCAAGCCAGGGAAGAACACGCGCGTCTCTTAAAAGAAACGCAGGAGGAGATTGAGCGCGATTATCAGCAGGCGATGAACCGGCTGCGGGTTGAAGTCGCCAGCCTGGCAGTGGCCGCTGCGGAGAGAATTATCGAGAAAAACCTGGATGCCGAAACCAATACCCGCCTGGTGCAAAGCTTTATCAAGGACTTTACTAAAGAAAAGTATGGTGAACTGGCATGAAGCTGCGGTTAGCAAGGCGGTATGCTCAGGCGATATTCCGGCTGGCCCGGGAGTGGCAGAATCTTCATGAGGTTGAGGCAGAGCTCACCATAGTGGAAGGGGTCTTTGCCGAGGCGGAGGTTCGCAGCTTCTTTAGCAATCCCGGTGTGCCGGCGGCTGACAAAAAGGAGACTGTTGCGCGCCTTTTTGGTGACACGGTATCCGGCTTTGTCCAAAACTTCTTATGCCATATAATCGATAAGCGGCGCACCGCGGTGCTGCCGGAGATCATTAAGTCTTACCGGCTGCTGGTGAAGCAGGCCAGCAATATCCTGGAAGTGCAAATCATAACGGCAATGCCGCTGGCCGAGCAGGATAAGGAGCAGCTGGCAACACAGCTGGCCCATGTCACAGGAAAAAACATTGAAGTCTATCTGCAAGTGGATCAACGGATTTTAGGCGGACTAATCATTCAAATTGGTGATAGACGTATTGATAACAGTGTGGCAGCCAAACTGGCGAATTTAAAAAGGCATATGTTAAACAAATAGTTTGAGGAAGTGAGGTGACTAACTCACTGTGAAAATACGGCCTGAGGAAATATCGGCAATCATTCAGGAGCAAATCAAGCAATACCAGATTGAAAGCAATGTGGATGAAATTGGGATGGTAATTGAGGTTGGTGACGGTATTGCCCGGTTGCATGGCTTGGACAAGGTTATGGCCGGAGAACTCCTGGAATTTGGTGACGGCGTTTACGGTATGGCGTTAAACCTGGAAGAGGACAATGTCGGCGCAGTGCTGTTAGGCGATGAGGTTAGTGTACAGGAAGGCTGCAGAGTGCGGCGCACCGACAGGATTATGGAAGTGCCGGTGGGAGAAGCCCTTATCGGCAGGGTTGTCGATGCACTGGGACGCCCCATTGACGGGCGGGGAGTGATCGATACTGACTCGACCAGGCCGATTGAGTGGCGGGCTCCCGGTATTGCCGACAGGCAGCCGGTCAAAGAGCCGTTGCAGACAGGAATTAAAGCCATTGATTGTATGGTGCCCATTGGGCGGGGGCAAAGGGAGCTGATCATTGGTGACCGGGGTACCGGGAAAACGGCTATCGCTGTTGATACCATCCTGAACCAAAAGGGTGAGGATGTCATTTGTATCTATGTCGCCATTGGGCAAAAAGCTTCTACCGTAGCCCGGGTGGTAAAGACGCTGGAAGAGCATGGGGCGATGGAGCATACCATCGTAGTGGTGGCGACGGCTTCTGACAGTGCGCCGCTGCAATATCTGGCACCCTATACCGGTGTAGCTATGGGCGAGCACTTTATGCACCAGGGGCGGCACGTACTCTGTGTTTATGATGATTTATCCAAACATGCGGCAGCCTACCGGGCCATGTCTTTGCTGCTCAGGCGTCCGCCAGGGCGGGAAGCCTATCCGGGCGATGTTTTTTATCTGCATTCCCGGCTGCTGGAGCGGGCGGCCAAATTATCATCAGAACTGGGCGGGGGCTCGCTTACCGCGCTGCCTGTCATTGAAACCCTGGCCGGCGACGTGGCGGCTTATATCCCGACAAATGTAATATCCATTACCGATGGGCAGATTATTCTGGAAAGCGAGCTGTTTTACGCCGGTACGCGGCCGGCCATCAATGTGGGGCTGTCGGTGTCGCGGGTAGGCGGCTCGGCCCAGGTAAAGGCCACCAAGCAAGTGGCCGGGCGCTTGCGTCTGGATTTGGCGCAGTACCGTGAATTGGCGGCGTTTGCCCAGTTTGGTTCTGATTTGGATAAAGGCACGAAAGATTTGCTGGAACGGGGTAAACGCATGACCGAACTGCTCAAGCAGCCGCAATATAAGCCTATGCCCATTGAGGAACAGGTCATCGCCGTCTATCTTGGTGTCAATGGGCACTTAGATGATGTACCTGTTTCCCGGGTGAGTAAGTTTGAGCAGGAATTTCTGCAGTATATCCGTGCCTATCCGGAGATTAGCGGCGGAATTAAAGAAAAGAAATGCCTGGAGCCGGCCATTGAGGAGCGCCTGAAAACCACCATCAAGCAGTTTAAAGACTCCTTTATGGCGAGGTGAGCTTATGCCTAATGCATTAGATTTGCGCCGCCGCATCAAAGGAGTTAAGAATATCCAGAAAATAACCCAGGCCATGAAAATGGTTGCCGCAGTGCGCCTGCGCAAGGCGCAGGAGCGGGTAAGGGACAGCCTGCCCTATTGCCAGGAGCTGGAGACAGCTATCGCCGCGCTGGTAACCAGCGGCGAAGAGTTGCCGGGCGGCTTGTTTGCCGAACGGGAAGTACTGCGTACCGGGTATCTGGTAATTGGCGCCGATAAAGGTCTGGCAGGCTCCTATGGCAGCAACCTGGTTAAAGCGCTAGTGCGCCAAATTGGCGGCGAAAGCCGTGTGGGCCTGGTGGTTGTGGGACGGAAAGTAAAGGATTATTTCGGACGCCGCCAGGTGGCGATTGACAAGTCCTATATCGGTATTTCAGAAAAGCCCCGGTATCAGCACGCCGTAGATATTGGTGCAGTTATTACAGAGTTGTTTGGCAGCGGAACCTATGACAAGGTGTACCTGGTGTATACAAAGTTTTGCTCGTCAGGCAACCAGCAGGTGGTGGTGGAACACCTCCTGCCTATCCGCATAGCGGAAACTTTACCGTGCCGGAAACAATCACAAATCTATGAGCCGTCATTTGACAGTGTGCTGGCAGAGGTTGCCGTCAAATGGCTGGAGGCTGCCATCTTCCGGGGGCTTATCCATGCGGCGGCCAGCGAAGTGGCGTCACGGTTAAATGCTATGAGCCTGGCTACCGACAATGCCCAGGAACTCATAGGTCAACTGGTGCTTGAGTACAACAAAGTCCGTCAGGCCAACATCACCAGGGAGATATCGGAGATTGTAGGTGGTTCGGAGGCGCTGCGGTAAGAGGAGGGAGTACATGGCTAGCGGGCAGGTAAAACAGGTAATTGGGCCTGTAGTCGATATTGAATTTCCGCAGGAGCAGTTGCCGGCTGTCAATAATGCAGTAACAGTCACCGGGAAAGCCGCCGGGTATGATATTCATCTGACGGTAGAGGTCATGCAGCATTTGGGTGATAATATGGTTCGCTGTGTGGCCATGTCGTCAACCGACGGGCTGGTACGCGGCATGACGGCCGTTGATACCGGTTCACCCATTACTATACCTGTGGGAGAAGGGACGCTTGGCAGAATATTTAACGTGCTGGGCGAGACGGTGGACAACAATCCCGCACCGGTAACGGCCAGTGAATATTGGCCCATTCACCGTCCGGCACCGGCGTTTGTCGAACAGGAGACAGCTACCGAGATACTGGAAACCGGCATCAAAGTGGTTGACTTGATTGCACCCTATGCGCGCGGGGGCAAGATTGGCCTGTTTGGCGGGGCCGGGGTCGGCAAGACGGTTTTGATTATGGAACTTATCCGCAATATTGCCACCGAGCATGGGGGCTTCTCGGTTTTTGCCGGTGTGGGAGAGCGGACCCGCGAAGGCAATGAACTTTGGCGGGAGATGATGGAGTCAGGCGTTATCAGCAAGACGGCCCTGGTGTACGGGCAGATGAATGAACCGCCGGGAGCCAGGATGCGGGTAGGTCTGACCGGCCTGACTATGGCGGAGTATTTTCGCGATGTAGCCGGGCAGGATGTGCTCTTATTCATTGATAATATATTCCGCTTCATTCAGGCCGGCTCTGAGGTCTCGGCACTTTTGGGGCGGATGCCTTCGGCAGTAGGCTACCAGCCTACCCTTGGCACTGATGTCGGCACCCTGCAGGAGCGGATAACCTCGACAAAGCAGGGTTCGGTAACCTCGGTGCAGGCCGTCTATGTGCCGGCCGATGACCTGACAGACCCGGCGCCGGCGGCTACCTTTGCCCATCTTGACGCCACCACCGTATTGTCAAGGCAAATTGCCGAACTGGGCATCTATCCGGCAGTGGATCCACTGGATTCCACCTCCCGCATACTTGACCCGTTTATTATCGGGGATGAACATTATCAGACCGCTCGTGCCGTTCAGGAAATTCTGCAAAGATATAAAGAACTGCAAGACATTATCGCCATCCTGGGGATGGAGGAATTATCGGAAGAAGATAAGGTGGTTGTCGGCAGGGCCAGAAAAATTCAGCGTTTTCTCAGCCAGCCGTTTTTCGTGGCCGAAGCCTTTACCGGTACTGCCGGCAAATACGTGCCGCTGAAAGAAACGGTGCGGGGCTTCAGGGAAATATTAAGCGGCAACTATGACGAGCTGCCGGAGAATGCCTTTTATATGGTCGGAACCATTGACGAAGTGGCGGAAAAAGCAGCAGCCATGAGGGGGAAAGGGCAGTGAACAAGACACTGCGCGTAGAAATTATCACACCTGAAGGCAAATTATTCGCAGGTCAGGTTCGCATGGTCATTGCCAGGGCCACTACCGGTGAAATGGGCGTCCTCCCCGGACACGCTCCCCTCATTACCCTGCTTGAGTCCAGACCGGTCAGGCTGCTTACCGGGGAGGGAGAGCAGCAGCTTATGGTGCAGGGGGGCGTCATGAAAGTCAACCCCGAACTGGTCACAATCATAACCGGCAGTTAAAAAAAGGCAAGCCCTGTTTTCGGGCTTGCCTTTTTGGGATTATTCCAGAATATTAACCTGTTCAAAATTATGCAGCGGTGCGTCGATAATGCGTTCTGCCAGGCGTTTGGCTCTTGCCGGATCGGCTGAGAAGCAGAAGCGGCGTACTGCCTGCTGGCTGGGATCTGCCAATAAATCCAGGTTTTTCAGAACCTGTTGAGCATCAAGGGCTGTTTGTTTAGCCGGGTCAATGACGGTAACCTCAGGTCCCAGGATGTGTCTGATGGGCGCTAAGAGGAAGGGATAGTGTGTGCAGGCCAGGACTACTGTATCCACACCTGCCTCTTTCATTGGCAGTAAGTATTCGCGGCAGGCTGCTTCGGCTTCCGCACCCTCCAATACCTCGCTTTCTACCATGGGACAAAGCGGCGGGCAGGCCTGGGGAAATACCTTGGCGCTGGCATCTGCTGCTGTAATCCGCTGGGCATGCTTGCCGCTGTTAATGGTAGCTTGTGTGGCGGCAATACCGATATGCTTGCTTTTGGTAGCCGCCAGTGCCAATTGTTCGCCGGTATTCATGCCAACGATGGGAAAAGCGTAGCGGCTGAGGGCTTGTTCCAGGGTCCACATGGTTATCGTATTACATGCCATAATTGCCATTTTAACGCCCTGGCCATTAAGAAAATCCAGAATTTGATTGGTAAATTCGATGATTTGTTCCACCGGCCGGGGACCGTAGGGAGTACGGCCGGTATCACCGAAATAAACAATGTTTTCGTTAGGCATTAAGTTAATAACTTCTTTTACTACCGTAAGTCCGCCAATGCCGGAGTCAAAAACTCCAATGGGTGCATTATTTGCCACAATTGACACCTCCGAATAATATAAATGTAAAATCCTATAATTATACCATTATTATTATAATACTATTTGCACTACTAAAAACGACAAAAAAAGAAATAAAATTGTTTTATAATAATTTGAAAAATCAAAAAAGATTAGCTTCTATTCTGGATAACTGTTGGAAAAACCAGTAAATACTGACATTCCATCTTTATGGGAATTTTCTTCTATAAAACCAGCTTTGACACTACATAAATCAATAGTGGAGGTGTGGTATGAAAATTCTTAGGGAAACCTATCAGGAGTTACGGGCAGTGCTGCCTGTAGCCGGAATTATTGTGCTTATTTTGTTAGCCGGTGCCGGGCAAACAACTACAGCAAGCTACTTACAGTCACAACTCAGCCATAAAACTATGCTGGAGTCTAAGCAGCATCTGGCCGTCAGTCAAGCACTCAGGGAGCGGGTAGAGGAGTATCGCCGGGCTTTTGTGGAGCGGGATTACGATACCATGTACCGATTATCGTATTTTAGAGATGTGCCCAAGCCCAGTTTGCCCGAGTACCGGCAGCTGCGTGATGCCGGTTATGTTTATCAGATCAACATATCGGTGCACGAAGTTGAGCTATATGGCGACAAAGCCCGGGCCGCGCTCGAACTGGTAGTAACCCATCCCGTACTGGGCACCAACAAAACCAGCCACAAGCAAGAATGGCAGCTGGTGGATAACCTTTGGTATAAAGTGGACTATGGCAGCATGCAGGGTAAATAAAAAGGACAGAGTCTAATGACTCTGCCCTTTGGGGTTTCATTCCTTTTTTATTCCTTATCGGAACATTCCGGCCATGCCGGTGATAATCAGCGCATTGGCAAAGTCGATCAAGAAGGCTCCTACCAAGGATACGATCATAAGCGCCCGGGGCGAAGGACCGTATTTTTCAGTTAATGCAGCCATGTTTACCAACGCATTGGGAGTAGCGCCCATGCCGAAACCAACCATGCCGACAGACAGGTGAACGGCACTGTAAGTGCGACCCATGACATAGTAAACTACCAGCCAGCAGAAGATAGCCATCAGGATAATCTGACCAAACAAAATGGTCAACAGCGGAAGTGCCAGGTTAACGAGTTCCCACAATTTAAGACCATTGATTGCCATTGTCAGATAGACGGCCAGTGAAATGTCGGAAATAACTTCAAGCGCACGGCCGTTGATTTTGTAAGATTTGGAAAAATCACCAATATTACGGACGAATGCAGCCGCAATCATGGCACCGATATAGGCAGGCAGCGTAATGCCGGCTTTTGTCAGATAGAAGCTGATAATGGAGCCAATACCCATGGCAAAGACTATCCAGCCGAGAGTTTGCATTAAGGTTTCGCCGCTGAAGGTTTCTTCTTCTTCCACAAGCAGGCTGTCGTCTCCGTCTGTAGCAGCACCATGCAGCTTAGGTGTAGGGATGTTGTTCTTTTTAATCAGCCATTCACCGAACGGTCCGCCCATCAAGCTGCCGGCAACCATACCGAAGGTTGCGCAGGCGATAGCAGCAGTGGTAGCACCTTGTACACCCCACTCTTCAAAGAGCGGTCCAAAGGCGCCGCCGGTTCCCAATCCGCCCATCAGGGTTACTGCACCACTGATAATGCCTAAGAGAGGATCAATACCGGTAAGCTTGGCCAGCGCAATGCCGAGAACGTTTTGCGCTACTGCCAGTACAACCGCTAACAGGAAAAAGATAATTAAAGGCATGCCGCCTTTTTTAAGCAGTGTTAAACTGGCACCCATACCAATTGTACAAAAGAACATAATCATAAGGGCTGTTTGCATTGTGCCATCCAGTTCAAACCCGAGGATCCCCTGGGTACGCAGGAAGGTGGACAGTGCAGCGAAAATCAAACCGCCGATAACAGGTCCTGGTATGCTAAGACGCATAAACAGAGGCACGCGATGTCTGATGAAATTACCGATAAAGTACATTACGAGGGCTAAAGCAACTGTTTGAATCATGTTGAGTTTGTAGACTAAAAGGCCTGCTACAATTTTAGATTCCATTAAGTAACCTCCACTCTTTGAATTTTTGAATCATAAGCCGGCATTAAGGCTTCATAATTCAATTCTCATTATAGACAAGCATTCCGTAAAAACTACAAGAACTGACAGAAAATTATATTAGAAAATATTGATTTGTTTACAATATTCAGAGAGAAAGCAAATGTATGCAGTACGCGCATTTCCTGATTCTGTTGCGGCGGTTTTGGGCCGAAAAGCAGTGAGTATGTAAATGCCAGCTATGATGATTGGCAGGAGGTTAGTCAAACCTGCAGGATGACTTGCTATTGCGAGATTAATATAAGCATTCGCGAAAAAAAATATGCAGAAAAATTGTTCCATGGACTTTGCAAATGCCATTTCCCGGCGTATTATACTATACATAGGCACTACTATTATTTTTAGGGACTGGGGGTATTTATGGTAATTTCGTGGAAAAGCTTTGTGGCTGGCGCCCTGACTATGCTGGTGGCCGGCATGATTGGTTATCTGGTTTTTACAGGGATGGAAAAGGGTACTCCTCCTGAGCAGAAATCAGCGGACACCACTGTTCCTGCTGATATAATTAACATTACACCTTTGCCGCCCTTATTAATTCTTAGCGGAACCGAGGTGCCTTTTGAAGGTAAGGTGGAGCTGCGTCAAGCCATTGCCGGAAAAGCTGCCCAAAATATATCGATTGTCAATTTTCAGGCCACAGGGGAGCAGGCCCAAAAATCAAGTATCAGGATTGTCTGGGAAAATGGTGAGGTTGAAACCATTTACCCTGGTACCAAGGATAAACAGTTTTCACCTGAGCGGCGGGCTGTGGAAATTTCCGTAACCGGCTACAGTATGCGTGAACGGCGTATTTTTCAGGATTCGCGCCGTAAGGGAACATTAACCTGGGAAATTCGTTATGAGCCGTTTCAATAGTAATTAGCCACCGCCTGCAGCGGCAGGCGGTGGCTTCACGTACTAAGGATAAATAATGGGGTGACAGAATGAATGTACGGGCCGGAGGGCTGGTTAAAAAAATAGTGTTTTTGCTTTTGCTTGCTTATTTTTCCACCACAGCTTCAGCCGGGTATGCGATAACCCCGCTCAAGGTAGCGGTTATGCCGCCCATGAATACGGCTGATTATCGCCCGCAACAGGATATTCAAATCCTGCAGGACACCATAAAAAAGCCTTTTAAATATCCTTATTATACCTTGCTGCCTGCCGACATGACGGCCGAGGCCGCGCAAAGCCTGCTGGCGGAGAATAAGCAGGCAAGATTATCTGACGAAATAATCCTGTCAGCTGTTGCCGACGCGCTGTCGGCCGATATTGTCGTGGTTGTTGAGCTGGACCGCGCCAGGCAGCAGCGGTTTTATTCCCATAGGCTTGACGATACCTATGTTCAATCAGATATAACAGTAAAATGCTACGCGTACTCGGCGGCAACAAAACAATATGATATAATGAAGGCAAATAAAAATTCCGTGGAAGGGGAGAGTATTCAAACAAGCCCGGAGGTAATCTTTAAGGACCTTGCTGAAGAAATACTGATTAAATTACCCTACAAACGGATTCCGCCGGCTCAGGGTTCCCATTCGGATACAGTGAAGAAGAGAGAGGAGTGATGGCTTGTTAGCCTGGCGACAGTGGATTTGTTTATTGGCGGTACTGGTCATCTCTATGGCTGCAAATACTGCGGCGGCACAGTATCAAAATGGTATACCGGTGCTGCTGTATCATCATGTAAGTGAGGACAAACGCGACCTGCCCCGTCTGACAGTGACACCGGCGGAATTTGAACGCCAGCTGGCATTGTTGAAACATGCCGGCTTTCAGACCATTTCACCTGGGCAGCTATTAGCCTATATGAAGCAAGAGCCGGTGGTGCTGCCGGAGAAGCCGGTGCTTATTACCCTTGACGACGGTTATGAAGATAATTATACCAACGCATTTCCGATATTAAAGCAATTTGATTTTAGTGCGGTAATTTTTATGGTCGGGGTCAATATTGACAGGGAAGAGCGGCTCTCAAGCCGGCAGATTGGGGAAATGTCGGCTGCCGGTATCAGTTTTGGCGGTCATTCGGTGACCCATCGTGATATGACGGTTTTAACAGGACCAGAGCTGGTGCGGGAGACCAAAGACATCAGGAAGCTGCTGAAAAAAGCCGCCGCCAAGGATGTGGACGTATTCTCCTATCCTTATGGCTCCTATGATCTTGCTGCCTGGGAAGCGGTGGCTGCAGCCGGGTATCAGGCGGCTTTTACCGTACTGCCCGGCCTGAACAAACCCGGCAGGGACAATGTGTATTTGCTCAGACGTATACCGATATATGACAATACCGATTTTAATGCGTTATTTAGGCTGCTGGATGCCAATCAACCCAAGACCAAGCTGCTGGCCTACTCGCCGGAATACAGCGAGTAGGCATAGCGAAAATAGGCGGCACGCCAAACCGGAGTAAATTGCAATAATAAAGGGGCGCTGAACTATCAGCGCCCTTTCCTTATGCTAAAATATCTCCAGTCCGACAGGGCAATGGTCGCTGCCCATGATGTCGGGATAAATGACAGCCTCTTTTACCGACTCCTTTAACCGGCTGGAGACGACAAAATAGTCAATACGCCAGCCGACATTGCGTGCTCTCGCATTCATCATATAAGACCACCAGGTATAGGCATTTTCTTTGTCAGGATATAAAAAGCGGAAGGTATCGGTGAAGCCGGCCTGTAACAGACAGGTCATTTTTTCTCTTTCTTCGTCGGTAAAACCGGCGTTTTTGCGGTTGGACTTGGGATTTTTAATGTCGATTTCCTGGTGGGCGACATTGAGATCGCCACACATAATGACAGGCTTCAGTTGATCAAGGCGCAGGAGGTAGGCCCTGAAATCATCTTCCCACTGTGTCCGGTAACTGAGGCGCATAAGCTCGCGCTGGGAATTGGGAGTATAGACATTGACCAGATAGAACTCTTCAAATTCCAGGGTAATAATCCGGCCTTCCTGATCATGCTCCTCCATATTCATGCCATAGGCAACCGACAACGGTTTTAACCGGGTAAAAATGGCGGTGCCGGAGTAGCCTTTTTTTATCGCGCTGTTCCAGTATTCCTCATAGCCGGGCAGCACCAGCTCAGACTGGCTTTGCTGCATCTTGGTTTCCTGAACACAGAAAATATCGGCCTGAATGGTATGAAAAAAATCTTCAAACCCTTTACCGAGACAGGCCCTAAGGCCATTTACATTCCATGATATTAGTTTCATAACAACCTCTTTCTTCAGATTCCGGATTTGACAGGGTGCTAATAACGCGCACAATGTCGACTGCTGCAAATCCTATGATGATAATTCTCCATGGCACGTGGCTTCTCCTTTGTGGCCGGAGGTTAACATTTGTACAAAAAAGAAGGTATTGGCCGTTTGGTGTCGAAATATACTAATTCTTAACAGCGGCAGCTATGTACTGCAAACTTTTGCTCTTTATCCTGAGACTAAACTGCTCAAAGACTCTTGGTTGCTGTAAGGGAAGTTATGCCCCTGCAGGCAAGGGTGAGCGGTTAAGTACCTGGAAGCTGGGCAGCTAACCTTCGGCTGGGGTTACAACCCTGCCTGAAGCTAAGTCTACTTTATAAGCAGACATAATTATAGCCATATCAGGAGGTAACGATGAGTCAGAAGATACGTATTGGAATTGTCGGCTATGGCAATCTGGGAAAAGGTGCAGAACTGGCACTTCGGCAAAATACCGACATGGAACTGGTGGCCGTGTTTTCCCGGCGCCGTCTGGAGAAAACCTTGAGCGGTGTACCGGCGCTGCTGGTGGACGAAGCCGAAGCATACCGGGACAAAATTGATGTTATGCTGCTTTGCGGTGGTTCGGCCACCGACCTTATTGAACAAGGTCCCCGGTTCTCGTCCTTGTTCAATACTGTTGACAGTTTTGATACCCATGCCAAAATTCCCGCCTATTATGCGGCCATGGAGCAAAGTGCCAAAGCTTCGGGTAAAGCTGCCGCCATCTCGGTTGGCTGGGATCCGGGCCTTTTCTCGCTTAACCGTTTGCTGGCAGGGGCGGTTTTGCCGCAGGGAACTGATTATACGTTCTGGGGCAAAGGCGTTAGCCAGGGACACTCGGATGCAGTTCGCCGCATTCCGGGAGTTAAAACTGCAAAACAGTATACGGTTCCCAAACAGGAAGCTATTTCCGGCGTACGTTCCGGCACCTTGCCGCCGGTAAATGCACATGAGGTGCATGTCCGCGATTGCTATGTCGTTGCCGAACCCGGGGCCGATCTCGCGGCTATTGAAACGGCAATCAAAACCATGCCGCATTATTTTTCCGACTATGAAACCCATGTTTCTTTTGTATCAGAGCAGGAGTTTGAGGCCAGTCATGCCGGCACTCCCCATGGGGGCTTTGTCTTTCGTACCGGCCAAACCAGCCCTGATGTCAACCATGTGATGGAATTTGCCCTGAAGCTTGACAGCAATCCCGAGTTTACCGCCAGTGTCCTGGTGGCTTATGCCCGGGCCGTATTCCGGCTGGCCCAGCACGGTGGCCGGGGAGCTTACACGGTATTTGACATTCCTTTTGGCTGGCTCTCACCCAAGTCAGCCGCTGAACTGCGGCAGGAACTGTTATAGTCCGCCAGGCAGGTGCCCCAGTAAAAAATGCCGATAAAATAAAAGACGGCAGCCGGTCTATCCATTTGATAGCCGGCTGCCGTTTTTTGTTATGCAATACCGATAATTTTAAACCAGGTAAATATCGCCAAACTAATAATAACAGCGCCCACAAAACAAGTGACAACCGCGTATTTCACCTGATCCAGCACGGAAAAATAACCGGTTCCGAAATATAAGGTGTTTACCTTGGAATGGGGTGGCAGCGTAATCGTATAAGTCATAGTCATGGCCGAAGCCAGAGCAAGCGCTACCGGGTTCATGCCCAGCGTTTTGGCCAGGGTGATGAATGCCGGTATCAGAATAGTCACCCTTACCGTCTTGCTGGTAAAGATAAGATGGCTGTACATGCTGATGAATACCACAATGACATAGACCCAGAAATGGCTCATATTTTGTAGTCCGAGCCCGTTAACCAGTTGCGTTATCAACCATTCCGCACCCTTGGATTTGTCCAGAGCGCCGCCAACCGCGTAGGCACCGGCAGCAAAAATCATCAAATCCCACTTGATGTTGGCTTCTTTCCAGGTAAGCAGTCCCAGCTTGGGCAGGAGACAGAGCAGTGCGGCCAGAACAGCAGTCTGCTCGGTACTGATTTCATAGCCGACCCAGTGTTTATGATAATCTCCTGTTGCCCATAGCACCACTGTCAACAAGAAGATAACCATGGCTTTTTTCTCTGCAAGGGAGAAGGAGCCGAGCTTTCTTAGTTCTTCCTCCAGTGTGCCGATAGCTTTTTCAAAATTAAATTCATCCTTAATTGAGAAAATTTTGAGTCCGAGGAAAAAGACAATGATCATGGTGATAATTGCTGTTGGCATAGAGGCTAGCAGCCACTGCATATAGCCGATGTTTCCCCCGGCCTGCGAGTTAATGAATCCGACGGCAATAATGTTGCCAGCCGTAGCCGTCATAACTCCCGAAGTGGCCAAAGCATCTGCCTGTAAACCCTGAAGCATCATAACCCGGCCCAGATTGCTCTCACCGGGAATGGCCTTGTAAACCTCCAGTAAAATAAGGCAAATAGGAACCATCAGTGTGGCCCGGGCCGTTGTGGACGGAACAAAGAAGGCGAGTACAAAGTTGATGACGATCAGCGTAAATAATGTCATCTTGGGTGTTTTTCCGAACTTGGTTATCATCCATAATGCAAACCTTCTTCCCAACTGGGACTTAACAATGGCAGAGGTGAGAACAAATGCCGACACCATAAGCCAGATAACGTCATTGCCCAGCATGCCGAAGGCATCCTTCTGGTCCTTGACGGCTCCTATCAATGGCAGCAGTAAAATCGCTAACATCGAGGTAAGGTAAATCGGAATAGGTGTTGTTACCCAAAGGATCAGAGCAGCTGTAAAAACAGCTAATGAACGCTGTGCCGCCAGCTCCAGACCTTCCGGTGTGGGCATGAGCAGCAAGAAGAGAAACACCGCAATGGCGAGGGGAATTCCCCACTTTTTCATTAATCGCTCAACCTGTCCCGGCTTTTTTTCGGGCGAATCGCCGGAAACTTTTCCTGTTTTTTCTTGAGACATTATACAATCTCCTTTCTGTTTTGCTGCGTCGCTATTTTGCTGCCTCCTTTCTGGCATTCAGCTTGCGTGACGCAATCAAGCACCAAACTTTTGTGAGAATCCCATGAGATCAATTAATATGTGAAAATAATTGTTGCCGGTAATTCTGCCTAATCCACCGTGAGAACAGGACGTTTCACCATAGGTTACTTGTTTATCCGCCCTGACCCCTTTGCCCCAAATTACTGCCGGCACCGGGTCGCCGCTATGCTCCTTTACTGTGCAGGGAGTGGAATGATCGGCGGTTATGGCAATAAGGGTATCTGGCGGGATATTTGCCTTGATCTGTCCGACCATTGTATCGATTTGTTCAATGATGTTTTTTTTCTGGTCCCACCGGCCATCGTGTCCGGCTAAATCCGTAGCTTTTATATGTACCAGTACCAGATCGTTATCCGCCAGCAGCTCAAGTACCGCAGCCGCTTTGAGTTTGCCGTTAAAATCATACGAGCCGGTAATGCCCGGATGGGTATAGTTTTGCATGCCTGCCATTTTGGCTATTGCCTGCACGGTTGCTTCGCCTGATACGGCTGCGCACCGGAGTCCTTTAAAGCGTTCCCTCAGCGGGGTACAGTAAGTGACAATACCCGCACCACGGGTTAGGATGGCGTTTGCCGGAAGCTGTCCTGACATAATCCGTTGCCGGTTAAGCGGATGTTTACCAAGCACTTCCCTGGCAATGGCAAGATATTGCTCCACGGCCTGTGCCGTCCTTATCGCCGCATCGGTTTTATCAAGCGGTTGTACCTTTTGCATCGCCATGCCTTCGTTATTTCCGCCCGGATCGGAATCCGACACCTGGGGCGACAGGCCCTTTCCCCTTAATACCAGTACTGCTCTGTGATCGGTAGCTGGCGCAAAATTAGCAATGATATCTTCGTTCAGGGAAATGTTATCCAAAAGACGCGCTAATTCAGCTACTCCGTCCCTGATTCTGCCTGCACGTCTGTCGCTTACTTTACCTTCCTGGTCTACTGTCGCAAAATTGCAGCGAAAGGCGACATCCCCGGGGAATATTTCGAGTCCGGCACCTAATGCCTCAATGGGTCCCCGGCCGGAGTACACTTCGTTGGGGTCATACCCCAGCATGCATAAATGTCCCACATCAGTCCCGCACGGTATGCCTGGAGCGTACGGGTCAACCAAACCGGTCAAGCCTTTACTGGCGATTCTGTCCAATGTAGGGGTTGCAGCAGCTTCGAGTGGCGTGAGTTCCCCTAGTTCGTGTATCGGTCTGTCACCTAATCCATCTATGCTGATAAGTATGGCCTTACGTTTCAAGTTATCTTCCTCCTGTCCAAGCTTTCTGGCGTGCTCTGCGTTTATTCAAGGGTGGGACAAAACGCAGGAGCAGCCTTTTTTCTGATTAATTTAATTCTAACTGAAGGATTATAGCTAAACCATGCATAATAATTAACCAAAATGATAAGGTAAATATTATCAAGGAGGCACTATGACGATTCAGCAGCTCCGAACTTTTTGTGCAGTAGTGGAAGATAAGTCGTTTCACCGGGCGGCTGACCGCCTGTATATGGCCCAGGCCTCGGTGAGCCAGCAAATAGCTGCTTTAGAAAAGTACTATGCTGTTTTGCTTTTCATCCGGAGCGGGAGGTCTTTTTCCATTACGGCAGAAGGGCTTTCCCTTTATAAATGGGCGAAAGAAATACTTGCGCTGATTGATGCCATTCCCGATAAGTTTAAGGAATTGCACAGGCAGTCAGAAGGTAAGCTGGTTCTTGGAGCCTCCACCCTTGCCGGCAACTTTATTCTCCCTCCTATCCTGAAGCAGTTTAAAGAAACCTACCCCAAAGTTGAATTATCGGTTCATATCGGGTATGGTAACGAAATGGTGGAGCGGGTACGAAACGGGACTTTAGATTTGGCCATTGTCGGCAAAAACTTAAACTGGGTCAATGAAGCTGAGGTAAAATTTCTCCCGGTAGCAATCGACCATCTCTCTTTAATTGCCGCCCAGGGACATCCCTTAACGAAAAGAAAAATAGTGTATCCCCAGGAACTTGTCGGTCCATATACCTTTATCCACTCCCGCCCCGGTTCTGCCATGAGGTCAATGGTTGAGGATTATTTAAAACAGGAGAATGTCACACCTAATTCGATACTTGAAATGGGGAACCACGAAACAATCAAAAGAGCGGTGGAACAAGGACTGGGCATTGCCCTTATCAGTACGGTTTGTATTTCACGGGAAATTGCGAGCAGGCAATTGGTGAATATCCCCTTACTTAACCTTAGCAAGGTTTCCCGGCAATTTATCCTAGTATCGAAGCAACGGCAGGAATATAACAATGTAGAAAGATCGTTTATTGACATCTTAGCCGGACTGATACCCCCTGACATAAAAGCCTAAGCTCCGGGCAGAAGGGGGGCTGTCACAGTAAGATCGGCAATAAATAAAAGACGGCAGCCGGCTATAATCGCCGGCTGCCGTCTGTATGCCAAAAGGACGTGCTGCTTTATGTTTGCGGCACGTCCTTTTATTGATTGTTTGCTTGTTACGCTGCTGTGGATCAGGTTACCGGGGCGGGGTTAAACAGACACAGGTCATTATGAATACCCCAATGGTCGGCCCAGGTTTGTTTGCGGCCGCTGGCAACCTCCAGCAGCAGGCGGAAAATTTCCCAGCCCACCTCTTCAATCGTGGCTTCGCCGGTAGCAATACGTCCGGCGTTTACATCCATAATGTCAGGCCATTGCTCGGCCAGGGCATTGCGGGTGGCTACCTTGATTACCGGTGCCATTGCCAGGCCATACGGTGTGCCGCGGCCGGTGGTAAAGACCTGCAGATGGATGCCTGATGCCAGCTGTAAGGTACCGCAGACAAAATCGCTGGCCGGTGTGGCCGCATAAATCAGACCTTTTTGGCTGGCTTTTTCACCAGGCGACAAAACACCGTCGATGGCGCTGGAACCTGATTTGGCAATAGAGCCCAACGCTTTTTCAACAACATTGGCTAATCCGCCTTTTTTGTTGCCTGGAGCCGGATTGGCGCTGCGGTCGGCTTGGCCGAGGGCTAAATAGTTGTCATAATACTTCATTTCGCGCAGCAGGGCGCGCCCTACTTCCTCATTTACCGCCCGGGGGGTCAGCAAATGAATGGCATCCCGCACCTCGGTGACTTCCGAGAACATGACGGTTGCACCGGCACGTACCAGCAAGTCTGCGGCATAACCTACCGCCGGATTGGCGGTCACGCCGGAAAAGGCGTCACTGCCGCCGCATTGCAGGCCAATGACCAGATCGGACACAGGACAGGTAACCCGCCGGCGCTGGTTTAATTGCAGTAAGCGTGCTTCAGCCATCGCGAGAATGGCGTCCACCATTTTGCTGAAGCCCTGCTGCTCCTGCAGCACCAGGATACTGGACTTGTCATGGCCGGGAATCACCTGTTCGGGCAGCAGTTTTTCGCAGCCCAGGCCAACCACCATTACCTGGCCGCCAAAGTTGGGATGCAGGGCCAGATTGCGGATTGTGCGGATGGGGACAACGGCTTCCGGGGCATTAATGGCCACCCCGCAGCCGTAATTATGATTTACCGCCACAACATCATCAACATTAGGGTATTTTGGCAAAAGCTCTGTTTTGATTTTTTTAACCGCATAATTGACAACTCCGGTGACACATTGAACACTTGTGATTATGCCCAGCAGGTTTTTGGTGCCGGCACTGCCGTCGGCGTTGCGGAAGCCTTCGAAGGTACAGCCTGCTAATGGCGGCAGCGGCGCAGGCACTTTGGTGGCCAGCGGCAATTCCTCCAATTCAGGCGGAGTGGGTAAGGTCACTAACGACTCTTCAATCCAACTGCCCTGGGCAATCGGGCGAACGGCATAGCCGATAATTTCGCCATAACGGATAATGGCTTCACCCTGAGGCAGGTCGGTTAAAGCCACTTTATGGCCCTGGGGTACATGTTCTGTTAGCGCAAGCCCGCAGGGAAATACCGTGCCTTCAGGCAAACCGCCGGTATTGACAATAATGGCGACATTGTCTGCTGTGTGCACCTTGATGTAGAGCGGCGCTTCTGGGGCAATCGATGACATAGCAATTCTCCTTTTAGCAAGTTAATCAAGCTATTCTATTACAGGTTTACGGGGAACGGTTTGCATTGTTGTTTGTTGTACCTACTTCTCTTGCAATAACTGTGCCAAGCCGGAAATTGCTGCATCTCCGGCAGGGCAAGCTGACTAAAAGCAACAAATGTTGTTGTTTTGTTGCAAAAGTTGCGTTAGAATGAGCATAGTACTTATACTGGCAAGGAGTTGCTGTATGGCTAAAATTGCGTTTATTGCTCCGGATAAACAATTGTTTTTACAGGGCAGGAAAATCATCCATGAACTGGGGATAGCAGACCGTGTGGTCATCTATCTGGCAAGGCTTAAACGGGCGATCCGTCTGGCCAAAGCCTTGGAACAGCAGGATGTTTCTGTTATTATCAGCCGGGGCGGTACCGCCAGGGTTATTATTAAAGCCCGGATTCAGATTCCTGTTGTCGAGATACCCATCAGCGGCCAGGATTTGGCGCAGGTTTTTTATGAAGCCAAGAAGATTACCGCCTTGGACCGTCCACAAGTGGCCATGGTGGCTTTTGACAATATGGTTTATGATATTGAAAGCCTTTCGGCGATACTGGGCATCAACCTGACCATCTATCGCCTGGAAACAAGTGAGGACATTCCTGCCCGGATCGCGGAAGTGGCCCAATCGGACGCCGATATTGTGGTAGGCGGCATCAAGACAGTGCTGCTTGCCGCCAAACAGGGGCTGACCCATCATCTTATCCGGTCAGGGGAATTTTCCATCAGGACGGCTTTTGCTGAAGCCGAGAAGATCATTCAGGCCAGAAAGATAGAAAAAGAACAGGCGCAAAAATTCAAAGCTTTAGCCGATTATTCCCTGGAAGGCATTATTAGTATTAATCCGCAAAAGACGGTGGAGGTTTTTAATCCGGCTGCCGAAACTTTGCTGAAAATTTCTGCACCGGAGATTGTCGGCAAGCAAATTGATCAGGTGCTGAGCGGCATCGAGGTAGACCTCTGTCTGGCCAAACGGAAGCGCATTACCGGCCAAACCGTGCAGCAAGGCAGCATTTGGCTTACGTATAATATTGCGCCTGTTATTGTTGACAGCCAGCTAACAGGCGCTATCATTACTTTTCAGGATATTACGCATATTCAGGAGCTTGAGGCCAAAATCCGCAACCAGGTGCTTGCCAGGCGGTTTGTCGCCAGCTATCGTTTTACCGATATTATCGGCAGCTCCCCGCAGCTAAAGGAAAGCAAGCGCATTGCCCGGGAGATGGCGCTGGTGGATAATGCCACGGTTTTGATTTTTGGCGAATCGGGAACAGGCAAGGAATTGTTTGCGCAAAGTATTCATAATGAAAGCTGTCGCAAACACGGACCGTTTGTTGCCGTCAATTGTGCCGCCTTGCCTGCCAATCTGTTGGAAAGCGAGCTGTTTGGCTATGTCGAGGGAGCGTTTACCGGCGCCGCGAAAAAAGGCAAACCAGGGTTATTTGAAATGGCGCACCGTGGCACGATTTTTCTTGATGAAATATCGGAAATGGATAAATACGGACAAAGCCGCCTGCTGAGAGTATTGCAGGAACGGCAGGTTATGCGGCTGGGTGACGACAAATATATTCCGATAGATGTCAGGATTATTGCTGCCACAAATAAGAAGCTGGGCGATTTGGTCAAAGAAGGGCAGTTTCGCCAGGATTTGTTTTACCGGTTTAAAGTGCTGACCTTGAACCTGGCGCCGCTGCGCAAAAGGAGTGCCGATATTGCCTGCCTGGCACAGTATTTCGTCCGTCAGTTTACGGCAAAGTACAATAAACAAGTGGAAATAGTACCGGCAGTATACCGGTATTTACAGGAATATGACTGGCCCGGCAATGTCCGGGAATTAATGTATTTCCTTGAGCGGCTGATTATTATTTGCAACGAACAGGTCATCACCGTTGATGTGGTGAAGCAATACTGGGATGACCGGGAGGACATCGGCCCCGATGCGGCTGTGACGGTCAGAAGGCCGGAGGTGGCGGAAATTGTAGCGGCTTTGGAAAAGTGCAATTCCAATATCTCGCGCACGGCAGAACTGCTGGGGATGGACCGGAGTACCTTGTATCGTAAACTCAAAAGCTACAATATTGAAACAAAAAAAACATATTAGTCCTATGGAGCTGCCGCGATGGCCGGGCTGCCCCACAGGGCTTGCAAACGGAGTAGGAGAGGAGTCCTGTAGTTGAAGTGGCGCAAGAATCTTTGGACCCTGGCTTTGGCGGTTATGCTGTCAGGGGCCAGCTATACCATGCTGGTACCCTTCCTGCCTTTATATCTTTTGGATATTGGCGCAAGTCCGGAGAATGTAAATATGTGGTCAGGTCTGGTGCTTTCCAGTTCCTTTTTGGTGTCGGCTTTTCTGGCTCCCTACTGGGGACGGTGTGCCGACAAGAGCGGGCGGCGGCGGATGCTGCTGCGGGCAGGGTTTAGCCTGGCCTTTGTCTACTTTTTAGGGTATTTGGTTAGAAATCCTGTTGAATTATTGATTGTCAGACTGCTGCAGGGGGTTGCCAGCGGCTTTGTTCCGGCAGCTATGGCCATCGTGGCGGCGTCAACGCCCAAAGAGCATATGGGCTTCAGTCTGGGAATTATGCAGACAACCCTGCTGATTGGCGGTATTGTCGGCCCCTTGCTGGGAGGGAGTCTGTCACATATTTTTGGTATGCGATTTTCTTTTGTTATTGCTGCGGCGATTATCTTCGGGGGAACCGTTATTGCCGGGATGCTGGTGAAAGAGCCGGAAAATAACGCAACTGCCGTACAGGAAGGCGGTATGCTGGATGATTTGAAAACAGCGTTTGCCAATCGCCAGCTGGTGCAAATGCTGTGTTTGCTGTTTGCGGTGCAAACCGTCGCCATGCTGTTGCAGCCACTGATTGCCCTGTATATATCCGAATTGCAGGGGACAATGGAAGGGGCTGCGCTGACAGCCGGCATCGTGTATAGTTTGGCCGGTATTGCCGGGGCGATTGCAGCGCCGCTGTGGGGACGGATCGGCCAGCGGCGGGGGTTTGCCCAAGTACTGACCATCGCCTTTCTGGGGGCCGGTATGTTTAGCTTTTCCCAGTATTTTTCCGCCGATATTTATCAGTTTAGCGTACTGCAATTCCTGTATGGATTATTTGTTGTCGGTGTTTTTCCCGCTATTAATACCATCGCCGTTTCCTGCACCGATCCGAATTCGCGGGGGCGGGTATTTGGCCTGACGACAACAGCCAACCACCTGGGCTCGATGACCGGGCCGCTGATTGGCGGTATGGTCAGCTTCTGGATTGGCATCAGGCCGGTGTTTCTCATTACCGGGGGCGTACTGCTGGCGCTGGGGGGGCTGGTCTTTTTAAACTGGCACAAAAGGGATGACGCCGGCGAGTGTCCTGTGGCCGCTGAAAGAGAAAAATAATATTTGGTGCTTTTTTCTAATGAAATTATAAAATCGGCGGTTCATAATACAATCATACCCGAAAAAAAGTGATGAGAGGATGGTTGATTGTATATGAACAAGAATAAAAAATGGTATGTGGCCCTTGGTATTGCCGCCATGATTACGGTAAATGGTATCGCAATGGCGGCGGTAACTGCAGACCAGCAAGATATAGCAAATGGCAAAAGAAGCGGTATTGCCCACAAAGCCGACAGACCTGACCGGCATGGCATGAAAGGTTTTAAAGAAAGCCAGACTAAATTATTGGCTTTTCTGAAAATGGATGAAGCAGCGTTTCGTGCTGCCATGAAAGAGGGCAAAACCCTGGCGGCTATTGCGAAAGAGCAGGGGGTGTCGGAACAGTCACTCCAAAATTTCCTGATAGAACAAATGACCCAGCGGCTTGACGAAGGCGTAAAAACAGGTAAGCTGACAGCGGAAAAAGCTGAGAAAATCAAGGCCGATATGCCTGCCCGGGTTGCCGATATGATTAATGGCAAAGGGCCTATGCATATGGGACCGGGACATATGCGGGGGCATGCGTTTGACAACAGCAAACTCTTAGCACTGCTTAAAATGGATGCCGCAACCTTCAAAACTGAGCGGCAGGCCGGGAAAACCTTAGCAGCTATTGCGAAAGAGCAGGGGGTGTCGGAACAGTCACTCCAAAATTTCCTGACAGAACAGATGACTCAGCGGCTTGACGAAGGCGTAAAAACCGGTAAGCTGACAGCGGAAAAAGCTGAAAAAATCAAGGCCGATATGCCTGCCCGGGTTGCAGCTATGATTAATGGCCAAGGGCCTATGCATATGGGACCGGGACATATGCGGGGGCATGCGTTTGACAACAGCGAACTCTTAGCACTGCTCAAAATGGATGCCGCAACCTTCAAAACCGAGCGGCAGGCCGGAAAAACCTTAGTGGCTATTGCCAATGAACAGGGCGTTTCTGAACAGGAGCTTAAAGACTTCCTGGTTGCCCAGATGACCCAGCGGCTTGACGAAGGCGTAAAGGCCGGTAAACTGACGGTGGAGAAAGCCGACAAAATGAAGGAAAAGATGGAGCAACGGGTGGATAACATGATTAACAGCAAAGGCCATATGCATAAAGGCCATGGCCCCAAACCCGGACCTGAGGGACAGCCTGAATAACAGTGAAAAGAGCACCTGCAGAAACTGCAAGTGCTCTTTTACATGTACGCCTTTAATCCTCAATATTCTCGTTGATCCACAGATTCGCCAGCTGTACAGCGCCGCGAAAACCCATCAAGGGCGGTTCATACGGGTGCAGCCGCCATTTTATGTCCGGGTTGGAAATTTGCAGCTCCGTATTGCGGTCCGCCCAGGCCAGCGCTTCGCCGCTGGCCATAAGTATACCCTGCTTGTGTTCCCGGACGGCCCGCGTCCACTCAGCCTCCGCAAAATAGGGGATATCCCCGCTGGCCATCTCGGGACAATCGCACCAGCAGGTTCCTTTGGCAAAGGCAAGTTCGCCGCAGCCAAAAGCAAGAATGCCTTTGACCACATCTGCGTGCCCGCCTAAAGACAAGGCGGTTTCAGCCGGATGCGCTCTAACCATGTGCGCGAAGGCCGGCATAACGGCTGTAAGCTGCTGCCGGCAGAGCTTCTGCTGGGCCCTGAGGAAAGCGGAATCGGCCGTCAGGCCGGCCAGTTGCGCGATTTCCTCCAGCCACCGCCTGGTTCCGTCAAGGCCGTAGGGCCGCCCTAAAAGATAGGGGGTCCCGAAGCGCTGCTGCAAATGCCTGGCTGCAGGTTCGCCCTCGCGCCGGATGACAAGGTTAATATGGGCGCCGCCCATCTGCTCAATGTCGGCAACAGACGCAGCCGAGGTCAGCACGCACAGCGGTTTGATGCCGAATGTGCCCTCCAGTATCCGGACCAGCTCGAGCGCGTCGGCCTGAAAGCGGAACAGATCAGCACAGGAGCCAATAATATTAAACGTCGGCTGTGGTGTCGGCCGTACTTCCACCGGCAGCGTTTGGGCCAGCAGCAGCAGCGCTTCCTGTACGCCGCGGTGCTGGGTGATATTAAATCCGCCGTAGCCGAAGGGCAGCAAGCGGACGTCAGGATATTCGGGCTGCAATTCCTCACAGAGAGCAGGAAGATCTGTTCCGATCACCTCGGGAATCGACGAGGGCAAAAGGAAAATTACCCGCGGCTGATCGCGTTTTATCACATTGTCGAGGGTATGGTTAAGCCGCTCGGTACTGCCAAGGGCGATATCTGTTTCGTCGATATGTGTGGAGTAAAGCCGGCAGGCATCATGTACGCCGGCGCGCTTGAGCGTTACACCGCTGTAAAGCATATGTCCCATACAGCCAAATTCCACCAGGGCGGCGTCACGAATGGTGGCAAGTGTCCACAGAATACCCATGCGGCCCGAAGGCAGCGGCTTAAAACGATGCAGACCCATAGGCGGTCCCTCCTTTTCCGGCGGCGTCCATTCCATTCATTACGCCTAAGATTCTTTTTAACAGATGGCTGGTCCGGGCATAGCCCACTTGTCCGTAAAAATCAAGCAGCTCCGGTACGCAGGGAATGGGTTGGTGGGCAGCAGGCAGGTAACCAAAGCATAAATCCGGCGCCAGCTTTTTCAAAACCGGCAAATCGGCTTGGGCATTTACCATCCGGCAGACCCAGGGATTATGGCCCAGGGTGTTAAGCTCCCGGGCATAGTCCCTGTCCTCCGGATAATATTCCTCCAAATGTAAAAGCAGCGGTTCCATGCCAAGCCCGGTAAGATAGACGGCCAGCGGCAGGGGAATGTCAATGCGGGGACAAAATACATACCGGAGGCCTTTAAGCCTCGCAACTGCCTGGTTTTGCCAGGCTAGGGCTTCCTGCCGTTCCTGGGCAAAGGCATCGCCCCAGGCAAGGCCAAAATGTTCTGCCAGGGCGGCATAAGCCTTGTCGATGCTTTCCACAGCATATAGTGTATGCAGGGCAATATAGGGTATGCCAAATTCCCGTTCCATTCTGGCGGCCAGCGGCTGCATGAAGGGAGAAACCACCAAATTCAGGACGGCGTCCGGCGCGCTTTGGAAATCCTCCAGGGAAGCGCCCGGTGCCAGATAGCGCAGCTTCAGGCCTTGTCCGGCAAGCGCCGGCAGTAGGGACGGCAGGGGGATATGTTCTTCCCCCGGGGCGCGGCCCAGCACGTTAATACGGCTGGAGTCCGGTGTTTTTGCCGCCATCAGCGTGCCCATCGCTTCCATCGTTTTCCACGAACCAGGCGGATAGCTGATGTTTTTGAACTGGCCCAGCAGCACGAAGGTGACGCGGGCAGACAATTCCGGCTGCACTTCCCTGACAATTGCCTGGATGTCCTCCCCAATCAGCTCCGGCACGCAGGTGACAATCAGCAGAATGGCCTTGGCCCCGGCTTTGTCCATTGTCCGGAGGGCAGCGATCAGCCCGTTCCGGCAGCCGAACACCACCTCCTGCGCATCCAGCACATACAGCCAGTGCAGCTCGCCCTGCGGGCCCTCCGGACGGGGGTTGAACAGCCGCGAGTGGGTGGTGCATTCCGGCATTCCCACCAGTAAAGAAGACAAGCCCCTGATATTTTTCACATTTACCGACGCGATGCGCATCGGGCAGTGGTTGCCGGGGGAAACAGCGGGCGTCAGGAATTTTATGCCTGTATTGGACTTCACTGCCGACAGGCGTTTCAAGTGTTTTAGTCCGTTTATCGCGTTTCGCCTCCTTCCAGCAGCAGTTTGGCAAGCGACTGGTAATGGGCCGCCATCGGGCAAGCCGGAAAAGCCTCTACCACCGTTTTGCCCTGCGCTTCGGCCTGCTGCACAAACGGATCGCGGGGCAGCCGGTAAATGACCGGCGTTTGGATCTCCGCCGCCGCCTTGTCCACCAGCTCCTGTTCGTCCGCAATGTTCTTGGCGTTAAGGATCAGCCCCCGCAGCGAGGCGTAGCCGCGCTTGCCAAAGCTCTTGACGGCGTGGGCGATATTGGCTGCGGCGTAAAGGGCCATCATCTCGCCGGAGGTGACAATGCACACCTCGTCGGCATAGCCGCCCCGGATGGGCATGGCAAAGCCGCCGCAGACCACGTCGCCCAGCACGTCGTACAGCACCACGTCCGGTTTGTAAACTTCGTAGGCATCCAGTTCCTCCAGTTTTTCAAAAGCTGTGATGATGCCGCGTCCGGCACAGCCCACGCCGGGAACCGGTCCGCCCGACTCTACACACAGCACGCCGGTGCTGCTTTTGACCACAAGGTCGTCCAGCGCTGCGTCGCCGTTCTGCCGCAGGGTATCGAGCACGGTGGGAATGTTTTCCCCGCCGGTCAGGGTGCGGGTGGAATCGGCCTTAGGGTCGCAGCCGACTTGCAGCACGGTCAGTCCCAGCGCCGCCATGGCTGCCGCCACATTGGATACGGTGGTTGATTTGCCGATACCGCCTTTGCCGTAAATTGCAATCTTTTTCATCTGGCACCTTCTTTCATATAGGGATGTTATCTTTAATCAGGTCGTAGGAAATGCAGGTGGGCCGACCGGTGCGGGGTTCTGTAATGATCCGGGCGTCGATGCGGAACGTATCCCGCAATACCTCTGCGGTCATTACTTCCTCAGGTGAACCGTGGCGGACAATGCTCCCGCAGCGGATGGCCACCATGTAGTCGGCAAAGCGGGCGGCAAGGTTGAGGTCATGGAGCACCATTACAATGGTGCAGCCCTGTTCCCGGTTCAGGCGGTAGAGCAGCTCCAGCACTTCTAGCTGGTAGGACAAATCGAGATAGGTAGTCGGCTCATCCAGCAGAATCAAATCGGTCTGCTGCGCAAGGGCCATGGCGATCCAGACCCGCTGGCGCTGCCCGCCGGAAAGGGTGTCCACCGCCGTGGTTTCCAGCTCTGTAAGCCTTGTGGCCGCCAGCGCCCAGGCAATGATTTTTTGGTCCTCTAGGGTTAGTTTGCCTAAGCCCCGCTGGTAAGGAAAGCGGCCGTAGGCCACCAGTTCGCCCACCGTCAAACCGGCCGGGGCCTGAGGCGACTGCGGCAGAATGGCCATTTTTTTGGCTACTTCCCTGGTTGTTAAGTGCCGGATATCCTTCCCATTCAGATATACCACGCCGTTTTTCGGTTTCAGGATGCGCCCCACGGCTTTTAATACCGTGGACTTGCCGCAGCCGTTTGGACCGATGATGGTTGTAATTTTTCCCTGCGGGACCTGCATATTCAAACCATCCACTATCAGGTTATCCTCGTAGGCAACGGACAAATTCTCTGTTGCGATGCTGTTCAGCTTGGATCATCCTTTCGTTAGCGGCTTTTCATCAAAAGATAGAGGAAGTACGGTGCGCCGATAATGGCCACCATGATGCCGGTGGGAATTTCCGCAGGCTGCAGGATCATCCGGGCTGCGGTATCTGCCGCCGAGACCAGCACCGCTCCTGTCAGCGCACAGGTGGGCAGCAAAATCCCATGCTTCGGGCCTACCAGCCGGCGCGCCAGATGGGGTGCGATCAGCCCCACAAAGCTGATGCTGCCGCTGACCGCCACGCAGGCCGCAGCCAGCGCGACCGCAGCGGCAAGCAGCCTGCGCCGTTCCCGCTCCACTGCCGCGCCCAGGCTGTGGGCCACATCGTCCCCCAAATTCAGCACATCCAGCACGCGGGATTTGAACAATACATAGGGAATTAGGAGTAGCAGCCAAGGCAGCAAGGCCAGCACGAATTTCCAGTTGCTGGCCCAGATACTGCCTGCCTGCCAGGTTGCTACAAAGTCAAACTGAGTGTCAGCCAGCTTGACTACCAGCACGGTGGTCAGGGACGAAATGCCGGCCTGTACTGCCACCCCGGTTAAAATCAGGCGCAGGGGCGCTACACCTTCTGCTTTCTTGAAGGCCAGCGCATAGATGATCACCGCCGTTATGCCGGCGCCAAACAGTGCCAGAAACGGCAGCGTGAATACCGACAGCAAGGATTGGGTCCCGAAGAACAGCACATACAGGATGACCATCAGGCCCGCGCCGGCGTTAATGCCGAGCAGGCCCGGGTCGGCCAGCGCGTTTTTGGCGACGCCCTGGATGATGCAGCCGGACAGCGCCAGCCCTGCCCCCACCAGGATGGAAATCACAATCCGGGGCAGCCGGAAATCGAATAGAATCAGGTTTTCCCTGGCCGTGCCGCCGCCGAACAGCGTGCGCAGCGTATCCAGCGGCGCCAGTTTTGTGTAGCCGGTGTTCATGCTGATGATGAAAGAAAGTATGAGCAGCACCGAGCAGCCGGCAATCACGGCCGTGTGGCGCACAGCAATTTTTCTTTTATAGGTTTGGTTTGCCTGCAGCTGGTTTGTCATCATAGTCCCATCCTTTGCTTGCGGGCAAGATATAAAAAGAAAGGGACGCCGATTAGCCCGATCAGTGCGCCGATAGGGGTTTCAAAAGGCGGGTTGAGCGTCCTGGCGCCCAAATCGGCCAGTACCAGGAGCAGTGCGCCCAACACCGCCGAGGCCGGGATAACCCGGCAGTAATCGACGCCTACAAAATACCGCGCCAGATGAGGGATGATCAGGCCCACAAAGCCAACGGCACCCACGACGGCAACGGAGGCGCCCGCCAGTATCAGTACGGCCAGCAAGCACAGCACCTGATTCACCATCGTATTCAGCCCCAGGCCCTTGGCTACATCCTGGCCAAGGCTCAGCAGGGAGACGGAGCGGGCAAGGGTGAGGGCTCCCAACAGCGCGCCGAGTATCCAGGGTGCCATAATTTTGATTTGCTCCCAGTTGGAACCGGCCACGCCGCCGGCCGTCCAGAACATCATATTTTGAGCGACATTGAAATACAGGGCAATGCCCTGGCTGAGCGCCGCCAGCAGCGCGCTGACCGCTGCCCCCGCCAATACCAGCCGCATTGGCGTAGCGCCGCCGCGGCGCAGGGCAGCGATGCCGCCCACCAGCGCCGCACCCAGAGCCGCGCCCAAAAAGGAAAACAGGATAATTTGCAGATAGCCCAGGTGCGGAAAGAAGGCAAAGCAAATGGCCAGGGCAAAACCTGCGCCGGCGTTCAGGCCCATTAGTCCTGAATCGGCGAGGGGATTGCGGGTTGTGCCCTGCATGATGGCGCCTGCTACGGCCAGAGCAGCGCCAGCCAGGGCGCTGGCAATAACGCGGGGCAGGCGGAGATCAACAATAATCAAATGCCGGGTATTTTTTGCGTCAAAATGAAACAGGGCCTCCCATACCGCAGACAGCGGAATTTCCGCCGCCCCTTCAGTGATGGAGAACGCCATGAGCAGGGCCAGCAGCCCCGGTCCTGTTACGATGATGAGCCACGCTGTCCACGGGCGGCCTTTTTTACTTATTTGAGCCGTCCGGGCCGGTTTGGATGTCAGTTTCATAGCCGGATTTTGCCTCTTTTCGTAAATGATAAAGCGTTTTTAACGAGCAAAAACAGGCACAGGCTATATAAACAGTCTGTGTCCGTTTTTCATTATTTCTCTGAAAATATCTGTACCAGCTTGTCAGCCGCAGCCCGCATGGCAAGAGGTCCAAAGGTATTGAGGGAATCGTCAAAATAGATGACCTGTCCGTTTTTTACCGCCGTCAGGGACAGCCAGACGGCGGAGGCTGCCTGCGCTTGCACAAATGTCTGCGCAGCTTGAGTGGAATCCTGAAAAACAATATAATCGGGATTCATCTCAGCGACAGCCTCCAGGGATAAGGTTTGATAATCATCCGGATAGCCCCGGGGCCTGGCAATTCCGAAAGTTTCGTAATACTCCTTGTTGCCGCGGGAGATAAATGATTTTCCATCTGTGCGGAACAGGGCAATTGTTTTGTTGTGGTGGCTGCTCAGCTTATCTTTGGCGGTGGCAATGCTTGTCTCAGTTTCGGCAATGAACCCCCGGGCAAAGGCTTCTCTCCCGACAATTTCAGCGCAGGCCAGGGTCTGGTCCTGCCAGGAAGCGTTAAAATCAATTTGAATGACAGGCGCAATCTGTGCTAATTGGTCATAAATTTCAGCTAAATGCCCCTGACCTTTAAAAGTAACAATGACATCCGGATTTGCTGCTAAAATTGCCTCCAGGTTCAACTCGCGGGCACTGCCTAAGTCCATAATGGCGGCTGTGCCTGCATAGGGTTTAAGCGTCTCCCATTCCGCCAACGCCTTCATTGCGTTTCCCTTCGAAGCACCCATGGACGCAATTGGCGGTGTTCCCAGGGCAAAAAAGTATTCCAGATACAGGGAATGAAGAATCGCTATTCTTTGCGGCGGCTCTTTTAAAATAACTTTATTTCCGGCTGCGTCTGTAATCGTCCGCGGCCATGCGGCATGCATCGCCGGCTCAGTGCGTTGTGCCGCCGGCTTGTCTGGCGCAGTTGCCGCAGGAGTGCCGGCGCAGCCGGTTAGCAAGCCTGTCAGCAGCGCGAGTGAGACGATGAGTCCGATTAATCTTTTCATGCCGTTCCTCCGATATGAGTATGGTTGGAATGAACCCGCCCTGAAGCAACGCCGGCTTATTCCTCAAAATTTCTGCACCTATTTGGAACTACCCTGGATCGATTCCCGCAGCAGCAGCCTTGCTCATTTAGAACTGCATGGTTGCCGACAGCTTAACGGTGCGGGGGCCGCCTAATGTGGCAAAACCCTCCATGCTGAAAGCGCCTGCCCAGTATTGTTTGTCAAACAGGTTTTCCACACTGAGCCGGTAGGTGACCGGGAGGTTATTGATCTCGGTTTTATAGCGCGCACCGATGTCATAACGTACCCAGCTCGGCAGTTTGATGGTATTGGCATTGTTAATATACTGGGAGTCGGTGTACACGGCCCGCAGCGACAGCGTCAGATCCTTATTCCAGGGCGTGTCCCACTCGACACCGGCGTTCATCGTCCATTTGGGTATGCCGAAGGGGATGTTGCCTTTTGTTGCGGCATCAGCGGCGTTAGTTATTTCACCCTGCAGATAGCTGATGCCTCCCAACAGGCGTACATTTTCAGCGATTTCGCCAAAGGTGTTCCATTCCACACCCCGGCTTTCCTGTTCGCCGTCATAGGTCTGGGTTTTTTGATTGAGGCTGTTGGTAACAATCATTGTGTTGGGTCTGTTGATTTGAAACACAGACAGCGTATTGGCGAATTTACCTTTGTCCCATTTGACGCCAAGTTCTTTTTGTTTGCTGGTATACGGTGCCATTAGCTGGCCGGAGTTCGTATAGCCTAAGGTGGCGCCGACCTCCGCACCGGGGGAAAGGGCTTCCATGTAGTTGCCATAGAGTGCAACCGAGTTACCCCAGGGTTTGATGACAAAGCCGACCAGCGGCAGCGTTTTATCGGCGTCATGCTCGGCGGTCCGGGCGCCGGTGACTGCATTGAAATTCTTTGTTTTGACACTTTGCCGGCGCACGCCCAAGGTGAGCTGGACCTTGTCCTCCTGGAAGGAAAGGGTATCGGCCAGCAGATAACTGGCCAGGTCCGAGGTAGCCGTCTTGCCGCCTTTGCCTGCCCAGGCCACCTTGTCAAATAAATCAGCGAAGGAGAAGGAGTCATCATAGATACTGATAGGGTAACCACTCATGTAAGGGGTAGTAACATAACGGTTGAATGTGCTCGAATACTCATTATTAAGAAAGCTGGAGCTTAGAACCAACTGATGCCTGACCGAGCCGGTCTGGTAATTGCCGCGCAATCCTAGTTCGGAAGAAGTGGCGTCGTTCCAAAAGTTCTGTTTGAAGAGATTGCGGGGATAGGCGGTTCCATCGGCTTGGACAAGCAAAATATGATTGCCGTTGACGAAGCCGGTGGCTCTGGAGGCGGCCTTGCCAAAGCCGAAGTAGGAGGTTAGGTTTTCCCGCAGGTCGTATTCGCCTTTAAACAAAATCCCGTTATTCCGGATAGCGCCGGTAGTGCCTTTAAGCAGATTGGTCGAACCGTGAGGTGCTTTAATATTATTGCTCTGCAACTGATACATGGAGATGAGGCCGTTTTCATAATAATCCTGGGAGCCGTAAGCATCCAGGGACAGGCGCCAGCGGTCATGGCGGTAATCCAAACCCAGAGAGCCCAGCAGCCGTTCTCTCGACTGCCCATCCGTTTCGGTGTCACCATCAACGTACAGGCCGTTGATGCGGATGCCCCATTCCTTGTTTTGGCCAAAACGCCGGCCAAGGTCGAGATGTCCGCCCCAGTGGGACGAAGAGGTATAATTTGTCGTAAAACTGGTGACATCCTCAGCGCCGGCGCGTTTGGGAACAAGGTTGATTGCACCGCCCACCGAGGCATTCACGCCGCCGTAAAGCAGGGAACCGGGTCCTTTGAGCACTTCAACCCGTTCAAGGAATTCAACGGGAACACGATAGTAGGGGGCCAATCCTGGCATGCCGTTAAAATAAAGGTGTTCCATAGCTACGTCCAGGCCGCGGATTTTATAATATTCAGCAGCCTGGCCGGTGGGGGTGGTAAAGCGTACGGACGGATCGTTGATCAGCACGTCGTACAGCGTATTGGCCTGCTGGTCTTCGATGATCCGGGCGGTGTAGCTGGTGACGCTAAAGGGCGTGTCCATAAAGTCCCTGTTGCCCAGTACGCCGAGATTGGCGCCGCGGGCTACCTGTCCGCCGGCGTAGGCCGGTGAAAGTGTTTGGCGGCTGGCGGTTACTTCAATCCCCTCCAGCGTAAATTCATGCTGTTTGGCAGTTGGTTTAGCTGCCGTTTGGGTATCGGTCCGGCCGGCTGTGGGGACGATTTCCGGCGTATCTTCGGCATAGATAAATGCCGGCGTGTGCCAGAACAGGCTGCTGCCGACCAGGGCGTACAACAAGCGTTTTCTGGCTGGGGACAATTTTTTTTTCATACTGTCAGCTCCTTTGCGGGTGGAAAAGAGAATCAGGCGTTAGTTTTCTATTAATGCCTGTGCAAAAAAAAAATGAGAGTGAGTATCAATATCAAATGCTTAGTACATATAGAATAACAAATTAAAAAGGTGGCGTAAATGGAGAGATTCCAAGTAAAAGGCTAAAATAAACGGCGAAATTTCAGGTAAAAAGCTGAGTAAATGGAGATATTGCCAAAACAGCCGCATTCCAGTTGCCAAAAGGTTTGACATCCACTGCTAAAATTACTATAGTTATAATAGATGATATTGATTATCATTTACTATCTGGCCATTATATTTATAATAAACGCTGCAGGTGTTACTGCCTGCCAATAAATATGGATAGCAAAGAGGACCACAGGTGAGCAGGGAGGGAAAAAAATGCATGTGGATATTAATCAGTTAGCGGGAAACTTTACCCGCAATAGATTCCAAATTGTTGATGTGGTCAGAGCGATTGTGCCGCCGGGGGGGAGATGTTTTGGCATGTTTACGCCGCCGGTCTCGGGTTTGATTTTCCCCCTAAGGGGGCGGGCGAGAATGTTTTTTGACGGTGTGCCCTATACGATGGAACCGGGGAAAATTTTTCACGGCGGTCCGAATATATCAATGGACAAAGAAGTTGTGGGGAGTGCTGAATGGAATTATATGGTCATCCATTATCAGGTGGACAACAGTGCCAAAAACGAGTTTCCCCAGGCATTTTCCCATTATCAGATTGATACAGGCTACAGTCCGCGTATTCATGATTTGCTGCAGCGCTTGTATGATGTCTGCACAACGCCCGGCAATTTGTCGGCGTTGCAGGCCCACTCGCTGTTTCTGAGCATTCTGGATGAAAGCCTGACCTGCGCCGGCAGCCGCCACAGCGAACCGGGCCGGGAACTGGTGGAGCAGGCTGTAGAATATATTAAGCAGCATTACATGGAACCGCTCACTGTGGCTAAATTGGCCAGAAAGTATGGTTTAAACAGCAAACAGTTTGCCTATTTGTTTCAAAAGCATATCGGTATGGCGCCGCTTGAATATCTGATTGAACACCGGGTGCGGCGTGCCCGCGAGATGTTGTATACCACAGCCTGCTCTGTCACGGATATTTCCGCTTGCGTAGGTTACTCCGACCCTTATTATTTCAGTAAGCTATTCAAAAAACGTACAGGCTTTTCTCCCAGTACACTGCGCCCGGCCAGCTGCCGCTCCTGAGCTTCCGGCACACCGGGTCTGCTTGACTTGTCCGGCAGGCTTCTACCACCCCAGGGTAGTGGTCTGGCAAGTAGCATCAAAGGGGATTGATGCACAAAAAAATAAGCCCGGCGCAATGGCCGGGAAAATTACTTAATTGTTTTAAGTTTATCCACTTCAACTTCAAAAATGCCTAATGCTGGAGAAACAAGAGGGAAGCAAGGGGACAAGCAGGGGGGACAGTCATTTTGCTTCTTAAATCAAATTGTGAGAAGATAAGTCTAAAAACGTAAGGAATAATATGTAAATATGTGCGAGGAAGCAAACTGGCAGCATTAATTCTACTATTTATCCACATATGAATTGAGCAGCGTATATATTGCGGCTGTTCCGAAAAAGAATTAGCCCCAGAAACTGCCGGCGCTTGCCATGTCTGGTCACGGTATCCGTGAACCGGTAAACCGGTCGGGATAATCACTAAACAGGCCGTCGATATTCTGCGCACAGCTAAAATCAAATTCTTCCTGTGTATTTATCGTATAACTGTTAACGCCGATGCCTGCTTCATGGGCTGCCTCAATCCAGTTCCGGTTGAGGTAATGCCAGTGTGGATGGAGGTAGTCGGCGTTTGTTTGTTTAATCAGGCTGAGGACATTCACAGGATGGTCGGCAAATAAGACCCCAGTTTTAACCCGGTTGTCGATTTGTTTAATTTTAACTAATGACGGATGATAGAAAGAGGAGATTATAACGCGGTTATACAAATCAAAATCTTTAGGGCAAATACGCTTCAGCAGGTAGATCATTTGCTCTTCGATTCCTTTATAAACAACAGGGCCATTTTTGATTTCAATATTTAACAGCAGCGGTGTAGTTACATACCACCGGCAAAATTCCTCCAAAGTGGGAATGGGCTCACCGGCAAAGGCCGGAGCAAACCAGGACCCGAAGTCCAGTGCTTTGAGTTCGGCTAACGTGAAATTTTTGATCCAGCCGGAGCCATTACTGGTACGGTCAATAGAGTGGTCATGACAAATTACAAGCTGACGGTCTTTGGTTAACTGAACGTCAAGCTCAATCCCATCAGCCTTACAGGCAAGCGCCTGACGAAAAGCCGCCATGGTGTTTTCCGGGGCATAACCCCGGGCACCACGGTGCGCATAAATGAGCATGGTAACACTCCTCGTTTCGCGACTTACGGGTATAAGCGGAGGCTTATATTATAGACCATATCTCCGTTGCCGCTCATTACCCTATCAGCGGTTATAACTAATTTTACCATAATATTGCTATGCGGGAATAAGTTAATTTTGCGCGCGCATGGGTATTTGCTGTTGGTGTCAAATCTAATAGAAAATCTGAATTGGATTTCATATAGCACCGGCTGCCGACATATGGTGTTAAGGGCAACTGTATGTTGGAGGGTAAAATATGAGCCATGTCTTACTGGGAATCGGTATGCTGCTGGGCGGTATTTTCGTCATGCGCTATGGTTTGAAGAAAGCCTTGTGGCATCAATTACAGGCGGCATTAGCCAGGCTGACAAACACTCCCTGGCGCGGTCTGGTGCTGGGAGCCGTTGCTGCCGCCCTGCTGCAAAGCAGCACCACCGTCTGTCTGATCACCATCGGACTTGTCGGTGCCGATTATATGACTTTCCGGCAGGCGCTGGGGATTGTGCTTGGAGCCAATATCGGCACCTGCTCTACCGTACAACTGGTGAATATGGCTGTACCGCTGGAGTATCTGCTGCCGCTGCTGCTGCTTTCCGTTCTGCTGTGTGTGTTCCGCAAGCTAAGATATGTGAGCTTGGCGTGTGCCGGACTGTTTGGCATGCTGGCCGGGGTCGATTTGCTGGTTACCGGCATTTCTGCCATGACACAGCTTCAGGCCATGAGCCAGTATCTGGTCCTGGCCCGGGAACAGCCGTTGTACGGCATCTGGGGCGGGGTGCTTGCGACGACGGTATTCCAATCCAGCAGTGCCGCTACGGCTCTCCTGATGCTGATGACCGACAGGGGGCTTGTTGATATCACGACCGCCGCCTATGTGGTATATGGCAATAATATCGGTTCCTGTATATCTTCCATTGTTTTCAGCGCTGCCGCGCCTACTGCGGCCAGGCAGGTTGCCTTGTCGCATATTCTGCTCAATGTGGCGGGAGCCGCGGTTTTCTTTCCGGCGACAGGGCTGCTGATTGCCGTTGCCGGCTGGTGGGCCACAGATTTCAGCAGCCAGGTTGCGGCCATTCATACGATATTTAACGTGTTGTCTTCGCTGCTGGTGCTGCCCTTTTTCAACCGGTTTGCCGGCCTGATTCTACTGTTGATTCCGGAACCCAAGGCCAGAATCAAATAAAAGAGCCCTGTTTGCCATGTGTGGATGGCAAACAGGGCATTTTTCTGTTACCCGGTGTTTTCTTTGGCCGTAAGCTTGGCCAGCAGGAAGAAATGGACGTTTTCGAAGCCTTTTTCCTGGCGCAGGGACTGAAAAATACCGCATTGTTCGGCCAGCAGGCTGCCGATAATAATCACCCCCGGTTTTTCCGCCATGGCTTTGAGGATGGATTCGTGGCTGTCAGCTGTGCTGCAGACAGCAAAGCCGTTGGCGGTGAAGGCGGCAGTCAGGTGTTTGAGGGTGGCTTGATCGTCATTAACCACCACAATGTTTTTGTATGAATTGCCGAGGGCAATCAGGGCCGTGATTTCCTGTAAGAGCAGATCCATATTTACCGGTTTGGTGAGATAACGGTCAACGCCGATCAGCGAACTGCGCCGCTGGTTTTCCATGGCTGAGAGAATCACAATGGGGATATGCATGGTATCGGGATTGGTTTTGAAGGCGGCGGCCACGTCGAAACCACTCATCTTGGGCATCATTACATCGAGGACAATCAGATCCGGGATCAGGCCTTGATACTTAATGGCGTTGTAGACGATATCCAGTGCATGGAGGCCGTCGGCGGCTTCGATTACCTGATAGCCGGCTCCTTCCAGCTCCTGGGCCAGCAGGGCCCGTATGCTGGAATCGTCGTCGACAATAAGAATGGTTTTGGTTTTCCCCGGAGTAGGTTTCACGGCCGGTGCAGAGCCGTTCGCCTGCTCGGACGGGGCTTCCTCGCCGGGGCTGGCAATTGCCGGTACTGCCTGGGCAGAGGCTGGCAGGGTAAAGAAAAAGCTGCTGCCGACTCCGGGCTTGCTTTTGAGCCAGATTTTTCCGCCATGGTGTTCGATAATCTGTTTGCAAATAGGCAGTCCCAAGCCTGTCCCCTTGGGTTTTTCAGTAAGGGTATCACCGATTTGCTTAAATTTTTCAAAGATAATTGCCTGGGCTTCAGGGGCTATGCCGCTGCCGGTATCGGTAACACTGACAATGATCTGGTTTTCCGTATGTTTGGCACGGCAGACAATGGAGCCGGCTTCGGTAAATTTAACGGCATTGGAAATGAGGTTAAGCATTACCTGGAGCAATCTGTCGTGGTCACCCATAACCGGCGGCAATTTGCCGGAGATATCAACGGTGACGGTGAGGTTCGGCTTTGACGACCATAGGGATTCGGAGTTCTTAATCGCCCGCTCTATGAGGTCCGGCAGTGACAGGGCTTCGGTTTTCCATTCCACTTTGCCGGATTCCATTTTTGCCAGATCGAGTACATCGTTGATCAGGTTGGTTAACCGCTCGCCTTCGGTCACGATAATATCGATATTGCTTGTTATTTGCTGCATGGTTTTGACTGTGCGGCGGTCATCGGCCGGTACCTGGGGAAATATCACCTCATTCAGCTTTTTCTGAATGATTTTTGCAAAACCGAGTACCGAGGTCAGCGGGGTTCTAAGCTCATGGGAAACGGTGGAAAGAAAGCTGGATTTTAACTCGTCCAGCTGTTTCAGTTCGGCATAAGCCTGCTGCAGCTCAAGGGTGCGTTCGTTGACCAGGGATTCCAGGTTGTGATTATTGATGCGGAGTTTTTTCCGCATCTGATCAAATGCCTGGGCGAGAAAGGCAATCTCGTCTTTGGTGTGGATAACAATTTCTGTATCCAGGTCGCCGGCAGCCAGGCGATTGGCGGCTTTGCCCAGTGAAGCCAGTGGTTGGGTCAGGGAAGTGGTAAGAAACCAGACAACAGACACGATAACCAGCCAGCCCATGAAAAAGGCCAGGCCGACATGCCGCAGGGTATCTTGCATAATGGTATCCACAAAGCCTTTATTAGCGCCGACATACCATATGCCGATAATTTGACCGGAGTCATTTTTCAGCGGCCGGTAGACTGTCTGGTATTTAATGCCGACGACATTGGCTTCACCGACAAACTCCCGGCCATCTCCCAGGACCACCTGGGCCACTTCGGGTGAAACTTTGGTGCCGACAGCCCGTTTACCGTCGCGGGCGATAGTGGTGGCAACCCGGGTATCGCCGAGAAAAATCGAACAAGTATCCCCGGTTTGCTGCTCTACTTCATCGACAAAGAAAAAATTTTCATTAATCAAGGTGTCGCCTTTGTAGAGTTTTCCGTTCCGCACCTGCCAGGAACCGGGAAAGCGGCTGTCCAGCAGTGTGGCAGCCAAAGTGGAATCGGTTTTGACTTTTTCGACGGCTACCAGTTCGGTTTCCTGGCGGATTTGATATGTCGTCCATAATGCCGTGATTAAGCAGCCTAAAATGACTGCCAGGCTGATGAAGGTAATGAACCGCCACCTGATAGAATGTGGCATAGCGTATTCCTCCCCTGCAAAAAATCACCTGTTAAGCAGTTTTATGGCTTTGAGCAAGACCGCATCAGGATCAAAGGGTTTGAAAATGTACTCATCGGCTCCGGCCTCCAAGCCTTTTTGCCTGTCGGTTTCCTGCCCTTTGGCGGTTAGCAGCACGACATAACTGGAGGTTTGCTGCTTGATTTGCCGGCAGGCGTCGTAACCGTTCATTTTTGGCATCATAATGTCAAGGAAAATAATTTCCGGCAGATGGTGTAAGGCCATGGCAAGCCCCTCTTCGCCATCTTTGGCAAAAAGCAGTTCTGTGCCATTGTCTTCCAGTGATTCCAGCGTTTGTTCCAATAAGGCCCTGATATGGGGTTCGTCATCGACAATCAGTATTTTCTTGTTGTTCACACTTGCTCCTCCTCAAATGGCAGCTTGGCGCCGGTTTTAGGTTTGGTGCCCGGTAAGGGGGCGATAAGGGTGTTCCACCATTGCGGGTTGCCTGTTACGAGAGTTGCCAGTGTGTCAACAACCAGCCTGTCCAAATGGCCGGCCTGGGCTTCGGCAAACAAGATTTCCAACGCTTTTTCCGTACCTACAGGAGTACGGTACGGGCGGTCTGACGCCGTGAGCGCTTCAAAGACATCGGCTACGCTGATTATCTTGGCTTCGAGCAGTATTTCTTCTGTCAGTAAGCCGTTAGGATAACCGCTGCCGTTCAAACGTTCATGGTGTTGATAGGCGATATAGGGAATGCGGTGTAAATGAGCCGGAAAGGGTATTTGTTTCAGAATTTTGTAGCTCTTTTCGGCATGGCTTTGGATTTGCCGAAATTCTTGTTCAATTAAGTTGCCGCGAGGCACACACAGGGCCTCTGCTTCCTCAGGCAGCAAAAAGGGCTGAAGGTCTCCCGACAGATCGGTATATTTTCTGCAGGCAAGGTTCCTGACAGATTGGGAATCAGCAGGCGACAGACTGTGGAGTTCATTTAGTGCGGCGAGTAGTGAGAACTCTTCGTCCAGACTTTGACCAGTAGTTGCCGTAATAAAATCGAACCGGGTTCTGATTGTCAGCATTCTATCCTGGGAAAGCCGCGTTCGCTTGGTCAGTACGGCTTCCGGTACACCGATTTTGCCGATATCGTGCAGCAAGGCGGCATATTTAATCTCCTGGAGCTTGATAAATGGCAGTTCTTTTTTGATGGCTGGCGAGGCTTCGCGCATTTGGTTCAATTTGGTGGCAATGGCCAGGGAAATGGCGGCCACTCTGGTTGAGTGACCGGCGGTACAGGCATCGCGCTCGTCAATGGTAGCGCCTGCCGCCAGGATGATGGCATAGGCCATGTTTTCCATTTCCTTAAACAACCGGGCTGTTTCAAAGGCTTTGGCTGCCTGGGCGGCGATGACTTCTGTCAGTTTCATATCGGCCGCGGAAAAACAGAATTCTCCGGCTTTGTAGCCCAAATTAAGTACCCCCAGAATACGGTTGTCAATCTTGAGGGGGACACACAACAGCGGTTCCCAGCCGCGGGAAGCGGCTGCCAGGCGGGGGTCCAGCCGGGCATCATCAATCACTTCCGGTTTGCCGGTAGCAAAGACCAGATGGGCCAGCCGGCTGGCAGCCGGGGTAAGCTGGCCGCCGGTTTCACCAGAGTCATAGCTTGCCACGACTGACAGCTTCTCGGTGTAAGGGCAGACCAGCAGCAGCGAACCGGCCTGGGCTCTGATGAAGCGGTGAACTTCCGACAGGACGATTTCTGCCAGCTCAGCAGGATCAAGGCAGGAATCCAGTTTGTCGCCTAACTGGTAAAGCAGTGCCAGCTCCCGGTAACGGGTCAGACTGTCCTGGGTAATACAGCGGCGCTCCCATTGCGCCTGCGCCAGGCTGGAAAGCAACAGCCCCCAGAACTTGGCGGGGCTGTCTGACGGCTGCATACTTTGGATACGGATGATACCGATGGTTTGATTATCGATAACAATCGGACTTTGGCAGACAGGGCCGCAAGCGGTTGCTTCACCGTATGTAAAAAACAGAGTATCGTTGCTATCATAAATTTCAATACTGACAGGTGATGGAATCCAGTGAGTATGATCCAGCAGCTGCCGGAGGAAATGCTTGTCCAACAGCCGGTTGAGTTTAGTGGTCGAAAGAGGATTCATCCACGGACAGCCCCTTTATCCAGAATATTTTGTTATCCTATGCCGTAGTTAAATATTTCTACTTGATGAAGATTTTACCTCTAAGGATTCATTGTTTTTTATAATAAAGCAAAAAAGATTTGCAGGAATAAAGAAAAAGCATCCATTCTCAAGCAGCTTCTAACTGTAAAAATCTATTTTGCGGGAGAAAGGAAAATCGGCAATTTTCGCGAATAAGTAGTTGGATAATTTAATATCTTCTATATAGAAGGGGCTTGATAAAAGCCCATATGGAGACAAGAGTATGTTTGCCGAAAATACCATATATATCGTTGGCAATTCCAAGTCGCCGCAAAATAACCCAATTACGCAACAATATGGACAATTCTTTATCGGTTTTGTTGTTGACCGGGAAACCGGTGAGATTATTACCTGCGGCAGTTCGGCGACAATTGCTGTCACCGCCGAGTTTATTTGCAGTTTGTTTACCGGTAAGAGCTTGTCTGATGATTTTCAGGCCATTAAACAACATGTCGAAAATAGGTATTTCGGGTCATCGCAAAAAGCTATTCTGGTAGCTTACAAGGATGCGCAAAAGAAATTTTTCCGGATAATGAATGGTCTTATGATTGATCTCAACGAATAGGCTGCCTCAAATGCCTGACAGTAGTAAATAAGGCTGCTTTGTTTATTTGCGCATGCCAGCAGAAAGTCACGCTGGGCGCAATCGTAAACAAGATCCAGCAAGATAATCCTTCAAATAGGAAGGTTTTGTTTTGCTGGATTTTTGTCGTTTTTACCTGATAATCAGTATTCTGGAGGAATGTAAACAGTGAAAATTGCAGATATCAAAATTGGCAAGGTATGTATTCCACTTAAAAAGACTTTTAAAACGGCTCTCCGCCAAGTGGATTTTGCCGAAGACATTATTATTAAGGTAATAGCTGACAATGGGGAAATTGGGTTTGGGAATGCACCGCCGACAGCAGTCATTACCGGCGACAGTCAGGACTCCATTATTGCTGCCATTCGTGACACCATTGGGCCAAGAGTAATAGGTATGGAGGTTGACAATCTGGAACAGATTATGACAGCTATTGATACATCGATGCTGCATAATAGTTCTGCCAAGGCGGCAATGGATATTGCTGTTTACGATTTATTCGGCAAACTGCATGATATGCCACTGTATAAGTTATTTGGCGGCTACCGGAATGTTATTACCACCGATTTGACCATTAGTGTTAATGCTCCGGAAGAAATGGTGCGTGATGCCCTGGAGGCGGTGGCGGCAGGTTACACTGAACTGAAGCTAAAGGTTGGCACTGACGCTGCGCTGGATATTAAACGGGTGCAAGCCATTCGCGAAGCTGTCGGCAGTGACATTAAGCTGCGTCTTGATGCCAACCAGGGCTGGGCGCCCAAAGAAGCCGTGAGAGCCATTCGCAAATTCGAGGCTTTGGGTCTGGATATTGAACTTATTGAGCAACCGGTAAAAGCCCATGATTTTAACGGACTTAAATATGTAACAGACCGGGTAGCAACAGATATCATGGCCGATGAATCGGCCTTCGGGCCCTACGAAGTCTTTCAACTGCTGGCCATGGGAGCCTGTGATTTGCTTAATATTAAATTAATGAAAGCAGGTGGTTTGCACCAGGCTGTTAAGATTGCCGGCATGGCTGAGACGCTTAATGTTCCGTGCATGATGGGCTGTATGCTGGAGAGCAAGGTGGGAATTAGCGCTGCTGCCAGTCTGGCAGCCGGGAAAAAAATTATCAGCAGGGCCGATTTGGATGCTGCCGTGCTGCTGGCTGAGGATCCGGTTGTCGGTGGTGTAAGCTTTGCGAAAAATCAGCTTATCCTTCCCGAGGCGCCGGGATTGGGGATTACCGATGTGCTTGGCTGGCAGGAAATCAGGAGTTGATGCGGCTTAGCCGCTCGCAGCGCGGTGGAATTTGGCTGACGAAAGGAGGAGAGGCTTTTTCGTGGCATGGTTGATCTGAGTACTTTGAAAATGTATAAGGAGGCAATTTTATGGGTATTGTGATTTCTTTACTCGTCACTTTTTGGGTTGGTTTTCTGATCGTCAAAAAATATAAGCCACAGCCTGTGCTGTTTATGGCTGGGCTAATTCTCATGTTTACAGCCGTTATGCTGGGGCTTGGCGAAATTTTGCCGGCAAAGAGCAGCACCGGCTCTGTTCTGTTTGATGCTTTCGAATTTATTAAGCAGACAATGAGTTCCCGGGCGGCCGGCCTTGGTCTCAATATTATGGCGGTTGGCGGTTTTGCCCGCTATATGGACCATATTGGCGCCAGTAAGGCGCTTGTTAAGTTGACAATCAGACCATTGCTGGCACTTCGCTCTCCCTATCTGGTTATGGCCGGTGCGTGGGTAGTTGGAATGTTTTTAGGCTTATGTATCAACAGTGCCTCAGGCTTGGCTATGTTGCTGATGGTTACCGTTTTTCCCGTACTTATCAGCCTTGGTGTCAGCCGCTTGTCGGCTACTGCTGTTATTGCGACCACACTTTGTCTGGACTGGAGCCCCAGTGATACCGGTACCATTCTGTCAGCCACCACGGCAGGACTTGATCCTGTCCTATACTGGACTAATTATCAGATTCCGATTGCCATCGCCGTAATACCGGTTGTGGCAGTACTTCACTATTTTGTACAAAAATGGCTTGATAAGCGTGACGGACATGTTGTACAGGCAACAGAATTAGCGGCAACCGAGACAGAGGAAGATACCCCGCCGATGATTTACGCCATACTGCCTGCCTTGCCGCTGGCACTTATTCTGGTGTTTAGCAGTTTGTGGATCAGCTGGATTAAGATGGATATTATCAAAGCCATGTTTATTGGCGTAGCTATCGGCATGATTTTTGAATATATTCGCCACCGGGACGGCAAAAAAGTTTTTGCCGATGTACAATCTTTTTTTGACGGTCTTGGTATGCAAATGGCCAATGTTATTACCCTGATTGTAGCCGGTGAAACTTTTGCCAAAGGACTTATGACAATTGGAACCATTGACGCGATTATCGCTTCGGCTCAATCTTCCGGTTTTGGTGCAGCCGGTATGATTCTTGTTATGGTAGGCATTATTGCCGTTGCCTCCGTTGTTATGGGCTCCGGTAATGCACCTTTCTTTGCCTTTGCGGCCTTGACGCCGACCGTTGCCGCAAAAATGTCGGTGGCACCGGTTGTAATGCTGCTGCCGATGCATTTTGCCGCAAGTGCCGCCCGCGCAATCTCGCCGATTACTGCTGTTATCGTAGTTTCCTCAAGCATGGGCGGGGTATCACCCTTCGATTTGGTGAAACGCACGGCTATTCCTATGCTGGGAGCTTTGCTGGTTATTATCGTTGCTAACTTTTGGCTTTTCTATTAGAGGGTTTGAAGAGCAACCGGCAAAAGCGGTTGAGAAATCGAAAAATTCCGGCTTTAATTATTGAGAAAAAAACCTATGCAAATTTATTTCAGTTGTGGTAACATGTAAGCGGAGCAAAACAGTTCCGTCATGATAGCCGGTATTCCTGGAAACCGGACTGGCGGGCAAGTGAGCACAAACAAAAAACGACTTATATCCCGGAGCGGAATAAGAACGGAGGTAATGAAAATGGAAAAGACGCAATCCCTGCGTTCGGCAGGCAAATTTGGTGTACGTCAGATTGCTATTATCGGCATGCTGGCGGCTATCTCGATCATGCTGGGGTTATCCGGTTTTGGCTTCATCCCGCTGCCTACGGCCAAGGCTACCATTATGCAAATCCCGGTCATTATCGGCGCTATTTTAGAAGGACCGCTGGTCGGTGCTATGATTGGCTTACTGTTTGGCCTGTTCAGCATTATTCAGAGTATAACCACACCGAATATTCTTTCCTTTGCCTTTATCAATCCTTTGGTGTCGGTGCTGCCCCGTGTACTTATCGGTGTTACCGCGTATTATGCCTATAAGTGGACGCGGAGTGAGCGCGAGGGTGTGCGCATTGGTGTAGGGGCCGTGGTAGGCTCGCTCACTAACACCTTTGGTGTGCTGACCATGATATATGTGTTATATGCCGCTCAATTTGCTACCGCACGAGGCATTAGCCTGGAAGCGGCAGCCCAGGTGATTTACGGTATTGCCCTGGTTAATGGTGTCCCGGAGGCAATCATTGCCACGGCTATAACGGTACCCATTGTCCTGGCGATTAAAAAACGGCAGAAAAATTAATACCCGTTGCAGCAAAGGGGCTGTCGCAAAACGTTTTTTCAAAAAAACGCAAAGCGACGCCCTTTTTTTGAGTAAACAGGCAAGAAACAGGCAGACAAACGCAGAAAAATAAACCCACTGGCGGGCTTATGGGCATGACAAAACAGAGGAAAGCTTTCCCCCTAAGAAAAAATATGTATATGCTTGTCAGGCTGTTTTAGGAATATGTAAATAGGTTCCACACCGGTCCTTTTGGATCTTGTTGTGGAGTTTGTTTAGGTTGTACCCCATACACAGTAAGAGAAATTCCGTCTGCACTTTGATGCTGCTCCTCAGCAGAAATCGCCGGAAGCCCATGTCCTGTTTGAGTACCCCAAAGGCTCCCTCTACCTGAATGGAACGGTTTAGGCGCAGCAGGATGCCTGCTTTGCTTTGGATACGCTCCTGCATTTGCCGCCTTTGTCGGAGAAAGGTTTTGGATACATACAGGTTCTTGCTCCTCTCTTCAAGCGGTGTCTTGCTTTTCCCTTTGATGCATTGGGCCTTATGCTCACAGCCGGCACACTCGGTGCAGGTGTAGACTGTTGTCACAATGGCATAGCCCGCCTTAGACCGGGTCTTTTTCTCATATGCCGCCCGGATTGGGTGGCCCTTGTGGCAGCGATAGCTGTCACTGCTCTCAGCGTAGGGCATATTTTCCCGCCTGCCGATATCGCTCTTGTACTTGCGGGTTTTGGCCTTTTCATAATTGGCCGGTTTAATGAACGCGGTTAGTTTGTTTTCTTCGCACCAGGTGTAGTTTTCCTCGCTCTCAAAGCCTGCGTCTGCTACCGGCTTGGTATAGCCCAATCCCTGAAGCTTCTTGAGCATTGGAATTAAGGTCTGGCTGTCGCTTCGCTCCTGAGTGATAGTGGCACCTACGATATATTCGGCATCCACTGCCAAGGTGGCATTGTAGCCGGGCTTTAACTGCCCGTTTTTCATGTGGTCTTCTTTCATCCGCAGGAACGTGGCGTCGCGGTCGGTTTTGGAAAAGCTGTTGCGTTCCCCGAAGCTGTGGTTGTAGTCGTCATATTTTTTCTGTCGGAGAAGGTATTGTTCCACCGTTTCCACCGCCCGCTGCAGCACACTTTTACGCTGCCCCTTACCGTTAACAAAGACGATGCCTTGTCGCGCCTGCAGCACTTTGAGCTGTTTGCGCAGCTTTTTCAGGTCTTTGGCTTTGATCTTCTGGCCGACGTGAAAGCGCAGTCCCAGCTTTGCTGCAAGGACCGGCAATTGTACTTTCATTTTGGCCTGCATCTTTTGTTCATTGCTTTGTGTTGATTTCTTCCAGACAAAGCTGTAGCGGTTGGCATTGGCCTCCAGCTTGGTGCCGTCGATAAATACGCTCGACAGTGACAATTCACCTGCATCGGCCAACTGTCCGACAAGCTGGGCGAACAGGTCGTCTATCACCTCAGTCAGTCGTTCACTGCGAAACCGGGCAATAGTCGCGTGATCGGGGGCTTTTTCCCGTCCCAACAAATAGATGAAGTTCACATCCCGCCGACAGGCCTGTTCGAGCTTACGGCTGGAATAGATGCCGTTCATGTAGCCATAGACCAGGATTTTGAATAGACGTTTCGGTGATCTCTCGATTCTGCCCAGACGGGAGTACGCGGCCTCTAATTTGCTGTAATCCATCCTTTCCAATACCGCGCTGAGTAGTCGCACCGAATCATCTGCCGGGATTATATCTCCGATGTCCATGGGTAAGACTAGTTGATATATGTTTCCATCTGTTGTATAATTTGCTTGTAATTTTTCAGTTAGCACAAACTGATTTTACAACAAAAAAATGGCTCCCGACTACTGTCGGTTGCCATTTTTTTGTTGTGAGGCTTTCCTAATGCGACAGCCCCGTTTTAGCATGTACTCATGCTGCGAAAACTATAATGCCGGTTTACATACGGGAAAATGGGCAGACTATCTGAGAGAAAACGGAGGTGATCCTATGCTGTTAAGCTGGATGATGATGAAACTGATGGACCCCATGGCTGACGAGGCTATGGCGAAAATGTTTACCGAGGACTATCCGGATAATCCGTTTCTGATGGTGACTGTGGCTGAAAAATTATCACCGCGCGCTATGATGGAGGCTGCTATGCGTGCCGAACTGGGTACGGAACTGACCCGTCCGTTAGGCAGTCCGCTGGTGCTGTCGCCATGGGACAAAGTACTGCTTAATCCCAAACAGCTGTTTCAATTACCCTATCCTGACTATAAGCAGGTTGCAACCAAGACCGTAATTGGTCCTGCTGCCAAGCGGCCGTTAGAACTGGATATTCCCATTATGATTACCGGCATGTCTTATGGCGGCTCTTTGAGTCTGCCGATGAAACGGGCCTTAGCCCAAGGGGCGGCCCTGGCGGGAACGTCAACAAATACCGGAGAATCGGCAGTCACTGACGAAGAGCGGGAGGCCGCCAGATATCTGATCGGCCAGTATCACCGGGGAGGTCAGTTAAGTGGCCGGGAACAACTAAGTCGGCTGGATGCTATTGAGATTCAATTAGGCCAGGGGGCCTGGGGCGGAGCTGTGGATGAGTCTATGGCTGCTGACAAAATTGGGAGGCATTTGCGGCAAGCCTGGCATTTGGAAGAAGGCCAGGGAAACACCGTCTATGCCCGTATGCCGGGTAAACAAACGCCACAAGACTATATTGCCATGGTAAATGAAATGAAAGCGCAATATGATGTACCGGTAGGAATAAAGATTGCAGGAACCGATTACATCGAATACGAATTGGCGGTTATTGCCCAAACACAGGCTGACTATATTGTTGTTGATGGTTCGGAAGGCGGTACGTCTGCCTCTAACCCCACCCTGCAAGACAATGTGGGCCTGCCGACCTTCCATACACTTGTGCGGACTGTGGATTGGCTGGAAGAGAATAACCTAAGGTCCCGGTTTAGTCTGATTGTTGCAGGCGGACTGACAACGCCGGGACATTTTCTCAAAGCACTGGCGCTGGGAGCTGATGCCGTATATATCGGCACAATTGCCCTGATGGCAGCCATGCAGGCTCAGGCGGCAAAAGCCCTGCCGCAGGCTCCGCCTACCCAATTGGCCATGTATACCGGACAATTGGCTGATAAACTGAATGTTGAGATGGCTGCTAACCATCTGGCGAATTTTCTCAGATCCTGCACTGCGGAAATGCAGCTTGCCGCCCAGGCTGTCGGCAAACAGGCATTAGCAGCCCTGGATCGCAGTGACTTAGTATCAGTAGAAAGGGACTTGGCAGAGTTTGCCGGTATTCGCTATGCCGCCAGCCGCAGGCAGTATCGGCAGCCGGCTGCGGTTGAAGGCATACAGTATCAACCGCAAGAACTACAATTGCAGTAAACAATGGAACTGTTTTCACAGGCCACTGCCCGAATATTTTGCATTTTACAGAAAAATCATAAAAAATTGAATAATCATGCAAGTTTAAGACGCTATTATGCAAATAAAGCGTCTTTTTTAATTTCCTTTTAAAAAATCCACTTTTGGAAAAGTATACAAAAAACATTCGTTTGTTTACTGGACGAAGAAGTAAAGTACGTGTATATTATACAATAGTTACATTTTTATAGATAAATGCAAAAAGTTAAAGGGGGATGGTAAGACGATGGTAATAACCAGGGGAAGTCCTGTATAAAAGAATTTGTCTGTTTTATGCAAGCAGGCTTGCTGTGAACAGTTAAAACCTAATACGCTTACAGATAATACATAGCGGGGGAAAAGAGGAGGATGCTACATGGCAATAAGTGCAAAACAGTACTGTGAAGAACTATATGAGCGGGTTGTAAAGAGAAACGCCTGTGAACCGGAGTTTCATCAGGCAGTGAAAGAGGTTCTGGAATCTTTGGAGCCGGTGCTGGAAAAACATCCGGAGTACATTGCGATGGGAATTGTTGAAAGTATTATTGAACCTGAACGGCAAATTGTATTTAGAGTTCCCTGGGTGGACGATTCCGGTCAGGTACAGGTTAACAGAGGCTTTAGAGTGCAGTATAACAGTGCGATAGGTCCGTATAAAGGCGGCTTGCGCTTTCACCCTTCCGTATATCAGGGAATTATTAAGTTTTTGGGTTTTGAGCAAACCTTTAAAAACTCATTGACAGGCTTACCCATTGGCGGTGGCAAAGGCGGTTCCGACTTTGACCCCAAAGGGAAAAGCGATATGGAAATTATGCATTTCTGTCAAAGCTTTATGACCGAGCTTTACCGGCATATTGGTCAGGATGTCGATGTGCCTGCAGGCGATATCGGTGTTGGCGCGCGGGAGATCGGTTATATGTTTGGCCAGTACAAACGCATTGCCAACGCCTACGAAGCCGGCGTTTTAACCGGCAAAGGCCTGACATACGGGGGCAGCCTGGGAAGAAAACAAGCCACAGGCTACGGGCTTGTGTACTTTGTAAATGAAATGATGAAAGCAAAGGGCATGTCCATTGAGGGGAAAACCGTGCTTGTTTCCGGTTCAGGCAATGTGGCCATCTATGCTGTGGAAAAAATCGGCGAATATGGCGGTAAGGTTGTGGCGGTAAGTGATTCCAACGGCTATGTTTACGATGCCAACGGCATTAATGTGGAAACCCTGAAACAAATTAAAGAAGTGGAACGCAAGCGGATTTATGAATATATAAAATACCATCCGTCGGCTAAATACTATGAAGGCTGCTGTTCAGGTATCTGGACAATTCCGTGCGATATTGCGCTGCCCTGTGCAACTCAAAACGAAATTAATGAAGAGGATGCCAGGATACTTGTTAAAAACGGCTGCAAGGTCGTCGCTGAAGGGGCCAATATGCCGACTAATCTTGAGGGAACCAAAGTATTTCTGGACAGTGGCGTTCTGTTTGGGCCGGCCAAGGCGGCCAACGCCGGCGGGGTTGCGACTTCGGCGCTGGAAATGTCACAAAACAGCATGAGACTCTCCTGGACCTTTGAGGAAGTTGATGCCAAGCTTAAAGATATTATGATTAATATTTATAAAAATACCAGCAAAGCCGCAGCCGAGTATGGCTTAAAGGATAATTTGGTTGCCGGTGCCAATATTGCCGGATTTGTTAGAGTGGCGGAAGCCATGAAAGCCCATGGAGTAGTATAAAAGAGCAGTATTTTGCTACAATAAATAAAGGAAAATTGCTGCTGCATAACGAATCAGAGCCATAATTCCTCCTGTTAAGGGAGAGATTATGGCTCTTTATTTGTGGAGGTAATAGTATGAGAAATGTTAAGATAGTGGATTTGACAGCAACAAAATATGAGGAAGCGCTGGCGGTTTTTCGTCGCAGTGACTGGGATGAAACTAGCCTGATGTATGTCAAGGCCGAGATGAAGGCCTTCCTGAAAGGCGATATTGCAGGCTATGTACGGGCCCATTTTGTTGCCGCAACAGTGGATGGCAGTATTATCGGCGTGGCTGCCTGGGCGCCGTCGATGTGCGCTTTTTCCGTGTATGAGTTATCCTGGGCGACCGTCCTGCCGGAATGGCGGCATCGGGGCGTTAATACCCTGATGCTGCAGGAACGTATCGAGAAAATCAAAGCCCATCATGGTGAGGGCCGGTTTACCGTGCTTGTATATACCTGGGTCAATCCGATGTATGCCCGTGCCGGCTTTGTACCGGTTACGGCCAATGGTGAGCGTTTTGTCGATAATAAAGGCAAATGCATGATGCTGGCCCAGTTTGCAGGGTGATTACAGAAAGTCGGCCTGGCCGTTGGTAAACGACTTTATCCGGGCCAGTGACTCAACGCGGTAGCCGGCGTCGGTTAATTTCTGAGCGCCGGGCTGAAATGATTTTTCAATAACAATACCGATGCCTACTACGTTAGCCCCGGCTTGTCTGACAATATTGGCCAGGCCGGCAGCGGCTTCGCCATTGGCTAAGAAGTCGTCAATGATCAGGACGTTATCATCTTTTTGCAAAAACTGTTTTGACACCATGATGGTGTTGCTTTCCTGCTTGGTATAGGAATAGACTTTGGCGGTGTACACATCATCGCTTGCTACCTTGGGTTTTTTCTTGCGGGCAAAAATGACCGGCACCTTCAGCAGCAGACCGGTCATTACCGAAATGGCGATGCCGGAGGATTCGATGGTTAGTATCTTGTTAATGGCTTCGCCCTCAAACCGCCGGACAAATTCTTCGCCAATTTTCATCATGAGTTCCGGGTCGATTTGCTGGTTCAAAAAAGAATCAACTTTTAGTAACGAATTATCTAAAATCAGACCGTCGGTCTGAATTCTTCGTTTCAATAAATCCATAATAGCCTCCTATGTGTATGTGAACATTGTCAGTATTGTAGCAATCTGCTGCCAGGTTGTCAACAAATATGGAACAAAATTCGACATCTTTATCTGAGGCCTATTCAATCGCACGAATTCGAAAAACCAATTAGAGACTGGGAGTCGTTAGCTTATGAATTATCAAGTAATTTTATTTGATTTGGACGGAACCCTTACCGATCCGAAAGTAGGTATTACCAAATCGGTGCAGTATGCACTGGCGAAATACGATATTCATGAACCTGAACTGGATAAGCTGATTCCGTTTATTGGCCCGCCGCTGGTAGAATCCTTCCAGGAGTTTTATTCACTAACTAACGAACAAGCCCATGCGGCAGTGGGGTATTATCGTGAATACTTTACCAAGGCAGGCATGTATGAAAATGCCGTTTATCCGGGAATTAAAGAACTGCTTGCCCGGCTGGCGGCTGTGGACAGGCAGCTTATTGTTGCCACCTCAAAACCGACGGTTTTCTCGGAACAGATTATGGCGCATTTTGGCCTGGACCGATTCTTTAGCTCCATTGTCGGCAGCAATCTTGATGGTTCCCGCATTCATAAGGCCGAGATTATTGACTATATATTAGCTTCTCTGCCGTGCTTTGACAGGCGGAATATCGTCATGGTGGGCGATAGAAAACATGATATTCTTGGTGCTAAGCATAACCGGATTGATTCTGTTGCCGTTAGTTATGGCTATGGCGGACTTGCCGAACTGGAAGCGGCACAGCCTACTTATATTGTTTCCACAGTGTATGAATTGGAAAAATGTTTGTTAAAAACTGTTTAGCATGGAACCTGTCATTTGGCAAAAACTATAGGTAATCATTTGGACAAGGAGGCCAATCTGCATGAAACACAAACCGCATGGCAAATCGACAAAATCTTTGCGGCGCAGGTTCAAACGCATGGCCGCCGCTGCCGCAGTAGCCGGTGCCGCGTTTGTGACATCGGCATTCTTGCCAGGCATGCCCGCTACAGCTCACGCCTCAGCGGCTCCCGATGCAGCTGTACGGCCTGATGCTGCTGTGCAGCAAACGGTGAAAACGCCTAAAGGACAGTTCAAAGTGCAAACAGATAGTAAAACCCCGTTGAAGAAAGCTGCCAGAATGCAGGCCAAAGCGGCAGCGGCAGAGCGCGCCCAACAAGCCCGGCAACAGGCTGTGGCGGAACCCGCGGCAGTGCCAAAGCAGGCTGTCAAGCAGGTTCAGGCTACGCCGGCGGCTGCGAAACCGGCAGCCAATGCTCCTGATAATTTTCAGGATGTTTTGCAGGTCAGAGCCACTGCCTATGCACCCGGTCCCCATGATAACGGACAGTGGGGCGATAAAACGTATATAGGCACAACTGTCCGCCCGGGCATTATTGCCGTAGACCCTAATGTTATCCCGCTGGGCTCACAAGTATATCTGGAATATCCTGACGGCACCGGCCATTATGCGGTGGCGGAAGATACCGGCGGGGCCATCAAAGGCAACCGGATTGATATTGCCATGAGTTCGGTAGCAAAGGCCTATGATTTTGGCATTAAGAATGTGAAGGTGTATGTTGTCGGACAAAAGGCATAAAACCTGGCAGATTACCGGAGAAAAAACTGCAACCGGACAATTGACAACAATTATCCGGTTGCAGCTTTTTCCCCTCACTTAATGGATGGATTTCTTTTTTAAGTTACCACCCATCACATCATGCACTTCGCTGATTGTTACAAACGCGCTTTCGTCTTTTTCTTCTACGATTGTTTTGAGTTTGGCGATTTCCAGCCTGGTTATAACCGAATAAAGCACTTTTTTGGGGGAGCCTGTATAGGCCCCTTCGCCTTGGAGAATGGTCACTCCCCGGCCCAGCCGGGCCATGAGTGCGGCGGCGATTTCGGTATGGTTGTCTGAGATGATGAACACGCCTTTAGACTCATCCAGGCCCTGAATGGTCAGGTCAATTACCTTAAAGATGACAAAGTAGGTGACCAGCGAGTACATGGCTTTATCCCAGGTAAAGACAAGACCGGCACTGCCCAGGATAAACAGGTTGATAAACATGACCACTTCGCCTACGGAGAAGGCGGTTTTTTTGTCTAAAATAATGGCGACAATCTCAGTGCCGTCTAATGAGCCGCCGTTTCTAATGATGATTCCCACACCTAAGCCCACAATGATGCCGCCAAAGATGGCGGCTAAGAATAAGTCGTCGGTTAACTCCGGAATGGGGTGGAAGACGGAAACCCAGTAAGATAAAGAACAAATCGAGAAAATCGTGGAAAAGGCAAAAGTTTTTCCTATCTGGACATACCCTAAGTACAGGAAGGGCAGGTTGAACAAAACCAGATATGCGCTTAGTGACAGGGAGGTGAGATGGCTGGCCATTATCGACAGCCCGACAACCCCGCCATCAATGATTTGATTTGGCACTAAGAATATTTCCAATCCTATTGCCGTTAAAATAGAGCCAAAAAATAATGACAGGTATTTTTTCGCAGCTAGTATTTTGGGATTCCTGCCTGGCAAACTAAAACCTCCTCGAATAATAGGAATAGTGCCATGATAACAGATACTGACAACTTGTCCATGTGCAATTTTACCAAGTACAATATTTTCCAGAAATATAATAAATTAGTAAAAAATGTATACTGGGCTAAAAATATTGTAACAATGTTTTTGCAGAAGTGTCAACATATTAGAATAAAATTCGTTGTTTTTTTACAAAAAAATTGCGCCATAAGGCTGAAAGCACACAAAAAAGCTGTAACCGGCAAAGGATGAATATACACCGGTTACAGCTTTGGCGTTGTAGTTGAAAATGGCTAGTTAGGAGTAGGGGCGTTTCTCTGGGGAAGTCCGGCAACTCCATTGACGGGAAGGGAAAAGGTTATGGTTTTCGCCTCGGTTTGCAGACCTGCATTTTGTGTAATTGCGGTCATAATGTCCTGGCGCTTCTGCGTTTCTGTCAGAATGAACAGCATATCTTTTTCGTGCTGGATGGATATGCCGAAGAATTTCTCAGCCTTTTGCAGCCCAACACCTCTTGTGTGTAAAATAGTACCACCGGTTGCTCCTGCGGCTTTCGCAGCATCCATGACCTCATGAGCGTAACCCTGGTTGGTGACAGCAATAATTAAATCATAATTATGTGGAATCTCCATAGCTATCCCTCCTTGATTTTGGGGAGCATCCTGTGTTTGTATCTTCGATGCGGCGTCTACAATACTGTTTATCGTGATGCAGAATGCAATGCCTTTGCCAGGCTTGCCAAGTTGTGTTTCCTCATTAAGCTTTTTCAAGATAGTGCGTGATAGTTCGAATGGCATTGGGCAAAACAAAACATCTTTTTCTGTTTCACCGAGGCCCAAATAGGAGAGAAACTTTTTATCTGCGGTTCCTTTTCCCAGAGCCAGCAAGTCAAATTTTATGCCAGCATCAGCAAAAAGCTCTGACATTTTTTGGCCTTTGCCTCTGTTTACAATCGCCACTACAAACACCAGTGATAGAGTTTGCGGCATGTTTTTATTTCTCCTTTCGAGCCGTCAGGTTATTTTCTTGCTCGCATTCCTTGAGGTTTGCATCTTTTTGGTCCTCTGTCAACTCTATTATATTATCATGTGTTGTATGCAAATCCAAGTCATTCTTATTATTTAGATTATAGGAATTTTCATCGCCTTCGGCATAGGGCAATGGAGCGGTGGCACTATCGCTGCCGGCAGGTTCATCAAATTCATCAAACGAAGTTGCGAATAGCAAATCGGTATGCAGATTTTCCTCCAGGTTTTTGTTGTGCATAAGCTTCATGTTGTAAATAACCCCAACGACCTGTATGGTTATCAATGGCATCATTGCCACCATGGCAATAATGCCAAAGGCATCTGTCATGACATTGCCGCCGACAGCTTCGCAGATACCCACGGCAAAGGGAAGCAAAAACGCCGCAGTCATGGTGCCGGCCGCAACCCCGCCGGAGTCAAAAGCAATGGCTGTAAATATTTTTGGTGTAAAAAAGGTTAATCCCAAAGCCAGCAAATATCCCGGAAGCAAAAAGTACCAAATGCTGATTTCGGTTAAAATTCGTACCACCGATAATATCAAAGCAGCACTTGTGCCTAAAGACAAGCCTGTCATCATCATCTTTTTGGAGATGGAGCCGCTGGTTATATCCTCAACCTGCTTGTTGAGTACATGAACGGCAGGTTCGGCGTAAACGACAAAGAAGCCGATGATTGCGCTCAGAGGAATCAGAATCCAATTATAAGGAAGGGTGGCAAGTTCTTTGCCAATATAAGTGCCTGCAGGCATAAAACCGATATTGACGCCAGTCAGGAAGATGGAGAGCCCGATCAAGGTGTAGACAATACCGATCAATATTCGTATTAATTTTGTTTTTGACAATTTCAAGCGAATGAACTGGAAAAGTATAAAAATAACCACAATTGGCAGGAGGATGGTTAAGACTTCCTCAAATAACAGGACAAAGCCCAGATAATAGGAATCTAATAATTCGCCAAGATTATTTACGCTGGCGTTTGGTTCAAAGGCGAACCCGGAACCTGAGGCATCAAAAAACATACCCATAACTAAAACCGCTAAAACAGGACCGATGGAACATAACGAGCAAAGGCCGAAACTATCTTCTTCCGAACTTTTACCGCCTCTTACTGCAGAAATACCGGCGCCCAGGGCAAGAATAAACGGTACTGTGATCGGCCCGGTGGTTACGCCGCCGGAATCAAAGCCGACAGCCAGAAAATCGGGTGCCGTCAGTGCGGCGACAATGAACAATATCACATACGATACAATAAACATATAGGACAGTGAAAACTGGAATAGAATGCGCAGTAGTGCTAACACGAGAAACACACCTACGCCAAAAGCCACCGAACTTACCAGAACCATATCAGGCACCGCCGGTACCTGTTTGGTTAGTACCTGCAAATCCGGCTCGGCTATGGTGACAACCACACCCAGAATAAACGCGGAGCCGACGATCAGCCAGATGTTTTTTGATTTGGTTAATTCTGCGCCGATGGCTTCCCCGATAGGCATCATGGCAATGTCGGCGCCCATGGTAAAAATGCTCATGCCGATAATGAGCAGGAGGGTGCCTGTAAGAAACAGCATCAAAGACCAAAACGGCAGAGGAGATATCGTAAAATGCAAAGCAAGTACAATGGCACTGACTGGCAAGACCGATTGCGCAGCCTCTTTCAATTTTTCTAATAAGTCTGTCGTCATTAACAACTTCCTTTCCTGTTTCAACCATTTATGTGCATATCGTGATTGTGTGTTGTAAAACCCAGCCTTTAGGTAATTTACTCAATAAAATATGCATAAATTCATACAAAATATAATCCGCTCCCTTGATTAGGTAAAATCTTCGCCAACTAAAGCTACTATCCCACTAGGGCACTGACCGCATGTTTTTCCTATAGCTTCCGGCAATAGCAATGGATAAATTTCTGCCCGGCAAACTAACAACCTCCTTCAACTATAAAGTGGTATGTTTATAATAACACGGATTGGTAAAATGAGTAAAGAAGTCTCTTGGCCAAATTTACTACGTACTAGGTGGGTTATTTCACGAAAAAGATAAGCGAATTTTCGGTAAAGGGTAATGAGGAAGGACGAATAAGGGGCGTGTATTTGTGGAGAGTACAAATGGTGAAAAAAATAAAGATAATTAGTGATTGTGATGGTTCGTTATCTTGAAAAAGCCTGGGTGATGTAATATAATGTAGAACTAGAAGAAACAGGATTAAAAAAATACTATAAAAGTATATAGACAGTATACTTTTTGCCTGATTTTTCAAAAAAACAGGCAGTCTAATTTTTTCTGGTTAAGGGAGACTTAGCTTCGGATGGGCTGAAAACCCCCATCTGAAGCTAAGTTTACTTTATCCGATGACTAACTCGCTCTAAGACTCCCACCTTTCCAGGTGGGAGTAAGAGCGACTAAGTCTCTGGATAAGGGCGAACTAACCTTCAGATGGGGTTAAAACCCCACCTGAAGCTAAGTCTGCTTTATAAAAAATCGTTGCTTTTATTAGCCGGCCAAGTGCGAGCCTGGCAAAAAGCAAGCGGTTTATGGGTCAAAAAAAGGGAGGAGAAATTGGGTAATGCGTAAAACAAGTGTAAAATTAGTAGCCGTACTAACCGTTGTGCTGTTAATGGCAGGAGTTATGGCAGGCTGCGGCGGGACCGCTTCCAATGACATCAAAATTGGTGTTCTAAATGAAATGACTGGCGGTAACGCAACCATGGGTACTTCTTCTGCTAATGGTGCCAGAATGGCTATTAAAGAAGCCAATGCCAAAGGCGGAGTGCTTGGCAAACAAATAACCGCCGTTGTTGCCGATAATAAGAGTGAACCTTCTGAAGCCGCCAACGCTATGACCAAACTGGCAACTCAGGACAAGGTAGTCGCCATCACAGGTATGTTTGCCAGTTCGAACGCCATTGCTGCCTCCAGTGTAGCTGAAGCAACCAAAGTTCCGCTTTTAGCAGTAGGGGCAACCAATCCGAAAGTAACGGTGGATGAAAAAACCAATAAGGTAAAAGACTATACTTTCCGCGTCTGCTTTATTGATCCGTTCCAGGGGACGGTAGGAGCTAATTTTGTCCTCAATAGCTTAAACCTTAAAAAGGCCGCTATCTTAGTGGATAATAGCAGTGATTACAGCAAAGGACTGTCCACCTTCTTTGAAGAGGCCTTTACTAAAGGCGGCGGCGTGGTTTTGTCCAAAGAAGCCTATTTGCAAAAGGACCAGGATTTCAAGACTATTTTAACCAAAATAAAAGCCCTTAATCCTGAAGTGCTGTATGTGCCCGGATATTATGAGGAAGTAGGCAAAATTGTAAAACAAGCGCGCGAATTGGGCATTACTGTTCCCATTATCGGCGGTGATGGCTGGGATTCGCCTAAACTAATAGAAATTGGCACAGCCGCCGCGTTAAATAACACCTACTTTACCAACCACTACTCGGTGGATAACACCAGTCCCACCTCACAAGCTTTTGTTGAAGCTTACAAAAAAGAGTATGGATTAGTGCCGGATGCATTGGCTGTTTTGGGTTATGATGCCGCCAATCTGCTGATTGACGCCATCAAACGCGCTAACAGTGTGGAGCCGGCTAAGATCCGTGAGGCGCTTGCCGCCACCAAAGATTTTGCTGCTATCACTGGTGCGACGACCTTAAATGCCACCCATGATGCAGAGAAAAATGCCGTTATTATTGAAATGAAAGATGGCAAGCAAGTCTTTAAAGACACCATTAAGCCGTAGCCAGGTTCTGCGGATAATCATGCTTTCAGAAAACAGGCCGGGAATATTCCCGGCCTGTTCATATTGACGGTATTTACAGGACTCTGTTATAATTAAGGAAATTTTGCATAATACGGTTAAGGTGCCGCCGGCTAGTATCTTGTGTCACTTAAAATTTGAGATTAGATGGTGACACAAGGTACTACTACCGGGGGAGAATAGGGAAGTCTGAGTATGGCCACACCATACATAAGCGCGGGCCCGCCACTGTACCGGAGGAGAGCTTACACAGGCCACTCGTCAAGGGGAAGGCGTAAGTATTGATGAACCGGGAGCCAGGAGACCTGCCTTACACCGTTTTACATCCTTCATGGAAAAGAAGGCTTTTTTGGGATTGCCCAAAAGAGCCTTTTATTTTTGCCCCCTGTTTTTTGCCTAAGGTTTGGCGCAAGCCGTGTTTTCTTTACTTAACATAATGGGAGGTTGCTATGAGTTTACTGCAAGATACCTTAGTGAAAATTACTGCCCCGGATACTGTGATTATTCAGCAGGTACAGGATAAGCTGGATAGTCTGATCAAGCCGGCAGGCAGCCTTGGCCGGTTGGGAGACATGGTCAGACAGTATGCAGGCATCACCGGTGAGACCGAGCCGCGCCTGCCCCGCAGCTGCATGGTGGTAACATCTGCAGATCATGGAGTTGCCCGGCAGGGTATCAGTGCCTATCCGGTGGAAACTACTATGCATATGACGGCCAATTATCTTATCGCCAAAGGGGGCAGTGCCAACGCTTTTGCCAATTTCAGCGGTTCTGACCTGGTGGTGGTGGATGTTGGGGTGGCAGGTGACTTATCCTATGTTCCCGGACTGTGGCACCGGAAGATTGCTTATGGGACTCAGGATTTTACCCAAGGGCCGGCCATGAGCCGGGAGCAGGCTGTACAGGCAATCGAAACCGGGATTGAGATTGTCAACAGTAAGGTGAGTGAAGGCTACAATTGTTTTAGCCTGGGGGAAATGGGCATTGGCAATACGACGGCCAGTGCTGCCATTGTCGGTGCGTTTACCGGCCTGGAGCCGGACAAGATTACCGGGCGGGGGACCGGCATATCGGACAGCCGCATGCAGGTAAAACTTGCCATTGTCCGCCAGGCGTTGGCGGTTAATAAACCGGATGCCAAAGACGGGCTTGATGTATTGGCCAAGGTTGGCGGGTTTGAGATCGGAGCCCTTGCCGGGGTTGTTCTTGGTGCTGCCGCTAATCGCTGTGCTGTCATAATTGACGGCCTTAATACCACGGCGGCGGCTTTGATTGCCCATGCCATCCAGCCTGTAAGCAAAGAATACCTGTTTGCGTCCCATTTATCCGGTGAACCGGCCCATATCATTGCCTTGCGCTGTCTGGGGCGGGAAGCGTTTGTCGACATGGGGGTCCGGCTGGGAGAAGGCATCGGCGCTTCAGTCGCCATTGACATGTTGAAGGCAGCCGTTACCTTGCTTGATAACAGTAACCGGGGAGGGCAGGCTCATGTTTAACGATATTCTGGCAACCATCAAACCCTTGGATGAGCAGGCGATGGAGCGCTGTCAACTGCGATTGGATAACCTCACCAAGCCGCTTAACAGTTTACATTCTTTTGAACATATTGCCCGGCAGCTGGCTGGGGTTACAGGCCATCCCCGTCCCCGCAATCTGGAAAAAAGCATTATCATTATGGCTGCCGACAGCGAAGCCGCCCTGGCAGCCAGAGGCAGATATGAGCAAACACCAACCGTCCAAAAGATTAATAATTTTTGCCAGGGCCGGTCTGTGATTAACAGCTTTGCCGAACATGCGCAGGCCAAGCTGGTCCTGGTGGATATCGGCGTTGCCGCCGGGCTGCCGCCATACGCGCAAGTCCGGCATGAAAAAATTGCTTATGGTACGGCAAATATGCTGCAAGGTCCGGCATTAACCAGAACGCAAACAATACAGGCCGTCAAGGTGGGAATCCAAACGGCTTCAGAGGCCATCGCCAGCGGTGTGCAGGTAATCGGACTGGGTGAAATGGGCATAGCCGGCACAATTTCCGGTTTGGCGGTTGCCTCCTGCTATAGTGAACAGCCGCTGGAAAACCTCACCGGCCGTGAGCGGGTGATTATCCGGCGGTCCTGGGTGGTAAATGAGCCTGATAAACAGGATCCTCTGGATGTATTGACAAAAGTAGGCAGTTTGTCAATGGCAGGCCTGGTGGGAGTAATTATTGGGGCGGCTGCCGGGCGGGCCGCCGTAGTGCTGGATGGCCTTGTCACCAGTGCAGCCGCCCTGCTTGCCGTACAAATGGCGCCGGCGGTGAAAGCCTATCTGATTGGTTCGCATTTTGCCGCCGAGCCGGGACATAGGGAAGTTCTCGGTTTGCTGGGACTTCCGGCCTATCTGAAGCTGGACATGAACCTAGGTGAAGGGACAGGCGCCGCATTAGGAATGTCGCTTATTACCGCTTCGCTCCATGTAATCAATGATATGAAAACCTTCGGTGAAGCCGAAGTCGCCGTAGCGCAGGACGGACCGGGCGCTTTGAAACAAACCAAGGCAGTCAGAGATTAAGTATAATTTTCAGAGGACAACAGACAAGAGCTGTTGTTCTTTTTTATGCATTTTGTCCGATGACTAACCTTCAGATGGGGTTAAAACCCCACTTGAAGCTAAGTCTACTTTATCAGTAACCGGTGCAGATGTATGTAAATCAAAATGGTTTGTAATTTTTCGTATTATCTCAAAATTAAGTGAATGGGAAATATAAAATTTTCTTATTTATAAAAAAAATAACGACATATCTCAACATGAATCTCATTATTTTTCGCTGAAATAAGAACATGATATGACAAAATATCCAACCATGTGATAGAGTTCTCTAAAATTCTATGCAGAGCAAACTTTATGTCGAAAGAACTAGGACTAAAGTCCTGAAGGAATTTTTACATAAAAGGTAAATTATGGTGGGTATGTCTTTAGCAATACAAGCTTACGGCAGAAAGTGCCGGCGGCCAATTCAACGTTCGAAAATAGGAAGATAATGATTATTTTAGTAAAAGTATGAGGTATTTTATGAAGCTACAAAAAATAAGCAAAGCAATCATTTTTTGCACTATCTTAGGGATAAGCGGCAATGTGTCGGCCACACCGGACACGAATGAGATATTGCAGCAGCAAGAAAGCATCATTCAGCAAAAAGAACAGGAGCTTGGCGCAAAACGCGCGGAAGCGGAAATGGCAAGGCAAAGCAGACAGCAGATGACAACTTTGCATAAGCAAACAAACAATCTTGCTGTCTTTACTTTGCCGGAAGAGCAAAACAGTTTTAAAATAGAGCACTTTTATTTAAAAGCAGACCGGTTTGCCCATAAATTTGGCTGGATCGACGAGTACCTTCAGCAATTCGCCGGTCAGAAAATTGGTGTACAAGGCATTAATATGCTGATGAACAAAATCAATACCGAGATCGTTGACCGCGGGTATGTAACAACCAGAGTGTATGTGGAAGAACAGGACCTGTCACAGGGCAGGCTGTTTTTTACGCTGGCACCAGGAACAATCGCCGACATCCGCTTTGCCGAGCCCGGCACCTGGGGAACCTACGGCAACGCTTTACCCATGGGCAAAGGCAGCCTGCTCAATATCAGGGATATTGAGCAGGGAGTGGATCAAATGAAGTACATTCCTTCCCAGGATGTGGATATCAAAATCGAACCGGCACAGGAAATGGGACAAAGCAACCTGGTCATTCATGTCCAAAGGAGTAAACCATGGTCGCTGGTTTTGACGCTGGATGATTCCGGCACCAGAGAAACCGGCAAAATGCAAATGTCGGCGGCGTTGGAGCTGGATCAGCTGCTTTCCGCCAATGATCTATTCTATATTTCCTGGAATAGTGATGCCGAGCAAGCCGGAGAACGAAAAGGCACACGGGCAAACAGCCTCTTTTACTCCATCCCTTTCGGCAATGACCGTGTTTCCTACAGCCACTCCCATAACGAATACCGTCAAACAGTTACCAATGCTGTACTTCCCTTTGTCTCTTCCGGGGAATTTACCAGTGACCAGCTGAGTATCAGCCATTTATTACAGCGAAACCAAACCAGCAAAACCGATCTGGAGTTGGCTATCCTTCATAAAAAGCGCCGCAGCTATATTAACGGTACGGAAATAGAAGTGCAGCGGCAGGATACTACCGCCATACAAACAGGGGTGTCCCACCGGCAATATATCGGCAAAAGCGTTTTAGACACATCCGTGAAATGGCAAAAGGGCGTACCCTGGTTTAAGGCGGTGCCGGGACCGACTGATAGTCTGGCAGGCGAGGCTACAACGCAGTACAACATGTTTCTGTGGGGTCTTAGCATTACCGCGCCTGTTGATTATGGCAAATTTACCGGGCAGTACAATTTGAGCATTCGCGGCCAGGCGACCGGTGACCGTATTTACGGTTCCGAATTTCTCAGTATTGGCGGACGCTACAGTGTCAGAGGCTTTGACGGGGAACAAACCTTATCTGCCGAAAACGGTATCGTCATCAGAAATGAACTTCGTTTTCCGCTTGCGCCCAGTCATCAATTGTATACAGCTGTTGACTATGGCAAAGTGAGCGGTCCGGCAACCGAATACCTGTCAGGCACCGAACTGGTAGGCGGCGCCATCGGCTTCCGGGGCAAAGTCAGTGCCCTTCAATATGACGTATCGGTAGGCCGGCCGCTTAAAAAACCAAAAGGTTTTACCACTGCGAAGCAGGTTTATGGCTTCCAGTTAGTAACACAGCTTTAAAATACAAATAAGGACGGAATCAGGACATGAATTTTTTAAGTAAAGGCAAACAAAAAATTATTGCCTATCTAATCATTGGGGCCTTGCAATGCCCAAACCTTGCCGGGTATGCGGCGGCAGTTGAGCCGGATGCGTCGGCTGGTGCTAATGCGCCCGCAGTAACCGGGCAAAACGGCGTTCCTGTCGTTACTATCGTTAAGCCCAATGAAACCGGCCTTTCTCATAATAAATTTACCGATTTTAACGTAGGCATTCCCGGACTGATCTTCAACAATAATGCCGGCAATACCGCTGTGGCCTCAAAACTGGCCGGACCGGTGGGTCCCAATACCGGCCTGGGCGGTCAGGCAGCCGCCATCATCCTCAATGAAGTAACAGGCGGCAATATTTCCAACCTAAACGGGATGATGGAAGTGGCCGGGACCAAGGCCGCCATTATCATTGCCAATCCCAACGGCATTACCGGCAACGGCTTTGGTTTTATCAACACCAGCCGGGCTTCTCTGGTTACCGGCACCCCCAATATTGTCGGCGGGCATATCGACAGCTTTACGATAACCGGCGGCAGGGTCACGGTGGAAGGCAGCGGCAATGCCCCGGAATTGGATGATGCAACAGGCAAGTATGTATATGAGCCGGTATCAAAGCTGGACATTATGACAAGAGCCGCTGCCATTAATGCCGATTTGTGGGCGCAAGATGAAATCAACATAATCACCGGCGCCAGTACGGTAAACTACCAGACACTGGCGGCAGCACCAATCGAGAATCCGCTTGCGGACAAGCCGGACATAGCCTTGGATATTGCCGCCTTAGGCGGTATGTATGCAGGGAAAATACAGCTTGTCGGTACGGAAAAAGGGCTGGGCTATAACATCCAGGGCGATATCTATGCCAATAACAGCCTGGCAATTACCAATGACGGCAAAATTACGTTTATTCAAAATGATAAGCAGTATATTGAAGACGGCGAGCTGTATACTGACGAAACCGGCATTGTTTCTGACGGCGGCATCCGGATTGCCGCTGCCGGTGACATTGAAAATAAAGGACAGCTTGTAGCCAGAAAAGACATAACCATCAGTGCCGCAGGCGCTGTAACCAATGAGGGAATCATTCAGGCCGGAGTGCCTTATGAAGAAAATGAGGATAATCCCGACTCTGTTGAAATTACTGAGCCAGCCGACCTGATAATGACCGGCGGCGGTAAAATCGTCAATACCGGCGTGCTGGAGGCCAGCAGCAAGGTTATGGTTGCCGGCGAGGATACGTTTTCTAATTCCGGTCAGGTTACGGCAGGAACCGACCTCAATATTACCGCTGCCGGCGCGGTTACCAGCACCGGCGTGTTAGCCGCCGACGGCGCCGTTATTCTAACCGGTGACAAGGTAAAATACACTCCGTTGGGCGTTACCGGCGCCAGCGTTCAGGTCATACAAACCAATCCTGACCCTGAGCCGGAAGAACCCCCCGACCCGGAAGAGCAAGGCCCGGTGACAACCGCCCCGGATACGCCCGCCATCCCTGACTTACCGGACATCGCAGAGAATTCTGCGCCTGCTGCCACCGTCCATGTTGCCAAAGACGATAACCTGCGCCTTACAGCCGACGCCAATGCCGCCGGCCAGTACCGTCCAATCATTGACAAAGCGGCCAATGGCGTGGATTTGGTGCAAATCTCCGAAGCCAATGCAAACGGGGTCTCCCGCAATTTATATACCGATTTTAACATCAAGTCGACCGGCCTGATCTTGAATAACTCCGAAAAGTACGTAAAGACCGAACTCGGTGGTTATATCGACCGTAATATGAATATTGCCGGTAATGGGGCCAGTGTAATCTTAAACGAAGTCACCAGTGCCAATAACAGTATTTTAAACGGTTATCTGGAAGTCGCCGGCAATAAAGCCAGTGTGGTTATTGCCAATGCCAACGGCATCAGTGTGAATGGCTTGGGGTTCATCAATACGTCCAATGCCGTTCTGGCTACCGCCAAAGTCAGCCAATGGGAAAATGGCAACATTACCTTTGGCGTCCCCACAAGTGATTTATTCCTGCAGGGCGACGGCCTAAATGCCAGGACCACCACCGCCCTGAGTCTCATCACCCGGCAGTTTACCGCAGAACAATCGGAAATCTGGGCGAATAACCTGGACATTACCGCCGACGGTACGCTGAAAAATACCGGTAAAATTTCGGCAGACCAAAATATAACCGTCCGGGCCGACCGTTTTACTAATACGGAAAACGGCTATATAGAAGCCGCCGGCGATATCGCGGTTGCCGTAAACCAGGACGTAACCCAGGATGCCGCAACCCTGCTGGCCGGCGGCGATATTACCATTAGCGGGCAGCAACTGCAAAATAAAAACAACTCGATGATAAGCGGTAAAGGCAATATCGCCATTGCGGTTGCCGGCAGGGTTGACAATACAAAATCCATTATGCGTGCAGAACACAATCTTGCGCTGCAGGCCGCCGATTTCGCCAATACCGGTACGGCCCTGGTTTCCTATGGCCAAAACGGACAATTCGACTTGCAAAATCAAATGGTCAATGACAATGCGACCATTATCGGCAATGGCTCAACCTTTATCCGGGCAGGCGCTGTGGAAAATACCAATCATGCAATTATAAACACCGGCAAGGATGTAAACGTACAGGCCACCCGGGACATCGTGCAGGACCACGCTGTCTGGACTGCCGGCGGGGATGTCGATATGGAGGCGGCTTCCTTTAGCAATACCAACAATTCCTTCCTGGCGGCCGATGGTAATGTAACAGTAAAAACCAGCGGCGATATCCTGAACGATGCTGCCACCATCAGGGCCGGTCAGACAGGCAGCTTTGCCGGTGATAATATTACCAATCAGAATCAGGGCGCCTTCCTTATTGACGGTGCTCTGGCTGGCAACGCCAAAAAATCTTTTGCCAACACAACAGGCCTGATTGCTGCCGGCAGCACCGCGTCGGTCACTGCCCAAACCATTAACAACACCAAAAATTCCGTTTTCTATGCCGGCGACGACCTTACGCTTACCGCAGTCGGCACGGTATTAAACCAGTCGTCCGACATCGAAAGCCGGGGCAATATCAATATTAAAGCCAAGGAGCTAATCAACGAAAAAGAAATTTTTGAAACCGCATGGATCGTAACCAATCAGCGGATTTCCTACAAAATTCCCTATTCGCATATGGGCGGCGACTACTACAACGGCATGAGAACCTTTAACCGCATTATCCATACCGGCAACATTACCGAGGAAACCGCCGGTTCCCATATCCTGGCCAATGGAAATATTGATATTGAAGGCAATGTTGCCAACCGCTACAGCACTATTTCCGCCGGTAAAGACCTGACCATTACCGGGGATAAACTGGAAAACCTGGGTTATCAGGGCACCATCCACCATGACGATTACGGCAACAATACGTACTACTGGAAATACAAAAAACACCGGAGAGCCCACATACGCTGCCGCATGAAATATGGCACAACCATACTGCCCTACGAAGACCACAACGTCTATGAACAGGAAGTTGAACGCTTAAGCGTTCTCAGTGCCAACGGCAAAGTAACCCTGAATGCCACCACCATCGACAACAAAACCGTTGAAGCCGGCGGTGAAGTCATAACCTTCAAAACCAAAGACAACAAAGCCGACCTTACCGATAAACTGAGCGGGGCCGGTAACACAGAACTGGATATCAGCAACCTGAAAATCAATACCCTGATTTTTACGCTCAATCAGGACCCCAGTGCCAAATATCTGGTTGAAACCAACAAACAATTCGCAGATTATCATAACTTCCTGTCCAGCGACTACCTGCTCGACCGTGTAAAAGCCGACCCGGCTAAAGTAGCTAAACGCCTGGGCGACGGGTACTATGAACAAAAACTGGTGACCGAGCAACTGACCGGACTCACCGGCAAACGCTTCCTCGACGGCTACAGCTCCGACCTGGAACAATATAAAGCCTTAATGGAAAATGGGGCGGTTGCCGCTGAGGAAATGGGCCTTACCATCGGTGTTGGCTTAACCGCCGAACAAGTGGCTTCCCTGACCAGCGACATCGTCTGGCTGGTGGAAGAAACCATTAACGGTCAAAAAGTATTGGTGCCGGAAGTGTATTTGTCATCCCTAAGAGCAGAAGATCTGAGCGAAAGCGGCGCTCTCATCATTGGCGGTGATATCGAGCTTTACGCCAAACAGGACATCACCAACCTCGGTACTATCAAAGCTGATAAAACCGTAGTGGCCGACGCAGAAAACATCACAAACCTGTACGGGAAAATAAAAGGCAATGATATCAACCTTACTGCCCAGGAAACCATTCAAAATATCAGTGGTGAAATCCGCGGTCAAAACGATGTTTCCTTAACCGCCAACGATATCGTCAATCAGACTGAAACCAAAACAACAACCTACCGGGAACTGGAGCAGACCGTAATCGGTGATACTGCTCTCATCACAGCCGGCTCAGGCTCTTTGAGCCTGGAAGCGAAAAATGATATTGTTAACCACGGGGCTGCGTTAAGCGCAGGCCAGGACGTTACGCTGAAAGCCGGCAACAATATTGACATTGCCAGTGTTGCCGCCGAAAAGCACGTGGCGGTTACCTATCCCAAGTCAAGCGTAAGCCTGGACACTGTAACCCATCAGCAAAGCGTCATCGGTGGCAGCAACATAACCATAGATGCCGGGCAGGACATCAACATGAGCGGTGCGCTGACTGCCGCCGAAGATAAGACCACCCTTACTGCCGGCCGGGATATTACCATCAGTGCCGTAAAAGATCTGGACAGCCTGGACAGCAGTGTTGGCAGACGCGGCGGCAGCTACTTTACCCGTGACAAAACCGTGGACGAAACCGTAGTCGGTACTCAGCTTGGTGCAGGTCAGGACATTACCGTCCAGGCCGACCGTGATCTCAACGTCAAAGGCAGCGGCATTGCCAGTGAACAAGGCAAAGTGGAACTTACAGGTGAAAACGTCAGCATTAGCGGCGAAACCGAATACCACGAACGGCTGCACGAAGAACACCGGGAAAAAGTAGGCTTCCTTTCCTCCACAAAGACCGACATCTATGACCGTCAAACCCTGGAAGCAGTAGCTGGCAGCAGCATTTCCGGCGACAGTGTGGATATCACCGCCACCGGTAAAGACATAACCATCAGCGGTTCCAGTGTTGTGGCCGATAACGACGTCACCCTCAAAGCCAAAGAGAACATCACCATCACCTCCCAGGAGGAAACCAGCAGCAGCGACTATCAAAAGCAAGTCAAAAAATCCGGACTGTTATCCGGCGGCGGTCTCAGCTTTAGCATTGGCAAAGAAAAACAAAAAGACACCTACGCCAACCAAAATATCGAACAAGCCGGCAGCATCGTCGGCAGCATAGACGGCAATGTGACCATAGAAGCCGGTAAAGACGTAACCGCTCAAGCCAGTGATGTCATCGCCGGCCAGGACATCAGCCTGACAGGTGAAACCGTAACCATAGAAAGCAAAGACAACACCTACAACGCCCAGGAAAAACACGAATACAAAAAGAGCGGCTTGACTGTGGCCATCGGCGGTAAAACCGTGGAGGCCGTCAATAAAGTAGTCGCACCGCTTGAGCGCGCCACCCAGGTAAAAGATGAACGCCTGGCCGCCCTGTACGGCTACAAAGTCTATGACGAACTGACAGATAAAAACACACAAAAAGACTTGGCAGGCGTAAAAGATCCCCAAAAGAACTTTACCGTCGAAGTCAGCCTTGGCAGCCAAAAATCCGAAAGCAAATCCCAAAGCAGCACCACGCTGGCCCAGGGCAGTAATGTAACAGCCGGGGGAGACGTTACCATCCAGGCCACCCAAGATGACATCAACATCCACGGTTCCAACGTCAGCGGTGAAAATGTCACTCTGAAAGCCCAGGAAAACATCAACATCACCGCCAGCGACAATACCAACACCACAGACCAGACTTCAAAGAGCAGCAGTGGCAGCATTGGGGTCAGCATTTCCGCAGGGGGAATCAGTGGCATCAATGCAGGGTATAACAAAGCCAAAGGAGAAGTTAAAGAAAACAGTACCGCCTATAATCCCAGCAGCGTAACCGCCACCGATACCCTGACCCTGGAATCCGGCAAGGACACCAACATCATCGGCTCCAAAGTAAGCGGTGACACCGTAAAAGCCGATGTGGGAGAAAACCTCAATATCGAAAGCCTGCAGGAAAAAGAGAGCTATGATGAAAAGAACAGCTCCAGCGGCCTGAGCATCAGTGTTGATCTGACAAAAGGCGGAAAAACCGGCATTCAAGGTTCTACCAACAAAGGCAAAATCCAGTCCGACTATGAAAGCGTTACCGAGCAGGCCGGTATCTATGCCGGTGAGGGCGGGTTTGACATTGAAGTCGGAGGCAATACCGACCTGAAGGGTGCGGTCATTAGCAGTGAGGCGGATGCGGATAAGAACAGGCTCAGTACGGATACGCTGACTTGGTCGGACATTGAGAATAAGGCCGAGTACAGCGCCAGCAGTTCGGGGTATGGTTTACAAAATGGTAGCATTACACCTACTCCTGGAATACCTGTAAAAGGTGATGCGGATAGTACTACGAATTCAGCTATATCTCCGGGGACAATTATTGTTGGTGGAAAAGAAATTAATCCTGAGAATCTAAACCGTGATACCAGCGAAGCACTGAATGCTTTAGGTAAGATATTCGATAAGAAGACGGTTCAAGAGAAGCAGGAACTAGCTGCTTTATTTGGTGAAATGGCATATCAATATGTCGGTGAATTAGCGGCCAAAAAACAGGTCGAGGGAGAAGCTGCAAGGAGTTTAGCTGAATCATACGAGAAAAAGGCACAGGAAGCACGAGATGCGAATGATTTAGAAAAGGCAGATTTGTTTACGAAGTTGGGAGAACAATATAGGTCTATTGAAAAAGAAAATGCGCCATGGAAGGAAGGTGGTGCATATAAGGTAGGCCTCCATGCTATAGTCGGTGGCTTTATGGCACAACTTGGAGGCGGAAGCTTTGCAGCAGGTGCAACAGGTGCTGCTGTAAATGAAGCCTTTGCAGGAGAACTATCAAAAATAAAAGATTCGGCGACTCGTCAATGGGCTAGTGCTGTTATAGGTGCTGCCGCCTCTAAAGCAATTGGTGGTGACGCTCAAACAGGGGCTTCTACTGCAGTGTCTGGAACGGTCAACAATAGTTTTTGGGATATGACTGGAGGATTTGCTAAGGGGGCAGCGGAAGGTTTTATTGGTGATGTTGAGGATACTTGGAATTTAATTACGAGTCCAAGAGAACAATTAAAACAATTAGGTGAAGTAGCTCAGGCTATATGGGAAATTGGTAAGACTCCTGGTGGATTCAGTGATCTTTTCAGTGCATTAGGAGATGAATTCAAAGCTCAATACCAAACAATACTAGCAATACCAGATAAAGATGAAAGAGATTATCAGTTAGGGCAACTTGTAGGGAGTGGGGTATATTTTGCAGCGACTTCGGTTGGAGTTCCAGAAAAACTCGCTGTAAAATTCCCCGGACTTGTATCCAAAGTTGAAAAAATTAAAGTTCTTGCTGGAGTAAGTAACTATACAGGCAAAATAGTCTGGCCTAATGTTCCACACGCGAACAAAACTCCTGGACACTGGGAGACTATTGTCCAAAAAGCTGAAATGGTAGCCCAAAGAGATGATGTTACTCAGGTATATGTTAATAAGGGGCTTAGCAATGTAACAGAATTGAACAATATTGAGCCTAATAGGAGACCTGATATAATGGTAGTTAGGACAGATGGTAAAATTGATCAGTATGAGGTTCTCAGCAAGACGGATGATCGTAATGCCATATATGACAGATTGCGGGATAATCAACGAATTCTAGGTGATAAGGCTGGAGAAATTCACATGTTGGATCCTGAATAAGAAAGGGTGAGGATATGCCGAGGGATATGACAACAACAATTTTACTTTATGGGCATATTATTACTGAAACTTCAGAATGGCTTAAGTGGTATGATTATGCTATTCAGCAAATTAAGTCGATCGGTTTTGTGCCAAACTATATTGGTGTAAAAGGGGAAAGTTTTAATTCAACAAAGCTCACAACAATAAAACGTACAGAGGCAAAACTCAAAGAGTCATTTCAACGAAATGAGGTCATTAATAGAATTTCTCTGTATTCACTACCAGATAACTTTAAAACAGCTGCTTTCGACTATGATGTTTACTTGTCAAGGGATACTGACACAGGAGGAAACGCTAACGTTATGATAACTGTGAGCAGTAGCACATTTTCACAACTCAATCATCAAACTTTAGTAGATAATTTAAAATCACATATTCAGTTTTCGTCAGGGCAGATTTTTGAGATGATAGGAGAAGATCCGCTAATTTATGCATTGAAAGCTAATCCGCCTACAAGCTTTAAAACTTTACGTGTAATTGCTGAACTAAAAAAATAAGCTCACTAACAATGTTAAGGTCAGTGGACGAAAAATCCACTGATCTCTTTTCCTTTCAGATGTTGTCTGTGATAAACAGGGACATCAGAGGAACGGTTCTTGTGTGCGTGGACAGAGTGGACAGAGGGGACGTTCCTTTTTTGGCACCTACTGTTGAAAATACAAAGCCTTAACGGAAAGACAAAGGGGGACGCTCTTTTTGTCACGCATATGATATTATATATGTGTGACAAATGATGGTAAGATTCTTTTAGAGGAAACCGGCAGGACAAATCTAAGCGAAGAAGAAATACGATGAAGAATAATGTAGTATACAGGCGGGCGAGAAATTCACGAAATAGTAAGCTGGCCTAAAATAGAAAGAGATTACGTAATTCGTAAGTTAAAAAGAAAAAGAAAGTTTACCTATTCGTCAAATTGAGCGGGCAACAGGAATATCACGCGGCGTAATAATAATGGTTGTCAAATAAGGAACGTCCCCTTGTAAGACGAAGAACTAAGAGAAAGAGGATTGTCAATACGTAATTAGGATAAGCAAAGGAATAATTGAAAGAGTATAATCTAGTTTCTAGTTAGGGAGCAAGACGAAACCACCGTCCCTTTGTCTGACCTGTAAAATGTAGGAGATAAATCAACTGATACGCCGTAGGTTGAGGATGTATTAACAGACAAATACCTCGAATCCCTAGGCTATATGAACATAGCGAAGAAATACGGACGGGACAGAGGGGACGTTCCTTTTTTGACACCTACTGTTGAAAACAGGGCGTCAAAGGAAAGACAAAGGGGGACGCTCTTTTTGTCACGCATATGATATTATATATGTGTAAGAAATATAGTAAGATTCTTTTAGAGGAAACCGGCAGGACAAATATAAGCGAAGAAGAAATACGATGAAGAATAATGTAGTATATAGGTGGGCGAGAAATTCGCGAAATAGTAAGCTGGCCTAAAATAGAACGAGAGTACGTAATTCGTAAGTTAAAAGAAAAGAAAGTTTACCTATTCGTCAAATTGAGCGGGCAACAGGAATATCACGCGGCGTAATAACAAAGGTTGTCAAATAAGGAACGTCCCTTGTGTCCACTTGTGTCCACTTCAGCTTGGCGGAGGCAGCTTTACTTCCGGTGCGATGGGAGCAGCAGTAAATGAAGCAGTACAAAAAGCATTGGCAGAGAAATTTAAAGACAATCCTGCCATGCACCAATGGGCAAGTGCAGTTCTCGGAGCGGCTGCAGCGAAAGTAGTCGGAGGTAATGCACAGACCGGTGCTAGTGCAGCGGCAAGTGGTACGAAGAATAATGCATTGGATCCAGCACATATCCTCCAAACAATAAAGGAAAATCCTGTTCTCTCAGCTGCACTACTTTTTGCGGGTTATGTAGTCGATCAACAAAATCGTATTGTGAACAATTCTGGTGAAGTTATAGCCAGTTGGTCTGAGTCAGCAGGTGGCTGGGTAGATAGTGCTGGAGACTTTGTAGGAAGTACAGTTGATTCTATAGTTTTATGGGCTAAAGGCGATTCATCTAGGAGTAAACCTAAAGAGTATGGAACACCTAATTCCACTGAAGTTGTAAGAGGTGCAGATGGTAAAGTGGAAAAATATACTGTGTATGGACCTAATGGAAAAATAGAAAAAGAAGTTAGGGTAACTGGGAAAGACCATGGTAATATTCCACGACCAAACGTGAAGGAACCTAATTACAATGTAAACCCTGAAACTGGGGAAGTATATCAGAATGGATATAGAGTAAGACCTGCAAGGGCAGACGAGATTCCCGCAGAATAAAAAGGAGAGGAGTATGTAAATTAAAATGTTTAAGGATGACTTAATTTTTGAATTTATTAAATGGCGAAATGCTAATCCACAGAATTTTAATTGGTGGAATTATGTAAATTTAAAATCGGATTTGCAAACTGCACTAGGGTTTGCCAAATTCTATTATCCTGAAATTGTGGAATTAGATGGTTGTATTTTATTAAAAGATAAGTTTTCAAAAGAACTATATGAACTTTGGAGAGATGAATGCAAGGGAGAAAAAACATGCATAGAAAAAATGATGAATTTATATCAATTGAGAGATTTTTTTCATCGTAATACTCAGGATGATGGAAACCTAGAATCTCAAATTAAAGTTCTTGGAGATGTTTTAACACTGTTTTGGAGCATGAGCTTTAGGAATAGATTTCCTGGTAGGTCGATTAAAGTAAAAGTATTTGAGGAAACCGATGGAGAGAGTTTTATCACTGTATATGAAGAAATATAAATTGTAGATGTCATAACGGATGGGCTTTTGACAAATTTTTAGGTTAAGTTATGAAGATGTCAGTGGACGTAAAAATCCGCTGACATCTCTTTTTTTCTCAGGTGTCGTCTGGTGAACAAACAACAACTGGATAATATTACCTATTGAAAATCAAATCTGATGAATCAGAAGGACTTAGACTCATTACTACCACAAAACGGACAACTACCCCCATAGCCATTACCGGAACAATTACCACAATAAGTACTGCCACAATCCTTACATTTCATCAAAGATCCCATACATGGTGCATCAGCATGACAATTAGGACATTTCCTCACGTTATCGTACATATCAATAAAACCTCCTCAATAATAATAATTTTAATATATCACCTGTCGGTGATGACGAAAACGGAGTTTTCGTCGCAGAGGTTCTTTTCATGTAAAATATCGTAAATCCAGTAAAATCAACATTTAAATCAATCTGATGCCTTAAATAATAATCAAATATGCATCAGTCTATCATCAATTCGGACAAAAGGGGACGCTCCTTTTTTGTCACGCATATGATATTATATATGTGTGACAAATATAGTAAGATTCTTTTAGAGGAAACCGGCAGGACAAATATAAGCGAAGAAGAAATACGATGAAGAGTAATGTAGTATACAGGCGGGCGAGAAATTCACGAAATAGTAAGCTGGCCTAAAATAGAACGAGATTACGTAATTCGTAAGCTAAAAAGAAAAAGAAAGTTTACCTATTCGTCAAATTGAGCGGGCAACAGGAATATCACGCGGCGTAATAACAATGGTTGTCAAATAAGGAACGTCCCCTGTGTCCTGCGTCCCCTGTGTCCCCCTGTGTCCCGTCCCCATGAAAGGCTACTCCGTTGGCTTTAGTTTCCAAGGAGGGACTCAAGGTGGTTTGGCAGTATCTCCTACTGGTACATGGTATGGAGAAGCAGGTGCTGTAACAGACGCTGGAATCAGTGGAATGGTAATAAAAACAAATTATTTATTTAATATTTATGATCAATAGTCAAGGAGTTTGAATGTGAGAAAATGGATAATTATAATAATGGGCTTTTTCGTAGTATTTGTTGTGGGCGGATACTTGCTTTTAAATAACGAGGAAGGAAAACGGCGAGAAATCGAAATTGTTCAAGAGTATCAGGATATCAAGCACCCAGAAGGCGCCAGAATGCTTCACTATGAGCTAAATAGAAAGATTCTAATACGTTGGATTCATAGCAGGTACAGTTATTCTATTAATGATAGTGAAGTGGCAAAGTATTATGAGAATCAGCTTTTAAGTAAGGGATGGCACCAGATTTCTTATAGTTTGCCTCCAGGGAAAGTTGGATACTTATATGCAAAAGACAACTTAGAGTTGGCGTTAACTTTAAATAAAAATGGTTATTGGATAATATCTATGCATTATTCGGATGTCGATTACTAAAACGTGCTATGGAGGTGAAAACACATCAAGAGGTCATGTGTGAAGTGAAAGTAGACAGTCGAAAAAATAAAATTTTGAAATGCCCCTCATTTAGTAGACACGGGAGGACAAAGAGGGACGTTCCGAAACCACTGAAAAACCCTAGTTTTTAAATTGTCAGGCTAGCAATCCGCCTTGATTATGGCCCCCCTCGTGCCTTTTAAGGAAAAAGCAAGTAAAGGATAGCAATATTGGAGTTGCCAATGCTGCTATCCTTTTTAAATTAACCGCCAAAGCCGTCAACTTAGCTTGCAGGTTCACACTTTTTAGACCATACCCACGGGCACGGTCTAGCGTAAGCGATCAAGGACAGAGGGGACGCTCCTTTTTTGTCACGCATATGATATTATATATGTGTAAGAAATATAGTAAGATTCTTTTAGAGGAAACCGGCAGGACAAATATAAGCGAAGAAGAAATACGATGAAGAATAATGTAGTATACAGGTGGGCGAGAAATTCGCGAAATAGTAAGCTGGCCTAAAATAGAACGAGAGTACGTAATTCGTAAGTTAAAAGAAAAGAAAGTTTACCTATTCGTCAAATTGAGCGGGCAACAGGAATATCACGCGGCGTAATAACAAAGGTTGTCAAATAAGGAACGTCCCTTGTGTCCCTTGTGTCCGCTCTCTAAATGATTTAAAAGATGCATTGAAGGGAGCTACGCCGTGACGTATGATTCTTTAGTTAGAGAGTTAATTGTCGAGTTACCTGAATTTCAAGAAGCCTATGAAAAAGAAGTTGAGTGGTGGGATGGCCAGGAACCAAGTCCGCACAACTTTTTTGGAGATGTAGTTACACCATATCTTCTGAACCTGTTGAATAAAGAAAAAAACGAAGAAATTACTACCCGTATTTTCAGATTTTTTACAGATATGGCTTCTTCCGAAGATGTGAAAATACAAGAGGTATTGGCTCAAAGTGTTTTGGAAAGATTAGGTGATGAGAAAGTACTTCTAGCAAAAGCGTATCCTTTTATGAGCGACAATGTTCGGAAACTCAGCAGAGAAGCGGAAAAGTTCTGGGGAAGGTAATTGGTAATATAAAATAGGCCAGCGGACGTATGATATGCTCCCCTTATGGTCAATGTCATTAAGTTAATGCCTGAAAAACACAACCATCCAGATTAAGATGGTTGTGTTTTTCTCAAGGGGGGACAAAAGGGGACGCTCCTTTTTTGTCACGCTATGATATTATATATGTGTAAGAAATATAGTAAGATTCTTTTAGAGGAAACCGGCAGGACAAATATAAGCGAAGAAGAAATACGATGAAGAATAATGTAGTATACAGGTGGGTGGGAATTTCACAAAAGAGTAAGCTGGCCTAAAATAGAACGAGATTATGTAATTCGTAAGTTAAAAAGAAAAAGAAAGTTTACCTATTTGTCAAATTGAGCGGGCAACAGGAATATCACGCGGCGTAATAACAATGGTTGTCAATTAAGGAACAACCCCTGTGTCCCTACTATCCTTTGTGGTCATAAATCCGGGAGACAAATTGTCGATTTTCTAGTCTATCACAGAATGACTATGCTATTTATGCAGATAAGCTAAAAAACATGGATATATCAGTGGTTTCGAACCGTCCCCTTGTGTCAGACGTTAAATTATTGAACCGCAGTATACCGAACGATACGTACGGTGGTAGGAGAGGTCGGTCATTCAATTAATGGATGACCGACCTCTCGATCATTATTAAAACTCCCTTTTACCCAAAGGATCATAGGTTATAAAGACACTATCAGAGCCGCCGTTCATTACGCTGCCTTTCGTTAATTGTCCCGAGTGTTTTTTTAGCTGCTCAAGATAATTGATTTTAGCAGTTGTGGTGGGCGTGAATTTTGGGGTGATTTTGATGATTTTTTCCGAGCCGTCTTGTAGGCGGAAGGTAAATTCGACAGGCGCACTGGAATATTTCGCTTCGATAATTGAGTTGGGGTAGTAGAGCATAGCTGTTGATTTGCCGTTTATGGCAATAATTTTATCGCCAGGGTTTATGTCTTTAAGCTCTTGATACTGCTCTTTATTGATACGGGTAACATCATAAGGCCCCATCGACCACTCTTTGCGCATGCGTTTCCAAGTATTTTTTTCGGTAATGGCATCGGTTATGCCCCACTCAAGTCCATAATCATAGGTACCATGTAAATCTCGAAACAAAGACATCAGGCGGGTTGCCCACATATCTAGTTCCCATAACTGAAAATCCGACAATTTATCTTTGGGATTAATTGGAGCATATTCTATGTAAGGGTAAGATTTATAATAGGTTTTACTTAATACATCCAGTTTTATTACAGTTCCATTATTCTCTTCTCTCATTTCTGCTAGTAGGAACGGATAAGAAGCGCTTCTAGTACTAAAGCTTTTGATATATTCAAAAGAAAACTTTGTCCAATCTTCTCTAAAGCTTGCCTGATAATAATCACGGTAGTAATTAAACTTTCCATTTCTGTGATTGGCGTTATATAAAAGCCCTGTGCCGATTTCTTCCGGTTTTATACCGGGAAAGAACATGCGAAAGCTCTCCTGATGCCCATACGGGCGGACATGTTCTGGTGCTATATTGGCATCATTGACTGAAGCGATGAATTTAATTTTTTGAAGCTCACTTCCGCCAATGGTTTTTTCCTCCTTTTTGCCATTAGTAAAATTGACGCACACAACCATCTTTTTGGCATTACGCAGTTTATCGGCAAGTTCAGGAGAGAACTGATACCAAATCTGCTTAATATTTTCTGGCAGATCATCTTTTCTTGCGCCGCTTAATGGTGTTAACTCGTAAACGCTACCGTCAATAAGCCAATTTGCCGATACAATATCATGTGTAGCAGCAAGCTGACCATCAGCCATAATTCGGATAGCATCATAGTTTTTCCCATCAGGCTTGAAAACTTTGTGTATTTCAATACTCAGGTCTGTATCACGTAATATGCCGCTTCTGGCTTGGCGTACATCCTGGAAAAAGATAATGTTCGTACCATCTGCCTTAATATGTTGATAAATGGTAGCGGCGTTGGCAAAGCTAAAGCTAGAGAACCAAAAAACCAACAGACTTAGCAGTGAAAGTAGAATTTTGATTGACATTGTAGTACCCCCTTTGTGTGGATTACCATAATTTTTAAATTTTTAAGTGTGAGTTTTTTATATTTTATCAAATTGTCGTTGGTTTGAACAGTGGTTTGCTATTGCTGATAAAATGCCAAGGGGATGGGGTTGCCGTATACTGTCCCTTAAAAGGTGTCGACCTCTAAGAACACAAGGGGACGGTTTGTTAAGGGTTCAATCGAAAGTTTTGCGCGCAAAAAAGCGCAGTAAATAGCCGCTAAGATATTTACGCGCAAAATTTTTGATTGCCCAGGAAGAGGAATCGCCGGGGAGAGCTATGGGGTTTCAATAGCTGCCCTCCCGTTTTTTTTAGCTTTTTCCTCGACTATGAACTAGTTTAGTAGTGGGACAAAGACCAGCTAACTGAAGTCAATCCCTAAATAAAAAAATCTTGTCTTGAAAAAGGGTATAGCAAACAACCCTCCAAAAGATACGAACATTATTTAATAAGGGCCTGTTAATATTCAATTTCCAACTGAAATTAAGCTGCCTTTTTTCTGAGAGATTGATACAAGGCAACTTGCTGCTCTGAAGTAATTAAACAAAAAGGCTGTTTGTTTTTTAGGACAGAAAAAATAATTCGTAGTAGCTTATTCATAACCGCACCTAATGCTTGCTTTTTAGGTTTGGACTCAATTTTCTTTTTGTAATATTCGTGGATGACTGAATTTACGAGCGATCCATTAGGATTTTTGCGAATGGCTGTTATTGCGGCAACGTATAATGCTTTTCGTAAGAAAGGCGAGCCTCTTTTTGTCACTTTGTTTCTGGTGCCAACAAAATTCCCGGACTGGCGTACAGTTGGATCAATTCCACAATAAGCTACAAGCTGTTTGGCATTGGTAAATCGCATGATATCGCCTATTTCTCCCACAATAAGGGGTGCCAATGTTCCACCTATACCTGGTATGCTTTTAAGCAAGGCAATTTCAGGGAGTTGTTCTGTCCATTGATTAATTTCATCATCAATGGCTTTAATTTGGGTATCCATGAACCGTAGGTTGTCAGCGTAAATTTGTATAACCCTAAAATTGGCTGACAGCTCAATACCCGTGAATGTAGCATCTTTAGCACAATCCAATAAAGCGTTAAACTTTTTTTGAGCATAGTCTTTGCCGCGTCGCGGCAGGGATTCCAACATTTGCAGGATCGCCTTATGGTTAGAAGTCTTTACCCATTGCGCAGGAGCTGGAAACTGAGTGAGCAGAGTGAGCGCTGTCAAGGAGGAAGGCTCGAAGACTTTGGGGAACAACGGGGCAACTTGCTCAATGGCAGCAATAAGTTGATTCAAAATACCAGCACGTTGTTCTACTAATTGAAACCTAGTCCTCGATAATATTTTCAAATTTGCTAATGCCTCGCTGGGTATATAGGTGTTGCGCAACCCTTGGGTAAAGAACAATTTAGCTAAATCAACTGCGTCAACTTGGTCAGTCTTTACTTTTCTTACCGATGAATTTTTGATAGAATGGGAAATAAGGGGATTGATGAGGAAGACATCAAGCTCCTGTTTCAAAAAAAAGTGGACAATGCGTTGAGAGAAGTGACCTGTCGATTCTAGGACAATTGCCGGTTTACTACCAAACGCGTCTTCCACTTTTTTTATTTCCCTTAAAGCGAAAAAAAGCCCCTGTTTTGTATTTAAGGCTTTAAATGGATTCAATAAGATCGTACCGTTGGGCGAAACCGCAGCATAAACACAAAAGTCTTTAGCAACATCAATACCAATAGCAGGCCGGTTAATCACCATAAAGCCCCTCCTAAGAATAGTGTCGAAGGATTATCCATTCCATTGTCAAAGATCACAGCCTTGCACGTGAAGCGGGAATAGACTCCCAACCAGCTAAAACGTAAATGCTTTGGAAATGGATGAATTGTCAACGTTATGGGTATAGAAAAAATCTTCCCTGGGACAGGTACATTCATATCCTTCCATCCCATTATACACAAAACTGATTGTTCGGAGTTTTTTCCTCCTAAATGGATAATCCTTCTGTACTATATCTTACAGGGGACAGGTACCTTGTCCCAAGTAGAAAAACGAAGACGATTTTAATTTAACCAGTTGTGCCCTCAACCTAAGTGGTGTGATGAAGTCAGTTTTGGCAGCCAAAAATCCGAAAGTAGAGCATAAAGCAGCAATACCCTGCCCTAGGGCAGTAATGTAACAACCGGGGAAGAAATTAATATTTAGGACACAAAAGACGACATCAACATCCACGGCTTTAACGCCAGTGGTGAAATGTTAGCCTAAAAGCCAGGGGCCAGGTACCCTGAAATGGGACAAAGGGGGACGCTCCTTTTTTGTCACGCATATGATATTATATATGTGTGACAAATATAGTAAGATTCTTTTAGAGGAAACCGGCAGGACAAATATAAGCGAAGAAGAAATACGATGAAGAGTAATGTAGTATACAGGCGGGCGAGAAATTCACGAAATAGTAAGCTGCCCTAAAATAGAACGAGATTACGTAATTCGTAAGTTAAAAAGAAAAAGAAAGTTTACCTATTCGTCAAATTGAGCGGGCAACAGGAATATCACGCGGCGTAATAACAATGGTTGAAAGGCAAAAGAAAGGCAAAAGGGGACGCTCCTTTTTTGTCACGCATATGATATTATATATGTGTAAGAAATATAGTAAGATTCTTTTAGAGGAAACCGGCAGGACAAATATAAGCGAAGAAGAAATACGATGAAGAATGATGTAGTATACAGGTGGGCGAGAAATTCACGAAATAGTAAGCTGGCCTAAAATAGAACTAGATTACGTAATTCGTAAGTTAAAAAGAAAAAGAAAGTTTACCTATTCGTCAAATTGAGCGGGCAACAGGAATATCACGCGGCGTAATAACAATGGTTGTCAAATAAGGAACGTCCCCTGTGTCCCTTATAGGATGATGAAAGATTATCATCCTATAGCAAAACAGTATTTCAGCTAAAGGAGGGCGTTTAGTGCCGATATTTGGTGATATAGATAAGTTCGCAATAGAATATCAGTTTATACCTAGCCCATTTGAGGAGGATAAAGTATTAAAACAATCATGGGGTGTTTTTAGATTATGGGTAATGGGACAAGATCTTTGTGAATATACGGCTAATGGCGTTATAAGTAAATATGAATGGAATTTGATATATATTATAGAATGGTTGTGTAATAATCTAGAATATGTTTTGGGGTACGATCCCTTCCCATTACCCGTAAACGGGAAAAATTCACTAGAGCTAATTCGCGAAAGTGATAAGTTTGAGTCTGAAGAAGATGATGAATTTTATTTATGGTATCAAGCAAAAAGTTCATGGATATTCAGGCATTCATGGTTTTCCAATAGAGCTGGTTCAATACTTGCTAGTGTCTATTTTAGACGAATTGGAGAGAATATTGAATTAGCTTGGGATAATGGTTTTTGGGAAGAGAGCCAAGTATATTTTTCAAAGTCAAAAGGTGTTTGTAGTGTTTCAAAAGGAGATTTTAAAGAGGCTATATTTAGTTTTTTAACATATACGCTGAATCAGTTAGAATCTACTTTAGGTGAAAATGCCCAAATAGATGGTCAATCAATAGCTGATTTACGAAGAAAGTTGGATTTTCTAAAATAGTGTACTAATTGTGAACTTACCGAAAAACACAAAGGGACGGTTCTTGTGTGTTAATAGAATACTCTCAATCATAGGGCTAGAGGGACGGTGAAAGCACGAGAGAACCGTCCCTTTGTGCATGTTTGATGCTGGCGGAACTATAGTAGCTGCTGGGGTTGGCACCATTGCAGTTGGCTTGGGAGCACCAGTCCATGCTGTAGTCCTTGAGGGAGTAGTTGTTGGTTATTTGATAAACCAGGCAGGGAGTTATGTGAAACGACAATATCTAGATGAACAAAATTTTTTGGAAAGAGAGTATAAATGATGGTTACTTTAATTAATTTTCTGCCATGGTATTTTTGGCTTTTGTTTGGAATTATTGGTAGTACATATCTAATTAAGTGGGTAATCAAATCAAAAGATGATCCTATGCTTCTCAGGATGTCTTGGTTACTTATGTCATTGCTTGCGATTTGTATATCAATTGAAAACCTTTCCAAAGGAATGGGGTGGTATTTAGAACATTTGGGGATATTATACAAAATAGAAATTATTATTTCCGTATTAATGGCGCCTTTAATGTTTGTTGGCGGCTATAGAAAGGTCATGCGCCCGGGTTACAATTTGCAAAAAAGAAGAATATTTATTTTTGGTATGTACCTTATGGGTGGCGCTTGTATATTAATGGGAATGGTCGTTCTCACTATTTTCTATAAGTAAGAAAACATAATGAACACGCAGAGGGGAGGGCGTTGTTGATACACTTCCTATCCTAAGGCAAGTAGAGGTCAGTGGACGTAAAAATCCGCTGACCTCTCTTGTTTTCTACGATGTCGTCTGATGAACAAACAACAACTGAGACAGAGGGGACGTTCTTTTTTTGACACCTACCGTTGAAAATACAAAGCCTTAATGGAAAATGGGGCGGTTGCCGCCGAGACCATGGGCCTTACCATCGGTGTCGGCTTAACCGCAAACAAGGGACGTCAGGCTGTGCGAAAACGATAGAAAGACTCCATGAATATTAGTGTTTTAATTGGTATAATAGAAGTGTAAAGAAAGTATGCTTTTGAGGTGAATTATGTCCCGATATATTTCTAATAACACTGACAGAAATCAAGTAAATCTTATCCCAATGTCGCTTGACGAGATGATAAGTGAGGACAATCCAGTACGTATATTAGACGCCTTTGTTGACAGTATAAACTTAAACGAGCTGGGTTTTAAATATGCAACACCAAAAATGACAGGACGTAAACCATATAATCCTGCTGCTATGCTTAAATTGTATCTTTATGGGTATTTCAATGGTATAAGGAGTTCACGTAAACTTGAAACTGAGTGCAACAGAAATATAGAACTGATGTGGCTGATTCAGGAGTTAAGGCCTGATTATCGTACTATAGCTGACTTTAGGAAGGATAATATATCTCTACTCAAAAATATCTTTAAACACTTTTCCCTCTTATGCAATGATCTGGGTCTATTGGGTAAGGAGATTGTAGCTATAGATGGCAGCAAGTTCCGGGCTAATAATGCTCGTAAGAAAAATCTGACCAAAGGCAAGATTGAAAAAATGCTGGTATACTTTGAACAAGCTGCCAAACGTTATTTGGAGCTGTTAGAAAACACTGATGATAAAGATGCCAAAAATTCCGTTATATATAGCAAGGAAGAAATACAACAAAAATTAGCCAATGCAACACAGCGAATTCATGAATTGACCGAAATCAAGCAACAAGTTGAGGAAAATGGTGAAATTTCTTTGACTGATAAAGACGCACGGCTTATGAGTGCTAGCAAGGACAGAGGGGACGCTCCTTTTTTGTCACGCATATGATATTATATATGTGTAAGAAATATAGTAAGATTCTTTTAGAGGAAACCGGCAGGACAAATATAAGCGAAGAAGAAATACGATGAAGAATAATGTAGTATACAGGTGGGCGAGAAATTCACGAAATAGTAAGCTGGCCTAAAATAGAACTAGATTACGTAATTCGTAAGTTAAAAAGAAAAAGAAAGTTTACCTATTCGTCAAATTGAGCGGGCAACAGGAATATCACGCGGCGTAATAACAATGGTTGTCAAATAAGGAACGTCCCCTGTGTCCAAATCATAACAATGGTTGTCAAATAAGGAACGTCCCCTGTGTCCAAATCATCACCGATATTGCTGCCAGGGCGACAGCGCAAGTGCAGGCAGTTAACGTGGCAAAAAATATAGTAGAAAGCATCGTGGCCGATATTCAGCAGATAGCTATGAATGCAGAGGGAACCAATACCCTGGTAGATCAGACTTCTCACGCCGCAGCAGAAGGAGGCAAAGCCATCGAAACGGCAATCAGCCAAATGATGAGTGTGGAAACGGTAGTCGGCGACTCGGCGCAGGTAGTTGCTCAGTTGGGCGAGCGATCAAAAGAAATTGGCCAGATTGTGGATACTATTTCGGGAATTGCCGGTCAGACCAACCTGTTGGCACTCAACGCCGCTATTGAAGCCGCCCGCGCCGGTGAACAAGGACGTGGCTTTGCCGTTGTGGCCGAAGAAGTACGCAAACTTGCTGAGCAGTCTCAGCAGGCGGCTAAACAGATAGCCGTGCTGATTACGCAAATTCAGAGTGAGACAGATAGAGCTGTTGCGGCGATGGTAATAGGCAACCGCGAGGTTAAAGTGGGAGCTGAAGTCGTAAACACCGCAGGGCAGGCATTTGATGACATTCAACTCCTGATCCATAAGGTATCTGAACAAGGCCAGGGGGTTTTTGTTGCCAGTCAGCAATTAGCCGTTAGCAGCAAGGAAATTGTTTCAGGCATGGAAGCCAATAAGCAGCGCGGTGAGAATATAGCAGAACAAGCCGAGACGGTATCTGCCGCCACCGAGCAGCAGTCGGCCTCAATGGAGGAGATTGCCTCTTCGAGCCAGGCATTAGTAAAATTGGCAGAAGACTTACAAAAGACGATTCAAAAATTCACCGTTTAAACTGATGCAAGCTCACCAGTGCTCACCAGTGCTCACCGCTTTAAGCTGACCGATAGCGCTCATGCCGCTGGGCAGTTATCCGCGCTCTTTGCAGTTGAAATGGTTAGTGATGATAATTCCCTGTGCTTCTGACCGGGTCATCGCGGAAGCCTATGGTTGTGAGGATTCCCAAGAAAAATTCCTGTATGATTTTATAGCGGCGTGGGACAAGCTTATGAACCTTGACCGCTTTGATCTTGGAAAAACCGTTTTAAGGGGTATTCTGTAAATGGATAATTAGAAAGCGATACCCAGCCACAAATATCGGATGCTCTAAACGCTCGCAGAAGCTACGCGTAATAATAAACAGCCGGACGAGATATTGATATATCCGGCTGTTTATTTATTCAAATTGCAATGAATATGGGGAAATATAGGTAAATTTCTTTGAGCAATATGCACAGTTTTGTCCAGATACGATTTCAGCGTTCAAAGGCGATTCCCGCCGCAGAGAAGGGTTAATGAAACCTGATTTTTATTCCTTGATGACAGTAATGCTGGGCTTTGTACCAATACTTTTTGGTGCTACCAGAGAGAGTGCAGGATCAGTGTCGGTAAATATGCGTAGGATCTGAGGCGTGGCTATAACTATCGGGGTGTTTCCGTCGGTATCAGACAGTACCAAAACACCGTATTCATTGCGATAGATATCGCCGGAAGCAGATACAGAGGGACCCAGGCGGATGTTGACACTAGTACCCAAGGGCAAATAGGATTGGATCGCTGTTATTTGATTGGTATCGCAGCCAGGTGGCAGCGGAACAGGCGGAGGAAGAAAGGTAAACGCTGGATCGTACACTGTTCCGGCGCCTGGATAAATGGCGGTTATATGGGCAATGGAAAGCGCCTCATAGTTGCCATTTGCGTCCACCAACCGTAAAAGCCCTGGGCCTGTGGCCTGGGGAGACGTATACAGGTCTAGCGGCGTTCCGGAATAAGAAGCCAGGGAGGTGGAGAAAACCGACCATGTAGTGGTAGAATATGCGGTTATCATCTGGGATAGGATATGAGTTAATTGGGCTACTGCGAAGCAACCCATGGTATCCACCGTCCCGCCGTTGCGAACGGCTATTAGTGTTGCCTTCAACGGAACCTGGGCAGAATAATAGAAGGTGGTCAGGCTGCTGTTAATCAGGGAAAGGGTAAATGGAGGTACGGCTACGTCTATGATACCTGTTCCGGAGACCGTTCCTGTTTTTAGCGGCGAGTTTCCCACAAGAGTATTTCCCAGAGAAGGGGACAGGGCGAAAACCGTTTCCGGAGAAGTGGACGACTGGGTGGCAACCCACCAAGTGATTACATAACTTCCCGTTTGATTAAAGGTTATGACGCCTGTCGAACTGTCATAACCAATATCCGCATCGGAATGCACAATGGTATCAAAAAGCACATTGCTGCCAGCCGTGACCGTGCCGGTCGACTGCAGCTCAATTTGCAGCGCTATTTTGCTCATCTCCTTTCTCCTGTTTAGGGAAACGTGCACATAAATAATTATGTCTGTTTTATTTTATGGTATCTATCACCAAGATGTGAATTCCGCGGTATGGTTTACTGTTAGTTTCAGTGACATACAACAATTGTGGAGCATATTGACAATGATAGCAAATCATATGATAATAGGTATAAATGATATCAATTCTCAATTGAATGGATGGAAGGACAATGGCAGATACGATATATAATGTTACGAATCGGCAGGAAGAAGAGTGTCGTGTATGCACAGGTCTTGCTGATTTTTACCGGCGTGCAGGTTTTGAGTCGGAGTTTTATATTCCCCCAGAGCTTGGTGACGGCTATTACCGGCGGATTAGTCCCGGCGGCTTGCTGGAGATATTTATCTGCAATAATATGTTTTACAGTCCGTTTCATGTGGAAGCCAAAGCCGGACAAGCCAGTTACGGCCTTGGATTTTGCCTGGGCGAAGGAATGCAGTGGGATCTGCAGGGGGTTAGGCAAAGCTTACGCTTTGATACTGATGAATGCTTTGTGGCCGGCAGCGAAGAAGGTAAAAAATATTTTACTTATGCCGCCGGGAAAAAGTATTATACTCTGTGCATAAAGACAAAACCCGGCAGACTACATGCGTTTTGGGATAGCCTGCCGCCGGAAGCCGTCCGGTTATGCCTGGCCTACAAACAGGATTTTAAACATTGGCAGATATCACCGTCACTGAAAATTACTCTGCAGCAAATCCTGAACTGCCCCTATCAGGGCGCGTTGAAAGCTTTGTATCTGGAAGGCAAAGTTTTGGAATTGACTACCCTTTATTTTACCGAAACACTATTACAGAAAGACAGCAATTCCCGGACGGAAAACCTGTCGGCCTCTGACATAAGCAGTCTTTATAAGGCCAAGGAAATTCTGGATCATAGTATCGCTGCTCCCCCTTCGCTGGCGAAGCTGGCTCAAATGGTCTGCCTCAACCAGTTTAAGTTGAAAACAGGTTTCAAGAGCATTTTTGACAGGCCTGTATATGCCTATGTGCTGGACAAACGGATGGAGGCAGCCCGGTTATTTCTGGAGGAAAAGAAAATGCAGGTAAGCGAAGTGGCAGACATGATGGGATATTCCAATGTCAGCCATTTTGGCAGGGCATTCCGGAAAAAGTATGGCATAAACCCGGGACAATATAAAAGGAAAGATACATAATGAGCTTGTTTCAGCAAGGCCTGTTTCACCGGCTTCAATCCGGTGGAGCAGGCTTTTTTGCCAAGAGAGATAAGTTAAAAATACTTTTCGGGTGCTTACTGCTACCTTTATGAGTAGAAAAGGCAGCAGTAAAACTCTATAATTCTAAGAAGAAAAAGGGATGGATTCATGTCGACAGACAAATTGAACAGCCAAATACTTAACGCGGCAGGCCAACGTGGTGAGAGGGGGTATGCAGTGGAAAAAATAAGCACAGTGCTGCTGGTAATGATAATCTGCGCAGGCTTGCTGGCCGGTTGCAAACCAGCAGACAACAAGGCGGCAACAGACCGTCAGGTCCGCCAGGCTGCGACTGTTGCTGGGGAGCAAAAAGGGCAATTTCCTGTCACCTTTTCGAATTTTGACGAAAAGGGGGCAAGGGTTGATATTACTTTTACCAAAGCGCCGGACAGGGTAATCTCCTTAACGCAAATTACCACCGAGCTGATGTTGGACCTGGAATTGGAAGACAAGCTGATCGGCGTAGCGAATTTTGACAGTCCGGTTTTGCCGAGGCATGCTGCCAAACTGGCAAAAATACCGGTTCTTGCCGCCCAATATCCCTCTAAGGAACAACTTATCGCCCAAAATCCGGAATTAGTTGTGAGCTGGCGCATGCCCTTTTTAACCGAGGATGCCTTGGGTTCGGCTAAAGACTGGCGCGACAGGGGGATACAGGTCTATTTGCTGCGGCTGGCGCAAAATCTGGAAGGGGTCAATACACTGGAAACCTATTACAAGGAAATTGAGGATTTCGGAAAAATGTTTGATATCCGGGACCGGGCCGGCGCTTATATCGCCAAACAGCAGAACCGGATTGCTGCCATCCAGAGCCGGCTCGGCGGCGTAGACCGGAAAGTCAGAGTGATGATGCTGATTGTGCTTGACGGTGAGAAATTCGGGGTGTGGGGGCAAGACCATTTTGTGGCTGACATGATAAGTAAAGCAGGCGGCGAAACCCTGGTAGCAAAAAGCTCGCCTATTAATCAGGAAATCATTGTGGAGCAGAACCCGGATATTTTAATTTGCGCTGCCTATGCGATAAAAGGGATGAACCATGAAACAGTGCTGACCCGGCTACAGGAGAACAAGGCTTTGCAAAATGTTGCGGCAGTGAAAAACAATAGAATTTTGGTTGTGGACTTTGCCGATATCAATACCGGGGGAGTCCGGGTCGTCGATACGATTGAAACCTTTGCCAAGGCCTTTTATCCTGAATTGCTGCAATAGACAATAGGTCTATATAGGCCGGGCCAACCGGCGCAACGTGATCTGGCCGGAAAATGCGGGGATTTTCAAAAGGAGGCAGTGCATGACGAAAAAAGCAAAAACCGGCTTGGCCAGGCTTTGGGAAATAAGCGGGGCGACGCCTTGGCCGCTGGCGGCGGCCGGCATGGTCTCCGCCTGTGCCACGTTACTATTGTTTGTACCCTATTATTGTGTATATAGCATTCTTGTGGAGATTGTCAGCAAGGCCGGTGATCTCTCCCGGGCCGATTTCGGTTACATATTCAAGTATGCCTGGCTGGCTCTAGGGGCGGCAGGTGCGGGACTGGCGGCTATGTATGCCGGTTCTGTGCTGTGCCACCGGGCGGCATTTAAGGTTTTATATGATCTGAAAATAAAATTGGCCGGACATCTGGCCCGGCTGCCCCTGGGGTTTTTTGCCGATCATCCCAGCGGAGCCATAAAGAAAACCATTGAGTACAATGTCGAACAGCTTGAAGGGTTTATTGCCCATCAGCTGCCCGACTTAATCGGTACCCTGGTCAGCCTGGCGATTATTTTTGCCTACATGCTCGTATTGGACTGGCGCCTGGGGCTTGTCAGCCTGGTGCCCATCCTGGTGGCGTTTGTTCTTCAGTGGCGCGTCTTTACCAATCCGGACACCGGGAAGCTGATGCAGCAGAAACAGGCCGGTCTGGCGGCGATGAATGCCGCCGCAGTCGAATATGTCCGGGGCATGCCGGTAATAAAAGCCTTTGGGCAGACAGTCAAATCCTTCGGCATCTTGCATGCGCGGATTACCGGCTATAGAAATCTGGCGCTGGCTATTACGCAAACCTATAAAACCCACAATATCCTTTATCATACTTTGCTTTCCGGCATTCTGGTATTCCTTGCTCCGGCAGGAATATTCCTGCTGAAAGGTACTGCCGATCATACGGCCTTTGCTTTTACGCTCCTGTTTTTTCTGATTCTGGCGCCCGGCGTCAGCGCCCCGGTTACAAAACTGGCTTTTTTAGGCGCCGGGGTGAAAATGATTGCCGTCGGGGTAAAAAATATCGATGAGCTGCTACAGGCGGAGCCCATATCCCAGCCGGCCGTTTCGCAATCATGCCGGGGCTGCGATGTTGCCTTCCGCAATGTCAGCTTTTCCTATAATCAAGGTGCGGCTGCCGCGACAATGGCCCTGAAGCATATTGATTTTACCGCCAGGCAGGGGACGGTGACTGCGTTGGTGGGGCCTTCGGGATCGGGAAAAAGCACAGTTGCCCATTTGCTGCCCCGCTTCTGGGATGTGACGGCCGGCGCTGTTGAAATAGGCGGTGTCAACATTAAGGATATGTTGACCGAGGATTTGATGAATACCGTTTCCTTTGTTTTTCAGGATGTGTTTTTATTTGACGATACAGTTTTTGAAAATATCAGGATCGGCAAGCCCGGGGCAGGAGCGGCGCAGGTCAGGGCGGCGGCGCAGGCGGCCCAGTGTCATGAATTCATTGCCAGGCTGCCGCAAGGGTATGACACTAAAATCGGTGGCGGCGGGCTGGCTTTGTCCGGCGGTGAAATGCAAAGAATCGCCATTGCCCGGGCCATTTTGCGCGATGCCCCGGTTATTGTGCTGGACGAAGCCACCTCATTTGCCGATCCGGAAAATGAGGTGAAGATTCAAAAGGCGCTGACCGAGCTTTTACAGGGAAAAACCGTCATTATCATTGCTCACCGGCTTCATACCGTCCAGCATGCCGACCAGATCTGCGTGTTGGACCAAGGCCGGATTGTTGAGCAGGGGAAGCATGGAGAACTGCTGGCCAGGCAAGGAGTATACAGCCGCCTGTGGCGGGCATACCTTGATGCCGACCAATGGGTACTGGCCTAACAGAAAGGTGGTCCTGTCTTGCGTAATTTGCTTTATGATCTTTCCGGGGGAAAGCCAAGCGCCCTCATAAAGCCGGTGCTTTATACGACGCTGGATACTTTTATTAAAGGCTGGTTTTCTTTTTTCGCCCTCCTGATTATTCTGGAGCTGATAAAACCGCTGCAAGCCCCGGGTGAAATCATTAATTTTACTAATTTAACTATGTACTGCCTGGGCATCCTGGCCTCGGCGGCACTGGCCACACTATTCGCGGTTCTGAGTTTCCGCCACACCTACACCAGTGCTTACAGCCTGGCCGCTCAGGGCAGGATTGAGCTGGCGGAGCATTTGCGCAAGCTGCCGTTAGGCTTTTTTCATGCCAGGGAGCCTGGGGAGCTGGCCGCCACCATGCTCAATGACTATACCCTGCTGGAACATACTCTGTCTCATGTGTTCTCGCGGTTTATGGCCGGTTTGCTGCTACCGGTGCTTACACCGCTTTTGCTGGCGTTTGTCGATGTCAGGATGGCTATTGCCATGTTTGTTACCTTGCCGGCGGCGCTGCTGCTTATGTACCTGAGCCTGAAGCTGCAGCAGGTATGGGGCGGCGAACTTAACGCGGCGAAAATTGATTGTGCCGGCAGGCTGCAGGAATATCTTGCAGGCATGAAGGTAATCAAGGCCTGCAATAGCGGCGGGGCCAGCTTTGGGCGGCTGAAAAACGCCTGGGAAAACCTGATGCACAAAAGCATAAAAATCGAGGCAGGCCTTGCTCCTTTTATGCTGTTGGCGACAGGCGTTTTACGCAGCGGACTTACTGTCATGATTCTGGCAGGGGTGTATCTGCTGCAGGGCGGCAGCCTTGATGTAACGGTTCTGGTCGCATTTCTGGTTATTGGCGCACAGATTTTCGAACCGCTTACTGCCACACTGGTTAGCTTTAACGAGCTTACTTTTGCGGCGATGGCGGCGCGCAGAATTTCGGCTATCCGCACCGCGCCAGTATTGTCCGGAGCCGGCGCGGCCGGTCAAGGCGGCTATGCTATTGAGTTTGAGCGTGTCGGATTTGGCTACGGGCCGGAGGCTGTGTTTAGCAATCTTACCTTTTCCCTACCGGCTAAAGCCGTTACCGCGATTGTAGGCCCGTCCGGCTCCGGCAAAAGCACAATCCTGCGCCTGATTGCGAGATTTTGGGAGGTGCAGAACGGCCAGATCAGGCTTGGCGGTACCAATATCAGAGAGATTGAGCCGGAGCAGTTATTAAAGAATATTTCCATCGTGTTTCAGGACGTGTATTTGTTTCATGATACCATTTACAACAATATTAAAATCGGCAAAGAGGACGCTGCCAGGGAAGAAATTGAACAAGCGGCGCGACTGGCTCAATGTCATGACTTCATAACCGCATTGCCGCAGGGCTATGACACTTTGGTGGGAGAAGGGGGCAGCACGTTATCAGGCGGAGAAAAACAGAGAATTTCGCTGGCCCGCGCTTTTTTAAAAAATGCGCCCATTATATTGCTGGATGAAGCGACAGCGGCTTTGGATGCCGAAAATGAGCGGCAGCTGCAACAGGCGATTAATGCTCTGGTCAGCAGCAAGACGGTGGTGGTCATTGCCCATCGGCTGAAAACCATTAAAAATGCCGCCAATATTATTGTGTTGGCTAACGGCCAGGTAGTGGAACAGGGTTCTCATGAGCAGCTTATGAATAATCAGGCTTTGTACCGTCGTTTGTGGGACTTGCAGGAACAGTCCGGCAGGTGGCAGATTAGCAATGGATAAGCAGGCTTTTTTATTTTCCATCAACAATGATAATGACATTCATTATCGGATTGCCGCTGAACTTAGTTGCAAACAGGAGGGGAAGGGATCATGTTACAAGGAAAAAAATTAGCAAAGAACAAAAAAGCCATGCTCTATGCCCTGGTGAGCAGTACGTTGCTGTTTCCCATGCCGGGCAGCTCGTATGCGGCAGAGGAAAACCCGCAGTTTTCTCTGGATACGGTAGTGGTTACGGCTGCCAGGGCAAAAGCGAAGCATGATTATGTGGCCGCCGCCGGTACAAGTAGAACCGGCAGCAAGACCGGCGCGCCGCTGACCGAGACGCCGCAAATTGTCAATGTGGTAACCCGCCAGGAGATGGATGACCAGGGGGTGTACGATCTGCAGCAGGCATTGCGTTATACCGGCGGTGTGGCCAGTGAAGTCTATGGCACCGACACGCGCGTACAAGCGATGTACGTCCGAGGCTTTCGTGCGCCAAACTATCTTGACGGTCTGAATTTATATAATGGTTTTGCCCAGGGGTATACAACCCCGCTTATTGAAGCTTACGGCATAGAGCGCGCCGAAGTCCTTAAGGGGCCTGCCTCCGTATTGTACGGGCAAAATGTTCCCGGCGGTCTGTTCAATATGATCAGCAAGAAGCCGACCACGGAATCTATCCGGGAAATTCAGCTGCAGACAGGCAGTTTTGACCGCCTGCAAGGAGCCTTTGACTTCAGCGGACCGGTCGACGCAGACAAGACCCGGCTTTTCCGGCTGACCGGCCTGGTGAGGGACAGCAGCACCCAGACCGATTTTACGGATAATAAGCGCACTTTTCTTGCTCCGGGTTTTACCTGGCGGTTTGACGACGACACGAGTTTGACCGTACTCGCACAATACCTGAAAGATAGTGCCGGGGCAACCTATCAGGCGATGCCGATGTATGGTACATTAATGCCCAATCCGCATGGCAGCATTCCGCGCAACAGACTGCTGGGGGAATCCGGCTATGACAGCATTGAGCGGGAGCAGTTCTCGCTCGGTTACGAGCTTGAGCATAAGCTGGACGATACTTGGACGCTGCGCCAAAATCTTCGCTATAATAAAGTTGACTTCGATGGGCGTATGGTCTATGCAACCGGTTTTGTTCCCGGTTCAGACCGTCTGCTAAACCGCGCCACCTGGCAAATGCGGGAGCAGGGTGATATTTTTGCTATCGATAACCAAGCGCAGGCAATTTTTAATACCGGGCGCGTCCGCCATACCCTGTTGCTGGGAGCCGACTACCGCCGTGCCTGGTATGATGCCAAATTTGGCTACGCTGCCGGTACTGCTTCTGCTTTAGATGTCTATGCTCCGGTTTACGGGCAGGGGGCTGCTGATCCGCCGACAGTGATCAGCACCACCCAAATCCGGGAGCAGTTCGGCCTCTATCTTCAGGATCAGCTTAAAGCGGGACGCTGGGTGCTGACACTGGGCGGCCGCCAGGACTGGGTTGATACTGATGCCGTTACCAATACCAGCCCCGCCAGACGAAAAGATGATGCCTTTTCCAAGCGGATCGGGCTTACCTATCTTAATGACAATGGCCTGGCTCCCTATGTCAGCTACTCGACCTCCTTTGAGCCGACCAGCGGCGCGGACCGCCTGGGCAATGCCTTTGTGCCGACAACCGGCCAGCAATACGAGGTGGGAGTAAAGTATCAGCCGCAAGGCTCTAAGAGTATGGTAACGTTGTCCGGTTTCAATCTGAAGCAACAGAACGTGCTCACCCCAGATACCGTTCAGACCAGCTTTAGTGTGCAGGAAGGGGAAGCCCGGGTACGGGGTGTAGAACTCGAAGTCAAGACCAGCCTTTCGAACAATCTCAGCCTGACTGCATCGTACGCCTATATGGAATCAGAAGTAACAAAGGCTAATCCCAATGCTGCCGGCACCAGTAATATCGGGAAAAGGCTGCCCTTTGTACCGCAGAATCAGGCCTCACTATGGGCCAACTATACGCTGCCCGCCGGCCGGCTGGACGGACTGAGTGTTGGTGCCGGTATCCGGTACATTGGTCCAAGCTATGGTACGGCGAGCAATACCACTGCATATCAGGGGCAGACGGTATCATCCCGGGTTCCCGGTTATACGTTGGTTGACGCCGGTGTTCAATATGATTTTGGTAAGAAGAATCCCAGGCTGGCCGGCGTCAGCATGGCCATAAACGTAAGCAATCTTTTCGATAAACAATATGTGGCCAGCTGCCTTGGCGAGTATAATACTTTTTACGGCAATGGCCGTACAGTGCTGGCAACTTTGAAATATCAATGGTAAAAGACAGAGAATCATCCTCTTGACCGGCGGTAGGGACCGTTCTATAATATTAATGATAATGATTTTTATTATCATTAAATGATTTATTCATATGCACCAGCGGCGGTAATGGAGGGAAGAATTAGTTTCTGCCTTTACCGCTTGTTATTTTTCAGAATATACCTATGTGAAAAAAGGAATGGGAGACTGTACAGCAGTGATACGCTTAAAACCTCGGCAGACTTTTCAAATGGATGTCCTCATTCAAAAAAAACGGACTTTTTTCCTCTGGACGGCAGGCCTGAGTGCGGCAGTTCTCGTATCCATAGTGCTGGCGGTTTGTTATGGTACGGTGAGGATTCCCCCCGCGGAAGCTTTGCAGATCCTCTTATATAAAATGTTGCAGGCAGACAGTGGCGAATTGTCCCGGGCCCATATGGATATCATCTGGGAGATCCGTTTTCCCCGCGTGCTTATGGCTGTTATTACCGGCGCCGGGCTGGCCATGTGCGGCACCATTATGCAGGCTGCCGTGCAAAATCCGTTGGCTGATCCATATATTCTGGGCATTTCTGCCGGCGCCTCCCTGGGCGCTACTTTTGCGGTCCTGATTGGCGCCGGTGGCATATTCGCCGGCCTGGGAACAGCCTTCTGGGCTTTTTGCGGAGCTTTGGGAGCTTGCCTGCTGGTGATGGCTCTGTCCGGCATTGGCGGGCAGATGTCTACGGTCAAAATGATCCTGGCCGGCACGATTGCCAATGCTTTGTTCAGCGCCTTTACCAATTTTATTATCTATACGGCTGGCAATGCCGAAGGCATCCGTACGGTTGCTTTTTGGACCATGGGTTCTTTGGCTGCGGCCAAATGGAGCAATTTGCTTTTGCCTGCCCTTGGGGTCATACTTTGCGGCGGCTTGTTTCTGTGCCAGTCACGCATTTTGAATACCCTGCTGTTAGGCGAGGAAGCCGCAATCACTTTAGGCGTCAATTTGCCCCGCGTCCACCGGAATTATATGCTGGCCACCGCCCTGATTACAGGCCTGATTGTTTCAGCCTGCGGTGTGATTGGTTTTGTCGGGCTGATTATTCCCCACATTGTACGGGGCCTGGTAGGGACCGACCACCGGCGTCTGCTGCCCTTTACCATTCTGGCGGGGGCGCTGTTTGTAACCTGGGCGGACGTGCTGACCCGGATCAGCCTGGAATCCGGTGAACTGCCCATCGGCATCATTACCGCACTTCTTGGCGCGCCTGTTTTCATGTACATCTTGTTTAAAAACACCTTGGGCTTTAGCAGCAAATAGGAGGACAAAATGGAGCTGGCACTGAAAAATATCAATGTAGAACTCGGTAAACAGCATATTATCCGGGATATCTCCCTGGATGTCCAAACAGGTGACTTCGTCGGCATTATCGGGCCGAACGGCAGTGGCAAGTCCACCCTGCTTCGTACCGTCTACCGTGTCCTTACGCCTGCCAGCGGCACTATTCTTCTGGATGGGCAGGATTTAAGAAATATCAAGTTTGCCGATTCGGCCAAAAAAGTGGGCGTGGTCGGACAGTTCAATCATCTCGAATTTGATTTTACTGTTATGGACATGGTGATGATGGGACGCACCCCGCATAAAAAGATGCTGGCAGCAGATACGTTTACTGACTACGAAATCGCTCTGGCAGCAGTCCGGAAGGTCGGGATGGAACCGTATGCTGACCGGAGTTTTGCTTCGCTGTCCGGCGGTGAAAAGCAGCGGATCATTCTGGCCCGGGCGCTGGCCCAGCAGCCGCAGATATTAGTGCTGGATGAGCCCACCAATCATTTGGATATTAAGTACCAACTGCAGCTGCTCGCCACGGTCAAATCTCTGGGAATTGGTGTATTGGCTGCGTTGCATGACCTTAGCCTGGCAGCCATGTATTGTACCAAGCTCTATGTTTTAAAAGACGGAGAAATTGTGGTAAGTGGCCCGCCTAACAAAATCCTTACCCCGGAATTAGTGCGCACAGTGTACGAAATAGGCTGCGACATTCGGGAAAATCCCGACAACGGCTACCTAACGATTACCTATTATCCGGAACCCGGTCAGCATATTTAGTCATAACACATAAACCCAAAGACAAAGACAGGTTAACACAGAAGAAGATTATCAAGGGAGCAGTTATGCTGCACATACTACAGGAGGACTGTTACTTTGTCCTACGCATTAAACCAGCCCGGAGAATTCTCCGGGCTGGTTTTGTTTAGTTTGCCTCGAATGGGTGATAACTTGGTGGTGAAAGTCCACTACAGGCTTGGCAGTAGGAACTGTTAGCAGAGGGCAAGGGTGTCCGCCGTGAGGCGGAATCTGAAGTAAGCCTAATGCAAACCCTTGGTCTGACGAATAGAAACTACATATAAGGCATATGCAGGGAGGACGAGTTTGCTAACTAAAACAAAGTCCAATACTGCCCGAACCCTGTGGTGTAAATGTAGCAGATATATGAGGGGAAGGTTATCGCTCTTAACGGGGGAGGTCTCGCAAGGCTCCGAAAGACATAGGCAACCCCATGACACCCGGAGAACCCATGCAGTGATGTATGGCTAAATTGCAAGAAGTCAGCAGAGGTCATAGTACCGGATTTTTTTTCCGGGAAGGACCGAACAATAGTAGTCTTTGAACGAGAGGACGGTGAAGCAATGCAAAGAGAGCAGAAAACGACGAAAGTCGGCTACCGGTGTGAGGGTATGTTGGAAACAGAGAGTAATAGCGGAGCGCGGAGCATTGTTACGCCTGAAACCGCAGAGAAAGACGGTGCAAGTCGTTTGCTCGAAGCCATATTACACAGGGACAACCTCAATGCAGCCTACCTACGAGTAAAGCGAAACGGCGGCGCTCCGGGAGTTGACGGAATGGCAGTAGAAGAAATGCTGCCCTATCTAAAGGACCATAAAGAGGAACTGTTGGCAAGTATTCGTGCCGGATGGTACAACCCCAAACCGGTCAGACGAGTAGAAATACCAAAGCCAGACGGGGGAAAGAGAAACCTTGGAGTACCAACGGTCATAGACCGTATGGTACAACAAGCCGTAGTACAGGTAATGCAACCCATGTTTGAGCCCCATTTCTCCGAAAACAGCTACGGTTTCCGACCGGGGCGCAGCGCCCATCAAGCCATGAAGAAGGCCGAAGAATATTATAAGCAGGGTTATATCAGAGTCGTAGACATAGACCTCGCTAAATATTTTGATACAGTCAATCATGACATTCTCATAGATAGGATAAGAGAAGTAATTAAGGATGAGCACGTCATCAAGCTGATACGTAAGTTCTTAAAGAGCGGCGTTATGGCAAACGGCTTAGTCAGTCCGACAACGGAGGGAACGCCACAAGGAGGCAACCTTTCACCACTTCTCAGCAACATATACCTTACGGCTTTCGACCGAATGCTGGAAAGCAGAGGTCATAAGTTTGTAAGGTATGCGGACGACTGCAATATTTACGTCAAAAGTCAAAGAGCGGCCGAGCGGGTAATGACCAGCAGCACGAAATATCTTGAGAACAAATTAAAACTTAAGGTAAACCAGGAAAAGAGCAAGGCGGGGAGCCCATTAAAACTTAAATTCCTAGGTTTTTCCCTATTTAAGACAGGGAAAAGAATGGGTATACGGCCACATGCCAAGTCGATGGAGAAATTCAAGAACAAAATCAGGCAATTAACAAGCAGAAAGCAAGCCAAGCCTATCCCGGCAATTCTAAACAATATCAGGAAATATACAACCGGATGGTTAGGCTATTATGCAATAGCTGAAATGAGTTCCAAGATAAAATCTCTTAACGAATGGATACGCCGAAGAATAAGGCAAATCTTTTGGAAACAGTGGAAGAAACCCTCCGCAAAATTTAAGAACCTCATGCTCCACGGTATACCAAAGCAGAAGGCTAGAGAATGGTCTTATTCCCGACTAGGATATTGGCGTATTGCAGGTAGCTGGATTTTATGCAGGTCATTAACGAACGAATACCTCGCATCCATCGGCTATGATGATATAGCCAAAAGATACGAGGTATTGCACTTAAGCTATTGAACCGCCGTATACGGATCCGTACGTACGGTGGTGTGAGAAGTCGGCTACTCAACTAATGCGTAGCCTCTTACTCGATTGAGTTTCGAACGGTTCCGCGATCCGTTCACATTTTGTATTTTAGGGGCATCAATAATTTTAAAATAATGCTTGCAATATGTACTTATTGGTATTATACTGCTAAGTATAAAAGCACTTAGTAGTATAATACTAATAAGTAAGGTGAGTCTAATGAGAATAGGAATTTATGGTTCTTCATTCAATCCTCCAACGAATGGGCATCTTTGGTCAGCAAACACGATCGCCCAAAGAGAAGAATTAGATAAGGTTATTTTGCTTCCTTCCTCATCCAAACGATCAGATAAGAATATCGAGGTAGCAGATCGCCATCGGATGGAAATGCTCAGATTAGCTGCGGCTGACAGCAACATATTCGAGATTGATGCTTACGAAATGAAGGCTGTTGCCGGCAAACAATATAGCTATTTCACTATGGAACATTTTCGCGAAAAGTATCCGGGCGATGAACTGTTTTTTCTAATGGGCGCCGATCTTTTAGCAGAGTTACCTAATTGGACTTATGGAGAAAAATTTATTCAGTCTACTAAGTTTATCGTGATTGAACGTCAAAACATTCCTATGGGTGAGATAATCGCCAAATCCCCCATGCTCCGCAAGTATCATAGGAACTTTAGCCTAATTTATAAAGGAATAGTAAACGAAATTAGTTCCAGTTACATAAGAGCAGAATTTAAAAGCGGTGCAGACCCCCGGTATTTGCTTCCCGAAGCTGTGTACTGGTATATCAGAAACAATAATGTTTACTAAAAAGCGGAAAGGAAAGATTATAATGGGTTACAACAAAGACATTCAACAAAAAATCATTGAGGAAACAAAATCTCTCCCGGAGATTAACCCAGGCCGGGAAATTGGTGAGCGAGTCAAGTTTTTACGGTCTTTTTTGCAGAAAACCGGGCTTAAAGGATTTGTTCTCGGGTTATCTGGCGGGCAAGACTCGACGCTGGCCGGCAAACTGGCTCAAACAGCTGTAAGCGTGGAGGGAAAAAAATTTATCGCTATGAAGCTTCCTTATGGAGAGCAAAAAGATGCAGAAGACGTTGAACTCGCTATTGATTTTATTAAACCGGACAATGTGTTCAACTTTGATATCAAGCCTGTTGTCGATGCTTTTTGCCACGAATATGAACGAGCTACAGGTGAAATCCTTACAGATTATCATAAAGGTAATGTAAAAGCCCGGATTCGCATGGTAGCTCAATATGCGGTAGCTGGAATGAAGAGTCTTGCGGTACTGGGAACTGATCACGCATCTGAAAACTGTACCCGTTTTTTCACTAAATTCGGAGATGGAGCCGCTGACATCCTGCCGCTATTCGGATTAACTAAATTCCAAGGTGCAGAATTGCTTAAAAATCTGGATTCTCCTGACAGGTTTTATAAAAAAACTCCTTCCCCGGACCTTTTGGACAATACCCCTTGTAGACCTGACGAGGATGAGCTTGGGTTTACTTACCAGGAAATCGAGGACTTTCTAACCGGAAAAGAAGTTTGCGATGAAGTATTTGATAAGATTTATGCCTTTTATTTGAAGGGCGACCACAAGGCAAAACCACCGATAACAATCTACGATAACTATACTTTATCCGATGACTAACTCGCTCTAAGACTCCCGCCTCTCCAGGTGGGAGTAAGAGCGACTAAGTCCCTGGATAAGGGCGACTAACCTTCAGATGGGGTTAAAACCCCACCTGAAGCTAAGTCTACTTTTTAGAAATACAGGAGGTTAATAATGAACGAATCAAAAGAATTTCTTAAAGAGTATGATGACAGCAAATATAAAAAACCGTCTGCGACCGTAGATATGATAATCTTGACAGCTGTAGATGTTGAAACTAAAGCCCGGTCTGTTCCGGATAAAGTTTTACGGGTTCTGCTTATTAAACGTAAGGGCGACCCTCTTGTTGTTGATATAACCGATCCTTATAAAGGGAAATGGGCCTTGCCGGGTGGCTTTGTTAATTATTATGAAGACCTTGATGCAGCGGCAATCCGGGAGTTGCGGGAAGAAACTAATATTTCTGATGTTTATATGGAACAGCTGTACACTTGGGGCAAGGTTTACCGCGACCTTCGCCGCAGAGTTATCAGCACTTCCTATATGGCACTTGTAGATAGTTCTAAACTAAACATAAAAGCCGGAGACGATGCTGAAGATGCCTGTTGGTTTGATGTAAAAATCACACTTCTTGAAGAAGTAAAAACTCAAATAAACGCAGGTTATATCCGCAAAACAACATATGAACTTTCCCTGGTAAATGGCGAGAACGAAATAAAAGATACTGTAATTGTTACTAAGAAGCTGGAAGGAAGAACTTCTAAAATTGACCTTGAATATGTGGATAATCCTTCAGGGCTTGCCTTCGACCACGCCACAATTATCTTTTATGCTCTTGAGCGGCTAAAGAACAAAGTAGAATATACTGACATTGCTTTTTCTTTAATGCCGGAAATGTTCACCTTAACTGAGCTAAAGAAGTTGTATGAAGTAATCACCGGGAAAGTTATCTACAGCAGAAATTTCCGGGATAAAATGGAGAAACAGAAAAAGATGGTAATCGAGACAGATGAATGGGAATCCGGTAAGCCTTATAAGCCAGCCAGATTATTTCGGTTCAATCCTGATTGGGTAGAAGACCAGTAAATCGCAATTTGTTCAAAAGAAGGCGAGGTGTATTTTATTGAAGGTCGGCATTGTGCTCAATAGCTCTAAAGGACTCAAAACCTCTGCTATTGAGACTATCATAAGACATATCGAGAACCAGGGAAGCAGCGCTGAACTACTGAATTTCAATAATCCCCTTCCCGAATTAGATATAGTCCTTTCTTTAGGGGGAGATGGCACAGTATTAGGTTCAGCCAGATATGTAGGGGAAATTCCTATATTCGGGATTAATATCGGACACTTAGGTTTCTTAACCGGAATGGAATATAACCTTCCCAAGGTAATTGAGGCGATTACTTTGATTCTAAATAATCAATTTACCATCGATAAACGTAAACGCTTAGAGGCACAGGTATATCGACGCAAGAGAAATGTTGCGTACTGTACTGCTCTTAACGATATAGTTGTCAAAGGAGCTATAGCTAAACTGGTAAGACTCAGAACCCATATCGGCGGGGATTATGTAGGGACCTTTCCGGCAGACGGAATCATCATAAGCACAGCTACCGGCAGCACCGGCTACTCCATATCAGCCGGAGGTGCAATTATTCCGCCTGATCTTGGAATCAACGTAATTACTCCTATCTGTTCTCACTTACTTAACGTAAGATCGATGATAGCTTGTGACAGCAAAGAAATTAAAATCGCAGTCAAATCATATCATAAGGGACTTCTTCTTTCGGCAGATGGGCAAGTGGATATTGAACTGGAAAATGATGATTGTATTATCATTAATAAAGCGTCTACTGTGACTAATTTGATTCGGCTCAGCAATGAAACCTTCTATCAACTTCTTTCGCGAAAAATGAAATGGGAATAAGGATAAAGAATTGGAGGGCGTTATTATGAGCATATTCAATAACAAACGACTACCTGAAGAATTATTTCTGATTGATGCGGAACGTATCCGCCAGGGTTGGTATTCTGATAAATATTTTTGTAACAACGTAGAACTACTCGAGAAACTGGCTGCTGAAAAATATCATTTCCAGGGAGAAAGTGACCTCAAAGACATAGATTGTTCGGTAATTTGTACTGGAAACATTGAGGTTGAAATGCAATTTTTTACTCGCCGCCGCCCATTTAGTGTTGTTGCCGGGGTTGATGAAGCACTGGCAATCCTGAAACAATGTGCCGGATATTATGCCGAAAATGGCCAATTTGTAAATACATATAATGAACTTGAGGTTGAAGCAGTACAAGATGGTACATTTGTGACCTATGACGGAGATCCAAAGCAGGTAGTTCCTGTGATTAAAGTGCGGGGAAACCATCGCTACTTCGCAAAATTAGAAACCGTTATGCTGGGAGCTATAGCTGAACCTACAAGAATTGCCACCAATGTATTTAATACTTTAGTAGCCGCGCGTAACAAAGAAGTCTTGTTTTTCCCGGCCCGGTTCACTCCATATAAAATCCAGGCGCTGCATGGTTATGCTTATTCGCTGGGGATTGATGCTTATAATAAAAAATACGGCAAGAAAAATGGTGCTTTTGTATCTACTGATAGTGGTGCAGCTTATTGGTCGGGTAGTGGCGTCGGAACTATTTCACACTCTACTATTGCATGCTTTTGCGGAGATACCGTAGAGGCGATGTATCAATTTTCCAGGCTCTTAAATCCTGCGATAAACCGCATTGCGTTAATAGACTTTCATAATGACTGTGTTGGTGAAGCTAAAAAAGTAATGAAAAGGTTGTGGGATAAATACCTGGAACTATACCAAAAGGGGAACCTGGAAGAAGCCCGGCAATATAAATTATTCGGAGTGCGTCCAGATACCTCCGCAAACATGAGAGACAAGTCGATTGTTCCGACAGGAAATAAATTGCTTGATATGGGGGTATCTCCTAAATTGGTCTGGAACATCAGAGAAGGACTCGATAACGCTTATCTGGAATGGAATGTTCCGGCAGGGTATCTTGAGCTTGCTAAAGAATACTGTAAAGATGTTAAAATTTTCGTTACCGGGGGTTTCAACGTAAAGAAAATCAGAGAGTTTGAGGAGCAAGATGTACCTGTAGACTTCTATGGTGTAGGGTCCAGTTTAATTGAAAATTCGCCTGAAACTAACAATGATTTTACGGCCGACATCGTAAGAATTAAGGTTGGTAACGATTGGCACAATCTAGCTAAAATTGGCCGTTGTGCGTGCACTAACCCGGAATTGGAACTTATCCGATAATATAATTAAAAAAGGGGTTGATTATAATGAAAAGGCCAAGCTTTTATTCGCCTGATCGTGCCGGAAATTTATACTTGCCCAGATATAATCTCATCCAAACAGAGGCACAGGAACTTCATAAGGAATTCAAACCAGTCGAAGATAGTGAAATGATAGCTCTCTTTTTGATTGACCCGCAGGTGGGATTTTGCATCCCTGGTGCAAGTCTATACGTTGACGGGGCTGAAAAAGATATAGAACGAATTTGTGATTTTATCTACCATAATCTTGAACGGATTGACGAAATTCTGGTATCTCTTGATACTCACACAGTATTTCAAATACATACACCGGGATTTTGGGTTAACGATCAAAATGAAAGCCCTGATCCGTTTACGATTATTACATTAGAAGATGTTAAAGAGAAAAAGTGGAGACCATATGCGGAGTGGATTCCGATTGAGCTCATTGAAAGCTATCTTGAACAGCTGGAGAAAAGTAAAAAATACATTCTAATTACCTGGGAGTATCACACTCAGAAAGGTTCTGTTGATAATGCGGTAGTCCCAATGCTGTATGAAATGCTATTTTTCTACTCTTTAATGAGAGGTAAGGAAATAAAATGGGTCATCAAAGGGGAAAGCCCCTGGACGGAAAATTACAGTGTATTATCACCCGAAATCCCAAATCTTTACTTTAAAGATGGTTCACTGAAGGTTGTGGGAAACTTTGATGAGAATCTGATGACAGATCTGATGGGTTTTGACCGTATATACGTTGCGGGAGAAGCATCAAGCCATTGTGTAAAAGCGACACTTGAAGATATGCTTAAATCCATTCAACATGCGCAAAAGCGTGTTCCTGATACTTTCTATGGGTATAAAGAAAATAAAATCTATATCCTTGAAGATTGTATGTCTCCTGTCAAGCCAACGCCCGGCAGTCCTGATTTTCCCGCCATTGCTGAGGAAGCCTTGGCTAATTTCAAATTAGCAGGTATGAAGGTTGTAAAATCAACTGATGATTTTGAACGACAAAGATAACATAAAGAAGCGAAGGGACGCTCATTTTGCTTCTTTAATCAAATTGTAATACAAAATCCTGTTCTCTGTTTTGCCTATGGTATTGATACATAAGTCCTGTAATAATAGAAAAAATGTAAAGTGCGGTGCCGTTTTTCAGATATAATATGGAGAAAATGTTAAATAACATCAATAAAACTGATTAAATTTATCACTGCACAAACTTAATCAGGTGTGATATTATTCAATTAGTAATCAAGTATGATAACAAGTACATAAACCCTTTTGAAAAGCTATGAAAAGGAACAGTAGTCGCAACGTGATTTCAGAAAGCTGTTGGTTGATGCGAAACAGTATGAGCAATGCGGTGAACTCGCCTGGGAGCTTCCGGCTGAAAATTGAGTAGGCTGTGACGGTATCCACCGTTACCGGGATAGGCATGAAATGTGCCGATAAGAGTGTGTTACGCATGAAGTAGAGTGGTACCGCGGAAGCTGTGAGCTTTCGTCTCTATAATCGTTATGATTATGAGACGAAAGCTCTTTTTGCGTATGCCGCATCAGAATGGAGGATATATAATGAAAAATTTTCAAAAGTATGAGCGGGCTTATTTTATGCCGCCAGTAGTATCCTATGACTGGGTAAAAAAAGATCATATCGATAAACCGCCAAGCTGGTGCAGTGTTGATTTGCGGGACGGGAACCAGGCGCTGATTGAACCGATGAGCCTGGAAGAGAAATTAGAGTTTTTTGCCATGCTGGTTAAGATTGGCTTTAAGGAAATAGAGGTGGGCTTCCCGGCAGCATCGGAGACCGAATACAACTTTATCAGGACATTAATTGAGAAAAATATGATTCCCGCTGATGTCACCATCCAGGTGCTGACCCAGGCGCGGGAGCATATTATCAGAAAAACCTTTGAAGCGGTTAAGGGTGCGCCGCATGCGGTAATTCATCTGTATAACTCCACTTCTGTCGCCCAGCGGGAGCAGGTATTCGGCAAAAGCAAGGAAGAGATCAAACAGATTGCGGTTGACGGCGCAGCATTATTGAAGCAGTTGGCTAATGAAACAACCGGCAACTTTTCTTTTCAGTACAGTCCGGAGAGCTTTCCCGGGACAGAAGTGGACTACGCCCTCGAAATATGCAATGCCGTATTGGATGTGTGGCAGCCGACACCTGCCAGGAAGGCTATCATCAATCTGCCCACAACGGTGGAGAATGCCATGCCGCACGTATTTGCCGGACAGGTGGAATTCATGAACAAGCACCTTAAATACCGGGATGCCGTTATTTTGTGTCTGCATCCTCACAATGACAGGGGCTGCGGCGTATGCGACGCTGAATTCGGCCTGCTTGCGGGCGCTGAAAGAATTGAGGGAACCCTGTTTGGCAACGGCGAGAGAACAGGCAATGTGGATATTATCACCCTGGCGATGAATCTCTTCTCCCATGGTGTTGACCCCGGGCTGGACTTCAGCAATATGCCGGAAATATGCCAGAAGTATGAGCTGTTGACCAGAATGCAGGTACCTGCCCGCCAGCCGTATGCCGGCGAACTGGTATTCACTGCTTTTTCCGGTTCACACCAGGATGCTATTGCCAAGGGTATGCAGCATCGCGAGGAAAAAAGCAGTGCTGCCTGGTCGGTTCCTTATCTCCCCATCGACCCGAAGGATGTGGGACGGCAGTATGATTCGGATGTCATCCGGATTAACAGTCAGTCAGGCAAAGGCGGCGTCGGCTATATACTCAAACAGCATTACGGCATGAGCATTCCCGCGCAGATGAAGGAAGAAGTCGGCTATGCCGTCAAGGATGTTTCCGACCGTGAGCATAAGGAGTTATCACCGCAGTGGGTATATCAGATATTTGAGGATAAATATATAAATAATACACCCTGGTTTTCTGTTGACGAATGCTACTTCAAACAACTTGACGGTATTGTGGCCCAGATCAGCATCCGGCATAACGGCCAGGTCAGAACCATTGCCGGCCATGGCAACGGGCGTTTGGATGCCGTCAGTAATGCACTTAAACAACACTTTGACATTCACTATGAATTGACGGTTTACGAAGAGCATGCCCTTTCCCGCGGTTCCTCCTCGAAAGCAGTGTCCTATGTTGGCGTTAGCTATCGCAACAAACTATATTGGGGTGTCGGCATTGACGATGACATAATCAAATCCTCGATTAACGCCCTGGTGGTGGCCGTCAATCGCCTGGAGGAAATACAGGACGAAGGCAAGTCCCGGGATGAGAGAATTGATGAAATCATGAATTATGTCCAGACCAATTACTTAACAGTCACTTTGGAGGAGCTTTCCCGCCATATGCACCTGACTCCTCCCTATTTGTCTAAATATATCAAAGAGAAATCAGGGGACACTTTTGGTGGAATTGTAAGAAATGTCCGTATGAAAAAGGCCTGTACCCTGCTCAAAAACGGCAACATGACGGTTGAGACCATTGCCGACAGCGTGGGTTATCCCAATGTGGAGCATTTCAACAGACTTTTCAAGGAAAAATTCGGTATGACGCCCGTTCAGTTCCGCAATAAAAAGCAGGCATAGTGATGAATGGTTCAAAAAACGGCAAGAGCTCCGGGTTATCCGGAGCTCTTGCCGTTTTTTAATATTCCCGGAACATTCTTTGAATGTCTTGCGGGTTATTGGTCTTGGTTAGTGCCAGCATTAAAAGGATGCGGGCTTTCTGCGGGTTCAGGTTGTCGCCGGCGACAAAATTGTATTTGTCATCATTGGCTTCACCGTTACGGGCAACAATACCGTTGCCGACACGGGCGCTTCTAACGATGACTACGCCTTTTTTCTGGGCGGCTTCAATGGCCGGATACTCGGCTTTGCCAATGCTGCCGTTACCGGTACCGGCATGGACAATGCCCTTTACGCCTGCCTGGGTGAGAGCTTCTATCACAACGCCGGTATTGTTGGCATAGTGGTAAACAATATCAACCCGTGGCAGAGCATTTAGTCTGCTGATATCAAATTCGGTATCAGTAGTGTGCTTGCGTAACGGAGCCCGGTAAAATTCCGGCTTATCCCCGGTGAAGAAGCCAAGGGGGCCGATTTCCGGAGCTCTAAAGGTATCGACGCGGTCAGTAATTGTTTTGGTTACATCCCGACTGGCATGAATGGTATCGTTCAGCATAACCAGAACACCTTTGCCAACCGCTTCTTTGCTGCCTGCAAGAATGGTAGCACGGTAGAGGTTGAGCATGCCGTCGGCGCTCATAGCTGTGGGCGGACGCATGGAACCCACAACAACCACCGGTTTATTGCTTTTTACGACTAAGTTAAGGAAATAGGCCGTTTCTTCTAATGTATCGGTACCGTGAGTAATGACAATGCCGTCTACATCATCTTGAGCAAGTAACTGATTAACACGTTTAGCAAGAGTAAGCCAAACTTCATTGGTCATGTTTTCGCTGGCAATTTGGGCTACCTGTTCGCCGCTGACATTCGCAATCTTTTTTAACTCAGGTACATTGTTGATCAAAGCATCAACAGGTGCTACCGCAGCAGTGTAACCTACCGTCGTAGTGCTGGTTGCGCCAGAGCCGGCAATGGTGCCGCCGGTGGCAAGAATCTTAACGTTCGGGAGCCTGGCAGGTGCTTCTGCGAAACATACGGCTTGCAGACTAAATACCAGCAAGCAGATGATCGCGAGCAAACAATAAGTTTTCCGGTTCAATTAGGACCCCTCCTTAGTATAATGGATTCCAAATCAATTATAATTAATCTGGAAAAAAATTCAAAGAGGCATATAAGGTAATATTTGTAAATTATGTTTCGTTCTCGAAGCTTGTCCTCTGATGACGCGATATTTTGAAATATTATGGATTTAAGCAAGATAAAACCCACCCGGACTTCGATCTTACGGAGTCCTGGTGGGTTTTATCTTGTTTATGTATTTATAGGTGTGTAGCCAAGCATAGTGGACAAGCGGTGCACACGTTGCAGCAAGGCCTCACTGTAGCGAAGCTGTTCCTCTTTCGTCATGGAATTTGCAGACAGGCTTACAGCGCCAATAGGCTTGCGATTGTAATTTAAAAGTACTGTTCCAACGCAGAACAACCCATGTTCATTTTCTTCCAGGTCTAATGCATAATTGCGCTGGCGTATCAGGGCAATATCCTTCAGCAGGGTTTCTATGTCTGTGATGGTATTAGAGGTCAATGGTTTAACGTCCATTTTTTCCCACTTATCAATGATTTCCTCATTAGAATAGGTGCTTAAAATTGCCTTGCCGGCGCTTGTGGAATACAGCGGCGAACGCTGCCCAACCCGTGTATAAATTGAAAAGCCGGTATTTTGTTGGTCAAAGCTTTCCAGGCAAAGAAGTTCATTATGATCTTCTATAGAAAATTGAGCGATAATCTTTAAACTCGAAGATAGTTCAGCTAACCCACTTTTAATTAAATTGATATAGTCCAGATTGCGTACTGCTTGCACTCCAACCTCAAAGGCCCGTAAGGATAAAGAGAAGTCTCCCGTTTTAGTATCTCTGTTCAGATATCCATTGCTGTATAGTGTGGAGGCAATACGTGAAAGTGAGGCTTTATTTAAGCCAAGTTTGTTGTGTAAATCATTTATACTGAGGGTTCCATTTTGGGCAATGGTTTCTAGCACTAGCAACGCACGGTCAATGGCCTGTACTGACCCCATTTTAGTATCATTCAGTGGCATTTGCATTTTACTATCTCCTCACCATGTCACATGAATTTATATGACTTTTTAAACATTATACAATTTATGTATTTTCATTGTCAAATGAGCCATGTATTCCATGAATAATAACATGTACATTGTATCATGTATTATTTTCAAAAAGAAAGTACAATTATATGAATTTTAAAATAACCATATTTACTTTTAATTAAAATCAGTGTATTATTAAATTGCGTTTCAAAATAACTATATAACGTTTCAAAATATGTAAAAATCATTTCGAAATAATGAAATTGGAAGGAGTGCAGTGATGGCTAAAGCAAGATTAACTATCGAACTATGTAAAGGTTGCAGATTATGCGTGGGCAACTGTCCTAAGCAAGCAATTATTCCCTTAGAGCAAGTCAATAAAAAGGGATATGAGATTATAACTGTGGACGAAGAGCTATGTATCGGCTGCGGTATGTGCTACAAGGTCTGTCCGGACTATGTCTTTACTATTGAATAATTTATTTGGAGAGGAGAATTCAATTGCATTCAGATTATATGTTGATGAAAGGCAATGAGGCTATAGCCGAAGCTGCGCTTAGAGCAGGCTGTCGTTTCTATGCAGGTTATCCCATTACGCCGCAAAACGAGATTTTGGAATATATGGCAAGCAACATGGAAAAGTGGGGAGGCACCTTCATTCAGGGCGAAAATGAAATTGCCAGTATGAGCATGCTCTGGGGTGCGGCAGCAGCCGGTGCGCGCTGTATGTCCAGCTCTTCCGGCCCTGGCTATGATCTGAAACAGGAGGGCATTTCCTATCTCTCTTCCTATAATCTGCCTGCCGTTATCGTAGACGTCATGCGTTATGGCCTGGGTGACGGCGAAATTACCGAAGGACAGGACTCCTACTGGCAAGCGGTGCGTGGCGGCGGCCATGGCGACAGCCGGCAAATTGTACTGGCTCCGGCCTCTGTGAGTGAATGTGCAGCGCTTACTTATGAAGCATTTCACCTGGCGGAAAAGTACCGCAATGTTGTTATCATCTTAAGCGATGGTGCTATCAGTCAGATGATTGAAAAATGTACACTGCCGCCAACCTATGAGCATGATAAGGACAAATTTGACTGGACGCTGACCGGCAAACCGCGGGGCGTAAAGAAAAATAAGGTCACCAACCTTGACCGCACTATTGGGCGCGAAGCTGCTGACACCATAATGAAAGAGAAGTTTGTTGCCATGTTTGAAAACGAACAACGCTGGGAAGAAGTCATGACCGATGACGCTGAGCTGGTGCTTGTCGCCTATGGCATTTCCTCCCGTGTTTGCAAATCCGCTGTGCGGCAGGCGCGCAAGGAAGGCTTGAAGCTGGGGCTGCTTCGTCCCATTTCCGTATGGCCGTATCCGCGCAAGGCGTTTGAGAAAATGCCGGATTGTGTGAAAGGGTATGTGACAGTGGAGATGAGCCTTTCTACCCAGATGGGTGAGGACATACTGCTTGCCTGTAAGCACAGCAAACCTCTGTATGGTCATTTAACAGGTGTTCGTGTTCCTACCGCTGAGGGCCTTATTGAAGACTGCAAACAGATCCTGGCTGGAAAAGTTAAGCCCGTGGAGGTGCTGTAAGATGGCAAAACTTGAAAAACCTGTATCCATTATCAAACCTGTCGGCTATTGCGGCGGCTGCGGCCATGGCGTTATCCAGCGGCTGATTGCCGAATGCCTGGAAGAACTCGGCATGGCAGATGACACAATCAGTGTAGTGGATATAGCCTGTTCCTACTGGTCGCTGGAAGCATTAGACTTTGACGCTATTGCCGGCCCGCACGGACGTTGTGCAGCGGTGGCTACCGGCGTAAAAAAGGTTCGTCCTGATAAAACCGTATATGTTCATGCCGGGGACGGCTCCTCCTATGTTATCGGTCTGGCTGAGACCTGCTATACTGCCATCCGCGATATTCCGATAACCATGATTGTTGTCAATAACGGTATCTTTGGTATGACCGGCGGCCAGCTGTGTCTTGCTACCACCCTCATAGGCGATAAGACGCTTAGCTCCAAAAAAGGGCGAACCAAAGAACAAGCCGGACAGCCTGTCGACATGCTCAATGTATTCAAGAATTTTGATGTTGAATATGTTGCCAGGGGAGCTTTGTATGATGCCAAGCATGTTGACCAAACCAAGCGTATGATTAAGCGCGGGCTGGAGAATCAACGTGACAAGAAGGGCTTTTCGCTCATCGAGATACTTTCCAACTGTCCCACCAACTGGAAGATGACACCGGTTGAGGCTGCTGAGAAAGTTAAAAACGAAACAGAGAAGGTATTCCCCCTGGGAACCTATGTTGACAGAGGAGGTGCCAAGTAATGGCAGACATCATTCTTGCCGGATTCGGCGGACAGGGCATTTTGACCGCCGGAAAGATTTTAATCGATATTGCCGCTCGTGACGGTAAAAATGTAAGCTGGACGTCATCCTATGGCGCTGAAATGCGCGGCGGCACCGCCAGCTGCAGTGTGGTAGTTTCGGACGAGGAGATAGGCAGCCCCTATCCCACCAAGCTGGATATTTTGGTGGTTATGAACGAACCATCTTATGAAAAGTTCATCGGCGATGTGCGTGACGGCGGCTATGTCATTGTCAACAGCTCACTTGTGGAAGAACGGGAATATCCCAAAAATGTCAAGGTATTCACCATTGATGCCACCAGTCAGGCAAGCAGCCTGGAGAACAGCCGCGCCGCTAACTTGGTCATGTTAGGTGCCATGATGAAGGCCACCGGCTTGATTGACCCGGAAAAGTTTGGCAAGGGACTTAATGAGTATTTTGAAAAAAAGGGCTTCAATAGCCCGAAAAACCTGGAATGCTATAATATTGGCTATACTCAGGCAACGGCAAGGTAGTCAGTAATAGGAGGAGGGATGACGTATGAAGGCTCTGGAAGGACTTAAGGTATTGGATTTGACCCATGCCTATAATGGTCCGTTTTGTACTGCCTTATTGGCGGATAACGGCGCCGAGGTAATTAAAATTGAACCTCTCTGCGGCGATCAGGTGAGAAATTGGGGGCCAATTGATAAAAACAGCGGAGAAAGCGGTTATTTTGCTTTTTTAAATCGGAATAAAAAGGGAGTTACGCTGAATTTAAAGGCTGAGGAAGGAAAAGAGCTCTTCTTCAAAATGGTAAAAGCTGCGGATGTTGTTGTTGAGAACTATCGTGTGGGTGTAACCAAAAAATTGGGTATTGATTATGAAAGCTTACGGGCAATGAACCCCCGTATTGTTTATGCTTCCGGCTCCGGCTTTGGTCAATATGGACCGTTATCGCACCGGGCGGCCTATGATGTTGTTGCCCAGTCTATGGGCGGCATGGTGAATATTACCGGATTCCCCGATTCCCCGCCGACAAAGGTAGGGCCGTCTATCGCCGACAGTGCAACAGGTGTACATCTGTGCCTGGGTATCATGATGGCGCTTTATAACAGAGAACGTACCGGCGAAGGGCAGTATGTTGATGTTGCGATGCTTGATACCGTCTTCAGCCTGCTGGAAAACGCTGTTGTAAGAACGACGATGGCCGGGGAAATACCTGAGCGGCAAGGAAATAGTGCCAATGACATCGCTCCTTTTGACATTTATCAGGCAACAGACGGTTATATCGCCATAGGCGTTGGCAGCGACAAGCTGTTTGAGCAGTTTTGTAAGGCTATTGGTATGCCGGAGTTGGCACACAATCCATTGTACCTGACTAATATTTTGCGGATCAAAAATTATAAGAGCAGCTTGCAGGGGATTATTCAAGCATGGGTTGGCAGTAGAAGTAAGGATGCTGTTGAAAAGATTTTGGAAGAGGCAGGGGTTCCCTGTGGCCCAGTGCTGAATATGCAGGAGTCAATTGATCATCCTCAGATTATCGCAAGAGAAATGATTGTCGATATAAAGCATCCAATTATAGGCGATATGCGTATCCCGGGGTGTCCGATAAAATTCTCCCGAACCCCTGGCAAGGTAGAAATGCCGGCTCCATTGCTTGGTCAGCACAACAAGGAAATATTTGGGCTCACAGATGAACAATCGGATATGTATAAGAAAAAAGGGATTATATAAGAAGTTGAATCCGGTGAGTGTCACCGCTGAAGGGGTAGCTATTGCTGATGACCTGATTATTGAGTACCAGTAAGATAACAGAGGAGGATGCGTGTCATTTCCAATGTAAAGCAATATGGCAGGGAACTGCTGTACATCGTGATTGGTAGTATTATTTATGCCTTGTCCGTCGTCTTATTTATTGATCCTGCCAAAATTATTCCAGGAAGCGTAACCGGCATTGCGGTGATTGCAAAAGCGCTGTTCGGCATTCCCATCGGTCTTCTAAGCGTTATCATAAATGTGCCGCTTATTCTAATTGCTGTATTCTACCTGGGGAGAAAGATGCTGGTCTATACAATACTGACCGTTCTTCTCACTTCGGCGCTGATCGACTGGTGGGCCTTCTTGCCGCCATTTACCGATAATATGCTGCTGGCTGCTATCTTTGGCGGCATCATGATGGGTGTGGGCATGGGGATGATGCTGCCGACAGGGGCGACCACTGGCGGAACAACGGTAGTAGGACGACTGGTTCTCCTTAAATATCCCAATATCCCCATCGGCTATATCCTGTTGATTGTGGATTTTATCATTATTGTTGTCGGTTCGATGCTGCTCAAAGACTGGGATTTGATGTTGTATTCCATTCTTAATCTGTATGTCTGCGTTGTAGTAATCAATAAGGTCATGTATGGCATGAAAATTGATGCAATGTCTGTGGTATTTACTGAACACAGTAAAGAAATTCTGCAAAAAATCCAAGCGACTTTTCCTTGTAAAGTTTCTGCCCTTTCAGATATTCCTGGCCTGCTCTGTATCTGCCGCAAATCGGATGTAAACAAGCTTCAGCGTATAGTTGAGCGCACAGATCCGTCTGCTTTTTGCGCTTCGCTGGACTTGGATTATTCCTTTGGAAAAAATAGTGCAAAGCAACTGCCAAACCAATGCAAAGTAAGCGAGTAGAACCTATGTTGCTAGTAGTACTAGAAGTGAGCAAAACGCAAAGCATACCGGTGAAATAGTTTTGTTCACTTTTATGAAAATATATTAAGGAAAGGAGGTCAAATTCATGTCTCTGGATATTCTTAAAAGCGCAAGTGCGCCCAAAGCAATCGGTCCCTATTCCCATGGCACGAAATGCGGTAATGTTATCATCACTTCCGGTCAGATTCCGCTAGACTCGAAAACCAACCAAATGGTTACAGACATCAGAGAAGCCACTCAGCTTGTTCTAAGCAATCTGCTCTCCGTCGTAGAAGCCGGTGGCGGCAGGCTGGATACAGTGGCTAAAGTGGATGTGTTTGTGAAAAGTCTTGATGATTTCGCTGCCATCAATGAGGTCTATTCTGCCTTCTTCAAAGACCACAAACCTGCGCGCGTATTGATCGAGGCTGGCAATCTTCCAGCTAATGCTCCACTGGAAGCTGCGATGATAGCTTTTGTGGCGGAATAGTAATTTAAATGCTCCTCTACGGAGGGGTGTCTGAAGGACGGGGTGGTTTCACCATGACAACAATACACGCCGCTGCTTTGAGGCACTCCTCTGAGAGAATAAAAGGAGAAGATTATGAAGAATTTCGGTTTTAAGAAACTAATGATTTTCATTATTCTTAGTGGTACCGCTGCTCTTCTTTATCAGCTTCCATACTTGCGCTACACCTTCTATGACCAAATGGCAGCTGCGCTTAATCTCAATGATACCCAAATGGGCGTGTTAGCCTCGTCTGTCAGTTTTGCCAGTACACTGTGTTACCCCATCGGCGGTTACTTTGCTGCCCGTTTCTCTATGCGATCCCTTATATGCGTTACTCTTGCAGGTTGTGTTGCAGTAACAGTTTTATTCGCTTTTACTACCAACTACCTCTTACTTATCATCATCCATATTCTCTACGGTTTTTTCGGTATTGCCACTTTATGGTCTGCATATCTCAGCGGCATTCGTTCTCTTGGTGACGAAAGCAACCAAAGCACTCTTTTTGGCAGCAGTGAAGCAACCCGCGGGATTACTCAAACCATCACTGGTTTCTGCTTTCTCGGTATCATGAATGTTGCTGCCGCCCCGATTCTTGGCTTTCGTTATGTCTTGCTCTTTGGCGCTGCGATTACCGTTGTTTTCCTGATACTGGCTTTCATTTTCCTTCCCCAAGAAGAAAAGAAAGAAACTGTTATCGGTAGTAACGAAGAAGAAGAAAAATACACCACCATGGACGTTCTCAAAAACAAAGGGATTTGGCTTACTACCTGGATTATTATGTGCGCTTATATTTCCTGGAGTCTCGGTAACGGGTATCTTACTACTTATACCGTCCGTGTGCTGGATGTTTCCGAATCGGTTGCTTCGACTCTCGGGATTATTCGCAGTTACGTTATTGTCTTTCTCGCCGGCTTCCTTGGTGGTTGGCTTCTTGACCGCTTTACCTACAAGGGCAAAGGGTTCATACTCCTTTTTGGTATTATTGCTGTGCTCATTGCTGCTATCATGTTTACCAGCAAAGTCATTCCTGTATGCATTGGTTTGACTCTTGTTATTGCTTTCATTGCCAACATAATGAAAGCAACCTACTGGTCGGTTATGGGGCAGGCCGGAATTCCTGTGAAAATGACACCGCTTGGCACCGGGATTATTTCCTTCATTGCATTTCTGCCTGACATGATTGTTCCTGCTATCTGCGGGGTTTGGCTGGATGCTGCTACCGCTGCAGGCAATGTCGAAGCCGGCTTTAACAAGATTTTCATTCTCCTCATTGCATTTTCTGTAGCAGGTATCATCGGTGCTTTCCTGCTTATGAAACAGACTCAATCTATGGACAAAAAGAGGGTTTCTGAAGCAAGCATGACCCCCCAAATTTAAGTGAGTTTGTGCAGAGAATCAATATTAATTATTAATATATAAAAATGAGGTGTAAGTATGGCAGTTGAAAGAATGTTTCAAGCGGTGGAGACTCATTGCGGAAAGCCCATGAGAGTTGTTAGGCGGTGTACCGAGCATACCAGGCAAGAAAGCTATTATACCTACTGTCAGGGGAGAAGCCTGGATTTACGGATACAGCAATTATGTGCTTGATCCGACAGATCCTTTCCCAGAAGGATTTACTGTTGGCGACATATGGTAGTTTTTTGTTACAATGCTAATTGTGCCACATTAACATAAAAAATTTTAGGAGGTATGTATTGTATGAGTAATTTTGAAGAGTTGGCAGAAGCGGTATACCAGGGTGATGATGAAGCAGTAATCATGCTCACCAAGAGTCTGGTAGAATCTGGCGCGAAGCCAATGGAGATTGTCAGCAATGGCTTGCTGGTCGGCATGGACATAGTTGCTCCCAAGTTTAAGTCAGGCGAAATGTTTATTCCGGAAGTTATGATGTGTGCCAGAGCTTTGGGCGAAGGTCTAAAGATTGTTAAGCCGTTGTTATCCACAGAGGATTCGGCCAGTGTATCCACCTTTGTCATGGGAACGGTAAAGGGCGATTTGCATGATATCGGCAAAAATCTGGTAGTCATGCTGCTGGAAAGCGGTGGCTTTAATGTGATTGATATAGGTATAGACGTTGCCCCTGAAACTTTTGTTGAGGCAATTAAAGAACATAAACCCCAGATTGTTGGCATGTGTGCGCTGCTCACCACTACTATGATGGCGATGCAGGATACTATTGATGCCATCACCGAAGCCGGCCTGAGAGACAAGGTTAAAATTTTGGTTGGCGGTGCTCCCTTATATCCGGAGTTTGCGGAAAAAATCGGAGCCGACGGCTATTGTGTCGATGCCGTGGCTTGTAAGGAAATGGCGGCTCAGATGGTGGTTAATAAGTAATAGGAGGATTGCATTGTGCTAATTGTAGGAGAACTGATTAATACAAGCCGGAAGGCCATCAGTGAAGCCGTTGAGGGGAAAGATGCCCAATATATTCAGCAAGTGGCCCGGGAACAGTTAGAGGCAGGCGCCAGCTATATTGACGTCAACTGCGGCAATAAGGTGTTTAATGAAGTGGAGTATATGCAGTGGCTGGTAACTACCATTCAGGAAGCCGTGCAGGCGCCGCTCTGTATCGACAGCCCCAACCCGCAGGCGCTGGAAGCCGGCTTGGCCTTGGCTAAATACGGTACGCCAATGATTAATTCCATCACCGACGAGGGGCCAAGATTTGAAGCAATCCTGCCTTTGGTACTGAAGTATAAAGCCAAGGTAGTTGCCCTGTGCATGGACGATCATGGAATGCCGGAGACGGCGGCAGACCGGATGCGGGTGGTGGACAGCCTGTATCGCAAATTGACTGCGGCAGGGGTTAAGGATGACGATATCTATTTTGACCCGTTGGTAAAACCCGTAAGCAGTGTGCAGACAGCAGGGGTCGAAGTGCTGGAGACCATCAAGCTGATAAAACAAAACTATCCTGACGTTCACTTTATGTGCGGCCTGAGCAATGTGTCCTACGGGCTGCCTAACAGGAAGGTGCTGAACCGGTTGTTTGTGGCTCAGACCATGACCCTGGGGATGGACGGGTATATTTTGAATCCGACCGATAAGAGCATGATGGGAGTCATTTATGCCGGCGCGACGCTGTTAGGCAAAGATGATTACTGCATGGGCTATTTAAAAGCGCATCGCAAAGGGATTTATGAAGAATAAAAGCAGATGAATTAAAGTAGCAGGATGTGAACGTGTTTAAGGTGTTATCCGCTGTTAGCGATTGCAGCGGTAACACCCTAAGACTGCAGCAGACTCGCGGTAGAAATATTAGTTGCAACAGGCAGTAGGCAATCCTAACAATAAAATAAAGATAAGAGGGAGCGAGGATATGGACAGCAAAAAAATGAGAAAAGTAGTCTTATCAATGTTTGAAGACAATGATTTACAGCGGGTACACGATTTTTCCATGAAACTGCTCTGGGAAAATGGAATTACCTTTCCCGGTAAACGTGCGCTGGATATTTTCAAAAAACATGGCTTCCGTGTAGAAGGGGAGCAGGTATATATTACCGAGAGCCAAGTGCGTAAGGCTCTTGAGACTGCTCCGTCTCATTTTGTTATACGCGGGCGAAACAGCGAGCGGAATCTGGATTTGGGAGCCGGTGATTACGGTGTGCCTGGCCCTATCGGCCCGGTTAATGTATTGGACTTGGATCAGGGACGCAGGCTGGGAACCTTAAAAGACATGGAAAATCTGGTGAAAATATATCAGGCCAGTAATGTCATGACCATGAACTCAAATAATGGTGTGGAAGCGAATGATATTGATATTAGTGTGCGTCATCTGATGATAATGCGTGCCTTGCTACGCCATACGGATAAGCCTTTTTATACCAAGCTGTTCACCTATGAGCAGATGCATGAAGCTATGGATATGATCGAAATTGTTATGGGTGAAAAGCTGGTGCCGGGCGGGAATATTTACCTGTCCTCAGGCTCTACTCCTTCCCTTAGCCCGATGGCATGGAGCAGTGAGGTAACGGATTGTATTATTGCGCTGTCTGAGCGCGGGCAGGTGGTTACCACCGGAACAGCTACCAGCACAGGTGTAACCGGACCAGTCAGAATATTTGGAACTCTGGTTATGCAGAATGCAGAACTGCTATCCGGTATTGTCTTATCACAGCTTGTAAACCCAGGCAATCCAGTAGGCTATGGTACAGGGGCAACACCAGGAAATATGCGGGGAGCCAAGTACTGCTGCGGTTCACCGGACCGGGTGGCGCTGCAGGTTGGCTCGATTGAACTGGGAAAACGCTTTTATAAATTGCCTTCCCGTACCATTACCTACGGCTCAGACTCTGTGAATATGGATGTGCAGGGCGGTATCGAATCCTATGAAAATGTAATGGGCAACACATTATCCGGGGCTGACTATATGCTCTCGGAAATCGGTACCCTGGAAGGCTTGATGACAACTTCATACGAAAAGACTATTATTGACGAGGAAATCACCAGCCGGTTATTGCACATGAGAAACGGCATTGACATCTCAGACGAGGCGGCATCCCTAGATGTGATAATGAAAGTAGGCAGCCGCGGCGAATTTATCACCAGTAAAGACACAATGGCGCATTTCCGCGAAGGCTGGTATCCCAAATATACGGACTGGAACAGTACTCCGGCTTCCAGAAGTATTGAGGATTATGAATACGTGCTGCGCCGGGCTAATGCAGAATGGAAACGGCGGCTGGCAGAAGCACCGGATACCATGCTGGATAAGGCGGTAGAGCAGGAACTGGAAGCGTATATTAAAAATCATTCTAAATAATTTCTCCGTACTACATGTTTCAGGAAGGGAATGATGATTTATGTCAACCGGTCAAGACTCGCAAAGTCGTATTGTTTTGTATGTTTCGGCTACTATTGCCTTATTGTTTGTAGCAGTTAGTATAATTATGCCTGTTCAAACAGATAAAGCGGCTAATACCATGTTAGCTTTTTTAACAGTTAATTTTGGATGGCTATACTTGCTGTCAGTGTTTATCTTTACAGTGACTGTCATTGGTGCTGCTCTGAGCCGCTATGGCGGCATCAAGCTTGGTAAAGATGACGATAAGCCGGAGTTTACTAATTTCCAATGGTTTACCATGCTATTTGGCAGTGGTATGGGGGTAGGCTTGCTTTACTGGGCAGTTGCTGAACCCATGATTCATTATATGAAGCCTCCTATTGGGGAGGCGCAAACGGCAGAAGCCATGTTTTTGGCTATGCGGTATATATTTAATGATTTTGGCATCCATGTCTGGATTATCTATGGGGTCTGCGGTTTAGCCTTGGCATACTTCCAGTTTCGGAAAGGTCTGCCCTGTTTGATTAGTTCGGCGTTTTATCCGATACTTGGTGAACGCATTCATGGGCCTATCGGCAAAACTATTGATATTCTAACGGTTGTTACTACCATATTTGGCGTGGCCACCAGCTTGGGGCTGGGGGCCAACCAGATTGCCGGGGGGCTACAGTATATTTGGGGAATCAAATCATCACCACAGATAGCTGCCATGGCTATCGGGGTAATAACAACGGTTGTTACACTGGCCACGATTTCCGGGCTGCACAAAGCCATGCAGGTTGTTGCCGATACCAAGGTTTGGCTGATGAGCGCGTTTATGTTATTTACTTTCTTGTTAGGTGGAGCGGTTTTCCAATTAAATATTTTTACCCATACGCTTGGTGATTACTTGCAGAACTTTATCGGCCAAAGCCTATGGATGGGCAATCTTGAATGGACACAAGCATGGCCGGTGTTTTACAGGGCTTGGTATATTGCCTGGGCTGGGTTTGTCGGTCAATTTGTAGCCCGAGTTTCCAAGGGACGTACTATTCGCGAATTTGTTCTTGCAATAACCCTATTACCATCAGGTTTCTGCTTCATTTGGCTGGCAATATACGGCGGAGCTGCTTTCCACCTAGATTCTTTGTCCAATGGTGCTATTCAGGCAGCTGTGCAAGCAGATACAGCAACAGCTTTGTTTGCTCTTCTTAAACACTTGCCATTGTATGCAATTACCGCCCCACTGGCGATTGTCGCAATTGTGACTTCTCTTACAGCCGCCGTTAACTCTGCTACCTATACGTTAGGTATGCTGACTTCAGGCGGAGACATGGAACCTAGTAAAAAATTGCGCGCTTTCTGGGGTATTGCACAAGGTGCTGTAACCATTATGTTGATTCTGGTTGGTGGTACCTCTATTTTGAAGAGTATGCAAACGGCTTCCATCGCGGGTGCTTTTCCGTTCATGCTGATTATGCTGGTCATGTGTTACTGTGTAGTTAAAGCCTTTTCTGAGGAAGAAGTGTAGTTTTAGATAATTAAAATTCAAAATTATGTGAATACAAGCATAATTAAAAATTAAGGGAGGTAAAAAGTATGGCTTTTAAAAGAATGTTTGATGCAATTGAAGTTCATGAAGGCGAACCATTGCGGGTAGTTACAACTGGTGTTCCTACTATTCCCGGAGATTCTGTTTATGAGATGTGCCGTTGGTTAGAAAAAAATGACGATCAGCTCAGGCTGTTGATGCTAAGAGAGCCTCGCGGTACCCCGGCAACCTGCTGCAACCTGATTGTCCCGGCAAAAGATCCCCGTGCCGCAGCAGGCTTTATTATCATGGAACAGGTAGAATACCCAATGATGAGCGGCGGCAATGTTATGGCTGTAGCAACCGCACTTCTTGAAACCGGCCTTCTTCCCATGCAAGAACCGGTTACTGAGTTTAATCTCGAAGCCCCGGCAGGGCTTATTCCCATCAAGGCAGAGTGCAGTCATGGAAAAGTTACGCAGGTAACTTTCAAAAATGTTCCGGCATTTGCAGTCCATCTGGATAAAGAGATAGAGGTTCCTCATCTGGGAAAAGTAAAAGTAGATATTGCCTGGGGCGGGATGTTTTATGTAGTAATTGATGCGACGCAGTTTGAAGGTTTAACATTGGTTCCTGAAAAAGGAAAAGACATTGTTAGAATCTCTGCGTTAGTTACAAAAGCGGCTCAAGAGCAGATCCAGGTTGAACATCCTGATTATCCGGGAGTCGGAATTACCTTATCTATCATGCATCAGCCGCCGCTCACTCCGGGAAAAACCATGCGTTCTTCCAATGTGGTGATGTCAGGGGAGATTGATTTTAATAATCCGGCCACCTGGACAGGTGCCTTGGATCGTGGCTGCTGCGGAACCGGTACCTGCGCGTTGATGGCCGTTGCTTATGCAAAAGGGAAGCTGAAGCTGAACGAACCATTCTATAACGAAGGGCTTATGGGAATTACATTTACAGGACATGCTGTCGAAGAAACTGAAATTCATGGATATAAGGCAATTGTCCCTACAGTTGGAGGACAATGCTGGATTTACGGATTTAGTAAATGGGTTCTGCATGAAACCGATCCATTTCCGAACGGATTTACAATCGGAGATGTTTGGTAAGTTGATGTAAAACAGGGACAGGTATGTTGCTTTAATTTTAAAGTAACATACCTGTCCCTTATATATAATTGACAATCCAACTTGTTAAGGGGGCATCCAGATGGGACAAAAATTATTTCAGGGAATTCGTCTAAAGCTAATTGCCAACTCAATTCTGCTAATCCTTATAGCGGTATTGCCGCTAGGAATAATTCTGAATGCAATAACTCAAGCAGCTCTTCTCAAAAGTTATTTCAGGACCTCAGAACAACAGATACAAACAATCAATGAAGCAATCAATTTGTTTCAGGGAGCGGTTGACAAAGATATAACAATGTTTGCGGCTAATCCCCTCATTCTTAAAGCCGATAATACCATAACAAAATACATGGATATAGATATGAAAAAAGTCATGACACCTTCAAAAAATGGCGGTATAGAGCAGGAAATCTTTCAAGCCTTCGAACATTATGGGAAAACTCACCCAGGCACTCTCTATGTATATATGGGCACTGAATCAGGCGGCTATGTTCTATGGCCGGAAGACAGCATTTGGGCTCATTATGACCCTCGTGAAAGGCCATGGTACAAAGCCGCCCTCAATGGCAATGATACGATTTCCCGGACAGCTCCCTATGTTGATGCGTCAGCCGGCGGTTTAGGCGGTTTAATTGTCAGCAATGCGACACCGATAAAAAACTCCGAGGGACAAGTAATCGGCGTTATGGGAATTGACGCTTCCACAGCCAGAATTACAGAAATCTTAAACGGCATAAAAATCGGCGAAACTGGTTATTGCATGATGATACATAAATCTGGCATGATTTTGGCAGACCCCAGTAATCCACAGAATAATAACAAGTATGTAAAAGATATTGGCATCGAGGGGCTTGAAAACATACTGGAGGCACCTCAGGTTCAGACTGAACTGACAATTAACGGCATTCATTTCGCTGTTGTTTCAGCGCAAGCGTCAAATTCGGACTGGGTTATAGCTACTTTCCTGCCAACACAAGAGCTGTATAAAACGTCCACGGAAATCCGAAACAACATTATTTTAATTAGTATTGCCACACTGATTATCGGCCTGATCATAACCCTGATAACTTCAAATAAGATTGCCCGGCCAATAACAATGCTTTCCGATGTGGCGCGAAGCATTGCCGGAGGCGACCTGGGCATAACTGTTCGATGTAGCGGGGTAAAAAATGAAATAGGCGTTCTTGAAAACAGCATTGGACAAATGGTAGCGAATTTGCGGAGCATGATTGCCGAAGCAACGCAGGCATCTGAACAGTTGGCGGCAGCATCAGAGGAACTAACCGCAATTTCAGCAAACTCTGTCAAGGCCTCCGAACAGGTAGCAGCATCGGTTAATGATATGGCTAAAAATACATCAGGACAATTGGCTGAAACTAACGATACCCTGCTGGTAGTAGAAAAGATGTCAACAAGCATTAAACAAGTAGATGATAACATTACGGTTGTTGCCAGCCAGTCAAATCAAGTTGTTGAGAAAGCGAACGACAGCAGAATCCTTGTTAGTAAGGCTGCCAATCAGATGGAACAAATTGAGAATACTGTAAATAACTCTGCCAAAGTGGTGTCTAAGCTTGGGGAGCGCTCCAGGGAGATAGGCCAAATCGTGGATACGATAACAGGTATCGCCGGACAGACCAACCTCCTTGCCCTGAATGCCGCCATTGAAGCAGCACGGGCCGGAGAACGTGGCCGGGGCTTTACCGTTGTGGCGGAAGAAGTACGCAAGCTGGCCGAGCAATCACAGGCAGCCACCAAGCAAATTGCCACGCTGATTAATGAAATCCAGGCCGATACCAATGAAGCAGTAGCGGCTATGGATAATGGCACCCAGGAAGTCAAACTGGGTGTTGAGCTATTAAACGCCTCCGGTAAATCATTTCAGGAAATTGCCGAAATGATCAACGAAGTGTCCAACAAGGTCATGGAAATATCGTTACTCAGTAATCAAATGCAGGGAGGCAGCCGGCAAATTGTCGAGTCGGTAAAACGGATTAACGAGTCCAACAAGAATTCGTTCAAGGAAGCCGAAACCATAGCGTCAGCTGCCACAGAGCAGTCGGTTGCGATGGATGAAATTGCATCCGCAAGTCAATCACTGGCTACGCTAGCCCAGTCGCTGCAGGATTCTATTAGAAACTTTGGTATATAAATTACAGGTACAAGCCCAAGAGAATTTTTATGATTTATAACGCTAAAAGGCGAAACAAAAGACTTGATTTATTTACATATAAATAATAAAATGAAACATATATATTAAAAATGAAACGATAATACGCAAAATGAAACGATAATAAAAAGCAAATATAACAGACAAATGAAAAGTAGCTTTATCAATGTTTGAAGACGATGATGTAAGAGAGTCTATACTCGGACTCTCTTAACTTTTACCTTATACTTTTGTAGGGGGCGCATGTTTATGAATGATATATCAGTTAAAAACATTGATTTTAATTCGGAAAATGTGCTAGGTAAGACCATAGACGAACCGGCAAAACTACAAACCGTTCAGAATAGCGGAGAAAACCTTTATGAACATAAAATTGCAGAAGAAGACAGAGCTAAGACTATTAATAAAATTGTCGACATTGCAAAAGAAATTTTATTGATTACTGGACGTGAATTGCCCATAGACCGCAAATAAACGAATAGCAAATTTTTATCTCTGAATCTTAGGACATATGAAAAGGAAGATGCATAATGAGCAGCATAGACGAGGTATACTGTAGTCTCCAAGAGATATTTGGGAGAACCTTAGGGCGCCAGGTAAAATTTTTTGATAACTTACATGCGCGTGATGATACAAGAGTATTAGGACAATTTAAAGTTGAAAAAAATGATGATAAAAGATCTTTACATATAGAACTTCGATTTAATGATTACTCTAGTCAAATATTTAATACCGTAGTTGCACTTACAATAGACTGGGGTTATAAGAAAAAGCGAAGGATGCCGTTGATTTGGTTATATGAAGACCAAAGTAATTCCATTTATAAAATATTATTGGATGTAAATCCGGCCAACCCAGTGAAAGAAAAGCAGTCTCCAAATTTTGCAAAGAAAACTTGGAGACTGACAATAAGGCAATAGCTGCCGAACCGTACAAAACAGAACGGTTTTGTGACTCTTGACTAAGGATTAAGCCCAAATATCGCCAACCGTATAGCCATTAACAAAGGGGTCCGCAGGGTCTAGAACATATGTACTATAACCGTAAATCCAAGACTGTCCGCCAATGGTGGGAATAACTCCCTTATATTTTCCAATCTGAACTTCTTCGACCAAATGACCTGTATATACAGTTCCTAAGAGGCCTTCGTGACGGAACGGCTGGTTCAGCTTCAACTTGCCTTTGGCATACAGGGTGGCCATTTTCGCACAAGTACCGGTTCCGCACGGGCAACGATCGAGTGCACCGGTCCAAGTGGCAGGATTGTTGAAGTCCACTGCTCCGCTGGCAACAGTGACGGCATTTTTCCAATCTGCTTCCGGATTATCAGTAGGGCCGGAAAGCTGAGAAATTGTAATGCCAACGCCGGGATAATCCGGATGCTCTACCGGCAACTGGTCCTGAGCGGCTTTCAGAATCAGAGAAGAAACACGAGTAATTTCCCGACCCTGTTCTGGCACCAGCTTCAGCCAGTTAAATTGCCGTATATCGGCAATAACATAGAACATACCGCCCCAGGCGACATCCACAGTGACTTTGCCGAGTTCAGGCACATCGATCACAGTATCGGTATAAGCTGCGAAAGCAGGAACATTTTTAAATGTTACTTTCGTAACCTTTCCATTATGGCATTCTGCTTTAATCCCAATCAATCCGGCCGGGGCTTCAAGCTGAAATTCTGTAACCGGTTCCTGCATCGGAATCATGCCGGTCTCCAGCAGGACTGTTGCTACCGAAATCGTATTTCCTCCGCTCATCACTGGATATTCCACTTGTTCCATGATAATGTAACCTGCGGCAGCATCCGGATGTTTAGGCGGCACAATCAGGTTGCAGCACAGCGGCGGATATCCTCTTGGCTCGCGCAGCATCAGCAAACGCACCTGGTCATCATTTTTTTCAAGCCACTTCATTTGCTCGTAAACCGTGTTGCCCGGAATATTGGGTACACCGCCGGTGACCACTCGCATGGGTTCGCCTGAATGTGTTTCTACCGCCTGAAAGATTCTTTTGAAGCTCATAAGTATCCTCCTAAAGATTTGATATTAATCATTGTGTTAAGATTCCCATCTCCTTCGGCTTCCGCCAGGCAAGGTGAAGGAGATTATCCACTTTGCCTGACGATGTTTCAGCCTTAGCCGAAATGAGTTGACTATTTTGCATGGTTATCTGCTTTGGTTTTATCTTGATATATATGTTAACTCCATATATCACCAACAGTGAAGCCTTCTGTAAATGGATCAGTAGAGTCCAGTACATAATTACTGTACCCGTAAATCCATGCCTGGCCGGTAATTGTGGGTACAACAGCAGTGTATTCTCCAACTTTAACTTCTTTTAAGAGATTCCCCTTAAACTTAAGTCCAAGAATACCTTCATTGACAAACTCCTCGTTTAAGCCGAGTTTTCCTCTGGCATAAAGAGTTGCCATTTTTGCGCATGTACCTGTCCCGCACGGAGATCTGTCCAGTGCGCCTGTCCAGGTCTCAGGCCTGTCAAAATCCACTTCTCCGGACAGTACAGTAACCGCATTTCTATAATCTGCGCCGGGAGAATCGGAGGGCTCTGAAAATTGTGCCAGAGTAATCGGAATATCAGGATAATCAGGATGTCTTACCGGACATTGTTCTTGAGCCGCTTTTACCAGCAGGGCTGAAATCCTTGCAATATTGCCACCATGAGATGGCTCCAGCTTCAGTCCTTCAAATTGATTCGGATCTGCAATGACAAACCAGGCGCCGCCCCAGGCAATATCAACCGTTACTTTGCCGATGGAGGGGACGTCGATTTCCTTATCAAGATAGGCAGGAAATGCAGGAACGTTGGTAAATGTAATTCCAGTCACTTTGCCGTTTTTACATTCTGCTTTAATGGGAATTAACCCCGCCGGCGCTTCCAGCAAAAATTCAGTTATCGGTTCTTCCAGCGGAATCATACCTGTTTCGAGCAGAACGGTTGCAACAGATATGGTATTCCCTCCGGACATAAGAGGATACTCTGTTTGCTCCATAATAATATATCCTGCAGCGGCTTTCTCATTTTTTGCCGGCACAATTAAATTGCAGCATAGAGGAGGATAGCCTCGTGGTTCCCGGAGCATAAGGTTTTTTACCTGATTATCGTGCTCTCTTAGATACAGCATTTGCTCATACACAGTATTGCCAGGAATATTGGGGACTCCGCCAGTAATAACACGCATAGGTTCTCCGGCATGGGCTTCAACCACATTGAAAAATCTTTTTGTTCCCATTCTTTGATACTCCTTTCTTTGTACAAAAATACTATGCCTGTATTAATCGCAAGTTGTGTGCCAATGTTAGAAATATGCATAATTATGCATCGCACTAATGTTGCGTGATTAAATTAATCAGAGGTGTTTTAAAAATGTCTAAGATTAAACAACTGCTAGCGGAATATCCTTTTTTAGTAAAGCTTTTTAATAATATTCCTACAGGAATTTATATTTGTGATACAGAAGAAACCATTATTTTTGTGAATGACGCGACAGAAACCATAGATGAAGTAGAAGCTAAAAAGGTTGTTGGTAGAAAGATAGATGATGTTTATGACTCTCATGAGTCTGCAATGCGCAAGGTATTGGAAACCAACCGGGACGTAGACCATTTTCTGTGCCGGTATTCTCGCAACGAAAGACAAATCAACCAGATTTGTAACGGATTTCCTATTATAATTGATGGCATTACAGAAGGCGCGTGTTCTATAGAGTACAATACTGATTTTTTCAGAGAGATTATAAAAAATCAACGGACTTTGCAGCAGCGGTTTGTAAATACAAAGAATTCCACCGACAGTGCATTCGGTCATATAATCGGCAAATCCCCCAGTTTTTTGAATTGCCTTTCCATTGCAACATTGGCAGCGCAAAGCGATTCGGCGGTTTTTCTAACAGGGCCAACAGGGTCGGGAAAAGAAGTCTTTGCAAAAGCTATTCACTCTGCTTCCGCGAGAAAAGAAAAGTCCTTTATCGCTGTAAACTGTGCGGCAATCCCCGAGACGTTAATTGAAAGTATTTTATTTGGTACGACAAAAGGGATTTATACCGGAGCTGTTGATAGGAAAGGAATTTTTGAACAGGCACAGGGCGGGACATTGTTTCTTGATGAACTGAACTCCATGCCATTGACCTCACAGGCAAAACTCTTGAGAGTGCTGGAAGAAAAAAAGGTCACCAGATTAGGCAGTAAAGATTCCATCGATTTTGATATTCATCTAATAAGCAGCAGCAATATGATCCCGCAGAAGGCTATAGAAAACAAAAGTATTAGAGAGGACTTGTTTTACAGGCTTGCGGTAGTCAATATTTTAATACCTTCCCTTGCTGAACGGCAAAGTGATATCTTGCCGTTATGTCAGCATTTTATTGAACATTATAATGAAAAATTCAATAAAAACATTATCTCAGTGAATGATGCTGTTAAGGATATTCTGGTATCATACAATTGGCCGGGGAATATAAGGCAGCTAAAGCACTGTATTGAGTCTGCGATGAATTTTGTTTCTGCGGAAGACACCCAAATAACTGAAAAACATATGATGCAGTTTTTGGCTAAAATAGAAATTGGTAATTGTGCTTCCGATATTGCTGTTTCAGTAACTTCGGATACTGACAAAACCAAAGAAAATGAGAATGTATTCAAAAAAATTGAATCAAATGAGAAACAAGCGATCATAGACGCCTTACTGAAAAATAAAGGAAATGTTACTTATACGGCAGAGCAGCTTAATATGAGCAGGCAGTCGTTAAATTATAGAATGCAGAAATACGGAATTAAGCGGAGAAATGAATAATTATAATAATTTTTGAGTATTTATTAATAATTAAAAAAAGAAAAGAACTGACAAAATTTTTCGATATTTGTCAGTTCTTTTCTTTTTTGAGCTTTTATGAGCGTTCTGGCCAGATGAGTTTATTTCTGTAAGAGTTTGGTAAGAGCGGCTCTATATAATGAGAATAATAAAGATAATTTGAGAGGGTGAGGTAGTATGCTTAAATTGTCAGAACACGCAATCGGTATGTTGGTTTCCAAATACCGGGCGGTTTTAAAACGCATGCTCATCAGGAATACAGCCGCGTTTGCGGCCTGTTGTGTGATTTTGGGTGCACCGGCGGCTGGCGGTGCTGCTGGTATCACGTACACCGGCGACGGGGCTGATTTACAGACTGCGCCCATCGGCGGCGCGAGTTCGCCCAGTCTGATCCCAACCGGTGTGTCCGGCAATACTGTCACCGTAGACTATACGACCGGCACAGATCCGTGGCGGGTTTTCGGCGGCCTTTCGGACAGCGCGGCAGTAACCGGCAATACGGTATATCTTCTCCACGGTACTGTGAATAACAATTTTTATGGCGGCTATGACGCTGCTGGCACCGGCGGCTTTGGAGCCGGCAATAACACTGTGACTATTTCCGGCGGCACGGTGATAAGTAACGCGGTTGCCGGCCTAAGCCTGCAGGGGAATGTTTCCGGCAATAAAATGACAATGTCCGGCGGCACCGTTGGCCGGAATTTGTACGGTGGCTCCGCTAACGGCTCTGGCTCTGCCGTCGGCAACAGCGTGCTCGTCACCGGCGGGCAGGTTGGCGATGGCTTGGGTGATGTCGGTAATGGCTGGGTTATAGGCGGCTTCAGTCAGGACGGGCTGGCTGAAAATAACCGTGTGACATTAACCGCAGGCACGGTGAATTCTATTGAAGGCGGCGAAAGCGGCACAGGCGTTGCCGCTAACAATCAGGTCATCATCACCGGCGGTACGGTGGCAGGGGTTACAGTTAGAGGTGGCTTTAGCAGCAGCGGTTTAGTAACAGGCAACAGCGTTGCCATTTCCGCCGGTTCAATAGCGATGGACGTAATGGGCGGACAAAGCAACAGCGGCAATGTTGTCAACAATCAGGTGACTTTCACCGGCGGTACGATAGGGCAGTTTATTACGGGCGGGTTTACCGATGACGGCGATGCAGCCGGCAATAGAGTCATAGTGAGCGGCGGCGAAGTGACTGGGTTGATCCGGGGCGGCTTTAGCGTGACAGGCAAGGTTGAAGACAACCAAGTGATGTTTAGCGGCGGCAAGGCAAGCTCAATCGAGGGTGGCGTAGCTATGGCCAGTGGTGGGAATGTTGCTGCCAATACGGTCCATATGAGCGGCGGTGAAATTGCCTACAATGTTTACGGCGGTATTACTTTTGGTACGGGTTCTGCCGCCGATAACAGCGTACTGCTGACCGGCGGCCAGGTTAATGGCGACATATACGGCGGCTTCAGCAACAGCAGCGGCTCCGCTTCAGGCAACAACGTACTGCTGACTGGCGGCCAGGTTAACGGTAACGTATACGGCGGCTTCAGCGGCAGTGGCTCCGCCAGCAATAACAGCATAACTCTGGGCCGTGATGTGCAGATAGCGGGTATGTCCTCCATCTTTGGCGGACTGGGTTCCGTCAGCTCCGGCGGCAATACCCTGAATCTCGACGCGTTCAAGGGCAGCGTTAGGGAAGTGAACAGCTTCCAAAACTATAACTTCTTCCTTCCTGCCTCTCTCCAGAATGGCGGCACCGTTCTCACCGTTACCAGCCAAACAGACTTGTCAGGCACTCATGTCGCCATTACCGGCATGGAAAGCGGCACTCTCCTGGCTCCCGGCAATACCATTACGTTGATCAGCTCGACGCAAAATGCTCCTGACAGCTACACTGCGACCAATGTCCGGTCAGGTATTTCGATACTCTATGACTTCAGCCTTGAGGCTGCGGGTGCAGCTCTGACCGCAACCGTAAAATCCGCCGGCGTGAACCCCCAGACTAAGGCGCTAGTCGAAGGATATGCCGCCAATATGGCGTTTGTGAACCAGGGCGCTGACCTTGCCGGCGGAACGGGAATGGCTGATGCTATGGTAAAAGCCAAAGCGGCCAATGGAGATATTGCTTCTTTCGGCGCGGTCTCCAGCGGTTCATCCCGCTATAAAACAGGTTCGCATGCTGATGTGGACGGCACCTCCCTCATGACTGGCTTTGTCACCAAACGTGATATAGAGAACGGTTCGTTGGTCAAAGGACTTTTTCTGGAGGCAGGCTGGGGCAATTATGATACCTACAACAGCTTTGCCAATATGCCCAGCGTCCGTGGCGACGGCGACACCAGCTACTATGGCTTAGGGGCACTCCTCCGGCATGACGCACCGGACGGACGCTACCTGGAAGGCTCGGTGCGGGGCGGAAAAAGCCGGACGACTTTTGGCAGCGGCGACTTAAATAACGCTTCCTACACCACTAACTCCGGCTATTATGGCGCACACATCGGCATTGGGAAGCTTAAAACCGAGGGCGGTAAGACGGTGGATTACTACGCCAAATATTTCTGGACACACCAAAACGGCAGTGATGTAAGAGTGGCAGGCGAACCGTTCAGCTTCGCCGGTGTTGACTCAAGTCGTCTGCGGGGTGGGGTGCGGCTGAGCCAGGAAAAGCCTGACGGCAAAAGAGCCAGCTATGTGGGACTGGCGTATGAATACGAATTTGACGGCAAGGCTAAAGGCAGCGTCTATGGTTTAGACCTGGAAGCGCCGAGCTTGAAGGGCGGCACAGGTATTGTTGAGCTTGGCATGAGCTTCAAAAGCCGCCCGGCGAGCAGCAAAACCCTTGAACTCGGTCTTCAGGGATATGCGGGGAAACGGAAAGGTGTAACCGGGACGGTGCAGTTCAAAAGGGTGTTCTAACCAGCTTCTTAAAGTAACAAGAAACGGCGGCCGGCACTGCAAGTAGCTGGCTGCCGTTTTTTGTTGGAGTTCCAAGGGGACAAGATGGGTTGAAGCCTGCCGTCGATGTGTCTTGCAATTGCAGGATATTACATGTATCATATTTTTTAAAGGGAATACCTGGATAATTAGGGAAATGTAAATATGAAGATTAATATATTCTTTAAGTGGACTAATAAATTTGTAAGGTATACGCTACAAAAGTATAAGGGAGATGCAAAATGATAAGAAAAGTTTTATTGTTACTAACTATTAGCCTATGCCTGTTTGTATCTAGCGGCAATGCCCAAGTATTCGAAGATAAAGGATACGGTTTCTTTGTTAATGTTCCTGAAAACTGGCAAACAGAAAGCCAAGCAACACAGTTTGTGTTTTTTAACAACGAGAAGAAAGATCAGGTAGTCGGCATTATTTTCTTTCCCCAATATCCAGGTGCCCGGACATTGGTGGAAGACTATTTGCTTTTAATGCAGTTTTGTGATAGATTTGCAAAAGGTACACATGCTACTGTTGTAGAGCCCTCAAAACTAGACAAAGTGGCAGGGCAGCCTGCGTTAATAAATACCCTGTCCATTACCCGGATGGATGGAATTAAAACTAAGGTATTGACAGCTACGTTCTGGTATAATAATAAACTTTGCCACATCATTAGCTCGGCAAAGCAGGATGAATATGATAATGCATTACCAATTTTCAAGGAAATGCTAAACTCTCTGAAATTTAATCCGCTGACGGCACATGACTGGTATGTAATAGGAACGTCTAACCAGAAAAATAAAGAATACGATACAGCGATTGAAGCCTTTACTAGTGCCAATAAGCTGGATCCCAAACACGCCGAATATATCTATCAGCTTGCCTATACATATTCGGAGATGGGTAAATATGATCAAGCGATAGTAGAGATTACGAAAGCTATAGAGTTAAAGCCTAAGGAGGCTTTCTACTATCATGAACGAGCGTATGCGTATGTGCAGAAGAAAGATGGACAAGCAGCTTTAAATGACGGTAACAAGGCGATCCAACTTGATCCTAAGAATGCACTTTACCATGCCGGACGTGGAAATGCATATGCCCTTCTTGGCCAATATACCGAAGCTATCAAAGACTTTCAAAAACAAGCAAAATTAAAGGGCGAATCATCAGAAACCTGCTTTAATCTTGGGCAATGTTACGAGCTTTTGGGGAATAAGGAAAAAGCGCTGACATATTATAAAAAGACAAAGGCATATTCTGATATTCCTGCTAATATAACGGCAAAGGTAAGTGCAAGGATAAATAATGATTGGGAAAGTTTCAAGGAATGGATATAACGGTGAGACATTGAGAGTAACCAAAGCTACTTCTAAATAAACTTTACACAAAAAAATAAGAAGATTGCCTTTTTAATAGATATAATAAGGCAATCTTCTTTAGCTTTGTATGTGAGGTTTCTCAAAATTAACTGACAGGATATCTAGTCCCAAGTCACTGCCCATTGAAGTCTGTGAGGAGGAAGGTGCATATATCTTTAGTAACCGACCGCCGTTCCGTCGCTGCGCGGGTCGGCGCCGCCGTATTTGATGTTGGTACTGGAGTTGATGAGGATAGCGCCGGCATGCCCCATTATGTCACTATAACTGTCTACTACTTTGACAGGATGGCCGCGGTTTGAAAGTTCATCTATCACATTTTGCGGGACTCTGCTTTCGATTTTCAGATCATTGGAAACAGCGCCCCAGGTACGTCCATGCAGCCAGCGAGGTGCTTCAATAGCCGCCTGGACGCTAAAATTGAAATCAACAATCCGGGTTACAAGGGCAGCCTGAGTCTGGGGTTGGCCTTCGCCGCCCATGGTGCCGTAAATGAGGTAAGGCTGGTTGTTTTTGAACAGCATGGCCGGGTTTAAAGTATGGAAGGTGCGTTTTCGGGGTTCAAGACGGTTAATATGGTTCGGGTCCAGCGAGAAGAAACTGCCTCTGTTTTGCAGCAATACACCGGTATCTTTTGCAACAATCCCGGAACCGTAGTCATGGTAGATACTTTGAATTAGCGAGATGGCGTTGCCGGCTTTATCGACAACTCCGATCCAGATGGTATCACCTTTCGGATCAAGTGGATTTTTCTCTATGACAGCTTTTTGCAGATCGATTCTGGCGGCCAGTTCGGTCCCGCGTTCTTTGGCAAGCAGAGACGCAACCGGTATGCTGACAAAGTCCGGATCAGTTACCCATTTATCGCGGTCGGTAAAAGCTTGTTTCGTGGCTTCGATTATTAAATGATAATAATCGGCGCTGCCTTCCGTCATTGAGGCCAGATCAAAGTTGTTCAGGATGTTCAGAATGGATAAAGAAGCTATGCCCTGAGTGTTAGGCGGCAGGTTGTAGGCTGTATAGCCGCGGTAATCTGTCGAAATGGCTTCCACCCAGTCGGCCCTGTGACAGGCAAAATCCTCTAACGTCAAAATTCCCCCGTTTGCTGTAAGATCGGCAACGATTTTTGCGGCGATTTCACCTTTATAAAAGCCGTCCGCTCCGTTGCGGGCAATGATCCTTAAGGTGTTGGCCAGATCTTTTTGTTTAAAAAGCTCACCTGCATAATAAATGTTGCCATCAGGTTTCAGGAAGGTTTTCCTAAAGCCGTCAAAACGTCCAAGATCGCGAATTTCATTGTTTGTTTTATCAATATTAACTTTTGTATAATACTCTTGGTTTGGCGTAACCGAGAAACCATTCTCGGCATAACTGATAGATTTCTCTAAAAGATTTGCCCAGGACATCGAGGCGTTCATATTCTTTTGTGAATAGTTATAAACCTCCCACCAGCCGGAAACTACGCCAGGAACCGTATTCGCTGCCAGATACCCTCTGGTGGGGATTTTACCCAGGCCCAGGGCTTTATACAGCTCGATAGTCGCCTTTTCGCCGGACCGGCCACTGGCGTTTAAAGCTTTTAGCCGCTGGTTTTTGGCATCATAAAGAAGCCAGAAATTGTCTCCGCCGATTGTATTCATGTGAGGATAGACGACATTCACTACCGCAGCGGCGGCAATGGCTGCTTCTGCAGCATTTCCGCCATTTTCGAGAATTTGAAGGGCTGCTTGTGACGCAAGATAGTGCGGCGTCACCACCATGGCGTTAGGCGCCATGGTGGTTGGCCGGCCGGCTGCATGTAAAGGCAAGGTGGATAAAGAAACCATAGTAACCATTCCTTTCGCATTTTATCAAGCGCAAAATGGAATCAATCCGTTGCCTGTGGGCAGTTTATAATTATGAGTCCATTATAAATTGGATGAAATTGGAATGAAATTTAAAGTAAATAAAGTAAATATTCTAAATAATTATTAGGGACAAGGGGACGGGTTCCTTGTCCCTGAAATGGAAGAATGGTATACTAGGTCTATAAAAAGCAGTATAATGAAGTAATGTGGCAGAGGAAAGTAAAAGAAAGCATATGATAGGGAATTAAGCTGGCATAACGGGGATATAGAAAAGCGTAATAGCTGGAGAAAAAGTGGGACAAGGGACCTGTCCCCTTGTCCCAAGGTGGTAAGAGATGAAATATACATGGACGATTGGTGAAATGGCAAAACTGTTCGATGTGTCAACCGATACGCTGCGCTATTATGAGAAGGCGGGGTTATTTTCGTCGGTAAGGCATGGTGACAATGGTTACCGGTATTATTCCTATGATGATCTTGTGCGTCTTATGGATATTTTGCTTTTCCGCAGCATGGAGGTAGCTGTTAAGGATATCCGGCCGATGGTAACAACGATGGACCTCGGTGATATCAAACAACTGCTGCTGCAAAATGACAGGCTTGTTGCGGAGAGAATCGAAGCGTTGGTCAGGCAGCGGGCACTGCTTGCACAAATGATTGCTCAGTATGAACTCTGTGAGCAGCAGTTTGGCAAATTTTCGCTTGTGCCGGCACCTGCTTTTAAATGCAAATTCTGGGGCGGGCAAGAGGAAGATCTGCTTCAGATTATTCGTCAGTACAAAAAGCCGGACCGGAGTTGGCTGCATCATGTTCGCTACACCCTACTGCTGCCACAGGACCAACTGCTAAGTAGGCAGAGTTTTGATTCGGCGCAGATTGGAATCAGCTTTGAGGAGGAGATTCTCAGCAAGCTGGAGATTGCTGAGCAGCAGCAATTTGCTGCTTTGCCGGCAAGGGAATGTTTGTATACGGTGCTGGGGACAGATTATTCCGGGCGGGAAACTGCGATACTGGTTAAAGCACTGGCTTGGCTGCAAGAGCAGGGCAGGCAAGTGGAGGGCCCCTTGCTTGGACGGTATCTGGCAAGTGTTCATAAAGACAGTCTGGATTACTACGAAATTTGGATATTTTTACACTCTACTTGACCTTGGAGTTACTCCAAGGTTTATTATTTTGGGTGGGGTGAGATATATGAAAGAAAATATTTTGGGGACAGAAAGTGTTAGCAAGTTGTTTTTGCAATATAGTATTCCGACGATTGCGGCCATGTTGTTTTTGGGCCTGAATACGATTGTGGACGGATTATTTGTAGGACACTATATAGGGGCTGACGCTTTGGCTGCCGTTAATATAGCGATGCCTTTCAGCAGTTTTTTGTTTGCTCTTAGTGTGGTTATTGGCATTGGTGCTCAAAGTATGATTGGCAGAAAATTGGGGGCAGGCCATGCCGGTGAAGCCAATACCGCTTTTACGACGGCGGTGGTGCTTGCCGGCAGTATTTCACTGCTGTTCGCGGCGGTTGCTGTGGCTTTTCCTCAACCGATTGCGTATGCCTTAGGTGCGAATGAGCATTTAATGCCGCAGGTAGCCGCCTATATTCGCTGTTTAGGGTTATTTCTGCCCTTTCTGGCGATGATGATGGTGTTCGATTATGTCCTGAAAACCATGGCTATGCCGGTGTATGCCATGCTGGCTCTGGTCGTTGCCATCAGCAGCCACATGTTGCTGAACTGGCTGTTTCTGGCTAAATTGTCATTAGGCATTACCGGAGCCGCGCTGGCTGCCGGTATTAGTTATTGTATTGCCTGTTGTATGGCAGCTTTGCCTTTTTTCTACAAAAAAGCCGGGCTAAGACCGTTTGCCGGTAGTTTTGATAAACAGGCTGCCGGACATATTCTTTATAGTGGTTCATCAGAAGGGCTGAGTGAACTGGGTACAGGGATTACCACTTTTTTATTTAATATTACGCTGATGCGTTATGTGGGTGAAATGGGGGTAGCGGCCTTTACGGTTATTAGCTACCTGGCGTTTATTGGCAATAATGTACTGATCGGCCTATCTGACGGTGTGGGAGCGATTATCAGCTATAATTATGGCAGCCGCCAGATGGAACGGGTGAAAAAGGCATTACAGCTTGTTGCCGCTGCGGCTATTGTGATTGGCATAGGATTTTTTATTGCGATTTTTGTTTTTAGCAAAGAAGTCATTGCGTTATTCTTTAATGACGGTAATGAAGAATTGCTTGCTTTTGCCGTGTATGGCGCAAAACTGTATGCGTTTGCCTTCCTGGTTAATGGTTTAAATATCGTTACAGCCGGTTATTTTACCGCCATTGGCAGTCCGAAAAAGGCGGTGCTCATTGCTTTGAACAAAGGGATTATCTGGATCGCGATCGGCATTGTTGTTTTGCCGCTGCTGTTTGGGATTCACGGCATCTGGCTGACGGTGCCTATTGCCGAGATTGTTACGGTTGTATTATCCGGATTTTTACTGCATAGCCAATTTAAACATAAATTTGTTTAAGTAAAAGCATACAAGGGAACGCAAAGGGACGGTTATTGTGAAAATAACCGTCCCTTTTTTCCCGTTTCCTGTAAATTTTCGTTGAATTAAAAAAGCATTATCTTTAGAGGATAATATTTGGTGATTTATCGGGGAAATGTTTTCCTATGCAATATATTGTAATATTTTTCAGACAAAACTATAATTAACTTGACAAGATCGAAAATAACTTATGTAAGAATAATTCTCACAAAAACATGATTGTTAAATTCGACAGTATGATAAAGTGAGGTATTTGTAATGGGGCAGGAAACGGTATATGTAGCGCGTCAGCCAATCTTTAACAGAACCCAAAAGGTTTTTGCTTACGAGTTATTATTCCGTAATGATTTCAGCAATGTTTACGCGGCTTTAGACGGCGACCAGGCGACAACTAAAGTAATAAACAACAGTTTTTTAATTTTTGGTATTGAGACTTTAACTGCCGGCAAAAGGGCGTTTATAAATTTTACAGCAAATTCACTGATAAATGATATACCCTCACTCTTGCCACAGGAATTGGTTGCTGTGGAGATACTGGAAGATGTTTTTCCTGACGAGAATATTGTGAGTGCATGCAAAAAGCTTAAAAGCAAAGGGTATTTAATAGTTTTGGATGATTTTATCTTTAAACCGGTCTACGAGCCATTCGTTAAATTGGCAGACATTATTAAAGTGGATTTTTTGAGCACCTCGCACCAGGAACGCATAGATTTAATTGAGCGGTGTAAGGAGTATCCAATTAAGTTTTTAGCTGAAAAAGTGGAAACACATGAGGAGTTCCAACAGGCATTAAAAGAGGGATTTTCTTATTTCCAGGGATATTTCTTTTGCAAACCGTTAATGATGTCTTCGAAAACTCTGCCTGAGTATAAAATGAATCATTTGCAAATTTTACAGGAAATCCATAAACCTGAATTAGAATTTAATACGATTGAGAGCATTATAAAACGGGATGTTTCCTTATCTTATAAATTATTAAAGTTTATTAATTCTCCCCTGTTTGGTTTTAGAAACAGGATTAGTTCTTTGCGGCAGGCTTTGACACTGTTAGGGCAAAAAGAAGTGGCAAAATGGATATCCATAATTGCACTAAAGAATGTTGCTGATGATAAACCCGGAGAATTAATATTGAGTTCACTTATCAGGGCACGGTTTGCAGAAAGCCTGGCATCTGGTAAAGTTCTGCAACAAAAGATTAACAATGCCTTTCTCATGGGGATGTTTTCGCATATTGACGCTTTGCTTGACCGGCCCTTGCAAGAAATACTTGAGGAAATATCTCTTGATGAAGAGATTAAGCACGCACTTCTTGAAACGAGAAATAATCGCTTGCTCCTTTTATACAAATTAATTAAAAGCTATGAAGAGGCTGATTGGGAAGCACATTCCCTGTATGTAAGGGAAATAGGAATTAAGGAGAAGGATGTTTTGCAGGCATATCGGGAATCCCTGAGCTGGGCTCACGATTTGCTGCTGATTAGTTAAGCGGAATGTTTGCCTGCCGGATTGCAGGGTATATAACAGGTGCAATTGGTTTAAGGTATTACTTTGTTCTGGTCTACCAGCAGCAGCAAAAGGCGGCAGATTATCATATCATCCACAGAACGGCAGGGAGCAAGTCCGGTTTCAGCTTCAAGCCGGTTTAGTCTGTACAGCAAGGTGTTCCTATGGATGTGAAGCATGCTGGCGGCAGCATTAATATTCAGGTTACATGCAAAAAGTGCGGACAGTGTACTGCAAATTTCTTTGTTGCCGGTAATCATGTGATGGAATTTCTCCTGCAATGTGCTTATTGCCGACAGTGTGGAGCCGCTAAGCGCTTCGCAAAGGACGTGGTGTACCAGGATATCTTTTTCTGATATTTGTATGATTGCTTGATCTTTGCTGCAACGACGCAGGCAAAAATGGGCTTGCTTATAGGATACGTGATATTGTGTAACAGAATGGGCGACAGCTCCCACTCCACAAGTCAGTGGTCCACCAATTGCGTCTGCCAAAAAGGTTACCAATTGTTCAGCCGCAGAATTGTTTTGGCATAACCAGTCTGTGGTTACCGCGGTCTTAAGAATTATGAGCTGATCGCCAATTAAGCAAGCGATATCCTGCTCAGACAATAATTTGCCGGTTTCAATGCAGGAAAAGAGGATATCTTCCACGCGTTCCACTACCAGTTCAGATGAACCATATTCTAGCGTTAATTTCTGTAATACGACGGAAACATCAATGATCATGACTGTTCGCGGTTGTAGAAGGTCGATTTCCAGGTTTTTTGCAAGCCGCTTTAGTTTGGGCAACAGTTCGGTAACAGGCTTGAGCACCGAGGCTTCAATGAATTGTTCCCGTAACCGGGTTTTTGTGCGCATTTCCCTTTGTACAAGGTCCCTTTCCAGAATCAACTCTGTAATCATTTTAACCAGAAAACCGATGTTCCGAACTTCATCAGGATGACCGAACACCCCAACAACCCCTACGACCTGGTCATCGAATACAATAGGCAGGTTAACTCCCTGTAAGGCACCGGGGTAAAGCGCCAATTCGTGCGGGTATATTTCGATAATAGTGCCGGTTTCTATAACATCTTTTGCCCCTTTATGCAGTGTCCGATAGCGGTGTGGATGGCCGGTCGCAATGATAGTGCCGTCCCTGTCCATAATGTTGACATTCCGGTGAACCAAACGCATGGTTGTGTCGACAATTCTTTGTCCCAGACTTTCCGGTATAATCATGACATTACCTCTCTTTGTACTGTTTGCACAAAAAAACTATAATTTTTACATGAAAGTTCTCTTTTTCAGATAATTGAAATAAAAGCTATAAAGGCCTACTATTATTATAAAGGATGCGGTAAGATTGGGAAAGAATTTCACGGCTGAATAAAAGCGGCTTTGTGCTCTTTTACAGTCAATACCGCAAAATTATAATAATAAGGAGGTAACTATGGGTACAACAGGTTTAATGATGGTTGTTCTCTTGCTAGCGATTGCATTAATTATTTTTCTTACGATTCGACTCAAAGTTCATGCTTTTGTTGCACTGCTGACCGCTTGTCTGTTTATTGGATTTGCAACAGGAATGCCTCTGGATAAGATGCTCAAATCTATTGAACTGGGAATGGGCGGTTTCCTGGGGATGCTGGCACCTATTCTGGCTCTCGGGGCCATCGTTGGCAAAATGATGGAAATATCAGGTGGCGCCGAAAGACTGGCTCGCACCATGATACAGGCTTTGGGTAAAAAGAATTCTCACTGGGCAATGATGCTTGTTGGCTATATCTGCGGGATTCCGGTTTTCTTTCAGGTAGGAATTGTATTATTAATGCCGTTACTGTTTTGCGTTGCTATTGAAGCCGGCATGTCGCTGGTAATGGTCGGCATTCCCATGATAATCGGCCTGCTGACTGTTCACTGCATCGTTCCTCCCCATCCGGCAGCCATGGCGGTAGCTGTAGGGTTAAAAGCAGATGTTGGTAAAGTCATTCTTTACGGCCTGATTGTCGGCTTACCGGCAGCAGCTCTGGCAGGTCCCGTTTTTGGGAAACTGGTAGGCAACAAATTTAAGTTGAATCCGCCGGAACATCTCTGCCAGGCGGAGCCTACTCCTGACGAAAAACTGCCCCCGTTCGGCATTACGCTGTTTACCATCTTATTTCCCTTATTGCTGATGATTTCAAAAACCGTTCTGGAATTTGTCCTCGGAAAAACACATCCAGGTATGGTGTATGTAAACTTTATTGGTGATCCTGTCACCGCACTATTCCTGGCTGTGATCTTATCCTATTGGACCCTGGGCCTTAACCGGGGCATGAATATGGAAAAAATCCAGAAGCTGAGTGAAACGGCTATTGGTCCGATGGCAGCTATTTTGCTCATCATCGGTGCCAGCGGCGCGTTTAATAAAATCCTTATGGATAGCGGTATCGGGGATGCCATTAAATCGCTGCTCATGTCCTGGAAGATTAACCCGCTGATCCTTGCGTGGAGTGTAGCAGCCATCATGCGTTTCGCCGTAGGCGGGGCAACGATTGCCATGATTACGGCAGTGGGGCTGGTTGTGCCGTTATTGCCGCTGTATCCCGGAATTGATACAGCCCTTGTCGCAGTTGCCATCGGTACGGGAGCCATCGGCTTTTCCCATGTCAATGACCCAGGGTTCTGGTTTGTAAAAGAATACTTCGGCATGCCTATGAGCGACTTATTCAAAACCTATACTCTGTCCACTACCATTGCGTCGGTTGTCGGACTTGTTACGCTGCTAATCTTCAGTCAGCTTGTCGGTTAACTATTTAATTAGTAGGAGGTGTCTATGATAAAAGTTACTGTTGTTGTTGATAATTCAGTCCCCATTAATGCCAAAAAGCCCTTTCTCGGTGAGCATGGCCTGTCGCTTTTATTAGAAATGAATTCCCGCAAACTGCTGCTTGATGCAGGTCAATCAGCTATTGTTGTCCATAATTTAAGCCTGCTTGGTATTCACCCGCTGCAGCTGGATGCTATCGCGATTAGCCATGGACACTACGACCATACCGGCGGGCTGCCACACATTCTCAGACACCGGCGTAAACCCATTCCTATCTATGCCCATACCCGGATATTTGGTGAACGTTATTCGGTTTCCGGTGAGGGACGGGAACACATTGGCATTCCCTTTACAAAAGAGGAAAGTATTAGCCTGGGAGCCGAGTGGCAATTCAAGAATGAGCCGGTTGAGATAGCACCCAATTTATGGTTTAGCGGCAGTATGCCGCGAACAACTGCTTTTGAAAAAGGGGATACCAAGCTGGTTGTTTGTGATAAAACAGGTTGTGACTGCCAGGACGAGATTCCTGATGACACCGCCCTTTACTATGCGAGTGACAGAGGGTTAGTGGTTATCGGCGGCTGCAGCCATTCCGGACTGGTTAATACATTGAACAGAGGCTTTCAAATAACCGGACAAACCCGCCTGGCAGGTTGGATCGGTGGAACTCACCTGGGTCCGGTTTTGCCCACCCAGCAAGAAATCAGCTTAGCAACTTTGGCACAATATTCTCCTGATTTTGTCGCCGCCAATCACTGTACCGGTTTTGAGATGATGGCCGAATTAAGAGCCTGCTTCGGCAAAAAATTCATCCCCGCCTTTGTTGGCACTGTAATTGAATTCTAAGAAAAACGCAGCAAAAATATGATAGTAGCGGCATTGCAGCAGCAAAAGAAAAACAGTTGACAAAATATTTCATATAATCTACAATATAGTTGCAGTTGCGAAAATTAAATCAATAATAGATAAATGCCTACAGCTATTAGATATTAGGGGGCAAAACTCTTTTTGAGTTTTGCCTCTTTTTATTTTGTTCAGACAGGTTCAATAGGGCTTCTGAAACATCATGGACCACTGGCAAACGATAATAAAAAGAGGGGGAAACAAAGTGTCCGAACATGCTAAGGATGGAAGCTCCTGTTTGGCTTGTTATTCTGTGGCTTGGGTACCAGCAATGCGGGTAGATTGTACACCTGACTTTTTGCTTGACTTTTGCCATAATCCAGCTTATCATGCAAATAGAATGCTGCCGCAGATATGAGACATGAGAGCGCGGTGGTAAGGACTGCAAATCTGAAGAAAGTTGTAGGCAATCCGATGATGAGTTTAGGTAAAGCGGCGGTTTTGCTGGTTCTGCATTCGGGTGCCGAAGAAGCGGAATTTTTGCAGCAGGGTATACAGGGCAGATATCGTACCTTCAAAGGTAAAGTTGGCTCTATGGATTCGTCTAAAATTTTTGCGTCCGTAGAAACGGCCGCCAAAAGAGAGGGACTTATAGGCGATAATTACCGGGAGGAACATGCCTTATACCATAGTATTCTGGAGGCCTACCACGGTATTTGCCGGGGACATGTGGGGTTAGGCAATGTATTGCGCAGCGCCGGTCTGTTGTTTAGCGTAATCCGGGGGCCTAAGGCGCCGGGCAGCGACGATGACGGAGACTGGATTGCTGTTGCCTTGTATGGGTATATGGGGGCTCCGATGAAAGGCTTTGAGCATGAGGTGCTCGGGCTGGGGATGAACCCTATCTAAAAGCATAAAACTAAAAACCAGTAACAGTTAAATAAAACGGTTGCCCAAAGTTATGAGATATAAGGGGGTAAACTCAAAAATGAGTTTACTCCTTTTTGTATTATTTTAACAGTATGTGCAAAGCAGCCAAACTCCGCCGGCCGGTTTGTTGCCGGCCGCAGTAATACCAAGTAACAGAAATAAATATAATAAAGCTGAATAAGCAGTAGGAGGATAAAATAGTGGTATTATTAGATGGATATTCATTGACACTGGATGAAGTGGTAAAGGTAGCACGGGGATATGAGCAAGTAGATTTGCATGATGAAGGGCGCGAACAGATCGTAGCCAGCCGCAAAATTGTTGATAAAATTTTGGAAGAGGAAAGTCCGGTATACGGTATTTCCACAGGGTTTGGTGATTTTAGCCGCATCTTTATTTCCAAAGAAAAAAGGGAAAAACTACAGAAGAATCTGATTGTAAGTCATGCTACCGGTGTGGGGGAATACCTGCCGGAGGATGTTGTGCGGTCAGCCATGCTGCTTAGGGCCAATTCGCTGGCAAAGGGCTATTCGGGGATTAAGCTTTCCACTGTGGAGATGCTTATTGCGATGTTAAACCGGCGGGTCTATCCGGCTATCCCGGCCAAAGGCTCGGTAGGCGCCAGCGGCGATTTGGCACCCTTGTCCCACATGGTGCTGGTAATGCTGGGTGAGGGGCAGGCATTTGTGGCAGGAAAACTGGTCAGCGGTGCGGAAGCTTTGGCACAAAGTGGTCTTCAGCCGGTAACGCTGGGCGGGAAAGAAGGCTTAGCCCTCATTAACGGTACTCAAATTATGACTGCGGTGGGTTGTATGGTTTGGCAGGACGCCGTTACTCTGATGAAAGCCGCAGATATTGTTGCCGCTTTGTGTGTAGAAGCGCTGCGGGGAACCCGGACGGCCTTTGATCCCCGGATCAGCCAGGTCAGGCCGCATGCCGGCCAGGTGGCGACAACCAACAATATGCTGCGCCTGACGGCCAATAGTCCGATTATCCAATCACATGCCGACTGCGATAAAGTTCAGGATGCTTATTCCTTGCGGTGCGTGCCCCAGGTTCATGGAGCGTCAAAAGATGCGCTAAGACGGGTGGAAGAAACTTTGCTGGTGGAAATCAACGCGGCAACCGACAATCCACTGATTATGCCGGATACCGGCGAAGCTATTTCCGGCGGTAATTTTCATGGCCAGCCTATTGCCTTGGTGATGGATTACCTGAAGCTGGCCCTGGCGGAGCTTGGCAATATTTCTGAGCGGCGCACCAACCGTTTGCTGGATGCGCATTTAAGTGAGCTGCCGCCCTTCCTGACAGCATACCCCGGCGAGGATTCCGGGCTTATGATTACCCAATATACGGCAGCTTCTCTGGTATCGGAAAACAAGGTTCTGGTGCATCCGGCCAGCGCTGATTCCATTCCGACCTCTGCTAACCAGGAAGATCATGTAAGCATGGGGACAATTGCCGCCCGGCAGGCGCGGGAAATTCTTGAGAATGTGCGGTATATCCTGGCAATTGAATGTCTGGCAGCCGCTCAGGGGATTGACTTTTTGGCTCCTTTGGTTCCCGGGACCGGAACCGGTGCCGCCCATCGGGTTGTGCGCCAGGCTGTCTCCCATTTGGACGAGGACAGGATACCGGCCCCCGATATCCAAAGCATTTATCGCTTGATTGCCGACGGAGAACTGGTAGCTGCCGCCGAAGGCGCTGTGGGCCTGCTAAGGATATATTAATATCTGCCGGTATTGCTTACCGCAAGGATGGTTGAGGATTGCTACTTATATAGGAGAGGAACGAACATATTATGATAAATTTAGACCGAAATATCAGTATCGGAAAAATGGCAGTTTTACTTGTAATGTATCCCGGTGGGGCGGAAGACAGCTTATGCAAGCAGGGGCAGGAGTGCGGCTACCGGCTGTTAAGAGGTAAAGTGGGGTCTATGGATTCAGCCAAAATTTTTGCGGCAGTGGAAACCGCCGCAAAAAAAGAGGGGCTGATTGATCAGCGTTACCGTGAGGAACATGCGCTCTATCACTCGGTGCTGGAAGCTTACAGCGGTATGTGCCGGGGGCAGGACGGGCTTGGCGCTATTTTGCGCAGTGCCGGTTTGCTATTCAGCATTGTACGGGGAAAACGCCTGTCAGACAAGGGCGATGACGGGGAATGGATTTCCGTAGCTTTGTACGGCAATATGGGAGCTCCCATCAAAGGCTATGAACACGAAGTTCTGGGTCTGGGAATGAATCCGATATAGTTTGCCGGAAGGATCGGGATTATTGCCGCAAGTGGACTACTCCCGGATAAAACGTGTTTTGATCAGGGCTGGGTCAGCAGGCAAAATAATGGAGTAAGGAATTTCGCGGGGGAGCATATCAATAATCTGATATGCTCCCCCCCTTTTTAGTTTCGCCGGTGCGCAGAACGGCTCCTGCCGGCACTGACTGCTGCTATTCACCCTCCCCCGTATCTCGCAGGATTATTTGACAATAATAGATATTATTGTATAAAATGGTAAGAGTGTATGATATAGTATGACTGATTATGACTGATTATGACTGAACAACCTCTGTGCGAGGATTCGGTCTTATATTTTAGTTATAGATTTTTTTTAGGGGGGGAGAAGTATGTCGATTAGAACTAAAACCATTACATTGCTTATAGTTTCCCTATTGGTTGTAGGTATGATTATTGCCGGTTCAGGCATGTACGTTTTATACCAGCAGACGCTGAACAGTACGGAAGTTACTATGGGTAACCAGGCAACACAGCTCGCGGGACAGGTTACAGATCTATTTAATTCTTTTGAAAAAAGCGGCAAGGTATATCAGCAGGACAGTGACTTGCAGTCCGGCGATCAAATTCGTATCCAGACCAAGATCAACACCTATTTCGGTGCCGCCTGGGGAATTGACAGGCTGAATTTTTTGGATACTGCCGGTAAAAGGATAGCCATTGCTCCTTATGATGCCAAAGTCATCGGGGATAATCTCTCAGACCGGAAGTTTTACAAAGATACTATGGCGGATAAAAAATCGCATATTAGCGATATCATTATCAACAGGGTTACCGGTGTCCCTTCGGTAATTGTCACCCAGCCGGTAATCGGTGACAACGGTCAATTGACGGGGATGGTACTGCAGGCGGTCAATCTGGAAACCCTGCAGAACTATCTGGCTCAGGTCAAGGTTGGCTCAACCGGGGTATCGGTCATTGTTGCCCATGACGGCACCATGATTGCGCATTCTGATCGGGAAATCATCAAAGAGCAGAAAAAAATTCCGGAGGAACTGGCAGCCCAGTTAAGCAGCAGTTCCGGACGGCTGCTTAACTATACCGACTTGCGCGGACATGAAGCGGTAGCTCTCGCTGTCCCTGTCCAGGGGACAGACTGGTTTGCCATCGTATCTCTGCCGACAAGTGAGTTTGAGGCCGGGTTTTTCAGCAGTTTGCTGTGGATGCTCACTGCATTGGGAATTGGGCTTATTTTCGTAGGTGTCATTGGCTGGCGGTATTTGCTTAAAACCTTGCGCCCGATCGAAAGCCTGGTGCAGGAAGCCACCCGGATTGCCGCCGGTGATCTTACACTTACGAAAATGAACCTGGATTCTAATGATGAAATCGGGCGGCTGGCCCGCAGTTTTGAGGAGATGACCAAAAATCTGCGAACCTTGATGCTCCAGGTTGCGGAGGCGACTGAACAGGTAAGCGCCTCTTCCGAGCAATTGAATGCCAGCGCCGAACAGTCCGCGCAGGCCGCAAACCAGGTTGCTGCCGCCAGTGCCAGCACCGGTGCCGGTGTCGAACAGCAAACCGCAGGCGTGGCCAATGTACTTTCCTTAATTGAGGACATTGCCAGTGGCTCCCAGGAAGGGGCCAAGGCTACTAAACTTGCCTCAGATATAACCAGCCAGGCGGTACTTGCCACTAATGACGGCAGTAAGGCTGTGGAAAATGCTATCCTCCAGATGAACCGAATTCAAAATACCGTCAATGATTCGGCAGCTGTTGTGGCCGAATTGGGTACCAGATCCCAGGAGATTGGCGTAATTGTCGAAACAATTGCCGCTATTGCGGGACAAACCAATCTGCTGGCTTTAAATGCCGCGATTGAAGCGGCGCGTGCCGGGGAACAAGGCCGGGGATTTGCTGTGGTTGCGGAAGAGGTGCGCAAGCTTGCTGAACAATCACAGGAGGCGGCCAAGCAGATTTCGGAGCTGATTGCTGAGATTCAGGGTAAAACCGGGCAGGCTGTTGCGGCTATGTCTGCCGGTACGGAAGAGGTGCAAAAAGGAACGACGGTTGTTGATAAAGCTGGCTTAGCCTTTACCGAAATTGAACGCCATGTTAAAGAGGTGGCTCAGATCAGCAGCGCTATAGCCGCCGGGCTGAATCAGTCGGTTGCTGCCAGCAGTCAGGTGCTTGCAGACATTAAAGCAGTTGCTGCCGTAAGTAAGGAGATTGCGGGTCAGTCGCAGAATATATCGGCCGCGACAGAGGAACAGTCGGCATCCATGCAGGAAATTGCATCTTCAAGCCAATCTTTATCCCGGTTGGCGGAAGAGCTCCAGCAGGCTGTCCGGCAGTTTAGAATCTAACGCAGAATGGTGGAAGCCTGAAACATCACCTTAGGTGCTGTTTCAGGCTTCTTTTGGTTTGCTGCCCCGGTGCATAGACTGGAGCAGCAAATGTAAATTGTTGTTTGCCATGACAAGCGGTATTCCCGCCTTATTGGGCTGCTATAACAGGAAATCGGTTGATAAAAATTTGGACTTATCTCCTCTGACAATCTCGGTAATTAACTGCTTATTGGCCGGTGTGGTTTTTGCGGCTACCAGGGTCCGGATGGAGAATACCCGCAAAGCGTCTGTTACCGACAAGGTGCCTTCTGCCGAATCTTTTCTGCCGGTAAACGGGAAGCTGTCCGGTCCCCGCTGGCACTGGCTGTTGATATTCACCCGGCAGACCTGGTTGACCAGCGGATCAATCAGACTGGCCATCAAATCCGGGGCTGTTCCGAAAATGCTGACCTGTTGTCCGTAATTGGACTCAATAACATACCGGATGGGCTCGTGAATATCGTCATAGCCGGCAATGGGTACCACCGGCCCGAATTGCTCTTCCGCGTAGACCCGCATGGTGTCCTTGACCGGATACAAGATGGCAGGCCTGACAATGGAACCGGCATTTTCTCCGCCGCCCGGGTTTACAACCGAGGCTCCGTGGGCGACTGCGTCCTGGATGAGCTCCTGCAAATATCCGATTTTGTTTGCTTCCGGCAGTGGCGTGATTTTGACTCCGGGTTCCCAGGGCATGCCCAGTTTGAGGCTGTTTACTTTAGCGGCAAACTGTTTCATAAAGGTATCGATAATCCGGTTATGCACAAACAACATTTTCAGTGCGGTACAACGCTGCCCGTTATATGACAATGACCCGGCCAGGATTTCCTCGACCGTATGCTCAATATCTGCGTCTGGCAGTACAATCGCGGCATTTTTGGCCTCCAGCCCCAGTACGCTGCGCAGCCGGTGCGGTTTGGGATGCTGCTGTTTTAGGGTGTCGGCCACCGTGCTGGAACCGATAAAAGCCAGCACATTGATTTTGCCGGAACGCATAATCGGGCCCACCACTTTCTGGCCGGAACCGTATACGGTGTTGACTACGCCTGGCGGAAAAGCCTCGCGGAAGGCTTCCAGCAGCGGATAATGCAGCAATACCCCCAGCTTGGGCGGTTTGAAGACTACCGTATTCCCCATAATGAGAGCAGGAATCAGGGTAGTAAAGGTCTCGTTAAGCGGATAATTGTAGGGGCCCATGCATAGTACCACCCCTAGCGGGGCGCGGCGGATCTGGGCCAGGATTCCCTGTTCAATGGTAAAGCGGGAGGAGGTTCTGTCCAGCTCCTTGAGTGCTTCGATGGTATCACGGATATATTCCACCGTGCGGTCAAATTCTTTTTCCGAATCGGGCAATGTTTTCCCAATCTCCCACATGAGCAGTCTGACAACTTCTTCCCGCTTTTCAAGCATTTTGCGGACAAACAGCTCCATATGGCGGATTCGGCCTTCCACCGGCATGGTAGGCCACAGCCCGCAGCCATTGTCATAGGCCCTGACGGCAGCCTCCAGGGCTTCCAGGGCTTCTTTCTCATTCAGGACAGGATAACAGCCAAGAATCACCGGCTGAAGGGTGCCGCCTTTTTGCACCTGCACCAGCGAAATGACCTCCTGGCATGGACCTTCCCACCGTTTGAGCTCACCGTCAGCCAGATACTGCCTTTGCTGTACCGGTTGTGTCAGCCGAAATGGCTCCGGAATATCTGCCTCACTGGGAAAAACAGCTTTTAGTTGCTCATTCTGTCCCAAATGCTTCACACTCCTTCAACAACATATTGCCTATATGAATACCACAATTCGCCAAAAACTATCCGTTCCCCTTCCTGGTATTTGCAACCGGCCGTTGCAGTACAATACTATATCTATCCCCGGCTTCCTTTCATTATGTATGCAATTATTGGCACCATGCTCCTGCCAGCATGGGAAAGGGGCGTCCTGTCTCCTAGTAGAAGATATTTAGTAAATTTATTTGCAACAAGTTATGTTGGATCACGCGCAGATATGGTATTATGGGAAGTAGAGTGCGCGATGTGCTTGCTGTGAGGAGGGGTATGTTATGCGTCTATGTATGCCTTGTACGGACAGAGTGGGACTCTTGCTGGATGTTTCCCGGGTGTTGGCCGAATCGGGGATAAATATTGCTTCGGTTGAGATGGAGCGGGGGGCTGTGTACCTGAAATGCCAGACCGTATATGATGAGCAAAAACAAGAACTGATGCATGCCTTGCAACAGGTGGACGGAATATACAAAGTTATCGAGGTTTCGTACATGCCGTCGAAGGAACGGGCCGAGCAGCTGGATGCTATCCTGGCTTCTGTACAGGACGGAGTTTTGGCGGTAAATGAGCTTGGCATCCTTAAACAATGCAATACTGCGGCAGCCAGTATTCTTGGGCTGGACGACAATGGGCTGGAGCAGCCTCTGCCAAGTGAGCTGGCAGATAGCCTGCTTATTACCCGCACGCTGCAGGAGGGCCGCTCTTTCCGCAACCGGGAAGTATTCCTTGACAGTATTGGCGGCTATTGTGTTGTCAGCACCCGCCCGCTGCGCAATGATACCGGCGGGGTGGTTGGGGTGGTCGTCATGCTGCGCGATAGCCGGGATGTCCGGGAAATGATCCAGAAGCTTACCGCTTCCCTGCCTGTCACCTTCCGGGATATTTCCTGTGTCAGTCCGGCGATGGAAAAAGTACTGGAGCAGGCGCGGCGTTATGCGGGCAGTTCTTCCACTGTGCTTATCCGCGGTGAAACCGGTACCGGCAAGGAGCTGTTTGCCAGGGCGCTTCACAGTGATTCGCCACGGGCCAAACAAACTTTTATCCCTGTTAACTGTGCCGCCATTCCTGAAGCTTTGCTGGAAAGTGAATTATTCGGTTATGAAGAAGGTGCTTTTACCGGGGCGGCCAAAGGCGGCAAACCCGGTTTATTTGAACTGGCTAACGGCGGCACGCTGTTTCTTGACGAAATCGGGGAAATATCGGTGCATCTCCAGGCAAAATTGCTGCGTGCGCTCCAGGAAAAACGTGTTCGCCGGTTGGGCGGTTCGCGTGAGCTGCCGGTGGATGTGCGGATTATCACCGCCACCAACCGTGATTTGGAAGATATGGTGGCGCGGCAATTATTCCGGGAAGATCTGTATTACCGTTTGAATGTTATCCCGCTGTTTCTGCCGCCGTTAAGAGAACGTGCCGAGGATATTCCCTTGCTGGCCGAACAGTTTCTTAAGCGGTTTGCCGCCAAGCTGCAGTCGCCGGTATATCGCTTTTCGGCCGAAGCCCGGGAGAAGCTGCAGGCCTATTCCTGGCCGGGCAATGTGCGGGAACTGGAAAATATTATTGAACGGGCGGTTAATCTGGTGGATGGCCCGGAAATTAAGACGGAGCACCTGCATATCGGGAAAAAGTCTGCAGATAACAAGCCGGTAAAAGTACAATTTGAAACCTATCAGACGCTGGAGGAGCGTGTGGCTGAAGTAGAGCGTGAGATTTTACGGGAAACCATGAAGCGGTTCCGCTCTTCGCGGCGGGCCGGAGCGGCACTGGGGCTGTCCCATACCGCTGTTATCAAAAAGATGAAAAAGCATGGGTTATGGCCGGATAGTCCCGGTAAGGGCAGTGAATTCCCTGGCGAAAAACTGTAAACCAAGAGCAACAGTGTAAACCATCTTGTAAACAAAAGATTACGAAATGCTTGATTTTTCTTATAAATCCTTCTTTTTTGGGTTGGCATGCATCTTGCAATATAATAGGGCGAAGGCAAGATCTGCTTCCAACCAACGTTTTATATTCAGAAGGAGGATTTATTCATGGAAAAGAGAACTATCGCCGAACCGTTTAAGATTAAGGTGGTTGAACCCATCAAAATGACAAGCCGGGCACAGCGGGAAGAAGCCATTAAAAAAGCCGGCTACAATACTTTTTTACTTAATTCCAAAGATGTGTATATTGACCTGCTCACCGACAGTGGCACCACCGCCATGAGTGATAACCAATGGGCCGGCATGATGCTTGGCGACGAAGCCTATGCAGGCAGCGTTAATTTTTATAATCTCGAAGCCGCCGTACGCGAGCTTTATGGCTTTAAATATGTAGTGCCGACCCACCAGGGGCGCGGTGCGGAAAATATTTTGTCCAAGATTACCATTAAGCCTGGCGATTGGGTTCCCGGCAACATGTACTTCACTACAACCCGGGCGCATCAGGAAATGAACGGAGCCAGCTTTGCCGATGTGATCATTGATGAGGCGCATGACTCCCAAGCCGACCATCCCTTCAAAGGCAATATTGATTTAAATAAATTCCAGAGTCTGATTGACCGTGTCGGCGCCGAAAACATCCCGTATATCTGCGTAGCCGTTACCGTTAACCTGGCAGGCGGCCAGCCTGTCAGCATGCAGAACCTGCGCGAAGTCTCTGCCTTGGCTCACAAGCATAATATCAAGGTGATGTTTGATGCCACCCGTTGTGTGGAAAATGCCTATTTCATCCGGGAACGCGAAGAAGGCTATCAGGAAAAGTCAATAGCCGCTATCGTGAAAGAAATGTTCAGCTATGGCGACGGTGCTACCATGAGCGGGAAGAAAGACTGCCTTGTCAATATCGGCGGTTTCCTGGCTCTTAATGACGAGAAACTGTATCAAAAAGCCACCGAGCTGGTTGTTGTTTTTGAAGGTATGCCCAGCTACGGCGGTCTTGCCGGGCGCGACATGGAAGCCATGGCTCGCGGTATGTACGAATCTGTTGATTTCCATTATATCCAGCACCGTATCGGCCAAGTCCGTTATTTGGGAGAAAAGCTGGAAAAAGCCGGTGTGCCGATTGTAAAACCCATTGGCGGTCATGCCGTATTCTTAGACGCCCGTCAGTTCCTGCCGCATATTCCCCAGGATCAGTTCCCGGCGCAAATGCTGGCAGCCCAGCTCTATCTGGAATCCGGCGTGCGCAGCATGGAGCGCGGTATCATTTCGGCAGGCCGTGCCAAAGATGGCAATCACCATTATCCTAAACTGGAGCTTGTCCGCTTAACCATTCCGCGCCGTGTTTACACCTATGCCCATATGGATGTTGTTGCCGAATCGGTTATTGAACTGTATCAAAAACGCGACTCCATCAAAGGCTTGGAAATGGTTTACGAACCGCCTGTTTTACGTTTCTTCACCGCTCGCTTCGAACCACTTGCCTAGTGCTTTCGAGCCTGAAGGGTTACGTACACTAGCAAATAGGCCGAATAAGCTGTCGTTACTTATTCGGCCTATTTTTCTGATGCGAATTAACACACAATATTTAATTTTCAATAAAATGGAGGAATGTCTATGCACAAAAAAGTGATTCATACCCATGACGCACCTGCCGCTATCGGTCCTTATTCTCAGGCCATTGCCGCTCACAACCTGCTGTTTATCTCAGGCCAGCTGCCGGTAGATCCCGGTACCGGGGAAGTAGTTGCCGGAGGCGCTAAAGAGCAAGCACTGCAGTCGTTAGCCAATCTGCAGGCCATTCTCAAAGCCAGCGGCACAGATGTACATGCTGTTGTCAAAACCACGGTGTTTTTGAAGGATTTAGCGGATTTTCAAATTGTCAACGAAGTGTACGCCGGTGTTTTTACCAAAGACTATCCGGCGCGTGCCTGCGTGCAGGTAGCAAAATTGCCGAAAGACGTTCTGGTTGAAGTCGAGGCTATCGCCATCCTGGAAAATTGAACTTCTTATACCCGGTAAGAAAAACAAGGGGGAGATAATTGATGAGCATCTTTCGTACTAAGAGTATTGAATTGTTAAAACAGGAGGCAAGCAAGCACTCGCTTCGTAAATCATTAACTGCCATCGATATTATTATGCTTGGCATTGGGGTTATTATTGGCACAGGCATCTTTGTGCTTACAGGGGTGGCAGCAGCCAAATACGCAGGTCCCGGTCTTATGCTTTCGTTTGTATTGGCAGGTATTACCTGCGCCTTTGTTTGTCTCGCGTATTCGGAACTGGCCTCGATGGTGCCGATTGCCGGCAGTGCCTATACGTATACCTATACGTCGCTGGGCGAGTTTATCGCCTGGCTGGTTGGCTGGAATCTCATTCTGGAATACTCTGTCGGCGCCAGTGCCGTAGCCGGCGGCTGGTCGGCCTATACTGTCGGCATCCTAAAGACCGCAGGCATTGAAGTACCCAAGGCCCTGACAGCAGTACCTGCCGACGGCGGTATCGTCAACCTTCCTGCTGTCCTCATTACTTTATTCCTGACGTTTCTCTTGGTAAAGGGTGTCCGGGAAAGTGCCAATGCCAACCGTATTTTGGTTGCTATTAAGCTTGCCGCCATCTTCCTGTTCATCTTCCTGGCCGGGCCAAAAGTCAATGCCGCCAATTGGGAACCGTTTTTGCCGTATGGCTGGGCCGGTGTATCTGCCGGAGCAGCATTCATCTTTTTTGCCTATCTTGGTGTGGACTCTATTGCCACGGCAGCTGAAGAAACTCATAACCCCAGCCGCGATATGCCAATAGGCATCATCGGTTCGTTAGCTGTTTGCACCGTCTTATATATCACGGTTACAGCCATCATGACAGGTGTTGTCCCCTATAGCCAGCTGAATACGGCCGAACCTGTTTCTTATGTATTAAGAAGCATTGGTTATAATTTTGGCTCGGCGCTTGTGGGAACCGGTGCCATTGCCGGGCTGTCCACCGTGCTGCTGGTTATGATCTATGCTCAGACCCGTGCCTTTTTTGCCATGTCCCGGGATGGTCTGATTCCGTCCAAAGTTTGCAAAGTCCATCCTAAGTACGGTACGCCTCATATTATCACCATCATTGTCGGCGTAGCTGTTGCTCTTATCTCCGGCTTTACCCCCATTCATGTTGTGGCTGAAATGTGCAGCATTGGCACCCTGTTTGCGTTCATAATTGCGATGATTGGTGTTATGGTGCTGCGTAAAACCAAGCCTGACGCCGAACGTCCTTTCCGCTGCCCTTCACTTACCTTTGTTGCTGTTTGCGCCATCCTCTTTTGCCTCTATATCATGATTAACCTGGCGACAGGCACCTGGATCCGGTTTGTAGTCTGGAGTCTCATTGGTATAGCCATCTACTTCCTGTACGGACGTTCGCACAGCGCATTAAATAAGGATAGTGAACAATCCGATACCAAGGATAAGTAGACTGAGGCTGTTTAGAATCCTGGGAGGTTCCTCTCGATGAAGATAAGGGAAAAACTAATCATACTATTTTCAGTAATAACGGCAATGGTGGTACTGACAGTCTCGCTGCCGGCTTACTACTATACCCGGCACACGGTTGTTAACAGTATCGAATCAGAGATGAGCGCCATTGTAAGTAATGAAGTACAGGCAATTGACAGCTGGCTGAGTAAAAAAACCAAGGTCTTGGAAAACACAGCCAATCTGATTGGCAGGACAGTTGCCGTCGGCGAGATTCCGGTTAGTTACCTTCAGGCGGCTGAGGCTGATAAGGATATAAGGATTTCCTATATAGGCCTCAGCGACGGCCGGTTTATCAATAGTAAAGGGGAAACCCCGTCGGCCGGTTATGATCCGCGAACCCGCGGCTGGTATAAGCAAGCCCTGGAGACAAAAGCGCCAATCTATAGTGAACCTTATATTGATGATTATTTAAAAGACTATGTCGTCTCGGCCGCAATACAGTTAAGGGATGAAAACGGGAACATTCGCGGTGTATTAGGACAGGACATTCACTTGGTTACCTTGTCCAACATTGCTAAAAACGTTAACCTGCATGGCAAGGGCTACGGTTTTATTGTCGATAGCAACGGTGTCCTGCTGGCTCATCCTGATAAGGAATTGCTGTCCGGAAAGCTGTCAGAGTTACCCGCATTTTCTAAACTGGCAGCCAACATGCTGGTGCAGGATTATGGTATCGAAACCTACAGGGAGAATGATGTTTCCAGAATCATGCTCTACAAAAAGATGCCCTCTACCGGCTGGGTGATGGGTATTACCGTGTCAGAGGCGGAAGCGTACGCCGAGTTATCCCAGCTCCGGACAAAAATTATCATGGTAAATATTGCAGCAGTCTTTTTAGTTGCAGTGGTGGCGTTTTTCATTGCCGGCAAGTTTACCAGGGCGCTGAATGGGCTTGCTGAAAATGCCAGGAAATTCGCCACCGGCAATCTTACTGTCACCATGGAAGTTGCCGGCAAAGATGAAATAGCTGTAGTGGCTGCGGCCTTTAACCAGATGGGCATGAGTTTGCGGACACTAATCAGGGAGATCAATTCATTAGCCCATACAGTGGATACGACAGCTAGCGATATGCAGGTATCGGCCCGGAAAGCCACCGATATTGCCGAGCAAATCGCAATTACTGTTGATGACCTGGCTGCCGGCGCAGGTACCCACTCCGAGTCGGTACAGCAAGGTGCGCTGCTAGTTGAAAAAGTGAACAAGGCCATAACCCTGGTGACGGAAGCTGCTGCCGAATCAGCCAGTATGGCAGCAAAAGTGGAGGATTTTGTCGGGAAAGGCTACCAGGATGTTGCCAACCAGATGGAATTAATGCACAGGAGTAAGGCGGCGACTACCGGCGTAGGACAAGCTATCGCCGAACTCGCAGATAATTCCCAGAAGATAGGGCAAATCGTGGAAGTAATAACAAGTATTGCCGGACAGACAAATCTATTAGCCTTGAACGCGGCCATTGAGGCTGCCAGAGCTGGTGAGCAAGGGCGCGGTTTTGCCGTGGTAGCTGAAGAAGTGCGCAAGCTGGCCGAGCAATCGGCTGCTTCCAGCCGGCAAATTGCCGATTTAATCCGGGAAATCCAGCTTGGGACCGACCGGGCGGTAAAGGAGATCGGCATGACGGAAACTACTGTTACTGAGCAGGAACAGGCTGTGGCGCACCTGACAGAACAATTTAATGATATTAAACATGCCATAGCGAATATGGCAACAAGAATTCAGCAAGTAGCGTCAGGCACCCAGGCGATAAACGCCGAAGCTTTGCAGGTGGGGAATCTAATTACCGATATTGCGGCTGTCTCTGAGGAAAGTGCTGCCTCGACAGAAGAGGTGGCGGCAGCGACTAATGAACAGCAAAGCAGACTGGCAGAGATAGCCACCCAGGCAGATGCATTGCTGGCAAAAGCAAACATGCTGAAAACTGAGGCTGAACGGTTTATTATTTAAAGCAACTAAAGCATTATTCGAGTTGAACGGTATATAATCCCCTAAAGCTCTCTGCCAGGAGTAGCGCTGTTTTTAACGCAATCTTGCTGAAAGCCGGCAGGGGATTATATATTTCGAGAGGCACAAATACAAGACAACTTTTAGGATTTATTGAAGGAGGAGTACTTTAATGAAAAAAACTGTTGTCACATCCCTCGCTGCCGTGATGCTGTTAAGCGCCGGCACGGCCACGGCTGCCTCGTTTCCCGAGTTCAAATTCAATGGTGATGTGAAGCTTCATTACCGCTGGCAAACTGCCGATGGTGAACCCGATACCAAAGGCGGCAAATTCTGGTTCCGCTTGAATGCTGCTTCAGAAGTGGCTAAAAATCTCACTTTCTACACTCGTTTGACCACCCAGCATCTTAGTGGCGATAACATCGGCGCCGACTTTGATCAGGACCATTATCATGCCGATCATGCCACAACCCTGGATCGCATCGGTTTCATTCTCAAAGGTAAAAACTTTGACTATACCCTTGGCCGTCAGGATGTATTCTTAGGCCAGGGCCTGCTGATGGACTCCACCGGTTATTTGGGTACTAACAGGGGGGCTATTGACGGCCTTACTGCCACCGGTAAAGCCGGTGTCACCAACCTTACCTTCGTAGCCGGCCAGGCTTGGATGGATGGCGACGAGGCGAAGGTTTATGCTGTTGATGCTTCCTACAGCCCGGCAAAAGACTGGAAACTGGGCGCCACTGTGGCAGGGGTTACAGACCGTGACGCGGGTGAAGATTCCACACACTACGGCATAAATGCCGCCTACACGGCAGGCAAGGCAACCTATTTCGGTGAATACGGCAAATCAGATGCCGACTCTCAGGATAAAGGCTATGCGCTTGGCATAAGCTACGGTTTTGACAAGAAAAATTCTGTATTTGCCATCTACAACCGGGTGGAAGGCAATGCTGATCTTATTCCCAATACAACAACCTATGACAACAACGGCAAAGGCATGTACTACGGCTTCTCCCACAAACTTAAAGCCGACACAACCTTAGACCTGTTCTACAAAGATATGAAATATATCAGCGGTGACGACGCCGGCAATGCGTACACCTCCCTCCGTACCACCGTTACTTACAAATTCTAAGCTCCACAAGAAAACGCTGACTCCGGTCAGCGTTTTCTCGTGGGACAAGGGGACAGGTTCCTTGTCCCACATGGAAAAAAATGCTATACTAGCTTTGAGGTGATTGTATGCCAAGACAAGCTAGAGTGAAAAGTGAAAGTGGAATATATCATCTAGTGCTCAGGGGAATTAATAAACAAAATATCTTTGAGGACGAAGAAGATCGAAAAAGATTTTTAGAAACACTTGATTTTTATAAAAATAAGAGCGGCTATTTGTTATATGGGTTTTGTTTGCTGGATAATCACATACATTTGCTACTGAAGGAGCAGGCGGAATCAGTATCGCAGGCAATAAAGCGGATAAGCAGCAGTTATGTGTATTGGTACAATCAGAAATATGAGCGATGTGGACATTTATTTCAAGAACGCTTCAAGAGTGAAGCGGTGGAAACGGAAGAGTATTTTCTGGTAGTTTTGCGATATATTCACCAAAACCCGTTAAAAGCGGGGATTACCAAGCATATAAGAAAGTATTTATGGAGCAGTTATCAAGATTATGTCAAAGGTTCGGGTATTACGGATATAGACTTTGCTTTAGATGTTTTTTCAACAGAGAGAACAAAGGCGGTAGCGCTATTTAAGGATTATACCAGTGAAAATAACACAGATGCGTGCTTGGATTATGCAGAAAAAGTAGTTGCATCAGATAAAGCCGTAATGCAATGTTTACAAGCCATGGGACTTGCAAGTATTAGTCAGTTACAGCAACTGCCGAAAGAACAGCGCGATGAAACACTACGGCAGATGAAAACAATAGCAGGGACTACGATAAGGCAATTAGCAAGAATGACCGGAATCTCTAAGAGCGTGATTGATAGAGTCTAGATAGGGACAAGGGACCTGTCCCCTTGTCCCTAAGGAGTGAGGTTGCATAGTAACCATATTAGTATTACTGTACAGATGGGACTAATAAGCAAGGAACCTATGCCGAGAACACAATCTGTGAGCATATAAATCCCCCGGTACATCATATGCAGAGCGGCGGAAAAAAGAATTGCAGTATTTTCCAGAATAATAACTCTAAGAGAGTATTGACAGTGTTACAGCATTCGATTACTATATGTAAGTAATAAAGCGTAGACAATGGACAACTGGCTGGGTTAAAAGGACAAAGTAAAAACCAGCTGCCGATGGAACCCGGAATTTTTTTGCAGCATGTTGGGACAAGCTTTTGTATTGGTAACGAAACGTTGTCTGAGATTCAAGGGAATTATCTTAATTATTGAAGGAGGAGTACCCCAATGAAAAAAACTGTTGCCACATCCCTTGCTGCCGTGATGCTGTTAAGTGCCGGCACGGCCGCTGCTGCCTCGTTTCCCGAGTTCCAATTTAATGGTGATGTGAAGCTTCACTACCGCTGGAACACTGAAGATGGTAAAGATGACACCGATGGCGGCAAATTCTGGTTCCGCCTGAACGCCGCTTCGGAAGTTGCCAAAAACCTCACGTTCTACACCCGTTTAACCACCCAGTATCTTTCCGGCGATAACGTCGGTGCCGACTTTGATCAAGGCCATTATCATGATGACCATGCCACAACTTTGGATCGCATCGGCTTCACGCTCAAAGGCAAAAACTTTGATTATACTCTTGGCCGTCAGGATTTATTCTTAGGTCAGGGCCTGTTGATGGATTCCACCGGTTATATGGGTAAAAACCGGGGAGCTATTGACGGTCTTACTGCAACCGGTAAAACCGGTGTCACCAACCTCACTTTCGTAGCCGGCCAGGCTTGGATGGATGGCGACGAGGCGAAGGTTTATGCTGTTGACGCTTCCTACAGCCCGGCCAAAGACTGGAAACTGGGCGCCACCGTGGCTGGGGTGACAGACCGTGTTTCGGGTGACGATTCCACTCACTATGGCATAAATGCCGCTTATACGGCAGGCAAGGCAACCTACTTCGGTGAATACGGCAAATCGGATGCCGACTCTAATAACAAAGGCTATGCGCTTGGTGCAAGCTATGATCTGGATAAGAAAAACTCCTTACTTGCCGCCTACAGCCGTGTAGAAAGCAATACAGATATCATTCCCGAGATGACAACCTATGACAATGGCGGCAAAGGTATGTACTATGGTTTCGCCCATAAGATTGATGCAGACACAACCCTGAACTTGTTCTATAAAGATATGAAAGCCATCAGCACTAACGCCGATTACACCTCTTTCCGCACTACAGTCACTTATAAGTTCTAAGTGCAACAACCCGCTGACTAAAATCAGCGGGTTGTTTGTTTACACGGCATGGACTTTTCTGAAAAATACTTCTTTTATATTCTTAGCGAATTTTTAATCGGCATATGGTAGAATTAGTTAGGTTGGGTAGCAAGCGATTATTTGTAAAAGACTGAGGAAGAGGCTGAACAAATGGCGTGGACGATATTTGAGATTACGGGAATCATAGCATTTGCTGTCTCCGGCGCGTTGACCGGGATTCATAAACGTCTGGATGTCTTCGGCGTATTGGTATTGGCCATCACGACAGCGATTGGCGGCGGGATCATGCGGGATGTTATTATTGGTAATACACCGCCGTTAACCTTCCGGGACCCTACTTTTTTCATGATTAGTACTTTGGCCACCATTGGCGTTTTTTTTACTTATCGCTGGCTGGAGCGATTTAAACATACCATCAAGGTATTTGACGCTATCGGACTGGGTGCCTTTACGGCCACCAGCGCTAATCTTGCCGTTCAGCATAACCTGGATTCACTGTGGATTGTCACAACCGTTGCCGTAATCACCGGCATTGGCGGTGGTGTGCTGCGGGACGTATTTGTCCAGGAAATTCCGCATGTATTTCGCCAGGAGGTTTACGCAATAACTACCATTGTGGGAGCTGTTGCTTTTTATTATTCCCAGCAGTATTATACCGGCAATATTCCTATGTATCTCAGTTTTTGTATTACTACAGGCTTGCGGCTTTGCTGTATTAAATATGGCTGGAACTTTCCGGTGCTTGGCATGGATTCGAAGAAGGCAGTGTCCGGCAACCGCAATCCGGGAAACTAAAGCGCGATTTGGCAGCAAAATACAGAGGCTGTTCATCCTGGGGATGGGCAACCTCTGTATTTTTACTCCATATTCAAAGCCGGCTTGAGATGTTCCTGTGAGGAGGCTCACCGGCACTTTGTTATTTTAAGGTAAAGCGATTATCTCTGGGATGCCAGCCTTTTTTGCCAATAAGGATTTGCTGGTTCGGCATGTCACGGCCGTCTCGCTTGAGATCAAACTTGAGGGTATCTCCTTTGCGTACTTTGAAGCTAAACTCGTCAAAGCCGCGGCCGGTTAAGCGAAAACGGATGGATTTACGGTTACGATCCAGTTTGATGAAATCGCCATTTCCCATGCTTTTTTCATTAATATCGTAAAAACGCCCATCTGTTCGAATTTCACCGGAAAATACATGCTGGCCGCGTAAGTTTGCTGATTTTACATGGAATTCGTCATTTCGCTCATGCCAGATGGCCAGGCTGGGGGGAGCGAGAAAACTTTGATAGGGGCGGCCCGCGGAACGGTCGCTCCAGGCAAACGCTGTTCCGGACAAAGTGACCAGAAAGCAGGTAAGTACAACTAAACAGGCAATTTTTCTCATGAAACTCATCTCCTTAATATGGTTTTACTAGTACTATATAACAATAATTTGACAAAAGTATGACAATGAAAAAAATAGCAAGACTGGCGGCATATTCCTGTGCGCGTCCCGGTTTCGCGTTGTGGTATATGGTGCTGACAGTGCAGATGACAACTCTGGTTAACGGTGAACCGGAGTGAATAACAATAAACAGCGAGAAAAATGGCTAAATTATGACAACTTATGTCAAATATGGTTCCGTATAGGGTGGGGATGTGTTAAAATGGTGCTAAGATTTTAACGTAGTCGCTGCTGAAAGGAGAGGTATCATGCCTGAGTCAAGATTTCGTACCCAGATGCATATGTTTCTTGATATCGTTTTGGATATCATACCATATTTTATTTTTGGCGTTGGCACGCTTGGAATTACAGTGCTGATTTTATATCTAATTGGGCCTAAATAATTATGTTTGCATTTGGTACAGGCAGGGCAAATTTACCTCTTTTATCCCGTAGGGTGTAAGGCCTGGCAGGGACTGTTCGCTCGTCTTGCGTGTAAAGATAGAAATAATCCGGCAGTGAAAAAGATCGCTTTTCCTTGAGCACAAGGTTAGCGATCTTTTCTTTACCCAATGCACCACAAGCTCCGGCACGGGTCGTCCTATAATGCTGCGCCGCTGGCGCTTTAATGCCGTATCTTTCTAAACAAAAAAAGGTTTTTACCATAAATTGGAGAAGACAAAGAGGGGGGAAAGTTCGGCATTTAGGGGGAGATAGCTTTGCGGAAGCCATCTATTAAAGGTCTGTTCATGTTTGGGGTCTTTTTAGCTTGCACCATCCCTTTTATTTTAGGCTGTTTGTATGTTCAGATGATGGTTGCCGATGAAACCAGACAGGATTTTGAAAAAACTGCATTTGATGCGATGGAGCGGGTAGCTGCGAGTGTTAATAATCAGCTTCAACCTGCCAATCATCTGATAAGCTCATTTGCTAAAGACGAACGGACAGTACAGCTTTTTGGTGCTATTGGCAGGCGTATCATAGCAGATTCTTCACAACTGGCACCGGAGGAGTACCAGCATATAATGGTAGCCGATCAGGTTTATCGTGAAAGTTTACATATCGCATTGGTGACAAATACCGACGGTTATATCAGATATCCGGATTTTTTGGCAAAACCGGAGTTTGACCCTCGCAAGCAGGACTGGTATCGGCAGGCAGTCATGAACCGGGGGCGGCCTTATATAACCGAGCCTCATTTGCAGCCTGACGGGGAATATGCTGTTTCGGTTGTTCACACCGTCGAGCAGGATAATGAGATAGCCGGGGTAGTGGAATTTAGCTGGGGTTTGCGGACTTTACAGCAGGAAATAGAAAAAATAGACATAGGGGAAAATGGTTATATAGTAGTTCTTTCTCAGCAGGGTAAAATAATTGCCTGTCCCAAACACCCGGAATGGCTGCTGCAGACTTCGTACGAACTGAATGTTCCGGAATTGATGTATCTGGACAGGCAGGGGAATTTTGCGGGCCGGGAAGCCGAAACCGGTAATGGAGAACTTCTCTATGTTGATGTACTTCCCAATACCGGCTGGAAGGTGGTAGCCGTTTTTGACAAATTTGCCTTAAGCAAACGTGTCGGCGACAGGCTATATCCGATACTATACATCTATTGTGCCGTTATGCTGTGCGTGCTGCTGTTTATTTATTTACTGGCGCAAAAAAAGGTAATCGAGCCGATTCGTTATTTAATCAATGGGGCGCAGGCTATCACCGACGGCTCCAGCTATGTGCCGATTTCCATCCGGGCCAATGATGAATTCAGTGTGCTGGCTAATACGTTTAATAAAATGATACATGTGTTAAAAAAAAATACAGATAAAGTCGTAGAGCAAAACCTGGAAATTAAAAAGCGTGAGCGGGAATTTAAGACCCTGGTGGAAAATGCGCAAGATATTATATTCAGGCTGTCGAAGAATAGTAATGTTGTGTATGCCAATCCGGTGTTGGGAAATTATACAGGTATGCCGTCACGCTGGCTTATCGGCAGGCATATCCAGGATTGTGGATTTTCCAGTCTGTTTGCCAGTACGGTAAGAAATATTGTTGATGGAAAAGCAAAGGATGGATCTTTGGAAATCGAGCTGCTTAACAAAAGTGGTGAAACTGAGTATTTTTATGCACATATTATACCGGAATACAATGACAGCCAAACCGTTGAGACTGTGCTGTGCGTATTGCGCAATGTTACGCATAAAAGGCTTATGGAAAAGGAAATGCTTCGTCTGGACCGCTTAAATATCATAGGGGAAATTGCTGCTGCAATTGCGCATGAAGTGCGCAATCCGATGACAACCGTACGTGGATTTTTACAATTGCTGAGAAAAAAAGAGCGCGACGGTGAGCGCCAGTCTTTCTATGATTTGATGATTGAGGAATTGGACCGCGCTAATGAAATTATTACTGAGTTTTTATCTTTGGCCAGAAATAAAACTATTAAATTAAACACAATGAATTTAAACGGTATAATTGATGCTATCACACCGCTGATTAGGGCAGATGCGCTAATGACAAATAGACGTTTGCGGCTGGAGCTTGGCGAGATTCCCGATTTGGAACTTGACGCCAAAGAAATACGGCAGCTGATTTTAAACCTTGCCCGTAACGGCTTAGAGGCGATGACAAGCGGCGGCACGCTGACAATAAGTACCTGTGAGGAACAGGGAAGTGTTATTTTAAAGGTCAGCGACCAGGGCTCAGGCATTGATCCTAAAGTGCTGAAAAATTTGGGCATGCCGTTTATAACGACCAAGGAGAATGGCACCGGTCTGGGGTTGGCTGTCTGCTACAGTATTGTGGAACGGCATCAAGCGCGAATACAGGTTGAATCAGGCAGCGGGGGAACGACTTTTTGTATCCGGTTCAGCCAGGTTTTGGCCTAAGCTGCAATTCGCGGGAAGGATGAGGATGAAAATATATAATAGCAATTTAGCAATAAAATGCTGACAAGTGTAAAACTTGATGATACTTATAAAGAATAATGTTGACACGGAATGGATCTTTTTGTATCATGTATGTATAATACTATAAACCAATGACGATGAACGGAAGAGTAGTTATATCCCGGTACTTACAGCGAGCTGGAAATGGTGTGAGCCAGCAGTAGCGAATATAATGAAAATCATCCGCGAGTTGCGGGCTGAAGGTTTAGTAGGCTGCGCCGGGTTCTCTTCGGGAGAAATTGCCGCCCGTTACTGCGGCGAGGTATCGAGTTTATACTCCGTACCTATGAGCGGCTATGGGTAATACCATAGTAAATTGGGTGGTATCGCGGATTAATCTCCGTCCCTTGTGAAAGGGACGGAGATTTTTGTGTTTTCAATTAGTAATTTTAATTAGGGTAAAGTGACAGAAGGAGGTAATTGAATTGAAAATGTTAGGGGCGGAAGCTGTTATTGAATGTTTGAAGGCCGAAGGCGTGGAGATGGTATTCGGCTATCCGGGAGGCTGTGTGCTGACACTGTATGATGCATTGTTCAAAGCCAACTTTCCCCATGTTTTAACCCGTCATGAACAAGGGGCGGCTCATGCTGCCGACGGGTATGCACGCGCAACAGGAAAAACCGGAGTTTGTATTGCAACATCAGGCCCGGGGGCAACCAATCTGATAACCGGAATTGCCACCGCGTATATGGATTCTGTCCCGTTGGTGGCGATTACCGGCCAGGTCGGAGTACCGGTAATCGGCAAAGATGCTTTTCAGGAAGCCGATGTCTGTGGTATTACGACACCGGTGACTAAACATAATTATTTAGTTAAAAAAGTGCAGGATTTGCCAAGGGTCATGAAAGAAGCTTTTTACATTGCCCGCACCGGACGGCCGGGACCGGTTGTTGTCGATATTTCCCGGGATGTATTTAACGCTACCCTGGATTTCGTGTACCCGGAGACGGTGAACCTCAGGGGTTACCGTCCGTTGTTTGACGGTGACGCGGCAGATGTTGAACTGGTTGTGGAAGCATTGGCAGCAGCCCGGAAACCGGTAATTTTTGTCGGCGGTGGTGTCACTCTTTCTGATACGGCGCAGCAGCTGCGCAAGTTTGCCGGGTTAACAGGCTTCCCGGTGATTTCCAGCCTGATGGGACTTGGCTGTATTCCGGCCGATTCGCCGCAGCATTTGGGCATGGTGGGGATGCATGGTACTTATGCCGCCAACATGGCTACGATGGAGTGCGATCTCCTGCTGGGAATCGGCGTTAGATTTGATGACCGGGTAACCAGTCTGGTTAAAGACTTTGCGCCGCAGGCCAGGATTGTGCATCTTGATATTGATCCGGCTGAAGTAAATAAAAATGTACGCGCCGAGCTGCGTGTAGTCGGAGATCTCCGCTGGTCGCTGCCGCTGCTCTGCGACAAGGCGGCAAGGCGCAGTCCGCAGGAATGGCAAAGCGACATTGCCGAATGGACTCAGCTTGTACAGGAGTGGAAACATACTAAGCCGTTAACGTATACTCAGGCTAGTAAAAATATCATGCCGCAGGCCGTTATTGAACAGGTAAGTCGGCTGACCCAGGAGAATACTATTGTAGTGACCGATGTCGGGCAGCATCAGATGTGGACGGCGCAATTTTACAATTTCCCGCGGGAGCGTTCGCTGCTGACTTCAGGTGGTTTAGGTACGATGGGCTATGGTTTGCCGGCAGCCGTCGGTGCTCAGTTGAGCATGCCTGATAAGCAGGTGGTGCTCTTTACCGGTGATGGCAGTATCATGATGAATTGCCAGGAGCTGGCCACTGTCGCAGACCATGGACTGCCAATCAAGATTGTTGTACTGAACAATCAGGTATTAGGCATGATCAGTCAATGGCAGCGGATGTTCTATGGACAGCGTTACTCTCACTCCAGCTTCAAGGGACGCACCGACCTGGTGAAGCTGGCTGACGCCATGGGGATTAGGGGCTTAAGGGTTAGTGAACCGGAAGAATTAGCTTTCGCCCTGGAAGAAATGCTGCGGATGCCAGGGCCTGTATTGCTCGAAGTGCTGGTACCGCCTGTGGAAGATGTACTGCCGATGGTTCCTCCGGGTGGGCGCCTGGATCAAATGCTGTTGGGAGGATAAAAAGATGAAATATACTTTGGCTGTATTAGTTGAAAATAGGCCGGGTGTTCTGACCCATATAGCCGGCCTGATTAGCCGGCGGGCATTTAATATTGAAAGTATTGCCGCCGGTTACACCGAGGAGCCGGATACAACCCGGATTACGATTAGTGTGGAAGCGGAAAATGAGGTCGAGCTGGAGCAGGTAGTCAATCAACTGTCAAAACTGGTGGATGTTATCAAAATTGTCAACCTTACCTATGTTGAGTCCATTGAGCGGGAATTGGCGCTTATTAAGGTAAAAGCCAGCAAAACCAACCGTTCTGATTTAGTCAATGTCGTAGAAATCTTCCGGGCCAAGATTATTGATATCAACCGGGAAACAATGGCGATCGAGCTTACCGGTGAAGAAAGCAAAATCGACGCTTTTTGCGAGGTGCTGCTGGACTTCGGTATCATTGAGATTGTCAGAACCGGTAAAATCGCACTTTCACGGGGACCGGTTCCGGCAAAAGAAATGTAGGGCTGGGCAGCGGGTGGGACAAGGAACCTGTCCCCTCGTCCCAAAAGAGGCAGGCGCGTTTTCGCGGCCTGCCTCTTTTGGTATTTTCGTTGAAAGTATGGCTTCCTGGTGTTTCAGTTCTGTTGAAATGATTTTGCCGGCGATACTAATTGAAAGTCGAATAAGGAAGCGGCTTCTTTTGACAACAGGAATTCAGCGATTTCTTCTTTAAGGATGGAAAGTCTTACTGCATCGGCAGGGGTTAAGGTGCCGTCATGGGTTTTATAGGCCAGGGTAATGAATTCTGGCGGTAACAGACCATGCTTTAAGCTCAGGACCAGTTTTTTTCCGCCATAATCGATTTCAAAGTAATATTTGCCGCCCAGGCCGTCGGCGGCATCGGGAGCATCCTTGGCAAACGCGGCAGGAGGATCAACAAGCAGGGTTCCCCGGGATTTCGCCCGGGTAACCAGTTCCAGGCCGTCGATAATGCCAGGCCCGTGAACTCCCAGCAGGATAACGAATTTTTCCCGGGATGGCGTTTCATCAGGTGAGAGCAGGCAGCAGGCCAGTTCCATCAGCTTAAAAGCCATGGCTACTCCGCCGATAAATTCCCGGCCATGATAGTTAACCATGTCTTGAAAAGAAATTGTGAGCACATCATTACGGTCTTTAATCATTAACCTATGCGGCATCTTATCACTCCTTCTATGCTTGCAGGTTATTATTTTTTTGCTATAGTTTCCAGATAAAATCAGACAAATGCAGGCTTCTGTCAAAATACTGAAAGGTCGCTTCCACATTACGGGCCTGCTCTGGTGCAATGTGATGGCAGGCTTCGGTAACCAGGTTATCGGGATAAACACCTACCCCGGTACCGTTGTCACAGCCGGCAGCGCAGTTATAAACCTCCAGCAGTGTGGGCAGGCGATCGCCGGCCGCCAAGGCCGACTGGTAATCATCCAGGAAACTATATACTGATCCGGTACCGCTGAGCTTACGGTAATGCCCCTGGGGGAACTGTGCGGACAAGCATTCGGAAATTCCTCCATAGGCATTGAGGGTCTGGCCGCCGCCTTCCCGGGAATCGCTGAAATCCACCGGTTCATAGTTGCTTACATCAATACCCGCATGCAATAAGTATTGCTTTAAGCGGCCAATGGTTATGTTATAATCCACGCCGGTATGGTTTGGACGATTTTGCCGCAGTTCTGAACGCTTAGCAATACAGGGTGATAAAAACGCCAGCTTTTCCGGCACATTGCGGTATTTTTTCAGATAGATTCCCGAACAGATAAGGGGGCTATATACAGGCATCAGGTGTTTTTTTAGCGCCGGTGCGTGTTTCATAATATAACTGGTAACAGCAGCGCAGGGGGATGAGATAAACGGCGTGTTCTCCTTGCGGCGCAATACTTTCAGATAGGCCCAGAGAGTAATATCTGCCCGCAGCAATACATTGTAAAAGGACACAACCCCTAATGTTTTGAGAAAGCCGAAAACCTGGCGGTAATCAGGAAAATGCCGTTGCACTGCAGGGGCGACTAATAAGGAAATCGGGGTTCCTGCAATTAAGTCCTGGAGAAAACGCTGGATATCATCCTGATATTCGACAACCTTGCCGGGACAGCTTTGCAAGCAGGCGCCGCAGGTGATGCAAGCCTGAGCGGCAATGGATTGTATTGAGCAATCGCCGGCAGCAGAGCAGCGGCCGTAGAGTGGGCAAGCAGTCAGGCAGGTCTGGCAGCTATGGCAATGCTCCTGTGACACGACGATTTCGGTGCCGGTTATTGTGCGGTTTGCCGCTTGATATTGTGCCGCCTTGCCAGTAACACAAAACATAAAATACCTCCTGTGACACCGGTTATCAACTGAGGCCAGCTCAGCATCATGGTTATAATTGCTGCCAGGTTCTCAGGTATGTTGACTGCCAGCATGAGCCAGGATACCGAAAAATAAAGGCCGGTCATCTTTGCTATTGCGGCTGCTGCAACCGCAAACCAGCGATTGGTTGTAAAAAACAAGGTGTAAGCGGCTATATAGACAATATTGGCGGCAGCTACCGGCAGGATTAACACCGGGAGCGGCAATGCCTGCTGGAAATAAGCGATAACAGGCGCGATAACTGCGAGCAGTATGGCCGCCCGCCAGCCGGCTGTTTCGACGGCAGCCAGCAGGCAGGCGTTAACAGCACTGCCAATGACAAACATGGATACAAACGCAGGTATTGGCATAAGCAGTCTGAGTGACTGTAACAGAAACATCAGCGCCAGCAGTAACGATGCTCTGGTCATTTTTTGGTACATGGTTGCCTCCTCTCTGTGCTGTAGTTTCGGGGTTAACCGGAACAAAGGTTAAAACTTCATAAGAAGTTTGCTGTGGATGTACATTCCCTGTAAAGAGAGATCATCATCCTTTTTATTGAGCAGGTTTTCAATACCCACAGACAGAGTGTTGTTTTTATCCAGCGATTTTTCCACATTTAGATTCCAGATGGAGTAGGATTTATTTTTTTCTACATTGGAACCGGCATCATGCAAATAATCGGCATACATTTCGCACCACAGATTGGCTCTGACGGTTTTTTGATCATTGTAGGACAGGCGGGAGGCCAGTTTGTGTTTGGCGCGGTTGAGCAGCCGGGTATTGGTCACATCATTGGTTGCATCCAGGTTGGTGTAATTGACCGACCAGGAGAAGGTATCTGATAAGGGGTATTTCAGTTCGGCTTCCACCCCCTGCAGCGTTGCCTTGCTTATGTTTTCATATTGTATTCTGGTGGCGCTTACCCAAGATTCCTCAATCATGTTGTCAAGCTTATTGGAAAAATAGGTAAGTTTTCCTGTTGCCTTACCCCAATCCTTTTCCAATGACAGCTCATAAGAATCAGATTCCTCGGATTGCAAGTTGGCATTGCCGTCTAAGGTTACTACCTTGCCGTTACGGTTGACCTGAGAACTAATATACAATTGGTTGGGCGTGGGGCTGCGGAAACCCTTGGCAATATTCAGCTTAACCCTGGAATCAGAGCTGGCTTCATAGGTTAAGCCGAGTTTGGGGCTTAGATTGCTTTCAAATTTATTGCTGTCATCATAGCGCAAAGAGGTGACGGCCAGGAGCTTGGGTGAGATTTGCCATTGATCCTGTATGTATAGTGCGGAATAAGTAAGGTCGATGGAAGAACCCTCGAAGCTCTTGCCCTCATAATCAACATAAAAGATGCCTTCCCCTGTACGCACTCCTGTGCCGCGGAATTTTTCCGGACGGTATTCGCCGCCGTAGGTCAGGACATGATCTGAACCGACATTGCGTGTTAGACGGGCTTCAAAGCCAGGCAGAGTGCGGTGAGAATCCCCGTAATTCATTAGTTGTGCATTAGCCAGGTTGTGTACATCAACCTTTTTATAGTAGTCAGATAAGTAAGCGCGCAGAAACACACTGCTATCGCTCTGCTGTTTCGTATAGCTTAGTGAATAATCATACCGTTCATTATCATCATGGATATTGGCTTTGATGGCTCCTTTGGCAGTTTGTTTGTAGGCAAGCTCACGGGTATCTTCATTCATATAGGCCGCCGTGAGAGTCAGCGCTTCCTTATCTGTTAATTGATAATCTACGCGGGCGCTGATGTTTTTCCGGACGCCATAAGGGGCATAGGTTGTTCCGTCGCCTTTAAATGAAGCGTCATTTTCCAGGTGTGAGCCTGAAATAGTTACACCGGTTTTACCGTGGATGCCGGAATCATAAGTGAAATTATAGTTGTCCTTAGCGCCTTTATTGCCGGTGAAAGCTCCGTGCGCCAGGCTGAGGGTAAAGCCTGGCTCAACAGCCTGTCTGGTTATGATATTGACTACTCCGCCCATCGCGTCTGTGCCATAGAGGGAGTTGACCGGACCACGGACAATTTCAATACGTTCGACATTTTCCAGTGGTATTCGGTCAAGTTCATAATTCTGATCGATTTCTGATGAGAGGCGTCTGCCGTCAATGAGGATCATGGAAAATCGCGATTCAAAGCCGCGAATGGAAATGGCATCCCGCCCGGTTGAACGAATGATACTGATATCTGTTGCGGTGCTGATAACATCTTTCAGCGTTTGAGCACCGCGTGCCTGGATATCGGCTTTGCTGATTACCTCCACCGATGCCGGTACCAGCTTTTTGTCCATACCGGTTTTAGTGGCGGTAACGACGATTTCCGGTAGTGTAAATTCTTCGGGTGGCATTTCTTCCGCGTAAGTGTGAGTGGTGGAAAGGGTCAGCGCGATCAAGGCCAGCAGCGTTTTTTTCTTCACATTATCTCCCCCTGGTATATAATTTTTAATATATGATAATGAAAACCTTTATCAATTACCGATATGTGTATTATAATTGTATTAAGAGCTAATAGGTGTATCCCAGGTTACATATTTTGAAAATGGTGATTGAAATGGAATGTTTTATCCCTGTGGTAGCAAGCTGTCCGCTATTTAAAGATATTGACACAGCGAATATCCAAAACATTTTGCAGGGCACAGCCTACAAAATCGGTAATTATAAAAAAAATCAATACATATTTAGAATGGATCAACCGATAGCCTATATCGGGATTATTTTGCGGGGAAGTGTTGAAGTTCAAAAGAATTTTCAGTCCGGCAAGGTCGTAAGTTTAATTTGTAAAGAAAAAGGCGATTTGTTTGCCGAAGGCGCCATTTTTTCCAAAATGCCGGCATATCCCTGTCAGGTGATAGCACGTGCTAACACGGATGTTATGTTATTGCCTAAACAAGATGTTATAACTGCTTTATCAAAGCACAAAGCCTTATTGGCAAACTTTTTGACACTTATGTCGGAAAAACTGGTTATGCTGAACCAGAAGATTGAACTGTTGTCTTATTGCTCTATTCAAAGCAAAATTGCGTATTCCTTATTGCATTGTATTTCAACAGACTGGGCCAGTAATGTTATTGAGCTGCCTTACACGCAAAAGGCATGGGCCGAGCATCTGAACGTATCCCGTCCGTCCCTTTGCCGGGAACTAAGGAATTTGTCACGTGAGAAAATACTTCATATAGATAAGCGGGTAATCACCATTTTGCAGCGTGATGCATTTGAGCTGTTGCTCAGCGAATAAGAACAATCGGCTTCTCGTTCAGCTAGAACTGCTAATAGTACATGAAAACAATAGTTGAAACTATTCCTTGACGGTTTGATTGTTTTACTCTATAATAACTTCTGCACCCCAAAACGGGTTGTACAACTGAACTTGCCGGAGTGACGTAATTGGCAGACGTAGCAGACTCAAAATCTGCCGGGGGCAACCCCGTGTCGGTTCGAGTCCGACCTCCGGCACCATCTAAGCAGAGAGCCCAAGAAGGCGAACTGAGAAGTGAAGACTGATTGGTGCGAATCGCTTAGTTCTGAGCGGTAGCGAAGAACATCCTTAATATAATTTACATTTCGGGGCGTGGCTCAGTTTGGTAGAGTACCTGGCTTGGGACCAGGGGGTCGCAGGTTCGAATCCTGCCGCTCCGACCAATTTGCAATTTTACTATTGACAAATTGATTATAGGCTGTTAATATTATAATTCCTTGCTGGGGCTATAGCTCAGTTGGTTAGAGCGCTACGTTGACATCGTAGAGGTCTCGTGTTCGAGTCACGATAGCCCCACCAAATCCAATAAAATACAGTTGACATAGTATGATGACTGTGGTAACCTATAAAAGTCGCCTTGAGCGGCGCTAAGGATTGCGGTTCCCTGAAAACTGAACAATGTAAGTAATGCATCATAAAATGCCAGATGTGCAAGTGGTTAAAAACCACGTCAATTAATAACGGTGCGGAAGTAGCTCAGCGGTAGAGCATCGCCTTGCCAAGGCGAGGGTCGCGAGTTCGAATCTCGTTTTCCGCTCCAAAAAGTAAATGAGCCATTAAACGGCTTCATAATAAATTTTATGGAGAGTTTGATCCTGGCTCAGGACGAACGCTGGCGGCGTGCCTAACACATGCAAGTCGAACGGAGTATTTAGCAATAGATACTTAGTGGCGAACGGGTGAGTAACGCGTAGACAACCTGCCTCTAAACTGGGGACAACACCGCGAAAGTGGTGCTAATACCGAATGTGGTAACTTGGCTGCATGGCTAAGTTAAGAAAGATGGCCTCTACATGTAAGCTATCGTTTAGAGATGGGTCTGCGTCTGATTAGCTAGTTGGTGAGGTAAAGGCTCACCAAGGCGACGATCAGTAGCCGGTCTGAGAGGATGAACGGCCACACTGGGACTGAGACACGGCCCAGACTCCTACGGGAGGCAGCAGTGGGGAATCTTCCGCAATGGACGAAAGTCTGACGGAGCAACGCCGCGTGAGTGAAGAAGGTCTTCGGATTGTAAAGCTCTGTCGTTTGGGACGAACGTGGATTGTGTGAATAATGCAATCTAATGACGGTACCAAAGGAGGAAGCCACGGCTAACTACGTGCCAGCAGCCGCGGTAATACGTAGGTGGCAAGCGTTGTCCGGAATTATTGGGCGTAAAGGGCGTGTAGGTGGATTCTTAAGTCGTGTGTCTAAGTGCGGTGCTCAACACCGTATGGGCGCAGGAAACTGGGAATCTTGAGTGCAGGAGAGGAAAGTGGAATTCCCAGTGTAGCGGTGAAATGCGTAGATATTGGGAGGAACACCAGTGGCGAAGGCGACTTTCTGGACTGTGTCTGACACTGAGGCGCGAAAGCCAGGGGAGCGAACGGGATTAGATACCCCGGTAGTCCTGGCCGTAAACGATGGGTACTAGGTGTAGAGGGTATCGACCCCTTCTGTGCCGGAGTTAACGCAATAAGTACCCCGCCTGGGGAGTACGGCCGCAAGGTTGAAACTCAAAGGAATTGACGGGGGCCCGCACAAGCGGTGGAGTATGTGGTTTAATTCGACGCAACGCGAAGAACCTTACCAGGGCTTGACATTGAGTGAAAGATCTAGAGATAGATCCCTCCCTTCGGGGACACAAAAACAGGTGGTGCATGGCTGTCGTCAGCTCGTGTCGTGAGATGTTGGGTTAAGTCCCGCAACGAGCGCAACCCTTATCCTTTGTTGCCAGCACGTAAAGGTGGGAACTCAAGGGAGACTGCCGCAGACAATGCGGAGGAAGGCGGGGATGACGTCAAGTCATCATGCCCCTTATGTCCTGGGCTACACACGTACTACAATGGGCTTAAACAAAGTGAAGCAAGACCGCGAGGTTGAGCCAAACACACAAACAAGCTCTCAGTTCGGATCGGAGGCTGCAACTCGCCTCCGTGAAGTCGGAATCGCTAGTAATCGCAGGTCAGCATACTGCGGTGAATACGTTCCCGGGCCTTGTACACACCGCCCGTCACACCACGAAAGTTGGCAACACCCGAAGCCGGTGGGGTAACCAGAAATGGAACTAGCCGTCTAAGGTGGGGTCGATGATTGGGGTGAAGTCGTAACAAGGTAGCCGTATCGGAAGGTGCGGCTGGATCACCTCCTTTCTAGGGAGAACTCGGGTATGAAACAAGACCCGGTATTCCAGGTCGGTACATTTGGCAAAGCATTACGATACTAGACGGAGCTTATGTGCTCGCTGTAGTATCACTTACATTGTTTAGTTTTGAGGGAATGCTAATTAGTAAAAGTTACTTGTTGAAATATACGAGTGACCATGCTAACATAGATATTCCTGAAAACACCATATCCAGTGACGATAGCTGTGGGGCTCCACCTGTTCCCATCCCGAACACAGTAGTTAAGCCCATAAACGCCGAAGGTACTTGGCTGGAAACGGCCTGGGAGATTAGGAAGTTGCTGGTTCAGGAACTAAAGTTACCATAACTTGCTTGTTGAAACAAACAAGTAATTATGATAACATAGATGTTCCGTTGTTCCTTGAAAACTGCACAGAAGAAAGCAAAGTTTAACCAACCTCTTATATGCAAATATGAGAAGTTCTTAAACGCGCAATTAGGATTTAACTGAAGGCAAAACGTAAGCAATTAACGGCTTAAACCAATTAAGTCAAGTTAGTAAGGGCATACGGTGGATGCCTAGGCGCCAAGAGCCGAAGAAGGACGCGGTAAGCTGCGAAAAGCTAGGATGAGCTGCAAGCAAGCTTTGACTCCTAGATTTCCGAATGGGGGAACCCGGCGGTGGTAATGCACCGTCACACTACTAAGGTAGTGAGGGCACCCGGGGAACTGAAACATCTAAGTACCCGGAGGAAAAGTAATCAAACGAGATTCCCTAAGTAGCGGCGAGCGAACGGGGAAGAGCCCAAACCAGAGAGCTTAGCTCTCTGGGGTTGAGGACTGACATAAATCAGAAAATATCTAGTCGAACTACCTGGAAAGGTAGGCCGCAGCAGGTAATAGCCCTGTAGGCGAAAGATTGCATCTGAGGGTCAGAATCCAGAGTACCACGGGACACGAGGAACCCTGTGGGAAGCAGGGGGGACCACCCTCCAAGGCAAAATACTCCTTGGCGACCGATAGCGCATAGTACCGTGAGGGAAAGGTGAAAAGCACCCCGGGAGGGGAGTGAAACAGAACCTGAAACCGTATGCCTACAAGCAGTCGAAGGCCCATATGAGGCTGACGGCGTGCCTATTGAAGAATGAACCGGCGAGTTACAGTAACTAGCGAGGTTAAGTGGAACACACGGAGCCGAAGCGAAAGCGAGTCTAAACAGGGCGACAGTTAGTTATTGTAGACCCGAAACCGCAGTGATCTATCCATGTCCAGGTTGAAGCGCAGGTAAAAATGCGTGGAGGACCGAACCCGTGAGCGTTGAAAAGCTTTGGGATGAGATGTGGATAGGGGTGAAATGCCAATCGAACGCGGAGATAGCTGGTTCTCCCCGAAATAGCTTTAGGGCTAGCCTCAGGTAATGAGTATAGACGGTAGAGCTCTGATAGGGCTAGGGGCCTTTTAGGTTACTGAACCTTGTCAAACTGCGAATGAATATACTTTAACCTGGGAGTCAGACTGCGAATGATAAGATCCGTAGTCAAGAGGGAAACAGCCCAGACCATCAGCTAAGGTCCCCAATGCCGTGCTAAGTGGCAAAGGATGTGGAATTTCCGAAACAACCAGGATGTTGGCTTAGAAGCAGCCACCATTTAAAGAGTGCGTAATAGCTCACTGGTCGAGAGATTGTGCGCCGAAGATGTCCGGGGCTAAAGCACGGAACCGAAGCTATGGCATGTCTAATGACATGGGTAGGGGAGCGTTCTTATCGGGTCGAAGCATGACCGTAAGGACATGTGGACTGATAAGAAGTGAGAATGCCGGTATGAGTAGCGAAAAGACAAGTGAGAATCTTGTCCACCGAAAGCCTAAGGATTTCTGAGGAAGGATCGTCCGCTCAGAGTAAGTCGGGACCTAAGCCGAGGCATAAAAGCGTAGGCGATGGACAACTGGTTAAAAATCCAGTACCACCTAGAGTCGTTTGAGTGATGGAGTGACACAGCAGGGTAGATGAGCGCGAGGATGGAAAGTCGCGTCTAAACTTGTAGGGTGCAGAGTAGGCAAATCCGCTCTGCGAAAAGCCTGAGGAGTGACGGAAAGCTGTTAGAAATAACGGTGAATTCATTGATCCCACACTGTCAAGAAAAGCTTCTAGCGAGATAATAGGTGCCCGTACCGTAAACCGACACAGGTAGGCGGGGAGAGAATCCTAAGGTGCGCGGGAGAACCCTCGTTAAGGAACTCGGCAAAATGTCCCCGTAACTTCGGGAAAAGGGGAGCTTGTAAACCGTGTAGATTCGAAACGATCGAAGCGGGAATGAGTTGCAAAAAAGAGGCCCAAGCGACTGTTTACCACAAACACAGGTGCCTGCTAAAGCGAAAGCTGACGTATAGGTGCTGACACCTGCCCGGTGCCGGAAGGTTAAGAGGAGAGGTCAGGTTGAGTCCGAAGCTTTGAATTGAAGCCCCGGTAAACGGCGGCCGTAACTATAACGGTCCTAAGGTAGCGAAATTCCTTGTCGGGTAAGTTCCGACCCGCACGAAAGGTGTAACGACTTGGGCACTGTCTCAACGAGGGACCCGGTGAAATTGAAATACCTGTGAAGATGCAGGTTACCCGCGACTGGACAGAAAGACCCCATGGAGCTTTACTGCAACCTGACATTGAGTTTTGGTAAATGATGTACAGGATAGGTGGGAGACAGGGAAGTTGGAACGCAAGTTTCAATGGAGTCGATGTTGGGATACCACCCTTTATTTACTGGAGTTCTAACCGTAATCGTAACGAGATTCGGGACAGTATCAGGCGGGCAGTTTGACTGGGGCGGTCGCCTCCGAAAGAGTAACGGAGGCGCCCAAAGGTTCCCTCAGCGCGGATGGAAATCGCGCGAAGAGTGTAAAGGCAGAAGGGAGCTTGACTGCAAGACCAACAAGTCGAGCAGGGACGAAAGTCGGGCTTAGTGATCCGGTGGTACCGAGTGGAAGGGCCATCGCTCAACGGATAAAAGCTACCCTGGGGATAACAGGCTAATCTCTCCCAAGAGTCCATATCGACGGGGAGGTTTGGCACCTCGATGTCGGCTCATCACATCCTGGGGCTGAAGTAGGTCCCAAGGGTTGGGCTGTTCGCCCATTAAAGTGGTACGTGAGCTGGGTTCAGAACGTCGTGAGACAGTTCGGTCCCTATCCATCGCGGGCGTAAGAGACTTGAAGGGAACTGCTCCTAGTACGAGAGGACCGGAGTGGACGAACCAATGGTGTACCAGTTATTCCGCCAGGAGTACAGCTGGGTAGCTACGTTCGGAAAGGATAAACGCTGAAAGCATCTAAGCGTGAAACCAGCCTTAAGATGAGGTCTGTCATTCGAAAGAAGTAAGGCCCCTTGTAGACGACAAGGTAGATAGGCCAGATGTGGAAGTGGAGCAATCCATGCAGCTGACTGGTACTAATAGGCCGAGGACTTGACTTAAACACCTCGTTTGCATGAAGTGCAAACATTAGATAGAACCTAATGCGCAGTCTTTCTTCTGTGAAGTTTTCAGGGAATGTGAAAAAGCCTGTACCTGTATAAGGTATGGGCTTTTTTTTGTTGTATAAGGAAGTTCCGCGCTCCGCTTGGAACTAAGCGATTCACACAAGTTCTAGCGTCGCGTTGCTCCTAATAACTTGGTTCTCTGCTTATGTGAAGTTTTCAGGGAATGTGAAATATGCCCGTACCTGTATAAGGTACGGGCATATTTTTGTTGTATAAGGAAGTTCCGCGCTCTGCTTGGAACTAAGCGATTTACACAAGTTCTAGCGTCGCTCTGCTCCTAATAACTTGGTTCACTGCTTATGTAACACAACACTGGTTAACAGAATAGAATAAAGCAGGAGGTGGGCAGGTGGACGAAAAAGTGTTAGACGAATTAAAGGAGAGCATCAAGAAGGAAATTAAGGAAGAGCTTAAAGCAGAGCTCAAAGAAGAGGTTTCCAGGATAAAAAAAGAACTCAAGGATGAAATCACAAATGTCGGATCAAAAATTGATGATAAAGTTGAGGAGGCGGCTGCTAAATATCAGGTGCCCAAATGGGTGGTCTGGCTATCAGGGGCTGTGGCCATAGGATTGGTGATCAAGCTCATAGTATAGGCGACTTTTTGTCGCCTACATAATAACGCTTGTTATATGGCGTACTATTAGACTATGGCAAGGAGTGATGGGATTGAATATGGAATTGAACGAGGGTAAAACAGCAGCGGCAAGGCTTACCGATACTTGGAAGCAAAAGTATTTACCGTTACTAATTATTTTCTTGCTAGGTGCCGGCCTTGGTGCCTGGGCTATGCACTCCTGGTATGTCTCCGGGCTGCGGGAGGCTCTGGCCAGCACCAAAGAACGCCTGAATTATACCGAACAACTTCTATATACCGAACAGCAAAAACCACCGGTAGTAAAAACCGAGACCAAAACAGTAACTGAATTGGCTTATGTACCAAAAGAAACTATTATATATAAGGACGCCGGAACAGGTCAGGAAATTGCCTCACTGGAAAAGACTGATATTGATATGCAGGTACAAGCACCCATCGTTTATCTGAAATACAATGGACAAAACGTTGAACTACAGGGAATTTCCGGTGAAACGAGCAAGTTTGAAAAGGGCAAGCTAATTGGTGAAATCAGTACGGCGGCTACCGTTGATGTAACAGACCTGGTTAATAAAGAGGTTGCGCTGCAGCGGGAAAGTGATAAACAAATTGTAGCAGCCAAGTTAAACGAAATTGCCGCAAGAAAATACCGTCCGCAGGTTGATTTGATTGGCGGTGCAGGTACGTTTGGGGCTGGGGTGCGTGTTAACCGGGTTGGTGCTGATTATTTAAAAATGTCTGACGACGAAAAGATTTTGTTGCGATATACAATCTGGAAATAGTTTTTAGCCACTGTCACCTGTTAAGGACCTAAGCAGGAAAATGTTTTTGTCAAGAGAATAAAGATATAGATTTTGAAGAAACAGGGGGGACAGTGATGGCATTGGACATTGGTAAAGAGTTTATGGAGAAAACTAAATACAAACATTTATCACCATCCGACCAGGAGCAAGGGCTGCCGCATCCGCCGGTAGAACTGGAGTTGGAGACTGCTGTTAGTATTATTGATTTGCCTGATCCCGGAAAGTATAAGGCCGATATAGCGCTTACTCAGGCCATTGTTCAGCGCGTTAGTGTGCGCAGATATGCTGCTACACCTGTCTCCTTATCCGAGCTTTCGTATTTGCTTTGGTGCACTCAGGGGGTAAAGTCGGTTGAACCGCATTTAGTCACCCTGCGGACAGTGCCGTCTGCAGGTGCCAGGCATGCCTTTGAAACCTATCTATTGGTAAATAACGTGGCAGGACTGGCACCTGGCTTGTACAAGTTTTTGGCAGTCGATCATCAGTTGGCCAAGCTTGCGTTTCCGGAGAATATTAGTACTGTCATTACCGATGCCTGCCTCAGGCAGCGGTTTGTTAAGACTAGCGCAGTCACTTTTATTTGGACGGCGGCTGCCTACCGGATGACTTACCGCTATGGGCAACGGGGATATCGCTATTTGCATCTTGATGCCGGACATGTCTGTCAAAACCTGTATTTGGCGGCAGAAACAACCGACTGCGGCGTGTGCGCGATTGCCGCTTTTGATGATGATCAGTTAAATCAGGCCCTCGGTCTTGACGGTGAAGCACAATTTGCCGTGTATGTGGCTGCTCTTGGCAAAAAGCCGTAATCATGCCGCTTAATGTCCCAAGAACTGCCGATAAGTATGTGGCAAAGCAAGCGGGAAAGAGGGGGACAGTGTGAAAGCATATCAAAATAAAGACACTAATCATTGTCAACTGGGCAAAGAAACTTTGTTAAAGATTTTAGATCATTCGCATGATGCGATTTTTGCTACAGACGGTAACGGGGTAACCATTTATGCCAATAGAGCCTGTGAGAAATATTACGGAATCAAACCAAGTGATGTAATTGGCAAAGATTCATGGCAATTTATGGAGAATGTTGGCTGCTATCCGCCTACTGCCCCGATTACCCTGCGTAGTACCAGGCAGAATACTTTGGAACAAACAACCCGGACCGGAGCAAAAATGCTGGTAACCAATACTCCTATCTATGATGCAGGCGGGAACATTGAGTTATTGGTGCAAAATTGCCGGGATGTGCGGGAGTTGGAAGATACTAAGCGGGATTTAGAGCAAACCAAGGAATTACTGGCGCGCATGCAAGATGAGGTTGTAGTATTAAGAAAGAAAGAACTGCAAAATGTTAAGCTTGTGGCTAACAGCAGCCAGATGAAAGATTTGATGCAATTGGTGGAAAGAGTGGCACCTGTGGATATTAATATCTTAATTCTGGGAGAGACAGGGACAGGCAAGAGTGCGCTGGCCAAGAATATCCACAGAATTAGTTCGCGTAAAGACGGGCCGTTTATTAGTATTAATTGTGCCGCCATTCCCGAAGAACTGATTGAGTCAGAACTGTTTGGCTATATGGGAGGGGCTTTTACCGGTGCTTTGCAAAAAGGCAAGAAGGGGCTCCTGGAACTGGCCGACGGGGGGACCTTGTTTTTAGATGAAATAGCGGAATTGCCGCTGCGCCTGCAGGGAAAGATTTTAGAGTTTATTCAGGAACGGCGCTTTATCCCTGTCGGCGGCCATCAGGTGAGAACGGCCGATTGCCGGATTATTTCAGCCACCAACAGAAACATCACAGAGATGATAGAAAACGGCACTTTTCGTGAAGATTTATATTATCGCCTTAATGTTATTGAAATGGAATTAAGACCGCTGCGAGAGCGTCGTGAGGATACTTTGGCGCTGATTTATTATTTTTTAAATCAGTTTAATAAAAAGTACAAAAAGGAACACCGTATATCGCCTGAGTGCCGGGATATATTGCTGGATTATGTGTGGCCGGGCAATATCCGGGAGCTGGAGAACATGATGGAACGCCTGGTCGTGGTTGTGGAGGATTCGGTCATTCATGTTGGACATTTGCCCAAGGTTTTCTCGGAGGCGTTTTCCAAAAAGATAAAGCTTATTGAAGAAAATGAGGTGCGGCTAAGCCAGTTGGATAGGGCGGTGGCCCAACTGGAACGTAATATGGTTGTGGAGGCATTTCGAAAATACGGCAGCTCCCGTAAGGTTGCGCACGCATTGAAGATAAGTCAGAGCAGGGCCCACCGGCTGATTGAAAAATATTGCAATAATGGTGATGCGATTGCGGATAGCCAGGAGCGCAGCGACTAAAAGTGAAGCGCAATTGAATCAGCCTTGTTTCGAATATGAATCACAATAACCGCTCAAAACCTTAATATGGAAATAATTTACTGGGGACTTATCTAAAATTTCCAAAAAGTAAAACAAATAAAATGCCAGAGAGGCTCTGCCTTTCTGGCATTTTATTTGTTTTATGAAAGCAATATTTCAAACATGCATTAAATGTGGCATGAGAAATGCATTATCTTGTTGGCAGGGAGAAGTTTTTAAATATTATCTAATAGGATGGAGGCAAGTACAATGAGTGATTTCAAAAAAGTAGCAGCAGCAGTATTTGAGGGTGATCCTGAAAGTGTGCAAAGTCTTACCCAGCAATTAATTGACAGTGGTGCAGCTCCTCTGGATATTGTCAATAACGGCCTGTTGGCAGGCATGGATATTGTGGCGCCCAAGTTTAAAGCCGGTGAAATGTTTATTCCTGAGGTTATGATGTCAGCTAAAGCGTTGGCAGAGGGCATGAAATTAGTAAAACCCCTGCTTTCGACAGATGATTCAGCAGGGGTGGCTACTTTTTTGATGGGTACGGTAAAAGGCGATTTACATGATATTGGCAAGAACCTGGTTGTCATGATTTTGGAAAGTGGCGGCTTTAATGTCGTCGACCTGGGGATTGATGTGTCGCCGGAGAAGTTCGTGGATGCCATCAAAGAGCATAGGCCTAAGATTGTGGGGATGTGCGCCTTGTTAACCACAACTATGATGGCGATGAAAGAAACCATTGAGCTAATTACAGAAGCCGGATTGCGTGATAATGTCAAGATTCTGGTTGGCGGTGCTCCTCTATATCCTGAGTTCGCTGAAAAGATCGGAGCTGACGGTTATTGCGTGGATGCCGTGGCTTGTAAGGAAATGGCGGCTGCCATGGTGGCAAATTAGCAGACTGGAGGAATGGCGTTGGTAATTGTAGGCGAATTAATTAATACCAGCCGCAAGGCTATTAGTGAAGCGGTAGATAACAAAAATGCTCAGGTTATCCAGCAGGTAGCGCTGGAACAGGTCGAAGCCGGCGCAACTTATATTGATGTTAACTGCGGCAACAAGGTTTTCGATGAGGTTGAGAATATGCGGTGGCTGGTAAATACCGTTCAGGAAGCCGTCAAAGTTCCTTTATGCATTGACAGCCCCAATCCGCTGGCGTTAGCAGCCGGTCTGGAGCTGGTAAAGTACGGAACACCGATGATCAACTCAATAACCGATGAAAGCTCCCGGTTTGAAGCCATAATACCGCTGGTACAAAAATACAAGGCAAAAATTGTGGCATTATGCATGGATGACACAGGCATGCCTGATACAGCAGCCGACCGTATACGGGTAGTAAAAAGCCTGCATGCAAAACTGACCGCCGCCGGGGTCAAGGATGATGACATCTACTTTGACCCCTTGGTTAAGCCGGTTAGCAGTGTGGGGACCGCCGGCGTGGAAGTGCTGGAAACCATAAAGCTGATCAAGGAGCAATATCCGCAAGTTCATTTTATGTGTGGCTTAAGCAATGTATCCTATGGGCTGCCAAACCGGAAATATTTAAACAGCTTGTTTGTAGCGCTAACCATGGCTGTGGGTATGGACGGCTATATTTTGAATCCGACAGATAAAAGCATGATGGGACTCATTTATGCCGCCAAAACCCTGTTAGGGCAGGATGAATACTGCATGGGCTACATTAAAGCCCATCGCAAGGGATTTTATTAAAGGCTGAGCTATTAAAGACTGAGGAGGAAATAACAATGCAAACCATGGAGTATTTAAAAACTAAACCGATTGCGGTACTTGGTGCCGGGGCGGTAGGCAAGGCGATTGCCGGTGATTGTGCTTTGGGGGGAGCTAAGGTCCGGCTATGTGATCTGCCGCCATTTGCCGAAAAAACATTATTCGGCGTCGAAAAAACTGGAATTAAATTTTTTGGTGATCAGCTGAATCTGTATGGGTTTGAACGGCACGGCCAGGCCAGGATGGACAAGGTTACCACCGATGTGGCCGAAGCGGTAAAAGGGGCAGGCTTAGTGGTTGTGGCAACACCTTGCGCCGGTCATAAGCCGTTTTTTGAGAAACTGATTCCGGCGTTGGAAGACGGCATGGTCATTCATATCTTTCCCGATAACTATGGCTCCCTGATTTTAAGAAAGATGATGCGGGAAGCCGGCTGCACGAAACAAGTGATAATCGGCGGCTGGTCCAGTTCAACCTATGGCAGTCGGGTGGAAATAAAGGGCGGCGTAATTTTACCGCAGATTCGTGTATATTACCGGGCTATTACCTTGCGCGGGGCTGCCATGCCGGCTTGTGACACCGACGCTTTCCTCGAAAGCGCAAAATATCTGCCGTCAATGGATGCGGTGACCCATGGACAAGGCGCTGTTGCCGGCGATACGGTTATGGATACCGGCTTTAGCAATGTTAATCCGGTGCTGCATTGTCCTGGCGCTATTTTAGGTGTGGGCGTTATGGAAAACTTCGGCGTAATTTTCGGTGAAGATAAATACAAATTCAGCATTTACTCCCATGCCTACTGCCCGTCCATTTCCGAAGTACAATATGCCTTCTACAAAGAAGAATGCGACTTGGCCGAAGCTATGGGGGTCGGTATTCAACCCTACCGCAAAGAACAGTTCTTCTCCCGGGAAAATGTGCTGGGAGCCGAATATATGGGAGAAGATTATGTGATTCCGTTTGACCAGCAAGACCCGATTCAATTTGGCACCGGCCCGTTCACTATGGAAAATAGATATATTACCGAAGATATTCCGGTAGGCTGCCATGTGTATCATGAGCTGGGCAAGAAATTCGGCGTCAAGACACCGGTTATTGATTCCATGATTAATCTGGCTTCGGCAATTCTGCAAAGGGATTTCTATCAAATGGGTTATACCCTGGATTATCTGGGTATCGGCCATATGAGCAAAGAAGAAATGAACGCTTACCTGCGTGAGGGCGTGTACCAGGCAAAATAGCAGGCCAGGTGTTACCAGTATGAAGAGGGAGTGAGGAACCAGATGGCTGTGCCAATTAGACGGAATATCGAATTTGCGGTGCTGAATCAGGAAAAGATTGATAAGCTTCATGAAAAAAGCATCTACTTAATGGAAAAAGTGGGGATGAAAATAACCGGGGAACGCGTTACAACCTTGCTGCTGGCTAATGGCGCGCAGTTGGGCGAGGACGGCCGTATCCGCATTCCGCGGGCTATGGTTGATCAGGCAATTCAGAGCGCGCCCAAGGAAATAACCCTCTACACACGTGACGGAGAACCGGCAATGGTAATCAATAGCGAGCACCAGGTATATTTCGGCACCCATTCAGACCAGTTGGAGCTTGTCGACCCTGTTACCAATACTGTACGCCAGTTTCTCAAAAAAGACATTAAAACCATGTGTAAGGTGGCCGACTATCTGCCCAATATCTTCTTTGTCCTGTCGGTGGGCATGACGGCAGATGTTGACCCGAAGGTGCAAAGCCAAAGCACCTTTATTGAAACCGTGAAAAACTTCAGTAAAACCATTAATTTTTCCACAAACGATATTCAAGCATTGCAGGAGATCATTGATATTGCTGCCGATGTCGCCGGTGGTCTGGACAAATTGCAGGCAAAACCGTTTATCTTCAATTACTGCGAACCCATACCGCCCTTGACCCATCCGCTGGAAAGCACTGAAAAAATATACATCAGTGCAAAAAACCGTATCCCCTTTGTGTATATGCCTTATTGCATGATGGGGGGGACATCGCCGATGAGCAAGGTGGCGACCTTGGCACAGTGCAATGCCGAGGCTCTGACCGGGTTAGTTATCACGCAATTGGTTAGTGAAGGCGCTCCCTTTATCTATGGTGCCATGCCGTCTGTTTTTGATATGAGAACAAGTATCGGCAGTTATGCGGCGCCGGAGTTCCATCTGAATATTGCCGCCATGGCCGATTTGGTAGCCTATTACGGCTTGCCTTTCTACGGCACGGCAGGCTGCTCTGACGCTAAAGTCATTGATGAGCAGGCGGTCGCGGAAGCCACCTTTGAAATTTTCTCCACCATGTTAAGCAAGGCCAATCTCATTCATGATGTGGGGGTAATGGATCATTGCAAGAGTGTTTCCCCGGAACTGGTGGTTTTGGCCAATGAAATCATCGAAGGCTTAAAGCATTATACCGCCGGTATCGATGTGGCGGAGGATGAGTTCGCCCTTGACGTCATTGAAAAGGTAGGCCCGGGCGGGCATTATCTGACAGAAGTGCATACCAATAAAAATTTCCGCAAAATATGGTATCCCAGCCTGTTCAGCCGGAAGATGAATAATGAAGACTTCTCGGAAGTAAGCCGCAAGATTAAGGATAAAATTGCAGACATTCTGGAAAATCACGAAGTTCCTAAGCTTGATGCCGCTGTATTGGCAAAACTGGAAAAGTGGGAACAAAAGCTCGGTTTGTAAGTTTTATCCCATGATTGTTCTGTGCTAAAACTCCCATCTTTTACAGGTGGGAGTTACAACGGCACAGGCCAGCTCCTAAGTCCCCGGGTTAGGGCGGCTAACCTGCGGCAGGGGGAAAAACACCTGCCGCCAGGGTGGCTTTACCTTTGCAGGATAATGGACAATTGTTAAGAAGTTAAGTAAAGGAGGTAGTCGGTAATGATCTTCTGGCAAAATCGTGATAGTAGGATTAATTATATTAAAGTCCGCAAAAACCATGTTTGCTATGGCATGGGTTTAGGGATTATCGTGCTCAATGACGCATATCCCGGTTTTCCCGGCGATGTGCGCAATGCCAGCGCTTTTCCGTATCCGATACAGTATGAGATTGCCGAAGGGGTAACCAATAAGACCCTAGTGTATGATAAGAATCCGAATCAATGCCGGGATGCGGTAATTGCTGCCGCCAGAAAACTGGAACAGATGGGCTGCAGGGCCATCGCAGCAGAGTGTGGTTATTTTGCCTTTTTCCAAAAAGCTGTGGCTGCCGTTGTGGATGTACCGGTATTTATGTCAAGTTTATTACAAGTGCCTTTTATTCAGCAGGTTATTGGCCCCCAGAAATTTGTCGGCATAATCTGCGCCCAAAAACAGTTTTTAAGTGAAGAGCATCTGAAAAATGTCGGCATTACGCCGGGAAGCAACTATATAATAGCCGGAGCTCAGGATGAATATGGCTGCACAGAATTTGATAACCTGTGGAATCCGCTCAAACGGCCTGAATATCCGGAAGCCTATTATGATAAAACCGAACAGCAGATGGTTAATGCAGCCAGAGCCTTTGTTGCGGCAAATCCCCGGATTGGCGCAATTATGCTGGAATGCACAGGTATGCAGCCTTTTGCCCGGGCGATTCAAGGTGCAGTCGATTTGCCGGTATTTAGCTGGGGAACACTTTTGGATTATGCGTTTTCGGTAGTGGCCCACCGCGATTATTATGGGCATGTCTGATATGTTCGTCTGAATTGTTGAAACATGTGGGCCGAAACAGTCAGAGGCAGTGGCCCTAAATAGAAAAATAGTCAGAATATAACAACAATAACTCATGGTCGCTGCTATTGGCCTTCAAGAAAAGTAAGTGTAATATGCGAGGAGGTTATGTAATGGATACAAGTAAGGTAATAAAGTTTGATGATGTTCCCTTAAGTAAATTCCATGTAAAAATGACAGGCATTACCTTTGCAGCCCATTTTACCGATGGTTTCTCTCTCGGGGTTATTGGTATCGCGCTTACGGTTATTACGCCTCAAATGGGACTGTCCCCGTTTTGGCAGGGACTTATTGGCAGTTCGGCTTTGCTTGGCTTGTTTTTAGGAAGCCTGATTCTGGGATGGGTTTCGGATTATTACGGACGCAAGAAAATCTTTATGTTCAATTTTGTGCTGATTGCTATTGCCACTGCGCTGCAGTTTTTTGTGCAAACCCCGGAGCAGTTGTTTATTTTGAGAATTATCATTGGCATTGGGCTTGGCGGAGACTATAGTGTCGGTCATACGATGTTAGCCGAATTTTTACCGCGTAAGCATCGCGGCGCGATATTGGGTTCGTTCAGTGTTATTTGGACCTTTGGCTATGTGCTGGCAAGCTTTGTCGGGATGTTCCTGCATAGTACGCTGGGAGACTCGTGGCGCTGGCTGCTGGTATCGGCATTTCCGCTGGCGCTGTTTGTCCTCATTTACCGGATGGGAAGCCCTGAATCACCCAGGTGGCTATTACGGCAGGGACGTACAGAAGAAGCCATGGCAGTTGTTAAGAAGTATCTGGGAGATAATGTTGTCCTTGATGACGAAAAGACAGAACAACAAATGGGTACATTCAGTGACTTGTTCAGCAAAAAACTAATTACCCGCACACTGTTTAATTGTATCTTTTTCATGTGCCTGGTTATTCCTTACTTCGCTATTTACACCTTCCTGCCTGATATTCTAAAAATAATGGGCTTAGCTGAAAATTTCACCACCAACATGCTGCTAAACGCTTTGCTGATCCTTGGTGCGCTGTTGGGGATCTGGTGGACAATAAAATTCACACGCCGTGGCTTTCTCATCAATTCCTTCATCTTTTTATCCATTGCCCTGTTTACGTTAGGCATGCTGCCAGATAGTTCCAAAATGCTGATGGTCATTACCTTTGCCGCCTTTACGCTGGTTATGTCGGCGGTATCCAATTTAGTCGGGGTTTTCCCGGCAGAGAGCTTTCCCACAGATGTCCGTTCTTCCGGCGTGGGGTTGGCTACTGCCGCCAGCCGGCTGGGAGCAGCGGTGGGAACCTTTTTACTGCCGATGAGTATTGCGAATCTGGGAATGACCTATACCCTCCTCTGGCTTACCGGTACGCTGGTGGTTGGCACACTTGTCTCGATTGCCTGGGCACCGGAAACCAAATCCCTGACACTGAGTGAGGCCAGCAGCATAAATAAAGCAGGCTAATCACGGTAGCTATATCCGAATAACAGCAGGAAAAGACCGGCGGGGGATGTTTATCCCCCGAGGGTCTTGGCCTAAAAATATGCAAAAAATTAAAACTGGAGGAAGACAAATGTCTAGAACAAAAGTAACCATTCCCTACCTTATGGAGAAAAAGGCCAAAAAAGAACAAATAACTATGATTACCGGTTATGATTATCCGATGGCTTTACTGGAGGAAAAGGCAGGTATTGATATTATTTTGTGCGGGGATTCCCTGGGCATGACGGTATATGGTTTTGACGGAACCCTGCCTGTTACTATGGATATGATGATTGTTCATTCCGCCGCTGTCAAACGGGGAGCCCCCAATGCCTTTGTTATCGGCGACATGCCGTTTTTATCCTACCAGGTATCCCCGCAGGAAGCTGTTCGCAATGCCGGCCGCTTCATGAAGGAAGCAAATGTGGATTGTATAAAACTTGAAGGCGGCGCCGCTATGGCGGAAACCGTAAAAGCCATTGTCAATGCCGGGATTCCGGTCATGGGCCATTTGGGGCTGACGCCGCAGTCCACCTCCGCTCTGGGCGGGTTTAAAGCACAGGGGCGCTCGGCTGAAGCCGCCTGCCGTATTATTGAAGATGCAGCGGCTTTGGAAGCTGCCGGCGTGTGTTCCATTCTGCTGGAGGCTATTCCGCCTGAAGTTGCCAGGATTATCACCGAAAGCAGCAAGGTGCCGATCATTAGCATCGGTGCCGGCATTCACTGCGACGGGCAGCTGTTGATTGTACATGATATGCTGGGCTTCTTTGACCGGTTTGTGCCTAAGTTTGTCAAGAAATATGCTAATATGAATGGCGTTATCTTAGAAGCGCTGCTGCAGTATAAAGCAGAAGTAGAACAAGGTGTGTTTCCCGGGAAAGAACAGTGTTATGGTATGCCGGCAGAAGAGCTTGGCAAGCTGAACGATATGCTGAAAAGGTAATTTTTATCCAGCCGGGTAGGGAGAGAATAGGAACCTTGAACAATTTTGCCTGAATGGCCGCCATATGCGGCAGCCATTCAGGCTGCAGTCAATCTTCCGGTGTTCGATTTTATTACACTCATTAATTTTGTCCACCAGGCCGTAGCCCAAAAGCCGTATTATGGGTTTATGTAAATAGTTTATTGCAGTGAGGTGTGCATGAAAAAGGGGAGTATTAATTTCGCAAGTATGCAAAGCAAACTGATAGCAGTTTTTTTGGTGTTATTCATTACACCTGTCATCATCATCAGTATTATTTTCCTGAATTTCGAAAAAACAAAAACAAAACAAGATTTTGTTACATCGACAACAAAAGAAATGATCCAGGTTAATAATACGATTAATACATTTTTTGAGGCGGTAAATGAGAATTGCGATTATTTGGCCACCCATTCTGCCGTAACCAAGGCGGATACCTCTATCCGCTCTTATTTGCACACAGAGAAGCCTATTGTGAATACGCCCTTGCAAACCCCGGGCATTGAATCAGACATTTATAACCTTTACGAACATTTTGCCAAGACTCACCCCAAATTTGCCTATGTCTACATGGCAACCGCCGTTAAGGGCTATATTCAATGGCCTGTGGCCGAGATTCCCGCTGCTTATGATCCGGCAAGCCGGCCTTATTATACAAGTGCCATGGAGCATGCCGGCAGAGTAGGCAGAAGTAATCCCTACAGCTTTAACCAAACATATTACATAAGCACAACCAAAACCATTGTCAATGCCGCAGGCGAGGTGATTGGTGTCCAGGGGCTTGATGTAAGCCTGGATGGTCTGACAAAAGAAATAGAAAATATCAGAATTGGCGAGCAGGGTTATGTAATATTAGCAGATAATGCAGGAACGGTTATCGCCGATCCGAAAAAGCCGGAAAACAACTCAAAAAAGCTGGCAGATATTACGGCGTTTCAGCAAGTCGCGGGAATGAATTCCGGTACTTTGGATATTAGCATTGACGGCACAGAGTACTTTGCCAATATCTTTACCTCACCGGAGACAAACTGGCGATTAATTTCTGTTATACCTGCCACGGAAATCGCGGCCAGTTCCAAGGCTATTAGCAATACTCTGATAGTCGTAGGCATAATCTGTCTTATTGTGGGGCTTATGGCAGCCCTGGTCATGGGCCGTTCCATTGCCCGCCCGCTGGCAGCACTGGCAGAGGTGGCGCAACGGGTGGCAGGCGGGGATTTGTGTGCCGAGGTTCCACGGCGGGGGACAAAAGACGAAGTTGGCATTCTGGCGGACAGCATTGCCCGGATGGTGCAAAATCTGCGAGCGATGATTGGCAAAACAGCAAGTACGGCAGAACAACTGGCAGCCTCTTCCCAGCAGCTTACAGCAAGCGCCGACCAGTCGGCTCAGTCTGTGAACCAGGTTGCAATCTCGGTTAACGATGTGGCCAGGGGAATGGAGGCACAACTGACAGCCATTGATGACACTTTTAAAATAGTGGAGCAGATATCAGGCAATATCCGGCAAGTGGCCGGCAATGCCAGCGAAGTGGCCGGCAGCTCCGTCCATGCTGTTGACAAAGCGGCTGACGGCGGCAGAACGGTGGAAACGGCAATTAATCAGATGACTATTATCGCCCAATCCACTCAGGCAGCTGCGGCAGCGGTCACTAAACTTAGCAACCAGTCAGGAGAGATTGGACAAATTATTGATGCTATTTCCGGCATTGCGGGACAGACTAACTTGCTTGCCCTGAATGCGGCCATTGAAGCCGCCCGTGCCGGCGAGCAGGGGCGGGGCTTTGCCGTTGTTGCCGAAGAAGTCCGCAAGCTGGCAGAACAGTCGCAGGAGGCTGCCCGGAAAATTGGCGCAATGATTGGCCAGGTTCAAGGGGATACTGTGCAGGTTGTGGAAGTAATGGATGATAATGCCCGGGAGGTTCAGCGGGGAATTGAGGTCATTAATACCGCCGGTCAGGCTTTTAAAGAAATTACGGCATTAGTTGGTCAGGTATCTGACGAAGTCAATCATATATCGGCAGCTATCAAGGAAATAACCCAGGGCAGCCAGCAAATGGCCGGAGCGGTAAAACAAATTGAAGCTTTCAGCAAGCAAGCGACAGGCCAGGCCCAGACGGTATCGGTGTCAACAGAAGAACAGTCGGCGTCAGTCCAGGAAATTGCCTCCTCCAGTCAGGCGCTTTCCCGGCTGGCGCAAGAACTGCAGGAAAATGTCGCTAAGTTTCAAATATAGTAAGTGAACTGGTTTCAGCTTTGCTGAAACATTGGAGTTCAGGTGGCGCGTTCTGCTCCACCTGAACGGACACCAATGTTACCAGTGGCGGAAATCTTGCTTTGCCGAATAAAAATAGGGGGAGAAAAAATGCAATTTGACAATATGGAAGAGGATCTAAGACAAATCCATGAAGCCTCCATGCAAATTCTGGAGAAAACCGGCATGAAGTTCCATCACCCGGAGGTTACTCTGCTCTTAGAGCAGAAGGGAATAACGGTGTCCGGGCAAACGGCATTTTTCAAAAGGGAGCAAATAGCTGAATGGGTGGGCAAAGCGCCGTCCTGCTTTACGCTGTATGCCCGCAATCCCCGCTATGATATGGTTGTCGGCGGCGAGCATGTGGAATGTTGTCCGGGCAGCGGGTCGCCTGCCATTTCCGGCAGTGACGGTTCCAAACGTCCGGCAACAATGAACGATTACATTAATTTTCTTAAGTTGTATCATCAAAGCGACCTCTATAAATGCAACGGCGGCTTTGTAGTTCAGCCTGCAGAACTAAGCGGCAAATATTCTATTGCTATGATGCTGTATGCCACCTTTTGCTTTTCCGATAAGGGAATTGTAACAGGCACCGGTTCCGGCGAGGAAGTGCAGGCCTTGATGGATATGCTGGCGACGGTTTTCGGCAAAGAAGACTTAAGCAGGCATGCCAGAGCCATTACCATTGTTAACACCAATACGCCGCTGCAATTTGACAAAAATATGCTGGAAACCATGCTAGTATTTGTTAAGCACTCGCAGCCGGTCATTATTGCGGCCGCCTCCATGGCCGGGACTACGGCACCGGTTACACTGGCAGGTACGATTGCGCTGACCAATGCGGAAGTGTTGGCAGGGATTGCGGTGGCCCAGATGCTGAGAGCGGGAACACCGGTTGTTTATGGCTCGCAGTCTACTACCGCCGATATGAGAACAGGCAGTATCGCCATCGGCTCGCCGGAAGGGGCATTATGCTACGAGTATGCGGCCCGCCTGGCAAAAGCCTATGGACTGCCCTGCCGCGGCGGCGGCTCGCTGACAGATGCCAAGTCGTTGTCGGTCCAGGCCGGTTATGAAACCATGCTAACCCAGTTGACTACCCAGCGGGCGGGAATGAATCTAATGTTTCAGAGTTCCGGCATTATGGACGGTTATGCGTCTATGTCGTATGAGAAGTTTATTGTGGACTTGGAAATAATCAAAATGGCCAGGCGTTATCTTGCCGGTGTTGCGGTTAATCGCGATACACTGGCGGTGGATGTTATCAATGAGGCTGGTATTGCCGGACAATTCCTTACAGCCGAGCATACGATGAAGCATTGCCGGAAGGAACCGTTTATACCTGAAATCAGTCTCAGAGGAACGGTGACAGGTGATCCGACAGCTAAGCTTCTTGAAACAATACACAGTAAAAAGGATAAAATGCTGAACACTTATCAACAGCCGGAGCTTCCCCTGGAAATACAGCAGCAGCTGGTCCAATATCTGGCAGGCAAAGGTTTTGATAAAACATATATTGAATCTTTACAACACATGTAAGCCAAAGCCTTGTTCGATATACGCGCTTCCTCTGCTTTGCCGGATGAAATCAGTTGCACGGGAAAGGAGCAAATTTATGCGGATGGTGCTGGGCATTGATACCGGAGGAACCTATACAGATGGCGTTATAATTGAATCAGGTTCTGAAAAAATTTTTCGTAAAGCCAAAGCGCGTACAACCCGGGACGATTTAACTATTGGGATTAAAGAATGCATCGATAACCTACAGTTCGAACAGTTTGACCAGATCAGTCTGGTGGCACTGTCGACGACCTTAGCCACCAACGCCATTGTCGAAGGCCAAGGCTGTGAAGTAGGGGTAATCATGATCGGGGGAGAGCCGTTGGATAAACTGCCGGTTGCGCATTATGCCGTTATCGGCGGGGGGCACGATCCCGGCGGCTTGCCATATAAGCCGCTTGATGAAGAACGGTTGCTGCAAGCGTTGGCCGGGTTTGCAGGCAAAGTCGCGGCCATCGCCATTTCCGGCTTTTGCAGCGTAAGGAATCCCGAGCATGAGCTGAGAGCCAAAGAGATTGTAAAAATGCAGCTGAAGGTGCCGGTAATCTGTGCTCATGAACTGACAACCACACTCGGGTTTTATCAGCGAACAGTGACTGCCGCATTAAATGCCAGGTTATTGCCGGTTATTACCGAATGGCTTGATGTAATTGAGCAGGCTCTGACCAGCCGGGGCATTAAGGCGCCGCTGATGATTGTCAGAAGTGACGGCAGCCTTATGACAGCAGCCGCCGCCCGGGAAAAACCGGTTGAAACAATATTGACCGGCCCGGCGGCCAGTACTGTCGGGGCCTGCACCTTATCAGGCCAAAGTGATGCCGTCATTTTGGACATGGGCGGCACGACGACCGATATTGCGCTGATTACAAACGGCAGTCCCAAACTTAACCCGGAAGGTGCAGTTGTCGGTGGCTGGCACACCCGGGTCAAGGCTGCGGAAATATATACGTACGGGTTAGGCGGCGACAGTTATATTCAGGTAAAGTCGAAAAAACTGGTCATCGGCCCGGAACGAGTGTTGCCTCTGTGTTATGCCGCCTGCCGGTATCCTCATCTGATAGAGGAATTAAGTTCGGCTAAGCTGACAGCCGAAATGTTTGCCCCTTATCAAAAAACCGACTGTCTTATGCTGGTCAAAAACAGTAATGATCAGGCGGGCTGGCCGCTGTCGCCTGAGGAGCAGGAGTTAATAAGCGTCATCCAGGACCAGCCGCACAGTATCTATTATATAGCCCGAAGGCTGGAGAGTGCTCCTTCTTATGTGAATCGCACGGCAACCAGCCTGATCAAACGCAGTTTGGTCACACGCATTGCACTTACCCCGACTGACATTCTGCATGTGCTGCAAGCATATACCTTGTGGTCGTGCACAGCGGCTGAGCTGGGAGTCTCCCTGCTGGCCGACCAACTGTCGGTACACCCGGAAGAATTCGTTGCCAGGGCAGTAGACCAGATCACCGATGACCTGGCTGTCGCTATTTTGCAATCATTAATTAAGATGCAGGGACATTCATTTAATATCAAAGAAAACAGGCATAATATTTTTGTCCAAAGAGCCCTTGACACCCGGGCTAATGACTACTTTACCTGCAATATCCGGATTTCAGCGCCGGTGGTGGCCATCGGCGCTCCGGTGCAGGCGTGGCTGCCCCAGGTAGGAGCACGGCTGAATATGGAGCTTCATATACCGGAGCATGCCGAGGTAGCCAATGCTTTTGGCGCCGCTGCAGCAAAGCTTCTTGAACGCGTTGAAGTGGTCATCAAACCCGTTCCGTACGGAAACGGGTTTAGCGTTCATTTACCCTGGGAATATAAAACGTTTGCCACATTAGAAACTGCTGTGGCTTATGCCACCCATTCGGCCCGGGAGAGGGTATGCAGTCATTTACTCGCAGCCGGGTCAGACAATCCAGAAATCAGAATTGAGCGCAAGGATATCGTTGCCGCCTGCAACCAGGGGGATGAATTTTTTGTGGAAACAATCCTGAGAGTTATTGGTGCCGGTGAGCCTAAATTAGCCTAAACGGCAGCTTTTCTTTGTCAGAGCAATTGTGTGGGCATGAGGAGGCGAGAATATGGATACTGTGTTAATCAGCTGCGGCACCCTGGAAGACGAAGTGCGCAAAGTGCTGGCAGCAACACCAAAGCCGCCCCGGCTTATTTTTACCGCCGCTGCCTTGCATGATAAACCAACAAACCAGATGCGGGAGGTGCTGCAGCAAGAACTTAATGCTCTCGGCCCGGAGGTCTGCCGGGTACTCTTTGGCTATGGTTTGTGTGGTACCGCGGTGCAAGGTCTGGTCACCGGCAATTTTACGCTCATTATTCCCCGGGTGGACGACTGTATCCCGCTCTTGCTGGGTTCGCGGGAAAAGGTGGCTGAAGTCTCGCAAGTTCCTTCTTTTTTTCTGACAGCCGGGTGGCTTAAGTTTTCCAATACCTGCTACTACAATACGCTGGCCCGTATGGGGGAGCGTAAGACGGCGATGGTCTACGAAATGATGCTGGCCAATTATAAGCGGTTTCTGTTTATTGATACCGGGGCGTATGATTTAGCTCAGGCCCGGGCTGATATGGAAGACCGTTTGCAGCGCCATGGTCTTCCGGCAGACAGTGTGGCTGGCGATCTTACCTGGCTTGAACGGCTTGTGGCCGGGCCGTGGCCGGCCGAAGATTTTTTGACAGTTTTACCCCACAGCCAGGTGCAATGGGGCGTAATGTAGCTGCAATCAGCGAAAATGAAATTGACTTATAAGCCTCCTGTGGTATAATTTACCTATTAAATACAATGATGCCGCATGGTGCGGACATGGGAGATGAGAAGATGACAACACGCAGTATAAGGCTAGCAATTTTGACCTTCATTGTAAGCATATTTATGAGTATGAGCGTTCTGGCAAACGTGAGCTATCTGGGGCCGGCCGGAACTTATACCGAGGAAGCGTCAATAAAGTATTTTGGTGAGGAAGAGACGCTGATTGCCGTACCAACCGTGCCAGGAGCTTTGGCTAAGCTGAAATCCGGTGAGTGCCAGTATTCGGTTGTGCCTGTAGAAAACACGATAGGCGGTATGGTTTATAATTACCTGGATGCAGTAATTGCCGATGACGATTTTGTCATTGTGGGGGAAGTGCAGCTGCCGATCAGGCAAACGCTGCTGGCGGTGCATGGTGCCGGACTGCAGGATATAACAACCGTATTATCTCATCCGCAGGGCATTGCGCAGAGCAAAGCCTGGTTGCAGGCTAATTTGCCTAAGGCAAACATTATGGAAGTGTCAAGTACAGCGGAAGCCGCCAAAAAAGTAGCTGAAGGTCAGGATAAGTCGGTGGCGGCCATTGCTGCTTCCAGAACATCTGTGGTTTATGATCTGAACATTTTGGCGAATGATCTTCAATATACAGACACCAACGTAACCCGGTTCTGGGTTGTGACCCGCAAACAAAACGCCGCAGTCACCGGTGAAAAAGCAGTAGTGGCTGTTCGCGGCCCGATGAATGATGTCAGCAAACTGCTGGCAGAGCTTGATAAACAGAAGTATCAGTTATTGTCTATCCATGACCGCCCGGCTAAGACCAAAATCGGTGAATATCTGTTCCTGATTGAACTGAGCGGACCGGGAAAGACAACGCTTGCTAAGGTGTGCGCGAAATATGAGGGTAAACTGGCTGCAAGAGTGCTGGGCAGCTTCAACGTTAAGTAAAACGATAAAGAAAGTTATACTTTCTGTCAGGAGAACAAATACAAAGGCTTTCTGCTGTTTGACGCAGAAAGCCTTTGTATTTGGATAATCAATGCACCGCGGATTTTCATTAAAGGCGTGTCACTTTGCGTTTTATAAAAAAACGTTTTGCAATACGCTTTTTTTATATATAAGGTAAGAATGATAATCAGACGCAAATAGCTGGGAGAAAATGCTTGACACATTCGCAATTGTTTGCAATAATATAATCACAATATGATAATGATTATCATTACAATACTACGTTAATTTCTACACAGAATTTGGCTTTGAATGATGAAGGTGGGCACAAGCGTGACAATTAAAACGAGACTGCTTGCCATTTCGCTATTTTTCGGCATCTTACCTATTGTGGCTATGTTTGTGGCCGCCAATCAAGCAGGTTTGGGGATGAATCGCGAATTTCACAATACCATGGCGGTGGCGCTAATGGTGACAGTCCTGGCAGGACTGTTAAGTCCCGGAATTATTCGCTACTGGCTGTTTGCCAGCCAGGTGAAGCAAATAAAGGAATTTTGCCAGCATGTAAAAGCCGGGCGCTATGATGTGTATCTGAATGTCCCTAACGAGCGAAACGACGATGGCAACGAAAACGAGCTAGTTGATTTGATGCGTGATATGAACTGGATGGTTCATAGAATTAAGGTCAATGAATCTGAGCTGAAAGAAGCCGTGTGCAGCCTGGAACAGTCGAAAGCCAAGGTACAGTCACAGAAACAGGCGTTGGAGGAAGTGAATGCCGCACAACTGGTTGTGCAGCAGCAACTGCAGGGACGGACGCGGGAACTGACTGAAGCGGTAGACAAAGTACGCAATTTGCTTGACAATGCCGGACAGGGTTTCCTGTCGTTTGGTGAAGACTTGCAGGTGGCTGGGGAATACAGTGCCGAATGTGTGATGATTTTTAATCAGGAGATTTCAGGGAAAATGGTGCCGGAGCTCCTTTATCCGGCGGATAAAAGGCAGCAAGCCTTTCTGGCAGCATTGTTTGACCAGATATTTGCCGCAGAAGATACTTTTTTGCGCGACAGTTATCTATCGCTCCTGCCCGAGGAATTGGTGCTTGAAGATAGTTATATCCAGGTGGCGTATAAATTAATCAACCATCCGCTGGACCCGCAGCGCCGGGAAATATTGCTGATATTGACAGATATAACCGAACAGCGGGAAATGGAAAGAAAGATTCAGGAAGAAAAACAGGTATTGTCAATGGTCGTAAAGGCTGTGACTCACTACCAGGAGTTTAATGCAGCTATCGCCGAATATCAGCTGTTTTGCCAGGAAGAACTGCCGGCACTTATTGCAGCAAACGAACCGGCAGGGCAAAAGCTCAACACCCTATTCCGGATAATTCACACCTGGAAGGGAACTTTTAGTCAGCTGGGCATATGCCGTTTGGCGGCAGAATTGCATGAACTGGAGTCGGCTCTGGCCGCCTTGCGTGAGGAAACGGCGGACGATATCGGACAGTCCGGTTTGGATGCTTTGTTTAGCAGCTATTCGCCGGAAGTTTTGGCCGGCTGGCTGAAAACAGAGTTAGAACAACTGAAAGAAATATTAGGAGAAGGCTTTTTCCTGGCAGATGAAAGCATTGTGATAGAAAATCACAAACTGCAGCAATTGGAAGAGAAAATCCAGCGTTTGCTGGAACCATGCCAAGCCCGGATTCTGATTGCGGAACTTCACCGGCTGCGTTACAAGCCTTTTGGTGATTTACTGAATATATATCCTGACTATATAGCCAATGTAGCCCTAAACCAGGGGAAAGAAATCCAGCCCTTGCTGATAACCGGTTCGAAACCCCTGGTAGACCCGGAAATCTATCATGAATTTGCCAAATCTCTGGTTCATGTTTTCCGCAATGCTGTGGCTCATGGCCTGGAGAGCCCGGATGAACGCCTGGAGGCGGGTAAAGCTGCCCAGGGCCGGATTAGCTGCGTTATAGCAGACCAGGGAGATAATCTGACAGTTGCCATTGGTGATGATGGCCGGGGCATTGCGGCCGAACGTATGCGGCAGCTGGCTGTCGCCAAGGGAATGTACAGTGAAAGTGAAGCGGCGGCGTTAACGGATGTGGAAGCAATACGGCTGATTTTTGCCGATGGTTTTTCCAGCACCTGTGCAGCGAATGAATTGTCCGGCCGGGGTGTCGGTTTGAGTGCCGTGAGACAAGAAGCGGAAAAACTCGGCGGCCGGGTTGACATTATCACAGAACCAGGCAAGGGAACGCAATTTATTTTTGTATTACCGCTGGCACATTTGCGAAAGGACGGGGAAGAGAATGGCACGTGTATTGGTTGTCGATGACGCCTTGATGATGCGCAAAACCATTGCGAATTTTTTAAGCAAGGCCGGTCATGTGGTGGTAGAGGAAGCGGCAAATGGAGAGCAAGCCGTCATGGCGTATAAAAAGCACCGGCCGGATTTGGTCACCATGGATATAACTATGCCGGACGTCGACGGAATTGATGCTTTGGTACGGATTATGGCGTTTGATGCCAATGCCAAGGTTGTTATGGTGAGTGCGCTTGGGCAGAAACATAAAGTTTTTGATGCTTTGCAAAACGGTGCCAAAGGCTATATCCTGAAACCTTTTACTGAAGATAAACTCCTGAGCATTCTCAACGAATTATTGGGAGCAACAACCGGCACTACCGGCGGTTTCCGGCCAGAACTTGTACCCCCTGTGGCCTGGGATAACAAACAGATTACTCCCCAATTGCCGTTTACGGTGGAAACCGGGGAAAGCGGTCCGGTAATCACTATGACAGAAGAATTTAAACCCTTGGATTTTGGTGAATTGACCAAAGTGACGGAAACCTTACTGGCAAACCATTTAGCTGAGATTACGTTTGATTTTACGTACAGTAATGCGCTGCATAGCAAAACCGCAGCCAGCTTCCGGCAAATTATGGAGCGGGTGGCTGCCGCCGGCAGTTTGCTGCGAACCGTGTGTTATACGCAGGACTACGCCCTGTATTTCCGAAACGCTGAGGGTTTGAAAAACACAGGCTTTGAACTGATTAAAAAGCGTGGCGCTTTATAATAAAAGTTCTAATGTTAACTGCCTTTTTATATAGAGAATGATTATTGTTATTATTAACTTTTTGAGGAGGAAACAGTTATGGTTAAATTATTAAGTGAATTATTGCCAGGTGAGACTGGGACGGTTGCCAAAATTCACGGAAATGGTCCCATTCAGCGCCGCATCATTGATATGGGGGTTGTGATTGGAACCAAGGTAGAGGTGCAGAAATATGCGCCGCTCGGTGACCCGATGGAAGTCAAGGTGAAGGGCTTTAACCTTTCTTTACGGAAAGGCGAAGCCAAGAATATCGAAATAAACGTAAACTGATTGAGAGGAGGGAGTGCCATGCAAAGTGCCAATCAAGGGCAATTGATGATAGTGACCGCCTTGGGGGGGCCTAAAGATATCAGGGCACGTCTCACTGATCTGGGATTCACACCAGGCACGCCGGTCTGCGTTATCAGCCGCAGTCAAGAATCGGTTATTGTAAAAGTCCGCGGCAGTCGCATCATGTTAAATAATCTATTGGCCGCTAATATTAAAGTTCAGCAGGGGCGGGAAGAAGGAGGATTTTTCAGTGGGAAATACCCAAGTAAGTATTGCTTTGGCCGGTAACCCCAATTCAGGAAAAACAACTATTTTTAATAGTGTTACCGGTGCCAGACAGCATGTCGGCAACTATCCGGGGGTTACGGTGGAAAAACGGGAAGGTATCCGGCGTTTCAAAGATAAGGAATTGCTGGTGGTTGACCTGCCGGGTACCTACAGCCTGACGGCTCATGCACTGGATGAGTTGGTTGCGCGTAATTTTATTATTCAGGATAAGCCGGATGTTATTGTCGATATTTTAGATGCCGGAAATCTGGAACGTAATCTGTATTTGGCTGTGCAGCTCTTAGAACTGGAGCGGCCGATGGTTGTTGCCCTCAATATGGCTGATGTGGCTGAAGATATGGGCATTAAAATCAATGACTCATTGCTGTCGCAAAAACTGGGCGCTCCAGTTATCCGGACTGTTGGCAACCGTCATACCGGTTTAGACGACCTGTTGGACGCTGCCGTGCAGGCTGCAGCGGAAAAGTCGCAAAAACCTTTTTTTGTTAACTATGGCCCTGAAGTGGAAGGGAAAATTTCCGAACTGAGCGCATTGCTGGAACAGGAACGCCATAACTTGCGTTACCCGCAGCGCTGGCTGGCGCTAAAACTGCTGGAAAATGATTCGGATATTTGTAAGTCTGTGCAAGAACTGCCAGGCGGTGCTCAGATTATCAAGGCAGCTTCCGCTGCCAGGGAAAGTCTGCAGGAGGTTTTTGGCACCGACCCGGAAATAGCTATTGCCAATCTCAGATACCAGGCTGTCGGGGAATTGTGTGAGGAAGTTATCCTTGCCGGCCGGAGCGGGCTCTTAACCACTTCGGACAAGATTGACCGTGTTCTTACCAACCGTTTGTTTGGTCTGCCTGTGTTTTTAGGACTTATGTGGCTATTATTTAATATGGTATTTACGTTAGGCGAGTATCCCATGGGGTGGATTGAAACCGGCATGGGGAAATTAGGCGAATATGCCGCGCTTTATATGCCGGATGGCGATTTGAAGTCCTTGGTTATTGATGGAATTATCGGTGGTGTCGGCGGAGTTATTGTCTTTTTGCCGAATATCATCTTGTTGTTTTTGGGGATCGCAATTCTGGAAGACAGTGGTTATATGGCGAGAGCGGCGTTCATTATGGACAGGATTATGCGAGCCGTGGGACTGCATGGCAAGTCGTTTATTCCGATGCTCCTGGGGTTTGGCTGCAGTGTGCCGGCTGTTATGGGTACACGTACGCTGGAGAACCCGCGTGACCGTCTTGTGACAATTCTGGTTACGCCGCTGATGAGCTGTGGCGCCAGGCTGCCGGTATATACCCTGCTCATTGCTGCCTTCTTTAATGAAGCGGTGGCAGGTACGGTGCTGTTTTCCATTTATCTCATCGGCATTGTGTTAGCCATTGTTATGGCGCGTATTTTCCGTACCGTGTTATTCAAAGGTGATCCTGAGCCTTTTGTTATGGAATTGCCTCCTTACCGGGTTCCTACCATACAGTCTATCTTGATGCATATGTGGGAACGCAGTATGCTGTACCTGAAAAAGGCCGGTACGATTATTCTCGCGGTTTCCATTTTAATCTGGTTTATGGTCAGCTATCCGAGTGATGTTGAGTACAGCAAGGATTACCAGGGCATGATTGCCCAGGCTGAAGCCGGTTTTAGCCAACAGGTGGAAGAACAAGTAGCTAAGCCTTTGCAAATTGGCGCAGTGGAAGACAATGAAGAGTTGCAGACATTAATTGCCAGCATGACGGCTATTAATGAAGAATTTGATGCAGCGGCTGAGGAACTGGAAGAAGGCAGTGAGGAATTAGCCGCACTGACGGCCACTAAAGAAACTGATCTGAAGCAGTTGGAAGAGGCGAATCCTGAACTCTATCCGATGGGAGAACTTTATCTTGAACTTAGAGGCGCTGCGGACGAAGAAATCACAGCTCTGGAACAAGCAGAAGCCGGTGAGAAATTAGCGCAGAGCTATGCCGGTCGCATGGGGCATGCTATTGAACCGCTGATTAAACCGCTGGGACTTGACTGGCGCGCAGGGATTGGTTTGATTGCCGCCTTTACCGCCAAGGAAGTTCTGGTTAGTACTATGGGTACGATTTATAGTCTCGGCGCGGTTGATGAAGGGTCGGTCGAGTTGCAGAAGGCGCTGGTGGAAGACAGTAACTTCACGCCCCTGTCCGCCTACACGCTGATGGTGTTTGTCCTTATCTATGCTCCGTGCCTGGCCGTGCAGGCTGTTATTAAAAGAGAGACTAACTCCTGGAAATGGCCGCTCTTTAGTCTGGTATATTCTACGATATTGGCATGGATTGTTGCCTTTGCGGTTTATCAGATTGGAACTTTCCTGGGGTACTAAATTAAAGTACTAAGAAAGGAGTGGGCCAAATGGATAACCTGGTTTTAATTCTGATTGGTTTGGCGGCTGTCGGCTATGTTGGCAGAATGGTCTGGAAGAACTTACACGGCGAACCTCAGTGCCATTGCGATGGCGGCTGCGGTTCAGGATGCCATAAAGAAAATAAGTAACTAAAACAACACAGAACACAGGTGAGGAATTTCTTCACCTGTGTTCTGCAGCACCTTAATAGGTGAGACGATTGTGCCGGTACGAGGGTAAAGGAGTGAAAAGCATGACGCTGCTGTTTGGACGGGTGAATCTGGGATTGGTGTTATCGCTATTAAGCAGCCTTTTATCATTGCCGCTGAGCAGGCGCTATCATGTGGGGCTGGGAATCTGCTTTACGCTGCTGGCGGCTGTTCATACCTGGCAGCATAGAAAGCAGTTTTCGCATCAATTGCGTAAGGAGAGACAAAATATGGGCTTATCCTCCCTCTATGACAATTTTTTAAATCCATCGCTCAAAGTAAAGCTGTTGCTAAAACAGATCCAGGTGCTTCATTACATACCCGGCCGCGTCAGACTTTACTCACAGCATATTGTCAATAATCCGGAAGTTGTCCGCCAGGTGACTGAGTATTTGCGTACCATTCCGGAAATCAGGCAGTTTAGTGTCAACATGGCTACCGGTTCTTTACTTATCGAGTATTCTCCCCAGGATGTAGCCTGTAACCCTTTTCTCCACAAGGTGGAACAACTGGTGGTTAAACAGTATGGAAGGTGATTGAAATGAATTATCTTACAGGATTGGCTTTGGGGGTTTCCGCCGGACATAAGCTTCACCAGCTGCTGCAAGGCGGCGGCTTTACCCTGGTGCATGCAATGCCTGCCAGAAGGCGTTACCGGCATGACGATTTGCTGGATAACAGAGAACTGGCTTTGCAATGGGAACAGCATTTGCGGCAGATACAAGGGATTACCCAGGTTAAGATAACTCCGGAAACCGGCAGTATTCTTTTGCTATACACCTGCCGGGATGAATACCTTGATTTGGTCATGGATGACTTGAGCCGCCGCCATAAAATGCCGGATCCGCGTGCCGGTTACGGCAGACTGGGCATGAATATCCGTGGTCTTGGCAGGCAGGTCAACCGTAATATAGTTAAAAATACCGATCAACTGCTGGATTTGCGGACCATATTGGCCGGGCTGATGTTTGTTTCCGGCGCTGCTAAGATGTGGACTTTAGGCCAGCGGCCTTCGGGGCCGCAAATGGTGTGGTGGGCGTATTCCTTGCTGAAAGGACGATATTAATGGGCTATCCGTATATGACTTTTCCCCTACCCGCACTGTCCACCAGACAAAGGACTCTGCTTGAAGTTAGTATCAGACAGATTGCAACCGTTATCAGTGCTTATGCCGGCAATCAGCTGACAGTATATTACCAGGGGCGGCTGCCGCTGGCTGCGGTAAATGAAAGGATACTTCAGGCGGTTTCCGCTTGCCGGACGCTGCCTGCAGCTGTTCCTTCCCCTGGCGGCGAAGAGGCCTCGCCTTTTGCGGCATACCGGCGGGATGCCATCTTAGCCGGAGCCGGCTTAGTTGGGCTGCAACTGCTGCGTATGGCTATGCCTGGTACGTTTACGGCGCTATATATGGCTCGCAGTGCTTTTGTCCTTTTTGTGGCCCGTAAGTTTATTACCAGTGGTGTACGCAGTCTGCTGGTTGAACGCCAGCCAAATGCCGATACGCTGACAACAACGGCGGTTATGGCTTCGGTGCTGGGAGGAAAACCGGAATCCAGCCTGACTCTGCTGGCTTTGTCTAATTTTGCCGAAATGCTTACCACCTATACGGCTGAGCGGGCCCGGAAACATATTTCCAACCTGCTGCGCCTGGATCAGCAGTATGTCTGGAAGATTGAGGAAGATGGGCACGAGATACGGGTAGCTGTCAATAGTTTAAAAATTGGTGACAGGATCGGCGTTCATTTTGGCGAAAAAATCTGTGTGGACGGCAGGGTACTGACCGGGGCTGCGGCTGTGGACCAATCGTCCATTACCGGCGAATATATTCCAGCTGAAAAGAGCACAGGTGATTATGTATATGCAGGCACGGTACTGCAGAACGGCTTTTTGGAAATTGCCGTTGAGAAACTGGGGGATGATACGGCCTTGGCCCGTATTGTCCATATGGTGGAAGAAGCGCAGGCCCGCCGTGCGCCTGTACAAAATTTTGCCGACCGTATGGCCAATATGCTTGTCCCCATTTCCTTCATTGCCGCAGGCTTAGTATATGGGGCTACCAAAGACTGGCAGCGGGTGCTCAATATGTTATTCATTGATTTTTCCTGCGGTTTGAAGCTGTCTACTGCCACTGCCATTTCGGCAGCCATTGGACGAGCTGCCAGCGGGGGGGCTTTGATCAAAGGCGGCAACTATGTGGAAGCCCTGGCAGGCGTTGACACCATTGTGCTGGACAAGACCGGTACCATTACGGTTGGCAAGCCGCAGGTGATAACTGTCAAAACTTCTCCGGGAATTACCGAGCGCGAATTGCTGCTGCTGGCAGCTTCTGCCGAATATCATTCGGCTCACCCGCTGGCCAGTGCTATCTTAGAGCATGTGGAAAATCAGGGGTGGGAGATTCCGCCGCACAGCAACACAGAAACCATTGTTGCCCGGGGAATTCTGGCAGAAGTGCCGGATTTTGAGGAGATTCGCGGCGGCCGCATTTTGGTGGGCAGTCTGCGCTTTATGGAAGAATATCAAATTCCTTGTCAGGGATTTGACGACCCTTCGGCTGAAACCTGCGGCTACAACCTGGTTTATGTGGCACGGGACCAACAGCTTCTGGGTTCGCTGGTGGTCAGTGATCCCATTCGCCCTAACCTGAAAAAGACAATTAATCAATTGCGGCGCCAGGGTGTTGACGAAGTGGTTATGATTACCGGGGATGCCGAACCGGTTGCCAAACATGTGGCCACCGCCATGGACCTTGATGCCTACCATGCGGAGGTATTGCCTGAAGATAAAGCGAACCTGGTAAACCGGCTGAAACGGCGTTCCCAGGTGCTCATGGTTGGCGACGGCATTAATGATGCCCCGGCGCTGGCTTTTGCCGATGTTGGCGTGGCGATGGGCGGCCGGCGTACCGACATTGCCGTAGAGTCGGCAGCCATTACCATTAATTCGGAAGATCCGCTGGTGTTGTCAGAAGTAGTCTCGTTAGGCAAGAAGACGATGAAGATTGTGCAGCAGAATTTTACGGCTACTATTGCCGTCAATACCGCAGCCATGCTGCTAGGCGCTATTGGGCGAACCAACCCCATGATTTCGGCCCTTATCCACAATGCGGCCACCGTTGGGGTAGTGCTGAACAGTGCCAGGATTCTTATGGCGAATAAAAAACAGGGTATAACCTTTGTCGAATAGGGAAGGGAGGTGAAGACATGTTTGCAAGAAGTGATTTTTGGATAGGTTTGGTTGTTGGAACGATTGCCGGAGCGTTTGGCTACAAATTGATGTCAGAACAACAGTCTATGCGTAGTATGGCACCGGCGATGCAAATGCCTGCCGCCCAGGGGGTGAGTGAAATCCCGGTGGACGAGCTTATGCGTCAAAAAGAGCGTTTGGAAGATTTAATTGCAGAACATCAGGCAAATGCAGCCAAAGGCTAATATCACCAATAAAGTCCAACCATTTTATGAGGGGTTGGACTTTATTTCATTTTCGACAGTATTTTCAGCGGCGGAAACTTTTGTTATAATAGGAGCCTGGTGTAGCAACAGCAGGTTCAACCTTCAGTGCAGCACCGAATAAGGAGGAGTTGCGGTTGAATCGTGGTGATTTTATTTGGATTATGTTTCTGTGCGGCTTTTCATCGCTGCTGCTTATGCCGGCCACCCATCAGATTTTTGTAAGTCTGACCCAAAACCATCCGTATGGTATGGGTTTTATAAAATTTGCCGTTTTGGCGACAATGGGTGAGCTGCTGGCGGTCCGGATTGTAGCCGGGAACTGGCAGCGGACCATCGGCATGACTTATAAAGCTGTCATCTGGGGTCTGCTGGGGATGGGTATTGTCCTGATGTTTGAAATCTACTTAAGCGGAGTTATGGGAGCCATTAAGAAAGAGCTGCTATTTACCGGTACAGGGTTATGGCAGGCAGTTTTACCCGCCTTTTATATCAGTGCACTCATGAATCTGACTTTTGCGCCCGCTTTTATGGCTGTTCACAGGCTGACCGACCTCTATATTGACACCAAATGCCAGGGGCAGCCGCCGCCTGGTTTGTCCGCCCTAATCGCCCAGATAGACTGGACAGGCTTTATCCGGTTTGTGGTATTGAAAACCATACCTTGCTTTTGGATACCGGCCCACACGGTTACTTTCCTGCTGCCGCCCGAGTACCGGGTAATGGCGGCGGCCTATTTGTCTGTTGCCCTGGGAGCCATTCTGGCCTATGCGCGGCGAACGCCATCATAAATAGAAAATCCACAAATATCCGCAGGGGCTTGACAAGTGGTGATTTTTTGAATACAATATATTACAATAATGAAAGAAAAACGATGAACAGAAGAGTAGGCATAGCAAAGATGTTTCAGCGAGCCGGGGCTGGTGTGAGCCGGTAATATCTGATATGACCGAAAATCATCTGTGAGTTGCAGGCTGAACAATAGTAAGCCACGCCGGGCCTCCGGAAGGAGGGAACAGTGCCCGTTATCGCGCTGGGGTATCGAGCTGTCGCTCCGTACTTTAATGAGAGATTGCAGTCGCCTATGGCTGATTGCAATAATTAGGGTGGTATCGCGGATTAACCTCCGTCCCTTAGCCAAGGGACGGAGGTTTTTAAATTTATTAGGAGGTAATTTATGAATAGGGATAACCTTGATTTACAAGCAATAAAAGAGGCGAGGCAGCGAATTACCCCCTTTGTCCACCAAACGCCGCTGCAGCCTTTCCGGACATTAAGTGAGATAGCCAACTGCCAGGTATATTTAAAACTGGAGAATATGCAAAAAACCGGTTCTTTCAAAATCAGGGGAGCCGTTAATAAGATATTCAGCTTAACTCAGCAAGAGAGGATGTGTGGCGTAATAACGGCATCGGCAGGCAATCATGCTCAGGGCGTGGCCTGGGCTGCCAGTGCCTCAGGGGTGCCGGCGACAGTGGTTATGCCAGAGAAAGCTCCGGTAGCCAAGGTACGGGCTACAGAGTCTTATGGTGCCAAGGTGGTGTTATATGGCAAGAATTATGATGAAGCATACCAGCATGCCCGCAAGCTTCAGGCTGAGAAAAACCTGACCTTTATCCACGCCTTTGATGACCAGGCTATAATTGCCGGTCAGGGCACCCTGGCGCTGGAAATCCTGTCACAGATGTATGATGTGGAGGCCGTTATTGCACCGGTTGGCGGGGGTGGCTTGCTTTCAGGACTGGCGGTTGCTATCAAAGAACATAACCCTAAAATCAAGGTTATCGGTGTTCAGGCCGCCGGAGCACCGTCTATGGATAAATCGCTGGCTTGTGGCAGCGTACATTGTCTGCCGGAAGTTAAAACAATAGCTGACGGCATTGCCGTAAAACAGCCGGGAGAGCTTACCTTCCGGTATACGCAAAAGTATGCGGATGAGCTTGTTTTGGTTGAGGAGGAAGAGCTTACCGCCGGGATCTTGTTTATGCTGGAACGCGGCAAAATCATTACAGAAGGGGCAGGCGTAGCCGGAGTGGCGGCGCTGCTGGCCGGCAAAATCAAGCTGCCGGGACAAAAGGTGGCAGTGGTGGTAAGCGGCGGCAATATTGATCCCTTGCTTTTGTCAGGGCTGATTGAAGGTAAATATCAGCAGGTGGTTAGTTTGTAAAAGGGCGGCCTCATAATGATTTTGCAAAAACAATGAATTTCAGTCAAAATTTTATAGGAATATAGCCTGCCTGGCGAGAAATAGATAGTAACTACTAAAGGGAGAGGATGCCATGCGGGAGTGTTTTACTGCGTTTGATTTTGAGACAGCCAATTCCCAGAGCCACAGTGCCTGTCAGTTGGGGGTGGCTGTAGTGGAGAACGGGCGGCTGGTACGGGAGAAGTCCTGGCTGATTAAACCACCCGAAAAATTTTTTACCTTTACTTATTTGCATGGCATTAACTATGCCATGGTGAAAGAGCAGCCGTCTTTTGGCGAACTTTGGCCGGAGATCAGAGAGTATTTTACCGGCCAGATTATTGCCGCCCATAATGCCGATTTTGATATTGGCGTGCTGTCGGCAACACTGGCTCACTATGGTTTGTTTATGCCGGCTTTTTATGTGATTGATTCCCTGGCGGTGGCGCGAAGAGCCTGGCCTAAGCTTACCAATCACAAGCTGTCAACAGTTGCTGCTCACCTCCAGGTAGCGCTTACCCATCATGACGCCGCCAGTGACGCGAAAGCCTGTGCGGAAATTGTCCTCCGGGCAGGACAGCAGCATGTGGAAATTAAGCGGGTTGTTAGCAGGCTGGTACCGGAGAGTATGGATTTGTTTGGTGGCAGCTATTAATGGAAAGAATGGATGTTGACTATGTGAGATTAGGTTGGTAATGTTTTGGAGGAACGTGTAATGCGAGAACTCGATTTAATTAATCAGAAAGTCCGCAGATTGCTGAAGTAACCTGCTGTGTTCTCTAAGCAGTTTTCATAAAACTATCGGAACTTTATAAGATTGCTCGAATGCTTTTGCCGCTTGTTATAAAAGATTTCAATATATTTGCAGCTACTTCTAAAGGAATAGCGAAGTGGCGTGCTTCTTACCGACAAGCGACGCTGGCGGCTGCAAAATGGAAGGAACCATTTTTTTTCGTTTTCATGCCGGATGGTTCGTGGGCGGTGCCAATTATTATGCCAGGGGCACACCCCTTACGAAGTATTATCTGTGTCAAGTGCTGATGTGGAAACCTGGTAGGTTTTTATTTAAAGCAAATTGATACCAAGAAGAAAATGTAGCAGCAAATCAGGAAGGATTGCAGGATCGGAAAAAGCTCAAAGTATCGGCCTTAAATGACTATGGTGCCTACTTAAAAAAAGAACGGAGCTTTCTCAGGGATATTCGCCTGGGGGACAAAACACGAGCCGAAACAAATTTGAATAGTTTGCTAACCTATCTATTCACTAAAACAGTCGGCGATAAAACAGAGATAAGAGTCCGGGTCATTGAGTTGGCAACATTAGTTTCACGTGCCGCTGTTGAGGGCGGAGCTGACGCGGAACATGTAATGGCCATGTTAAAGGAGTTTAATAAAGAAGTCGAAAAATTTGAACAGGTAGAACAATTTTTTTGCAGAATTCAAACATTAGTTGTTGAATTCTTAGGTGACAGCCTGTCCATGGCTGACAAAAAGCATCTCAGTCTGGTCAACGATGCCAAGCGGTTTATTGTGGAAAACCACCCCAAGCCAATCAAGATTGAAGATGTGGCTGCACATTTGTTTATCAGTGCTTCGCACTTATCGCGCCTCTTTCAGCGGGAACTGAATTGTACGGTTAACGATTATATCACCCGCGTCCGGGTTGAGCGGGCCGTTGAATTAATGAAACAGCCTGAACTTAATGTTGAGCAGGTTTCCAAAGCTATAGGGTTTCAAAACCAAAGTTACTTTGCCAAATTCTTTCGAAGATATATTGGCGTGACTCCGTTGGCTTACCGCAATAGTTTATTTTAACTGGGGTGAGTAATAGTGATTTACGAGGAAATCATCAAGAGCATTGACGAGGGTGAAGCAGACAGGGTTGTGGAGCCTAGCAAACATGCGCTAATGCAAGGCTATCCGCCTATACAGGTTTTGCAAAAAGGGCTCATGGCCGGCATGGATAAAGTGGCCGACAAATTTCGCGAACAGCGTGTTATGGTTCCTGAAGTCTTAATGTCCACCAGGGCAATACATGCAGGCTTATTGGTATTGGCGCCTTATCTAAAATCAAAGAGAATCAATAATAGAAAAGGTGTAATTGTAATTGGCACGGTAGCAGGCGATTTACATGATATAGGAAAAAACTTAGTTAAGATGATGGTAATGAGCACAGGTGTGAAAATTATTGATTTAGGAATAAATGTTTCAACAAGAAAGTTTATCAACGCTGTTCAAAAAGAAAAGCCGGATATTTTGATGATGGCGTCGTTATTAACAACTACCATGCCGGCGATGAAAGTAGTTATTGAGGAACTGAGTGAAGGGGATTAAGGCAAGGCGTCAAAATTGCAGTAGGCGGGGCACCGGTGGACGAACCTTTTGCTAAAGAAATTGGAGCAGATTACTACTTTGAAAGCGCCAAAGATGTAACCGATTTTCTGGAAAAAAACCTGGAAAAGATTATTAATCGCAAGGGCAGGGGTGGGGGGTGATTTTGCTGCGTTTGATTTTGAGACAGCCAATTCCGAGAGACACAGTGGCTGCTGACCTCTGGGTAGCACTTACTCATCATGACGTTGCCTGTGACGTGAAAGTTTGCTAGGATTTAGTGATGTTTTAGGTTAGGAACAGTTAAAAGGGTCTTAACTCCAGGTAGGAGTTGAGACCCTTTTTTGACAAATCCAGATGATGTACAGTGGGCAGTAGCAATTGCTATGTTTCAAAAAGTGATTATACAATACATCCAATGTATAGGTTGTGCATTTTGCTCAAATCAACGGCAAATTAATAATTTCAATACTTCAAAAGTATTTGGTTTTTTTTTAGTATATCATATTAATGTATTGAATGAAATGAATTACTTGTAAAGTTAAAAATAGCTGTAACTTATAAAAGAAACGGAGCCGGTTCCTAGGTAGGATAATTTTAAAAAACAGAGGAAAATACTTATTGACAAATTTTGTAAGATGAATTATTCTTAAACCAAGAGTAAACTTTACTTGAATTAATAACGCCTACAGAGGCGGGAGTTTGAGTCAATGATTAAATGAAATCTCATAATATTTTGCTTTTGATTTAACATTGAGGGTGATTTAATGACGAATTTTGAAATTTTGTATTTATTGATTGCTCTGGCGACGTTGGGTGTCTTAATAGTTAAAAAATAATTAGTGTAGATTTGAGGGAGAATAATTACGTTGTGCCTGCTTGATTACGCCGGGGTAGAATTCTGACCGGGGACAGCGAGTAGCAGATTATGTGCCGGGAGGTACTAGGAAGGTGAGACCTGATTTGGTTACTAAAATGAAAACTGTGTAAGGGTTATCGGCAATTTGTGAGTTAAGCCCTTTTTTTGTGCAGGTGGGGTTCTGTTGTTTGATATCTAATCTAAAAAAGTGAAAAGTTCTTTGGAACCGATCAATAGAGCAAATCTTAGAGCAGGACGGCAACGAACACATTAGATCCGTTTGTTCCAACGATGATTTTGCCCAATACACTTGAAGTACCATAAGTTGCATGGTATCTTTATAGGAAAGATATACTATTTATTTTTGGAGGGATTCTAATGACCAAGAAGATAGCTGTGGCTGGCAAAGGCGGTGTTGGTAAAACGACCTTTACCGCTTTGTTAATTAGAGAATTGATGAAGCAGGAAAAAGGTATTGTCTTAGCCGTAGATGCTGATCCAAACTCTAATTTAAATGAGGCTTTGGGAATTGATATAGATGATTCTATATCCAATATTCTGGAAGAAGTAAGACTGGGAGATGATATTCCGACTGGGATGGGCAAGGATTCATTTACCGAATATCGGTTAAGTCAAGTTATCAAAGAAGGGAAAGGCGTGGATCTTATTCAAATGGGTCTGCCCCAACAAAACGGTTGTTATTGTTATCCCAATAATTTGATGCGGATGTACCTGGAACAGTTACAAAAAAATTATGAATACGTTATTATTGATAATGAAGCCGGTATGGAGCATTTAAGCCGGCGGATTGTGGCAGATATTGATATGCTTTTTATCATCAGTGATACTTCGGTTCGCAGTATTCGTTCGGCGGCAAAAGTATTTGAGCTGATCAAGGTGTTAAAGATTTCAATACCCGAAGTTTACTTAATTATTACCAAGACAAATGAAGTAGGAATTGACGGACTGAAAGAGGAAATTGCGAAAACTGGTTTAGATTTAATCGGTACTATTCCTTATGATGTACAAGCTGTTACTTTTGATTTTGAAGGGAAGCCGTTGATTGATTTACCGGACGACTCACTTTCTGTAATGGCAGTTAAAGCCATTGTGGAAAAAGCAGGTGTTTAATACAGAATGTAAGTTACTACTGACCGTAATAGTGAATGCGTAATGGTTTGCGGCCATTTATAAGGTAGGAACAGGCAAAAGGGGCTTAACTCTGTTGGGAGTTGAGCCCCCTTTTGCGTGCGCAGGTGCGGTTTTGTTTACTAATATCGAACCTAAAGAGTGAGCTTATCAGAGTATTAATAGAAATGAGGCTGAAGAGTAAAGCCGGTTTCGGTAAAAAGATCCCTTGGAATTGAGTAGCAGAAAATGAAATCACTTATAATTTGATTTTTCCAGGCAGGGCTTTATCGATAAGGTAGCGAAACCCTTATAAACAGTGGTTTGGCGGGGTTTTTACAATTAAGACAGAATTTAGCTTGGTTAGCTTGGAAAAATACTGGGATAAACCTTGTAGATGCTAGGTTTCTGAGGAATTGCTGTTTTGAAAAACGCAGTGTTTATCTTGGGGCAACGAACACATTAGATGTATTGAAATCCTGTCCACTGCCGCCTGATGTTGAAACCGATGCACGGGCAACGAACACATTAGATGTATTGAAATCTGTCCGAAAATGCTTCCATACTCATGGACGAGGTGGGCAACGAACACATTAGATGTATTGAAATTGACCATATCCTTCGATAATGTCATTAAGTTCAAGGGCAACGAACACATTAGATGTATTGAAATTTAAAGACCTATCCGGCAGAACTACCTTTTACGATGGGCAACGAACACATTAGATGTATTGAAATTTTAATACTGGTACAACAAACTATATTGGACCAGTGGGCAACGAACACATTAGATGTATTGAAATTTATTATATCAGGTTATCAAAGAACAATCTATATAAGGGCAACGAACACATTAGATGTATTGAAATACCTTTAGATATACTTATACAAGGTTACTATGTAGGGCAACGAACACATTAGATGTATTGAAATTTATAAGTCAAGCAGTACCAGCAGCAATCCGCGAGGGGCAACGAACACATTAGATGTATTGAAATTAATTCAACCAGGAGAAACTTGTGCCGTAGGCACTGGGGGCAACGAACACATTAGATGTATTGAAATAGTTTGATTTTACCTTTGCTTTCGTAGATTCCATATGGGCAACGAACACATTAGATGTATTGAAATATTCTCCAGTCTCCAGAGAATTCGCTGAATTCTACGGGCAACGAACACATTAGATGTATTGAAATGCTGGTTTCAAGAGTGACACCATATTCCCTTGCTGGGCAACGAACACATTAGATGTATTGAAATTCTTTCTCCGGCAATCTCTCCGACACCGGCACCCACGGGCAACGAACACATTAGATGTATTGAAATTAGACCTTTATAAACCGCGCCATATCTTGCCCCGGGGGGGCAACGAACACATTAGATGTATTGAAATAACTAAGAATGGCATCGGTTATCGTACAGTAACAGGGGCAACGAACACATTAGATGTATTGAAATACATTATATAAATAATGCTGTGCATTCGTTATCTCGGGCAACGAACACATTAGATGTATTGAAATACAGAGTAGCCAGAATAGTCTCTTTGGTGGTCAAGGGGCAACGAACACATTAGATGTATTGAAATTGAAGAAGTCGAAAGTTACCTCCAACAGTATTCCGGGCAACGAACACATTAGATGTATTGAAATGAGCTTACCATGCATGGACTTAAGAAGCAGTCCAAGGGCAACGAACACATTAGATGTATTGAAATAAGAGCTTATCTAAGTTTAGCCCATAGAGTTCTCCGGGCAACGAACACATTAGATGTATTGAAATTGGGTGCCTCCAAAGCATCCCACAGCCAATACACCGGGGCAACGAACACATTAGATGTATTGAAATACTGGATTTCATCTGGGTTATCTGTAGTCAAAGCTTCGGGCAACGAACACATTAGATGTATTGAAATCCGGTTCCGGTGAGGCAAGCAATGCCCTAATGTCGCGGGCAACGAACACATTAGATGTATTGAAATTGGCATAGGTCTGGTATGTTCCACGAATTATAGTTGGGCAACGAACACATTAGATGTATTGAAATATTTACCGGATTGGTTGTTAAGGTAAAAGGCGACTTGGGCAACGAACACATTAGATGTATGAAACCGCCATGTAACATGATATATCATATTCTGTTATATTTCCGGGTTCAGCCGAAAAATAGTCAGGAGTTCGTTAACGGCATGTTTGGGATAATTGCCGTAATTGTACAACCTTATTTGAATAGTAAAGAGGGTAGAACCGGAATGGAAAAACAGGGCTTAACTCTAGGGAGTTAAGCCTCTTTTATTTGCTAAAAGTTCCTAACAAACTCGATAAATTTGCAGGATTTTCCTAATTATCCTGGAATATATTGTATATATTGTTAAAATGTAATGCTTTTACCGAGTTTTCGACAAAAAGAAGAGGTGATACATTGCTTTACCATGAGCTGATCGTCACAATACACTTGCAAACGGACTTGCCTGCGACCAAAGGTTACGAATACTTATCAAGAGTAATATCTAGTGCCATGCTGAATGATACCGAACTTAAGGAATTGCACGGTAAGCGGGCTCTAAAAGGGTATTCGTTCTGCAACTTATATCCCCGGGAGGCCGATAAGGTGTATAAGCAGGGGCGGGTCTATCTTTTTCACATTCGTGCTTTTGAGTTGGACTTGCTATTAAAATTGAAATATCTTTTGCCGCAGCTTAGAGCAGGCATTATTGCCACAGAAATCAGGAACTTTGCCTATCGCCCGATTGTCCGGCTGAAAAGTCTCACGCCGGTAGTTGCAACCGTTGATAACCGGTCGTGGACCCAGAATAACGGGTTGAAGCTGTTAATGGAGCGAATCCAGGTGAATGCCCTCAAAAAATACCGGGCGTTTATTGGGGAAATGGACGAGCCGCCGGAGAACTTCATTGAGAGTATCCAGCTTATTAATGACAAACCGATTAAGATACCCTATAAGGCCAATTCATTCCTGGGGCATAAGCTCATTATCGGGGTGAAAAGTGACCTGGTATCGCAGCAACTGGCCTTTGCAGCCATTGGGGCCGGACTGTTGGAGAAGAATGCTATTGGTTTGGGATATTGTGTCTATGAATAAAAGGCGGTGAAGGTATGATTCTTGATTTGCTGGCGGTTTATCGCAACAATGCCGATGGTGACAGGCTGGTTATTGATAATTATCAGCTTAAAGAGGGGTTGTACTTTAAGCTGTATGGCAGCCAGCAGGAGCCTGAGGTATTGAGGATTGAGAAAAAAATGGCTTACAGTGATGAACGGTGGGAGTTTCTTAGGACAGCCGACTTTTACAGCCAATTGGTGGATATGAATAAGCCGGTTGATCCGAAAAAGCAGATTCACAGCAACAATATGTATGCCGTAGCGTTCAAAGCGGCGGGCTTGACGGGAGGCGCGAAAGCCGTCGCAACCTTCCGCGACAGCGTTGTCCGGTATTATCAGACCTTGCGTTCGCCGAAAAAGGAAGATGCCGCGATGCTGGCTGATTACCTATTGCCGCCGCCGGATGTACAGGTGATTGAAAGCAATCAGGACTATGTGCTCAGTCTGATTGACTACCTGCAGCAACAGATTGCTGAACATAACCTCAAGGACACGACATATGTTAAATTGTATTTTGCCGTCCCTTTGCCGGACTATATCAGAGAAAGCAAACGGTATCTGATTCCGAAGATTTTTAATAAAAATGATTATAATGTGACGGTGGAAGGAACCACTTACGGTTTGTCCAACAGCAACATGGGCATGAATGCCAAAAAGCCGTTCCTGGAGCATAAAACAACAGCCTTCAGGGCACCTTTCCGGGTCGGTGTGGATGATGCGCTGGCAACCAGGAATATGTTTATTTGGCTGGACGGGCAGCAGGATGAGGCAGGCAAACCAATAACGGACGGCTATCTGCCTATTGGCTCGTCCAGGGTGTTTGCGCTGGTTAAGACCGGTGAAAAACGTCAGGATGCCCATTACCTGCATTTAGCAAAGGGTATGCAGCCAGTGATTGATGAGTACGACTTTTTGCCAGGCTTGACTCAGGAGATAATGCCGGTATTAAAATTGGAAAATTTTTTACGGCTGGAGAATTTTGAGCCGGCCAATATTCATAACCGGGCGCAGTTGGAACTTTTGGTGGATGACTTGCTTTTCAACAAAAATTTGATCAGGAATTATTTCAATCCAGCCCCTAAGCCCAGCGACTGGCTGTCGGCTTTTCAGGTAAACTTGCTGCTGCGCTACCGGGAAGCGCTGCGCAACTATTTTCGCAAGGGTGAGCAAAAGGATTTTGCCGCTTGCGTTGACGGGTTATCGCAAAGCATGCTGAAAGAAATGCTGCACCGGGAGTCCTATTCCCGGCTGGAGGATACCAAGGTTGCCAAAGCGCTGAACTTGCGGTTGTCGCTATTAAAATATTTTAACATAAAGGAGAAGGCAGATATGGGTGACCGGTTGAAAAGTCTAGCAGAGGGTCTTAAAGAAAAGTTAATTACCGATAAGACCGATTCGCTTGTGACTTGTGAAAGTGATCAGGAATTTTATTATTATGCCGGACAATTGGTCCGTTATCTGGTAGCGCAAAGTCAGGCGCAGAATCCGACCTATGCCATGATTGATCATATCACAGATGCCCGGGATGTTAACAAATTCAAACAGGAGATACTGCGGCTGGAGAAAAAATATACACATGCCTTACACTTAAAAAATACTCGTTACAACAAGCTGCTGGCGGCGGTTATGGGATATGGCTGCGTAACCGACAAGGTAACAGGCTTTGATCTCTTCCTGGCCGGTGTTGCTTCGCCCAATATAATTTACTTTATGGAAAAAGAGGAGGGTAAGTAATGAACATGACTAACCGCGTCTATGGTGTTGTCGCCATCCGCAGCATTATGGCCAACTGGAATGCCGACTTCAGCGCCAGGCCGAAAACTATTTCTAATGGCACTATTTTTGGCAGTGACAAAGCCTTTAAGTACCCGATTAAAAGAATGTGGCAGGCCGCCGGGGAAAAGGTGCTGGCCATCAAGTCATACAAAATTGAGGCAAAAAATAATGGAGAAGAAGCAGGCAAACTGCAGCCGCGGGATTTGCAGGAGCGTTATGAGCAAATCTTCAATACGGTTATTAATGAGAAGACCCCTTCCCGCGAGGTGTTGAAAAATCTGTTTTCCGCCATTGATGTTATGAATTTCGGTGTTACTTTTGCCGAGAAAAAACAGAATATCAGCATTACCGGGGCAGTACAAATCGGTCAGGGTTTTAACAAATATGAGGACACGCAGATCGAAAGCCAGGACATCCTCTCGCCGTATCGCAATTCCAGTGACAAGAAAGAGTCGGCTACGGCTTCAACCTTAGGCAGCAAAATTGTAACCGATGAGGCTCATTATTTTTATGCCTTTGCCATCAATCCGGGCAACTATCTGGAATATCTGGATTTAGGCATTGATGGGTTTACTGGTTATACCCGGGAGGCTTTTGACAAATTCAAAAAAGGCTGCCTGATGGCAGCGACAGCCTTTCATACCAATAGTAAGAGCGGCAGCGAAAATGAGTTTGCCCTGTTTGTACATTGTGCAGAAAGCAGCGAATTGTATTTGCCTAATTTGGACAGGTATGTTGATTTCAGCAAGCAAAATGGTCGCAATACCATTACGCTGACAAAGCTGGCAGAGCTGCTTAAGGGGCATGAGCAAGCCATTGACAGGGTGGAAGTATATTATAATCCTCTGGACACCGATGTGGAATTAGGCGGCCTGGCTTGTACAACCTACGATTTATGTGGCCGGGTTATCGCCGGTAATCGCTGAATGGCTGCGAGGCGCATATGATGAACATCCAAGCTGCCAAATTTCGTTTGTCGGGCGAGGCCGCCTGTTTTCGCAAACCGGATGTTAATGAGCAGGTATACTTTACCTATAATAATATTCACAGGGTTGCTCTGCTAGGCTTGCTGGGAGCCATCCTGGGTTTACGGGGGTATCGTAATAACCGCTTGTTTGATGAGGAGCAGCCAGGCTTTCCGGAATTTTATGAAAAGCTGGCAGGCATCAGGCTGGCATTGATACCTGAAGCTGAACGGGGTTATTTTACCAAAAAGGTGCAGTATTTCAATAATAGTGTCGGTTATGCTTCCAAAGAGCTTGGCGGCAATTTGCAAGTCTTTGAGCAATGGCTGGAAAAACCGGCCTGGACGGTATATCTTACCAGGGGAACGGTGGCGCCGGTTCTGTGGGACAAGCTGATTGCCTATTTAACCGGGCAAAAGTGTGTCTATATCCCTTATCTGGGAAAAAATGATTTTCCGGCTGTTATTGAGCAGGCGACGGTTTGTGAACTGGCTGCACCGGTCCCGCGCGGACCATTATTCATTAACTCCCTGTTTCCCGGTGCGTTGGAGGACATTGACGATACGGAAACCCAGGAAGACCAGCAGGCATACATATTTTCTGAGCGGGCTCCGGTAGCGCTGCAGCCAAAGCATAATTTTTATATATTTCAGCAGATACTCTTCACCAATTACCTGGTAGAGAGAGCAAACGGTGAGTTATGGCAGGACGGTACCAGAGTACTATGCTTTTTTTAGCAGAGGGCGGATTGATTCCGCCCTGTTTGTTTACGCGGGGTAATTCATGTAAGCCTGAGTCTGTAACCGGGGGAGGACGTTTATATGAGCATTATCGAAACATTTCTGCAGGATCCCCGCTACTGGGCCCATACAGACAAGGACAAAGCGCCGGAATCCCTGGCCGCCCATAGCCAGTTATGCCTGCACTATTATGAGCTGTATTGCCGGAAAAAAGGTCTGGACAGTATTGTCAAACGCGTTATTGCTCATTGCGGCTGTGATGAACGGGAAACATCGGCCATCTATCAATTTTTTGTTGATGCCGTTTATCAGCACGATATTGGCAAAATCAATCCGTCTTATCAGCGCAACGTCTTAAAAAACCCTGCCTTTCCCGGCACATACGACAGCCGCAACCATGCCGCCTTATCTGCTTATATTTATCTGTGTGAGCACCTGGATGCAATTGATAAACCTGACAGGAAAAAGTTTTCCTACTTTTTGTTTGCTTTTAGCTATTGTATCGCCCGTCATCATGGCGGTCTCAAAGATATTGGGGATTTTAAGGATAAACTGCAGGATTGTCTGGAGAAAGGCAGCTGGTATGAGCGGGAGCTTAACCTGGAGAAGAACAGCATTTTTACGGCTGACCGGGGCTATGACCAGCTAAAGAAGGTGGTTGCCGGCGAAACGGCTTTTTATATCTTGAATAAGCTGTTGTTCAGTGTGATTACCGCCTGTGATTACTGTGCCACGGCGGAGTATATGCAGGGGGCGGCCGTGGATATTTGCACTATTGATAATTTGGAGGAGCTTAAGCAGAAATATTACGGTGGCAAGCTTTATGCCGGTATCCGGCAGTATCAGCAGGACCCTGGTGTTTTTGCCGGGTCAATCAACGAGCAGCGCTGCCGGATTTTTTTAGAAGCTGAGGAGAACCTGCGCCGGCAGCCGGAAGCTTGCCTGTATTATCTGGAAGCTCCCACCGGGTCGGGAAAAACCAATATGTCGGTTAATTTGTTTTTAACCCTGCTTGACCAGCAGCGGCAGTTATCCAATGTATTTTATATTTTTCCGTTTAACACCCTGGTTGAGCAGACGGCTGATGTGCTGGAAGAGTATTTTGCCTACGGCAAAGAAATCGCTGTTGTTAATTCGCTTACACCCATTTATGTGGAACAGCCTGCCGGTGGCCGGGGGCGGTCTGGTACCGGGGAAGCGGATGAGGACTGTGATTATGAGCGAGCGGCGCTCAACAAGATTTTTAATAATTACCCGATTGTTGTCACTTCGCATGTCAACTTCTTCAACGCGTTGTTTAGCACAGGGAAGGAACCGTGTTTTCCCCTGCTTAAATTATGTAACAGTGTGGTGATTATTGATGAGATTCAGAGCTATCGCAACGCTATCTGGCGGCAGATTATTCTGTTTTTGCTGCAATATGCCAGTTTGCTCAACATCAAAATCATCATAATGTCGGCTACGTTGCCGAAGCTGGACTTATTGCTGGATGAACATCCGTATGCGATTGCCGACCTGATTACGGACCCGCAGCTATACTATCAAAACCGGTTTTTCCGGGACAGGGTGGAATTAGACTTTTCCTTGCTGGCCCATAAGAAGATTGAGTTGGCTGTGCTGAAGGCTAAGGTGTTGGAACATAAGGGACAGAAGGTATTGGTGGAGTTTATTAATAAAAACACGGCCCGGGAATTTTTCAATATGTTGTATCAGGAACCGGATGTGTATTGTGTGGAGCTGACAGGTGACGATAATTCCTGCAACCGCAAAAAGGTAATTAAGGAGATAAAAAGCAAAACAAGCATTATTGTGGTAGCCACTCAGGTGATTGAGGCCGGTGTGGATATTGATATGGATGTTGGCTTCAAGGATATCTCACTGCCTGACGCTGAAGAGCAGTTTCTGGGGCGGATTAACCGTTCCTGCCTGCGGCGGGGTAAAGCCTATTTCTTTAATTATGATGATGCGAAGAAAATCTATGGCGATGATGAACGGCTCAATTATCCGGTAAGCAATCCGCAAATAGCGGAATTGTTGCAGCAGAAAGATTTTAAGGCTATTTATGAGCGGATTTTACAGGATGTAAAGAGAGTAAGTGATGCCAGAACTGCCCGGAATATCCATTATACCTACGCCAAGTGTCTGGAACTAAAGTATCGGCAAATCGAGCAGGATATGCGTCTGATTTCCCCGACCTATCAGATTTTCCTGGCCTATGACCTGATAGAAGGGGATTTGGTTATTTCCGGGCGGGCTGTCTGGCAGCGCTACAAAGAGCTTTGCCAGTCTAAGACAATGGGCTATGGGCGCCGGAAGGTGGAATTGTCCCAACTGGCTGAACAGATGTCGTATTTTACCTACAGTGTATATAGTGATAAGCAGCAGGCCCTGGGGTGTGACGAAGAGTTCGGCGGCTATTATTACATAGAAAATGGTGAACAGTTTATTGAGGACGGTAAGTTTAACCGCAAAGCCTTTATGAAGCAGGGGAAAGGATTGTTTTTATGATGCTAACCGGTACGCTTGTTAATTATTATATCCACTGTCCCCGCCAGTGCTGGCTGTTTTATCATAAGCTGAATATGGAAGATAACTCGGAGGATGTGCGGATTGGCCGGGTGCTGCATGCGCTTACTGCGGCGAAAGACGGGGAATTGGCGATTGACAATATCAAACTGGACAAAATTACTGATGAGTATGTGGTGGAGCTAAAAAAATCGGATGCCGATCTGCCGGCAGCTATGGCCCAAATCCAGTTCTATCTGATGCGGTTGGCTGAAAAGGGCATTAGTCGTAAAGGGCGGCTGGAGGTATGGGAAAAGAACAAGCAAGACAGGAAGGTACATTATACTGAACTTAATGAGGCGTTGATTGAACAGCTTACCAGACAATATGCCGAAATCGAGGAATTTTTGCAGACACCGGTTCCACCTGCACCCAAGTCAATGGCCAGGTGTAAGCGGTGTGCGTACTATGAATACTGCTATATCTGACCTATAGGGAGAGTGTGGGATGATAGAAGAGACACGCTATATTTTTTCCAAGGGAGATTTAAGCCGCAAAGATTTTTCTATCTGTTTTCGCGGTGAACGCGGTAATGTGTATCTGCCGATTAAAGACACCAAAGAGTTATATTGTTTTAATGACATAACATTAAGTACGAAGTTGCTGGAGATATTGTCAAAGGCAGGCATTGTGGTGCATTTTTTCGGCTACTATGAAAACTATATCGGCACTTTTTACCCGAAAGACTATTTGCTTAGTGGCAGACTGACTGTTTCTCAGGCGTTAGCTTATGACAACCAGGAAAAACGGATGACAATTGCCAAAGCTGTTGTAACAGGGATTGCTGCCAATATTCACTTTGTCCTTTACCACTACTACCGGCATGGGAAGGATGAGTTGAAGCCATTCCTGGACTGGTTGAAAAAAGATGTGCCTGAGTTGCTGATACGTATCTGCGCCATCAAGCAACTGCTGAGTCTGGAAGGCGAGATTTGGGCCCGGTTCTACGAGACCTTCAAGCTGATTTTGCCAGAGGAATTTCACATGAATAAAAGGGTTAAACGGCCGCCTGATAATCCCATTAATGCCCTGGTGTCTTTCGGTAATACGCTGCTATATACTAAAACGCTGACGCAGCTGTACCATACCCATCTTAATCAAACGATCTCCTATTTGCATGAACCCATGGAAAGACGTTATTCTTTGAGTCTGGATATATCCGAGACCTTCAAGCCGGTATTGGTATATAAGACGATTTTTGATTGCATAAATAACAGAAAAATAACAGTAGCGAAGCATTTTGATAAAAAGTTGAATTATGCGCTGCTTAATGAAGCTGGGAGAAAGACGTTTATTACTGAGTTTGAGGAACGGATTAACGGCGTGTTTGACCATAGCAAGCTAAAAAGGAAGGTTTCCTATAAACAGGCTATCAGGCTGGATGGGTACAAATTGATAAAGTATATTGTGGAAGAAAAACCGGTAGCTTTTTTCAATATGGAGGCCAAACAATGAGCAACGTTAACTATAATTATGCGTTTATCTTTTACGACATCGGCGAAAAACGGGTTCAGAAAGTCTTCAAGGCTTGCAAGAAATATTTCAAGCATCATCAAAAATCAGTATTTCGCGGGCACATAACCCCGGCTAATTTACTTGAATTAAAGGGTGAGCTTGCCAGAATTATTAACAAAGATGAAGATTTTATCACAATTATCAAGATGAAGAGTAAAGCCGATTTCGGCGAAGAAGTCCTTGGAACCGATCACCAGAAAACGGAATCACTAATAATTTGACTTTTTCCAAGCAGGTCTTTATGGACAAGGCAGAGAAACCCTTATAAACAGTGGCTTGGTGAGGATTTTATAATAAGATTGAAATTTAGCCTGGTTAGCTTGGAAAAATATCGGGATGATCCGTAATAATGCTGGGTTTTTAGGGGATTGATCTTTGGTGAGAGGCTGATTTTCTCTTGGGGCAACGAACACATTAGATGTATTGAAATGCAGCCTTAAAAGTTACCATATCAGACCTTATCGGGGGCAACGAACACATTAGATGTATTGAAATCTTAGGCGGGCGGTTTTGCGAGAGTTGAGGGAGTTTGGGCAACGAACACATTAGATGTATTGAAATTTGGCATGGCAGGTTTTGCGGGTGAATTACGCTGATGGGCAACGAACACATTAGATGTATTGAAATGAAGGCATCCAAAGCGGGTTAAATTCAACTTTCCATGGGCAACGAACACATTAGATGTATTGAAATTCTTTCTCCGGCAATCTCTCCGTCACCGGCACCCACGGGCAACGAACACATTAGATGTATTGAAATCTTGTTTCGGTGTCGTGGTACTTCATAAGGAGTTCGGGCAACGAACACATTAGATGTATTGAAATTGGTGCCGATAAGCCGGAGAAAATAAAGTCAATTAAGGGCAACGAACACATTAGATGTATTGAAATCCGCTACTTGACGGCGTAAAAGCTGTACCAGACTTTGGGCAACGAACACATTAGATGTATTGAAATATGGTCTTTGGTGTGGTGCAATTATAACCGCGTCTACGGGCAACGAACACATTAGATGTATTGAAATACCAACCGCCGCGAAACTGCGGCAACTGCAATAACGGGCAACGAACACATTAGATGTATTGAAATACTGTCCACCGATCGCTGTTTGCAGATTCTGCCCACCGGGCAACGAACACATTAGATGTATTGAAATGCATTGTGCAAGATGTTATGCGGAAAATCATGAAGGGCAACGAACACATTAGATGTATTGAAATTATTTATTGGCTACACACCATATTAAGAGTCGGGGTGGGCAACGAACACATTAGATGTATTGAAATCTGTTACGGTTTCTCTCTTGACTTCTATATAGTTACGGGCAACGAACACATTAGATGTATTGAAATAGGTAGACCGCTTTAATGATTCTAAACAGGCAGAGGGGCAACGAACACATTAGATGTATTGAAATTATATAGCGCAGGAGGTGGTAAAAATGTCCCCATAGGGCAACGAACACATTAGATGTATTGAAATTTATCATTGTCGGTCAGAAACTGCTTGAGGGGACCGGGCAACGAACACATTAGATGTATTGAAATACCAAGCGGCTGATTTCACTCTGCATAAATGCGGCCGGGCAACGAACACATTAGATGTATTGAAATATTGGCACTAGATTTAAAAGTACCAGTCCCAACCATGGGCAACGAACACATTAGATGTATTGAAATAGTACACATCCCTGTAACCATCTGTATGCCTTGTGGGGCAACGAACACATTAGATGTATTGAAATAAGCGTTCGGCAGTCTTTAGTTTTGAGCGAATGATTGGGCAACGAACACATTAGATGTATTGAAATCTTGTCGGATGGAAATTCCGATGCGGAACGGTTTAAGGGCAACGAACACATTAGATGTATTGAAATACTGATATATGTCGTATTTGTGGCGCTCCATATACGGGCAACGAACACATTAGATGTATTGAAATTTCTTTTTCAAGCAATGGGGCGAGTTTTGCGCTATGGGCAACGAACACATTAGATGTATTGAAATCTGCATAAGGCTGAATCATGGCAATGCCTTTAACCGGGCAACGAACACATTAGATGTATTGAAATCGAGCAAAGAAGCCCTGGTCTGCCGCGACTCCGCTATGGGCAACGAACACATTAGATGTATTGAAATTTTCCTTCCTATTATATCCAAAATTGAGAATTAATTGGGCAACGAACACATTAGATGTATTGAAATATATCAAGCCGTGAAAAAGCTTATCGACTTGAAGGTGGGCAACGAACACATTAGATGTATTGAAATTTGCGTTCTTGGTCCTGTAGTAGATTCTAAGATTTTGGGCAACGAACACATTAGATGTATTGAAATAGCTGACCGAATATTATGCTTTGGTTAACTCCGACGGGCAACGAACACATTAGATGTATTGAAATATTGTGCCGGCCAGCGCAGTACCGATAACTAGCAACGGGCAACGAACACATTAGATGTATTGAAATGTCTTATAGGCAATTGCCGCCATTATGAAAGCACGGGGGCAACGAACACATTAGATGTATTGAAATTTTTATCTGTAAAATCATCTTCCTCTAGGAGTTTGGGGCAACGAACACATTAGATGTATTGAAATAAAGGCCAGGCAATGAGCAAGCCGCCAGTTTCCAGGGGGGCAACGAACACATTAGATGTATTGAAATCTGCATCCATATCGACGCTGAACAGTGTGAGCGAACGGGCAACGAACACATTAGATGTATTGAAATTTGGCATGAGCCGGAATATCCGCCTGGAGGTTGATAGGGCAACGAACACATTAGATGTATTGAAATCAATGTTTTCTTTGTCGGTTCGCTCACACTGTTCAGGGCAACGAACACATTAGATGTATTGAAATGGTAGTTGTAAGTTTTCTTATCAATTTCCTGCTCTTGGGCAACGAACACATTAGATGTATTGAAATCTATCCTCTGTTAGCCGGCCGTTTTTAATTAAAATGGGCAACGAACACATTAGATGTATTGAAATCTATGATCATGACGAAGGGTGTTGGGTTGATGGCGTGGGCAACGAACACATTAGATGTATTGAAATCTGAGACGGGCGGTAATAACTGAGTTGAGGGAGTTGGGCAACGAACACATTAGATGTATTGAAATAGCCGCTGAGAGCATTCAATTGCATATAAATCTCGGGCAACGAACACATTAGATGTATTGAAATGCTAAAATCAGGTTGTTAATCAGGAATGACAGTGCTGGGCAACGAACACATTAGATGTATTGAAATAGGATTGCATTGAGCTCCGAAAATTTAGGTGCAACGGGGCAACGAACACATTAGATGTATTGAAATTCGTGCTCACTAAGCAGGTCTTTGACAATAGCAGCGGGCAACGAACACATTAGATGTATTGAAATAGTACCCACTCTTAAGCGCCGCCTGAGTAGCATTGCGGGGCAACGAACACATTAGATGTATTGAAATTTGGCTTGGTGATGGAATTTATTTTTTTGAAAACCGGGCAACGAACACATTAGATGTATTGAAATAAAGGTTGGCCTTGAGTGCAAGACTACTAGTGCTTGGGCAACGAACACATTAGATGTATTGAAATTCCGGCTCCTGCACCTCTAATTTAGGGGTGCACCCGGGCAACGAACACATTAGATGTATTGAAATGATTATGGCGATGACGAGTGCAGACATTTTATGAAAGGGCAACGAACACATTAGATGTATTGAAATTCGGTTTGCGTGGCGCGGAATAGGTTAGCTGCTAAGGGCAACGAACACATTAGATGTATTGAAATGAAGGCCAGGCAATGAGCAAGCCGCCAGTTTCCAGGGGCAACGAACACATTAGATGTATTGAAATATTATGAAAGCGAGGTAAAAAGCACAATGGCAAAAATGGGCAACGAACACATTAGATGTATTGAAATACATGACCGGGGAAGTGGTAGACGATGGCCAAGCCCAGGGCAACGAACACATTAGATGTATTGAAATAACAATACGAAAAGGCTCACGGCGAGATTAAGATAGGGGCAACGAACACATTAGATGTATTGAAATTGGTTTTGCGTTCTTCCAGTGTCAAACTGGGCGGCGGGCAACGAACACATTAGATGTATTGAAATGTATCTGAGGCAGGCGCAATTTCTGCCGCTTCTACCAGGGCAACGAACACATTAGATGTATTGAAATATCCAGGATATCCGGGCAGCACAGAAGGCGGGGAGGGCAACGAACACATTAGATGTATTGAAATCTGAAAGAAGGAGCTAAACAATCTCTTTCCGGGTGGGGGCAACGAACACATTAGATGTATTGAAATTGGAAACAGGGGTGATAGACATGGCTATAACATATGGGCAACGAACACATTAGATGTATTGAAATATCCATGAGGATAACGGTCTTTAAAAACGGTATCCCAGGGCAACGAACACATTAGATGTATTGAAATTCTGCCTTGTAGTTGGCGCATATCAGGCGAAATAGGGGCAACGAACACATTAGATGTATTGAAATTCCTATTTATTTACTTTATCTGTTTTTATCTATTTGGGCAACGAACACATTAGATGTATTGAAATAGAATCTGAAGAAAACTGATGAGGAGTCATACCGCAGGGCAACGAACACATTAGATGTATTGAAATTCACGAAGTATTAATTTCCGGTTTAAACTTAACTGGGCAACGAACACATTAGATGTATTGAAATACAGGTTAGCGCCGTATGCTCCGAGATAGGAGCCATGGGCAACGAACACATTAGATGTATTGAAATTCTTTACCCGAATTACTGTCCCAGTCATCCTCGATGGGCAACGAACACATTAGATGTATTGAAATAGATGCTGCAGTAGTACCTTGAGCGATAACAATTGGGGCAACGAACACATTAGATGTATTGAAATTTGTAGATACTGCCATTGTACTGCTCTGCCTTTATAGGGCAACGAACACATTAGATGTATTGAAATTATTCAGGCTGGCAATCGGCCCTGCAGTCACCGTCGCGGGCAACGAACACATTAGATGTATTGAAATAGGTTGTAAAGCCTTATCATAACCGAGTGACCTAGGGGCAACGAACACATTAGATGTATTGAAATACGAACGATCATCAGGGAATCTTAAGTATATAATCGGGCAACGAACACATTAGATGTATTGAAATGTATGAACAAAGCTCTATTAACAGCAATGACCCATCGGGCAACGAACACATTAGATGTATTGAAATAGCTAACCCACGACCAGGAAGCCGGGTGATGACCGGGCAACGAACACATTAGATGTATTGAAATCGTAAAGACTCCGCAGCGACTACCGGAACTTTTCGCGGGCAACGAACACATTAGATGTATTGAAATGTAAAACTGATAGATGGTAGATTTGCCAGCACTCGGGCAACGAACACATTAGATGTATTGAAATCTAATATGAGATATTCTACAGTAAAAAAAAATATATGGGCAACGAACACATTAGATGTATTGAAATCGGCATAACGGGGCCCCAACCCCATTATTCCACGGGGGCAACGAACACATTAGATGTATTGAATTGATGGTCATACCTATTGTTTTATCTGTGAGACTTAGGGCAACGACTACATCAGATATACTGAGTTTCATCGACCTCCGCGCAACCCTGGTAGAATACCAGGCACAACTTTGTGACTAATATTCCAACCTAAATAAAATTCTTTTTACCCAGCAGAAGGAATTCAGGGAAAAAAGTAGAAATAGTAAAATATTACCATTGATTAGTTATAGCTAGGGGTGCCCGACGGCTGAGAGGATTCAAATCCAACCCTTGAACCTGATGTGGTTAGTACCACCGTAGGAAAGCTTTCTGTTGATAAATCAAGCTTACCCACGTTCCTCGCCTCTGCTATAGCTAAAATTTACTTATGGAGGATGAGGAAATATGTACACTACTCAAATGGATGCTGCCAAAAAAGGCATCATTACCGAACAAATGCGTATTGTTGCGCAGGAGGAACAGATCGATATTCAGGTGCTGCGCCAGTTGGTGGCCAGCGGCAGGGTAGCCATTCCCGCCAACAAGCACCATACCAGCCTTAGCCCTAAAGGGGTCGGGGAAAAACTTCGTACAAAAATTAATGTCAACCTCGGAGTATCCAAAGACTGTTGTGATATCGAACTGGAATTAGAAAAAGTCAAAAAGGCCATCGACCTAAAAGCCGAGGCCATCATGGACTTGAGCTGCTACGGCAAAACCCAGGAATTCCGGCGTAAACTTATTGAGCTGTCTCCTATTATGATTGGTACTGTCCCCATGTATGATGCTGTGGGGATGCTGGATAAGGATTTGAAGGATATCACGGTTGACGAGTTCTTCTCGGTTGTGGAACGTCATGCCGAGGATGGCGTAGATTTTATGACCATTCATTGTGGTATGAACCGCCAGACCGCCGAACGGGTAAAAAGAAACAAGCGTCTTACCAACATTGTTTCCCGGGGTGGTTCGCTCTTATTTGCCTGGATGGAGCTAAATAATCAGGAGAATCCCTTCTATGAGTATTATGACCGCCTCCTGGATATTTGCGAAAAATATGATGTAACCATCAGCTTAGGCGACGCCTGCCGGCCCGGTTCGATTAACGACGCTACCGATGCCGCCCAAATAGAGGAACTGATTACCCTTGGCGAATTAACGAAACGCGCCTGGGACAGAAATGTGCAAATTATGATCGAAGGTCCCGGCCATATGGCCATTAATGAAATTGCCGCCAACATGCAGCTGGAGAAGCGGTTGTGCCACGGTGCTCCCTTTTATGTGCTGGGCCCGCTGGTTACCGATATCGCTCCCGGCTATGACCATATTACCAGTGCGATTGGCGGGGCCATTGCCGCCGCCAACGGTGCAGACTTCCTCTGTTATGTGACTCCGGCCGAACACCTTCGTTTACCCAATTTGGATGATATGAAGGAAGGCATTATCGCCGCCCGCATTGCCGCCCATGCCGCTGATATTGCCAAAGGCATTCCCGGCGCGCGCGACTGGGATAATCAAATGAGTGCCGCCCGGGCTGAAGTAGATTTTCCGCGGATGATCGAGTTGGCCATTGATCCGGAAAAGGCCAGAAGATACCGGGAGGAATCCATGCCTGAGTGTGAGGATACTTGTACGATGTGCGGTAAAATGTGTCCTATGAAAAATATGAAAAAGGTTCTTAACGGCGAAGATTTGAGTATTTTATAAGTGAAATAGACTAAGACAAAGAGGGTACAGCAAGTTGCCAGGGAAACAATCCTTAGCGCTGCGGTACCCTCTTTTTATGCTTTCGTTTTCACTTTTGCTTTCGCACCTTGCCAACAAAGTATCGGTGAAATTCTAAATTACTGGTCAGTTCCGGGTGAAACGCGGTGGCCAGCATATTCGCCTGTTCTACAGCGACAATTTTGTCAGCCGCTATTGCCAGTATTTCAACGCCTGGCCCGGCTTTTACCACATAAGGCGCACGGATAAAAACCAATGGTATGGGCATGTCAGATACTTTCGGGATCAGAACGGTGGTGGTGAAGCTGTCCAACTGGCTGCCGTAAGCATTGCGCTGTACGGTAATATCCATGAGGCCCAGATGGCAGACGGGTTCGCCGGCAATAGCCTTGGCTAAGAGAATCATACCGGCACAGGTTCCCCACACCGGTATGCCGGCCTGGATGCTATCAGCCAGAACCTGGGTTAGTCTGAATTCCTCCAGCAGTTTGCCCATGGTAGTGGATTCGCCGCCGGGAAGTATCAGCCCATCCACAGCGCTGATATCGGCAGCTTTTTTTACGGCGATACCTGTTATAGCAGGCAGCGCATTAAGGCAGTCAAGATGTTCCCGGACAGCGCCCTGAAGTCCTAAAACGCCGATTGTCAGCAAGTCTACCACCCTCTGGCGGCCAGACGTTCGGCCGGGTCAAGTTTATCAATTTCTATCCCCACCATCGGTTCGCCTAAGTCTTCGGAGATGTTAGCCAGCAGCTCCGGATCATCATAATGAGCCGTGGCCTGAACAATGGCTTTGGCGCGCTTGGCAGGATCACCTGACTTGAAAATGCCTGAGCCCACAAACACGCCGTCGCAGCCAAGCTGCATCATGAGGGCGGCGTCGGCCGGTGTGGCAATGCCGCCGGCGGCAAAATTAACAACCGGCAGTTTTCCCTGTTCCCATATGTATTGTATCCAATCAAAGGGGGCCCCCATTTCCTTGGCAAGACTCATTAACTCTTCTGCCGGAGCCCCTTTGACCCGCCGCATGTCGGCCAGCATTGTCCGCATATGCCGGACGGCCTCAACAACATTGCCTGTACCGGCTTCACCCTTTGTGCGAATCATAGCAGCGCCTTCACCAATCCGGCGTAAGGCTTCCCCCAGGTTTCTGGCACCGCAGACAAAGGGAATTTTGAAGTCATGTTTATTAATGTGGTATACATCATCAGCCGGGGTTAGGACTTCACTCTCATCCACATAGTCGATGCCGATTGCTTCAAGGATTTGTGCCTCCACAAAATGTCCAATCCGCGCCTTAGCCATAACCGGGATAGAAACGGCAGCTTTGATTTCGCGAATCATTTTAGGATCAGACATCCGGGCTACCCCTCCGTCCCTGCGAATGTCGGCAGGCACCCGCTCCAGCGCCATGACAGCGACGGCACCGGCGGCTTCCGCGATTTTAGCCTGTTCGGCATTGGTGACATCCATAATGACACCGCCTTTTAGCATCTGGGCCAGATTTTTGTTGAGTTCATACCGTTTTTGCATAATTGAGTATCCTCCCTTGGTATAAAAGATAGAGTGTGCTAAAATAATTGTACCGACACAGTTTTGGCGTGTTGGCAACAAATTTTTGTAATTATAGCAAGGCAGAGAGGAAAACTCAATATGAATCAGGATTTTTTCGATTTTGTATCGATACAATTACAAAGAGATGCTAAAGATGCATTATATGTTCAACTATATTCCGCGCTGCAGGAACTGATTGTCAGCGGTCAGCTGACTTGCGGCTATCTTTTGCCGCCGGTGCGCAAATTAGCCGCCTTTCTTCAAGTCAACCCCGGGACAGTAGCCGGTGCCTACAAACTGTTGGAGCAAAACGGTTATATTTTTTCCCGGGCCGGCAGCGGCAGTTACGTCGCCGAGATTACCGGCAGTACCGGGGAGGAGTGCATAGCTGCCGTTCCTGAGCCTGAAATAGAAACGTTTACCAGGCTGGAGAGGGTTTTGCCGGATAATTGTATCGACTTTTCTACCGTAATGCCTCCGCCGGATTTGCTGCCTATTGATGATTTCAAAAATATCATAATTGAGGTATTGGACAGAGATAAGGGCAATGCGTTCAGTTACCAGGACAGCCAGGGGTTTAAACCTTTGCGGGAAGCCATTTCTTCCTACCTGAAGGAACAGGGGATAAAGGCGCAGGCCGACAATGTCCAGATTATTTCCGGTGCCCAGCAGGGGATTGATATTATTGCCAAAGCCTTATTAAATTTCGGTGATTATGTATTTACCGAAAACCCTACTTATCCTGGTGCCATTGCGGCCTTTCGTTCACGGGGTGCCAAGATTGTGGAAATAAATATGGAAAGCGACGGTATGGATATTCAGGAGTTGGAGTCGAAAATCAGGTCTTTCCGGCCCAAACTGATTTATGTAATGGCTAACATCCAGAATCCAACCGGATATTCCTATTCGCTGGCTAAAAGAAACCGGTTGATTGGACTGGCCCGGCGTTATCATGCTATGATTTTGGAAGACGATTATATTAGCGAACTGGATGTCTCTGATATGCCATTGGTGCCGTTAAAGGCATTGGACCGTGATCAACGGGTGATTTACCTGAAAAGCTTTTCCAAGATTTTTATGCCAGGTCTCCGGCTGGCATTTCTGCTTATGCCGCCGCAACTGGTGTCCAAGGTGTTAACCGTCAAGCACCATTCAGATATCTCCACTTCCGGCCTGACCCAGCGGGCATTTGATTTATACCTGCGTAAAGGCATCTGGCAAAAACATATTGCCGCCGTGCGGCGCATTTATTTGGAACGGTATCAGATTATCCTGGCAGCTATCGGGCAGTTTTTACCACCTGCTGTAATTTGCCACCGCCCTATGGGGGGATTAACCTGCTGGCTTATGCTGCCTGCAGGTGTATCGGCGGCAAAGGTTGTGCAAGAAGCTGAAAAAGCGGGAGTTTTATTAACACCCGGCACAGCCTTTTTTCCGCGTCAGGCACCGGATAAGTATCTTCGCCTGAGTTTTGCGGTGACTTGCTCGGAGGAAATATTACAGGGGGTTAAGGTGCTGGGAAGGGTTATTGAGGCTGAACTGGGTGAGATTTAAAAATCAGGAGGATGAATATGCGTAAGCCAACAAGACTGTTGCCTGTTTTACTTTTAATTGTCATGCTGCTGCTGGGGACCTCCTCAGCGCTGCTGGCCGCCGCCGCTTCCGGTGCTGCGGCTGTACCGGAACATATTACTCTGACCTGGGAGGGTGATCCTGCAACAACCCAGACCATTACCTGGCGCACCGGCGCTGCTGTTATCGGCGGGCAGGTGCAGTATGCCGAAGCCGCTCACAGCCGGCTATTTCCTCAGCGGGCCATCAACGTGGCCGCCGGGATAACAGGACTGCATACCAACACCGGTGAGCTGGGGATTCACTCAGTTATGCTGACAGGCCTCAAACCGGGTACGCGTTATATTTACCGGGTTGGCGGACCGGACGGGTGGAGTCAGAACTCTTATTTTACTACCGCCCCGGCAACGTCCCGGCCGTTTAAATTCCTGGTTTTTGGTGATTCGCAAAGCATTAACTACAATGTCTGGGGCACTACCGCCCGCAATGCTTATCAGGCCAATCCGGATGCCGTTTTTTTTACCAATGCCGGTGACCTTGTTGATGTCGGGCAGGATTACGCTCAATGGGACAAGTGGTTTGCCGCCGCCAAAGGGCTTGCCGCTGCCATTCCGGCCATGCCGATAGCCGGCAATCATGAATCCTATACGCCGGAGCGCGTGTTTTCCATGCCGGTATTATTTACTGCCCAATTCAAGCTGCCGCCGAACGGGCCTGCGGGCCTGAAAGGGCAGGTGTATTCTTTTGATTACGGTGATGTGCATTTTGTTATGCTGGACAGTCAGGAGGGTGAGCAGCGGCAATATGTACCCGATATGCTGGCACGCCAGAAAGAATGGCTGGAGCGCGACCTGCAAGCCACCAGGAAAAAATGGAAGATCGCCTTTATCCATCGCCCGTTATACAATAATAAGCCAGGTGAGGGCGACCCTGCTATCCGCAAGGTATTTGGCCCGGTTTTTGACAATTACCAGGTTGATGTTGTTTTTACCGCCCACGACCATGCCTATGCCCGTACCTATCCGCTCTATAACGGCGTAAAGGCCGACGGGCCGGTTCATGGCACGGTATATGTGGCTACCGGTAGGAGCGGTACCAAAACCTACAAGAACCTCCTGGCCAAGGAATGGCATGAATTTTTTCATGATCCGGCCGCAGAACCTAATTATATTACGGTAGAGGTTAGCGAAAGCCTGCTCAGGCTCAAAGCTTTTACGCAAAGCGGCGCCCTGATTGATGTCTGGGAGTTAAAAAAGACATTGACAAATCCTGTATAATATATAGAATTAATATATATATTATATGATCCAAGGAGGAAACCATGAAGAGACTGTTAACCTATGTTCTATTACTGGCTTTTGTCGTTGCTGTGGCAGGTTGTGGCAGCTCGGCTCCCACTGCGAATCAGCCGCAACCGGCGAAGGACTTTTCTATTAAAATTGGTGGTTCCAGCACGCTGGCACCGGTAGTTGCCAAAGCTGCCGACGATTTTACGGAAAAATATAAAACCTGGAAAAAGGTAAAGGATGCGTTTGCCGATGATCCTATCGCGATTTTTGTGGCAACCGGCGGTTCGGGCTTTGGGGTAAAAGCCGCGACCAATGGAACGGTGGATATCGGTTTGGTATCGCGGGTAGTAAAAGAGGAAGAGAAGCAAAAGCTGCCCAACCATAAGCTGCACACGGTGGGTTATGATGCTTTGACCATCGCTGTACATCCGCAAAACCCGGTAGTCAAAGTCAAGCCCAATCTGACAAAAGACGAAGTCAAACGGATTTTTGCCGGCGAGATAAAAACCTGGAAGCAGCTTGATGCCAGCTTGCCTGACCGTACCATTGTTGTGGCCATCCGTGACCTGGGCGGCGGCGCCAGCCAGGCGTTTGACGAAGCCGTCATGAAAGGCACGCCGATTGCCAAAGAAGCCATCCAGATGCCTTCAATGGGTGCCCTGGCCGGCAAGGTTCAGGATAATATCGATGCGGTAGGCTATGTTTCCACAGGGCTTGTTGACCAGAATAAAGGAAAAATTGCCGTATTGTCGGTCGATGGCTTTGAACCTACCAATGAAAATATCGTGAGTGGCAAATACAGCATCTCGCGCCCGTTGATTCTTATTACCAAGGCGCAGGCTGATGAGCGCGAACAGCAATTCATTAACTATCTTCTGTCCGACACTGGCCTGAAGCTCCTGGAAGAAATGGGCTTTGTACCTGTCAAAGCCAAGTAAATACATACGATAATAAGAGTCCACTGCTAAACAGATAGTTAGCGGGGGGAGATTGCCACACTGTGCAGGTGAGCCATCTTCCCCCGTTTTCCGTAGCTGTCAGGTGCGCCTGACGGCGCATGCGGCAGTGCAAGGCTTATTGCCAAACCGCGTAGGTACAATGTCCGGGCCTGTGAAGCCGGTACGCGGGGTGAACCCGGAAGAGAGTTTGTTTACGGAGAGAGTTATGCTAAGTGATAGAAAAGATATAATGCTAAAATGGTGCGGCCTGCTATGTGCCGCAGGTTCGGTGCTGGTTTTGCTGTCGGTCTATATGTTCATTGCCGGTGAAAGTCTGCCCCTGTGGCGGGAACTGGGCATGTCCCTGCTGTTTGGCGGCGAGTGGCAGCCGCTGGATAATCCGCCCCGGTTCGGCCTGCTTATTATGCTTGTCAGTACGCTGTGGTCGGCGTTGGGAGCCATGGTTATCGCTGCGCCGCTGGGTATTTGCTGCGGCATATTTCTTGCCGAATATGCCCCGGGCTGGCTGTCGGCCGTTATTCGTACCGTGCTGTATATTCTTACCGGCATCCCTTCGGTGGTCTATGGGTTTCTGGGAGCCAGCGTAATTGTGCCCTGGTATGAGCGGGTCTTTGGCGTGCCGAGTGGGGAGTCGTTATTTTGTGCTTCACTGGTACTGGCGGTTATGGTGGTTCCCTACATTGTGTCAGGTACCTATGCCGCCTTCCGGTCCATTCCGGCCGCCTACCGGGAGGCCGGGTATGTGCTGGGTGTCTCGCAGCTGTATATAACGGCGAAGGTCCTGGCGCCGCTGGCCGGACGCAATATGGTCAGTGCCGTTACGCTGGCGTTTGGCCGGGCGGCAGGGGAAACGATGGCCGTGCTGATGCTTGCAGGCAATACGCTTATTTTGCCGCTTTCCTGGTTTAGCAAAGGGGAACCGCTCTCGGCCCTCATTGCGCTGGAAATTGGGACTGCCACCGTTGGCAGTCCGCAATACCAGGCTTTATTTGCCGCCGGGGTTGTCTTGCTGTTCTTTGTTTCCTCCATCAATTTCAGTATGTATTATTTCAACAGCAGGGGGCGGAACTGATGGGACGAATTTGTTTATGGGGCTCCGGACTGGCCGTTATTGCCGTGTTGCTGGCCATCATGGGCCTCTTGCTGGCACGCGGCGGTGAGGCCTTGTCCTGGGAGTTCCTGACTGCCGCTCCCAAGGGACTGATTTTGGGAACCGAAGGCGGCATCTACCCGGCGATCCTCGGGACAGTCAGCCTTGTCGCTGTTGCCAGCCTGGCGGCCGCCATACCGGCGCTGTTAACCGCCATTTATCTGGTTGAGTATGGCAAGGCCTCGGTGGTGGCTCATGGCATTAATTTTATTATCCAGGCCATGATCGGCATTCCGTCAATTTTAACAGGCTTATTTGGTTATGCCTTTTTCGTCGTTACGCTGGGTTTCGGGATTTCCCTGCTGTCAGGCGGACTTACGCTGGCTATTATGATTCTGCCGACATTGGTTGTGCTGATGCGGGATGCCTTGCAGGCGGTAAATGATGAGTACCGCCTGGTGGGAGCTTCACTGGGAGTCTCGCGCCGGTACTTATTGCAGCGGGTCATCCTGCCTATCGCCAGTCCGCATTTGCTGAGTGCGGTTTTACTGGCCATGGGCTATGCTGCCGGGGCTACCGCCCCCATCATGGTTACTGCCGCGGTGGTGATGTCCCGGGGCTCTATTGACCTGTTCAGTCCGGTGATGGCGCTGCCTTTTCATCTATACATCTTATTCAGTCAGCATATTTCGCTGGAACGGGCTTATGGAACCGCCCTGGTTCTGGTATTGCTTTTACTGGCATTAAACCTGCTGAGCTTCTATTTGCGCAGCCGGTACGGAAAGCGAGTGACCTCACATGATTAACATCCGGGAATTTAGCGCCTTTTATGCCGATAAACAAGTCCTGCATACCGTCACGGCTGCTTTTAGCCGCACAGCTATTACCGCTATTATCGGACCGTCAGGCTGCGGCAAGACCACGCTGTTAAAGTCCATCAACAGGACGGCTGAACTGGTGCCGGGGTTCCGGGCCAGCGGCAGCATCGTGCTGGACAACCAGGATGTATACAGTGTCGGCGAGCCGGCAGCCGTCCGGCGGCAGGCCGGTATGGTCCTGCAAAAGCCGGTGGCACTGCCGCTGAGCATCAGGGAAAATATCCTGTTTGGTCCGAAATATTATGGCGTAAGCAATAAGGCCGAGCTGGAGCAGGTGGTTACCGCCACACTTACCCAGGTAGGCTTATGGAATGAGGTCAAGGATAAACTTAATTCGCCTGCCAGGGAATTGTCAGGCGGGCAATTGCAGCGCTTATCCATCGGCCGGAGTTTGGCGGTACATCCCAAAGTCCTTCTGCTTGATGAACCCTGTTCCAGCCTGGATATTAAATCCACCCGGCTGATTGAGGAATTGCTGCTGGCACTGAGTGCCCGGTTAACCATTGTCATTGTTACGCATAATCTGGCCCAGGCCAGGCGGGTGGCAGGGCAGACAGTTTTTATGTCAGAGGGGCGAATCATTGAAGCCGGTGCCACCGCGCAGCTGCTAGAGCAGCCGCAGGACCCGCTGACCCAGGAGTTTTTGGCATTTTAAGAAACGAGGAGTGAAGGTTGATGATCCATGTTAACCTGCCGGATGGTCGGGAGTATAGATTCACCCATGCCGTTTTTGACTATAATGGCACCTTGGCGGAAGATGGTGTTGTTGCAGCGGAAATAAAAGAATTGCTTAAACAGGTTGGGGCAATAGTCCAGGTAACAGTACTGACGGCAGATACCTTTGGCCTGGTGCGGGCGCAGTTAGGCGATGTGGAGGGGATACACCTTCACATTATTGACAAAGGCCGGGAGGCTGAGCAAAAACGCGATTTTATCAGAAGGTGCGGTCCGGACAATACCGTTTGTTTCGGCAATGGCGCCAACGATCTGGCGATGTTTGCCGAAGCCGCCCTGGCTGTTGGGGTTATCGGGCCTGAAGGGATTTACCGGCCAACCCTGGAGCAAGCTGATGTTGTGGTAACCCAGCCTAAGGCTGCCCTGCAGCTGCTGCTAAAAACCGGGAGACTTGTGGCTACTTTGCGCACATAAAACAGAAAGACCTAAAACTGCAGCAGCGCGTTTTAGGTCTTTCTGTTTATTTACTTAGTCGCCGTCAAACATTTTGTCTAACATATGAGTGGCTTGCTCGAGGGGAATGTCTTTTACCAGCACGACCTCGCTAATAAGAATCTGCCGGGCGTTGTCAAGCATGTTCTTGTCAGCCATTCCCAGTTTGCGCTTGTTTCTGATGCGCAGGAGATCCCGTATTACCTCAATTTCCTCGTAGATGTCGCCGGTTTTGATTTTGGACATATTCAGCCGTTGTCTTTGCGTATCATTCATTGGCGGAGCAGTCTCGCAGTCGTCATGGATTGTGCTCAGCACAGCATCCAATTGGGCTGAATCTACGATTGGCCGCATCCCCAGTTTCTCTGTCTTATCCAAGGGGAGCATTACCTGCATGTTTCTATGAGGTATATTCACAACATAATAAAGTTGTGTTTGCCCGAAAATCTCTTTCTCTTCAATTTTCTCAATGATACCTCCGCCATGCATCGGATAAAAAATCTTATCACCAATCTGAAACATGAAGTCACCCCCTAGTAACTGTACGATTAAGTATAACACAACTACGGGAAAATATCAAATAAATCAATTATTATATCACCGGGTTCTAAACCAGTCAATAGATTGTTGCAGAAATGACGGTTATACGCAAGATTGTTAATACCTGCTGCAACTGGTCATAATATTAGTATTGTAATATTGTAACCAAAGTAATAGTATAAAAGTTGAAAGGAAGTGAATTTATTCCAGTACGATCAAGCCATGGAGGCGGGCAGCCGGCCTTAACCGGATTACGCCGTCTGTGGCAACGGGAACTTTGAGCGGATAATTAGAAAAAATTGGAGGGAAATGGTATGCAAAAACCCGGGATATCACGTACGGTAATTAAGCCTGAGCATGGCCGAAGCTCCCAGCGGCCAAACCAGGGCGGCATTCTGGCTAATAAGCATCTGGCGGCAATGGCGAGAGCGGAAGACCTGTTACATACTTCCGAGGCCCCTGACCGTACTGTCGCCGATGACTGGAACTGCGGCAAGCTGACACGTTTCATCAGGTATATAAGAAACGGAATCATTGGCCGGTAAAAATTTTTTGATAAGCCTGAACCATGGTGAAAGTGCACCGGTTCAGGCTTTGTTCGTGTTTTTTTGCTGTAATGCAGTAAGCAGGTGGGCTTGCTCTTTATGGAGAAACTATTCATATTGAGCAATTTGTGCCGGACGCTGGCAGTTTCGCGTTTGTGGCACAATGAGTGGGGGAGGTATTATGGAGCATCGGACGAGGGTTGCAGCAGCAATCAAGGGATTACCGGTTGACCGGACGCCGTGCGCCGAGCTGGTTATTGGCGATGAGCTGGTACAGGCTATGCACGGTCAGGAGGTGGTGACATTTGACCATCGCCTGGATTTTGTGCAGACAATGGGTTTGGATGCCATATGCCTGCACCCTTGCTTTGCTTTACCGGCGAAACAAGTTCCCGGTGCCCGGGCCGCGGTTTTTAACGACTTGGGAAAATGGGTGGATTCCGGTCTGTTTACCTTTGCGGTACTGGACGGGCCGGTGGGTTGGGGCTGCAGGCTGCTGGGGTTTGAGGAGCTCATCGTCAAGCTGTTTAAGGGTCATGGTGATTTTCAGGATATCATGGCCGCTGTCGAACACCTGAACCTGGCCACAATTGAGCGGCTGGCCGGTAACGGGATAAACGGCATCCTGCTTGCCGATGACATTGCTTATACCCGGGGGCCTATTGTCCGGCCGGATGTTTTGCGCAAAACGGTATTTCCTTCGCTGATTCGTCAGCTCGAATATGCCAAGCAGCTGGGATTGCCGGTGTTCTTTCATTCTGACGGCAACCTGATGGCCCTGCTTGACGACATTGCGGCTGCCGGCTTTGATGGCCTGCAATGCATAGAAGCCCTGGCAGGAATGGATATCGGGGCGGTAAAAGCGCAGTATGGGAATACCTTATGTCTGTGGGGCAACCTGGACCCGGCACAGTTGCTGGAAGACTGTGACCCGGCTGAGCTGGCGCGCAGTGTACAGCAAATTATTCAGGCTGCCGGCCGCGGGTTGATTTTTGGCACCAGCAGCGGTTTATTTGCAGGAATGCGCTTAGATACAATCAGGACGGTATATAAAACAGCCCAAAATATTGTGGTATAACCTTCCAAGGAACATAATGAAACGGTCTGAACCCTTAAACTGGAAAGGGGTTCAGACCGCTTTTTTTGGTGTTTATTTCACCGCCGCTGCTTTGGCTTTAATCAGCTCGCGGCCGGCAATATGCCTGTTTATTCCCAGCTCTGCCGGCGACAGGCCAAGGGCCAGCCCTACCAGCTGGGCCAGGTGGAGTACCGGAATTTGCTGGTGGCACTGTACGGCTGCCTGGCCTTCCGGCTGGTTCATGTCCAGGGACATCTGACAGAGAGGGCAAGGGGTTACCAGGCAGTCGGCACCGGCTGTTATCGCCGCTTGGTTGGTTTGGCCGGTGATGCGAATCAGATCGGCCTCAGCAGTATAGGTGGCATGGAAACCGCAGCAGCTGAGCCTTGCCGGAAAATCAACAGGTTCAGCGCCCAGCGCCAAAATCAGCTTTTCCAGCGACTGCGGCCGGGCATGGTCCTCAAAATCCATCAACGCCGGCGGGCGCAGGATATGACAACCGTAGTAAGCCGCTGCCTTCAAGCCGCGCAAGGGCTTTTTGACCAATGACTGCAGCCTGTCAAGACCAAAGTCGCTTACCAGCACCCACAGCAGATGGGTGATCTGGCTGGTTCCCCGGTACTGCAGGCCGGTGGGGGCAAGCAGCGGGTTGACTTGCTCTTTGAGGCCGGTATCCAGAGCGGCTTTGGCGTCGCGCAGCATTAACGTACAGGTATTGCACACCGTAAGCAATGGCAGGTCCAGTTGTTCGGCCAGCGCAATGTTGCGGGCATTGATGGCTGTGGCCGCCAACCCGTCGACATCCTGGACATGGGAAGCGCCGCAGCAGGTCCAGCCGGGAATTTCCACAAGCTCAAGGCCAATCGCTTTAGCAACAGCCATTGTGGCGGTGTAGTTTTCCTTCGCCGCTCCTTCCAGCACACAGCCGGGGAAAAATGCGTATTTCATTAGCGTTCACTCTCCCTTACTGCTTTAAGGATGGCGGCAATTTGCTCATGGCCTTTGACTTTGCCGGAGCAGTGCAGGGGATTAAGCTTGCCGCGGCGGACAAGGCGAAGCGCAAAGGGAAATTTGGTCATAGCGCCCAGGAGTCCCATACTTCTTACCGATAGCTTGGTTTCATTCAGACGGCCTGTGGCTTCCACATCCTGAAGGAAGGCCAGGGCATGACGGGCGCCGGGATTATCGGTATAGCCCATTTTTATCGACAACTGACGCAGACGGGAAATATCCATGTTAGGCATCAGGCCCTTGGGGCACTTGGTGGCACATTCCACACAGTGCATGCATTTCCATAAGCCTTTATCCACAATGGCTTTGATGCGCTCTTTGGCCGACTTGTCACGGGTGTCGGCAATAAACTTCCAGACCTTGGAGTAGGTAAAGGGATCAAGAAAATCGTCGGCATTGGCGCTGAGCTTAGAACATTCCGAGGCGCAGGCGCCGCACAGGATACAGTTAATCTGGCCGGTAATCTTTTTGAAGTCGGCGGCAGCCTGACGGCAGCCCTCTCTGGCGGTAAATTCGTCTTTGGGAGCCAGCCAGGTCTTAGCTTCTGCCAAACGTCGGGCTTTAGGCTCCCAGTCCACAACCAGGTCACGGATGACCTTGAAGTTTTGGATAGGCTCGATGGTAAGCACATCGCCAAAACGGTCTAAGATGCCGTCAAGCGGTGTTTCGCAGGCCAGAAACGCTTGACCGTTAATGCGCACGGCACAGGCGCCGCAGACAGCCGAGCGGCAGGCGGCGGTAAAGGCCAGTGTGGGGTCAAGGGTTTCTTTGATGGCAATCAGGCCCCAGAGAATGGTCTTGCCTGCCTGATGCGGGAAACTGTATTCCTGCTCGAAGCTTTTGACGCCGTCAAAGCGCTGAATTCTATAGGTTATCTGGCGCATCAGTATTTCCTTTCTGCCGGCGGATAGTTGGTGATGACAACCGGCCGATAAGCTATATTGTAGGCTTGCCCTTCCTTGGACACCAGGGTGTGTTTGAGGAAATTGGCATCATCTCGGTTGGGGAAATCGGCCCGGCAATGGCTGCCGCGGCTTTCTTTGCGGTTTAGGGCGCCGAGCACAACGGTTTTAGCCACTGTCAGCATGCTGCCCAGTTCGATGTAGTTGACAAAGGCGGTGTTATAGAGCTTATTTTTATCAGGCACCATGACGGTTTGATATTCCTGCAGCAGACTGTCAACCACCGTCAGGGCGGCTTCCATTTCGGCAGCCGTGCGGAATACGCCGACATTGTTCCACATGATTTCGGCCAGGCGGTCACGGACGCTGTTCACCGTGACGCCTGTGCTTCTGTTGGTAACGGTTTCGAACCTGGCTTCCCAGGCTGTGGCCGCCTGGAGGGCCGCTTCGGTGTTTACCGCCTGACGCCGGGCAGCGCAATTGGCGGCCCCTTGTCCGGCAAATTTGCCGAAGGCTACAATGTCGGCCAGTGAATTACCGCCAAGACGGTTGGCGCCATGGATGGAGATGCAGGCCGCTTCGCCGGCGGCGAACACACCCTCCACGGCGGTAGCGCAGGTACGGTAGTCAATGACATCAATGCCGCCCATGGAATAGTGGCAGCTGGGCCGGATGGGGATTGGCTGATGAATGGGGTCAACCTGCTCAAAGGTGATGGCCAGCTCCCGGATTTGTGGCAGGCGTTCCATAATTTTTTCCTGGCCCAGATGCCGGAGATCTAACTCTACATAGGCTTGTAAGCCTTCACCAAAGCCGCGGCCTTCTTTAATCTCGGTCTCAATTGCCTGGGAAACAAGGTCACGGGTGGCCAGCTCCATTTTTTCCGGCGCATAGCGGGACATGAAACGCTCGTCTTGGTTATTGAGGAGATAACCGCCCTCGCCCCGGGAGGCTTCGGACATCAGAATGCCGGTTCCTGCCAGGCCGGTAGGGTGGAATTGGACAAATTCGGGGTCTTTTACCGGAATCCCGGCTTCCAAACAGGCGGCAATCCCGTCGCCTGTCGAGGTAAAGGGGTTGGTGGTCCTGAGCCAGTACATGCGTCCGGCCCCGCCTGTGGCCACAACAATGGCTTTAGCGGCAACCGGGACGATGCGGCCGCCTTTCATATCATAGGCGACAACGCCGCACAGCTTGCCCTTGTCGGTAACAATTTGGAGGAGGTACCATTCGGCCAGAACGGTTACCCCATGCTTCAGGCATTGCTCATAGAGCGCGTGCAAAATAACATGGCCGGTTACGTCGGCGGAAAAACAGGTGCGGGGGGATGAGGCGCCGCCGAAGTTGCGCTGGGCAATCCGTCCCTCGCTGTCACGGGAAAACGGTACACCCAGGTAGTCCAGTTCCCGGATGGCGTCAGGCAGGCTGGCAATAAAGTATTCGATGGCATCCTGATCGCCTAAATAGTCGCTGCCTTTCACGGTATCAAAAATGTGTTTTTCTATGGAATCATTGGGGTCGGCATTTTTGAGCGAGCCGTTGATGCCGCCCTGGGCACAGCCGGTGGCTGAACGGGTGGGAAACATCTTGGTCATCAGGCCGACGGAGAGGCCCTGCTGACGCACGGCTTCCAGGGCGGCGCGCATCCCGGCGCCGCCGCTGCCGATGACGAGTACGTCAAAAGTAAGCATGGTTCACCTCAGTAATTTATATTAAATTTAGACAGCACCTGGCTGACAGTTTTTTTGTTTTGACCAGATTGGATATTTTTCAACACAGAACTTCTCCACTCCTGCAATATTACCGGTAAGACGCAATATTTTAAGAGCTGGAAAACAATTTATTTTTGCCTAGTTTACCCTGATTGCCGCGCAAACTTTCCGGCTTTGGGGTATGGCAGCCGGGAAAGAGTATACCTTTGGTTAGTGTCTTATTCTGCCCGTTTGCATATATATGTTATAAGGACGCGAAAGGAGGGTAACAATGACACATATAGAACCATGGGATCGCCCCAACTACTGCACTGCAGGGTATGGCCCGAAATCTATTGTGGTTCAGCAGGTATTGGGAGAAAGAGATGTCCAAAAATCAATTGATGTTCATGTGGTGGTGCCCCGCCACAAACCTGCCATTGAACAGATTGTTGATGTTTTTGTAAAAAAATTGTGTATTACCAGCGTTGATATTATACCTAACAAAGTGGTTGTCAGAGGCCAGTTTGAGGTCAAGGCTCTGTATGTCGCCTGCAAGCCGCGCCAGCCGGTGCATGCGGTAGAAGTCTGGCCTGTTCGTTTTACCGCTCATGCCGATATCAGAGGGGCCAGGCGGGGGATGGATGCAGAGGCCAATGTTATGGTGGAGTTTGTCGATTATGCCTGCGAGGAGCATACCCGGGCCCAGTGGTATAAGAAAAAAGGGCACAAGTATGACGACTGCGATGACGACTATGACGATGATTGCGATCATCACCATCACCACCATCATCACGACTGTGACGACTACGATGATTGTGACTACGACTGTGATTGCGACGATAACTACCATCATAAGCCCAAAAAGAAGACACTGAAGAAGCATAAGTTTCCTCACAAATGCAAACCAGACTGCCACTGCGACCATGATCATCATCACCATTGCAAGCCGCATAAACCAATGCACTGCTGCACCCGCCACTTTGACGTGTCGGTGGTACTGAGAATTACCGTCAAGGTTATGGCCGACCGGGAAGTTATGCTGCAACTGCCGGGATATCCTCCGGGAGTACTGCCCCCCAAACCCAAAGGATAATAGGCAGCCTTTACGGGCCAAAAAACTCCAGCCTGCCGGTGGCAAGGCTGGAGTTTTTTTCTGCCACATAATTGGCGAAAGGTGCCTGGCAAGCAATGATTACCGTATCAGGATATCGATTTCGGCAATAATATCTTTGAACTTGCTGCCTGCAAGCTCAAAAGTGGCGGCAAACTCCTCCGGTGATGCAAATGACTGCAGGTTATCCGGAGCGGAACTTTCTGCGATAGAGAGCTTGTTATCATAATATGTGACAATATATTTTTGTTCACCATACGCAAAGACAATTTCTCCGTAATCATACATATCGGCAAAAAATTCATCAATTGTTTTGTATTTGTCAGGCGGGGTTGGCTGAACGGTATTTCTTAACTTGATAACGACCACGGCGATAAACCTCCTAAGTATGTACTGCTCTTATTATACCACAGTAAACCTGTTCCCAAAGACAAACGGATTTTTGCTGGAACTTTTCGCCATAAATGCTATACTATAAGCAACATACTGACAGAGGGAGCGTGAGCTTATGCTATTTAAACAGTTAAATCCACACGCCTGTCGTACTTATCTTCTGGTTAACGAGCAGTCTCGGCAGGCAATTCTCGTTGATCCGGTAATTGATCATTTTACCGAGTATCTTGCTTTGTTAAAGGAGGAAAACTTTACCTTAACCCATGTTATTGACACCCATATTCATGCCGACCATATTTCAGCAGGGTCAGCCCTGCGGGATGCAACCGACTGTGAGTATGTGATGCATGAGAATGCCCCGCCCCGGTGTGTCAGTATGCGGGTCAAAGACGGCGACATTCTGCGGTTTAACGGGCTGGAGATTAAGGTCATCCATACTCCAGGACACACGCAGGATTCCATTAGCCTGATGGTGGAAGACAAACTGCTGACAGGTGATTTCCTGTTCCTGGACGATGCCGGTGCAGGGCGGGACGACCTGCCGGGCGGTAATCCGGCCGACCATTGGGAGAGCCTAAACAAGCTGGACAACCTGCCTGACAGTCTTGTCGTATATCCGGCACATGAATACCGGGACCGCCAGCCGTCGACCCTGGGCAAACAGAGGGTCAGCAATCCGCATCTGCAAAAGCGGAGCAAAGAGGAGTTTATTCAGTACCTTGAAGACCTGCGCCTTGGCCCGGCAGACTGGATGAAGGATGTGCTGCAGGCCAATTACGCCTGTGCCAAGGACCCGAATGCCGCTTGGATTCCGGTCGACACTCCTGCCTGTGAAATCAAGGGAACTATGGAAAAAGGCGTAAACGAGCTGGTGGTCGACTATATCGATGTACCGGAATTAAAGCACCGGCTGCAGACAAATAAGACGGACATACTGCTGCTGGATGTGCGGGAAAAAGAGGAGCTTACCGGCCCGCTGGGGTCTATTGAAGGGATTGTCCATCTGCCGATAGGGCAGTTAACCGGAAGGCTTGGTGAACTTGAGGAGTATAAGCACAAAGATATTGCAGTGGTTTGCCGTTCGGGAGCCAGAGCTGTTACCGGTGCACAGATATTAAAAAAGGCAGGCTTTGAAAAAGCCTATGTGCTTACCGGCGGTATGCTTGCCTGGCAAAAGCATAACTCTGTATAGAAAAACGCGAGAAAAGCTCCTGTTACGGCTTTGGTTTATCCGGCTGTAACAGGGGCTTTTGTTGTATTTGAAAATATTGTAACTTTTAGCATCATAACTTGTACGGATAAAGAATAGAGGGTGAAAAAATGTATTTAGCTAAACCATATTTAGAGGACTTTGTAATAAAAAAATAATCTGGAAGGATTTGGAGATATGAGCGATGAATTTAATACAAGCAACAGCATAATGCTCAATTATTTAGCGTGACGGTTGTGGAGAGTGGGATTACTATTTAGGAGAACAAATCTACTGAAGAAGGGTGAATGCGATGTATATTGGTTTAGATTGCTTGCTGAATAGGACTAACTTCATTAGATGTATTGCTCTTATACTATTTCTTTTTTTTACGGCAATGCTTCCGGCTAACGCAGAAATTCAGACCATCACCGCTTCTGGTGAATATACTATGGCTGAGGGCGAAACCATGCCGGTCGCCAAAGAGCGGGCCTTAGCGGAGGCTATAAAGTCTGCTGCCGAACAGGCCGGCATATATATTGAAAGTTATGGAAGGACAAGCAACGTGGTTTTATCAGAAGATGAAGTCAATATTTTGTCTCGTGGTATAGTTGAAGTTTTAAACAAACAGTACGACGAACCAAGATATTTTGGTAATACCTGTTACCTGCGCGTTACCATCACTGCCATGGTAAATACTGACAATATTGAGGCGTTGCGCCAGAGATTTCAAAGCGGAGCATTGGCTATTGACTTGAAGCGGATGCAAGCTGTGTATGAAGATTGCCAGCAGGACATTAAAAAGCTTAAAGCGCAGCTTGCCCAAGCCTCAGGCAATAAAAAGAAAGATATTGTCCAAAGAATTGCCGAAAACGAAAGACGCTACAGAATTGCCGGGCTGATTGAACAGGGTTACAATTCGGCAGTACAGGAAAACTATGAGGCATCAGTACAAGCGTTTACACAGGCTATTGACCTGGACCAGAATTATGCGTTTGCTTATTTTAGCAGGGGAAATGCCTATTATGAATTGCAACAACTAGATGCAGCCCTGGCTGATCACAATAAGGCCATTGCCCTTGATCCGGCATATGACTATGCATATTATAGCCGCGGTGTTGTTTATGACAATTTAAATCGCTGCGATCTGGCGCTGGCTGATTATGATCAAGCCATCGCAATAAACCCCAATAATGTTTACGCGCGTAATAACCGCGGTATTATCTACGCCAGGGATGGACGGTACGATATGGCCCTGGCTGATTACAATAAAGCCATCGCCCTTGATCCTACTATTACAAATGTATACGATAATCGTGGCAATGCCTATTTCGCGTTGGGACAATATCAGCAGGCTCTCGCTGACTATGAGCAATCTATCAGGCTTAATCCGAGCTGTCAGGAAGCCTACCAAAGCCGTGGACAGGCTAAAAGCATTTTAGAACAATATGAGCCGGCAATAGCCGATTTTAACCAAGCTATCCTGCTTGGACTGAATACCACGCACGTATATAGAAACCGCGGTATGGCGCACCACCAATTGGCGCGATACCAGGAGGCGATCACTGATTATGACAAAGCCATTCAGCTTGACCCAAGCGATGCGATTAACTATTTCTATCGGGGGGTTAGCAAATACGGTTTGAAACAGTTTGAAGCGGCCATTGCCGATTGTGACAAAGCCATAGAACTTAACCCCGGAAAGCTAAGCGATACATACTTTTACAAAGGGTTGTCGCTGGTATATCTACAGCGGGCTCAGGAGGCTATTGACGCTCTGCGGCTTTATATTCGTTATGGTAATGAGGCTGACCGGATTGAATTTGCCAAGAGTATCATTATCCAGCTTGAGGGTATGCTGCAAGCCGGATACAAGTAAATTTGCTATATGAGGATGAGGGGCTATGAAGAGGCATAGGCAGTATTGGCGAAATCTTGCATCCGGGATAGTTGCGGCATTTTTTCTGTTTTTGTTAATGGCTGCACCATTGACGGCAGGTGCCGCAGGGCAGCGTTTCACCGCCACCGGTGAATATACTATGAGTGACGGTGAAACACCTTTAGTTGCTAAAGAGCGCGCATTGATGAAGGCCATGCATGCTGTGGCCGAACAAGCTGCCAGCTATGTTGCAGACTATTGCAAGACTAACAATCTTGTAGTAACGAAGGATGAGGTCAATATTTTATCCCGCGGCGTTATGAAAATTATAACCAAACAATATGATAAGCCGAAGGTTATCAAAGGGACCCTGTGCTTCCGAGTCACAATCACCGCTGAATATGATTCGGACGAGATACATTCTCTGCTCAATAGTATGAAGGATAAAGAAACTGCCCTGCTTATGAAAAGTTTGCAGGCAAATTACGATGAAAGCCAGCGGGAACTGGATGCCTTGAAAGAACAACTGGCGAAAGCCCAAGGTGCCGAAGTTCAAACGATCAAATTGCGTATCGCTCAGAACGAGCGGAATTTTACCGCTAACCAGTGGTTTGCGCAGGGCTGCGATTTAGTAAAACAAAAGGCTTATCCTGAGGCCAGCAGGGCATTTACCGAAGCGATTGCCTTAAACATGCTTAATCCAAACTTTTACTACTACCGTTCTTTGAGTTATTTTCTTTCACATCAGTATAAACAGTCCATTGCTGATTCAGACAAGATAATTTCCCTTTGTCCTGAGCATGCGTTAGCCTATCAGCAACGTGGCGTTACCTACCTGATTTTAGGTAAATACACTTTGGCATTAGCCGATTTCGACAAAGTCATTGAACTTGATCCCCGGAACATTTCCGCGTACTCATCCCGCGGAGACTTGTATGATGCGTTTTTAAACCAAAGGGAGAAGGCTAAGGCTGATTACGAGAAAGTAATTGCAGTTACTCCGCAAAGCGAAAAAGAATATATTCTGCATGGTAATGCCTATCAAGCACTGCAGCAATATGAAAATGCCATTCGCGACTACGATCAAGCCCTTGAAATTAATCCGCGGAATGTGAGGGCATACTGCATCCGCGGTAATGCATACATCGCGTTAAAGCAATACAACAATGCTTTTTCTGACTATGACAAAGCTCTTGCTATTGATCCTAGATGTATAAGTGCTTATAATGCGCGCGGCCACGCTTATATCGAATTAGAACAATATGAACAGGCTATTGCTGAATTTGATCATGTAATTGATATTGATCCGCAAAATGCAGCGGCATATTTTTGTAAAGGCTTTGCTTTCTACTACCTTAAGCGCAATCAGGATGCCATTGACGCGTTCCACAGGTGTATTGACTACAGTCATGACCAGTACTGGATTGACAAATGCAAGGGCTATATCCGACATCTTGGTGGTACTCCATAACTGTCTTAGCGTGACAGTTTTTCATATGTGGCAATTTATTTTAGAAAAAATACGGTGAATTATACTAATGGAAAAAATTACAAAAACCCCGGTTTGTGCCGGGGCTTTCATTTACAACTTAATCCAACGGGAAATGAATCAGCAATTGGGATTCAATTTGTTTATTTAATTCTCTATAAGTACCCTTCCAAGATGCCGCTGATGATTTATAAAATAGTTTTCCGTTATAGAGATACTTATTATTGCTTACGTCAATAATTTTTAATTGCAAGGATGCTGTTGTCTCAGAATAAAGAAGGAATGAATAGGACTGATGTGGCAATATGTCGATAATCACGATAAAATCAGGCGGATTATCATTGAAAGATGCAATAATATCTCCGCGTTCAGCAGTGGATAAGTCCTGTATACCGTTGGCATTCATTGTTTCAATATGTTCGTCATTTAGAAATATATTATAATGGGAAGAAAACCTTTCAATAGTTGAACCCATTATAAATTTTTTTGCTTTGGCTTTCCCAGGTGCTTTTGAATTAGCTGTGTTATCAGCATACAAAACAGCAATAGTAGGTTTTAAGAGGGAGTTATTTTCCTGGTCGATAGTATCACTTTTTGCTTCGGTATTGGCAAAAGCTACTGAGGTAAACACAAAAATAGTCAAAAAACACATGAAAATTAATTTGAGGTACTTTGGCATGTTACACACTCCTTTGACTTTTTACTATAATTATAACATACAATATATTCCATGAAAGTAAATTATATGCTGAAAAATAATTTAAAATCCTGTCGGCGCAAGGAGATAAACCAAACATGGGAACGATGGTTTTCCATATATAAATATAACAATTTGTTAAAATAATAGAGCAACAATGGCAAATTTTTACATATTGTGATAAAATATAATAAACTTCATATATACTGCTGCAGGTGCCCTACGGGGCTTAATAGGGAAGACCGGTGTAAAACCGGCGCGGTCCCGCCACTGTAACGGGGAGCAAACCCAAGATTATACCACTGGAATATATATTCTGGGAAGGTTTGGGTGAGTAAGGATCCGGAGCCAGGAGAACTGCCTGTTTGACAATCACCGCTTTAACCTACGAGCGATAGGGAGGGGATTATTAAGTGTTTATATTTCTTTCCCGGCTATTATAATAGCCGGGATTTTTTATTCCATAGATCATGTTATTTTTAATGGTGCTCCATTAGCGGAAGGCATAGCATTATGAGGATGGCCTGGCAAGTAGTATGAGAGCAGGGCAGGGGCCGGTGGCCTACTCCCTGCTTTTTTTCATGTATATAGTCGGTTGGGCCAAATTAGCCCGGCATTATCCGGGATATTGATTTTTTAAAAAATATTAACTTTTTTTGAAAATATTGTAGCTTTTAGTATCCCAACTTGTACGGATAAAGAATAGGGGGGATAGTATGAATCAGTATTGTGATGATAGACAAGCAGAAACAAATGAATACACTGTTGAGCAAATCACGAGCATCATCAAGCATTATGATGAGCTATACAGCATTGTGCAAGTGACTGCTGTCAATTTTGATAAAATTCGCTCGGCTTCTGCTATCAATACCAAAGAAGACATATTATGCACATTAGTTGATGTAGATCGGAGTATCGCAATATTATCACCGCTGCAACAAAAAATTCTCAATAGGCTAAAGTCAGGTCATAATTCCTCAGAAATTTGCCTTGATCTTCAATTGAATACAGCCAGACTAAAATACAACATGAAGCGGGCATTGGTGTTCATAACAGATTACTTAAATGCCAATAAGACAGCAAAGGGAAGAAATACCGGGAGGTAGTACAATGAGATATTACACACTGTCTGTAATTGAAGAAGCCTACCGCCGCCAAAATCCGGAATTAACAGAAGCAGAGATCAAAGAAAAAGCCAAAAAGATTCATTCTCAGCTAAACACCCTTGATATTAGCTGGCGACGGAGCAATAAGAAATTTTATCGAATGAACGAATTCGGGCATATGACTTTTTGAATATGCCATAGCATGATGCCGGGTGACAGTTAAGTTATGCTCAATGAGTGCAGTGTTAAGCGGAACTGGTTGTCAAAGCAGAATGAGTATGTGAGGTTTGAAAAATTCAGTATTAAAGATAAAAAAATATGTGCAATGGAGGAATAGTTTATCCTAAAAGCTCCTGTTTTGTACGGATAAAGAGTAGGAGGAGATGTTAGTCGCAAAAATGAAGAATAAATTTTAAAAAGAGCCTGCAGGGCTCTTTTTTCATGGAGGTGGGTTTATGTGTTGGGAGATATAGCAGAAGGCGTGTGCAAAGCAGTAAAAGGAGCCGCCCATTCATTACTGGATGTAGCACCGGTCAAGATTTCTTTGGCCGGTACCCTGTCTTTTTTCTTTAGCAGCCATGGGACGGCCCTGGTGGCCTTTATCGTGCTGATCCTGCTTGATTTGATGACAAAATGGTTGTCTTTATCCCACAAATACTTGCTTGATCAGGGAATATGCCGGACGCAGGCTGGCCTTTGGCAATGCATTCAGAGTATGAAAAAGGCTTTTGCCAACAGATATATTACATCGGAAATGATGAAAACCAAGTTTGCCGGTAAAATCATTCTGTATATGGTCTTAGTGGCAGCTGTTGTGCAAGTCGACAGTATGACCGGGGGAGACGGCGTGTTTTTAAGAACAGCATGGTTTTATTTAGCAGCGACCGAAGCGGTCAGTATTGTGGAAAACCTTCGGGATGCCGGGGTACAGAGACTTACCCCGCTGCTGACCTTTATCCGTTCAAAACTGGGAGGGTTAAAGTAATGACACCTGATGAATTTATTAACTGGCTTGCCCCTGCTGCCCGGCGCATTTGTAGAAGCTACCGTCTCTATGCCAGTGTGTGTATTGCCCAGGCGGCTATTGAAAGCGGCTGGGGCCGGTATACTATCGGCGACTACAATATATTTGGCAGAAAAGCTGCAGCCGGTGATTTATTTACTGAAGTGAGGACCCGGGAGTATTATAACGGTGAATTGGTCAGCATTGTGGATAAATTCAAGTTGTATAGCTCCTTAGAGGACGCAATTGAAGACTGGTGCCAGTTGTTGACCCAGGAGCCGGTGTATGTCAAGCATATTGACAATACTTCCCTGGAAACTTTCGTGCAAACCCTGGCTCCGATCTATGCAACCAATCCGAATTATGCCCGTGATATTTTATTGACAATTGCCGCCAATCAACTGACCCAATATGATGATTAACTGGCGGTATATCACCGGCTTTATTCTGGGCTGCCTAGTGGGAGGCAGTGTCATCTATTATTTTTTTCCCCGAACAGAGATACCGGTGAGTTACCAGGAGCTGCCGCCTGTCAGCGTCAAGAGTGAAACCCAGAAGCAAACAGAATATGTGCTTGTTAAACCAGACCAGCCAGGCGAAGTCACTCGGCTGATTAATCGGGATAACAAGGTCTATGTCATTGTAAACGGTCAGGAGTATGAACTCAAAAATGCTAAGGAAGCTGAGACCGTCACCCTGGGAGAGAACGGTACGGTACAGATAACGCAGCAGCTACAGGCCCAGGTTGATCTTACCGAGCTTTTCAATCAGCGGCTAAAAGCGGAGCTGGACAAAGAGCGACTCGCCTGGATGGCGGAAAAGGCAAAACTTAATCAGCCGAACGAACTGGAACTTGGCTGGTCTAATCATGGGAGCGAATGGCGATTGAAACGGAATATTACCGGTAAAATGACCGGCTATATTGGCGGGACGACCAATGGTAAGCACTATGGAGCCGGTTTAGGGATACGGTTTTGAGGCCAGGAAAAAAGTCACCGGTTGTTGCCATTTATGTACGGATAAAGAATAGGAGGTGAGAAACATGTATTGCCCTTTACTTTGTGTTAAACCCGAAAATAGTTCGGCCTTCTTTTGTCAATGTATGAAGGAGGCATGCGCCTGGTGGATTGCCACCGGCACCACCGGCAAATGCGCCATTTGCCAAATGGGAGTATATGCAGCCAATCAGGATAAGACACCTTAAGTGCTAGTAAAGAAAGACTAACTATTAAAAGTCAAGCCCGAATTTGAGGATGGAGGACAAAAAACAGATGGTTCAAAAAAGGGTATAGCAAAACAGACGTCCACAGGACGCCATGCGGGCTATCGAGAGAGAATCAGGCTGCCAGACGATAAGGCTCGCCGGATTTCTCCAGAGCATAAATGAGCCGGACCAGCTTCTTGGCAGCATGAGAGATGGCCACATTGTAATGCTTTCCCTCGGCGCGTTTCCTGGCGAGGTAAGCGGCAAAGACAGGGTCCCAAAGGCAAACAAATTTTGTGGCATTGAAGATGGCATAGCGTAGGTATCTGGAGCCGCGCTTCTCCATATGGGCATAGCAATTTTTAAGCTGCCCGGATTGGTAGGTAGAGGGCGACAGGCCGGCATAGGCCAAAATCTTGTCAGGGGAATCAAAGCGTGAAAAGTCACCCACCTCAGACAGAATCATAGCCCCCATCCTGTAGCCAATGCCGGGAATCGTGGTAATAGGCGAAAGCATCTTGTCCATGATGCGTTGGATGACCTGTTCAATTTCCGCAATCTCGGCATCGAGTTCACGGATGAGCCGGATGGTATGCCGCAGTTCCAGTGATTTCGCGGTCGTCACAGAGCCAATCGATTGCCTGGCGGCTTCACGTATCTCTATGGCTTTGTCCCGTCCGTAACGGCCTTTGGAGGATTCGGCAAGCAAATGGGTGAGCCGCGTCAGATGTGCCGCTGCAATCTGCTTAGCCCCCGGGAACTCATCGAGCAAGGCGTAAACAGAGGCCATATGGAGTGACGATACCAGCTTTTCCAGCTCCGGGAACAGGATGCATACCAGCCTGGCAATTGAGGACTTCAGCTTAGCGCGTACCTTCACCTTGTCGAACCGGTATCTGGTGAGTGACTTTAGCTCCTCATTGTGGTAAGCTGTGTCTGTGTAGGGCTTGAGGCCCACATCAGACATGAGCATAGCCGCAATTGTTCGCGCATCGACACGGTCAGTCTTCGTCTTTCGCAGGGTGAGGCTTTTCCGGTAAAGATTGGTGTGCAAGGGGTTAATGACATAGGTGTCCAGACCATTGTCAAGGAGAAACCCGAGAATGTTGTAGCTGTAGTGTCCGGTAGCCTCAAGCCCTACCTTTATTTTGTCCAGGGGCAAAGAACAGGCACGGATTTTTTCCAACAGGTAGCCAAATCCTTCCATGCTGTTTTGGATGGTGAACACATTTGCAAGGACTTTACCCTCCGAACTGATGATGAAGCAGTCGTGTTTATCCTTAGCGACATCAATCCCGACACAAATCATAGCAAGACCTCCAACGGTATTATTTGATGCTGTACCCACAGAACACTTTGCTCTTGTAACCTTGTTCTACATCAACCGTCTGGCGGTATCTAACTGATTAACAAACCTGCAAAGGGCTGCGGTTGGAGCCTCTCTTGAACCATCTGGTGGTAGGAGATAAAACCAATCCACAGCATCCTTTACAGTGTAGCATATAGCCCTTGGAGAGGGGCTCTAATAACTACTACTCTATAATACAAGGAGACAATCTCATGATTCCAACATTGAAATTAAGCGACATCATTACTGTCTGGCGGGACGCCCTGCAGGCCAGCCAGCCGATACGGGATTTTTGCACAGCCCATTATAACAAACCACCCAACATCTTCGTCGGTATCAATGGCAAAACACCGCCGGCAGCAACTGATGGCCCGGTGATTATTCTTTATCCGGGAACTAAAGCGGAAGGACTGGAATTGCAGGAGTACACGTATAAACTCACAATTAGCTGGATGATATCACAACCCGCGGTGGTGGTGACCGGTAATCTGACAGAATATAGTGGCATAGCGGAATGTGACAGCCTTGGACAATTGATCTATTTCGAACTTGCGCAGCTAAGGCCTGACAACCCGATTAGTGTGTTACATTACAACATTGAGCCTGTTGCCTATTTCCCGCAATTTTGCGGACGAATGGATATTACCGTAACAATTACACCTGTGAATGGTTATAGCATCAATTTCTAAGGAGGGTTTTATTATGCCAAGAGCAAAAGGGGTTAATTCTCAATTGGCACTGAGTTATGAGTCTGCCTATGGACTCACACCGGCCTCTCCCCTAGGCTATAACATGCCTTTTAACCAATCAAGACTGGCAATTAATCAAAACCTGATACATTCTGCTACCATCTGCAGCCGGCGTGACCAGCTCCGGCCGGCAATCGGCAATACCGATATATTCGGCAGTATTGTTGTACCTATTGATCAAGTCGGTATCGGCTTTTGGCTGCAGGCCATGTTTGGCACCCCGACGACTACCGGCTCCGGTGGTCTTTACACCCATATATTCAAAGGGACTAAGCGTCAGCCCTCACTGGTGCTGGAACAGCAGTATCCGGATATTCCAGCCTATGAAATGTTTAACGGCTGCAAAGTAAGCAATTTTGCTTTTGCCTACGGCGGTGAGGATGAATTAACGGCTAATATTTATCTTATCGGTGCGAAACGTACCGTTAGTGCTGCGCCCTTTGCATCCTCACTAACTACACTTGAACTTCTAAAATTCAGCAACTTTCAAGGGTCGATTGAAGAAAGCGGAACACAACTGGCCATTGTAACCGAAGCCAGCCTGATCGCAGACTTTGGCCTGAATGGCAATAACTACACCATTGGCGGCAACGGCTGCCGCACCGACCTGCCTGAAGGTATTCTCCAGGTGTCCGGCAGTATCACGGCGTTTTTTGCTGATACGGTGCTGCTCTATAAGGCGGTTAATAATACAAAATCCTCGCTAACCTTCAAGTTCACCAGCGGCGCTCACAGCCTGCAATTTTTCCTGGAAGAAGTCATTTTTCAGCAAACATCACCCGGCATTGAAAGCGACAAAGGTATCTATATTCATTTGCCGTTTAAGGCATTTTATGGAACCGGCAGCGGCGGCAGTACCATAGTAACCACTTTGGTCAATGGTTATGCTTCCTATGCTGTAGTATAGGAAGTCTCCCATTAGGTTTTATAAATATCAATCCCCTTAAAAAGTCCTGTAAATTGGTTTTAGCTAAACCATATTTACAGGACTTTGGTGTAATAAAGGGCTTGTGCTGGAAGGAGTTGGATATATGAGTGATGAATTTAATACAAATCAGCAGTTTAACGATCAAACAGTACCCGAGTTTACTTTGCCTGAGGTGATAGTCACTGCGCCCAGAGCAACATCGTATGATTGGTATAGTATATGGAACAACATATTTGCTAGAATAGCTCCGCAGAATCCGGTGTTTATTAACCCAATAATGACTCAGCAAAACCGTATAGATGGTTATATGTTAAGAAGAAATCGACTTGGAACTGGATTCTGGAGGGTAACCGCCTCCGGAAGGGTGCATCCTGATGACATAAAGCAATGTGATCGACAGGAAGAAATCTTTCAGGATTCTTTTATTGAATATGCCAAACTTGTTACGATTCCGGGCAGTTCTGAAAAGGAACTTTGGTTCAATGAAGTCGTAGTGGAAGCAGATAGAGATGACAATACCGTATATTTCAAAAAAGTCCCGGATTATACAACTGTCAATTATAAAGGAAAAACGTATAATATATATGTGCCATGGAGTGGAACTGATATGAATTCAGGCGGATGGCGGAATGTTGACACATACAACACCACTTTTGGAGATTTTAGTTTTTCAAAGTTTGTTTCCGGCTTTGCTGTGGAAGATTCTGAAGTTAAGCCAATTATAGAGGCAGGAGATAAAATTGTTTACAGGCACAGACCTAATTCAGAAGGTGTGGGGATGGTGAGTAAGTGGGCACTGGGACTAGCTACGGGTGAATCACTTGCAAAAGCATTGCAGATTATTCCTATTCAAGTAATTAAGCAGGAAAAAGACAATGAAAGCAGGATTATTATACAGGTTGGTCTAAATAGTAATTATTTCCAGAAAAATGCCGGTAAAACAGTGATGCCGTCAGCGACTGGTTATGAGGGAGCATTGAATGTACTGACAGGTAATCGGACGTTTCGTTTAACTCTCGACTCTCCCCATGCAAATGATCCCTTCACGGCGTTTATATCCATAAATAAATATGGAGAGTTTGTCGTACATCCCAAAGTATATAGTGGCGACAGATTGGAAGTAGGACATTCTGGATTTTGGGGTGCATCAGATTTTCAAGAAATACCGATGTCGCCCACTATAATAAGCAAAGATGGTTCATACAAGTCTCTGGCCGAAAAATTAGAAGAGATTTTTTCCCGGTAGAACTCAGAAGTGATTACTAAAATTCTGTCGGACTGGAGGGAGAAAGTTGGGTAAAAAACATAAAAAGTATAAAGAGCACGAAGATCCAATTGAGAAACTGAAAGAATGGCAGGATAATCAATATAACCCTGGGTATTATACCGGCGGAAAAATTCCGCCATATGTTGATATCCCGCCCAAAACAAGTTTGTTTGGAAGAGTATATCAAATAGGGGCAAGAATAGTTGGACCGCTTGAAATACTAGCCGGAGCAGCTCTAATTTTTATTGCGGTAAAAGTAAGTTGGATAATTGGGGAAGAACACCATTGGAGAGGAAATTTTTTTGAAGCATTGGCTGCTGGTATTATTGTGAGCGGTTTGGGGATTTTATTTATATTATCGGGCCTGAAGTATATAAAAACCGTAAAGTCAAAAGCAAAATGCAAAAGTTGAGATGTTGAAATATGATTTCAGTTAATTTGCTGCAGAACTTCGCCTAAAATTCTGCCAGATTGGAGGGGGAAAGTTGGGTGAAAAACATAAAAAGTATAAAGAGCACGAAAATCCAATTGATAAACTGAAAGAATGGCAGGATAACCAATATAACCCTGGGTATTATACCGGCGGAAAAATTCCGCCGTATGTTGAGATTCCATCGAAAACAGGTTTGTTTGGAAAGCTATATGCAGTAGGGGCGAAAATAGTTGGCATAATCTATATTCTCGCAGGAGTGGGATTGATTTTTATTGGTATAACGATCTTTATAGGGCAGGAATACCGCAGCATAGCAGGTTTGATGGGCAACTTACTTGGTGTGATCGCTATTTTTGGCAGTTTGGGAGTTTTATTTATACTATACGGTCTAAAGTATAATAGCAAAACGAAGTCCAGAGAAAAATCGAAAAGTTGAAATTTTGTAGCATATGCTTTTATGTAACTCCCCAAACTAACAGTAAAATAGCTAAAAACGTGGGAGGTTGGTGCTGTGATCTTGAATTGAAAAGACACTTCTACCATCCTCTGTTTTTATTCCACAATACAGCAGGCCAACAGCAGTGGCAGCATCTTTCGCAGATGCTGCCACTGCTGTTCAATAGCCTTATTTTTGGGCAAATTCCAATAAAATAATTAGAGGAGGTAAAAAGTAATGGCACAGTTTCCTACTATTCAACAACCGGTATACCCCTTTACAACCAAAATCAAAGACCCTTCCTTACAGTCCGAAATGGAAAATGGACTGGTGGTTTCCCGGGTCAAATTTACCCGCATGCCGCTGAAATTCATCCTGAAATGGACGGCGCTGCCTGCCGCCGATTATGCGGCTTTGCGCGATTTTTACCGCGAGACAGTTTATGGCGGCAGTTTGATCTTTGACTGGTATTATCCAACCGTCCCCGATGACCCCTATTCCGGACAGCGGTTTTCCGTCCGGTTCACCGGCGGGGACATTAGTTTCGACTTATCGGCGCCGGGATATTATTCCGGCACCTTGACAATCCAGGAGGTGTAACATGCTTAACCTTTCAGTTGCCGGTATGCTGGAAAAAAGCCTGCTTGCCAGTGACGGCGTTTGGCTGTTGCTGGCGGAAGTCGCTATTCCCAATTCCGGGGAACCTTTGCGGCTGGTACGCAATAATGAAGACATCGTATGGAATGGCTATAACTGGACCGCCTTTAACTTTCAACTTGGCGAAATCATTGAAGATATTGAAGGCAAACCGGAGGCTGTACCGCTGCAGGTTTCCAACATTACGCAAATTGTGCAGGCCTATGTGGAAAAACATGACGGTCTGACGGGTACTACCGTAACGCTCAGAGTGGTGCATTCCCAGCATCTTGACAATACGTTGCCTGAGGTGGAAGAAATCTTTACCGTGGAGTCAACCACCTGTGACAGCAAATGGGTAAATTTTTACCTTGGTTCCGACATATCCACCCAGCTCCGGTTCCCTTTTCGGCGGGTGCTGAAAAACTTCTGCGCCTGGCGCGATCAATATAAGGGTCTGGAGTGCGGGTATGCCGGGGCATTGCCCGCGTGTGACGGTACCTTGCAGTCCTGCCGCGCCCGGGGCAATGCGGTGCGATACGGCGGTGAGCCAAGCATCCCGGAAGGCGGACTGTATGCGTAACTGCCGAACGATATGGACAATAGAAAATGAAAGTCTCATAAGCGAAATCGCCGTTGGGCGATTTTTTATTTGGGGGTAGTATGAGTAAACACGTTGAGGACCTAATTGGCCTGCCTTTTATCGACGGTGGACGCAACCCGACAGTAGGACTTGATTGTTGGGGGTTGTCCACGGAAGTATTCAGGCGATATGGGATTATCTTGCCTGATTACAAAATATCTTGTGAAGACGCCAGCCGCATTCACAGTGAAGTGAATGAGCAGCGCCCCTGCTGGCGCAGGTGTGAAGGAGACATCCCCATTCCGGCGCTTGTTGTTATCCGGTTCACCGTTTACTGTGACCATACGGGGGTATACATCGGTCAGGGCCGGTTTATACATACCCGCAAGCGAATCGGTGTCAACATCGACCGCATCGACAATCCCGCCTGGGCAAATCGTATCGAAGGATTTTATGTACCGGAGGTGAAAAAATGATTACATTAACTGTACTGAAAAACCCGTTTAATCATACTGACAAGGAAATTCATACCTGCCGGCATATTCCCGGCAAAACGGCCTATGAATATATTCAGCCCTACATTATGGGCTTGGATGAATTTGTTGTCAGTATTGGCGGGAATGTTGTCGAGAATGTAAAAGCACAGCTGGTCAATCAGGATGACTGGATCGCCGTCTGTCCGGTTGTCGGCAAAAGCGGCAAAGATTGGTTCCGGGCGATTGGTATGATTGCATTGGCAGTCTATGCGAATAAGTGGTCAAAAGGCTGGTTTCCGAAAAATAGTGGGAATAATTTTTGGGCTCACATGGCTGCCGGAGCTGTTACCGCAATCGGTGGCACCCTTATCAATCACTGGTTTCCGCCGGCTAAGGCCGACCAGAAGACCTATGAAACCAATCCAACCTACAACTGGAGCAATGCACAACCGCTGACCGATCAGGGTAACGCCCTGGCGGTAACGTATGGCACCATGCGGACGGCCGGACAGGTACTTGCCCAGCATGTATCAAGCGATGGCGACAAACAGTATCTGAATATCTTGCTGTGCGGCGGTGAAGGGCCGATTGACAGTATTAGCGACATACGGATAAATGACAATCCGATAGCCTATTACAAAGGTGTTGGTGTTGAAACCCGGTTAGGAGCGAATGATCAACCGGTAATTTTCAATTTTAACGACAGCTATGTCGATCAGGCGTTAGCTTATGAATTAAATGTGGACAATACCTGGGCTACGCAGCAAACCGAAGGGAGTGCAGTGGCAGGCCTGGAAATAACCCTGGAGCTTCCCTACGGGTTATATTATGCCCAGGATAACGGCGGTCTGGGCAGTGCTTCGGTCACGCTGCAAGCCCAGTTCCGTAAGGTCGGGGACTCCGCCTGGAGTAACTTTATCTACGGAACAAATAGCAATGTGGTTATTTCGGCAGCCCAAAATACTACCTTTTTTCGTACCTACCGCGTAGACCACCTTCCTGCCGCAAAATATGAGGTACGCGTTCAATGTGTGGCCAAAAGCGGTACGAGCAACCGCTATGCCACCCGTGTGTTTTGGACGCAATTGTCAAGCATTATGTATGACGATTTTGCCCGTCCCGGCAAAGTGCTTGTCGGCATCAAGGCGCTGGCGACAAATCAGTTGAGCGGGGGGATGCCAAGCATAACCTGGCTGCAAACCAAAAATAAGGTTTGGGTCTGGAATCCCGATAGTGGTAACTATGAACAAAAACCGGCTACCAATCCGGCTTGGGCGGCCTATGATATGATTCATCGCTGCCGGCAGATTAAAAACGTCAATACCGGTGAGTTGGAGTTTGTTATTCAGGGTACTCCGGCAGCGCGGGCAGTGTACCAGGATTTTGCCGGTTGGGCGGAATTTTGTGATAGTCGCAACCTGACCTTCAACTATATCTTCAACACGGCGACCGATCTTTGGACTGCGCTGGAAAAACCGGAAGGTGTCGGCCGCGGCAAGGTCATTATGCGGGGCACCCGGTACGGGTGTGTTTGTGATGCTCCCGGAGAGCCGGTACAGCTATTTACGGTCGGCAATATTCTTACCGACAAATTTAAAGAAACCTTTGCCGGCCTGAAGGACCGGGCCAATGCAATAGAAATCACCTTTGCTAATAAGGAAAAAGCCTATCAGAAGGAAATTATTACGGTCTATGCTGATAACTATGACCGGACGACCGAGCCCAACATCACTCAAATTATGCTGGATGGCGTTACCACTGTAGACCAGGCTTACCGGGAAGGCAAATACCGGTTGCGGCTCAATCAATATTTGCAGCGGACAGTAGAGCACAGCGCAGACATTGATGCCATTGCCTGTCAAATTAATGATGTGGTTTTGCTGGCGCATGATGTGCCGCAGTGGGGATATTCCGGCCGGATGCTGGCCGCAACGGCTACCACGCTGCAGCTTGATCGTGAGGTAACCTTAGAACCAGGCAAATCCTATGCGGTCGCCGTGCAGATTACCAACCCGGCAGCCACAGCTGCCCAGGATGTCCAAAGTATTGTTACCGTCGGCGTGCAGGGCGTATCAGAGGAAATACGCACTGATACAGTGACGCTTACTAGTGCACTTTCCCCTGTACCACAGCAATGGGACCTATACAGCTTTGGTGAAACCAACAAAGTGGTCAAGCCTTTCAGAGTGCTCAGCATCAGCCGGGATCAGGATTTGCGGCGCAAAATCTCCTGCATTGAATATATTGAAGAAGTCTATATGGAAGCGACGAATATACCGAAAATCAACTACAGCGAACTGGAGCCAACAACCGAAGTCAACAAGGTGAGCGTGGCCGAAGAAACCTACCGGCAAAAAGACGGTACGATGGTTTCTAATTTGAATGTATCCTGGAGTATTGCGCGTGACAAGCTGGTTAGCGGCTATAAAGTTTTGTACAGCAGCGACAATGGGCAGACCTGGATTGAATGGGAGACTGGCATAACCGCGCTTAGTACTACCATTATCGGCGTCAAAACCCAGACCACCTACTTAGTAAAGGTTTGCACCATTAATTATGCCGGTGTGACCTCAACCGGGGTTGTATCTTTGGCGGTAGAAGTTACCGGCAAAGACGTTGCGCCCTCAGATGTTGCCAGTCTGGCAGCCACACTTGATGGCACAGATTTAACAAAAGTCAAACTTTCGTGGCCGCCGGTAAGCGATATTGATTTGGCCGGGTATCGAATCCGGGAAGGATCGACGGTCATTGAAAATCTGGCTCAGATTACCAGCTATACTTATACTGCAACCGCAAGCCGGAGCCACTCCTTCCGGGTTACAGCTGTCGATAATTCCGGCAACGAATCAATAAACCCGGCAACGGTGAATATCACTCCCAACGTGTATCCGGCTGCTCCAACAGGATTTGCAGCGGTACAAAACGGTGATTATGCTTATCTTTACTGGAACAAGAACAACGCGACAGATGTAACGGGCTATGAAATCCGTCAGGGCACAAATTTCAATAATGGTGTGCTTATCCAAACAGGCATAACCGGCACCGAGCTGTCTGTCCCGGTCAGTACGGAAATGACGTACCGCTACCATATTAAAGCAATCAACAACGCCGGCAATTACAGTGAGGATGCGGCAACCGCCGAGGTAGCTATTTACGGCTTAACACCGAAAAACGTGATTTTGCGTTTTGATGAATTGACACTGAAAAGCGGGACCCACACCAATACAGAGTTTGGATCATCGCATTATACCTGCCTTACGTTTCCGGGACGGTGCAGCGATTATCCGTCGACACAATGCAATCAGGTTGGTGGTTCTACGGTTTTAAAACTACAGGACGGTAAAACTTCAGGCGAATATTTGGCGGCAAGAAAGGATCTTGGAGGCTTAAGCAAGATTAATCTGGCTGCCGATTTTATTTCAACAGCTTTACTCAGTGCCGGAAATTCGGCGGCGCTGTGGTTCCGCCACAGCCGGGATGGAATCAGCTTTGATGAGTGGAAGATTTTTGCGCCGGTTACGTTAACGACACAATATATTGATTTTAAGGCGGTTCTGACTTCGGCTGACCAGATGAATTATCCCATAGAGGTCGGCACATTTACTGTAGCTGCCGATGTGGATGATGTGGAAAAGACCGGGAGCGCAGCCATTGCAGCCGGGGGGACAACGGTAAACTACGGCTGCACCTTCTTAGGTGGATCGGGTCCGGGTAACACGCCGGTATTTACGCCGACCGTAATTGGCGCAGGCTTACGGGCCGAGGTACTATCTGTCGGCTTGGCGAGTGCTGTTGTTAAAGTGGTCAACGCGGTCACCGGCACGGATGTAGGCGGGACAATAACTTATCGAGTAAAAGGATATGGAGGTTGATAAATCATGGCATATACAACGACACCGGCGGACAATGAGGTAATTGCAAATCTACCAGGCGATATTCGGGCGGTAACTGCAACTATAACATCCCATACGGATGCAACGAGTGGAGCCCATATAGCCAGTGCGGTTAGTTATGGCACCGGAACTGTAAAGACAGCCCTGGATACCGCGGCAGGGCATCAGGCAAACTCAAGTAATCCCCATGGCGTAACGGCGGCACAGACCGGCGCGGTAGAGCTTGCCGATGCGGTGACGACAGTAACGGCTAATAAAATTGTCAAGCGCGATGCTAACGGAAAAGTCGTTGGCGATATAACTGGCAATGCAGCTACTGCAACGTATGCAACTACTGCCGGCTCTGCAAGTTCAGCAAATACGGCTACTCTGGCTACTACAGCCACAACCGCTAATAACATCCCAATAGGTGATGTTGGCGGGAATATTTGGATAGCGTAAGAATGTAAAAAAACTTTGCAAGACAGGTATTGTGTCAGACAAGAAGCCGCAGTACCTGTCTTTTGCTTTATCGTTTACAATAAAACACATGGAGTGATGGAAAAATGGCTCTATATAGTAAGAAGTTACACGTACGGAAAGCGGGAGTGGTATCGGACATTGAATTGTATACCACTGTCGGAGAAGTTACTTCTGGTGGTAGTCAAGGGTACATTGCATTGAAAGATAGTGCTGTTCCTCTATACGCAAAACTAGGGTTAATTTCAGACCAAAACGCTTCGCCGCTCAGAATTAAGAAGAGCGGCAATACTTTTGCTGTTTTGACAAAAGCCAGTATGTCTGGACAGGTAATTGACCAATACAATTATATAAATGGAAATCAAGCTGCTTTAACAAATTTAGGATGGGCCGTATCAGGGGGCCTAAGTTTTAGTTCTGGCGGAGGGCAATTAAACGGGTATATAGAAAGAGTAGTACCAGTAACAGGAAACCTAGTATCTCTTCAAATATCTGCTGAACTTTCATTTGAAGCTTACGGTTATGACGCGTATGAATCAGCAGCACTAGAGGTTTTATCGTATAACTCATCTGGAATAGTAACTAGTGTTTATAGTACTGTTCCTTTAGAAACTTTGACTTCAGTAGACGAAGTAATAAATATGCCAGTAGGATGTGTTAAGGTGAGGATACGTGGATGGCATTATTATTACGGCGGTACTAACTATAATTTCTACCCGATACTTCGTTATCACAAGTTCTACTATACATAAGAAGTAAACAAAATATGTCTATTTATTTTTATCAGGGGACAATTGTGACATGGGGACGGTCCTATTAATTGTGACATGGGGACGGTCCTATTTGTCAACTTGCCCGAGATCCAGTCTATGTGAATCCCTATGAAAGGACAGGACACAACAGGATGGTTCTTTTGTGTTCGGACAAAGAAGCGCAGGATATCTTGACGGAAGTATGCGAGGTTCAAAAGCGCGGGAGAACCGTCCCGTTGTGCTGCTATAACAGCTATACTTCTGTTTACCATACGGCTATTGACAGTATTATTTAGCCTGCTTTGTGGTCAAAGGTATTTGAGACTATTGTAAACGTAGAGGCTGCTAGGTTCTGGGGAATTTATAACGATTCAGGTAAGCTATATGTTGTAGGAAGTAATAGAATACACATATTTGACTCTTTGCCAATAGGGTTTGTAAGTCCGGTTAAAACTTTGAGTACTGGAATTATTGATACCTTTACTCAAATCGTCTAAACCTTGGAGTATAGGAGGTAATACTACGACAAATCACGGAAAAACATAAACAGCAACAACCGCCAATGACATCCCAATAGGGTGATGTTGGCGGGAATATTTGGATAGCATAAGAATGTAAAAAAGTTTGCAGGACAGGTATTGTGCCAGACAAGCGGCCACAGTACCTGTCCTTTGCTTTGGCGTTTACAATAACACACATGAAGTGGGGGAAGAAATGGCTCTATATAGCAAGAAGTTACATGTGCAAAAAGCGGGAGTGGTAACCGATATTAATCTATATACTACTCTGAGCGAAACAGGCAATTCGGCATTGGCAATTAAAGATGGGGAGGCAGCCGTATATGCAAAGTTAGGGGCAGCTACCGATGCGCTGGCCTCACCGCTTAGAGTGCGTAAAAACGGAGAGACATACGCGGTGCTGAAAAGTGCTGTTAAACCGGGAATTGCACCATTGTTTGCCTTTAAATTATCATACAGCAATTATATGAGCGGCTATGCTGGCGTTATCTATGGTGATAGAACCGAATCGCCAACTACCTTTACGTCCAGCGTCAAGGTTACGGGCTTAAATGGCGATGGTGCTGTTTTTAGTTTTTTACAGGGTGATAAGAGCCGTTTGGTGCTGCGCCAATACAATTATACGCCTTATCCACCGCCGAATAAGATCATAGATCCGGTTGTATCTTCTTGGATACCGTCACTAATCGATGCGAATTGGAATAGCGTGAGCAATCTGCACACGGTCACCACCAAGGGTAATCTCCTCTACGCTACCGGCTATGATTTGGGAAAGATTGCTGTTGTAAATATGAATAGTGGTTATGCTCAAATGACACATAATTACCGATTTCCGACAGCCTGGCCGGAAATTTTTTTGCCTACTGGGGCTGAGTGCCATGGTGAAGGTTTAACGGTCATCGGCGATTATCTGTATGCGCTTTTTTCCGTCAATCCAAATGGTGGTTATTCAGTGTATTCCGACAGTATCGTTACGAAATTCTATATTAACAGAATTACCGGTTCTTTGACTTATAGCAGTCATTTAGAAGTCGGCAAAAATGCGTTTACCTTGGAACCTCATAATGGAAAACTTTACGTCTGCGCCCTGGGCGGTATGCAAAATGCCGGCAGTTCCAATCCGGAAACTTGCTTAGATATTATTGATTTGGCAACCTTCACTAGAACAACGGTTTCTAAAGCGTACGGGATGCTCGGTGATATTCGCAGTATTACGATTGCCGACGATAATCATGCCTATATTTTTATGGGAAATTATGATAATTATTATGGCAAGATGATAGGAAGTGTTTATTACACTTCTATTGCTAATATTACTGCACCTACTTCTTGGTCAAAGGTAACAGACATTAATAATTATGGATATCTTTGGGGGGTTTATAATGACTCCAGTCACCTCTGGCTTGCAAGAGGGAATTTTATTGATATTTTTGAATCCTTGCCTGTTGTGGCTGCCAGTCCTATTAAAACTTTTAGTTTTAATTTTAATTTAAATCTTAATTCTGTTACCCCAGTTTTATAGTATAAATCGAAAGACAAGAATACTGGTGGGCATTGATGGTTTACTAAGAGTCATGTCCGCACGAAATGCCTCTGTTAAAGCCTTGGTTTATAACCGACTTCATGGTTTGGACATGGGGACGGTCCTGTTTTATCAACTTGCCCGAGAGTCAGTCTATATGAATCCTATGAAAGGACATAAAGCGTGGTATTCTAACGATTTCGTAAATTGAACTTAGCCTAATCTTAACACCTCTAGTGTCAGCATAATTTTACTGTACTGTACTATATTAGTGGAGTGATAAGATCCAGTATTGCAGGATACAGTAGAAATACAGTTGTAAGGTATTGGGGAAAGGTCATATGATTGTCGGTAAGTTAAGCTTGTGGTACTCGAAAAAAAACGTAAAAAATAATGCTCACAGAACAATGCGTAACAGGATAACAGGAAAAACGGTTTTAAAGTGGAAGTAGAAATATATAATAAGTACTACGTTAGGGTGCAGCTTAAGTGGGTGATAAAGTGTTGCATGACAGCCAGCAATATATTCGTAGCGTTCAATTGCTGCGGGATAAGGTCAGGCGGTTTGATGCCTATCCGTTTTGTTTGCCTGCGATTTCCGGCCTGCATGAGTTGTTGTTTCATCCCCGGGTCACGTTTATTGTGGGGGAGAACGGTACAGGCAAGTCGACTCTGCTGGAGGCGGTGGCAATTGCCTGGGGTTTCAATGCGGAAGGGGGAACAGCCAACTTTACTTTCACCACGCAGGCATCTCATTCTGACCTCAATGAATACATCCGGCTGGTCAAAGGGATAAAACGTCCGCGCGATGGCTTTTTTCTGCGGGCGGAGAGTTTCTATAATCTGGCGACAACCATTGAGCAACTGGATGCGGCAGGCGGTTTGGGCAGGCGGATTGTTGAATCCTATGGCGGGAAATCTTTGCATCAACTGTCCCATGGTGAATCTTTTTTCGCTGTGTTCCAAAACAGATTTGGCGGTAATGGACTGTATATCCTTGATGAGCCGGAAGCGGCTTTATCGCCTGTCAGGCAGATGGCTTTGCTGACGCGCTTGCATGAACTGGTTAAGCAAGACTCACAATTTATTATCGCGACACATTCACCCATTGTTATGGCCTATCCGGACAGTATGATTATTCAGCTGACGCCGCAGGGCCTGTGTCAGATTGATTACCGGCAAACAGAGCATTATCTGGTCATGAAAGAATTTGCCAATAATCCTGAAAAGATGTTAAAAATCCTAATGGAAGAATAAATAGAGTTGAAGAACTGGAAATGCAAAAAGGTGGTGCCTTGGGGACGTGTCATGGGAGGAATTGGCATTCTCAGCCCGAAAGTTGTATGGGCTAGGATGGAATAAATGGCAAGGCGGTTACTCCATCCCCTAGACATCAAAAGGTTTTGAGCATATACTAAGAGTAATATAGGGTTTTGAAAGAAGGGAGCGATTAAAATGAATGACTTTATGGATTTGTGTCTTAAGAGACAAAGCTGCAGGAATTTTGCGGATCAACCGGTAGAACGCGAAAAGTTGGTCAAATGTGTTGAGGCGGCTCGCCTGGCCCCCTCTGGCTGTAATGGACAACCCTGGAGTTTTGTTATTGTGGAAACCCCGGAAATTGTGGGTAAGATCGCAGAATGCACTCAGCAGCTTGGAGTAAATTCCTATATTTCCCAAGCAAAGGCTTTTTTTGTTGTGGTTGAAGAACACGCAAATTTAATGCCCCAGCTAAAGAACCTTGTGGACAGCCAATATTTCGCTCCCGGCGATATTGGATCGGCGGTTGCCTATCTTTGTCTGGCAGCCGAATCACAAGGAATCGGTACTTGCATCTTAGGCGTTTATAACAGAGAGATAATCAAATCATTGCTGAACATTCCGCAGGAAAAACATATAGGCGGGTTAATTGCAGTTGGATATCCGGCAGATCCTACGGTACGAAAAAAATCCCGCAAACCATTGGAAGAAATCCTCCGGTTCGTTTAAACACCCGGTCACCTCACTTCTCCACAAGAAAAGCCCCTGTTAAGGCCTTGGTTTATAACCGGCTTTAACAGGGGTTTTTTATTTATATACTGTCAGGCAGCTCTTACACTCTTACGTCAGTGCCACCACAACATAAGCGGCGGCAACCAGAATAACTTCCAGGAAGGCAATGGGCCGTAAGGTTTTGAGGAAGTCGGCCTTGAAGTAATCCAGGGTCACCAATAAACACAGGTGGGCCGGGGAGAGCATTTGCCCGGCGGAGCCGGCGACAAAGCAAAACATAACCAGGTTGATATCACCGGGGGCCAGCGCCAGCAGGAAGGGGAAGGTAATTACGACAAAGCCCTGGGCGGTGCCTGTCAGGATACCGCCGGCAAAGGCAATGGCGCCAATAATGACGGCATTGGAGACGGCTAAGCTGTTAAGTAATGTGGCGATCTCCTGAACGGCGCCGCTTTGCTGTAAAATGTGCTGGAAAAACAGAATGCCGGCAATACCCCACAACAGCTTGCGGTCAAGGGCGTGGCGCAGCATTGCGCTGACTTCCTGCAACGGCTGGCGCAGAATCAGTGCCATGGCGGCAACCACCAGCCCCATGGATAGGGCTGCCGATAATTTTAGGAATACAATCAGCACAAAGTTAACCAGAATAGGACCTGTCGCCAGCGCGATATAACGGTAGCCGGTATCGTCGATGCCGCCGGAATCAGTGGCAGCCGCCGTCTGGGGTGTGATCTGCCGGCTTTTGAGCGGCGTAATAAAAAAAAGCCAGCCAATGACTAAGGAGAGGGCGGTGACCCATACCATATTGGCGATCAGTGCGCTGAGCGGTATGCCGGAAAGCTGGCTGGCCAGGAGCATACTGGTGAAAATAGGATTGCTAAACTCCCAGACATGGCGGAACCAGTAGTTAATGGCTGTCTTGGTTTCGGCTTTCAGATTAAAAGGCTTACTCGCGCTTTCTACCAGCGGCGCGGAAAAAATGGCGCCGCCCAAGGAGGGTAAAAATCCGAGAAAAGCAGGCATCAAGGGCAGCAAAATCCGGTCACTGCGCAGCAGCCGGCGGGAGGTTACCATCAGGCCGTCGATAATGCCGCTGGTTCGCAGCTGGTGTTCAAGACACATGACAAAATACAGGGCAAAGAGTATTTCCCAGGTGCTATAATTGCTGACCAGATTCTTTAGGGCGGCGCCTAAATGCTGTAAGGTAAGACCGGATAAAACGAACAGCAGGCCGGAACCGGCCAGCATAGCATTGCCCATTTTTACTTTACGGTTAAGCAGAAAAACGATAAGTCCCAGGGTGAGGAAAATTTTTAGTACGGCAAACATGATAAAACAACAACTCCTACATCTCAATAAGTGTGAACACTGCATTGTTCACCGGCCCTGCCGGAGGGAAGTATTGCGGTTTATGTACTTATATTAGTCCTAATCTGCTGGCATTTCAAGGATTAATTACTATTTGTTCGGTTACGTCAGGCCTGATTGATGCGGGGCACAGGAAGCTGCGCGCAAAGGAAAAAGGGATATTCGCGCCCAGGCGGGGCAGCGAGTATCCCTTTGGTATTACCAGGCACTATTTCACTTTGTTGATTTGCAAAGAAGCGGCTATTTTGGCGTTTAACCTAAGCAGTTGTTGAACCGAGTCGGGGTCAAAACCGTAGGCCTGGGCGGTTGCGATTACTTCGTGCCAGGCTTTGTCCACCGCCGGAGCATGGTAGTCGCCGGTGGTCTCATAAAACCTGCCGTCTGCAGCCGTCTCCTGTTCCGGGGTACGCCCGACAAGCCAGTCGATGCTTACCCGGAAATAATCGGCGATGCGGCATAGTGTGGCAATATCCGGTTCCCGGCGGTTAACTTCCCAGGAAGCCAAAGTGGAACGTTCGACCTTAAGAATGGCTGCCAATTCTTCTTGGGTTAATTTGCTTCTTAATTGTTTGATTTTTTCTCCGAGAGTTCTCATAAGCCACGCTCCTTACTTACTGCTTACAATAACGCGCTTACGCCCCGGATTCAATTATTGTGTCCATAAGACAATAATTGGAAGGGATTTTGGGAACGATTGGCGAAAATTAGTGTCGTAAAGACACTAATAAGGCTTGGATACAAGGGGGCGTTTGTGGTGGAGGTAATTTGGCCAAAGGCGAGCGAGGATGAGTCAGCTAAAAGTTCCCGCCGGGAGCTGATTGGTCGCATGGCTATCGGAGTAGCGCATGAAATTAGAAATCCACTGACTGTGATTAAAGGTTATTTACAGCTGCAAGAGAAAAAATCAACATATTGCAACGGTGACTCATTACGTATTATATATCAGGAAATACACCAGATAGAAACAGTAATAACCAGTATGCTGTCCTTGGCTCAGAATAAGGCGATTAACAGGATACCGGAAAATCTCAACCACATACTTGCGCACCTGTATCCAGCTGTTCAGCAGGCTGCCGCCAGGAACGGCATTATCACCGAATTGCTGCTGCCCGAACATTTGCCGAGGCTGGCCTTGGATGCCGCCGAGATAGGCGAGTTGGTGCTGCATCTGGCTTATAACGGTATCGAAGCCATGCAGCCTGAGGGCAGATTAACCATCGGTGCAGAGCAAACAGCCGGCACAGTTACTTTATATGTGCAGGATGAAGGCAGCGGCATTCCGCCGGAGCAAAGGGAACGGATTTTTGAGCCGTTTTATACCACAAAATCAGGCAATACCGGTCTGGGACTTGCCATTAGCCTCAGTATTGTCGAAAGGCATCAGGGGAAAATTGAAATAGTCTCCGGCGCGGGAGCAGGCAGCGTCTTCAAAGTCATGTTCCCGGTCCTGGAGCAGTAAGCGGGAGCTGCGGTACAGGATATCCCGTTGCTCCTTTGTGGATAACATGGTAATATATAACACAACTAATGCAGGGACGGTGAGTAATATGGAGTATGTAATGTCCCGGCTAACCGCCGGTGCCTATGTAATTGCTGTTGAGGATACCACTACCTGGGATAGTATGACCTATAGCAACCTGTATGTATTGCAGCAGGACAGCCAGGTTATCCTGGTGGATGCCGGGCTGAAGGCTTATCAGCCGCTTGTGGTTGCGGCGCTGGCCGAAATCGGGATACAGCCGGCGCAGGTTACCCATGTGCTCTTGACCCATGGACACCGTGATCATGTCGAGGGGGCCGCTTTGTTTACCAATGCCCGGAAATTTATCCACAGCGCTGACTGGCCCATGCTGGCATCACCGCTGGCCGCGCAGGTCGCCCAATTTACTCCGCAGGCTGAGGCCGGCACATTTGCCGTCCCAGGCCTTAAGGGGCTGGAAGTGGTGCTGGTCAATACCCATTCGCCGGGTTCGGTGGCTATCTACGATCACCGCTCGCAGGCGCTGTTTGTGGGCGACTTTTTCTGTTACTTTGGCGAAGCTTTGCCTGAGGGCCGGCTGGTTACGAATAGTGAGGCTATTAAGCGGGGATCTTGTCAGTATGTGGCCGGACAGGCGGCTGCCGGCGGGCAGGAATTTGCTGCTTTTATGCAGGGACTTAGCCGGCTGCTTGCTTACCGGCCTGAATTTTTCTGCACCGGGCATGGTGTCGTTCTGTGCGAGGATATTCACAGCTTCTTACACAACATGTGGCAGAGTGGCACCCAACCCGTAAAGTCGAATAAAGGATAAAGGAGAGATATTTCATGGATTTTACTTTTGCTCACAATAACATCAATGTACTTAATCTGGAGAAAAGTATGGCTTTTTACCAGGAGGCGCTGCAGCTTACCGAAAGCCGGCGTATTGAGAAACCGGGCTTTACCATCGTGTATCTTGGCGACGGCCAAACACCGCATAAGCTGGAGCTTACCTGGATTAAAGACCGAAAAGAGCCGTATAAGCTGGGCGAAAACGAGTTTCATCTGGCCTTTACCACCAATGACTTTGACAAAGCCTACGCGCACCACAAGGCTATGGGCTGCATTTGTTACGAGAACAAGGAGATGGGCATTTATTTTATCTCCGATCCTGACGGATATTGGCTGGAAGTCCTGCCTGCCGGGTTTTAGCATAGCGCAGGCTGACAGACCGGTTTATTTGAAAAGAAAATTTGAGCTTATCCATAAAGGCTGGGACAGTGATTGTTCCAGCCTTTATGTTTTTTTTATATGAATTTCTAATTGACTTTTTGTGAAACCTATCATAGAATAACATATGAACATATAATCACATGATGTGAGGTGGAACTGCCATGAAGGCAATAGAGAAAGACAATAGAGATATTTGCGAAGACCGTTGTGTTCATCCTCAGACTGTGTGTCTGGCCAAAGCCGCCATGCTGAAGGACGACAAGGTGCAGGATTTGGCCGAGATGTTTAAAATACTGGGCGATCCGACGAGGATTAAAATCCTGCACATATTATCCAGAGGCGAGATGTGTGTATGTGATATTGCTGAAACGCTGGGGATGAACCAGTCGGCGGTATCCCATCAACTGCGCACACTGCGCGGTGCCAGACTGGTGAAGTTCCGTAAAGCAGGCAAAGAAGCCCTGTATTCCCTGGATGATGATCATGTAATCTCCCTAATGTGTCAGGGATTAGAGCATATTTCTCATGAAGATAGGAGGTAGGAAAATGGAAAAACAAGATGACATTCATTGCGGCTGCGGCTGTTGTGGGGGAGAGGCAGCCGCGGCCGTCAGTGAAGGCGGTGTTGCCGCTCTTGGTAGTGATAAGTTGATTCAGGCCACTTTTTTGGTTGACGGGTTAGATTGCGCCGATTGCGCGGCAAAGGTGGAAAAAGCCGTTCGCCGCCTTACCGGGGTGGTGGATGCGCAGATGAATTTTGCCGCCGCGAAACTGAAGGTGAATTATGATGCTGCCAGGCTGGCAGATGTTGATATTGAAAACGTGATTACCGGCTTTGGTTATCGCGTGGGCGTGAGTCCGGCGGCGCAGGCTGCGCCGGGGTATCAAAAAACGGTCTTCCGTATCTCCGGCTTAGACTGTGCCGATTGTGCGGCTAAACTGGAGAAACGCGTTGCTGCCGTGTCCGGAGTGCGTGCGGTGCAGTTGAATTTTGGCACCGGCAACATGGCGGTAGAGCATAGCTGCCAGATCAGGGAGATTATCCAGGCCGTGGAGCAGGCCGGTTATGAAGCGGTTGAGGGCAGTGAACCGGCAGCGGCGGCTGTTGATAAACAGGCATGGTGGCTAAAGCCGCGGATGCTGGCCACCCTGGTGTCAGGTGTTCTGGTGGCTGGTGGTATGGTCATGGATTGGATGGCAGTAAATGAACAGGCGACAATCACCACCTATGTCCTGGCCATGCTGATCGGCGGTTATCATGTGGCCAAAAGCGGTTTGTACGGACTGAAAAGCATGACCATGGACACTAACTTTCTCATGGTAATTGCCGTTACCGGCGCGGCAGCCATTGGTGAATGGAGCGAGGGGGCGACCGTAGTCTTTCTCTTTTCCCTGGGAAATGCCCTGCAAGCCTATACCCTGGATAAGACCCGGGATTCCATCAGGGCGCTCATGGAGCTTGCGCCGCGCGAGGCTCTGGTAAAACGCGATGGCGAAGAGCTGCGGCTGCCGGTAGAAGCGATTGTTGTTGGTGATATTATTATTGTTAAGCCGGGTGAACGGATTGCGATGGATGGCACGGTGGTGAGCGGGATGTCTGCGGTCAATCAGGCCGCGATAACCGGCGAATCCATGCCTGTGGAAAAACAGGCCGGCAGCAATGTATATGCCGGTACGGTCAATGAGCAAGGGGCTCTGGAAATTGTAGTAGACAAATTGGCGGAAGACTCCACGCTGGCCAAAATTATGCATATGGTGGAGGAAGCCCAGGCCAAGAAAGCTCCTTTGCAGCAAATGGTGGATGTTTTTGCGAAATACTATACCCCGGCAGTCATCCTTGCCGCCGTAGCCCTAACCCTGGTGCCGACGTTTGTATTTCATGAACCTTTTGATGTATGGTTTTACCGGGCGCTGGTCCTTCTGGTTATTTCCTGCCCATGCGCGCTGGTTATTTCCACACCGGTGTCCATCGTATCAGCCATTGGCAACGCTTCGCGCAATGGGGTGCTGATCAAAGGCGGCGCCTATCTGGAACAAATGGGGAAAATCCGGGCGGTAGCCTTTGATAAGACCGGTACGTTAACGGTTGGCAAGCCCAAGGTGACTGATGTGCTGCCGGTGATAGGCCTGGCGGCGGAGGAGCTGCTGCGTACGGCGGCAGCGGTGGAAAAGTGGTCGGAGCATCCGCTGGCTGAGGCCATTGTTGCTCACGCAGGCAATCATAACCTGCCGCAGGTCACTAATTTCCAGGCGCTTGTCGGCCGGGGCGCCCAGGCTGAATTTGACGGGCAAACCGTATATGTGGGAAATGCGCGGCTCTTTGAGGAATTAGGCCATGAGCTTACTGCGCTTGAAAATGATTGGTCGCTGCTGGAGGCTCAGGGCAAAACCGTGATGCTGGTGGGAACTGACAAGGACGTTTACGGCATGCTTGCGGTAGCCGACGTCTTGCGGGATAACAGCACTGAGGCCGTGGCTGCCATCAAGGCTACCGGGGTGGAGCAGGTGGTTATGCTGACAGGCGACAATAACCGGGTGGCGGGCGCCATCGCCGGGAAACTGGGTCTGGACGCTTTCTATGGCGAACTGCTGCCTGCCGATAAAGCGACAACCTTAACAAACATGGCCAGCCAATATGGCAGTGTGGCCATGGTGGGTGACGGGGTAAATGACGCTCCGGCCCTGGCTACAGCTGATGTGGGTATCGCCATGGGGGTTGCCGGTTCGGATACGGCGCTGGAAACCGCAGATATTGCGCTGTTATCGGACGATTTGAGCAAGCTTTCCTATGTCATGAGACTCAGCCGCAAAACCGTGTCCATTATCAAACAGAACATTAGCTTTTCCCTGGGGGTTAAGCTGCTGTTCGTTGTGGCTACCTTCTTCGGCTTTGTCAATCTCTGGCTGGCGGTGCTGGCCGATACCGGAGCGGCTTTGCTGGTAACGCTGAACGGCATGCGTCTGGTACGTGAGATCAAGTAATTTAGAGCAAATAAGACAACCGGCACCCTGATCAGGGTGCCGGTTGTTATTTGGCTGGCTAAGCCGATTAGTAGGTTTCCACAAACACTTCGAAGTGTGCTTGCGGATGGGCGCAGGCCGGGCACAGCTCGGGAGCCTGTTCGCCTGTGTGGATATGACCACAGTTGTTGCATTTCCATTGAACGGCAGCAGGTTTTTTGAAGACAGTGCCTTCCACGATATTGTTATACAGTTTTTTGAAGCGGTTTTCATGGTGTTTTTCCACTTCGGCGATGTTGCGGAAAATCGTGGCAATAGCCGGGAAGCCTTCCTGGTCGGCAACATCGGCAAAGGCGGGATACAGGTCGGTCCATTCTTCATTTTCGCCTTCGGCGGCAGCCTTAAGATTGGCTTTGGTGTCGCCCCAGGCTACCGGATAGTCGGCCTGGATGTTAACCATTTCGCCGTCTAAGCATTCCACCAGAAACTTAAAGAAACGCTTGGCATGTTCTTTTTCGTTATCGGCAGTCTCGGTGAAGATGTTGGAGATTTGTACATAACCTTCTTTTTTGGCAGTGGAAGCATAATAGGTGTAACGGGTTCTGGCCTGTGATTCACCCGCGAATGCTTTCATCAGATTTTCTGCAGTTTTAGTTCCTTTTAATGATTTCATACGGATCCTCCTCATGTTTTACGCTTAAGATGGTAGAAAACCGCCGGAATTCTTATTGACAGCATGGTTTTCTAGTATAATAGTTACTACAAAGTAACCGAAAATCCTGCCGGCAGCCTGAAAATAATCTGGCGGCAAAGCGGGAGGAGAACCAGGGATGGGCAGCGAATCTTTCAGGAATTCGCTGAAAATAGGTTTGCCGGATAGTTTAGCCGGAGTATCTTGCTGTGATCCTGCAGTTGGCATATAAGGAGTGATTATCAATGCAGGCGATCGTTATTGGGATTGCAGCCTCGCTGTTTTTTGCGTCCACTTTTGTGCTGAACCGGTCAATGGACCTGGCCGGTGGCAGCTGGATATGGAGCGCTGCCTTGCGCTATTTGTTTACAGTGCCGTTTTTGCTGCTGCTGGTTTTGTCCAGGAACAATCTGCAGGCATTGATTGCCGAGATGAGAGCCCGGCCTGACGCGTGGCTGCTATGGAGCACCGTCGGGTTTGGGCTGTTTTATGCGCCTTTATGTTTTGCCGCCGCCTACGGTCCGGCCTGGCTGGTGGCGGGAACCTGGCAAATCACCATTGTTGCGGGGTGTTTGCTTGTACCGGTTTTCTTTCATAAAGCAGTACCGCAAGGCGCCGGATTCCTGGGGATTCCGCTAAGGGAACTGGCGACATCCCTGTTTATTTTACTGGGGGTTGTGCTTATTCAAATGCAGGCAGCCCGCCACACTGCCCCGGGTGATTTGGCGGCAGGCTTTTTTCCTGTCCTTATTGCCGCTTTTGCCTATCCACTGGGTAACCGGAAAATGATGGCGGTGTGCCAGGGAAAACTGGATGTGTATCAGCGGGTATTAGGTATGACCCTTGCCAGTATGCCCTTTTGGCTGCTGTTGTCTGCTTACGGTACTGTAACCGTCGGTTTGCCGGACTGGAATCAGATAGTACAATCGCTGCTTGTTGCCGTGTGCTCGGGGATTATTGCGACAGTACTGTTTTTTTACGCCACCGACCTGACTAACGGGGACGCTAAAAAGCTGGCTGCTGTTGAAGCCACCCAGGCAGGTGAAGTGGTGTTCACTATTTTGGGTGAGGTAGTGTTTTTGGCGGCGCCAATACCTTCAGGCTTCTCTTTGGCAGGTATTGCCGTGATCATTGCCGGCATGGTGGCACATAGCATCAACTCTCATAAACAGTAAAAACGGCAATGCTGTGTCAATTTAGAATTTTTTCATAATGGGCTATTGCGCTGCCGGCCGGAATACGTTATACTTTTAACAAATGCCGATCCGAAGATTGGCTCTGTCAGTTGTATTAATATTAGCGAGAACTGAATAGGTAAGACATATCCACGAAGGGTAACCGGACTACATTGTCCTGCCCTTCGTGGTTTTTTATTTTGGGAGGTGTAGCGGATACTGTATTTTAGCTTTGAGAAATAACGGGAAAAAGGAGAGAAACACTATGTTGGAACAACGTATTGAAAATTATTGGGATGGACGTGCTGACAGCTACAACGAAGTGGTACAACGGGAAATGGCCTGCCGGAAAAAACAGGCCTGGGAGTCACTTTTGCGCAAGTATGCCGGGGAGCAGGATAATCTCAGGGTATTGGATGTGGGAACCGGCCCGGGATTTTTCGCTATCTTACTGTCCGGACTTAACTATTCGGTTACTGCTGTTGATAAATGTGAGGAAATGTTGCGACAAGCCCGGAAAAATGCAGCCTTGGCAGGAAAGACCATAAAATTCCTGAAAGCCGACGCGCATGCCGTTGATTTGCCTGACAGGAGTCTGGATTTGATTGTATCCCGAAATGTAACCTGGCTGCTGCCTAACCCGCTGGAGGTGTATCAGGAATGGCACCGGCTGTTAAAACCAACAGGCAAAGTACTGGTTTTCGATGCTAACTGGCATTTGCATCTAAGTGATCCGGAGCTTCAGGCTGAGCATGACAGGTATGTAGCGTTAGCCATGGCAAAAGGCTACAGGCACAATACTTCGCCTGCGCAGCAGCAAGAGAATGAAGCCATTGCCCGCAAGTTACCGCTGACCTATGAAAAGCGTCCGTTATGGGATGAGCAGGCTTTCCGCCGATGCGGTTTTCAGCAGGTAGTAATTGAAGAAAATATCAGTCCCCTGGTTCATGATGAAATGGAACAACTGCTGTATGCGCCCACCCCGATGTTTGCCATTTGCGCTTCTAAGTAATTTAGTTTTGGACTCAGGGACAAGGTGTGAGCCCTTTGGTGGAAGGGGAAACGGCTGTCAAGGGAGGGGGAAGCAAGGGTTGTGCCGATAAATTTTTTTATCCATCGGGGTATTTCCTTTATTATTTTATTGTTTGGCATTTCCCTGGTGGCTTTTGGCCTCATGGCGCTGGTGCCGGGGGATACACCGGAAATGATACTGACCTCTATCGGAGTGGAGGCGCCGCCGGAGACTGTAGAAGCCCTGCGGCAACAACTGCAGCTTGAAGATCCGGTATATGTCCGGTATGGGCGCTGGTTAGCCCGCGCGCTTCATTTGGATTTGGGCATATCCTACCGGACAGGCTTACCGGTTGCGGAAGAACTGGGCAATAGACTGGCGGCTACGGTTCAGCTGACCATGACTTCACTGGCGTTTGCGTTGCTATTTTCTGTGCCGCTGGGTGTGCTTACGGCACTGTATCCAAAAACCTGGCTTGATCTAATCGGGAGAATTACGGTACTGACCGGTTCGTCTATTCCGAACTTTTGGCTGGGGCTGCTCCTGGCCTATGTGTTTGGTGTGCAATTGCAATGGCTGTCCATCGCCGGTGCCGGTGGCTGGGAAGGGTTGATTCTGCCGGCAGCCACGTTGGGTTTCGGTATGCTGGCGGCATATACCCGGCTATTGCGCGGCAGTATGCTGGACGCCCTGTCCCAAGGCTTTATCCGGGTGGGCAGAGCCAAGGGGCTAAAGGAAAAGTGGCTTATCGGCCGTCATGCGCTCCGGTATGCCTTGCTGCCGGTTTTGACCTGGTTTGGTATCAGTATCGGGCAGTTATTGGGCGGGAGTGTTGTGGTGGAGACCTTATTTTCCTGGCCGGGGTTGGGGCGGTTTGCGGTGGAGAGTATCCAGGGACGTGATTACCCGGTGATTCAGGGGTATGTTCTCTTTTCGGCCCTGGCGGTTGTCACCGTCAATGTAGTGGTCGATTGCCTCTATTCCTGCCTTGACCCGAGGATTCGCTTAGGAGGTGGGCGGGAGCAATGAAACAAAACCTTTGGTCCGGGTATTGGCAGCGTTTAAAGCATGATAAAGCAGGTATCTGCGGCTTGCTGATACTGCTGGCTTTTGCCGGTATGGCGTTAACGGCTCCATATTTGTCCCTGCATGATCCGCTGGCAGTGCAGCTTGGCGCCCGGTTGCAAAATCCCAGTGCCCAATATCCTTTCGGCACCGATCATCTTGGCCGCTGTATTTTCAGCCGGGTGGTCTATGGTGCGCAGGTTTCTCTTGCGGCGGCAGGTATTGTGCTTGTCAGTGTACTTGTCATCAGTCTGCCGGTGGGGATGTTTTCCGGTTATACCGGGGGTATAGCTGATCAAATCTTTATGCGCATTGTCGACACTATCCTGGCTTTTCCGCTGCTGATATTAGCTCTGGCCATTGCCGGTTTTCTCGGAGCCGGCCTGGTTAACGTCATGCTGGCACTGGCGGCTGTATGGTGGGTCAGTTATGCTCGCATTGTGCGCGGTTTGACGCTGGCAGCCAAAGAAAAAGATTTTGTTATGGCGGCCAGGGCAGCGGGGACCAAAACAATACCCATCTTATATCAGCATATTTTACCGCATGTTCTGGGGACGGTGATTGTGCTGGCAACTCTTGATATGGGAAAACTGATTATGGCGGTAGCCGGCCTTTCTTTTTTGGGACTGGGAGCCCAGCCGCCAACACCGGAATGGGGCAGCATGCTTAATGACGGCAGACCTTATTTTCAGGCGGCGCCGCATGTCATGCTGTTTCCGGGGCTGGCCATTGCTATGGTGGTATTATCCTGTAATCTTTTTGGCGACGCGCTCCGGGATGCGCTCAATCCCCAGGGCATGACAGAATAGGCCGGGAAAGGAATGGGTTATGGCACTGATTGTTGAGGATTTACGAACCTATTATTTTCAGACAGATAAGGTGATTCCGGCCGTTGACGGGGTAAGCTTTGCCGTGTCGCCGGAAAAAACGGTATGTTTGGTAGGGGAAAGCGGCTGCGGCAAATCGGCGGTGGCGTTGTCCCTGCTGGGACTTATTGAACCGCCGGGAAAAATTGTGGCAGGCCGGGTCAGCCTGGACGGTCGCAATCTTTTAACCCTGCCGCCTGAAGAACTGCGGTTGTTGCGGGGGCAGGATGTTGCTATTATTTTTCAAAATTCGTGTTACTCGTTAAACCCCTCGCTGACCATCGGTATTCAGCTGGCAGAGACGGTACTGTCACATCGGGAGGTTAGCCAGTCTGCCGCTAAGGAAATGGCTGTTGATGTGCTGCGGCGTGTCCGGCTGCCCGAACCGGCTAAACTATATGACCGTTATCCCTTTGAGCTAAGCGGTGGTATGCAGCAGCGGGTAATGATCGCTATGGCGCTGTTGCTGAAGCCCCGGTATCTGATTGCCGATGAGCCGACCTCTGCCCTGGATATCACTACCCAGACCCATATTCTTGACGAATTAATGGAACTCAAAGAGCAGTACGGCGCAGGCATGCTGTTCATTACCCATGATTTGGCGGTAGTTGCCGAGATTGCCGATGAAGTGGCAGTCATGAATCAGGGAAAGATTGTCGAATACGGATCAGTCTTTGAGGTGTTTCAAAATCCTGCGCACCCCTATACCAGGCAGTTATTGCAAGCCGTTTAACTGCAGGGAGGATTGCTTGGAGGTGAGAAAATGTGAGTCAGCCTTTATTGAAAGTGTCTAACTTAAAAAAGCATTATATCATTCGGGATCGTCTTTTTGCCAAAAGGAGAGTACTGGCGGCGGTAGACAATGTTTCCTTTGCGGTTGGCCGCCGGGAGACGCTGGGGATTGTGGGCGAAAGCGGCTGTGGCAAAAGCACTTTGGCACGCTGTCTTGTGAGTCTGGAGAAAACGACAAGCGGTCAAATTCAGTTTGACGGCGTAGAGCTAACTGCCGCCAGCCAGGAAGAACTGCGGCAGCTGCGCCGCAATTTGCAAATTGTCTTTCAGGACCCTTATGCGGCGCTCAATCCACTCCGGACGGTGGGCGAGAGTATTATCGAGCCGCTGCTCAATTACAATCCTGGGGACAGCCGGGAACTGGAGGAAAAGGTAGAACAGCTGCTGACTGTGGTAGGACTTAACCCGGAATATAAAACCCGCTATCCCTATCAATTCAGCGGTGGACAACTGCAGCGCGTGAATATTGCCCGCGCCCTGGCGCTCAATCCGGCCTTGGTGGTATGCGACGAAGCGGTATCCAACTTAGACAGCATTGTGAAAACACAAATTGTGGATTTACTCCTGAGGCTTCAGGACGAATTTAGCATGTCGTATATTTTTATTACCCATGACCTGCATGTGGTCAGGCGGATAGCCGACCGTGTGGCCGTTATGCTGGGAGGGAAAATTGTTGAAGTATTACCTGCCGGCGAATTAGCTGCGGCCATTCATCCGTATACCCGCTATCTACTGTCATCCACTCTTTCCGGCGACCCTCGCAGACGGCGGCAGCGCAAGCCGGGGACTCAGCTTACCGGGCCGGCAGGCAATGGCAGTGCTGCCGTGTCCGGCTGCGCGCTGCAACACCGGTGTCCGGAGTTTTGTGAGCAATGTCATGTCGAGGAACCGATCTTAAAAACCATTGGTTCCATCCATCAGGTGGCCTGTCATTTAATTGGATAAAGGAGGAGATAGCTTGTCAACAACAGCGATGCAAAAGAAAATGTGTTTATTCGTGCTGCTGGTATTTGCGTTAACCGCACTGGCCGGCTGCGGCGGTAAGCCGGCCAGTGCCCCGGCCAATACCACCTTAAAGGTGGGGTGGGATTTTGAGATGCCAATTGCCGATCCGGTTAAATCAGGGTATTTTCTGGTTCGGAGCGGCATTATGGAAACTTTGGTTGCGGTGGATTTTGACGGCAGGCTGGTGCCGGGGCTGGCACTGGAATGGCAGGCCATTGACGCCACCGCCTGGAAGTTTACGCTTCGGCCAAATGTAAAATTTCATGACGGTTCTCTTATGACTGCCAAAAGTGTCAAGCTGGCGGTGGAACGGTTTGCCGAAACCGCTAAAACCATTCCGCTTGACAGTATTGAGATTGTTTCCGACCACGAAATTCTTATAAAAACCCGGAAGCCTGTGGTGGCACTACCTGCTTACCTGGCTACGCCGGAGTCGTCAATCTATGGCGAGAAAGCCATGGTGGACGGAAAATTTACCAGCCTGATCGGCACCGGCCCCTATAAATTTGTGCAGGTAGCGCAGGATAAAAGCATTGTCACCGAGGGGTTTGCTGAATATTGGAAGGGTGCACCGCACATAAAACAGGTCATTAACCGTCATTATCCTGACGCGCAAACCCGGTTCATGGCGCTGCAGTCCGGTGAAGTGGATTTTATCCGCAATGTCCTTCCGGCCAATGCCAAGCTGCTCCAGGGCAATGCCGGCTATCAGGTGGCGGTTAGCCCTGTGGGGCGGGTGCGGGTTATCTATTTTAATACTGAGCAAGCCGGGCTGGCCGATCACGAGGTGCGTCTGGCAATCAGCCATGCTCTTGACCGGGAGGCTATTGTTAAAGACGTTTTGGGGGGATATAGCAAAGCAGCCGCCGGGATGTTCCCGGAAAACCTGCCATGGGGCAATCCTGCCATCAAAGCCGGTGAACATTCTGTCGCCACAGCCAGGGCCTTACTGGACAAGGCAGGCTGGGTGGACAATGGCAGCGGTATCCGGGAGAAACAGGGCAAAAAGCTGGAATTCAATCTGATTACCTATAGCAGCCGCCCGGAGCTTCCTGATATAGCCCTGGTTGTCCAGGCACAGCTTGCCGCTGTGGGCATCAAGCTCAACATTCAGGTGGCTGATATCGGCGTTGCGGAAAAAGCCATGGTATCAAAGAATTTTGATATGGTACTGGTGGCACGCGGACTGGCCTTTACCCCGGACCCGTCCATTGCTTTTGAGGATTTCCGCTCAACCAGCATGTCAAAATACCGGCCCAACTACGTGAATAAGGAACTGGACAGCTTGCTGGAAGGTGCTTTAAGGGAAACCGACCCGGCTAAACGTCAGGCTGATTATTATCAGGCGCAGGAGATTATTGACAAGGAGATTCCGGCCATCTTCTTGAATTATTATGTACATGTGGATGCGTATAAGAAAACATTGCGGAATTTCCGTATCCATCCCACGGAAGCTCATGTATTGACAAGTGATTTGCAATTTCAATAATATAAATGGGAGGCGACATTCCATGCTACAAGAGGACAAGCTTTATAATGTATGGTGGCAGAATCGCACCGAGGGCGAGCAGCAAATGGAAGACCGGCATCTGCGTGGCTGGCGGGAAGTGATTCACCTGATCCAGGAACAGGATCTGTCCGGAATGACGGTACTTGATTTTGGCTGCAATCAGGGCGGCTTTTTACGGCACCTTTACCAGGTCAAACCGTTTAAGGAGGGCATGGGCATTGATTTGGCGCAGGAATCGATTGCTGTTGCCAACGCGCGCAAAGGGGATTTGCCGTTAACCTATGTTGCGACAACTACGCCGGAACAGTTTGTCAACCGGTTTGACCTGGCTGTCAGCCAGGCTGTTATCTACCTGATTAAAGACCTGAAAACCCATGCCTGGAAAATCAAGCAGCTGTTAAAGCCGGGCGGGGTCTATTATGCCACCTACACGGATTTGAACGATAATCCCAGTTTGCAGCGTTTTACTGAATGGATTAACCGGAACAGTCTGGTAGAATCCAATGCCCATACCCTGGATTTTATTGCCCAGACTTTTGCTGCCGAGGGGTTCCGGGTGGAGCTTCAGCGCCGCAGAACACAGGGATTTATTGACATTTCCCGTGAAGAAGACGGCTTTTTATGTATTGCCGACAAAATGAAGGCATCTTATGAGCAGTCTTATATCTTCCGGTTTGTATTGACGGAAAAGTAGGCAATCCACCCCTGGCAGGTGGCCGATGATTGGAGGATATGATATAAACTATCATGCTCACTATGGATATAATGTTAGCATTAACCGATGTTCTTTCTATGTGGAAAATAGCTCTGCCGGCCATGTTCCTGGGGTGTTATTGCGGTGTTGTGCTTAGAACCGGCAAGTTTTTCCGCTTTTTCAGCAAACTCACGCGGCCGATGACCGCCCTGGGGAAATTGCCGGAAGCACTTGGACCGTTTTTTATGTTATGCTTGTTAAACCGTTTTGCCGCCAATGCCATGCTGGCCGATTTTGGCAAAAGCGGCGCGATAACGAACAATACCCTGATGGCTGTGTATGTAATGGGGTCACTGCCGACAAGCATCTATTTTTCCGTTTTTTATTTTAGTCCTGTTCTGGTTACCTCACTGGGGTGGGAGCTGGGGCTGTCGTTTTTTTTCATCAATATTGGGATAAGCTCCCTTGCTACCGTAAGCGGCTTTGTCTGGAACAGGCTGCTGGCCAAGAAAAATGGGGCAGGGCAGTGGCAGGAGCAGCAGGAAAACTGCGCTGCAGCGGCAGATAAGACTGACCTGATTGCCGCAGGCCGGAAAGCCTTCCAGCAGTTTTGGGATATTGCCGTGGTGTTTATGCCCATTACGCTGGCCTTCGGCTTCCTCATGCATACGGACTTTATTAAAGACCTGATCAACGGGCTTGACCCTTTCCTGCGCTGGTTTAAGCTTACGGCTGCCGGGGTGCTGGTCATTATCGCCGGGATACCTACCATGATTGCCGCCATTGGTGTGGCCGGAACCTTGCTGCACAGCGGGGCGCTGGCTCCCCAGGATGTTATCTTTGTCCTGCTGGTTGCCTCGTTTTTTCATAATGTTTATTATGGTTTATCTCAGGTATTGCCTGCTAATCTTTCTATTTTTGGCGCTAAAAACGGGACCACGGTTACCCTTGTGGGGACAGGCATTCATCTGGCCATGGTGGTTGCGGGGGCCGGGGTCGCGCTGTATCTGAAAAGCAGCTGACAGGGTAGTGCCTATTTCAGCTGCTTTGTATTCAAACCAATAAGGATTATGTTGTTATTGTAGTAAATGCAGCTAAGAAAGCTGTGGGGTAACTGTTTTAAATAAGTGGAATAATGTAATAATGTGAACCAATAACCATGAAGGTATTGCGGTTAAGGACCGTAGTTCTTTGTGGTTTTTATTTTTTTGGGGGTGGTGCTTAAGTTATTAGCAATAAGTTTGCGTATAAGATAATCTGTGGAGGTATTATGGAACTTATTACTAGCAGCATTGAGTTATTCAAAAAAGGCGGTCTGGTAATGTATCCGCTGCTTGTATGTTCACTCATGGTCGTAACCATTGCTGTTGAACGCTACCAGTATTACCGTAAGGCGGCTACAGACATTAACAAACTGTTGACTGAAGTGACGCCCAAACTTGACAAATGTGATTGGGCTGGAGCGCAGCGCGTGTGTGAGACTGGCGGCGGTGTAACAGCTGCCATGCTGGCGCGGGGTTTAGGCAATATTCACTTTGATGCCTGTGATTTAGAAAGCACCATGACCGGTTTTGCGGCTCAGACTGCTGCGAAACTAAGAGAAAAGCTTGGTTATCTTGATACCATTGTTACCTTGGCGCCGCTTTTGGGTTTATTAGGTACAGTTGTCGGGATGATTTCATCCTTTAACATCATGACAATTCAGTCAGGCCAGCCGCATGCCATTACCGGCGGGGTGGGTGAAGCGCTGGTGGCTACCGCAGCCGGGCTTTGTGTAGCCGTTATGGCCCTTACTGTACATACTTACTATACTCACCGGCTTGATAGGATTATTACCGGCATGGAACAGGGCGGTGCCGTATTAATTGAGGCCAAGAGACGGAGTGACCGACGTGAAATTGCGTAGTCTGAGAGTAGAACGCCAGCCCAAGCTGATGATTATTCCGATGATTGATATTATTTTCTTTTTGCTGGTGTTTTTCATGATGAGCACTTTGTATATGGTAGAGCAGCGGACCTTGCCTGTTAGTTTGCCCCAGGCTTCGGCAGCACAGGCAGATGTGGCGAAAAATGTCGCTATTACCATTGCGCGGGACGGTGCGGTTTATGTTGAACAGGAACAGATTCCGCCTGAGCTATTTAAAGCCCGTATCCAAGCCCAGTTAGCCCGCCAGGCAGATTCCGCGTTTGTTTTGCGGGCAGATAAACAGGCTGAATATGGCAGGGTTGTCCAGGTTCTCGACGAGCTTAAGGCGCTGGGTGTGAAAAAGGTAGCCGTAGCTACCGAACAGGCACAGAGGTGAAGGTTATGCCAGAACAGTTATATTGGCGGCGTGCCCTGGTTGTTTCCTGTTTTATTCATTGTTTGATCTTTGTCGGGGCCGGCTGGCTGGGAGGCAGTGTATTCAGCAAGGTGGCAGAACCTGAGTATATTGAGATGGAGCTTATCAGCAGTGTGACTGCCCCGGAGCAGGCTGCCGCCGTGCCGGTGGCTATGCCGCGGGAGCCCAATGCTGCAGTGCAACCAACTGCGCCGGTTGACGTTCGTCCGGTGGCCGCCGCTCAAAAGCCGGTAGCAAATGTGGCTGCCAGCGAGGTTGTAACCGAGAGCTTTAGTCCGGCAGCCGAAGCGGCTGCGCCGGCAGGCAGTGGTTCAGGCGAGGCGGCGCCAGCGTTGGCAGGGGCAGGGGCAGGGACCGGCGTAGCGGCTCCGGCACCCGGAAGGATATCAGCGCCACAGATCTTAAGCAAGGTTGAGCCTGCCTATCCGGATGATGCCAGACAAGACGGATTTACCGGCACGGTGGGCGTAAAAATTGAGGTGCTGGCAAATGGCCGGACCGGAGAGGTTCGTCTGGCGCGCTCCTCCGGCCGGGGCTCTATGGATGAAGCAGCCCTGCAGGCTGTCCGCAAATGGCGGTTTGTACCTGCCAAGGACGAAGGCAGCGGACAGGCTATTCGGTGTTTTACCACCTTGACGGTTGTGTTTAAGCTGAGATAATTGTGCAAATTTAGGATTTTTATTTGGGAAAAAAGCTGTTAAGGGAGAGGGTTATATGAGATTTAGCAAGAAGGTACTTGCGGCTGCAGCGGTAGCCGGCATGATGTTTGCAGGGACACCGGCAATCGCTCAGGAGATACCGACATTTAGTCTTGAAGAGATTATTATTCAGGCTGACGGTGCGCAAACGGATAATGCTGATACGACAGTCAGTGTTAAAACGGTAAGTCCGGGGAAAGCCTCCAGTATTCCTGAACTGTTAAGAGGTTCGGCCGGTATTGATATTCAACAGCGGGCAGGGGTCGGCGACAATCAGGACGGAACGGTTAAGCTCAGGGGATTTGATGCCAGGCGTTATACTGTATTGCTGAATGGAAGGCAGATTAATGTTGCCGGAGTTATGGGCGGCCAATATGTTGACTGGACGACAATTCCACTCAATACTGTTGAGAAGATCCAAATTATAAAAGGCGGCAAGTCGGCGGCGCATGGTAACACTTTAGGCGGGGTAATTAATATTATTACCCGCGATAAGGGGATAAACGGCGGCGAAATTAATATTTTGTCAGGCAGTAATGGGCGATATGACTACTTATTTAATTATACCGGATCGGCCGGACCGTTAAATTTTAATATCATTGCCAATAAAACCGGTTCAGATGGTTTTCTTCGCAATAATGACTATGATGCCAAACAATATGGTTTAAGGCTGAATTACGATATTACGCCAAGTGACAATATTGCAGTCGGACTGAATAGAACTGAGACTAAACGCGGGTTTATCGTGGCAAACCGGCCAGGTGCAGGAGCAGGCTATGATCCCGGGTTTCCCATCAGCGACGGCGAAAGTATGTCACCGCCACAGCCGATAACGGCGACCACTCCCAATCCAGGCTCCTTCTGGGAAAAGGATAATACCTATTATGATCTTGCTTATAAGCATTCTACCGAAACCGGATTCTGGCGGATAGATTACTGGAAGAATGATGAAAAACGCCGGGAGGTTAACTATAATACCGCCGGACAGATAATACTCGATCGCAGCCTTGTCAGTGATGAATCAGACAGCTTTGGTTTCTCAGGACAGGAAACCAATAACGGTCACACGATCGGCTATGGCGGCGAGTATAAGCGTTTGCGTTATGGATACGGAGCTTTTGCTGTGCGGCCGCCGGGTGCAGGTGATATATATCCCTCGCAGAAAATAGATTTATGGGGGGCGTATATTGACGATACTTTCAAGCTGAATGATCGCTGGTCAGCGTATCTGGGGCTTAGATATGACCATTTATCAGCGAAAAAAGATGATGCAGGGGCAACAGCTATGCGCGACTATGATACCGATGCCTTATCGCCAAAGCTGAGCCTGTCGTTTAAGAATAATGAACACACAACCACCTTCTTGTCGGTTAACCGTCTGTGGCGTGCACCATCAATGGCTGAATATTATTGGTGGAGCAATCAGTATAATTCTGCTGTCGCCAGCCCCGGGTACCGGAAACAGCTCAAACCGGAGCAAGGTTACAGCTATGAGATTGGCGCTGAACAAAAAGTCAGTGAAAAATACAATACCAAACTAACGCTATATCATCAGGATATTAATGATTATATCAATTTCCAGCATGTTAACCCATTCTGGTGTTACAACATTGATAAGGTTAAAGTGTGGGGTGCTGAATGGGAGAATAGTTATAAATTTGATGACAGCAACAGAATTGTGCTTAACTATACCAATCAACACACTAAAAAAGTCGGCACAAACAATACCAACGCCGGCTTGGCCGAAGAATTTGATTTCCGGCCGCGGCATAAGGTTTCACTTGGCTATCAGTATGATGCCAAGCCCTGGCAGCTAAGGTATAATATCAATTTTGTCAGCTCACAACAAGGCTTATACAACAACAATAACAGCAGGGGAGAAATTGGCGGCTATACCACTCATAATCTGGCCGTGGTCCGCGAACTTGATAAGAGCAGAACGATAAGCCTCTATGTCGATAATATCTTTGATAAACAATATGTAGAGCAAATTGGTTATCCTATGCCCGGACGTTCTTACTATGTCAGTCTTACGCAAAAGATATAGCCGGTGAGAAGCTGTGGACGCTAATGCGGCAATCATTCTTATGGAGAAAGTTATTATTGAGAAGGTGAAGATATGAGTTATACGCGAAAACTGATTAATGTCGCCATGTTTATCGCCCTGGGTGTGACCTTGCCGGTAGCCTTTCACTTAGCAGGCGGTACCGGCTCAGTGTTTCTTCCCATGCATATTCCGGTGCTGATGGCCGGGCTGTTGCTTGGACTAAAAGGCGGTTTGGCAGTAGGTATGCTGACACCGTTTATCAGCAGTTTGACTACCGGTATGCCGCCGCTGATGCCGATGCTGCCAATCATGGTAGTGGAACTGGGCGTATATGGAACTGCGGGCGGCTATTTGTACCGGCAGTGCAAACTGCCCTTGGTGTGGTCGCTGGTTGGCGCCATGCTGGCAGGCCGCCTGGCAGCCGCGGCAGTTGTGGCAGGCCTGGCAGCAGTGCTGGCCGTCACGCTGGAGCCGCTGCCGTTTATTATCGGGGCCGTTTCTACCGGCTTGCCTGGCATTGTTATACAATTACTATTTGTCCCGTTGCTTGTCAGGAAGCTGGAAGCAGTCCCGGGGGCGTTTAGGAGAGTGAAGGTACATGAGTAGCGAATGCGAATTCTTCAATAAGATTGCAGATAATTGGGATAGTACACGGGCAGTGGATGTTGGCAAGATTGCCCGGCTGGTAGCAATGATTGGCTTAGAGCCGGGGTTTACGGTGCTGGATGCCGGCAGCGGCACCGGTGTGCTGCTGCCTTTCCTCAAAGAAGCAGTTGGCCCTGCCGGAAAAATTACGGCAGTAGATTTTTCCGCGAATATGCTGGCTAAGGCTGAAGAAAAATATGGCCACCTTGGCGATATTACTTTTGCTGTTGCCGATATTATGGAGTTTGTACCTGAGGACGGTTTATTTGACGCTGTACTTTGTTTTAACTTTTTCCCGCACATTAAGGATAAACAAAGGTTCATGATTCATATGCAAAGTCATCTGCGGCAAGGCGGAGCTTTGGTCATTATGCATGATATCTCCAGGCAGCAAGTCAACGCTATCCACAAGGACAGTGAGGCTGTCAAGAATGACCGCCTGGCACCGGGAGAAACGGTAGGTGCCTGGCTGACAGCTGCCGGATATCAAGTGACACAAATAGTTGATACCGGGGATCGCTATTTTATTAGAGCGGTGAAGCGCTAGTACTGCAGTATCTTTTTAAAAAAATTATAGATATATAAACGTGGGTATGAAGCCAACGGTAATTTGCCGCAGCTTCATACCCTTTTCTTGTAGTCAATCAAAAAGTTAAGGAGATGATTGGGTGATTAGAGCACGGGAAGATGTATCAAAAAACACAATTGCAAGAATGGTAATATATTATAATACTTTAGAAAAAATGAAGGAAGAGGGAGAACGGATTTGTGCTTCTACCCGGCTTGGTCAGCGTACCGGTATTGCTTCCCCCCTTATTCGCCGCGATTTGGCCTGCTTTGGTGGTTTTGGCAGAAAAGGAGTGGGTTATGAGGTGGACTTTCTCTTATCCTGGATTAAAGAAATTCTTGGCTACAATACGGAATGGAAGGTGTTGTTTGTCGGGACAGGTATCCCTTTAAAGGGAATAGTAAACTCTTATGGCTTTTTGCCGCCTGGCTTTAAAATCGTTGCTGTTGCTGATTGGGATAAAAACAATCATGGTTACAAAATTCCTGAACTTAATGTAAGAATACAGCCGCTGGAAAGTTTGACAACCCTAATAAAAGAGCAGGATATATCAATTGGGCTTGTTAATGTGCACCCGAAGCAAGCGCAAAAAGTGGTTAATATATTAGTTAAAGCAGGGATAAAAGGGATTGCCAATTTCTCACCTATATCGGTATTTGTGCCGAAACATATTCTGCTAAGCCAGATGAATGTGAGCTCTTGTCTCAGCCAGTTATCATATAATCTAAGCGGCGGAAATATCCCCGGCAGGCAGAATCTCGTCAATTACCTGCCGCACGGCCAGGGGAAAAACCAGATCCAGGGCTGATATAAGAACCGCATAGAAAAAGTCCATTTCTCCTTCCTTCGCAAAAGGTCAGGAACGCCATACCGGTGCACGGCGTTCCTGACCTTTTGCTGTTTAACCGAATTTAGAACCCGATTTGATAAGACAGGCTGTAATTTCTGCCCGGCATAGGGAAGCCGTCTGTTTGCTCATAATCGGTGTCAAACAGGTTATTGACGGCCAGGGCAACGGTCTGGTCTTTTTTCATAGTATATGACATGCCCAGGTTGAATACCGTATAACTGTCTGTCTTTGTATTTTTGGCCGGCTTAATTCTTTGTCCGTCCAGGGCGGCCCGGAACCCCTGATGGTCATTGTAGCGCAGCCCCAGGTTCACGGTTCCTTTCGGGATGCTGTCAAGCTTTGTACCGGTTGGGTCAAAGCGGTCGCCGCTCTTGGTGCCATTTTGGGTGGTATAGCTGAAGATCAATCCTAGGTTTTTTGAAAACTGATAATCATTTGTCCATTCCAGTCCGTGAATTTTTGCGTTGCCCAGGTTGTAGGGAGGCGGAGCCGAATTTATGCTGCCGCCCATATAAGACGTTACATAATTGTCAATATCATAATAGAAGCCTGTGACCTTGGCGCCGAATCTGTCGTCAAACTGCTTTTGCCAGCCCAATTCATAGGCCATGCCGCTTTCCGTATCCAAAACCCCCATCTTTTTTTGCCAGTCGTTCAGGGTAAACCTGTTTGTATCTCCTCCATAATTATCGTTTACGTATTTATTGTAATTGCTATTCTTCTTCGTCAGGCTGTCCTGGGTCGGGGAATAATTACTCGCCCATTTTGAAAACTCAGATAAGGGAGGGGCCTTGAATACCCGGCTGGCGCTGGCATACACCGATTCATTGGATGCCAGCTTATAGGTCACATTCAGCTTGGGGCTTACCTTCGATTTGTCCGCATAGTTAGTTGATGTGAGCGTATTGTCGGCTTCAAAGTGGTCATAGCGCAGACCTAAACCCAGCAGCACTTTTTCGTTCATTTGCCAGTTGTCCTGAAGGTAGTACCCGTTAAGTTCTGTTTCAAACCGGCTGGTGGTGGTTTTATACTTGAGCTCTCTGGAATCCAGCCCGAAAGTAAGCTTATGATTTCCCAACAGGCGGCTTTGCTGCCAGTTATACCCGGTATTTTCCGTCGTCATAGTCGAGACGCTGGTCGAATTCAGATACCGGAGATGATCGGTCCGGTCCTGGACATTTTTATACAAGCCCAGCTTCCAGTTGCCCTCATAATAATTTAGAGAATAGTTCCTGGTATCAAACTCCCGGAAGCTGCCGTCCAAATATTGTTTAGCGGGGGCCATATTGTTGGAGGGAGCTATCGGCACTGTCGGATAATGAGGATTCCAGCCATTAATGTTATTGGGGTTTTCATTGTTGCCAACCAGGGTTCCTTCTTCCCGGTGGCTGTCGGTTATCGCTACCGACAGCCGTTGGTTGTCCGTAAAATGGTATGTCAGATTCAGATTTGTATCATGACTGTCTTTGAAATTGTTGCGGTAAAAACCGTCGCTTTTCTTTTTGTCGGCGCTGACAGACCAGGAAATTTTCCCATTATCGGTGGTCCCCTGATTGCTTATGCCGGTTTTCCTGTCGCCATAACTGCCGAAGCTGGATTTGAGATAGGTTTTATTTTCACCCGGCGTATCGGTTGTCACAATATTGATAACCCCGCCCAGGGTTCCACCATATTGAGCCGAGCTGGCGCCCCGGATAATCTCGATCTTTTTGACATTGCTTACCGGCAGCGAGTCCCACTCCAGCGCCCGTCCCCGCATTATCGGGCCCTGGCTGTCTATTACATTGCCGTTGATGGCCACCAGCACCCGGTCGCCGCTTACGCCGCGCAGGGTCACCGTTGTTCCGCCCTGCGGGCTGGTAGTTACTGTTATACCCGGTACATCCTGCAGCAAATCGGTTATACTGTTGATTTGCCCGGCATCAATTTTGTCTTTTATATTCAAAGAGGTGACCTTGGTTGCTTCGCCTTCTCCTACAAGCTTACTATCGGTAATTACAATTGTTTCCAACGCGAAATCGGGGACGGTTTCTTCCGCATAAGCCCAGGGAGAGACTTGTAACGAGAGCGCCAGGGCCACCAGCAAGGCTCTTTTTCTCTTTATTTTTTTAAACATTTGTTCATCTCCATATTGCTTGATAAGGCATGCCTCCTTCTTCCACCAGCTTCCGGGTATACTGCTGCACCGGCCTGGTAAAGATATCCGCTGCATTGCCCTTTTCGATGATCGTACCCTGATACATAACGCAGACTCTGTCGGCGATTTTTTGTGCGACTGCCAGGTCATGGGTGATATACAGCATGGCAAACCCTTTTCGATTTTGCAGTCCTTTTAGCAGCCGTAAAAGATTTGCCTGAGTAGAAGGATCCAGCATGGAGCTGATTTCATCGGCAATTAACAGCTTCGGCTCCATGACAAGTGCCCTGGCCACCGCCACGCGCTGCCGCTGCCCCCCGCTCAGCGTATGGCATCTGCGGGTTAAAAAGCTCTCATCATTCCCAGGGAGCTGGACATTGAGCAAGGCAGTGCTGACAATTTCCCGAAGTTTTGCAACAGAGCCTTCTTGCCGCAAAATATCCAGGGGTTCCCTGACAGCCTGTTCCACTGTAAACTGTTCGTTAATGGATGAATAGGGATCCTGAAAAACCATCTGGATACCCTGTTTTTTACGGGTAACGCTGTTAAGTGTTACTTTTTCTCCCTGAAATATGACTTCACCGCTGTCAGGCAGCAATACTCCGGCAAGAATACTGGACAATGTCGTTTTACCGGAACCGGATTGACCGATTAACGCAACAATCTCTCCTGACCGGATTTCCAGGGTGCAATTATTACAGACTTTTAGAGAATTTCCTTTACAGGTATAGGTTTTATTTAGCTCTATGCCTTGCAGCAGGGTTACAATCCCGCTGCGGTTACAGGCAACCCTGCGCTCAAGTGCGACATATTTCAGGTCAGGCTTGTTAGATATGCAGCAGTCAATATGCTGATTGCACCGCGCATAAAAAGGACAGCCGCGGTTGGGATTGTTTTCTGTTTCTCCGGGGATGCCCCACATATCCCGGTAAGGATTCATTTCCGGCGAAGAATGCAACAAGCCCCGGGTATAATTATGCATGGGATGATTCAGAATGTCTTTGGTCAACCCCTCCTCGACAACCCGTCCTTGGTAGAGGACAAGCAGACGGGAGGTAAGCCGGGCCACAGTATGGATTTCATGAGAAATAACAATCAGGCCAAAGCCATGCTTCTGCTGCAGTTTTGCCAGGAGGTCGATAATTTCTGTTTTTGTCACTGCGTCAAGGGCATTGGTGGGCTCGTCCACAATCAGCACATCCGGATTGCAGGAGAGGGCCATGGCCAGCAGCACACGCTGCCGCATCCCGCCGGATAACTGATGCGGATAACAAGTTTGACAGGAGGGTGCCAGTCCGACCTGGTGCAAAAGCTGGTCAATTTTTTCCCTGGCGGCAGCCGGCGGCAGGGAAGTATGCCGCCGGAGACATTCGTGAATCTGTTCAAATACAGTCAGCACCGGATTAAGGACATCCAGGCTGTTTTGGAAAACAATGGCCAGCTTCCGCCAGCGGTATTGGTTCCAACCCTGTTCAGACAGTTGCCGTAAATCGACATCTTCGTAACATATTTGTCCGCCGGTTATGGCAGCTTTGTCCTGTAAACCCATAAGCGCCATGGCAATGGTAGTCTTGCCGCTGCCTGATTCGCCCATAATTCCCAGACTTCCTCCTTTCTCCAGGGAAAAGGAAACCTCGTCCAGGGCCATTACCGTCGTTTCTCCGATGTTATATTGTACAGAAAGCTTGTCAACTGTTAGCAATATCGGTCCCATGGTACACGCTTCTCTCTTAAAGTTTTGAATTAGCCAGCGTTTCACTGGCTCTTGCCAGCATCGCAATGGCAACCACCAATAGGGTAATGGCTGTCAACGGGGCTGCCACCCACCACTTCCAAAATTCGGTAAAATATATTCCTTTAAATTGCACCGCGTGATTTAAGATCAAGCCCCAGCTTTTGGAAGTCGGGTCGCCCAACCCCAGAAAAGACAGGCCGGCCTCGGCTACGATGGCGCGTCCGGTCAGGCGAATAATGCTGACAGCGGCCAGAGGCAATATTCCCGGCAGAAAATGGCGGGTTGTCAGATGGACAAAACCGGCACCGTAGCTGGCGGCTACCGTAATATACTTTTCCTGTTTCATGGATAAAATCTTAGAGCGTACAATCCGCGCCGGTCCTGTCCAGGAAAAAATGGCCAAAACCAGAATGATGTTATACAGGCTGGGACCAAGAAACACTCCCAGCACAATCATCAGGGGTAAATCAGGTAATACGATCATCAAGTCGGTGAGCCGCATAATCAACCGGTCAGTCATGCCGCCAAAATAACCGGACAATATGCCGATGAGACAGCCGCCTAATCCGGCCAAAAGCGCTGTTCCCAGTCCGACAAAAATACTCAGGCGGGCTCCGTGGCAGATCTGAGCCCACAGATCAATTCCCAGTTCATCGGTTCCCAGCCAGTGCCTGCTGTCAGGCGGCTGCAGGGCATTTCCGGACGGCAGGACATGCGAGTGAGGGGACAACCAGTCGGCAAACAGCCCGGTTAGCAGCACCAGCGATATAAGGATAACCGCAATCTGGCCTGACGGCGGCAGCCTTCTAACGATTCTGTATGTATTGTGCAAGAATTGAGAACCCCGTTTTTTCAGCTCAGTCATGTAACCCTCGGATCAAGCTTTTTATACAATATATCTGCGATTAGATTCATGGTAAGCACACTGACGGCAAAAAACAAAAATATGCCTTGAATCAAAATATAGTCCCGCATCATTACCGACTCCCGCATAAGCTGGCCCACACCGGGATAATTGAATACATTTTCCACCAGCACGGCGCCGCTGAAAACTGTCCCCAGGCTTAGAAATACCCGGGTAATAACAGGGATTGCCGCATTACGCAGGGCATGTACGAACAATATCCGGCTATGAGACAATCCCTTGCCTCTGGCAGTGCGCATATAATCCTTGGCCAGTACGGTAAGCATGCTGCTCCGGGAGATCATATAAAAGCCGGACAGGCGTGCCAGAACCAGGGTAATAACCGGCAGCATGGCATGATGCACCAGGTCAAGGGCTTTGTGGACAGGTGTGGCAAATGACACAAAAATACTCATTCCTCCGGATAATGGGAACCAGCAAAGCCAGGCGGCACCGGCAAATAACAGCACCAGGCCGATAAGGAAGGCAGGAATTTCTGAAAAGCAGATCATGGAAAAATACAAAAACCGGTCAATACTGTTATCGCGGTTCCAGGCCGAGATACTGCCAAGGATAATCCCCACCATACAGCTTATCAGCAGTGAGACGACAACAAGCGAGATGGTCCATACCGACCGTTTCCCCAATAGCACAAGCACATCTTCGTTATAATACAGGCTGTAGCCGATATCACCGTGCAGCAAGTTAAGCAAATAGTCGGTATATTGAACTGACAGCGGTTTGTCCAGTCCGAAATAGGCTTTGTATCTGCTCAACTGCTCCTCGGTATAAGTTACGGTTACTTCATCCGCCGCGCCTGTCAGAAAGGTAAAAGGATCGCCGGGGAGCAGGCGGGGCAGGAAAAAATTCAAGGTAATGATACAAAAAAAAGTAATCAAATACTCGCACAATTTCTTCAGCGGTTTATTGTCGAACAGCTTACTGGACGGCAAGGTACGAAAGCTTGTTATGAGAGACTTCATGATGGTCAAACATATACCTCCAGTTGCTATACTTTGCAGGCCGGTACACAATATAGCCGGTCGTATTCATGAGCGGTATTTGCGGTATTTCCTCCGCGATTACCTCCTGCAGCCTGAAAATCAGCATTTTGCGTTTTACCGGATCTAGTTCCACCAGCTGCTGTTTGCATAAGGTACTAATGGTTTCATTGCTGTAGCCGCGTATCCCGCGGGACGACGGACTTTGGTCCGGGGATTGTGCAACATAGGCTGTTCTCAGTAAATCGGCATCGCCGCCCCAGCCGCCATGGCCGTTGATAATCAGTTCATAATCACCGCTTATAACCGCCGCATCGCGTGTTTTGCCGTCCACGCTCCTGATGACAAGCTCAATTCCTGCCTGGGCAAGGCTGATCTTCAGCAGTTCGGCAATTCTTGCTTCCTCGCTTGAGATGAGCAGAGTGAAGGTTAGTTTTTTCCCCTGCAGCAGTTCTTTAGCTTTTTCGATATTGAAATCATATTGTTTGACATTCGGGTTATACCAGATATGGCTTACCGGCAGATAGCCGGCACTTGCCGGGATCGCCGCTCCCCGCGCAACTTTATCGACCAGCTCCTGGCGGTTAATCGCATAGGCAAAGGCTTGCCGCACCTGCTTATCTTTCAGCTCCGGGCGCTTTTCCATATTAAAGAGCAGCCGGTACCCCCAAAACGCCGGGTTTTGCTTAATGACATATTCTTTATTATTTTCATACCTTGCCAGCAAGTCCGCAGTCACGGCAGTCAGATCGATTTCGCCTTTATTAAAGGCCAGCATACTGTCGCTGACAGGAATAAACTGCAGTACCTGCACTTGCGGTTTGGGGCCCCAATACCCGGCAAACGCCTCAAATTTGTAGGCTCCCTGCTCTTTATGGTACTCTTTCAGGACATACGGTCCACAGCCAATGGTTGCTGCCGGAGCGGTAAACTTTTTCGGATCATCGACTTTTTCCCAGACATGCCTGGGGATAATTCTGACAGTTCCCAGCCGGCCCAGGATCGTGGCATTGGGCTTGGTCACGGCAATTTTTATTGTATGATCATTTATCACTTCCGCCGATTCTACAATTGTTTTGCCGTCAATCTCCAAGTCATTGCTGACCGGAATATGTTTTGCAAAATATTCTAAGGTAAATTTGACATCCTGTGCGGTCAGGGGTCTGCCGTCATGCCATTTGACCCCTTGACGCAGCGTGAAAGTATATACCTTGCCATCCGGCGATAACTCCCATTTTTCCGCCAGCCAGGGAATATACCCTTGTTCCCCCCGCTCCAGCAGACTGTCAAAAATCAGGCTCATTTTAAATGTACCCGGTCCCCGGGGGTAGTGGCTATAAGGCGAGGGGAGGCCGGAGTCGCCGCCGCTCAGATTAATGACCAGCGGTTTATTGGTATCTGCTGCGGCGCTGTTATTTTCACCGGCGCCGCAGCCGCCTGCCAGCATCATCCCGAAAAGGGCTATTGCCAGTACAACTGCTTTATGCAACCAGCTTTTCAAGATACGTTACATCTCCTTTTGCACTTAGCTTCACTAAATGCGGGATTGTTATCCTTTACCATCCCCGGTTGTACTCGGCAAAACAATCCTGGCAAACCTTTTTTCCTGCCTGCAGCCTGATTTTGTGTTCCGGTGAGCCTTCGTTGCATTCTTCACAAAATATAGTACTAAACAACCGGGCTTTTTCCGGCACTGCATATTTTGGGGTTTTGAATTCAAAAATTTCGCCGGCCGGTGCCGCCAGCAAATAGGCCTGGCGTTTCTCCCGGTCCATATCACCCCCAAACGGTTTTAATACCAGCCGGACACTTTCGCCGGTAGAACGGTTGTAAAAGCTGTACGCCTGTTTGCCGGTGCTGCGGTATAAAAGATTCCCCTTGCCCATGGTGCAGCCTGTGATTACCTGAATGGCATCAACACCACAAGCATCATTTTCGGTAACGCACACCACTTCTTCATCCTCTGAAAACACAATGCCTAATTTTTCCCTGGCGGCTTCGCAGGCTTTGAAGCCTATCGCCAGCCCCGGACACTCATGCCCGTGAAATTTCACGCATTTTTCCCATTCCTGTCTGTTCACAAAATCCTCTCCCTTATGGTAATTTTTATAATCTCCAGTATAACCAGGCAGTCTTGGACCGTACTTTTTCCGTGACAATGCCATCAACCGCCAGGCTGTCCAAGTATTCGGTAATTTTCTCATCGATCCCCTCGACTGTCTGGGTTGCCTTGTGCATGTGTTTTAACTGGTGGCTGTAGAGCTCGACAGCTTTAGTCAGCGGCCAGGCATGTTCAAACTCGTTGTCATGATAGGTTACTTCCGGATAATAGCCTGACAGCCATAGCAGATTAAAGGCATAGTATATCGTCTTACCCCAGCGGTTAGCCGGCTCTTGGCCATACACCGCCTGGTACAGCCTGTCTCTTAATTCATCCTCCCGTTCGACAAAACTGCTTAAAAAGCAGGCTCCCTTACTGGCCCGGCACATTTTCAGCAGGCTGTCGCTGCTGCTGATTCCAGGACACATGGAGGCAAATACCAAATCATATTTGGTCTCCCAGCCGTGCTCCTTCAGGGTGAGCGTTTCCCAGGGAGACAGTTCGAAGCGCACATTAGCCACCGCTTGCTGCCGGGCGTTCTCAGTGGCATGTTTCAGCATATTCGGGGAAATGTCCAGCCCGGTTACCTGTTTGGCCCTTTTGGCAAACTCCAGGGTATACCTGCCAGGGCCACAACCGATGTCCAGAATTTCCGCATTTGCAGTCAAGACGTTTCGGTCTGCCAAAAATTCAATAACCTGTTGGCTCCGGTTTCCGTCCTCAGACCTGCCATGCTGATTAAACTCGTCGGCCCGCATATTCCAGAACTCTTGAGTCGCGGCCAATTCGGACAGATCCTTTTTCCAGGCTTCAGCAAAATAATCAATATTCATCGTTCACCTTCCTCTGATACACATGTTCGTGAAATAACAAACGTGTGTTCCTTAACTATTTCTCCATAATTTTTCTCCGATACTAAACAAGGTTTTCCGTCAGGGCAAAAAAATGGTATGAAACCCGGGACATACTTATCCCGCATGGTTTCATACCACATTCTTCTGCTATGTTGTTAGGTATTGCTCTGCTCTACGTAATTACCGGGAAGATATGACATCTGTCATTATTTGCGGATTTTCACAATCCATCTTCACTTTTAAATCTTAGCATTTTCAAGGAGTTCTGTAAAGATATATTTTCATTTTTTGTTATTTTGTGACAAATTAACGGCTGCTCTCATTATGTAACTCGTCATGAGTTACATAATGTACATTTTGCTTACTCAACAATTGCAGACAGGGCAGCCTTGCATACGGAAGGGTTTTTCTAAATGTGCCTGGTCAAGGAGTTCCTGGTTGTGGAAGATGTCCAGCGTAGCACCGTCAGCGAGCACTGTACCGGCACTTATGACTATGGTACGGACGCACAGATCCAGCACCAGGTCAAGGTCGTGGGTGGCAATTATTTTTGTATGTTCGAAGGTTTTGAGCAGGTTAATTAATTGGCGGCGGGCCAGCGGGTCAAGGCCGGCGGTAGGTTCGTCCATGACTAGGATGGAGGGGTGCATCGCCAGGACGGCAGCAATGGCGACAGACCTTTTTTGTCCGCCAGACAGCCGGTAAGGGGTACGATCTTTCAAATGCAGTGCTCCTACGGTATTCAAGGCCGTTGTTACCCGGGAATCCACCTCGTCTGGCGGCAGTTTCAGGTTTAGCGGGCCAAAAGCAACATCGTCATAGACAGTGGGCATGAACAATTGGTCATCGGAATTTTGAAAGACCATACCGACTGAACGGCGGATATGGGGTAAGGTTTGTTTAGTCACAGGGTAACCGCCAATATTAATTGAGCCTGAGGTAGGAAAGAGTACACCAATTAAATGTGACAGCAGGGTGGTTTTCCCTGAACCGTTTGCACCGACAATGGCAACAGATTCACCATGGGTGATGCGGACAGACAGGCCGCGAAGCGCCTGGGTCTGGTCAGGATAGGTATAGGTTACATCTTTTAGTTCGACGATATGATGGCTCAATGTCAGACCCCCATAAGTAGTTTGCCCAAAAGCTGTGGTATGTTGAAACTGCGGGCGCTGAGGCAGAAGACTATCCAAAAGGCAAGATAGAGAATATCGGCTGCATGTAAAGCGGCACTGTGCATAAGGCGCACTTCGCCGTCGAAGCCCCGGCACAGCATGGACTGATAAATACGGTTGGCCCGGTCAATAGAGCGAAGCAGAAGCTGACCCAGGAGCGACCCCCAAGCCTGGAACCGGATTCCGTCTCCGTGCAAGGAACGCAAGCTGTAAGCCTGAATACTGCGGACAAATTCTTCAAGCAAAACATGCAGATAACGGTACATGAATAGGATTTGAACAACTATAATTCTGGGAATGCCAATTCTGGCAAGTGCCAATCCCAAGGCATTCATGCCGGTGGTTGCCACCAGAATAAGGGCGGCAGTTACGGTTAAGTACAGACGGATGGTGATAGAGGCAAACGACAGCCAGCCGCCTGTTAGTACGAAAGAGCCGAGCTTGCTGACCGGTGTATGGTCAAGCAGTGGGTTGAAAATACCTATGAATATGATAAAGGGAGCCACTAACAGCAAACGTTTACATAGCGGCAAGAGCGGCAGGCCGCCAAGCGAAACAAGAACTGCCGGAAACAGGAAAAAGGGCAGAAGGCCGCTGATTTCGTATTTAGGAAAGGAAGTAACCGTAATAATAAAAACAAGTGTGGCAATTAGTTTAACAATGGGATTGAGGCGATGAACAGGCGTACTTTTCATGGCAAGTGTGTCAAGATACCGTAAATCTATCCAGTTGGCTTCGATTTTAATCATAAAACATCCTTCATGGGTTAGGGTTGTTTGGCAAAACGCTGCAGGCCTTTGCCAATGGCGAAAGCAAAAATCAAAGTAAGGAGAGAACCGGCAATTCCGGCTACTGAAGTGCCGGTGTCTACAGAAGGCCAGGCAGGAGTCTCGTGTGCGTTGGCTTCAGTGGCGACAGGCTGTTCTTCTTGTTTGAAGTTGTAGTCAGGGAGGAAGGCGATTTTTTCCTGTAGCCCGGCAAGGATGCCGTGAATTCCGTCAGGTGCTTCTAATTCATCCGTACCTGTGACACTGGCAATTGACCACTCCAATCCGTCAGGGGAGTTGGAGGCAAACCAGGATAAAGCCCCGCCGGTAATCATGGCAGCAATCAGCAATGTGACGAGAACCGGTTTGACGGCAATATTGCCCAGGCGTTGGCCTTGGGCCGTTTTTGTGAGAATTTCCGGAGCTTCTTTGGCGACAAAGAGGATTACTGCTGCGGTAACCAGACCTTCCACAAGGCCGATGGCCAGGTGAATAGGCTGCATAAGGATGACAAAAGCGCTGAAGGGTAAATTGGAAATGCCGGAAAATACGGTATCCAGAACCACGCTGAAAGCGCCCAACTGGAGGCTAATGACGGCAGCTAAGACAGCGGCCAGACATAATCGGCCTTGCGTAAGCTGTTTGCCGGCAAGCGGTTTGTAGATAAACGGGTAGGCAATAAAGCAAGGGAAAAAGCCGAGGTTGAAAATATTACAGCCAAGCGCTAAGAGGCCGCCGTCGGCAAAAAACAGAGCCTGAATGGTTAGAACAGAAGCGATGGTTAAGAAAGCGGCGTAAGGGCCTAACAAGATAGCCAACAGGAGGCCGCCGCCCAAATGGCCGCTGGAGCCTGTCGCGGGTATGGTAAAATTAATCATTTGGGCAGCAAAAACGAAAGCGCCCAATACTCCCATCAAGGGAATTTTGCGATCATCAATATCCTGCTGTACTTTTTTGGCAGCATAAGTAGCCAAGCCGGCGGTAGCTGCCCACATAGCCCCGCCAACGACCGGGGAAATTAATGCGTCTGCCATATGCATGTCTAATCACTCCTTAAAATAAATATGATAGATTACCCAATCAGGGTGGTTACGGTTACCAACAAAAAAAGACTACGAAGAATCCCCACGCATCGTTGTTGGGATGAGACTTTCGTAGTCTTATTTCAATGGTATGAATTTGATGAAAAATGATCCGGCATACCGATTCTTCAGAACCTATGTATTGTATCCTCATGGATACATTGCGCGAATATTTTCACTAATGAGGTTATTCGTTGTGGCTCAAATTATTCCTGCTAAAGTAGCTGTAATTATTTATAATTTCTTTGGTTTACCCCCTGTTTGACAGCTAAGAGGACAGGCGGACGGTTGTACGCCATGAAAGTAAATGATAAAAAATTCACGAAAACTGATTGACGATTGCAAGATTTTTCTGTAAAATGAAAACATAATTGATGATAGAAATCATCCGTCCTTTTGTAAAGCCGGATAGCTGGTTGCTACAGAGGGTTAGTGAAGTTATTGTCCATGGCTGCCCGGGTATACATAGCATGGTTTGAAAACCATGAAGAATTGTCTCATGAGGAGACGTTTCTTCATGGTTTTTTGTTTTTCCTGACGGTGGCGCAAACACAAGAATTTGACAGGGAGGAGATACTGCTTTTAAGCCCGTTATGTAGTTTGGAAAAAGCCAATAAAAATAGTATGCGAGGAGAGGAAACATGAAGAAAAAACTGTTTGCCGCATTGTGCATGATGGTGATTTCCCTAGTTGCTTTGGCCGGGTGTGGCGGTAAAACCGGTGAAAAGAATGCCAATGCCGGCATGTCCGGCGTTGGCAGCGTTATTATTGCCATGGATACCGAATCAGAACCTGCCGCCGGCTTTGATCCGATTATGGGGTGGGCTGCCGGTGAACATACACATGATCCTTTATTTCAAAGCACCTTATTGATCACCAAGGATGATATCACCATTGGCTATGACCTGGCCAAAGAGTACACGATTTCCCCTGATGGACTTACCTGGACCTTTAAAATTCGTCCTGATGTAAAATTTACTGACGGCAAGCCGCTTACCGCCAAAGATGTTGCCTTTACCTATAACCAGGCCATGAAGCAGGCGACAGATACCGATTTGTCCATGTTAAAGTCGGTGGAAGCTGTTGATGATACTACCGCAGTATTTCATTTGAATACCCCTTATTCCGCTTTTGCGTATATTGCCGCTGTAGTCGGCATTGTGCCCGAGCATGCCTATAATGCCGCAACCTATGGCAAAAATCCCATTGGTTCCGGCCGGTATATATTAAAACAGTGGGATAAAGGCCAGCAAGTCATTATGGAGGCCAATCCCAATTATTATGGTGAAAAAGCGAAAATGAAGCAAGTCACCATTGTCTTCATGTCAGAAGCCGCAGCGTATGCCGCCGCGAAAGGCGGTCAGGTGGATGTGGCCTATACAGCTCCTTCTTACACGGTTAACCCGATTAATGGCTATAAAATTCTGGCTTTCGATTCTGTGGATATTCGCGGCATCAATCTTCCCTGTGTTCCGGCAGGCAATAAGATAGCCGCCAGGAAAAATGGAGAAACTCTGCCTGCCGGCAATGATGTTACCGCCAACCTTGCTATCCGTCAGGCGATAGCCCGCGCCGTTGACCGGGAGGCTTTGGTGAAAAATGTTTTATACGGCTATGGCTCTGTTGCTTATAGCGACAGCGTGGATGAGCCATGGGAAAATGAGGCCATGAAGACAACCTATGACCCGGCCAAAGCAAAATCCATTCTAGAAGCCGACGGCTGGCGGTTAAATGCCGACGGTATCTATGAAAAGCAGGGACTAAAGGCAGAATTTGACCTGCTCTATATCGCTTCTAATTCTGCCCGGACCGGTATTGCCATGGCGGTGAAAGAAATGCTGAAAGAAGTGGGCATTAAAGTAAATCCGGTAGGTTCAGGCTGGGACAAAATTGCTACCATGGCTTATGAAACCCCGCATGTATTTGGGGCCGGCTTGCATTCCCCTGCCGGTATCAAGAGTCATTATTATACAGGCAAGAACTATGCTTCGTATTCCAATAGCGCGGTGGACAAGCATATTGAGGCTGCTTTAGCTGCCACCTCGGTGGAGGACTCGTACCAATACTGGAAAAAAGCTCAATGGGACGGCGTGAGCGGTGTTACTCCGGCAGCCGATTCCCCCTGGGTATGGCTTGCGGAAATCAAACATATTTATTTTGCCAAAGAAAATCTGAATGTGATTGACAAGAAAATTCATCCCCATGGATATGGCTGGACAATTGCCAACAACGTGGATCAATGGTATTGGAATTAGTGTAAAGCTCTGATGCCGTTCCTCTCTATGGCATAGAGTGCAAGTGCTTGCTTGTCCTCTGTGCCATAGAATTATTATTTTAAACGAGGTATTTTTATGGATTCACAAGCCTGTTACAGCATTTTGAAATATGTGGGGAAAAGCCTGATTAAAGTGATTTCCCTGTTAATCGCCGTGAGCATACTTTCTTTCATCCTGGTTTCAACATCGCCGGTAGACCCGGTCCGGGCATATGTGGGTGAAGTTGGCATGGTAAATATGAATGCGGAAAGTTTAGCCAGGCTGGAAGCCTATTTTGGTTTGAACACACCACCGGCGGAACGGTATTGGAACTGGTTTTCAGATTTTGTCCGGGGAGATATGGGATTATCCTTAGTTTACCGCCAGCCTGTTGACGAGGTCATTGGGGTTAAGTTCATGAACTCGCTGCTGCTCATGCTTACAGCGTGGTTCTTTTCGGGTATTTTGGGATTTATCCTTGGCATTATTGCCGGTTTGTATCGTGGTACCTGGATCGATAATTTGATTAAAGGGTATTCCCTGCTTATTGCTAGCACTCCGACCTTTTGGCTGGCGCTGGTATTGCTGATGGTTTTTTCCGTTTGGCTGCAGCTCTTTCCCATCGGCCTGAGTGTGCCGATTGGGATGAAGGCCTCGGAGGTGACCATTCTTGACAGCATAAAGCATTTGGTGCTGCCGGCGTTGACGCTGAGTGTGATCGGAGTTGCCAACATTGCACTTCACACCCGGGAAAAGATGATTGATATTATGGTGGAAGATTATATTCTGTTTGCCCGGGCACGGGGGAAAACCAGATTTTCCATCATCAGGCATCATGCGCTTCGCAATATTATGCTGCCTGCCATAACCTTGCAATTTGCTTCTATTAGTGAGATTTTCGGCGGTTCTGTCCTGGTGGAGCAGGTTTTTTCCTATCCCGGCCTGGGGCAGGCAGCAGTTGCCGCCGGCTTAAGCGGCGATGCTCCTTTGCTGTTAAGCATTGCGGTGATTAGTGCCGCCCTGGTGTTTACAGGCAATTTGATTGCCAATCTCTTATACGGTTTCATTGATCCCAGAATAAGGCGGGGGAATATGCATGGATAATACAATCGCCGTTACCGTTTTACAGAAACACACGCCAAAACGTTTCAACCAACGCCGTCTGACCATTATATACTTGACTTCTGCCGTTGTTTTTTTGCTGGCTATTGCGATTATCGGCACTCTGGCAGGCGAGGCGGCGATAACGACGAATTTCACCCAGAAAAATATATTGCCGAATATAGCTCATCCCTTTGGCACCGACTGGCTGGGCCGGGATATGCTTGCCCGCACCCTGAAAGGCATGTCCATCAGTATTTTCATCGGACTGCTGGCTTCGGTGGTCAGTGCCCTGATTGCCGTTATTCTGGGAACGGCTGCTGCTACTTTAGGGAAAAAGGTGGATGCCGTCATTACCTGGTTTATCGACTTAATTATGGGTATTCCCCATCTGCTGCTGCTTATTCTTATCTCTTACGCGCTCGGCAGAGGCACTTTTGGCGTTATTGTTGCTGTGGCCATAAGCCACTGGCCGGTATTGACCCGGGTAATCCGGGGGGAAATTCTGCAATTGAAAGAAGCCAATTATATCAAAATTGCCGGTAAGCTGGGTCAGAGTAAAGTTAGTATTGCGATAAAGCATATGGTTCCTCATATTTTTCCGCAATTTTTAGTTGGTTTGGTACTGCTTTTTCCCCATGCCATCCTGCATGAAGCGGCCATTACCTTTTTGGGCTTTGGCCTGCCGCCGGAGCAGCCGGGTATTGGCATGATTCTGTCGGAAAGCATGCAGTATTTATCGCTGGGCATGTGGTGGCTGGCTCTTTTCCCCGGCTTGGCACTCTTACTAACGGTTCTGCTGTTTGACTTACTGGGCGGGAATATGCGCAAGCTGATAGATCCCCATAGTGCCCAGGATTAAGGAGGTAGCACTGTGACTTGCAGCAATGATAAACACATTCTGGAAATAAACAACCTTTCTATTGCTTTTACGCAATATGAGCAGGGGCTCAGGCAAATTGATTTACAGGTCATTCACAACTTGAATGTCTCAGTGCATGAGGGAGAAATTGTGGCCGTGGTAGGGTCCAGCGGTTCGGGGAAAAGCCTGTTGGCCCATGCGATATTAGGAATTTTGCCGGCTAATTGTACGGCTGTGGGTAATATTGCTGTTGACGGTGAGTTAGTGGACGCAGCCCGCATCCGGGAACTGCGCGGCAAAAAAGTCGTGCTGGTTCCGCAAAGTGTAAACTATCTCGACCCGCTGGAGAAGGTGGGCGCGCAGGTGCGGCGGGAGCGGCAGGAGGAAGCTGTCCGCAAAAGACAGGAAGAGCTGTTTGCTTTTTACAAGCTGCCGGCAAATACCGGGGAACTTTATCCTTTTGAACTGTCAGGCGGTATGGCGCGGCGGGTTCTGCTTTCCACGGCGATGATGGAAAACCCCAGGCTGATTATTGCCGATGAACCGACGCCAGGTCTTCATCTGGCAGCAGCCAAAAATGCCATGCGGCATTTTCGTGAATTTGCCGATAAGGGCAACGGCGTGCTCTTAATTACCCATGATATTGAATTAGCTTTGGAAGTTGCCGACAGAATCGCTGTTTTTTATGCCGGCACCACGCTGGAGGAAGCGCTGGTAACGGATTTTCAATCCGAGGATGCCCTGCGTCATCCTTATACGAAAGCACTCTGGCGGGCTTTGCCCCAAAACGGTTTCCAGCCCTTTCCCGGTAATCAGCCTTATGTGAAAGCCATGCCAGAGGGTTGTCCCTTTGGTCCCAGGTGTTCGCAGTTCACGCCGGAATGTGTGGGCGAGATCCCGCAGCGGCTGCTGCGCTGCGGCACAGTCCGCTGCATTCATGCAAAGTAGGAGGGAGACGCGTGCTGTTAGAAGCAAAAGATATAGCTTTCGGGTATAAAAAGAATACAACTATTTTGGCAAACTTCCGGCTCACGGTGGGAAATCATGAGCGGGTGGGTATTGTGGCTCCCAGCGGTTTTGGCAAAACGACATTATGCCAGATTTTGGCGGGCTATATAAAGCCGCAGTGCGGTCAGGTCCTGCTGGACGGCCAGGACATTCACCGAATAAAAGGCTATTGTCCGGTGCAGATGATCTGGCAGCATCCGGAAAAATCGGTAAATCCCCGGCTGCGCATGAAGGAAACTCTTGCCGAAGGGGATGAGCTTGAGGAAAGGGTTATTGATGGTCTGGGTATCGAGCGGGCGTGGTTTGACCGTTTTCCCGGGGAATTGTCCGGGGGAGAAATGCAGCGGTTTTGCATTGCCAGGGCCTTGGGGAAACGGACGCAATTTCTCATTGCCGATGAAATCAGCACCATGCTGGATCTGATTACCCAAAGTCAAATATGGAGCTTTCTGCTGCAGGAAGTTGCCAGGCGAAACATCGGCCTCATTGCCGTAACCCATAGCAATGCCTTGCTGGCACACATAGCCACCCGGCAGGTGACGCTGGCGCCAGGCTGTTTTACAACCGGAAGCGCTGAATAGAGTTTTGTAATTCTTGCGACATTTTTGCCAGGAAGCCGCTGGAAGCGGCGATTTCTTCCATAGAGGCAGACTGCTGTTGGATAGCGGCCGAAACAGTCTGGGTGTGGCCGGAGGTATCCTGGCTGATCCTGTCGATGGTGCGGACCGAGCTGACGATTTGCCCGCTGCCGCCGGCCATCTCCTGAACAGCCGCGGAAATTTCCCGGATTTGTGCCGACATACCGTGGATACCGGTAGTGATTTCATGAAAATTCCTGCCGGCTGTGCCAATGACTTCTGTGCCGACATTGACTTCCTGGTTGCCGGATTCCATGGCAACGACAGCCTGGTTGGTATCTGCCTGAATTTCACTGATCAATGCGGCAATGTGTTTGGCGGCTTCCTGTGATTGTTCGGCCAGTTTCCGCACTTCTTCGGCAACAACGGCGAAGCCTCGTCCCTGTTCACCGGCCCGGGCCGCTTCGATGGCCGCATTTAAGGCCAGCAGATTAGTTTGGCCGGCGATGGAGGAAATTGTGGCAACGATTTGACCGATTTCCTGGGAGTGGTCGCCGAGTTTGGCTACCACCCGGGCCGACCGCTCCACCGTAACTTTGATGGAGTTCATTTGTTCAATAGCGGTATCAATGGCTTTTTGGCCTTCCAGGGCAGCGCCGGCGGTTTGTTCCGAACTGGCGGATACGGCATTGGCACTGGCGGCGATTTGCTGAATACCTGCCGACATCTGTTCGACAACGGCTGTCGTTTCATTGATGGCGTTGAGCTGTTGTTCAGCACCACAGGCCACATTTGTAATAGCGGCGGCGACCTGATTGACGGCTTCAGCCGATTGCCCGGCATTGGCAGTAAGTTCTGAGGAAGCAGCAGCCACCTGTCTGGCATTTTCCTGTACGGTTGAAACCACAGCCCGCAGGTGGGAAACCATGGTTCCGAACGCTTTTTGCAATTCGCCGATTTCATCCTGACGGTTGACTTGTACCTGTTGCTGCAGGTTGCCGTCGGCAATATTCCGGGCTGTATCAACCAGGGCAGTCAGCGGCCGGGTAATGGCCCGGGCGCTGAGAAAGCCGATCAGGATACCGAGAATAACCGATAAAAAGCTAAGGGCAAGAGCTATGGTCTGGGTGGTTTGGATGGTTTTTATCATGGTATTGAAAGCCGTGTGAATATGTTGTTCCCTGAAATTGATGTATTCACCGGTCTTGTTTAACAGGGCAACGGTAACCGGTGTTAAGTCGGCTTCCATTACCTGTATGGCTTCGGCCTCTTTATTGAGCTGCCGTAAAGGAATGACTTTCTCGCCGGCAATGCGGTCAAAGAGTTCGTTCAATGCTTTCAATTCAGCAACCAGTTGCTGGTCTTCCTCTGTTTTGGCATTTGCCAGCAGGTCTTCTTCCAGTTTTGTGTTCTCAATACTCAGCCGTTGGTAGTTAAAGAGCATTTCCTGGGTTCCTGCCGCGATAAAACCGCGGACCTCGGCAGCCTGGGTAGCGATATTAAACGCAACCTTACTGGTTGTCAGCAGCATTGGCAGGGAATTCTCCTGACTTTCTTTCAACTCCTGTGTAACCTGATTGATTTGATAGCCGGTAATTCCCAAGCCAATGGCATTGATCAGGACGACCAGCAGGAAAAAAGCAATGGTTTTAATTTTTAAGCCCATGTTCATAATTTATACTGTTCCTCTCTCTTAACAATACCAGCGCACCTTGCCTACCCGGCCAGTCTGGCAGCAATCAACACGGCCTGCTCGGTCGCACTCGGATTGGCGAGCCCAAAGCCGGCGATATCAAAGGCAGTGCCGTGAGCCGGGGTCGTGATGGCATACGGTAAACCGGCGGCAACCGTCACGCCAAACTGGAAGCCCAGCAGCTTTAGCGCAATCTGCCCCTGGTCGTGGAACATGGTAACTACGGCATTATAATGTCCTTTAAACGCGTTAATGAAAATGGTATCTGACGGATAGGGGCCCATGACGTTTATGCCTTCCGCCCGGGCAAGCCGGAGGGCAGGGGCGATGATGTCAATCTCCTGGCGCCCGCACAGCCCATCCTCGCCGGCATGCGGATTTACGGCGGCAACAGCAATGCGCGGGTCCTGAAAGCCTGCTTTTTGCAGGGTTTGATGGGCCAGACGGATGGCTGTCAAAATGGTGTCAGTAGTTAGACTGGCACATACCTGCTCCAAAGGGATATGGCTTGTGACCCGTGATGTCCAAAGGTTTTTTAAGACATTCATCTCACTGCTCGGGCCATGCCAGTCCAGATAATGGGCAAATAGTTGCTGTTCATCCTCAAAATCATAGCCCCCGTATTGCAGTGCTGCCTTATTTAGCGGTGCATAAACAAAGCCGTCAAGAGCATCCCGGCGAAGCAGGTTTATTGCCGTAACCAACATGTCACCGGTGATTTTTCCGGAAAGTTTGTCAATTTTCCCTAATGTTATAGTAGCAGGATCAAGGTTTCTCTGGTCTAATACAGGAAGGCCGTTGTCCCAACTGGCCTGAGAGATATCATCAATTACAACAACCGGAAAGTCTGTTTTTGCAATCTTTTTTCCCATTTCCAGCACCCGCAGATCGCCAATCAAGACTGGCCGGCAATACATCCGCAGTTTAGCAGTGCTGCATAACTTGGCAACAAGTTCCGGCCCGATGCCTGTTGCGTCACCCAGTAAAATACCTAGCAGTGGTTTCATGACGGTATTCCTCCTCATTTTATAGAGTTAACTATTTGTTAAACAACAGGAACTGAGATCCCATGCCTGGATGCCAGTCCCTGTTGTTTTGTTGCTGTTTAACCATCCCGGCTGTTTAGCCGGATTTCAGTATGGTACATTGTTTAATGTCTGTAATCTACAGGTCCTTTTTAGCAAAGCAGGTTCTACCAAATTTAATGCATGGCGGCACAACGAAGAAGAGCAGAATGGCAGTTAAAAATGCCAGTGAAATGGGCTTGTCAATAAAAATCATGGCATTGCCGTTAGAGATATCAAAAGCCTGACGCAGCGATGTTTCCAGCCGGGGAGTCAGGATGAAAGCCATCAAAAACGGAGCTACCGGATATTTGTAACGGTTAAAGAAGTAGCCGACAATGCCGATGGCAATCATTATCCAAATGTCAAAAAGACTATTGTTGACAGAGTACGCGGACACAATACAGATTACAATGATGATCGGGGTCAGTATGGCGGGAGGGATGCGCAAGGCGTGGACCATTAAAGGAATGCTGAGGGCTGCGATAATCATACAGACAACGTTGCCGGTGTACATGGAGGCAATCAGGCCCCAGGCAAGATCGGGGTGGTCGGTAAAGAGCAGCGGTCCCGGCGTAATGCCCCACATCATTAGGCCGCCCAGCAATATGGCCGCTGTTCCCGAACTGGGAATTCCCAAAGACAGCAAGGGCGCAAAAGCGCCTGCCGCTGCCGCATTATTAGCCGCTTCCGGAGCGGCGACACCTTCCAGCGCGCCCTTGCCCATGTTTTCCTTATTTTTGCCGGTACGTTTTTCCAAAACGTAGGCTAAAAACGAGGCGGTTGTTGTGCCTGCGCCCGGAATACAGCCGACAAAAGTCCCCATAAAGCTGCTAACCATGGTTGGCCGGAAAATTTGCTTGATTTCCTGCCAGTTGAGATAATTGCTTCGTAAAGACAGTTTTTCTGTTGTTTTAAATTGGTAACCGGTTTTGTTCAGCGCCATGGTCACAATTTCGTTTACTCCCAAGAGGCCGATAACCAGGGGGATAAAATCAATACCGCTTAAGAGTTCATTTACACCGAAGGAAAAACGGGGCATAGCAACAGCCAGGTCCAGCCCTACTGTTGCCAGCAGAATTCCCAGGCAGGTGGAAAGCAGCCCTTTGCGGGGATTGTCGCCCAGCAGCCAGGCAATGGCCATAATTGCCAGCAATATAACCGACGTCATTTCGGCCGGTCCAAAAGCCAGCCCCACATTGGCAAGCAGGGGACCCATAAAGGTAAGGATGACAACACCGATAAACCCGGCGACAAAAGAAGACCAGTTAGACACCGCCAGTGCTTTGCCGGCTTTGCCCCTCAATGTCAGCTGATAGCCGTCCATGGTGGTCATTACTGCCGGAGGATCGCCCGGGATGTTGATTAAGATGGCTGTGAAGGAGCCGGCAAACATGGTTGAATAGTATAAAGCGGCCAGCATAATAATTGCTGTGGTTGGATCCATTTTGAAAGTCAGCGGCAGGAGCAGGGCTACGCCCATAACCGAACCGATACCGGGCAAAGCTCCGACAAACATGCCCATAACGGCGCCGGCCAGTGCGGCCATCAAATTCTTTTCCGTCAATGCGAGCCCAAAGCCGTTCAACAAATGAGAGAATATTTCTTCCATAGTGTAAGCTCCTTTCTACAATAATGATTTTATCAGGCCGCCGGGAAAGGGCACTTGCAGCCAGTATTCAAAGATTCCCCAGATGAGTCCGGTCGCTATCGCGGCAAGAGAAACGGAAAAAGTACGGGAATAGGAACCCTGGGTGATCAGCCAGAGGACCAAAAACAAAAATACGGTAGGCAAAAATCCGATTATACTGACAGATATCGTAAAAGCAATCATGGCGGCAATCGGCAGAATTGCTTTTACATCTACCGGTTCTGCTTCTTTGTCATAATTTTGTGTTTGTACAGCAGCGAGAATGCACGTTACTATACCGACAATCACCGGGATAAACCCCGGGCCGGGACCTTTATTTACCCAAAAGCCATAATTAAACCAGCCGGAATATGCCCAGAATCCTCCGACAAGACCGCAAAGAATTGCAATTACCCGATCGGCATTAAGCGCAATTTTCATAACCCTCTCTCCTCCTCATAAATAATGTTTTTTGATATGGATGAATATTTTGAATACTCACCTCCTCAGTATGCTGATGTGGGATACTCAGCCTATACCGGTGCCTGGTTCTTAGATTTCAGGATAGTACCCTGTGTATAGGCATGTATTAAATAGAGTGATACTCATTACTTATGCATAAACTATGCCGAATTCAGAATAAAAAGGAAAAGTGTGAAATTACTGACTTTTTTACAACTAATGTCCGGGTAGTATTTGTTCAAAAGGGATTTTTCTGTGTTTCAATGGAACGTATTGTTTTATTTGTTGCAAATTAAAAAAGCAGTAACAACGAAATAAACTGCCTTGGAGGCATAGTTCCTGTCAATTATCTATTCCAAATTCAGAGCCATTCGCCGGCTGCAGCAAAGCGCTCCCCAAAAATATCGACAAGGATTTGCAGTTTTTTTACCGAATTATAAAATTATTCCGGAGATTCTGGCAAATGCAAAAATGAATGGAACAAATGCTGTAACTTACGTCCCGGTGGTTGTTTAGCAACAACAGAACAGATTTTTTTGGCAATTATTATTAGAGTTTGATGCTTTATGTCAAATTCCTACTGGGTGTGTGTTAAGGCGCAACTTAATGAGGTGAAAAATGGCTAAAATCACTTTTATGGTTCCGTACTCAGATATTTTTGAGGACATTCAGGAGGTTTTTACCCAGCAAAACGATTGTAACTGGACAATTGAGCTTTTGGCTATTGACGGGGTACCGCGGCGGATTGATTATAAGAAGCTCAAAACCGATGTTGTTGTCGCCCGGGGGATGACTGCCTCTATGGCAGAACGGGTTATGGAGGATATTCCGGTGATTCGTTTGCCTGTCAGCGGCTATGATGTTATCCGTGCGGTTTTGGAATGCCAGACCCGGTATAAATCGCAGCGGGTGGCTATTGTCGGCACAGAAGACATGGTGTATGGCGCCCGCAGCATCAACGAGATCACCGGGATTGAAATTGTCACCAGTATTGTGGATAATGAGGAAGCTGCGCGAAAAAGTTTAACCGCCATTAAAAATGGCGGCATTACTATAGTCTGTGGCGGGGTTGTGTCAACCCGTATTGCCGAACAAATTGGGCTGAAAACTGTTTTCATAAAAACCGGGCGGGAAGCCATTTATCAGGCTTTGATTGAGGCCAAACGGACCTATTTTGTCAAAAAGCAGGAACAGGAGCGAAGCGAAAGATTTCGTACCATTCTTGATTATGCCATTGAGGGTGTAGTGGCTGTAAATGAACAGGGCAATATTAATTTAATCAATGCGTCCGCAACGGAAATAACCGGGCTGGAGGGTAAAATGGAAGGTAAACCGGCAGATAAGGTTTTGCCGGAATTGCGCCTGGGCAGGGTTCTGGCGACAGGAGTAGCCGAAGTGGGCGAAATTAAAACCTTGGGGGACAGGCAGGTAATCATTAATAATGCGCCCATTGCCGTAAAAGGACAGGTTGTGGGAGCCATTGCCACCTTCCAGCCGGTTTCCAGCATTCAGGAACTGGAAGGAAAAATCAGACGGAAAATTTATCCTCAGGGGCACAGTGCCAAATTTTCCTTTTCTAATATTTTTGGCAAAAGCAGGGCTATTGGGCGCGCGATTGAGATAGCCAAAGAATACAGCGCTGTTGACTCTAATGTGCTTATTGTCGGCGAAACCGGAGCCGGTAAGGAAATGTTTTCTCAAAGCATCCATAGTGCCAGTGACAGAGCGGCCGGTCCGTTTGTAGCCTTTAATTGCGCGGCTTTGCCGGAGAATCTGCTGGAAAGCGAGCTTTTTGGCTATGTCGGCGGAGCCTTTACGGGAGCCGCCAAAGAAGGTAAGGCAGGCTTATTTGAACTGGCCCATAAAGGAACAATCTTTCTTGATGAGATATCGGAAATTTCGATTAAAATGCAGGGGCGCCTGCTGCGGGTATTGCAGGAACGGGAGATCATGCGCCTGGGCGATCGTAAGATCATTCCGATAGACGTACGGGTCATAGCGGCGACCAACCGGGATTTGGGGGAAATGATCCGGGAAAAGGCCTTTCGCCCGGATCTTTACTATCGGCTGGATGTCTTGGAACTGCATGTTCCGCCCTTGCGGGAACGGACGGGGGATGTACTGCAGCTGTTTGAATATTTTTTGCACTCCTACTGCTCGCGTTTTGGCAAGCCTGATAAGACAATTGAGCCGGCTGCGCAACTATTGCTGGACCGGTATTCCTGGCCGGGCAATGTCCGGGAACTGATGAATATTGCAGAGCGCCTGGCGGTAATTGCCTACAGTGACACGATCACCAAAGAGGATGTTTTGTCCGCCTTTAACCCGGAAAAAGATGCTTTGGCTGCCGGCCTGGAGGTAAACGCGGCAAAAAGCAGTGAACCATCACTGTATACCGCTAAATCTAAGCAAAAACTGGATAAAGCCATCCTGCTCGAAGTGCTTCAGGATGTAAATTATCATTACGCTAAAGCTGCAGCCAAACTTGGCATCAGCAGGACGACATTATGGCGGTGGTTAAAGGAAATGTAACATGGTGAACAAATAGAACAAAAGGTTGCAAAACAGCAGGCTGCATAATCAGTTTATTAAGACAATTTTGTAAATTAAATCAATATAAACATAAGACGCCGGGCCATTACCCGGCGTCTTATGTTTATATTTTTACTATTGGCACGGATTTTGCAATCCAATGCTATTGAGTCTGCGGACTGATGATGACTACCGTAGGGTGAAATCGGTCTTAATGCGGAAAAAACAGGCCAGTAAGCTGCATACGTTACTTTTTACTAAAGGAGGCGAGCCATTCCGGGTAAAGTTGTTGCAGAGCATGTGGTCATAAATTTTTTTAAGGAGGAGTTGTTACAATGGAAATTAACAAAGAAACATGTGTCAACTGTGGTTTATGCATAACCAAATGTCCTGTTTCGGCTATTGTGAGAGACGCAGCAAAGCAAGTGCTGATTGACTTTGATGAGTGCGTGGAATGTGGGGTGTGCCAGCGTTTAAGGGTTTGTCCGACAGATTCTCTTTATCAGCAGGAATTAACATGGCCACGGACCATCCGGAGCATTATGAGCGATGTACTCACCATTGCCGAGGAGTCCCAGATATCCGGCCGCGGCACCGAGGAAATGAAGACCAACGAGGTTACAGGGCGGTTTAAAAAGGGCTGGATCGGAATTGCTATCGAACTGGGCCGCCCGGGTGTTGCCACCCGTATGTATGATGTGGAAAAAATTGCAATGGCTGTTGCCAAAGAAAATGTTGAATTTGAAAAAGAAAACCCGATTACCAGTATGATGTCCGATACGGCTACCGGAAAGTTTAAGGACGAACTGTTAAATGAAAAAGTGCTTTCCGCCATTATTGAATTTGGGGTGAGGGAAGAGAAAGCGCCCGTAATTTTGCAAATTCTTAAAGAAGTGGCGCCGGCCCTTGATACAGTGTTCAGTCTGGATATTTGCTCCAAGGTTACCGGCGATGGCGTTATTCCTCATGTAAAAATTGTTGAAGAGGATGGAATGTGGATGTCGCCAAACGGTAAAGTAAATATTGGTCTCGGCAGGCCGCTAGTGAGGGAGGAATAGTCATGACACACACACTTCACCGGGTAGGAAGCAGAGAGAGTTTGCAGGGAGACTGGGTGTTTCTCTGTATGCCCAGCAAGGATATTAATCACGAGGAATCAGGACCCAAACTCAGAAAATTTTTGGAATTATGTTTGAAAAATGACTGCGTGACTTTGGGCGATTGCAGAAAAGGCAATGAATATCACCAGCTCAGCCGGGAAAATATGCTCAATAATGTGGAAGACCGTGCTGTTGTTACCGCAACCTTTAATAATAAAGATGCAGTAATTGACATGATTGAAGATTTGAAGCAAGCGGATTTGGGGCTCTCCATCGTGATTTCCGGCTTAGTGGACGAGGTGGGGGAATGCTGCTCGAAAACAGGTCTTAAACCCCATACCGTGGAACATTCTCTGGGAAGATGGGGAAAAAGAGAGAAACTGCCCCCGCAGGAAATACTGGAAATTGCAACTATGTGCGGTCATGCTATGGTATCGGCAAATTTTATTATTGAAATGATTGAAAAAGTGAAAAAAGGAAAAATAACGGCTCAGGCGGCGGCAGATGAATTATTTAAGCCCTGTATGTGTGGTATATTTAATACAGACCGTGCGGCAAAGCTAATCACAGAAATTGCAAAGCGTTAGGACATTGGTTTTCTTGGAAGCCTGTTTTATCCGACGACTTGCGTCTGTGGATAAGGGCGACTAACCTTCAGCCGGGGTTCAAACCCCGCCTGAAGCTAAGTCTGCTTTATAAATATTACAGAGGAGGATTGACATGAAAAAGTGGTTGGCAGTAGTAGTGGCTTGTCTTATGTTGGCTGGTTTGGTGGCAGGTTGCGGCTCGCAGGAAAAGGCTCCGGACAAGCAGGCAGCGTTTGCGCTTAGTAAAAACGCGGAATTTATTGTCCCGTATGCCCCCGGTGGCGGCAGCGACCTTTTTGCCCGTACCCTGGCGGAGATTATCCAGAAGAACAAGTTTGCTAACGAAGCGGTGATGATTGTAAACAAACCGGGTGGTGCCGGTGCGGTAGGTGATGCGTATACCTTTTCCAAAAAGGGGGATAGTCATGTAATTACTGCTTACGTTTCCGGACAAATGACCTCCAATCTGATGAATAAAACAGCTGTAAGCTATGATAAGCTGACGCCCATAGCAAACCTTGCACTGGACGAATACTTGCTCGGAATTTTGTCAGATAATTACAAAAACTTTGCAGAAATGCTTGCCGCGGCAAAAGCTGCTCCCGATGAAATCACTATAGGCGGTTCGGGAAAAGGCACTGAAGATGAGTTGTGTGTCGGGCTGCTTAACAAGTACACAGGGGCTAAGTTTAAATATGTTCCCTTCAACAGCTCCGGGGAAGTCATGAGTGCCATGCTGGGCGGCCACATAAAAGCCGGCATATTTAATCCCAATGAATGCAATGCCCAGATAGCCGCCGGCAAAGTAGCCACATTAGGCGGCTTCGGCGTAAAGAGACTGGATGGTGTGTTTAAGGATACTCCCACCTTTGGGGAACTTGGCTATAAAGATGTTGTATTCCAACAGTTCCGTGGTATAGCAGGACCTCCCGATATGTCGCCGGAAGCGGTGAAATTCTGGGTGGAAACCTTTAGAAAAGCAACTCAGACCGAACAGTGGAAAAAAGACTATTTGGCGAAAAACGGTTTAACCGAGCATTTCCTGGAGCCGGAAGAATATAAAACATTTTTGGCCGGGGAAAACCAAAAATATGCCGACATCCTTAAAGAGATAGCCGCCCAGTAATAAGGATTTTCTATCTGTAGGCTGTTAATAAACAATGAAAGGAAGAAACAAATTGGCTAAAAAAACCATTCTGGACTTTCAAAACATGGTCAGCAAAGGGGAAAAAATTGTTTATCTGACCGCTTATGATTACCTCACTGCCAAGATGCAGGAAAAAGCGGGCGTGGATATGATTCTTGTCGGGGATTCTCTGGGGATGGTTTCCCTGGGCTATGACACTACTTTTCCGGTAACCATGGATGACATGATCCGTCATTGCCAGGCCGTTCGCCGGGGTGCTCCCAATACCTTCATTATCGGTGATATGCCGTATATGTCTTACCAGGCTTCCGATGTGTCAGCCATCGAAAATGCCGGCAGATTTATTAAGGAGGCCGCCTCGGACTGCGTTAAGCTGGAGGGAGGCGGCGCGCAGATTTTAAACCGCATTCAGGCTATAAGCGGGGCCGGCATACTTGTCATGGGGCATATCGGTCTTACACCGCAATTTATGGGCCAGATCGGCGGTTACAAAGCGCAGGGAAAAACGGCACAGGCGGCAATGAGTCTGATCCGGCAGGCCAAGCTTATTGAAGAGGCGGGCGCCTGCAGTATTTTGGTGGAAGGAGTGCCCACAGCCGTTGGCAAAGCCATTGCGGAACAGGCGGGAATTCCCATTCTCGGCATAGGCGCAGGCTCCTTTACCCATGGGCAATTGCTGATATACGCCGATATGGTCGGTTTCTATGACAATTTTACCCCGAAGTTTGTTAAGAAATATGCCAATATTGGCGAAACTCTGACAAATGCGTTCCGAGAATACACAATGGAGGTACGGGAAGGCCAATTCCCGGTGGATACTGAGCATACCTACAAAATGGATGAAAAAGAGATTGCAGAGCTGGAAAAGCTTCTGGCCGAATAAATAAAACAGTCTTGCTGTAAAGGCAAGGACCCGGTAATCTTAATAATTGTTATCGGCAACTATACAAGGGGTTGTGTGAAAGCTTGGTAAAGCTATCCCGCAACCCTGTTTTACTGGTTTAAGTCTGGACTATAACCACCCGGCAGGTGACGCTGGCGCCAGGGAAGGTTGACTTTGCTTTTCCGTCCGGGGCTCGGGGAATTGATCATCGGTTGTAATTTTCGAAGGAAATTTTGTGAATATTGGTTAAATGGCATATTGTATAATGAGGAAAAGTACGTTATAATATGAACAAATACAGTAATGAATACTGTAGCAGTTTTCTTTCACCTCATAAAAACTAAAAATAGTATTGTTGGTTTGAAACCACGGTTAACACAGCTAAGAACGGCTGGGTTTTATCGTGGTTTATTATTTTTTAATTCTAATTGGAAAGGAGGTGTTTATATGTGTCAGGTAAGCGCTCAATTTACTATTACCAAGCAGGGAAATGTTGATGCCATGCAAACTTCGCTGCTGGCGATGGAAACCGTTCAGGATGTTAAAGTTGCTAAAGACGTACTTTTCGTATCATTTAATCATCACAAGCATACCGAGGATTCTATTGCCAATCTTATTAAAACCCACGGTTTTGAACTGGAGGCAGTTGCCCAGGATCATCATGGATAAGGTACTGTTTGAACCATATAAATAAAGTAAGAATAAGCTTCAGGTGAAGGTTTAACTCCATCTGAAGCTTATTCTTTGGTTGTTTCAAATTTATTTCTGCCGCAGCAGTCGGGCGGAATTGAGCACAACTAAGATGGAGCCAACATTGTGTACAATGGCAGCCAATACCGGGCCTAATAGACCGAAGGCAGCAAAAATGATAGCAGCCAGATTGATGGCATTGGCCACGATGATGTTTTGCCAGATGGTGCGGATAGCTTTGCGGCCTTTCCGGATGGTCTCAGGCACTTTGTTCAGATCGTCGGACAGTAAGACAATATCTGCCGCCTCGACGGCAATATCGGTTCCCGAGTAGCCCATGGCAATGCCGATATCGGCTTTGGCCAGGGCGGGCGCATCGTTAATGCCGTCCCCGATCATAGCTACCTTACCGCCGGCGGCCTGATAGGCTTCAATATATTTCGCCTTATCGGCCGGCAGCAAATCACCATGGACAGTGGGGATATTCACCTGGGTGCCAATGGCGTTGCCTACCACCGCGGCATCGCCTGTCAACAGCACTATGTTGCCGATGTTTTCACGGCTTAAGGCCGCAATAGTGGCTTTGGCGCCTTCCCGCAGCGGATCATGAATAATGATAATTCCGGCAACCGCTCCGTCGGCTGCGACGATAACCGCCGTGCCGCCGGCTTGCTGGTGCTCAAGGCAGTAGGCCTGCTGCTCCGGCGTGAGCGGCACCTGTTTGTTTTTCATTAGCAATTGGTTTCCCAGCAAAAAGTGCCTGCCGTCTGCTTCGGCAATGATGCCCTGCCCGATGGCCGGTTCCCAGCAGGACGGTTCCGCCAGCGGGATATTTTCTTTTTCCGCCGCCTGGATGATGGCTTTGGCCAAATGATGCTCGGAGCGTTTTTCAATGCCGGCGGCAATGGCCAGCAGGTCGTTTTTTTGCCAGCCGTTATAGCAGCAAAGGTCTTTCACCGACGGTTTGCCTACTGTAATGGTGCCGGTTTTATCCAATAAGACGGTATCGATGGTTCCCAGCTTCTCTAAGCTTTCGCCGCCTTTGATCAAAATGCCGCGGCGGGCGGCTGCGCCAATGGCGGCTGCTACTGCGGTAGGTGTGCTGAGCAGCATGGCACAGGGGCAGAAAACAATCAAAATGGTTACACCCCGGACAATATCGCCTGTCACCAGGTAGACCAAAACGGCAATTGCCAGACTTAACGGCACAAACCAGTTTGCCCAGCGGTCAATGATCCGGGCGCTGGGGGCTTTGCTGGCCTGGGCTTCTTTCACCATTTTAATGATATGTCCCAGTGCCGTATCCTGTCCGACTTTGGTGGCCACCATTTCGACAGCCCCCATGGTTACAATGGTTCCTCCGAACACATCGGCACCGTCACGGCGTTCCACCGGTATGGATTCACCGGTTATCGTAGCCTGGTCAACCGTCGCGTACCCTGCCAGCACCTTCCCATCCACCGGAATTTTTTCTCCCTGTTTTACCAGCAGCCGGTCGCCGATCTTTACCAATTCGGCGGCAATTTCCCGTTCGCTGCCATTTTCCAGGAGCCGGGCTTTTAAGGGGGCTAATTCTGCCAGCTTCTTTAAGGCGGTATTGGATTTTTCCAGCGTAATGTGTTCCAGCATTTCGCCGATGGTCATAATCAGGGCTACTTCGGCGGCGGCAAAATATTCGCCGATGGCAATGGAGGCGATGATGGCGATACTTACCAGCAACCCTACTTTGGTGTCGCCGCGCTGGTAAATAGCCACCACTGCTGTTGCCACAATCGGCACGCCGCCGATGAGGGCCGCCAACAGGGCCGTGTCTACTCCCCAGATGGACGGCAGCCATTCAAACCAATAGCCGATTAACAGCAGGGAAGTGGCGGCAATTACCAGACAATCGCGCAGGTGACCGCCTGCACCGTGCTCGTGTGTATGACTGTGCGAGGTGTCAGTCGCCTGCCGGGGACCATTGGCCTCAGTTTGAGGTAAAGCTCTCTCTTGCGCAGACATGCCTAAAACGCCTCCTTGTTAATTTTTTTAAGTATGCTCAGCAGCTGTTCGTGCTCTTCGTTGGACAGCACCGAGAGAATTTGTTCGGTCAGGTCGGCATGATACTGATGATGCTCGGCAAATGCCTGCTGGCCTTTGGGGGTTAATGTAATTAAATGGACGCGCCGGTCTTCTTTGACTGACTGCCGCCGGGCATATTCTTTCTTTTCCAGCCTATCCACCGTGACGGTAGTGGTTCCGGTTGTCACTCCCAGATGCTGTGCCAGGCTTTTCATATTCATCTGCCCATAGCGGCCCAGGACTTCAATGGCGTGGGCTTCGGAAACCGTCAAATCACTTGTCTTTATTACCGAATTTTCCCACGAAGAAAACCCGTCAAAAAAGGTAAACAGCTCATGTGTCAGTTCATCTACAGAATTCATGTGCAACCTCCTTTAAGTTCTTATTATAAGAATTACTGATTATTTGATATTCAAACTAATAATATAATCTCAGGGTGTTTTTGTCAATTAATTTTTGTGGGACAAGGAACCTGTCAGACTGTGTGAAAAGTGCATTTAAAAATTATATGAAATTACAAATATGTTAAAATATAGTTGTATACTGATTGAGAAGGTGAGAGTATGGGCTATATAAAAGGCGAAGAAAGAGGACAAACAATTTTGCTTCCCGAAAGTATCGACGATTACGTCCACGAAGATAATCCAGTTCGCATTATAGATGCGTTCGTGGAACAGCTTGATGTGTTGGAACTGGCATTTGAGCGATCGACTAGCCCCACTTTCGGGCGCCCTCCCTATAACCCAAAAGTCTTATTAAAATTATACTTATACGGCTATTTAAACCGGGTCCGCTCATCGCGCAGGCTTGAGCAAGAAGCAGCACGAAACCTAGAAGTCATCTGGCTATTGCAAAAACTAAAACCAGATTATAAAACCATTGCGGACTTTCGCAAAAATAATAAACTCGCCCTCAAAAAGGTGTTTCGCCAGTTCGTACGCCTGTGCGATGAATGGGGCCTATATGGCAAAGAGTTAGTGGCGATTGATGGGACTAAAATGCGAGCTTGTAATAGCAAAAAGAATAATTATAGTGCCAAAAAACTGGAACGTCATATCCGGTATATCGATGAAAAAATTGAAACCTATATGAAAGAACTAGAGACAACGGATAACGCGGAGACTCAGGAACGTAAGCTGTCGGTACAAGAAGTACAACAGCGAATTCAAGAACTTCGTAATCGAAAACAAACCTATCAGGCTTATCAAGAAACGATAGATAAAAAAGGCTGCAGTGAAGTCTCTACAACAGACCCGGATGCTCGACTTATGTCCAATAACAATAATACAGTAGATGTAGGCTACAATGTACAGACCACAGTCGATGCCAAACACAAATTAGTGGCAGACTTCAAAGTAACAACACAGGCCAACGATTTGGGTGAGTTAGCTAACATGGCCTTGCGTGCCCAAGTGGTGCTTGAAAAAAAAGAGCTCGAAGTGGTAGCAGATAAAGGATATTACAAGGTTGACGACCTCAAAACATGCGTAAAAAATCATATCACTCCGTATGTCGCGAAACAAACATATTCGAACGGGACCGGAGATAAAGAGTTTTACCCGGATAAGTTTCATTACGACGCAGAGGAAAATATATATCGGTGTCCCAGAGGAATTGAGTTATATTTTGCCAAGAAGAGAACCAGTAAGGAAAAAGGCGTTATTGGTTACGAATACCGAAATTATGCAGCCTGTTCCTCTTGTCCGGTAAAAGAACGCTGTACTCGAAGTGCAAAGGGTCGAAGTATCTTTCGGCATATAGACCAAGACTTTTTAGATACGATTAATCTAAAGACTGAGAAAAATAAAGATAAATACCGATTACGGCAAATGATCATTGAACATGTTTTTGGAACAATTAAACGAGGATGGGGAGCGTATTATTTCCTGACTAAGCGTAAGCGCTCAGTCACAGGGGAGCTTTCTTTGTCTTTTTTATCGTATAACCTTAGGCGTGTTATATCTATCCTGGGGACGAAAGAAGTATTAGCAAAATTGACTGCTAGAAAATCTCCGGCTTTAGCCTAAATCCCGCTAGATGCTATTCAGTTCAACCAAAAGTTAACGATTTGCCTAGCATTTTGTATTTTAAGCTACTTTATTAGAGGGCGTGAGAGGATTTTTCACACAGTCTGCTGTCCCCTTGTCCCACAAAAAAAAGCCGCCCTCATAAAAAAAGGCGGCACGGTGACTGATAAAAGCCAGCGACAACATTTTCCTGTTCGCTCTGGCAGAATATGTTATAATTGGCGTAACAGGTTGTACAGGAGCGGTTAGCCACTTCCTTTTGGTAAAAGGAGGTGGTAATGTGTCAACATTTGAGGCAATGTACTTAATGATTGCATTTGCAACACTTGTTGTGCTCATGATAAAGCAGAAATAACCGCCTCCTGCTAAGTTTGCGGTTATTTCCTGAATAACTCCAAATCGGGCTAACCGTTTCCGGTTAGACAACCTGTGGGCTGACGTGTTAGAGCACGTCAGTCCTTTTCTTATATTATATCCATAGGAAGAAAAATATGCAACCAGCCAGGAAAAATCCTGTTGTGGGACAAGGGGACAGTGGGACAAAGACCAGCTAACTGAAGTCAATCCCTAAATAAAAAAATCTTGTCTTGAAAAAGGGTATAGCAAACAACCCTCCAAAAGATACGAACATTATTTAATAAGGGCCTGTTAATATTCAATTTCCAACTGAAATTAAGCTGCCTTTTTTCTGAGAGATTGATACAAGGCAACTTGCTGCTCTGAAGTAATTAAACAAAAAGGCTGTTTGTTTTTTAGGACAGAAAAAATAATTCGTAGTAGCTTATTCATAACCGCACCTAATGCTTGCTTTTTAGGTTTGGACTCAATTTTCTTTTTGTAATATTCGTGGATGACTGAATTTACGAGCGATCCATTAGGATTTTTGCGAATGGCTGTTATTGCGGCAACGTATAATGCTTTTCGTAAGAAAGGCGAGCCTCTTTTTGTCACTTTGTTTCTGGTGCCAACAAAATTCCCGGACTGGCGTACAGTTGGATCAATTCCACAATAAGCTACAAGCTGTTTGGCATTGGTAAATCGCATGATATCGCCTATTTCTCCCACAATAAGGGGTGCCAATGTTCCACCTATACCTGGTATGCTTTTAAGCAAGGCAATTTCAGGGAGTTGTTCTGTCCATTGATTAATTTCATCATCAATGGCTTTAATTTGGGTATCCATGAACCGTAGGTTGTCAGCGTAAATTTGTATAACCCTAAAATTGGCTGACAGCTCAATACCCGTGAATGTAGCATCTTTAGCACAATCCAATAAAGCGTTAAACTTTTTTTGAGCATAGTCTTTGCCGCGTCGCGGCAGGGATTCCAACATTTGCAGGATCGCCTTATGGTTAGAAGTCTTTACCCATTGCGCAGGAGCTGGAAACTGAGTGAGCAGAGTGAGCGCTGTCAAGGAGGAAGGCTCGAAGACTTTGGGGAACAACGGGGCAACTTGCTCAATGGCAGCAATAAGTTGATTCAAAATACCAGCACGTTGTTCTACTAATTGAAACCTAGTCCTCGATAATATTTTCAAATTTGCTAATGCCTCGCTGGGTATATAGGTGTTGCGCAACCCTTGGGTAAAGAACAATTTAGCTAAATCAACTGCGTCAACTTGGTCAGTCTTTACTTTTCTTACCGATGAATTTTTGATAGAATGGGAAATAAGGGGATTGATGAGGAAGACATCAAGCTCCTGTTTCAAAAAAAAGTGGACAATGCGTTGAGAGAAGTGACCTGTCGATTCTAGGACAATTGCCGGTTTACTACCAAACGCGTCTTCCACTTTTTTTATTTCCCTTAAAGCGAAAAAAAGCCCCTGTTTTGTATTTAAGGCTTTAAATGGATTCAATAAGATCGTACCGTTGGGCGAAACCGCAGCATAAACACAAAAGTCTTTAGCAACATCAATACCAATAGCAGGCCGGTTAATCACCATAAAGCCCCTCCTAAGAATAGTGTCGAAGGATTATCCATTCCATTGTCAAAGATCACAGCCTTGCACGTGAAGCGGGAATAGACTCCCAACCAGCTAAAACGTAAATGCTTTGGAAATGGATGAATTGTCAACGTTATGGGTATAGAAAAAATCTTCCCTGGGACAGGTACATTCATATCCTTCCATCCCATTATACACAAAACTGATTGTTCGGAGTTTTTTCCTCCTAAATGGATAATCCTTCTGTACTATATCTTACAGGGGACAGGTACCTTGTCCCTAAATACGGATGCACGATTTCGATCAGAGAAACTAATTTATAAGAAACTATAGATAGATGACAAACTAGAATCTTTTTAGGCTTTAATTAATATTGGAAGCCTTTTTAGACATTTCCACCGCATCGTAGGCATTTTTGCAATACCCGTCAGCGCCGCACCATTCGGCGACATTAAGATCAACCGGCCCGCCGCCTACCAGAACAGTTGCAGTAGTACCGGTAGCTTTCACCGCAGCCACTGTTTCTTTCATGACATCAAACGCAGTTGTTAATAAGCAGAACATGCCAACTACGTCAGGTTTATTGGTTTTTATTGCTTCAACAAAAGTTTCAATCGGAGCATCAACACCGATATCCACTACCTTAAAACCGTTGCAGCTCAGAATCGTAGAAACAATATTTTTACCAATATCGTGGATATCGTCTTTTACGGTACCCAGGATGACGGTGCCGATCGTTTTATTATTCCCGTCGGCAGCAAGGGCAGAGCCTAAAAGTGCGGCTGCGTTGGAGAACACTTCCGCAGACATGATTAGTTCTGATAAATAGTAATCACCGGCTTCATACAATTTACCTACGCCTTCCATGCCTTCCTGTAATTGCTTGAGAATCTCAACCGCCGATATACCGGCTGCAAGTTGCTCATTTACTGCTGAAATTACTAAATCTTCCTCTAACTCAGTTACTGCTTTTACTAAATCCACTTTTTCCATTACGCATTCCTCCGATTTCTATTGATATAAATTGCCTGCAACAGTCTGGCGTGTTATTCGTAAAGCCCTTTTCGGTGAGCTTTAAGATAATTTTTACAATACTTGTCATTGCCCAGTAACGCTTGCCCCGCATATACCACACCCATCATGGCCTTGTCTGTTGGGTTTAATATATAGCCGTCCATTCCCACTGTCATGGTTTGGACTACGAAAAGGCGGTTAAGCACAGCGCGGTTAGGAAATCCGTAGGATATATTGCTTAAACCACAGGTAAGATGTACTGCCGGGTATTTTTTCTTAATGGCATAAATGGCATCCAATACTGATTTACCATATTTATCATTGGTGCTTAATGGTTTGATCAGAGGATCAATATAGATGTCGTCCTGCTGAATACCTTCTTTCTCCATATCATCAATCAGTTTGCTGGCGATGCGCAGGCGGTCTGCGGCAGTTTCCGGCATACCGGCGTCTTCAATACAGAGAGCCACAATTTTAGCGTCAAATTCTTTTACAAGCGGCAAAACCGCCTTATAGCGTTTTTCTTCGGCAGTTGTGGAATTAATCATCCGTTTGCCGTTTACCGTCTTAGCAAGGGTTAGACCGGCTCTCAGGGCATTTTCATCCGGACTGTCAATGCAGAGAGGCAGGTCGGTAACTGCCTGGATAGTATTGACCAGCCATTCCATACATTCAATTTCCTGACCAACCATAGTGCCGCAGTTTACATCAAGATAGTTTGCGCCGGCAGCTTCCTGCTGGACGGCGACCTCCTGAATATAAGCCGCATTCCTGGTTTCAACTGCTTCCCGGATTGCTTTGCGGCTGGTGTTAATAAGTTCTCCAATGATTAACATTAAGCTTGTCTCCTTCAATCAAGTATTATCGGCACACTTTTTTCTTGTATTTCTCTTTTTGAGTACTCATCTGTGTTAAGGGGAAAAGGTTGCTATTTTCTCCAGTTCGGCAGCTGTTGCTGTCAACTGCTCCATGGTAGCAGAAATTTCTTCCGTTGACACCGCTTGCCGCTCGCCCGCATTGGCAATACTTGAAATAGCTTCTACAATCATTGACGTATCCCGTTGAATTTCGTTTAGAATTACTCTAATGTCCTTTGCCGACTGAGCACTATTGGCAGCCAGCTTACGAATTTCATCAGCAACTACAGCGAATCCCCGGCCTTGTCTGCCAGCTCTGGCGGCTTCGATAGCAGCGTTTAAACCAAGCAAATTGGAACTTTCTGCTACTTCGTTGACAAAATGAAGAATATCATTGGTTTTTTGGATTTCGGCAATAACAGACTGGCTGCTTATTTTAACTTTTTGTAAATCATCTGACAGACGGCAAGCGCTGGCTGTTAATTCTTGTGCGGTAGCACTTACTTCTTCGACTGTGGCGGAAATGGATGCGGAAGCGCCGTGTAATGTATCCTGAAGGTTGAGTGATGTTCCTATACCGATAGTACCGGATAGTTCGCCATCGTCTTCGATGATTGGTTCGACAATTAATTTTAATCTAGTGCCATACAGTTCCTGGGGGAGTATCACTTCTTGCCGTTGGCGGTTAGTCAGGCAGGCCGCCGTTGTCTTACCCTTGGCCATAAAATCTCCTACTTTAATATCTATATGGTAAGTCTGTGCCGGAATAAATGCTAAAACAACGGCATCTTTGTCGGTAATGACAACGTGACTGTCATATAGATTCATGCGAAGATAGGTATGGGCGGAAAGAACAATTGCATCAAGTTTTTTCATAGGTTAATTGCCTCCAAATACATAGTAAAAAATATACTGTTACGGCGGCTATGTGAAATTGCCTGTAAGTGTATTTGTTACTACAAGCCTGCCAAACTATAATCCTTTTTAATAGAAGAACTCAAGTTTCATCATGTAGGTTTTGTCTAAACGGTCGGACGGTAAATTGGTCAAGCCTCTATTTTTAATTTTGAAATCTTGATATTCAAGTGATACCAGAACATTTTTGGCAATTACATTTTGATAAGCTAAAAATAATACTTTTTCATTATCAGTTCCATGAGTAAAGACACTATATGGCTGTGTGGGGTCGGCTACGGCTGTAACGTCGAATGCGCCTGCACCGCTGGGAATAGTACCTGCGTCAATATTGCGATAGGATACCATCCAGGCATCTGTCCCGACTTTGGCAGGATTAACAAGATTTACAGCAGGGTATAGAGCGGCTGGTCCCTGGCTGTTGCTGACCTGCACAGCCCAGCCTTTTGGATGCTTGGGCAAATTGGTCGCGCCGTCCAGGGTTGTGCTTACATAGTCTCCTAAAAGCGTATATTTTCCAAACTTGTATTTCATTCCCGCAGTCCAGCCCTGGGAACTATCAAACCTGCCCGTATTGGTGTTGAGGGTTCCGGTCCCCGCCGTAGTGCTGGTGCCTTCAACATCTGCCGCATAATAACCGGCTTTCAGATTAAGATTATCAGCGAGTTTGAAATCGACTTCGCCTGTGGTCAGCTGATTAGCATCATTTGTGGCAGAGGATTTTATATTCCCGGTCCAGCCGCGGAAATTTACATCTCCCCACTTTTTGTTAAGATACACGCCATCAACATTGCCGGCTTTGCCAAAAATACCATTGGTATAAAAATCGAGGGCAGACCGGCCGATACGAATATTGTCAAAACCGAAGGTGTCTTTGGCGCTTACGGTCATTAAATCAAGATTGACATCAGAACCGGTGGAAGACTCGGCATCGCCAAATTTGTTGCTGGTGCTGGTCGCAATACGTCCTGCCCAGCTAATATTGTCATTCACATTACCCCAAAATTTAAAGCGCTGGCGAAAATCGAAGTGGTCTGCACCACCCAATTTTTTGCCTCCCCGGTTAGAATCATTTTGCACAATACGCATACGGGTTTCGCCGCCAACCCAGGTATTTGTCTTTGTTTCCACCTTGGTGACTCTGGCGCCAAGGCGGTTTAACTCAGCCGCGAATTCAGAGGACAATTGATCAATCAACTCTTGATTACTTTCGCCGGCAGTATCGAATTTCTCCATAGCCTTGGCTGTAATAAAAGCAAATTCATAGCGGCTGATGGTTTTATCCCCTTTGAACGAGTTGTCCCCATAACCATCGACAATTCCGGCCTGTGCAAGCTTTTCCACGGCAGCGTAAGCCCAATGGCCTGCCGGTACATCGCTAAAGGATTTTTCTGAGGCTGCATAAGCAGGCATAGGTATGATGGGAGTTCCCGCCATTGTAATACCCAGTAATGCCAGTGGTAAGATAGCCAGCCACTTTTGAGCCGTTTTCTTCATGTTGTACTCCTCCTCAAATCAATTAAATAAATTGTGATGACCAAGGGGGTTGTCTTACTTTACGCCAGCACAGCCGCAGACTAAATGGCTTTTTCCTCCATCTTGAGCATGGAAACCAAAATTAAGCCTGTCAACGAACCTGCTGCAATGATATACCAGGTTGAGAAAAAGCTGCCGGTAGCATCGATTGTCCAGCCGATAACCATCGGCGAAATCATAGCGGCAAACTGGTAAATAAAGTTGGTTGAGCCGATGGCTGTTGCCGCCCAGGCTTTGCCGGCGACATCGGTTACCAGGATATTTAACGGTGAGTTGACAAGATAGGAAACATAGCCGAGCAGGAAAGCCATTACCATCAGCACTGTATAGGATTGCAGGTACCCGAAAATAATCGTGAGCGGAATTTGAATTAAAAATGACCAAAAAACCAGTTTTCGCATGTTGCCCAATTTTTTCACCAAAAAGGCGGATGACGGCGGTGCTAAAACGCCCCCGATGCCATATACAACCATGATCATGCCGCCGGCTTTGGCTGAAAAGCCTAATTGTTTAAAATAGGCGTTCGCCCAGGTAGCCAGGCCAATTTCCGCCCACATCAGGCTAAATCCCATAGCGGCAAGGATCATCAGGTTTTTAGTGGTAAATACAACCTTCAGGCCGCCAAACGGATTACCACTGCTTTTGACGCTGTTATCAGCAGTACGGACAAAACAGGCAACCAATATCCCGATCACAATACTTGCTATGCCAAAAACCTGCATGACGCCTTGCCAGCCAATCGACTGGTTGATTATCGGCACCAAAAAATTCGGCAATAGCAGCCCCAACGATGGCGCGGCCATCAGCACTCCCCAGGCTACTGCCCGCTCGTTGGCAGGAAACCACTCTGTCAGCGCCCGGGAAGCCGCTGACATAACCGCACCGGCGCCAAGTCCCATTGCAAACCGTAACCAGAATCCCTGATTATAGTCGACCATATATTGCATCAAGAACAGCATAGCTCCGGGGAGTATCAACCCTCCCGCCAATATCCAGCGAGGCCCGAGGCGGTCTGACAGAATGCCTGCCGGCACTTGGGTTAGGATATAGCCGAAATAGAAGGCGGTCATAAAAGAGCCGGCCTGTGCCGCGGTGAAATGAAATACTGGTCCTACTACCGGAATGAGTGGCGGCCAACTGAAACGGGACATAAAAGTAAACATAAAACTCGCAAATGCCAGCAGCAGGATTATCCAGCGAAAACTTTTGCCTGACGAAGATTCAGCTTGCATATTGGTCGTACTCATATATTCACCTTGCTTTCTGGAAAATTCCGATATTCCTGACAATGAATTTCCATTATCATGTTTAAGGCATCATGGCAGAGGAATGAAAGAATAATAATCCATTCCTCCACTATGAAATTGTGCCAGCGTTAAAATGCCCAGCTCCATAACCAGTTAAAGGCCATACCCTCGATGGTTTCCCAGGGCTTCCGGATCAAAGCTTCATCCCCGGCAATGCCGCCCAGCTCAGCCTTTTTTACCTCCCAGGGCGTAAGCACCGGCTGCTGGCCTAATCCCGGTATTTCACTGCTGACAGGCAATGGCAGCTGCCGCTTGGGTTTGATATTTTTGTCATACCAGCCATATTTCATGACAGCATCAACCATGGCCCGTACATTTGCAGGTTTTGCATTTCCCGGAAGATAACAGCCGCCGCCCATCATATAGCCGCTGCCGCCGCCGAGCTTTTCACACAATAGTTTGACTCTGGCATCAATTTCTTCAGGCGTGCCAAGAATAAACATCCGGCTGGGAATACCGCCGGCAATACACATATGATGGCCGAAGTCCTCTTTGGCCTTAAAAATATCGCCCTGGTCATCAATGTCGCAAAGTACGGAGCCTTTTGGCAGCTCCAGCATATGATGCCAATGCTTGCCCCAATCGCCTTCCATATACAGCCTGATTTTATAGCCGGCGGCAATAATCATTTCCATGGTTTTCTTGAAAGAAGGCCAGTAAAAAGTATCAAATTGTTTCGGTGACATAAATGTCGGCTTATGGGTAGGCACAAATATTGGGTACCGGCGCAGCGGGTCAGCAGTCGATAAGGCAACCCGGGCCATAATCGGCGCCAATATGTCGCAAGCCTCCAATACCTTGTCAGGCTGCCGGCGGATATCGCGCAGAATTCCGGTTAACCCGCGCAAAACGTCGCCAAGGGCATCAAACGGAGCCAGGAAAGCTCCTGTCATGGGTTGAGGCATACCGCATTGATTTTGTAATTGAATGGATCTGTTGCGCATAATCTCGGCATACATGTTCTGGGCCATCCCGGCTTTAAGAAAGGCAAAATGGGAGCGGGCAGAACCTTTGTCCAGTTCGCTGAAGATCCTGGGAAAAAACCTCTCCAGCATGAATTGTCCCGGATTGGCAATTAACAAACCATACTCATCTGCCAGCATATATTCCGCTTCGGAAAATTGAATGGCAACATGCGATTCCAGATCGCGGCCAGGGAATTTGTAGGTTTTAGCGCCTAAAGTATCATGAAGCGGCGCCCAGAAGCGGTTATTTCGCAATACGTCAAACTCGGGAAAATCACGGATAAAATCCAGTTCACTCTGCAGCCATTTTTGGGGATCATAAATGACTTCCGGATTGCTGGCAGTATACGATTCAGCAAAGTTATTACTGCCGATAGCAATGGGAATCCGGTCAACCGGTTCCAATGCAAGGGCGGCTTGATATCTGCCCAGCCGCTGTTCAAAAAGTTCATTTAGGTCTATGTTCATCTCAACATTACTCCTTTGCAAAATTATCAACCTCACAATTTCGAGGAAGCCGCGATCGCAATTAAATTCTAGGACAATTATGAATAATTGGTCAAATTCTTAAAATTCAATAACTATATTCCAATTTCGAATCAGTAACTTATTTGCCAATGTTATGCCAGTGTTATATGATTGTAGTAAATATACATTGCATTGGAGATAGTGATATGGATATTAGGCATTTAACCGCATTTGTCACTGCAGCTAAAAGTCTAAGCATCACCGAAGCGGCAAAACGGCTTTATATTTCCCAATCGTCCTTAAGCAAGCAGATTTCCGAACTGGAGCAAACGATCGGGGTAAAACTGTTTATTCGTCATTATCGCTCGTTGGAATTGACAGCAGCCGGCAAATATTTACTTAAAGAAGGTGACAGCCTAATTCAAAAAGCGAATGAGATTTTGAATAATACCCGTCAGGTACAGCTCGGCATGCGTGGAATCCTCAAAATTGGCTGTTTTACCAGTCAACTGCCATTTATGCCTGATGTTTTAAAAAAATTCTATACACTCTATCCGCAAATTAAATTGGATATTCAAATATATCCCTTAAAAACGATCGAAGAATTATTGATGCGCAATGAATTGGATTTCGGCTTTATCACTAAACTGGGGCAGCAATTAGAATATCGCCAGTTTTGCTCACAACTGGTTTACCGGCTGCCTTTAGCCTTTGTGTTGCCTGTCAACCATCCTTTAGCGGCGGAATCCGCCATTACACCGTCCGTTTTAGCTAAAGAGTCTTTTATGGTGCTTTCGCAAGAGGAACCGCAAGATGGCGTGAACTGGCTTATACAGTTATGCCAAAGGCATGGATTTACGCCACAAATTGCTTTTAAGTCCAATCATTTTGAAAGTATACTCTGGCAAGTCGGAGCCGGAATGGGAGTTTCCTTTACAGCCAAGCATCCGAAAATTTCAATACCTGAAACAGTCTCTGTGGTTGATATATTAGATGAAGATGCTTTTCGCAATACACTTGTTATTTGGAAAAACACAAATTCTAACCCGGCCATACCGCTTTTTTTGAAAGTGCTTACATCGATTGCGTGTATATCATAAATATTGCTTCAGCAGTAGCGTTTAGTTTCAACTGAAATTTAATCATATGTATCCAATGGCTAAGACTTCAGATGCTAAAACAAGCAATCTAACATATTTAGTTAGATTGCTTGTTTTATTTTTATGGAGAGGTTTGTCAGTTTTATGTAATATGAAAAATTTGAATAATATTTTTGAAATTTAAGAATTTGACGAATTGCGCGACAACGACTTAGGATTGAATTAGGATAACTTTATTTACTAGGAGGTTTAGGATGAACACCGGCAATAGCTTTAGCTCCTATCGTTGGGTAATTCTCGCACTTGTAGTTGTTTGTTTTTGTGCCACCTTCGTTACCCGTTTTACCTGGCCACCCCTGATAACAACCGTCGCTCCTGTGCTGAAACTGAGTATGGCTCAGGCAGGCTCTTATATGAGTGCTTTTTATATCGGTTATCTTGTCACGCAAATTCCGGCTGGCATTATTGCGGACAAGTTTGGTGTACGCGTGGTGCTGGCTGTCAGTCTGATGCTTGAGGGGGTTTCCACTTCGTCCCTGGCATTTACCGGTAATTATGAGGCAGGCTTTGTGCTGCGGATCATTGCCGGTCTGGGAGCCGGTGCTGTGTACGCTTCGGCCGCCAGAGCACTGGTGGAATGGTTTCCGGCAAGAGAACGCGGCAGAGCTTTTGGCCTGCTTATGGTGGCTCCTTCAGCCGGTATCCTAATTTCAAATTTTTTGGCGCCTACCCTTAACCAAATGGTTGGCTGGCAAGGCGCCTTTATGTCGGTGGGAACAATAACCTTTGTTGCAGGTGTGTTTGTTGCATTATTTATGCGTTCGAATGCGCCAAGGGAAAATGAGAAGGGATCATTGACAGCCGGCTTTACCTTTATCTTTCAGCATAAAAATTTGATGCTGACTTGTGTGGCCGGGTTTTGCTTAATGTGGCTGCAGTTAGCTGTGGCAACCTGGGCAAATGTTTATATTAAATCAATCGGCTTCACCGTAAAGGAAGCCGGTGCAGTCATGATGTGGTATGGAGTTGGCGGTGTTTTGTCACCGATTGTGGCCGGTTTCTTGTCTGACCGGTTAAATAACAGGCGGGTAATTGTTTTGGTATCACTGGCGCTTACCATTCCGTTAACCCTGTGGTTCGGCTATGAGACTTCACTGACCGCACTGTATATACTTAGCTTCTCCGCTGCTTTTGCCTCTTATCTGGCAAACCCCATGCTTAATGTAATGGTTGCCAATTATGCGGGAGTTCAATGGGCTGCTACCGCTAGCGGCATAGCTAACTTCCTGTACCAGATTGCCTCTTTAATTAGTCCGCTTGTTCTCGGGTTAGTCATTGACTGGACAGGTAACTTTAGCTGGGTGTGGTGGATTATGGCCTTGGGTCCGGCTGCCGGCTTTATCGTTATGTTAAATATCAAAGAAGAGCAGACTTAGCCGGCAACATGGCAGTAAGTGTTGCAGAAAGAGGTATGTAAATGAAAAAGGCGGCCAAAACGTTTACTTTAACGATCAAAGACAATGACAGTGTGCTAAGTTGCTCGTCAGCTTCCACCATAATGCGGACTTTACTTGACCGCGGCCTGTTTATAGAAGCCAACTGTAATGGCAGGGGTTCGTGCGGGCGCTGCCTGGTCCAGGTCCTTGAGGGCCGGGTAGCAGACCGTGACGGCAATGCGGTGCCGCCAGGTGAAAATAATATGTATTTAGCCTGCCAAATTTACCCACAGGCAGATGTAACCATCTGTTTGCCCCGCCTGGAGGTGAGTCAAAAAGCACAAGCAGCCCAAATCCCGGTAGAGGTTACTAAAGCGCTGTTAAAAAAGATTGTGCTGGCACCGGCGTATCCCACACTTAGTAAGCATTATTCCTTCCAGGCAATGCTCAGGCAAGCGCTGGCAACAGCAGGGGCGGCTGCCGGAGGCTGTGACAATATAACCGTCCTTAGAAGCCTGCAGGAGGCAGTGGCAGCAAAACCCGAGCTGATTACCCTCACTCTCCTGCAGGAAGAGGTAATAGCCGTTGAAGCCGGAGACACATCACCGGCCTTGTTTGGTGTTGCCTTTGACATAGGCACAACAACAGTTGTTGGCCTCTTGGTTGATCTAAACACCTATAACGTAGTGGCCGTATGCTCAAAAAACAACCCGCAAGCCTCCAGGGGAGCGGATGTAATAACAAGGATACAAGCCGCCTGTGAGTCGGCGGAAGGCTTAGCGGGTCTGTCCAAGCTTATCCGAAGCTGTATGAATGCCATTATTCACGAGCTTTGCAGCCAAGCAGGCATTGAAACTAGCCATATTTACGCTGTAACCATAGCAGGCAATACTACGATGACACAGCTCCTGCAGGGAATATCTCCGTCAACCCTTGTGAAACAACCTTACGCCGCCTTGTTTAACCATTTGGCTCCGCTTTGTCCCAACGACATTGATATCGGGATAAATGCCTGGGGCAAAGTCCTGATATTACCTAATGTTGCGAGTTTTATCGGCTCTGACACAACGGCGGCCGTCCTGGCGGCAGGGCAAGATCTTGACACCGTCCCGACACTGCTGGTAGATTTAGGGACAAACGGTGAAATGGTCTTACATGACGGCCAAGCGATGTATGCCTGCTCGACAGCAGCCGGTCCGGCTTTTGAGGGAGCGCATATCCGTGATGGCATGCGGGCGGCGCCAGGAGCTATCAGTGATGTCAAAATAACAAAGGATCAGGTTATAAGCACCGTGATTGGCGAGGGAAAGCCGGCAGGGATTTGCGGTTCAGGTATGGTAAAAGCCATAGCGGAATTTATTAAAACCGGGATTCTGCATACCAGCGGGCGTTTCAATCAAGCGGCGATAGCAGCACTTCATCCCGGCTTGCAGCGCCGGTTCAGGCAAAGTAATAACGAGTGGGAATTTGTCCTTGTTGCAGGGGCTGAAACGATGAACGGCAAGGACATTGCCGTGACCCAGTCAGATATTCGCCAGATTCAGCTTGTCAAGTCCTCCTTGCGGACAGGAATTGAGTTTCTGCTGACAAAGCTAAATAATAAAGCAGAAACAGAGTACCGCATTTATCTGGCAGGCGCCTTTGGCAACTATATTGATATCGACAGTGCATTACTTATTGGTATGCTGCCGGCAATCAAGAAAGAGTCGATACTATCTGTCGGCAACGCCGCAGGTACCGGCGCCGTAATGGCGCTATTGTCTGCCGATAACCTGAAGCGCTGTACGGCAATAGCCGACAGGATCGAATACGTGGAACTGGCTTCCCAGCCAGGCTTTCAAAACAGATTTTTGCAAAACCTGGCTTTTCCCAAAAACTGAGTGGGACAAGGGACCTGTCAGGCTGTGTGAAAAGTCGTCATCTTTATCCAAAACAGTCTGAAAGTGGAGGGAAACTTCGGATCTCTGCTTGTTTTTCAAGTGAATTTGTCCTAAATTAGGCACTTTTGAACAGGAAAGTGGGGGACTGCAAATTGGAAAAATACTTTTCACACAGTCTGCTGTCCCCTTGTCCCACTATGTCCCCTTGTCCCACTAAAATAAGTCCGAGCCGTTAGACGAAACGGCTGGACTCTATTGTTTGTAGGATATAATTTCATTACTGACAGCACGGTATTTCTATAGAGATTAATAATTTTTTCACTATTTACAAAAAAGCGACAGCATTGTACAATTATTGTGAAGTAAGAGTCATGAAGGCTCTTGTCAAGCTAAGTGCAGCGCAGGTCTTTATTCATAGGAGACAGTCCCAATAGCGACAGACAGGCATGAAGCCGTTGGCGGACATATATTGAGTCCTCCTCTGGTTTGCATGTCTTTTTATTTGCCAAAAGGAAGCTTATGTTGACGTATAAGAGTAAGGGAGAGGTAAAAAGTATGGCAGCTACCAAAAAACAGTCGAACAAGTTCAGACAGTTTGCAGCACTGGTTGTTTCCCTGATTCTGCTGGTGAGCCTGGCAGCCGGCTGTGGTTCGCAGACAAACAAGGAGACGTCTAAAGAAAAGGTATTGAATTTTTCCTGGGCGAAAGACGTTGGTCCTTTGAATCCGCACCTGTACAGTCCGAATGAGCTGTTTGCACAGGCTATGGTCTATGAACCCCTGGTGCAGTACACCGGCGACGGAAAGATTATTCCCTGGCTGGCCGAAAGCTGGACAGTATCGCCTGATGGCAAAGAATACATATTCAAGCTGCGCAAGGACGTAAAGTTTTCCGACGGCACCGTGTTTAACGCGGCGGCAGTCAAGAAAAATTTTGATGCCGTGCTGGCCAACGGCAAGCGGCATGACTGGCTGGCCTTTGTCCGGCAAATCAAGGAAACACAGGTTATTGACGACAGTACCTTCAAGCTGGTGCTTAAGGATGCCTATTATCCGGTGTTGCAGGATTTGGCGCTTATCCGCCCCATTCGTTTCCTGGCGCCTTCCCAGTTTCCGGAGAGCGGCAATACTGCCGAGGGCATTAAGCAGCCGGTTGGCACAGGTCCCTGGATGCTGAGCGAGTATAAGCAGGGCGAAGTGGCGGTATTTGTCCGCAATCCGCATTACTGGGGAACTAAGCCGAATGTGGATAAGCTGGTGGTAAAAATTATTCCTGACAGTGAATCAAGGGTGGTTGCGTTTGAGAAAGGCGAGCTTAATCTGATTTACGGTAAGGGAAATATCAGCATTGATGCCTTTAAGCAGCTGCAGGCTTCGGGAAAATATGAAACCAAGCTGTCCGGGCCGCTGGCAACACGGGCTTTGGCTGTTAACTCCAATAAAGGCGCGACCAAGGAGCTTAAGGTGCGCCAGGCCATTCAGCATGCGGTGAATAAAGAGGCTTTTATTAAAGGCGTTCTCTTTGGCACCGAGCATAAGGCCGATACTTTGCTTGCCGCGAATTTCCCGTATTGCAATCTTGGTTTACAGCCATATGAATATAGTGAAGCTAAGGCTAAGAGCCTCTTAGCGGAGGCCGGCTGGCAGGAAGTCCCGGGCAAGGAGTTCCGGGAAAAGGACGGACAAGTGCTGGAAGTGGAGTTTTGTTTTCCCAGTACTGATGCCATTCAAAAATCCCTTGCCGAAGTGCTTCAGGGCGACCTGAAGAAAATCGGGATGAAGGTTAAGCTGACTGCCGAGGAGCCGGGCGCCATCTTTCAGCGGCAGAAGGACGGCAACTTTAATCTGATTTCCAATGATACCTGGGGTGCGCCTTCTGATCCGCATAGCTTGGTAGGTTCGATGCGCGAGCCGGCTCATGCCGACTATCAGGCACAGTTAGGCCTGCCGATGAAAGCGGAAATTGACAGGAAGGCTTCAGCAGTGCTTGTCAGCACCGATGAGGCCAAACGGCAGGAACTGTACCGGGAAATCCTCACCACCCTGCATGAACAGGCGGTGTATCTGCCGCTGTCTTACCTGACGAATATTGCTGTATACTCTAAAAATATAACCGGTGTTACCTTCATGGGCAGCCAATATGAAATTCCTTTCGATAAAATGGAGCTTCAATAATTTTTAAGAATAGAGGTTAGCCGGCATGGTCTCGTATATTGTCAAACGCCTGCTGAGCCTGATACCTGTGCTTGTGGGTATTTCGCTGATTACTTTTCTTATCCTGCGCCTGACGCCGGGTGACCCGGCGGAAGCCTATTTGCGCTTATCACAAATACCGCCGACAGAGGCGGCAGTAGCGGCGGTCAGGGCTGAACTCGGCCTTGACCGGCCGCTGCCGGTTCAGTATGGGGAGTGGCTGGTAAAGGCGCTTACCCTTGATTTTGGCAGGTCTTATGCGACCCATAGGCCTGTGTGGGATGAAATGATGCTGCTTGTACCGGCCACCGCTCAACTGGCCGGTGTATCGCTGCTGATTACCCTGCTAATCAGCATACCTATGGGCATTTTTTCGGCATTGTATAAAGACGGCTGGTTTGATAATTTTTGCCGCCTGCTGGCCTTTACCAGCGCCTCCACCCCCAATTTCTGGCTGGGTTTTTTACTAATGTACTTTTTCTCGCTCAAACTGGACCTGCTGCCTACCCTGGGGCGGGGCTCGTGGGAGCATTTTATTTTGCCGGCAGTAACCTTGTCTTTTGCCTATATTGCCACCTACATCAGACTGCTTAGGACCAGTATGCTGGAGAATCTCGACCAGCAGTTTGTTCTCTATGCCCGGGCAAGAGGATTGAAAGAAAGCTGGGTGATTGGCCGCCATGTACTGAAAAATGCCATGCTGCCTGTTGTGACGGCGCTCGGGATGAGCATCGGCCATTTGCTGTCCGGTTCGGTAATTGTGGAAAGCGTGTTTGCCTGGCCGGGAATTGGCCGGTTTTGTGTATCGGCTATCCTGAACCGGGATTATCCGGTAGTGCAGTGTTTTGTCCTCATGATGTCCTTCATTTTTGTTATTGCCAATCTGCTTGTTGATATTGCTTATGCCTGGCTTGACCCCAGAATCCGTCTGAAAGAGGAATCGTAATGAGGCCAATATCTGCCGCTTTTTTTCGTAATTTTGAGGTCAGGCACACCCTGACGGCACTCGCGCTGCTGATTATATTGTTTACTATCCTGCTGGCTGTTTTTGCGCCGGTTTTTGCGCCGCATGATCCGAATGATGTTGCTTTAGAGAGAAAATTAATGCCGCCTGATGAAAGTTACCTGTTGGGGACAGACCATCTTGGCCGCTGTATTTTGTCCCGCCTGATCTATGGGGCCAGAGTTTCCCTGGGAGCGGCTTTTGCCGTTATGTCGGTTACGCTGTCCATCAGTACCGTGGTAGGCGCGGCAGCCGGTTTTGCCGGCGGCCGGATTGATGCGATTATTATGCGGCTGTGTGATATATTTTTGGCCTTTCCCAGTCTGATTCTGGCGCTGGCCCTGGTGGGGGTTATGGGTCCGGGTTTGCCGAACGTGATTTTGGCGCTGGCGTTGTCCCAGTGGGCCTGGTATGCCAGAATGATTCGGGGGATGGTGCTTAGCCTGAAGGAAAGAAACTATGTCCTGGCGGCCAAGGTGGCCGGAACCGGGCGAGTGGGCATTATCGCCAGGCATATTTTGCCGAATATCCTGCCGCAAATTGTCGTGCTGGCAACCCTGGATGTGGGCTGGGTTATCCTGCACATTGCCGGTATGTCTTTCCTGGGTCTGGGAATTCAGCCGCCTACGCCGGAGTGGGGGGCGATGATCAATGACGGACGCCCCTTCTTACGGGGTTATCCCGCGCTGATGGCGTATCCGGGTTTGATGATTTTAAGTGTGGTTATGGCCTTTAATCTGCTGGGAGATGCTTTCAGGGATCTGGCCGATCCCAAGAGAAAACGCTAGTAGCTTGTCAGTTCTAAAACGGTAGAATAAGTTTTCACCGGATTAGGGCTGACAAGCTACTCAGAAGGGCGGAACTGTGTATGGCGAAGCAGCCACTGCTGGCGGTAGAAGAGCTGGAAATTGCAATCAGACAAAAAGAACAGCTGCTGCCTTTAATCCGGAAGCTTAGTTTTCAGATAGCCAAAGGTGAGATTTTTGGTCTGGTAGGCGAAAGCGGTTGTGGCAAAACCATGACCTGCCTCTCTATTTTAAATCTGTTGCCTGTTGGTATTATGCGGACAGGCGGACAAATCCGGCTGGGCGATACAAGTCTTGACAGTCTGACTTCCGCCCAGTGGCGGGAACTGCGCGGTGACCGGATCGGACTCATCATGCAGAATCCCATGAGTGCCTTTGATGCCATCCGTACTATTGGTGATCATTTTATTGAAACACTTTTGTCCCATGGCAAAACAGACACCCGGGAAGCCAGAACAATTGCGATAGAATATATGGCTAAGGTAGGCTTGCCGGAGCCCGGTTTATTGCTGCGCCAATATCCGTTTGAGCTAAGCGGCGGTATGCTGCAGCGGGTGATTATTGCCATTGCGCTGGCGCAGCAGCCTGACCTGATTATTGCCGACGAGCCGACAACCGCTTTGGACGCTACCTCGCAGGTTCAGATTCTCGATTTGCTGGCCGGGGTGCGGCGTGAATTTGGCACAAGTATTTTGCTCATTTCCCATGATCTGGGTGTGATTGCCCGTCTGGCTGATGAAGTTGCGGTGATGCAGGCCGGTCAGTTTGTTGAGCAAGCCGCGGTTCAGGAACTATTTGCCCATCCCCGCCATCCTTACACGCAGGCGCTGCTGAATGCACGCAACAGCATCAGCTTAGCACGCAAACGGAGGTCAGCCAATGTCAGCAATACAACCGCTTCTTGAATTGCGGCAAGTCAGTAAACATTTTCATGGCGGCGGCATTTTCAAACAGGGCCGGAGAGTGCAAGCCACTAAGGAAGTATCGCTTAGTTTAGGGGCAAAAGAGTGCCTTGGTCTTGTCGGTGAAAGCGGTTCAGGTAAGAGTACCCTGGGGCGGATTATTCTGGGGATTGAGAAACCGGAAGCCGGGGAAGTGCTGTTTCAGGGCATTAATCTTTATGGTAAGGATAAAGCAGCCATCCGGGCGGTGCGCCGCGACCTGCAGGTGGTTTTCCAGGACTGCTTCAGCTCGGTCAATCCCCGGATGACAGCAGGCGAAAGTATTGCCGAACCGCTGAAAAATTTTGAAGGCTTAACCTACCGTCAGACTTTACGGACAGTGGGGGAGCTGCTGGAGCTTGTCGGTCTTAAGGCTGAGGATGCCTTAAAGTTCCCGCATCAGTTCAGCGGCGGACAATTACAGCGGGTGTGCATCGCCAGGGCCATTTCCCTGCGGCCGAAGCTTATCGTTCTCGATGAAGCTGTCAGCAGTCTGGATGTATTGGTGCAGGCGCAGATCCTCGAGTTATTGTCTGCTTTGCGGGAAGAGCTGAGTATGTCGTATGTTTTTATTTCTCATGATCTGGCGGCGGTTGCCCGTCTGGCCGACCGGCTGGCAGTCATGCAAGCCGGGGAAGTTGTGGAAAGGCTGGAGACGATGGAGGACATTCATTGTCTTACCCACCCGGTGTCTTTGGCGCTGCTGGGTGCAGTTTTACCGGCCGAACCTGTGAGCCGGGCCGGTGGTATGGATGCAGGTACTTGAAAAAGGAGAGGGTCGCATGGAGATCAAATATAAGGATTGGACGATTCGCAAAATAGCGGCAGACGATAAGGAAGCCGCACTGGCTTTTATTATTCCCATGCTGCATGAGGTGTACCCCAATATACCTGACGTAGCCGTGCGCTGGGATCTCTCCCATATGGAGGAAGCCTATATGCTGGCAGACAATACGGCCATGTTTGCCGCTTTTGACCAAACCGGGAAGGTTGTGGGGACAATTGCCATCAGGCCATATGATGACAGGCTTGATAAGGTCAAAGGCTGTTATGATGTGCCCAGGACGGCGGAATTATCCCGCTGTTATATTGACAGCTCGCTGCGCCGCCAGGGGATTGCCGGGAGGCTGCTGGCTGTCATGGAGGATTATTGCCGCAGTGTGGGATATACGGCCATCTGTCTGCATACCCACCGGTTTTTGCCGGGAGGTTATCCCTTCTGGTTAAGTCAGCAGTTTATTATCCGCGAACTTGGCAACGACCCGCTGGATACGGTTTATATGGATAAAAGTCTTTAAACAGTACAATAGAAAAAGGATGTCTCCGTAGGTTATATGCTACCTACCGGAGGCATCCTTTTATTTTGTGTGCCGATACAAGGCCCGGCGCGGGCAGCCGTCATACAACGCTGCGACGCTGGGGCGCTATGGAATCATCCAGGCCAGCACATAGGCTTGCAGATAGGTCATAATACCGATAATTACGGCAAGCACCAGCGAATGCATGACAGTAAAGCTGAACAGGTCGCCTTCCTTGCCGACAAGTCCGGTAGCGGCGGTGGCTACGGCAATGCTTTGCGGGGAAATCATTTTGCCGGTAACGCCGCCGGAGGAGTTGGCAGCTACTGTCAGTACAGGGTCAACACCCACCTGCTGGGCGGTTACCGACTGCAGGTTGCCAAACAGGGCGTTGGCAGAGGTGTCCGAACCGGTCAGAAATACTCCCAGCCAGCCGAGCCAGGCTGAAAAGAAGGGGAAAAATGAACCTGTGCCTGCGAGAAACAGACCAAGGCTTGAGCTCATGCCGGAGTAGTTCATAATATAGGCGAGACCCAGCACGGCGGGAATGGTAATTAAGGGTTTGGTTAATTGCTTGAAGGTTTTGCCGAAAATACGGAAGAATTGACCGGGCCCCACTCCCAACAGCAGGGCTGAGAGGATACTGGCAATGAATAAGGCGGTTCCCGCCGCACTCAGCCAGTTGAGCTTATAGACGGCTGCCATGGCGGTGGGAACTTTAGCAATCGGTGCAACCTGAATAACGGCATTGTGCAGGCCGGCCACATAAATTGAGAGTGTCGGTGCTTCCAGTAATGCCTTTATCGGTTTCAGGCCCCAGAGAATAACCATAACGGTAAGGATGATAAATGGTCCCCAGGCGGTAACCAGTTCCCCGGTAGAATAGGAAGGCCGGGTGGCAGCGGTAGTACTGCTTTTTTCCTCACCGGGAAAACGCCAGGTTGTAGCCGGTTTCCAGGTTTTGAGGAAAAGGGTCAGGCAAAGAATGGCCGCCAGTGAGGAAAGGATATCGGGCAGTTCCGGACCGAGGTAATTGGAGGAGAAAAACTGTACAACAGCAAAAGAAATACCGGCTATCAGGCAGGCTGGCAGCACTTCCATAGCAGACTTCCAGCCTGACATCAGCACGATTAACCAGATGGGGATAATGGCTGACAGGAAAGGCAATTGGCGGCCAACCATCTGGCTTATCTTCATGGTATCAATGCCGGTAACCTGTCCGGCAACAATGATAGGGATGCCGATACCGCCAAAAGCAACCGGTGCCGTGTTGGCTATCAGGCAAAGACCGGCGGCATACAGCGGATTGAAGCCAAGGCCGACCAGCATTCCTGCCGAGATGGCGACAGGGGTGCCGAAACCGGCCGCACCTTCTAAGAAAGCGCCGAAAGCAAAGGCAATTAAAAGTGCCTGGAGGCGACGGTCGTCGGTTATGGTGGCAATGGAATTTTTAATAATGTCAAATTTCCCGGTTTCTACCGTCATGTTGTAAATGAATATGGCAGTGATTACAATCCAGAAGATAGGAAAGATGCCGTAAGCGATACCCATAATGGTTGATGTAAGCGCGGTGGTAAACGGCATCTTATAGACCAGCACGGCCACCAGAAAAGCCGTTATCATTGCCGCGATTCCCGCTATTTGCCCGGGGGCGCGGCGAATGGCCAGCAGGTAGAAGATCACGATAATGGGAATGGCTGCCGCGAGGGTCGATAAAGCGAGATTGCCCAAGGGCAGATACTCTTGCGTCCAAGTCATATGGTTATTTCCTCCCTAATAGGCTATAGGATTATTTTGGTGTATGTATGCTATTATTTGCAGCCACAGAGTAAAAAAAACAGGATAATGATGGATAAAATGCACAAACTATAGCAGGGTTTGTTAAAAGATACTATTGGAAGATAACTTAAGAATTTTAATGTGGAAGATATACTGATAGATAATCTAACGTGATGGGGAGGTTCCAAGGAATGAAAGCATCTATTTTTATTACCTGTATTTGTGACAGTATGTATCCCCGGGTTGGCGAGTCCATGGTGCGTGTTCTGGAAAAACTCGGGGTGACCCTGGATTTTCCGCCGGAACAGACTTGCTGTGGCCAACCGGCGCTAAGCAGCGGTTATTGGGACTATGCCAAACCGATAGCCGAGACCATGCTTGCGGCTTTTGCGCACAGCGAGTATGTGGTGGCTCCGGCCGGTTCCTGTATTACTGCTGTCAAGGAATACTATCCGGTCTTGTTTGAAAAGAATTCAACACAGTATCGACAGGCTCAGGAATTAATCGGGAAAATTTATGAGTTTAGTGAATTTGTCGTTAAAGTATTGAAGCAGGAAGATTTGGGGGCGCGTTTTCCGCACCGGGTAACCTATCATTCCAGCTGCCATGCCCGGAGATTTTTACATACCGACCAATATATTCATACCTTGCTCCGGAACATAAAGGACATAGATTATGTGCCTATGCCGCATGAAGAAGCCTGCTGTGGCTTTGGCGGTACCTTCTCGATAAAATTGCCGGAAATATCGGAAGCCATGGTGGATGAAAAAGCCAAACACATTCTGGAAACCAAAGCCGATGTCCTTGTCGGTGTGGATTTAAGCTGTCTGATGAATATTGACGGCAGGCTGAAAAAGCAAAAGTCCAATGTACGTGTTATGCATATTGCTGAATTGTTAGATGAGGGGCTGAGAACATGAGTGACAGGCCGGTGCTGCACCTTCGCGACAGGGCAGCCAAAGCGTTAAAGGATGAACAGATGCGTCAGGCTGTCCGCAAAGCGGTGGATCGCTTAAGCGGCAACAAGGACAAGGCAGCCCGCGAGCTCCCCAATTGGGAAGAGTGGCGGGAACAAACCCGGTTGATCCGTGAGCATACCGTGGACCACCTTGATTATTATTTGGCATTACTGACCCAAAATATAAGAAAAGCAGGCGGCAAGGTTCACTTTGCCTCCACCGCCGGAGAGGCCCGGCAGCTTATTGCCAAACTGTGCCAACAGTATGAAGCAAAACATATTGTAAAGTCCAAATCTATGGTTACGGAGGAAATTCACCTTAATTCTGCCCTGGAGGCGGCCGGGATGGAGGTAGTGGAAAGCGATCTGGCGGAATATATTCTGCAGTTGGCCGGAGAAACGCCATCCCACATCATTGTGCCTGCCATTCATAAGAACCGTTACCAGATTGCCGAACTATTTTCCCGGGTAAACGGTGAGAAGGTAGAGCCTGATACGCCGGCGCTTACCCGGTTTGCCCGCAAAGTTTTGCGTGACAAGTTTATGAATGCCGATGTGGGGATTACCGGCTGTAATTTTGCTGTTGCCGAAACCGGCTCGATTACCCTGGTTACCAATGAGGGCAACGCCCGTTTAAGCACAGCACTGCCTAAAGTCGTAATCACTGTTATGGGGATGGAACGAATTGTCCCGACCTTTGAAGATTTGGAAACCGTTTTGTCCATGCTGCCGCGCAGCGCCACCGGGCAGAAAGTGACCAGCTATGTTTCGGTGATTAACGGCCCGCGCCAGCCTGGTGATATTGATGGCTGTGAACAGTTCCACCTGGTCATAGTGGACAACGGACGTTCACGCATTTTGGCAGATGAGGAATACCGGGCGGCACTGCATTGTATTCGCTGCGGTGCGTGCTTTAACGTCTGCCCTGTATACCGCCAGATCGGCGGACATGCCTATGGTTCGGTTTACGGCGGTCCCATAGGTTCGGTGATTACGCCGCTGCTGGAAAACGATATGGTCTTTTGGGGCGAACTGCCCTATGCCTCTACCTTGTGTGCGGCTTGCACCTTTGCCTGTCCGGCCAAGATTCCGCTGCAGGAGCTATTGTTTAACCTGCGGCAAAAACGGGTGAGCGCCGGTCATACCGACGCGGTTGAAAAATTTGCCTTTGGTATGTGGAAACGGTTTTTCAAACTGCCCAGTACCTATAAATTCGCCATGAAGGCTGCTTCCCTGGGGCAGAAGCCACTTGTCAAAAACGGCTATATCACCGCCGCATTGCCCATCCTGGCAAATTGGACCAACTCACGCTATCTGCCGGCAGCCGCTGATAAAACCTTCCGGGACCGCTGGAAAAAACGCGAGAAGTAGGTGAGGTGATTTTATGACAGACATACAGGAAGACCTTTCGCAGGAAAACATGTTTTTGCAAACCGTAGCTAACGCTTTAGGACGTAAAACGGTTCTCGCCGAACTGCCGGAACGGCAGGAAGCCGGACCGCCTGCTTTTTGGCGGGAGCAAAAGTTTGAGGAAGATCAGCCGCTGGCACTCTTCAAAAGCAACCTGGAGGCCTTGACCGGCAGGGTGGCTATTGTCCGGAACGGTGCGGAAGCCACTAACCAGATAAAATTGTGGCTGAAAGTACTGAATGCCAAATCGGCGATTCTCTGGGATCACGCCAAGCTGCGCGAATATATCGATAGTACACGGCTGGGTGTTAAAACGGCTTTCTGGAACCGTGACACTTCGCGGCGAGAGCTGATCGAACTGGCAGAACAAGCCGATGTTGGCATCACCTGGGTCAATTACGCCATTGGCTACACCGGCACGGTAGCTTTGTTTAACGGGGAAAACTCCGGACGCTCGGTAAGTCTGCTGCCGCCAACCCATATTGCGGTTATGAACAGGTCGGATATTGTTCCCACCATGTCTACGGTAATGAGAATTTTGCTGGAGCGGCGCGGGCAGGGAGCTTTGCCTTCGGCAATTGACTTTATAACAGGTCCCAGCCGGACCTCTGATATTGAGATGGATTTATCCATCGGGGTGCATGGCCCTTTTCGCATGTGGGCTGTTGTTATCGACGACTGAGCCAACAAGCCGTGAAAATAAAAAAACGCCGGAGCAGACTGAGTTTGCTCCGGCGTTTTTGAGTTTGACGGAAAGTATAGGGGATTTGATTAGCCCTGCAGCAGCGGTACTGTATTGGCAGCATGCGGCATGACCGTAATGGTGTAGTCTTTGCGGTTAAGCTTTTGTTCAGCGATGGCCATGGCTTCTTCCAGGGTAGTGACGGCAATTAGGCCGGCCTTTTCCATGAACTCCTTGTTTTGCGGCAGGGTAACAATAATATGCGGCACTTTTTTGGCCATAAGTCCGGTTTTAAGAGCAATGAAGCCGGGAACGGTAAAGGCTTTGCGCAGGGCAATTTCCCGGTCATAGAGGGATTCGTAGTTGAACCAGCCGCTGAAATCAGGCGGTTCCATAATATCACGGCATTCTAACAGGGCAATGATAACCCCATCGTCCTTGACAGCCATGATGGCGTTTTCGGTGGTTTTTGTCCCCTGATACAGGTTGATATCTTTGGGGAAGCCGCCGGCAGATGCAATGACCAGGTCGGCTTTGGCGGTAATGGGCACACCAAAGATTTCCTCCACTGTTTTGCAGCCTTCCAGCCAGGCCGTATAAGGATGTCCGGCGACAAAGCGGGCAAATTGTCCTGTCGGGGTGAAGACGGCGTTGAGCAGAAAGGTGTGTTTGAGCATGGCAGCCATTTCGCTCATGTCTTCATGCATGTTGTTGCCTTCCAGCTTACCGGACATGCAGTTAGGGTTGACACCCTGGCCGATAACCTCATGCAGGCAGAAGGTGTGGTTGCCCTGAATGGTGGAATAACCGGCAACACCCGGCACAATGGCTTTGCGGCCGCCGCCGAAGCCGGCCATGGGGTGATAGATAATACCGCCGGTCATAATGACTTTGTCGGCATTGACGACATGTTTATTGATATAGGTTTCCACGCCGCGTGAGGTTTTGCCGGTATAAACAAAATCTTCGGCAGCCGGTGCGTAGCTTTGAACAATCTGAATACGGCCTACTGTTTCCTCGCCGTAGACCTGGACATTCTCCTGGTCGGTGTGGCGCCGGTGCGAGCCCAGGCTGACAACCAGCTTGATATCACTGTCAGGTATGCCGGCCTGGTTCAGTTCATTTAGCAGTGCGGGCAGAAAGCGCGGATAGCTAATCCATTGGCGGGTGATATCACTGGCAATAATGACAACCTTATCCCCGGCCTTAACTACTTTCGGCAGTGGCGGGGAGCCGATGGGCTGAGTTACGGCGGCTTTTACCGCTGCCGGTACATCGGCAATGGCTTCGACAGCTTTCCCCTCGATAACGTGAATAACCTGTTTTTCCGGCAGGGCAATCGAGACTTCCTTGTCACCCAAGCCGAGAACAAAATCTTTTAGCATGTTTACTCCTCCATATGAAACATATATAATGTAAAATTAAGCATAAAATATTACATTTGAAAACATTGTTTTATTCTAGGCAGAAGCAAATATTCCTGCAAGGAACATAAGGGATCTGCTAGAATTAACTATATACTGCCGTTTTTCGGCCTGGAGGAAACTGGACGGGGCGTTGGATTGGTGCTATTATATTGATAAGCTTAAGGCTTGGCACAGGCCAGGTCTTTTCTTTCTTTGTTTATTGAGGTGACTACGTGAACCAGACAAGATCTTTGCGGGACAAGACAAGGCAATTTCTTTTTATCTTTTTCCCGATATTTATTGCGCAGCTTTCACTTACGGCGACAGGCTTTTTTGACACCATCATGGCCGGCCAGGTAAGTCCTTATGATTTGGCAGGAGTTGCTATCGGTACTAATCTGTGGCTCCCGGTATTTACGGGTATCAGCGGCGTTTTGGGCGGGCTTACTCCCATCTTAGCCCAACTCCATGGTGCCGGACGGAAAGCGGCTATGCCTTTTTACGTCATTCAGGGCCTGTATTTGGCCCTGATATTGGGGCTGGTCGTCATCGGCGCGGGTTCGGCAGTGCTGCTGCCGCTGCTCAATACCATGGATTTAGAAGGGGCTGTGCATCGGATTGCCTTTCACTTCCTGTGTGCACTGGCAATTGGTATTGTTCCTTTATTTGCTGCAGCCGTGCTGAGGAATTTTATTGATTCCCTGGGGTATACCCGGGTCACCATGCTGATCACCCTGTGTGCCGTACCGATTAATATTGCGCTGAATTATCTGCTGATTTTTGGGAAATTCGGTTTCCCTCAGCTTGGCGGTGTAGGCGCAGGTTATGGTTCTGCCCTGACTTACTGGTGCCTTCTTATTATCAGTATCGGTGTTGTACGCTATGTAGAGCCGTTTAAAGGCTACCGGATTTTTGCCGCTTTCCCCGGCATTTCATTTACCGCCTGGCGGGAATTATTAGTTGTCGGCTTGCCGATCGGACTGTCGATTTTCTGTGAGGTCGCGATTTTTTCGGTAGTGGCTTTATTAATGAGTGAATATGGTACGGCAGTTATCGCGGCCCATCAGGCAGCCATTAACTTTGCCGGGGTAATATATATGGTGCCGCTGAGTATTGGCATAACCTTAACCATTGTGGTGGGGTATGAGGCAGGGGCGCGCCGTTATCATGACGCGAGGCAATACAGTTATCTGGGGATAGGAATTGCAGTTTTTGTCGGAATTATTTTTGCTGCCGGTTTATTTGCGTTTAATAACCAAATCGCAAGGTTATACACCGAAGATCCGGCCGTACTGGAGTTAGTCCGGAATTTCCTCGTATATGCCATCTTTTTTCAGCTTTCCGACGCCATTGCCGCCCCTATTCAGGGAGCCCTGCGCGGCTATAAGGATGTTAAGATAACGCTGCTGATGGCTATCATATCGTATTGGTTTATTGGTATGCCGGTGGGATATTTTCTGGCAAACTATTCGCCCCTCCAGGCCTATGGCTATTGGGTTGGGTTTATTGTCGGCCTGGCTGTCGGAGCGGTGGTGCTGCTCTTACGCTTAATCCGTCTGCAGAAAAAATATACTAAACTAGCGGAAAAGGAGTAAAAAAATGGGTGCTTTACAATCAAACCTGCTGCTGCTCCTGGCGGCCGCCATCTGGGGGCTGGCCTTTGTAGCCCAGCGGGTAGGCATGGACCATGTTGGTCCGTTTACCTTCAATGGAGTCCGGTTCTTGCTGGGCAGTCTTTCGTTACTGCCAATGCTCTTTTACTATCGTAATACAACGCGGCAAACTACTGCCGGCAATTCCGGGGATGCAGTACGGGCGGGGATTCTTGCGGGCTTAGTCCTGTTTACCGCCGCCTCGCTGCAGCAAATTGGCCTGATTTATACCACGGCAGGCAAGGCGGCCTTTATCACCTGCCTGTATATTGTGCTGGTGCCGATTTTGGGATTGTTTCTGAAACAGTATGTTAGTCTTACTACCCGGATTAGCGCAATGCTGGCGATTATTGGTCTGTATCTGTTATGCGTGAAAGAAAGCTTTTCCATTGCTTATGGTGACCTGCTGCAGCTGGTGGGCTCTTTGTTCTGGGCCATACATATCCTGCTTATCGGTTATTATGCCAACCGGATTAATGTATTGCTGCTGTCATTTTACCAGTTTGTTACCTGTGGTGTACTCAGTCTGGGAATTGCACTCTGGTCTGAAACAATAGCTGTTGAAGGACTTACCGGGGCACTGATTCCTATTCTGTACGGCGGTGTTGTCTCTGTCGGGGTAGCTTATACGCTGCAGGTTCTTGGCCAGAAATATTCGCCGCCGTCGCATGCTGCCATTATTCTGAGTATGGAAACCGTTTTTGCGGTCATTGGCGGCTTCTTTCTGCTGGGGGAGCGCTTAGGTTTTCAGGAAATGCTGGGATGCGGTCTGATGCTGGCAGGTATGCTGTTAACCCAGCTGCAAAGTATTCAGCAGCCTGCCGCGGAAATAGTCATGACTGAGGAAACAAGCGGTAAGACGGGTTGACCGGAGCTGAATTATGGGGGTGTTGTCATGAACGGCGTTCGTTTCTACCGGGATGCCGATTTGCCATTCTTTGAATTAAAATTATGTGATGCCAGTTATCTTTGTTATAAAAAGCATTCTCATGAAGAATACTCTTTGGGGATAGTGGAGCATGGCAAGAGTTCTTTTTGGTGTGAAGGCAAGGTTACCGAGGTTAGCCCCAAGACCACGGTGCTGATTCCGCCGGGGCTGATACATTCCTGCAATCCTGACCGTCAAGGCCGGTGGCAATACAAAATGTTCTTTATTGAGGCAGGCTGGATGCAGCGGTTCTTGGCAAGTAAAGGCATAGCTGTTTTCAACCGGCCGGTGGTGAGCGATATGACGACACTCTCCGCCCAGCGTGCCCTGCATGCTTTGCTCGAGCCCTTGGCGCAGCAGGCAAGCCCGCTGGAAAAGGAAGCCGGCGTAATGGCCCTGTTTGAACAGGTGGTTGGGAGTATGGAGCCGGTGGAAACTTGCCGCAAGATAATCGAAGTGCCCAAACTGAAAATGATCAAGGACTATTTGCACAATAACTATTTGAAAAAGATTACCCTGGAAGAACTGGAAACCATATCAGGCCTGAATAAATTTGCCATTATCCGTGCTTTTAAGGAAGAATTCAATATACCGCCCCATACCTATCAGACACTGCTGAGAATCAATTATGCCAAGAAACTGCTGCGGCAGAACCGGCAGATCGTGGAGGTGGCCTGTGAAGCCGGTTTTTATGACCAGAGCCACTTTCATAAGGTATTTAAGAGCCATACCGGCGTGACACCGGAAAAGTACCAAAGGCTGAAATAGCCATACGTCAATTTTTTACAATACGCCTGCTGCTTTTGCCTGGTATGCTGGTCTCATGCGTTATCTAAAAGCATGTTTTCGGTGACGCCAGATGGGGTACCAGAGTAAAAATCAGGAGGGTATTATGAAGGAAAATACAAGCAAGACACGGCAAAAGGTCAGCTTGCGGGATAATCAATATATTATGGCTAACCTGCTGCTGCTTATAACCGTTTTATTTTGGGGCGTATCTTATGTAAGCATCAAAATTACGGTGGCCGAAGTACCGCCGGTCACTATGGCTCTTATCCGGTTTGCCATCGCCTCGGTGCTGCTGGTGGGGCTGCTTAACCGGTTTGAGCCTGGTGCCAAAGTCGCTAGGGCCGATATTCCGCGGATGGTATTGGCAGGCTGTCTGGGGATTACACTGTACTTTTATTTTGAAAACATTGGCGTAAAGTTAACAACTGTAGTCAATGCCTCGCTGATTGTGACAATTATTCCGATTTTGGCCATTTGCCTGGATATACTGTTTTTCGGCGCCAGGGTTTCAGTGCTTAAACTGGTCGGGATAGCCATTGCTATTGTCGGCATGTATTTTTCGGTAACAGCCAACGGCCAGCTGGATTTCAACTCTGCCAATTTCATTGGCAATCTATTTGTTCTGGGCGCGATGTTGTCCTGGACCTTTTATACTCTTGTTGCCAAGTCGCTGCAAAATAAGTATTCCGGCATGTGCATGATCACCTATCAAACGGTGATAGGCACAATACTCTTGCTGCCCTTGTCGCTCACCGAAGTTAACGAGTGGCAGGTATTTTCACTGACCGCTATGGGGCATATTTTATTTTTGGCAGTGTTTTGCTCGGTGGTCTGTTATTTATTGTATATGTATGCGTTAAAACATTTGGATGTTGCCATTACAACCCTGTATCTTAATCTGGTTCCTGTTGCCGGGGTACTTGGCGGCTATTTAGTCCTGGGAGAAAGGGTGCTGCCCATTCAGCTTGCCGGTGGTGCAGTAACGCTGCTGGCTATTTGGGTTATGAATTTTGAGCGGTCCAGGCAAGCCGTTAAAGCAGATGAATTCATACATACAGCAAAGGAGAAACAGGCATGATTTCAGTGAAGCGGCTTGAAGAAACCTTCCGTAGGCTGAGTGCCATCGGGGCACAGGCAGGCGGAGGCATTACGCGCCTGGCGTTCAGTGATGAAGATTGGGAAGCCAGGAATTATATTCGTGAGCTTATGGAAGCGGCCGGGCTTGCTGTCCGAGTGGATGCTTTCGGCAATCTCATTGCCCGCCGGGAAGGGCTTAACCCGGCGGCGCCTGTGGTTATGCTGGGGTCACATATTGACAGTGTTCCCAATGGCGGCAACTATGACGGGGTGGCAGGCGTACTGGCAGCGATTGAGGTGGTCCGCTGCCTGGAAGAAGCGGGACAACAGACAGTGCATCCCATTGAAGTTGTTGTTTTCATGGCTGAAGAATCCAGCCGGTTTGGTATGGCCACCCTTGGCAGCAAGGCATTTTGCGGCAAACTGTCCTTGGCGCAATTAGAGCAGTATACCGACAAGCAGGGTGTGACACTGGCCCAGGCTATGCGCGGGCGGGGGCTTGCACCTGAGAATATCGGACACGCGCGTTATGACCAGGCAATCAAAGTCTTTTTGGAACTGCATATTGAGCAAGGCAAAGTATTGGAAACCATGGGTAAACAAATTGGCATCGTCACCGGGATTGCCGCCCCTACCCGCCTGAAGGTAATAGTAACAGGCCAGGCCGATCATTCAGGCGCCACGCCCATGAATATGCGTCAGGACGCGCTGGCTGCGGCGGCTGAAATTATTTTGCTGGTAGAAAAACTGGCAGGTCAGGAAAGCCATAACGGCACGGTAGGTACGACCGGGATGGCAAAGGTTGAGCCAGGGGTCATGAATGTTATTCCCGGACGGGTCGAACTGGGCATTGACCTTCGCGGCATTTCGGCGGCCAGCAAACGGCAGGTGCTGGGGGAACTGACGGCAGGCATTGCTGAAGTACAAGCCCGGCGCGGTGTCGATATGGAGATTATTACGCTTACTGACGAAAAGCCTGTGGAAATTTCCCGGGAAATAGTCGAATTCCTGCAAAATATAGCAGAGGAATATGGTTATGCCAATATGCTGCTGCCAAGCGGTGCCGGACATGATGCCATGCATGTGGCGGAAATGGCTCCAACCGGCATGGTGTTTGTCCCCTGCAAAGGCGGCATTAGCCACAATCCGGCCGAATGGGCCAGCATTGACGACATTGCCGCCGGTGCCCGGATATTGCTGGGTGCGGTGAGAAAATTGGCCGAAAGCATGGAGACAGACAATCTGGGTTAGTGTTTTCGACAAGCCTGGACGGACAAACTCCGTACCTTGTTTGGCGCTTACCTGCCCGGCGCGCGCTTGCCTCATTTTGTCAAAAAGAAGCTATAGGGCTGGGAATTTGCGCAATTTTATAGAGATAAGCAAGACCGTGTAGGTGCCCTGCTGGCAGGGAATACACGGTCTTTTCAATAGGTTGGTTTTATATAGCAACAAGATTAAGATTTTTTGTAATAATAAGCAGGCGATCAGGAAAGTATAGCGAATAATACCATAACGGAGAAAAAAATCTCCGAAGGTAAGGTTAGTGAATATAATCTCCGAGGTGGTTTGATAATGCTATTTTCTAAAATTCGGCTACAGCATAATCGTTTTACAGCCACGCAAAATAAAATTGTCCAATACCTGCAAGCGCATGCGCAGGAAGCCCTGACCCTGCCAATCAATGAATTTGCCGCTAAATGCGGTGTGGGTGAAGCGACGGTAATACGCTTTTACCGGCTGCTGGGCTATAAAAATTATGCCATGTTTCGTGTTGCCCTGGCTAAGGAGTTAGCCGCAGAAACCGATATACAGCCGATTTATGAGGAAGTGCAGGCCCATGACGGGTTAACTGACATCATTCGTAAGGTCGCCGATTCCACCACTCAAGGGATTTCTGACTTGAAGCAGCAGCTTTCGGCAGAGGCGCTGGCAACTATTGAACAGCAGTTGCGCCAAGCCGCTGTTGTTCATGTCATTGGCTTGGGTGCCTCCGGTGTAGTGGCCCAGGATGCCAGGCAAAAATTTATGCGTCTGGGCTGCAGGGTTATTGGGTATTCCGATTCCCACCTGATGATGATTGCCGCATCAATTGCCCGGCCGGACGAAGTCTTTTTTGCCATTTCCCACTCAGGCGAGACAACAGATATACTCCGTACACTGGCGCTTGCCCAAAAACGCGGCTGCTTTACCTGTGCTCTGACCAGCTCCATCGACTCCGGCATTACTCAACTTGTTGATGCGTATTTATTAAGCTGCACCTGTGAAACGAAAATGCGTTCAGATGCTATGATTTCCCGCATCGTTCAGCTTGTCGTCATTGATATTTTGTATGTTATGATGGCGCTGCAAATTGGTGAGCCGGCTATCGCGGGAGTAAATCAATCGCGTACAGCCCTGCGGCAATATCGTAATCAGTCTGACTGAACTGCCATATCATCATAATAAGGAGGAAGCGATTTGAAAGCAACAAGCAAAGGGATGATCGTTATCGCCGACGACCTGACTGGTGCCAACGATACCGGGGTACAGTTCGCCCGGCAGGGTATGCATACGGAGGTGCTGCTGAATGATGCGGCGCTCAATGCCACAGCCACGGCCGATATTATCGTAGTTGATACAAACAGCCGCGCCGTTCCCGCCCCGGAAGCCTATGCAAGGGTACAGCAAGCCGCCCAAAAAGCGGTGGCAGCCGGATTTGGCCAATACTATAAAAAGCTGGATTCGACCCTGAGGGGCAATGTTGGCATGGAAATTAAAGCTATTCTTGACTTGAACCTGCATGATTTTGCCCTGGTTATGCCCGCTTTCCCCAAAAACGGGCGCATAACTGTGGGGGGCAATTATCTGCTCAATGGTGCGCCGCTCTCCACTACCGAAATTGCCCGTGACCCGAAAACCCCTGTTTACGAAACCATGCTGCCCGAACTATTGCGAAAACAGACAGGCCTCAAGGTCGGTCATATTGATTTTGCCGATATATCACAGGGACAGGAAGGTATTGTACAGGCCCTGCGCCGGCATCTGAATGACGGTTGCCGGATTATCAGCTCAGATGCCTGGCAGGACGAGCACTTTCTTATTGTTGCACAGGCGGCAGCCAGCCTTTCAGAAAAAATCCTCTGGTCCGGGTCTGCCGGACTTGCCGAAGTGCTGCCGCAGTTGTTTCATTGGGCGGCAGAACCAGAAACCCGCCAGCCGGCTTTTGTTATTGCCGGCAGTGTAAGTTCTGTGACGCGCGGTCAGGTAGAACAGCTGGTGGCTTCCGGCTATGAAATGATTGAACTGGAAGTTGCCGGGTATTTGTCCTGGCAGGCAGGCCAGCCGCATCCGACCCTACAGCAGGTGCAGCAGTCCCTGTCCGCAGGCCGGCGCATTGTTCTGGTCTCCGGTTACAAGGCCGACACGGTGCAGCAGACACAGACTGCCGGGGAAAAGCTGGGTATGTCCCTGGTGCAGGTCGGCGAAAAAGTGGCCCAGATTCTTGGCTGGATTGGCGCCGAAATATTGCGGGCGCAGGATATTTCCGGAGTGGTTCTGACCGGCGGTGATACGGCTGTGGCTGTATGCAACGCCCTGGGTGTCACCGGCATCCGCGTTCTGGAAGAAGTGACACCGGCTATTCCGCTTGGTGCCATGACCACCCAGGAGGGGAAACAACTATTGGTCGTTACTAAAGCCGGAGCATTCGGTGCGCCTGACGCACTGGTAAAAGCAGTGAAAAAACTGGAGCAAAGAAGGTGATTGGCTAATGAGTAAAGAACAGCTTCCGATTCTTGCCATTACGATGGGTGATCCGGCCGGCTGCGGTCCGGAAATTATTGTCAAGGCACTGGCAGATCAACAAATCTACCAGATATGCCGGCCACTGGTGTTTGGTGATGCCGGGAGAATGGCTATGGCGGCCGGGATTGTGAACAGCCTGGCGAAAATTCATGCCACTGCTGAGCCGCAAAACGGGTTGTATGAATACGGTACTATTAACGTACTTGATTTTGCCAATGTACCGGCCGACCTGCCCTTTGGTCAGGTAGACGGCCGTGCCGGTCATGCGGCTTACCAGTATATTGAAGGTGCCATTAGGCAGGCTTTGGACCAAAAGGTGGCTGGCATTGTTACGGCGCCGATCAACAAAGAGGCGCTGCACAAAGGCGGACATCACTTCCCGGGCCATACAGAAATATTAGGTGAGCTCAGCCAGACCAACGATTATGCCATGATGCTTTCCAGTGACGACCTTAAGGTCATCCATGTCACTACCCATGTTTCCATGCGGCAGGCAGCCGATTTGATTAAAAAAGACCGAGTCCTCAGGATCATCCGGCTTGCTGACCGTACGCTGCGGCTGCTTGGCCTGGAAAAGCCGCGCATCGCGGTAGCCGGTTTCAACGCCCATGCCGGTGAAAATGGCCTGTTTGGGCGTGAGGATATCGACGAAATTCTTCCCGCCGTGGAAGCGGCGCAGCAGGAGGGCATTGCCGCCAGCGGCCCCATCCCGCCGGACACCGTTTTCTTCCGGGCGGCAAAGCGTAAAGAGTTTGACATCGTAGTCGTTATGTACCACGATCAAGGCCATATTCCCATTAAGCTTCTGGGCTTTGATTCGGGTATCAATGTGACTGTCGGGCTGCCGTTTATCCGGAGTTCGGTTGACCACGGCACCGCGTTTGACATCGCCGGCAAAGGGATTGCCGACAGCGGCAGCATGACTGCCGCCATCGAATTTGCCGCCAAGGCAGCTCAGGGACTAGCCGGACAAACCGATGCGTGACTGAATCTCACTTCACGGCTCTGGCAGCACTAAAACATGTAAAAGCGAACAATAAACAGCGGAAGCAGGCCCCGGTTTGGGATGACTGCTTCCGCTGTTATGTTATATTTCCGGGAATAGTACCGGAGATACCTGAGGGAAACCTTATAAATCGTAGCGGAACGTGCGGATGAAAGTAACTATTTAATAACCAAAACCGGGCATGGGGCATGATGGAGAACGTAAGTGCTGACGCTCCCCAGAAGCAAGCCGGAAATCGCGCCTAAGCCCCGGCAGCCGATGACGATAATATCATAGCCGTTTTGCGTGGCGAAGTCGGTAATGGCAGTGCGTGGTTCGCCAAGCTCGTTGTGGGTTTGAACGTAAATGCCAGCCGGGACTTGTTTGCTTGCTTCTGCCAGGATTGTTTTAGCATAGTTTGCGGGATCGGTAGAAGCGTTGGGCGGGATTTTGGCTCCCTTGACCTGGTCATACAGAGGGACTTGCTGCGATAGCACCGATACATAAAGAATGCTGATTTCAGCAGCAAAGTAACGGGCCAGCGTCGCTGCATGGGACAATGCCCTGAGCGCGTGGCTGGAACCATCCACCGGAACTAAAATTTTCTTATACGGAACTTCCATAATGATCAACTCCTTATCAATATAGTTAGTAGACCAAAGGTTTCCTGACACCTGACAAATCAAACAGAATGATTGGCAGAACTGGCATTTAAGGAATTTTTCTTATCCATAGTAGGCTGGGCTTTGTACCAGGCGGCATACATGACCGGCAGTACCACTAAGGTTAAGATAGTGGCGCCCATTAGCCCTGCCGCAATGGCGACAGCCATCGGGCCCCAGAAGATGCTTGAAACCAGGGGGAGCATCCCTAAAATCGCTGCTGCCGCAGTCAGAAGGATAGGGCGTAGCCGGATGACGGTGGCATCGATAATGGCGTCCCAGAGAGGTTCGCCGGCTTCCAGCAATTGGTCAATCTGGTCCATTAATATAATGGTATTGCGCATAATAATCCCGGCCAAAGCCAAAATTCCCAGTTGTACGACAAAGCCCATCGGACTGTTGGTAAAAAACAATCCGACCGCTACGCCGATAATGCCCAGCGGTGCCGTAAGCAGCGTCAGAATCATTTTGGGAATGTTTTGCAGCTGGATCATTAGGAGAATCATGATCGCAATGATCATGGCCGGTATCGGTTCTGACATGAATTTTGCGGCCCTAATGCTGTCTTCTTTGCCGCCGTCATACTCGATGCTGTAGCCAAACGGCAAACCGGCGCGCAAATCCGCCAGCTTGCTATAAACCTGTTCCGCCACATCATCCCCGGTCACGTCGTCGGAATTCAATTCCGCCTGTATCCAGATCATCGGCTTCAAATCACGCCGGTAGATCAAACCGTCCTCCGTCTCGAAACGGATGGTGGCGATCTGATCCAGCGGGACATATTGTCCGTTGCCGACCGGAATATTGAAATCTTTTAGATAAGCCGGATCATTTCTGTCCCGGGCGGCAAACCGCAGCACCATACTGACTGTTTTGTCGGTTTCCCTGAATTGGGTGATCTCTGTCCCCGACTGCTGCATCTGGAGCGCACTGGCCAGCGCCTGCGAGGTAATTCCCAGCTTCCGGACTTTATCCTGGTCGATATCCAGATGCATAATCTTACTTTTTTCGCTCCATTTCAGGTTTACATTCCGGGTATGGGGATTGGCGGCCATCACCGTCCGTATTTGTTCGGCAATGTCCCGCACCTTGTCCAGCTCATAGCCTTTTACCCGCAGCATGACCGGATAGTCGGACGATGGGCCGTTGTTGATTACCTTGGTGTGAAATTGCACATGGGGAAATTCCTTGATTAATACTTCGCGGTATTTCGTCTGCAGTTCGTCCCGGGCTTTGGCATCGGTGGCCACAATGATAAATTCGGAAAAATTCGGTTTGTTGGCAGTCGGCTCAAAGCTTAATACAAACCGGGGAGCGCCTTCGCCTACATGGTAGGTATAATAGGAAATTTGCGGATTGTCTGCCAGTTTCTGCGCAAACTCACGGGCAACGGCATCGGAATTTTCAATGGAAGAACCCTCAGGCAGCTCCAATTGGATAATCAGTTCCGGCCGGGTGGAAGCAGGAAAGAATTGTTGTTTTACCAGCCCCAACAAACCGATGGAAGCGATAAAAGCACCTGCTGTGGCAATTAGTACAGTCTTTTTATGGGTCAGGCACCAGACTAACAACCGGCGGAATTTTTGATAAAATTTTGTATCATAGGGATCATGTTCTTTTTCCCCGTTCCCTTTCGGTTTAATTCTGATAAACAAATAGCCTAACAGCGGTGTGGCGGTCCCGGCCACCAGCCAGGAGGTAAGCAAGGCGATGGTGACAACCATAAAGATGCTGGCACAGTATTCCGAAGCGGTCCCGGCGGCAAACCCGACCGGGATGAAGCCGGCGCAGGTGACCAACTCGCCGGTTAAGCGGGGATAAGCCGTGGACGTATAGGCAAAGCAGGCGGCGTTAAAGCGGCTCCAGCCTTGCTCCAGCTTAACCACCATGGCTTCAATGGTAATAATCGCGTCATCCACCAGCAGGCCCAGCGCGATAATCAGCGCGCCCAGGGAGATCCGCTGCAAATCAATGCCGAACAGATTCATGAAGGTAAACACGATGGCGATGACCAGCGGAATACACAATGCCACGATGATGCCGGAACGCACTCCCAGACTGATAAAGCTTACGATTAAGACAATAACAATGGCTTCGCCCAGGGATTTTACGAATTCATCAATAGAGCTTTCCACTACTTTGGGCTGATTGACGGTCTGGTGTATCTCCAGGCCGGCGGGCAGTTCCTTTTTCACCTGTTCGATCGTCTTTTCAATATTTTCCCCCAGGACCAGCACGTTGCCGCCTGGCTCCATCGCCAGGGAAATGCCGATGCCGGGTTCCCCGTTATAATAAAACTTAGGGTCGGCGGGCTCACTGTAGGAGCGGGTAACGGTCGCGATATCACCCAGGCGGAAGGCGCGCCCGTTCGCCTGAATGGGAGTATTCTGAATATCCTCCAGGTTTTCAAACATGCCGGTAATCCGTAAATAAATATTGTCAGAGGCTGTTTCCAGCATGCCGGCCGCCGACATGGCATTTTGTGCCTGCAGCGTGGTGGTGATTAAATTGGGATCAATCCCCAATTGTGCCAGCTTGCTGTTTTCGATTTCAATATAAATCTTTTCGGTTTGCACGCCCAGGAGGTTCACTTTTTTTACACTGGGAACCCCGAGCAGAATCCGCCGGATTCTTTCCGCCTTGGCGCGCATGTCTTCATAGGTATAACCGTCGCCGGTCAGGGCAAACACCACACCGTACACTTCGTCAAACCGGTCGTTGAACTGCGGCGGCAGGACCCCGGAGGGGAAAGTGCCGGCGATGTCGCTCACCATATTGCGTACTTCCAGCCACTTGTTGCGTACGTCTTTTTGCAGCACCGTGTCTTTTAAATGAACATAAATTACCGTGACTCCCGGAGTGGAGTAGCTTTTTAAATAATCAAGCCCCGGCAGGTCCTGCAATTTCTTCTCAATTTTGTCGGTAACCTGCTCCTCCATCTGTTGGGCTGTGGCTCCCGGCCAGGCAGCGGTAACAATCATTTGTTTGATGGTAAAGTCCGGGTCTTCCATACGGCCCAGGTTTTTATAAGAAACAATACCGGCAATGAAAAAGAGAATGATGAAAAAATAAATGAACTGTTTGTGGTTAAGGGACCATTCGGTCAAGTTGAATCCTTTCACAGCGAATCACCGCCGATGCTTACCTGCTGCCCTTCGGTCAGTTTATGTACCCCGGCAATGACGATCCGCTCACCCTGGCGCAGGCCGTTGAGTACCTGGACGGTATTGCCCTTGCCGTAATAACCGGTCTGAATGGAGCGCAGGGTTACGGTTCCGCCCGCAACTACCCAGACAGCGGGGGTGGGATTGCCGGTCTGATAGACAGCCGCTACGGGAATGTTTATGACCGGTTGTTCTGAGTTGCCGGCTACGGCTACGGTAGCGGTCATGCCCAGCTTTATTGCCGGCGGCGGGTTGATCAGACTGATACGCACTTTAAAAGTGCGGGTGATTGGGTCGGCCATCGGAGAAATTTCTCTTATCCTGCCTTCTGCCGTTACAGCGGGCAAAGCCCAGAAGGAAACCTGTATTTTTTCCGTCTTGCGCAGTTCTTCGATCCGGTTTTCCGGTATGCTGATCTCCACTTCCCGTTCGCCATCCTGCACGACGGTAACGATAACCTGGCCGGCGCTGACTACCTGGCCGATTTCGGCGGAGATGCCGGATACAATGCCTGGTTTATCGGCTTTTAACAAGGTATAATCCAGCTGATTGGCACTTTGCTTATATTGTGCTGAGGCTTGGCGCACCCCGGCAACGGCTACATTATGGGCGTTGGCATACTGGTCATACTGGGACTGGCTGATAGCGCCGCCTTCCAGTAGTTCCCGGTAGCGGTTAAGGTTGCTTGCGGCTAATTGCAGTTGCGATTCGGCCGAATCGACCTGAGCGGAATAGTTACTTACCGTTTGCACAACGTCCTTGGCGTCAATTTGCAGAAGGACGTCACCGGCCTGTACCGTACTGCCCAGCTGCACATTTCTTGTGATAATTTTGCCGTTTACCTGAAAAGCGAGCTGACTTTCATAGCGGCCGCGCACTTCGCCGGAGTAAGTATACCTCTGGGAAACAGCGGAGTTGCCGACAACGGCGGTGCGTACCACCGGAATTTCATTGACGACTGCCGGTGGGCGAGGCTGTCCTTGCCAGAGCGTGCCGCCGAGAATACATAAGACGGCGATGGCTGCGAACACATAATATAATTTTTTTCTGGGAATATTGGTTGACCAAGATGGTAATTGCATGCTTTCACTCCTTAGTTTAAAAGGGTTATATACCGGGAAATGACTGCTTCGAAAAACGGTATCTTTTCGGCAAAAGAAGGGGAGGAGGGCGGGTCGAGTCCTGATGCCCTCGTATTTTCTGAGTTATAAGCGGAATTTTCCGACCGACAGTTCGGCGTTGATACAATTTACATGCCTCCTTCTGTAAGGGGTAAAGTAGTTTTCGACTAATTATTTAAACGTGTTTAATTAATAGGTTTGAAAAAACCGCTCAATCCAGATTTTTCTGGCAAGCGGGATTTTCGGGTAATGATTCAATTGTGGTTGACTTGCATGATTACAGCGAGATATGGATATTTCCCTCTTGTAGGCCTACTGTCTTTTCGACGAGAGATTCCGCCATTCGCAGACGCAGGGACAAGAGTTCCCGGGGTTGCTTTTCATAGAGGCCAGCAATTAAAAAGTCTATGATAAGTAGGATAAAGCTCATAGCAGTCTGCGGATGGGGGACGTTAAAGACCTGACGGCTTCGGCCTTCTTCGATAATATTCAGCCCCAGAGGCGTGAGCATGAGCGTGACGCCTTTGGTTAGTTTATTCTTGATATGCAAATTCTGCTCATGATGTATAGTATTAAGCAGTTCTTCGCCGTGCGCACGGACATCTTTAATTACGGTACTGATCATAAATCCCAATTTTTCCGCTGGAGAAGCATCAGAATGAGTCATGTTTTTAATTTCGGCAAGGAAACAAGCTACATGACGGTTAAGCAGTGCTTCCAAAATTTCCTCTTTGGACTTAAAATAGTAATAAAACATGCCCTGCGTAACACCCATTTCTTTGGCAATGTCACTGACAGTTGTTCCGAAATAACCCTTAGCTGTAAATAAATATTCTGCTGTATCTAAAATCTCGGTAATTCGAATTTGCGGATCTTGCGGAGGTCTGGCCATAATATATACCTCAATTGCTTAATTATTTAAATGCATTTAAATTATAAATCCTGTTATGAATTTTTTCAAGGATTAATTTTCCACCTGTGCATTCCAGCCTCGAAGCAGGGGGACGTTCATTTTGCTTCGCATACAACGTCCGCAGTTTGCAGCAAGTTGCTACGCCTGCGAGGTTTTGGGGTAAGACCTGGCTCCTCAAAAAATATTAGATGATTATTGCTATTTTGTAAGGGAAACGATATAATTTGTAAAGAGGTAATACCTCATATGTATAGAGGGCTATCCTATGTAAAATTATGCAGGAGGGCTTATGGAGATCAGGCGGGTAAAAAATCGTTCTCTGAATGAGGAAGTAAAAGAAGCCCTGTACCGGTACATAAAGTCTATGGATATACAGAAAAATAATAAGCTTCCCCGCGAGGAAGCGCTGGCTGAAATGTTAGGGGTAAGTAGAATTACCATCAGGCGATCCCTGACTGAGCTGTCCCACGAGGGGGTAATTTTTCGAAAACACGGAATCGGGACCTTTGTCAACGCCGACGCCCTGCAGATTAAGATCACCTTTAATCCGGCTCAGGAATTTGAAAAGCTGATTAGAAATAGCGGCTATAAGGCAGAGGTGGAACTGGTAAATATCGAAATTAAGCTTGCAGGCTATAATGGCTCGAATAAATTGCAAATTGATCCTGAAGATGAAGTGGTAATAGTAGAAAAAGTATTTTATGCTGATGGAAATCCTGCAATATATTGTATCGATAGATTTCCCCGGAAACTGATCGAGGGAGATATCTCCCCCAACGACATTAAACTGTCGATTTTTGAGTTTTTAAAAGCCAAGGCAGGCAAAATAGTAACCAGAGACATCGTAGAAATATCCACTGCAATGGTAACAGAAGATGATAAGCTGGCGGCTTACATGAATAGTGTGAAGCCCAAAGCCTTTTTAGTATTTGAGAGTGTGAATTTTGACCAGGACAATAATCCGGTTTTTTATGATACCGAGTATTATGACACAGATCTTATCCGGTTCAGCTCTTGTCGGCAAAAGGATATATATTAAAAAAATAATAGCTGAAGTTGGCAGAGTAAACAATTTCGGCTATTATTTTTTTTAATATAATATAGAGGTAATACCTCATACGTATGCTGTGACTGCTTCTGCCTTGCTTTTACATTATTATAAATTTTTTAGGAGGTAACGGTATTATATGGAACTTAGTACATGTAGCAACAAAGGCTTGCTTGAACGTATGTTTAAGCTTGCGGAAAAGGGTACCAATGTTAAAACGGAAATCCTGGCAGGAATTACTACCTTTTTAACCTGTGTGTATATTGTCGCCGTTAATCCGGCTATTCTTGCCAACGCCGGCATGGATACCAAAGCTGTGTTTTGGGCTACCGCTCTGGCGGCAGGCTTAGGTTCTATCTTCATGGGGTTATACGCTAATTTTCCCTTTGCGTTGGCGCCGGCCATGGGCTTAAACGCCTATTTTGCTTTTTATGTTGTCGGCGTACTCAACCTTTCCTGGCAAAATGCATTAGGCTGTGTATTGATCTCGGGGATTGCTTTTATCATTTTGAGTTTGTTTAACATTCAGGAAAGAATTGTTAATGAAATGCCTCACTGTATAAAAAATTCGGTAGGTGCAGGCATTGGATTTTTTATAGCGTTTATCGGCTTAGCTCAGGCTGGAATCGTGGTCTCCAATAAAGATACTTTGCTGCAAATGGGCAATTTAGGTAACCCGGGGACTTTGCTGGCATTACTGGGCATTGCTTTGACGGCTGTACTCATTATTAAACGAATCAGAGGCGCTATATTAATCGGGATATTGGCCATCACCGTTGCCGGCTTTTTTGTCAAGAACCCGGCAACAGGCATGAGTTACACGCAATTGCCGGCAGGCGGCATGCTGGCCTTTGATAATCCTGTTCAGGCCTTGGCTCCCACTTTTGGACAATTATCTTTTGCCGGTATGTTTGACAGTTCAGGCATTGTGCTGCTGGGAGTGCTGTTTGCCATCTTCAGCTTCTTATTCGTCGATTTATTTGATGGTATCGGCGTTCTTGTCGGGGTATCAGCCAAGGCCGGTTTTTTAAATGAAAAAGGGGAACTGCCCAATGCCGGTAAAGCGCTTTTTGCCACCGCCTGCTCTGCCGCCGGTGGAGCGGTATTGGGTACAAATACGGTTTGCATTTATGGAGCGGAAAGTACAACCGGGATAGCCGAGGGCGGCCGCACCGGCCTTGTTGCCGTGGTGGCCGGAATTCTGTTTATTTTATGCCTGTTCTTTTCGCCGGTATTTCTTATGATTCCGGCTATCGCGACTGCACCGGCCCTGGTCATGATCGGGGTCTTTATGATGGAGCCGCTCAAATCGGTGGATCTTCAGGACTTTGCCATAGCCTTCCCGGTATTTTTGGCAGTCATGATTATGCCCTTTACTTATAGTATTGCTCATGGAATTTTATTTTCCGTACTAGGCTACACCCTCGCGCAGGTCGCCGCCGGCAACAGGAAAAATATCAGCGCCACGGTATGGGTGTTAACGGTAATCTTTATTATTTATCTGACCTTAGAAATAATACTAAAATAGATACAAGAGGTGCAGGCAATGAGAACTTTTGAAGAAATTAAAACAACGGTTGAAGCCGGTTTGGGGAGAATTCCCTGTGATTTGAAGCTGGAAAATGTTCAATTGGTCAATGTGTATTCTGCCGAAATATATTCTACCGATATATACATAAAGGATAAAAGAATTGTTTCCATTGAGCCCAATATTGATTTGGCAGCCAAGGAGGTAATTCCTTGTCAGGGGCAGTACGCCCTGCCGGGTTTAATTGATACCCATATGCATTTTGAGTCAACCTTATTGTCGCCGGAAGCTCTTGCGGCGGTAATGGTTCCCCAGGGTACTACCACGATTTGTGTTGATCTTATGGAAATTGCCAATGTTGCCGGTGCTGCCGGCATTAAGACCATGCTGCAATCCATGTCACGGCTGCCTTACCGGATGCTGATTGAAGTATCCTCACGGGTTCCCACTGCGCCAGGCCTTGAAACTACGGGGGCAGTTTTGGGGGTAGCAGAGGTTGAAGAAATCTTAAACTGGGAAGAAAGCTGCAGCCTGGGTGAGATAGACCCTTCGAAAATATTATTTGTGCAGGATGAGTATTTGCAGAAGATAGCAGCAACGCTGGCGCGGCGAAAAGTTGTTAACGGCCATGCTATCGGACGATTGGCGCAGGAGCTTAATGTTTATGCCAGTGCCGGTATATCTGACGACCACGAATGTGTTGATTATGAAGAATTGCTGGCCAGAATACGCCTGGGCATGAAAGTCATGGTCAGGGAAGGCAGTACGGAAAGAAATCTGGAAAAACTAATGACCGGAGTAATGGCCAACAGCCTGGATTACGATAATTTAATTTTCTGTACCGATGATAAGCATGCCAGTGAAATCAGAGAAGAAGGACACATTAATTATAATATCAATAAAGCGGTGGCTCTCGGTGTGCCGTTCATGAAGGCAATGCAAATGGCGACGATTAATGCAGCCAAGCATTTTAGAGTGGAAGATGAATTAGGCAGTATAACTCCCGGCAGACTGGCAGATATCCTGTTGGTCAAGGATTTACAGGACGTAAAGCCTGTCAAGGTAATTTTTGAAGGTAAAGTAGTTGCCGAGGCGGGTAAATTATCGGTGGAATGTCCGCCGGTGCAATATCCGCAGTGGATTAAGGAAAGTGTTACCTTTAAGCAGACAATTACCGCACAATCCTTTGCGGTCAAGGCTAAAACCAATCAAGCCAAAACAACCGTTAATGTCATCGAGCTGTGTGATGAGCAAATTATTAATGAATGGGGCCGGACGGAGCTTGCCGTTGAACATGGCGTTATTGGCAATGCTGTGGCACAGGACATTCTGAAGCTTGCGGTAGTCGAAAGATATGGTAAAACCGGCGGGGTAGGCGTAGGTTTTGTTAAAGGCTTTGGTTTAAAGAAAGGCGCTTTGGCCTTTTCCACCTCACATGACCACCATAATATTGTCTGTGTGGGAACAAATGATGCTGATATGGCTGTGGGGGTTAATGCTATCCATGAGATGCAGGGCGGACTGGTTGTGGTTGATAATGGCAAGGTAATCGCCAAAATGCAGCTGCTTATCGGTGGCTTAATGAGTGAAAAATCCGCAGATGAGGTCCTGGAAGAAATTGAAGCCATGAATATGGCGGCCAGGACATTAGGCTGTCCGCTGCCTGCGCCCTTTATGACTTTAAGTTTTATTTCCCTGCCGACCGTTCCCAAGCTGGGCTTAACAGATAAAGGACTGGTAGATGTTCTGGCGCATAAGCTGATTGCTGTGGAAGCTGATTAATCGGGTTACTTAGGCACATTTTTTTAAACAAAGGAATGAAAGTTAAATAGGTTCTAAAAAGCCAGGACTGATATTCGCCTGAGAGCGGATTTCAGTCCTGGCTTTTTTTGTTTAACAGCATGTATGAGCTTTGCGCGGACAGCCGTTATACAATGCTGCGCTGCTGGCGCTTACAGATAACGGCCGCCTGCGTCTAAGCTGCCATACTACTTTAGCAGACGGTCTAAGGTATATCTGGTAACTCCCAGCTGTTTGGCGGCTTTTGATTTGTTGCCGCCGCAGGCTTTGAGTGTATCGACGGCTAATTGGTGCTTCATAGCTTTCATACTTACAGCCGCCAGGCTGTGACCGGCAATTGCCGCAGGAGCAGCCAGCGTTTTTGCTGCTGGCAGTCTGACGCTGTCGGTGTCAAGTTCTTTGAGGGAATCCAGCAATATATCCATCGTGTTTCCGGTTTCTTCATATGTCAATGCCAGACGTTCCATGGTGTTGCGCAATTCGCGGACATTGCCGGGCCAGGGATAGCGAATGAGCGCATCATGGGCTTCCGGCGGCAGTTCAATGGCGCTGCGGCCGTATTTTTCCGCAAATAAACTCAAAAAATAGTTGGCCAAAGGATAAATATCGGCAACTCGCTGCCGCAGGGGCGGAATGGCGATGGTCAGCACGTTAAGTCGGTAAAATAAATCCATTCGGAAAAGCCCTTCAAAGGCTTTCTGTTTAAGCGGGACATGGGTAGCGGCGATGACTCTGATATCTACCGGCATCCAATTGTCTGACCCCAGCCGCATGACTTGCCGCTCCCCCAGTACGCGCAGCAGCCTGGCTTGCAAACCGAGCTCCATATCGCCAATCTCATCGAGAAACAGTGTGCCGCCGTGGGCCAGCTCGACTAAACCCGGCTTGCCTTCCTTGCGGGCGCCGGTAAAGGCTCCTGCCACATAGCCAAAGAGCTCGCTTTCCAACAGCTGTGGCGGTAAAGCCGAACAGTTGACGGCGACAAACGGACCGCTGCTGCGGCTGCTTTCCTGATGGATGCTTTGGGCAAACAGTTCCTTGCCGCAGCCGCTTTCCGCCTGGATTAGCACCGTTCCGTCGGTTAAAGCATACCGCATGGCCTTATCGATGGTTCGCTTCATTTCATGGTCCCAGGCCATAATATCGCTAAAGGAATATTTGGCAAACAGGCCTTTGGCATGAAGTGTAAGGCGGATTTTTTGCTCGGTTTTTTGGATCCGGCCGGTTTCCTGAAAGGTGGCGACAGCTCCTTCTACCTTGCCGTTGACCTTAATGGGAATTTTGCTGGTAACAATCATTCCGGAAGGCGTGCTTTGCAGCTGGTCCAATTCCGCTTTGCCGCTGATGAGTATATCAGGCAGTTTGCTGTTGGCGATAAACCGGGTAATTGGTTTGCCGATTGCCTGTGCGGCATTGCTGTTGAAAATGGTTTCTGCCGCCGGATTCATGACTGTGATGTTGCCGGAGTCGTCAATGGCTACCACACCGTCATGAATAAAGTGTAATATAGTGCGGAGCTGCTCTGCCAATTTTTTTTCTTCTGTTTGGACCTGGGCAATCCGGCGAGCCTCTTCGATGGCTTCATAAATCGATTCCGCGCCTGATACGATGAGCCTGACCTCAGGCACATCCAGATTTAGTTTGCTGATAACCAGGGTATCGCCAACCAATATGTCCACCGGGGTTTGCAGCAGTTTTTTGTGCAAGCGGGCCTGGGCTGCCTGCCAATCCGGGTTTTCGGTGCTATTTAGGGTTAACAGTTCAAGCGATTTTATTTGCAACATTTGGCTGATTGCCTGGCAGCCTCTGACTACATTGTGATAGCCGATTACCCCGATGGTTTTATTTTTTCCGATAAGGTCGCTGAGCGTATGCAAAATATCATAGCCGGTTACCTTTACCTCCACAACCGGGAGGTTAAGATTTTCTTGAATCAGACTGGCGGTGCCGCCGCGGCTGATAATCACCTGGCAGCCCTCGGCCGCAACTTGTCGGGCGCAGTCCAGCCCTTCATCCAGCAGGCCTTCAAAGACTTTTACGTCCGGGTAAGTTTCGGCGCAAATTTCACGGGCCAGTGTCGCTAAATTGGTATATGGAGCAATAAAGGCAATGCGATTCACAACAGTTCCTCCTAGTTAACCAAAACATGTCTCGTTTTTATAGATATGTTCAATTTTTTATTAAAATATGTTCAAAAAATTAGCACGTACTTCTTTGTAATTCAACAAATAGGGCGAAAATCCTGTTGGCATGAAATTTGCATATAAAATATTATGTAAAGGAATTTTTGCTGTTACTACTAGATAAAGGAGTGCTAATTACATGAACTTTCAAGGATTTGTACGTCCTGACGGGACGGTAGGCATTCGCAATCATGTTCTTATTCTTCCTTCCGTTGTTTGTGCCAACCGGGTGGCACGCGGTATTTCACAGCAGGTAGCGGGAACAACCTGGGTTGAGCATCAGCACGGCTGTACTCAGCTGGGCGCCGATGCGGAACTGACAGCCCATGTGCTGGTCAGTCACGGTACCCATCCCAATGTATATGGTGTTGTGGTTGTCGGGCTTGGTTGTGAAACCATCCGGGCCCAGAACATTGCTGCCGCCATCAAGGAAAAATGTCCGTATAAGCCGGTTCACCTGGTTATCATCCAGGACGAAGGCGGATCGGTAAAGGCTACTGCTGCCGGAGTCAGCGCGGCAACAACTATGGTGGGCGCAGCGGCGCAGCTTCAGCGGGAAGCCATCGATGCATCCAAACTTATTTTGGGAACCGAATGTGGCGGTTCGGATGCCTATTCCGGCATATCTGCCAATCCGGCCCTGGGTTTTGCCAGCGATCTCCTGATTGACGCAGGCGGCAGCGTGGTTTTGGCCGAAACCACCGAAATTATTGGTGCCGAACATATTATCGCCTCCCGGGCGGTCAATGAGGAGGTTGCGAAAAAATGCTTCACCACCATCCAGGCCCGCGAAAAACTTGCTACCGATATGGGAGTGGATATGCGCGGCGGGCAGCCGACACCCGGCAATATTGAAGGGGGCCTGTCCACGATTGAAGAAAAATCGCTTGGCTGTATTTACAAAGCCGGTTCCAGACCGCTGCAGGATGTCATTGGCTATGCGGCACCTGTCACCCAGAAAGGACTTGTATGGATGGATACGCCGGGACAGGATGTGGAACAGCTTACCGGCATGGTGGCCGGGGGCTGTCATCTGACGGTTTTCACTACCGGGCGGGGAACCTGCTGCGGTTCACCGATTTCGCCAACAATCAAGGTTTCGACAACCACACAGCTATTTGAGCGCATGAATGATAATCTTGATTTGGACGCAGGCCCGATTGTTGACGGCAAGGAAACCGTTGACCAGGTTGGCCGCCGGATATTCCAGGAAATCCTTGATGTGGCTTCCGGCAAACAGACAAAAGCGGAAATTCTCGGTTTCAATGATTTTGCTATATACCGGTTCGGACCTACGATGTAAGAGAGGAGTGGATAAGATGTCTAAAATACAGGCCATTATTATGAAGCCAAAAGATAATGTGTGCACGGTGGTCGAAGCAGTTGCCGCCGGCACGGAAATTACCGCCAGCTGCGGGGAGATCAAGAGTACTACGCAAGTGCTCAATAACATTCCTGCCGGCCATAAGTTCGCCATCAAAGCCATCGGAAAAGGAGAGCCGGTGATTAAGTACGGTGAAATCATCGGTCTTGCCACCCAGGATATTGAGCCAGGTCAGCATGTTCATGTTCACAACATCGAAAGCTGCCGGGGACGAGGCGACAAATAACCCTGCTGCGGCAGGAAAGCCTGGTTAATGAATTCCATAATATAAAATTAAATTGTTGAAAGTGTAGGGGAACATTATGCAAATTAAAAAGACGATTGAACGGGTTCCGGGTGGAATGATGCTTATTCCATTATTGTTAGGGGCGATTATTAATACTTTTTTCCCTGCGGCCGGTAAAACTTTCGGATCCTTCACCAATGCCTTAATGACCGGGTCTCAGCCCATTCTGGCAGTATTTTTTGTCTGTATGGGGGCTACGCTCAACGTCAAAGCCACCCCATATATTCTGAAAAAAGGCGGCGCCTTGTTAGGTGCTAAAATCCTTACCGGGACGGCTCTGGGTTTTCTGGCTGCAGCCTTGATCCCGAACGGCTTAATGGTGGAACACGGACTATTGGCCGGTCTTTCAGTTCTGGCAATTGTAGCTTCCATGAATGATACCAACGGCGGGCTCTATATGGCTCTGATCGGGCAATTCGGCAGAAAAGAAGATGCTGCCGCTTATTCTGTTATGAGTTTGGAATCAGGCCCTTTCTTCACGATGATTGCCCTGGGGATGGCGGGAGTAGCGGCTTTTCCCCTGCCAACGCTGATCGGCACTATCCTGCCGCTGTTAATTGGTATGCTGCTTGGCAATCTTGATGAAGAAATGCGTGATTTTCTGGGCGGCGCTGCTCCTATCATGATTCCGTTTTTTGCTTTTGGCCTTGGCAATTCGCTTAATTTGGAAACCGTTTGGAAGGCCGGCCTGCTCGGATTATTAATGGGTGTGGGTGTTGTTGTCATCACCGGCACTGTCCTGATTATTGCCGACAAGCTTACCGGTGGTACCGGTGTGGCAGGCATAGCCGCGGCTACCACTGCCGGCAATGCCGCAGCGGTTCCGGCAGCCATTGCCGCAGTAGATCCGCGGTTTCTTCCCGTAGCGCCGTCAGCCACGATGCTGGTGGCCACCTGCGTAATTGTTACGGCAATCCTGGTGCCGATTGTCACAGCCTGGTATGCCAGGCGGGTAGCGGCTCAAACGGTACCACAGCCGTAATATTGCCCTGGCTTATAGAGTACGATTTATTTTAAATCTCTTGCTGAGCTTGTTCAGGTGACTCGAATTGAGCATCCTGAACAAGCTCTCTTTTTATTGCCTGGGAAGCGTGGGGACGTTCATTTTGCTTCTTGGCTAATTTATGATACAATAAATCAAAAACAGGAGAAAAGAGTATGGCAAGATGTGCGAGAGAAAAAAGTGTCAGCGGAATCTATCATATCATGATGCGCGGGATAAATCGTCAGGATATTTTTCTTGATGAGGACGACCGTTGCCGTTTTTTGGAAATTATAAAGCGAGTCCAGGAAAGCGGGAGTTGCAGTATTTACGGATATTGCTTAATGAACAATCATATCCATCTCTTGTTGCAGGAAAAAGAGGAAGAATTGTCGATTATTATGAAGCGTATTGGTACGAGTTATGCGTGGCGGTATAATAAAAAATATGATCGAGTGGGGCATGTATTTCAAAATCGTTTTCAAAGCGAGCCGGTTGACACGGAAGCATATTTGCTGGGCGTTTTAAGGTATATTCATAATAATCCTGTAAAAGCAAAACTGGTGGCAAAACCTGAGGATTACCAATGGAGTAGTTGTCAGGCCTATTATCAGGGGCAGGATTCTTCCGGTTTGGTCAATACTCCGTTTGTTCTATCTATATTAAACGGCAACGGGGAGGCGGCCATAAAGCAATTTGCCGATTTTATGCACCAGGAAAACGCTGATCAATTCATGGATTTCAAGGTAAAACAGCGAAAGAGCGATGATGATTTAGCTCAAGCAATTAAAGAACAGTTAAATGGACAGCCAATTGAACTGTTGCAAAATATGGATATAGCTATGCGTAATAAAATAATCAGGGAAATTAAAGAACTGGAAGGCGTAACACAACGGCAAATAGCCAGGGTAACCGGGATCCATCAAAGTATAATTTTTAAGGCATGAATTTTGCAGAGCGAATGGAAATAGATTAATTATATAAAAAATATGATGTTTGATTAATGAAATGAGGTTTAAGAAATGAATAGAGAACCTGACATGCTTGAAAGTACGGACGATTCCACACCACCGCCGAAACCGCCGTGGTACAGGCGAATCGGATTAGGCGGGGTAGTTACGGCCCTGTTTGCCCTCTTAAAGTGGAAGAGTATTTTAAGTTTTCTGCAAGGAATATTTTTTCTGTTAAAATTTAGTAAGTTTGGGGTTGCCACTTTATCCATGGTGGCAACGATTGGCGTATATGCCTGGTTTTATGGTATTTGGTGGGCAATCGGTTTTGTTTTGCTTATTGCGGTTCATGAATATGGTCACATGTTTGCCGCCAAGAGGCAGAATATCCCGGTAACCGCACCTGTCTTTATCCCGTTTTTAGGAGCGCTGATTGGCCTTAAGGAACAGCCGAAAGATGCAGCGACAGAGAGTATCATTGCCTATGGCGGTCCTGTTTTTGGCTTTTTAGCCACTGTGCTGGTGCATGCGGCTGCCTATGTATTTCAGTCACCGCTGTTGTTTTCTCTGGCTTTTACCGGTTACTTCCTCACACTGTTTAACCTCATCCCGGCCTCGCCGCTTGATGGCGGACGAATTGCCGGGGCCGTGTCTCCCTATATCTGGTTTTTGGGGATTCCCTTGATCGTAATTCTTATTTGGTTCAGTTTTAGCCCCATCTTATTTCTGGTTTTGCTTGCCGCAGTTCATCGTGCCTGGGAGTTCTGGAAGCACCGGAATGACGCCTATTACCACACCAATCCAGGATTTCGTTTTAAGATGGGAATAGGCTATCTGGTATTAATGCTGCTAAGCGGGATATTAACCTATGAAGCTCATCTTACGGCAGAGGCGCTGCGGCCGCGATGATCTCTGTGCTGCTTCTTGCTTCGGGGTGACATTATGAGAAAACAAATTTACAGCAAATTTATTTTTCTAACAGTATGGCAATAGTAAAATTATCTTCCTGATAAGGGTTGCCCGTAACATCACCAAATACTTTGCATACCTTAAAGCCTGCGTCATTTGCCTCCTTAATCAACGTTTCTTTTGTAAAATAACTATTCCACAAATAGTAAGTGGCTGTCTCTCTACTAGAAATAATAGAAATTTGCTCCAATGTAACATTGTTAGAATATTTATAGCACCCATTTAATACAACGTATTTATCTTCGCGCCAAAAACCGCCGTTATGGCAAATTTCCCATGTTTTCTTTTCTTGAAAATGGTTGTACTTAGCTGCTGAAAATACATCCAGCAAGAACTTCCCACCAGGTCGTAGATGATTAAATACCTTTTGCATAACAATTTGTCTGTCCGTTGTTGACAATGCGCCATAATCGCAATATATCATTATTGTAAAATCAAAAAGCTTATTCAAATCCATATCCAAATAGTTTTGATAAAGATATGTAATGTCTAAACCCTGCTCAAGTGACGAGTTTTGCGCATAGTCTATTGACCGCTTTGAAAAATCAATCCCGGTTACTTGATAGCCCACTGTTGCTAACCTTTCAGCATATATGCCAGGACCGCAGCCCATGTCAAGCAGTAACGGGAAATTTGAGGGTGGTACAATTTCTTTTATCCACGCAGTTGATTTTTCTATAAACGTTAATTTTCTGCTTGCGCCTTCAAATTCTGGGTCGAGGTGAGCTTTGAGCATTTGTTTGGAAATGTGCTCATCATTCCAAAATGCAACTTCTGATTTGGTGTAAAGAGGGGGTTTTTCTAAAACCCTGCTAATGCTGTTGAACATAATTGGTTTCTCCTTTAATTGGGCAAAATAAAAAGCCGTAGATTTTATTCTACGGCTCATCTCCTAAGGTGAAGAAAAGTTAAGAGTAAAAATAAAATCAAACATCAGGTACAAAAACTAAACTGTCAAAGCAGTTAGTTCTTAACCTATAGAATTGATTTTATCTACTCTTTTCCAGTCATACTTATGCTACTGATTTTATGACATCTGGTACGCCGGATGTTCATCACCTGCTCATTACATTTTATAAATTAACATTACAGTACATAGCGGCTTCTGTCAACTACAATCCATGAGAAGCATGGGGACGTTCATTTTGCTTCTTGTTAGTGAAACATGTCAAAAGAATAGTTAGGTACCTAATGAAAAAAGAATAAGAAAAAGTTGACAAAAATAGATGTGCAAGTATACTTGGGTATAGCGACTTATTCTCAGGGCGGGGCGTAATTCCCCACCGGCGGTGTATCAGGATACTGATGAGCCCGCGAGCGCTCTTTACATATAAAGAGGACAGCAGAACTGGTAAAAGCCAGTGCCGACGGTATAGTCCGGATGAAAGAGGATAGGCAGTCAACTAGTTTTCTCATGAATAAAATCTGCAATTTAGCATAGATGGGAGCCGTTGTCTGTCTGGTATGCCCTGATTCAGGTAAGTCCGACTAGAAATTAGGAGGAGATACTGTGAATCAAAATTTGTTAGCTCAATTTGGTGATGAATTTGAAAGGGTAGAGGCTGCGCTTGATGCCTTGCGCAGCGGGCGAGGGGTTTTAGTTACCGATGATGAAGACCGGGAAAATGAAGGGGATATCTTTTTTGCCGCCGAGTCTTTGACGAATGAGCAAATGGCCTTGCTAATCCGTGAAGGCAGCGGGATTGTGTGTTTGTGTTTACCGGAAGAAAGAGTTCAGGCCTTGAATTTGCCGATGATGGTGGAAGTGAACACAAGCAGCTTTGAAACTCCATTTACTGTCTCCATTGAAGCGGCAAACGGAGTTACTACCGGTGTTTCCGCTGCAGACCGTGTAACTACTGTAAAAGCAGCGATTACTGACCCTGTAAGACCTGAGGCGCTACGGCGTCCCGGACATATTTTCCCCTTGCGAGCCAAGCGCGGAGGTGTACTGGAAAGGGCGGGTCACACAGAGGCTAACGTAGATTTGATGAGAATGGCCGGTTTAAAACCTTACGGTGTATTATGTGAACTAACAAATGCCGATGGTACAATGGCAAGGCTGCCTGAAATCGTGGCGTTTGCCGGAAAAACCAATATGCCTGTAGTTGCGATAAGCGATATTATTGCTTATCAAAGCAAACGGCATACTGGCTGATTTCAGTAGGGAAGATTTATTTATAGATTAAGGGACATGTTGCTGACATGTCTCTTTTATTTTTTCTGAAGGCCCGCTCCGCATCCTTGTGGGCGCATATTCCGCTTCGCCTTCTTGGGGCTGTTTCCTTGCCTTGGCAGGTATATCTTTTATAATGACCAAGCCATATTTTGCTTTTGAATCATAACCATATTACGATATAAGCCGTCTTGTTTTAGCAAAGCATCGGGTTGGCCTTGCTGGGCGACATAGCCGTCAGACAGAACAACGATCTTGTCGGCATTGGCGATGGTTCTCATACGATGGGCAATGATCAAAACCGTTTTATTTTTAATGAGCTCTGCCAAAGCCGCCTGAATCTTTGTTTCATTTTCCACGTCCAACGAAGCGGTGGCTTCATCCAATAAGATGATGGGCGCATCTTTGAGAATTGCCCTGGCGATAGAAATACGCTGGCGTTCGCCGCCTGACAGTACGGAACCATTCTCGCCAATGACCGTATGATACCCCAGCGGCAGACGGGATACAAACTCATCACACATCGCCAGCCTTGCTGCTGCTGCTACTTCTTCATCCGTTGCATCACGTTTTCCCAGGCGGATGTTTTCCATGACAGTGTCATTAAATAAGGTGACATCCTGAAAGACAATCGCATAATGTTTCAGCAAAGCCTCCGGCTCGATTGTCGTTATATCCCGGCCGCCAAGCCTAACCGTACCGGAAGTTGCATCCCAGAAACGTGCCGCCAGTTTGGCAGCAGTACTCTTGCCGCCGCCGGAGGGACCTATCAGAGCTGTCACTTCGCCTTGTTTGGCAATGAAGGAAACATCCTTTAAAACCGGCTCAGCGGTGTTGTAGGCAAATGAAACATGGTCAAATTCGATGTCATAGCCATTCAATCGATAATCTTTTTCACCACATTGCACAGGTTGTGCTGCCATTTCCTGCATTCTGGCAATAGGAATTTCCGCCATAAAAATTTCAGCGACATTTGCCAATGTTTCGGACAAAGGATTGTACAATCTTGACGCCGTAATCAAAAAAATCAGGTATGTCAGCAAATCGGTTTTTCCTGTAATTAATAATTCACTTCCTACCAATATTACCGAAGCCAGGCCAAGCCTGAGCACCGCCTGTGCACCGGTCACAAAAGCGCCCAGGGTCAGTTCTGAATGAATATGCGCCTGTTCGGCGGCATCCAGTTTTTTGTCCAAGCCTTCCAGATACCGTTCTTGCATGTTGCAGGCCTTGATATCCTGGATGGTTTCAAGGCATTCCTGAATACCATCGGCACAAATTCTTTTGGCTTGATAATGCTTAAGCTCGGCCCGGTTCTGCAGATATTTTGAACCAATAATCATCATAAAGGCTGCCGGGATAACCCATAATACGGCAAGTCCCATACGCCAATCCATATACAAGAGGCCAATGGTAATGACAAGTGTGGAAAGCATAGCCCCAAACAATTGGGGAACAGCATGGGAAAAAGCATGTTCCAAGGTCGCGCAATCCCCCATAATGGTATTCGTTAAATCCGCCAAATCTCTTTTGCCAAAAAAGGACAAGGGCAACTGACGAAGTTTTTCCGCCAAATGAATCCTTCTTGCCGCGCTTTCCGTATAGGTGGAAAGAAATACGCTGGAATACTGCCAAAACTGGCACAGGTATAAAACGACGAACACCACGCCTACAAGCAGCGCATATTTCAGCAGGTTTGGTGTTGCGGTGCTTGTCCCCAGCAGCGGCTGTAACAGTTCATCCAGCAACATGATAAAAAGCCCGACAGGGAGCAGCATGCTAAGATCGGTCAAGGCACTATATAAACTGCCTTTGATTAAATCCCGGGCGCCTCTTTCGCTGAGAGCAAATTTATTTTGCAATAATGTGAGCATGTCCTGCCGCCTTTCCGACTTTCCAGGAAACGGAAGTCTGATATTCCTGCCACATGCTGGCATATACACCCTGTTGTTTTACTAAATGTTTATGAGAGCCTTGTTCCACAATCTGGCCCTGTTGCATGACTAAGATACAATCCACATTTGTAATGGAAGAAAGGCGATGGGCAATCATTAATACCGTTTTTCCTGCCGTCAGGTGCTCGAAGGCTTTTTGAATCTGATACTCATTTTCCGGATCGGCAAAAGCAGTGGCTTCATCTAAAATAATAATCGGCGCATCTTTTAAAATGGCTCTGGCTAACGCAATCCGCTGTTGTTCCCCGCCGGAAAGGTAAACACCGCCAGTTCCCACAACCGTATCAATTCCCTGCGGCATCTTAGCCAAAATATCATCGCACTGGGCCAGATGGGCGGCAGCAAGAGCTTCTCCCCGGCTTGCCTCCGGTTTGGCCGCACAAATATTTGAGAGCAGACTGGCTTTGAATAACTTGGTATTTTGGAATACAAAAGCGATTTTTTGCATTAAATCTTTTTCTTGAATCTCCCGTACATCGATTCCCCCGATGCTAACGCTGCCCTCAGTTACATCCCAAAAGCGCGGGACAAGGCTGGCCAACGTGGTTTTACCGCCGCCGGAAGCACCTACTAACGCATAGGTTTTTCCCTGCGGCACTGTAAAACTTACCTGATCAACCGCCGGCTGCAGATTGCCAGGATACGTAAAGGTCACATTTTCAAAACAAATACCGGTATCTTTCATTGATCCCTTCAGACTGCCTGCTGCAAGCGTTTTAGCCTGGATAATTTCATATACACGGCTAACCGCCTCTTGTGCCACCATGATACTTTCGCCCATACGCATGATTTTACTCATCATGGAAATGCACAAAGGGACAAACAGCATGTAGAAGATAAGATCCAAAAGGAATCCTTGATAATCTGCCGCTGTCAGGCTAAATAATATACCGATAGGAATCAAAAGCAGGGCTGGCAGGTTAATCGTGACGATAAAGCCAACAAAAGGTATACGGCATGATAAAGCAAAATCTGAGGCGAACTGCCAATATTTAAAAATTGATTTGTGGAAACTTTTAAAAGAATAAACGGTTTGCTGAAAGACCTTGACAACCGGAATTCCCCTGACATATTCAACAGCCGCCGTATTCATTTCCTCAAGGGCATTCAGGTAATGGTTCATACGGTCAGCTCTTGTGCCGCCCATCATACTTTTTAAAAAAAACAGGCTAAGCAGCGGTGGCAGTAAACAAACCAGACCCAGCCGCCAATCAAACATAAAGAAAACTGCCAAAATTGCTACAGGCATAACGATAGCGCCAGACATATCAGGCAATTGGTGAGCTAAAAAGGCATGTGTCAAACCGGCATTATCATCAATGATTTTTCTCAGTTTGCCGCTGGTATTTGTATTAAAATACCCTAGCGGTAAATTTACAATTTTATGCATAGCCTCTTTACGCATATTTTTTTCAACGCGAAAAGCAGCTAAATGAGAACATAGCAATGCTGCAAAATATAAAGCAATACTGGCAATGGCAAAGCCTACCGCCAGCCAGCCAAACGCAGCTGTTTGCCCAGCCTGGGAAAAATCCGGCAGCACTCTTAATAGATCACGAATCACGAACCATATGCAGATAAAGGGAACTATCGACAGTACGGAACTAAGCCCTGATAAAATCCAAGACAATATAAGCAGTATTCGGTAACTGCCGGCAAATTCAAACAATCTCGCAACCAATGGATTTTTTTGAGCAGTCACAGGTATCCCTCCCTAAAAAAGAAGTCCGCTGCAGCTTTGCAACTGATTTCTATTTTAAAGAAGATGCAGGGGAACTAATACTCCATATAAATCGGTTTAGCTCCATTTAGTCAATACGATTTCCGGTAAGCTGAAGGGGAGACATGCATAACAGCCTTAAAGGCGCTGGCAAACTTACTGGAATTTTCATAGCCGACGTTACCGGCAATTACCGTGATGCTGTCTTGCGTCTGTAGCAGCATAGCGGCTGCTGCCTGCATGCGATACATCCGTATATATGTATAAACAGGCATGCCGTAAACTGCTTTAAAACAAGCATTCATGGCAGTTAGGGATATATCGAATCGTCTTGATAATTCCTCTAAGGTAAAATGATATTCAATATGCTGTGTTAACAATTGTTTGATTTGTTTAATCTTGTTTACCTGGCTTTTTTGAAAATACGGACGATCTTCCGCTTGTGCCGAAGCATCAATGACACTGAGAAAAAGCAGCAATTCGAGCACCTTTAATTTGAAATAGCCGTATTTTATTTCATCGGGAATGGTATAGAGTTCTGAAAAGATATGGTGTATGGAATCTTTGGCCCGGATGATAAAACAGCGGTCGCCGGCACATAGTTTATCGCGCAGGGCATATAAATCAATTGAAATGTCCTTTAATACGGTGGAAATCATGGCAGCGGCCTGTTGGAGATCAATAAGGATTGATACGCCGTGATAATGTTCCAGCGGGAAGGTGGCATGCATGACCCGGTTACTCACTAAAGGATTGACAGCAAGATCGCCTGCACTCAAATACGTGTACAGGCCGTTGATAAATTCACATTCAAACCTTCCTTCGCGGCAATGGTTGATCTCCAAGGTATCCCTGTCTTCAAAAATGTGCTGAGGGCATTTACCTGTATGAAAATCGTTGTACGCCAGCCTGACACCGGGAAAAACCTGATAACTGGTGATACTTCCGGTTCCTTCGGCATTCTCCAGTTCGTAAACGGTACAGCCGTCTGACTGCCTGCTGATTTTTATATCGGCATAATATAAAGCGTTATCCCGTATTTGTTTCATAGCAGCACCTGCTTATTGATAATAATAATCAATTACATAATACGCAACAAAATGCTTTTTGTAAAGCTATGCTTGGCATTGCAAGATAGCGAGAATAAAGGAGATAGTTTGTCAAAAAAGCAGTAAAACTTTTATTTCTGTATCAATTTAACCCTTTCGCATTTTATTAAATTAAAGTAAAATAGGATTATGAATTTGAATAGATTAATATAGGCGGAGGGTTTATATGAAAAAAGCAATTATATTGGTAGTAATGCTGATGTTAGCAGGGATGATGTTGGCGGGGTGCGGCAGTACTGAAACGAAAGCGCCGGTCAAAAAGATTGTCATTGGTTTGGATGACAGTTTTCCGCCAATGGGCTTTAGGGATGATAAGAATAACATAGTTGGCTTTGATATCGATATGGCCAAAGAAGTTTCGAAAAGACTAAAAATGGATGTAGAGTTTAAAGCGATTGACTGGAGCACGAAAGAGTCGGAATTAAACGGCAAGCGGATTGATGCTTTGTGGAATGGGATGAATATTACGGAAGAGCGCAAAAAGAATGTATTGTTCAGCGACCCGTATATGGAAAGCAAGCAGCTCATCTTCGTACTTACCGGTTCGCCAATTAAAAGTTCTGCCGACCTGGCCGGCAAAGTGGTGGGGGTGCAGCAGTCGAGCATTGGCGACGAAGTTGTGACCAAGGATGATCAACTGAAAGCTTCTTTAAAAGACTTCAAAAAATATCCGGACTGTATTTCCGCATTTATGGACCTTAAATCAGGGCGGCTTGACGCTGTGGTAACAGATGAAATCCTTGGCAGATACTATATGTCTAAAGAAATGGGGCAATATGTGGTGCTCGAAAAGCCGATGGGCGAGGTAGGCAACTATGGCGTTGGCTTTAGAAAAGAAGATAAAGAGCTGCGCGACAAAGTGCAGACAGTGCTGAATGAAATGAAAAAAGACGGTACTTCCGCCCAAATCTCGCAAAAGTGGTTTGGTGCAGATATTGTGAAATAGGCTCATGGGGCTGTCGCATTAGGAAAGCCTCACAACAAAAAAATGGCAACCGACAGTAGTCGGGAGCCATTTTTTTGTTGTAAAATCAGTTTGTGCTAACTGAAAAATTACAAGCAAATTATACAACAGATGGAAACATATATCAACTAGTCTTACCCATGGACATCGGAGATATAATCCCGGCAGATGATTCGGTGCGACTACTCAGCGCGGTATTGGAAAGGATGGATTACAGCAAATTAGAGGCCGCGTACTCCCGTCTGGGCAGAATCGAGAGATCACCGAAACGTCTATTCAAAATCCTGGTCTATGGCTACATGAACGGCATCTATTCCAGCCGTAAGCTCGAACAGGCCTGTCGGCGGGATGTGAACTTCATCTATTTGTTGGGACGGGAAAAAGCCCCCGATCACGCGACTATTGCCCGGTTTCGCAGTGAACGACTGACTGAGGTGATAGACGACCTGTTCGCCCAGCTTGTCGGACAGTTGGCCGATGCAGGTGAATTGTCACTGTCGAGCGTATTTATCGACGGCACCAAGCTGGAGGCCAATGCCAACCGCTACAGCTTTGTCTGGAAGAAATCAACACAAAGCAATGAACAAAAGATGCAGGCCAAAATGAAAGTACAATTGCCGGTCCTTGCAGCAAAGCTGGGACTGCGCTTTCACGTCGGCCAGAAGATCAAAGCCAAAGACCTGAAAAAGCTGCGCAAACAGCTCAAAGTGCTGCAGGCGCGACAAGGCATCGTCTTTGTTAACGGTAAGGGGCAGCGTAAAAGTGTGCTGCAGCGGGCGGTGGAAACGGTGGAACAATACCTTCTCCGACAGAAAAAATATGACGACTACAACCACAGCTTCGGGGAACGCAACAGCTTTTCCAAAACCGACCGCGACGCCACGTTCCTGCGGATGAAAGAAGACCACATGAAAAACGGGCAGTTAAAGCCCGGCTACAATGCCACCTTGGCAGTGGATGCCGAATATATCGTAGGTGCCACTATCACTCAGGAGCGAAGCGACAGCCAGACCTTAATTCCAATGCTCAAGAAGCTTCAGGGATTGGGCTATACCAAGCCGGTAGCAGACGCAGGCTTTGAGAGCGAGGAAAACTACACCTGGTGCGAAGAAAACAAACTAACCGCGTTCATTAAACCGGCCAATTATGAAAAGGCCAAAACCCGCAAGTACAAGAGCGATATCGGCAGGCGGGAAAATATGCCCTACGCTGAGAGCAGTGACAGCTATCGCTGCCACAAGGGCCACCCAATCCGGGCGGCATATGAGAAAAAGACCCGGTCTAAGGCGGGCTATGCCATTGTGACAACAGTCTACACCTGCACCGAGTGTGCCGGCTGTGAGCATAAGGCCCAATGCATCAAAGGGAAAAGCAAGACACCGCTTGAAGAGAGGAGCAAGAACCTGTATGTATCCAAAACCTTTCTCCGACAAAGGCGGCAAATGCAGGAGCGTATCCAAAGCAAAGCAGGCATCCTGCTGCGCCTAAACCGTTCCATTCAGGTAGAGGGAGCCTTTGGGGTACTCAAACAGGACATGGGCTTCCGGCGATTTCTGCTGAGGAGCAGCATCAAAGTGCAGACGGAATTTCTCTTACTGTGTATGGGGTACAACCTAAACAAACTCCACAACAAGATCCAAAAGGACCGGTGTGGAACCTATTTACATATTCCTAAAACAGCCTGACAAGCATATACATATTTTTTCTTAGGGGGAAAGCTTTCCTCTGTTTTGTCATGCCCATAAGCCCGCCAGTGGGTTTATTTTTCTGCGTTTGTCTGCCTGTTTCTTGCCTGTTTACTCAAAAAAAGGGCGTCGCTTTGCGTTTTTTTGAAAAAACGTTTTGCGACAGCCCCAGTTTTTTTATTGTACTCCTATTGAAATCCCCCAAGCTCTGGTATATAATGTAATTGGGCATATGCTCAATTAAGGAGGCCTGATGATTGGTGCCAAGACAGCGTTGTTGCGGTTTGGTTGACGAAGAGCCCTTATGCCGGAAATTTACTCCCGACAGGGAGAACGGCCAGAAGCCGGTTGTTGTTCAGATAGAAGAGCTGGAAGCCATTCGCCTAAAAGATGTCAGGGGTTTTGAGCAGGCTGTTTGTGCATCAGTCATGGGACTATCCAGACCTACATTTCAGAGAATTTTACAGTCTGCCAGGATCAAAGTGGCGATGGCACTAGTAGAAGGGCGGGCCATTATTATTGAAGGAGGGAATTATATTATGAAAAACCGGGTGTTTGAATGTGCAGAGTGTAAGCATGTGTGGGAAGAGGCTCCCTGTACGGAAGGCGGTAAACACGGCTATGAGATTGCCTGTCCGCAATGTGGCAGCATGAAGAAAATGAAGCTGGAAAATGGAGTAAAACATGCCTGTGGTGGCGGTCAGCATCAGCATGGTCATGGCGGTGGCTGCTGCGGCGGACACTGATTTCGGGCTAACGTATGGGAAATAACCCAAGCAACCTGCCGGTTTAAAGGCAGGCTGCTTGGGTTATTTTGCATACCTGAGGGTATTGATTTTTTTCCCAACCTGTTTAAGTTTGCAGGATAAGAGTGTCTGGGTGAAGAACATTTACAGCTATATTATCCTTTTCCAGGTGTAATAATGAATAAGTGGAAATGGGGGAATTTGCGATGATTTGGTTAGGCGCTATCATTGTTTTATTAACGTTTGCGGCAATCATTAAGCGGTATGAGACGAGAATGGTTTTATTTGTTTCCGGTCTTCTCATGGCGCTGCTTTCAGGCAAGCCGCTTGAGGCTATTGATGCCTTTGGCAAAGCCATGGTTAATCCCACATTGGTTACGGTTATTTGTACCGTTATGGGGTTTGCGTATGTCATGAAATTAACAAAATGCGATGCTCATTTGGTTCACTTATTGGCAGGCGGGTTAACAAAGTTCCGGGCTGTTTTGATTCCAGGCACAGTTATTATAACCTTTGCTATTAATATTGCTTTACCCAGTGCCGCCGGCTGCGCTGCTGCCGTTGGCGCGATCATGATTCCGGCTCTGATTGGGGCCGGGGTTCACCCGGCTATCGCCGGCAGTGCCGTACTGGCCGGAACCTGGGGCAGTACGTTAAGTCCCGGCGCTACTCATAATCCCTTTGTTGCCAAACTGGCCAATACCGATGTTATGACAGTAATTGCCGTATTAACTCCGGCCGATTTAGCGGCTTTGGCAGTTGTTGTGATTACTTTGACTGCAGTTGCTTATATCCGCAAAGAACATCATGTTGAGGGACAGTCGGTTATTGACGGTAATGATTTAGGAGAATTCAAAGTCAACATCATTAAAGCCATGGTGCCGATTGTGCCATTGGTGCTGCTGGTATTAGGCAGCAAGCAGGTACAGGTTATTCCCGAGGTCACCGTGCCGCAAGCCATGCTGTTTGGCGTAATTCTTGGTTTTGTTGTTACCTGGGTCAATGCCCAGGAAATTTCCAAGCAGTTTTTTGCCGGTATGGGGGATGCTTTTGGCAGTGTTGTGGGTATTATAGTGGCAGCTGCCGTCTTTAACGAAGGCATGAAGCTTATTGGGCTTACCGGTGCTTTGATTGAAGCCATGAAACATTCGGAAAGCATTGCCAAACTGGCTGCCACCTTCGGTCCGTTTATTATTGCTGTCCTTTCCGGTTCAGGTGACGCCGCCACATTGGCGTTCAACGGCGCCATTACGCCGCATGCGGCGCAGTTCGGTTTCGGCATTATTGAGATGGGCCAGCAGGCTCAGGTGGTTGGTGCGCTGGGACGTTCCATGTCGCCGGTTGCCGGAGCGGCTATTGTATGCGCCGGTTTAGCCAAAGTCAATCCGATTGAACTGACCAAACGCAATGCGCCGGCCATGGTGCTGGCCGCGATAACAACCATGCTGGTGCTGTTGTAGTGGATACTGCCACGGCCTGCATTAAGGCATTATAGAAATCTTTAGGAGGAGTTTATGGGAATAAATTTTGTCGCGCTAGCTGAAAAACTAACCGAAAAAACCATTGCCAGGCGCCGGGACTTTCATAAATATCCTGAGTCTGCCTGGACGGAATTCCGTACAGCAGCCATAGTGGCCGATACGCTGTCGGCGCTGGGGTATCAGGTATTGGCCGGTGATGAAGTTATTGATGCCCAGGCGATGATGGGCGTGCCGGCAGCAGCGGAACTGGAGCGGCATGCCAAACGGGCGTTGGCGCAAGGGGCAAAGCCGCAGTGGGTTGATAAGCTGCAGGGCGGTAAAACCGGGGTTATCGGTGTACTGACCTGTGCTAAGCCCGGGCCTACGGTTGGTCTGCGGTTTGATATGGATGCCAATGATGTGGTGGAGGCAGAGGATGTGAGTCACCGGCCGTTCAAAGAAGGCTTTGCCTCGGTTAACCGTGGGGCTGCGCATGCCTGCGGCCATGACGGTCACACGGCTGTCGGTTTAGCTGTTGCCGAGATATTGGCTTCGGTTAAAGAGCAGCTTAGCGGTACGATTAAACTTATTTTCCAGCCGGCTGAGGAAGGTGTACGGGGTGCCCGGGCGATGTCGGTCAAAGGGGTAGTCGATGATGTGGATTACTTTCTGGGTCTGCATCTTGGCTTCAATACCAAGCAAACCGGCCAACTGGCTTGCCGCATTGAGGGCTTCCTGGCTACCACTAAGCTTGACGCCATATTTACCGGTGTTCCCGCCCATGCCGGCGCCGCGCCGGAAGCAGGCCGCAACGCCCTGTTGGCAGCGGCTGCGGCGGCGCTTAACCTGCATGCCATTGCCAGACACAGTCAGGGACCGACCCGGATTAATGTTGGCCAGCTTGAGGCCGGAACCGGCCGCAATGTGCTGCCGGCCAATGCGATTATCAAATTAGAGACGCGCGGCACAACCAGCGCTCTCAATGAGTACATGTTTACCGAGTCGCAGCGGATTATCAAGGCGGCTGCCGACATGTACGGCGTACAGGTGGAAACCCGGGAAATGGGCGGCGCGGCAGGAGCTGAGAATGACCTTTGCTTGGTGGAGCGGGTGGAAAAGGTTGCCGCAGGACTGGGTATTTTTAAAGAGATTATGCCCAGCTGTTACTTTGGCGCCAGTGAGGATTGCACTTACTTTATGGAGCGGGTGCAGCAGCGCGGCGGCAAAGCAGCCTATATTATGATTGGGGCGGCACTGGTTGCCGGACACCATGATTCACGGTTCGACTTTGATGAAGCGGCATTAACCGAGGCAGTGGCATTGGTGAGTGCGACGGCGGCAGATTTGCTGCAAGCGTAAGCGGTAATAGGATTCAAAGACCTGAACTTTGTCATAGGTTCAGGTCTTTTATTCATAAGATCATAATAAAGTGAGTACTATATTGTTATCTCTGTTTGCAAGAGAAAGGAGCCATAATGGATAATAAAATTTTAGAGAAATATGCGCAATTAGTAGTCAAAACCGGCGTCAACATTCAACCCAAGCAGACGCTGGTCATTACCTCGCCGCTGGAATGCGCTCCGTTTGCCCGGGCTATTGCCACGGCAGCTTATCAGTCAGGTGCGCGGGAAGTAGTTATGAACTGGAAAGACGAATTGTCGGCCAAAATTAAATTTTTACATGCACCTGACGAGATTTTTGATGAATTCCCTGACTGGCAAAAGGATTTTTACCTGTCCTATGTAAGAAAGGGGGCCGCCTTTGTCAGCATTGCCGCTTCAGATCCCGAACTGCTGAAGGAGGTAAATTCCGAGCGGGTGGTCAGGGCACAAAAGGCCAGCAATACAGCGCTTAAGGAATACCGTGAACATACTATGAGCAATAAGAATGCCTGGAGCGTTGTATCGGTTCCCACCCTTGCCTGGGCCAAGCGGGTATTCCCCGAAGCGGCGGACGAGGAGGCTGTTGCGAAACTGTGGGCAGCTATCGTGAAGGCGGTGCGGGTGGATGCCGCTGATCCGGTCGCCGCCTGGCAGGAGCACAGCCGGGCATTGAAACAAAGTATGAATAAATTAAATGCCCACAAATTTACTTTGCTGCATTATAAAAATTCATTGGGAACCGATATCAAGGTCGAATTGCCTGACGGGCATATCTGGCTTGGCGGGCCGGAACACACCACCGCCGGCATTGAATTTGTCGCCAACATGCCGACAGAAGAAGTATTCACCATGCCGAAAAAGACAGGGGTAAACGGCATTGTTTTCAGCGCCAAGCCTTTAAATTATAATGGTACACTTATCGATAACTTCTCGCTTACCTTCAAAGAAGGACGTATTATTGACTGTACGGCCGGCCAGGGCCTGGAAGTGCTGCAGAAGCTGATTGAAACCGATGAAGGCTCGCATTATCTGGGGGAAGTGGCGCTGGTACCGCACAATTCACCGATTTCCAATTCCAATATTTTGTTTTATAACACTCTGTTTGATGAAAATGCCTCCTGCCACTTTGCCATCGGCAAGGCATATCCCATTTGTATCGAAAATGGTGTGTCCATGGACCCGCAGCAATTGGAACAAGCCGGCGTAAATGATTCTATGGTGCATGTTGACTTTATGATCGGTACCCCCGATCTTGAGATTACAGGCATTACGGCAACCGGTGAGACCATACCTGTGTTTAAAAACGGTAATTTTGCCGGTTAAGTAAAAGGCGGGCTTGCCCCACGCGCTCACAATGGCAGGGAACTCTGCGTCATTGCGAACAGGAAGCGGGGTAAGCCTGTCTTTTTGCGTCTACCGGAAGGTATGAGTTTTGCGCGCAACACAAGGTCCGGCACGTGCGGCCGGGAGGCCTTTTGTTTAAAACGGACAAATCAAGCCGGACAAATTGGCCTGTGTGGATGATGCAAAAAAGCCGCAAGAAAAGTACAATTAAGGAAAAGCTATTAAGGTCAAGTGATTAAGAAACAGAAGGGGTGTTATTTTATTATGAGTCAACAGGAAATGGTCTTAGTAACCAAAGCAGAATTGCATCAGTTGATTAAAAATAAGGTAATGAAGGCTGGTTTGCCTGAGGATCATGCGCAGGAGGTTGCTAATCATTTAGCCTATGCCGACAGCAGAGGTGTACATTCCCATGGGGCTGTGCGCGTGGAATATTATTCAGAACGGATAAACAAAGGCGGCAGCAATGCAAAGCCGAATTTTTCCTTTAGAAAAACCGGTCCGAGCACCGGCATTTACGAAGGGGACAATGCGGTAGGGATGGTTGTTGCCACAAACGGTATGATTGAAGCCATCAAGATGGCTAAAGAAACCGGAATTGGTTTTGTCGGCATGCGCAATCTGGGACACTGCGGCACGCTCTCCTATTTCCTCAGAATGGCTACCGACGAAAATATGATTGGTATGTCCATGTGCCAGTCTGACCCGATGGTTGTACCTTATGGTTCTGCCGACCCGTATTTCGGCACAAATCCTATCGGTTTTGCCGCTCCCTGTGCCGGCGGTCCGCCCATTGTATTTGATATGGCGACTACCGTAGGGGCCTGGGGCAAAATTATCGATGCCAGATCTAAAAACAAGGCAATTCCCGACACCTGGGCGGTAGATAAAACCGGACATCCTACCACCGACCCCTTTGCCGTTGCCGGCCTTGTGGCTATTGCCGGTTCCAAGGGATATGGCCTGATGATGATGGTTGATATCTTGTGCGGCTCCCTGCTGGGCATTCCGTTTGGCGGTCATGTAAGTTCGATGTATGCCGACCTTTCTGCCGGTCGTGAACTGGGACAAATCCATCTGGTAATCAATCCGGAGCATTTTATCGGTCTTGATAATTTCAAAAATAATATACGCAAAATGGTGGATGAGATTCATGCACTTCGCCCGGCTGCCGGTTTTGACAGGGTGCTGGTTCCTGGTGAATCTTCCGAAAAGAAAGCTCAGGATTATGAAAAGAACGGCATTCCCATTGTAAAAGAAATTTATGATTATCTTGTCAGTGATGACATTCATTTCAATCGTTATGAGGGAAAAAGCGCTTTTGCTTCCGATACATTAGACTAAACGCATAACGAGCAGGTAAAAAGCCCGGGGGCTATGAAGGTTTTCTTCATAAGCTCCCGGGCTTTATTTGTCCTGAGGCGCGGGCGGCCGTCATGCAAGGCTGCGACGCTGGCGCTTAACCTCTGCTTATGCACAACGGCCGCCCGCGCCTCAGGACTGTTGACGGTCTCACGATTCGGACAACAGCAGGGCCAGCCGGAGTTGCAGGGAAAAATCCGGGTTGGAGAGCGGCGTGTCTAATATTTCATTTAATCTGGCGATCCGGTATTTTACTGTGTTGCGGTGGATATAGAGGGCCCGGGCCGTTTCGGCGATATCGCCCTGACAATCCAGGTAGGTTTGCAGCGTTTGCCGGAGAATAACCTGCGTTTCCTGCTGGGGGTAGGCCAGTGATTTTAACACACAGGTACAGAAGTGGCGGGCATGGTCCTGCGGGACAAAACGCAAAAGCTCTGCAACATCCTGGGAGAAATAAGTGCGGAAAAATGCTTTCTTGCCCTCCCGCCTGCATTGGTGATACACTTCTTCGGCCTCAATGCGCGAGAAGGCCACAGACTGAAGTGAATTAACCGGATTCCCGGCGGCACAGGAGATGGAAACAGCGAGATAGGTGGTCATTTGCTCGCTAATGAAGGCAATAGCATTTTCCAAATTTTCGACAGGACTTTGCAAGAGCACTAATATTTTTTCACTTTTATGGGAAGAAAAGAAAAGAGCGGTTTTACCCAGAATTTCAGTATGGCGTTCCAGCCAGTCGTACACAAGGGAATACAGGTCAAACCGTGCAGAATGCTGTTCCTCCATCAGGTCGTCAATTCCTAAAACCAGGAATTGATAGTAATCGGAAGCAATCAAACCAAGATCGCTGCCCTGCCCCAGAAAAACGGCGGTGTCAATATTGCTGGCATTATGGGTTAGCCGCCGCAAAACATCCTCGCGTATTCGCCGGTGCAGTTCTTTAAGCTTTTGGTTTTTATACAGGGAAAAAGCGATGGCGGCGGCAGTCTGCTCAATGACCAGATAGGAGAAAGGATAAGGGATTTTTTCTTTTTCCAGCACAATCAGCAGGTGGGGGTGGGCGGAAGCGGCCCAAACGGGAAAGAACCATGCGGTAAACGGATGGGGGGCCTGAATATAGAGCGAAGAGGGTATGGCGGCGGCCGGTGAGTCTTTCAGCTTGTCAGAGCTTTTTATGGCAGCCAGCGTCTCTTCCATTTCACCGGTTTTTGTGCCTCGGGGCAGGGAAGTGTCAATGATTTCAAAAAAGGGATCTGTTAAAAATACTGTCTGCCGGATTGTGCGGCTGAGATGGGTGAGAATTGTGGAAATCGGGGTGTCCTTGACAAGCATCTGGGAATATTCATGCTGGATTTTCAAAGCACTTAGCAACTGCTGGTTTTCCACATTCCAGAGATAGGAAAGGAGATGATGGCAGGTTACACCCAGTGTCCAGGAGTTCGGAATCTGGATCAGGGGGAAACCAAGCTTATCGGCGGTTGCGAGAATAGAGGGCTCGAGGCTGTCGATAAAACGGCCCAGCTTTACGCAGATTCCGGCAATAGGGACCCGGTTCAGATCCTCGATCATTTGACAGAAGCCGGCCGGATCATCCTTAAAGGCCATGCCGGTTGTTATCAGGAGCGAATGGGGTTTGATAAAATGGGTAATGTCCGGCGTCTCCGAAATATCGGCGCTGTCCACTTTGCGTGACAAATCGGCAGACTGGTTCAACACCAGCATTTGCGAGAAAGGTGCATTTGTTAAAAGCTCGGCAATAGAAGTCATACTCTCTTTTCCAGCCATTCTATTATTTCGTCATAGGCTAATCTGCCTGCTTCATCGTTAAGATCCCTGTCAAAGTCGTGGACTTCTTTATAGATGGTTATCAGGGTTGAATCCGGAATCAGCTTAAGCAGTGATTTGCTCATCCGGTATGGCACATCGGGGTCTAAGGTGGCGGCTGCCAGAATTGTCGGCGGCAACGCCCGGAGTGCTTCATCTGTTAATGAGTATTTTGCCGGATCTTCCGGCCCGCAGAGGTAGGTTAACCAGGTGCCTTCCTGTCTGGCTTTTATATACAGCGAAAATCTCTCAGCCATTGGGCCAGAGGTCACCGGGCCGTCTGCAATAATGTTAGCAATGTATTCATCCGGTACCTTGGCTAACTGGTTATAATGCTTGCTGGGGGTGGTGAACTGGCTATCGGTAAGCCTGGCATAGCCGTAAAAGCTTATAATAGCAGCCGGCAGCCGGGCTTTATTTTTAATCAGCCTGTCACACAGCATAAAAGCAAGATAGGCTCCTGCCGATCTTCCCATTAGCACATAGTTGTTATTGTTTAACTTAAACACACTGTCGGTATTGTTCAAATAGTAGGAAAGCATAGCGAAAGCTGAGGTAAAAATCTGGTCTAAACTGGATTCCGGCGCCAAAGGATAATCTAACGCCAAAAAGTCATAGCCGGCCTGCAAGAATTTGTTGATATACAGTTCCGGCAGGTCGTCTCTTACCCCATAGAGCAGTCCGCCGCCGTGCAAATAAATAATTGTCGTGTTCTTGCTTTTGTTTTTTGCCCGCTGCAGGCTGGCATGCAGTTTTATATTTTCTGCAGTTATCAAGCTGAAAATTTCTGTTTCATTCATGCTTTTTTCTCCCGTCAATTAGTTTAAACAGTCTGGCCGCTATTTGAATCTGCAGCAGTTCCTCCGGGTTCGCAAAATCGACGTTTAGGATATTTTTTATTTTGGCGACCCGGTATCTTACTGTCTTGGAGTGCAGAAACAGCTTTTCCGAGGTAAGAAAGTAGTTTTGATTGGTGTCCAGAAAGGTTTGCAGCGTATCAAACAGCAGCGGATAGTGGTGCCGGAAATTAGCTATTCGGGGAGATATGAACTTCTCAAGATCGTCCAGGTTATTTGAGTCCAGGAACAGTTTATAAATTCCCAGCTCTTCGTAGGGCAATATGTTATTGGAACCATGGAACAGCCGTAATATCTTTTCCGTATCCAAAACCTCTCTGTGGGCTTTTAGCAGGCTTAGTTTTTCTACTTTCGAGCTGAGGCTTACATTGTAATAAAAATTGTCAAACACATTGCCGGCAACCAGTGAATTCATTGTTTTTTCAATGGCGGGCGGCGTAAGGCCGGCTTTCTCATCGCTGAAATTGAATACAAATACCACGGTATCCAACTTTTCCAGAAACACTATGTCCTTGAAAATAGTTTTGAAGGTAAGCCAGATTTGTCTCAGCGTCTGGGGCATGAGATCTTTATCCACATTTTTCTTTTCGTCCCGGGGATAAAGCTTGATAAGCACTACCTGATAGTACTTATGTTTTTTTATATTAAGGGATTCCAGCACCTCGTCAATATCCTTTTCCTCATACAGCCGGTCATTCAGCAAGTCGTTGATAATGTTATTTTTTTGTTGAAATAGATTTTGGGAGATTACATACTTTTTTAATAATTCCATTTGCAGAAACTTGACGCCATTTTCTATTACCATAAAATCTTCTGAACTAATTTGTTCCGGCAACTCGTGGATAACAAGTTCATAGTCGTCATGGCCGAGATGGGGTATATGAACCCTGATCTGTTTGCCGGCTATGGGGGGATTGGTGCCATTATACAGCACATCTCTACGTTCATATTTAAAATGCATGTATTTTTCCGTTAACACTTCACGGGTATCCACAACTGTTATGTCGGCAAGTCCGGGGTTGGTGCTGATTTCAATCCCTTTTGTCGAGTTAATGAGACTCACATCACGCAGGATCATTTTTTTAAACTCCCGCAATATCACGTCCATTGACGGCATTTTCAGCGCCAGCTTGGTCAGCTCGCTATGTACCTCGTAGTACTTGTTCAGCAGGTTCATATTTTTATTGACTATGGGTCCTAATATTTCCAGGATGATAGCTTCATATTTTACATCTTTGTTAATTTGGATTAAAGGAATGGCATGTTTATCACAAAGCTCAATAATTTTATCCGGTATGTGAGTAACCAGTCTGTCGATTTTAATTATGAACGCGCTGATGCCTACATTATGGAGTTTCTCGAAAAATACTTCCAGCTCGCTCTCGCTCAAATGCTGCAGGGCAAAAAAACTGGTAAGGATTACTTCGCCATAACGCCCCCAGTTTGCAATATCAGTGGCCTCAAGTACATTGACGCCGGTTATTTCGTTTAAAACTCCGCTATTGCCGGCGATTAATTTTGCTCCATAAAGCATTTGCATATTTAATATTTCTTTAATGTTCATTTTGTTGCTCCTTTTTTGTCCTTTGAGGATAAAAAAAACGCTATTTTTATAATTTTTATGCCAATGATAATGCAAAAAAAAAATGTTATAATGACAGTGATTTAGTTAACAAAATATTAACACAATAAAGGGGAAATGGAAATGCTCTTTACGGTAATTAAGAAAAATAGTTACCAGGATTCTATTAATCTTATGTTACTCACAAATTCCATTAATACTATTGCCGGTATAACAAAATGTTCTATCATGATGGGAACTGCCGCCAATAAGGACATCCTTAAAAATGGCGGACTGCTTACTGCTGAAGGGGAAGCTGCGGCTCCCAGCGATATGATTATTGTAGTTGAGACTGCCGATGAAAAAATTGTTGAAACCGTTCTTAGCGAAGCAGACAAGTTCTTGAATGACCTGGCTGTTAAGAAAAAGAGCACAGGCGCCCTTAGTGTAACCAGCATAGACGCGGCATTGGAGGAAATGCCTGATGCCAATGTAGCACTGTTTTCCATCCCCGGCGAGTACGCTGTTGAGGAGATTGAACAAGCTCTTGATAAAGGCTTGCATGTATTTTCCTTCACCGATAATATCGCGCTGGCAGATGAAGTGAGACTTAAGCAAAAGGCCCATGAAAAAGGACTGATGCTGATGGGGCCTGACTGCGGCACCGGCATTATTTCCAGCATTCCCATAGCATTTACCAATGTTGTCAGACCCGGCAACATCGGCATCGTCGGTGCCTCCGGCACCGGCATACAAGAGGTTACTACCATCATCGACAGACTTGGCGGCGGCGTTGTGCATGCCATCGGCACAGGCGGCCGTGACTTAAGCGAAGAGGTCAACGCCATTACCGCCCGGGATGCCATCCTGGGACTGGAGCATCATGATCCTACCGACGTAATTGTTGTTATTTCCAAACCGCCGGCCAAGAAAGTCCGGGATGAAATTGTAGAACTGCTGCATAGTCTTAGCAAACCGGTAGTCGCCATATTCCTCGGCGAGAAGCCGGACCACCATGAAGGCAATGTATATCTGGCGCATACGCTTGAAGAAACTGCCATGATTGCCGTAGACCTGGCTAAGAACAAACCGGTTAAGCCCAACTATATGGAAGCCATCACCTACGAAGTAAAGACCCCGCTGGCACCGGAAAAAACCGTAAAAGGACTGTATTCAGGCGGTACGCTGGCTGCCGAGGCGGGAATGCTCATCGCCGAAGCCCTGGAGCTTGGGAAATTGACCAAACAAGAGGGTTATATCCTTAATGCCAACGGCTACCAGGTCATGGATCTGGGAGATGACATCTATACCCAGGGCAAACCCCATCCCATGATTGATCCGGAAATCAGGATTAACAAGATCAGAGAATATGCCCAGGACGCCAACACCGGCGTAATTCTCCTGGACTGCGTACTGGGCTACGGCTCGCATCCCGATATGGCCAAAGCTTTGTCACCAGCTATCAAGGAAGCTATACAAACATCCAGGGAAAATGGGCGGAAACTCTATTTTGTCGCCACTGTTTGCGGCACAGAGTATGATCCGCAAAGCTACCAGGCAGCAATCAAAACCCTGAAAGAATGCGGTGTATTGGTTGAGGAAAGCAATGCCAAGGCAGTAAGGCTTGCCCTCAAATTAAAGGGGATAGACTACAAAGAGCAGGATAAGCACGTAGTCGCAAAACAGGGGGGAAAGAAAGTACTGCCTGAAATCAGTGACAGTGTAAATGACCTCTTAAACTCCAAACCCCGCATTGTCAACATTGGTCTTACCAGCTTTACCGATTCTATCTTTGCCTATGGCGGCAAAGCCGTGCAATATGACTGGAGACCGGCGGCAGGCGGCGATAAGCGGCTTATCAAGATCTTAAACGCACTGAAGAAAATTGAAGAAATTGAAACAGCCAACAATGAAGTTATCGACAGGATGAAAAGCTCACAGCCCTTCCTGGTTGATGTAGTGCCTGCCAAATCCGTAATCGGCATCTTAAATGATAAAGTGCTTTTGCACGCCGGACCTCCTATCGAATATAAGGACATGACCGGCCCGGGGCAAGGTGCTTGCATTGGCGCAGTATTATTCGAAGGCTGGGCCAAGGATGAAAAAAGCGCCAGACAACTGCTGGAAAGCGGCGGCGTAACATTCTCACCCTGCCATCATGTAAATGCAGTAGGCCCGATGGGCGGCATCACCTCAGGCAACATGCCGGTGCTGGTAGTAGTCAATAAGCTGGATGACTCCATCGGTTACTGTATCATGAACGAAGGCATCGGCAAAGTGCTGAGATTCGGTGCTTATTCGGAAGAAGTCATCAACAGATTAAACTGGATGAGAGATACGTTAGGACCGGTATTGTCCAAAGCGCTGCAGCGCAAAGAGGGCGGCCTGAACCTGAACGTACTCATTGCCAAAGCCATTACCATGGGTGATGAATTCCACCAGAGAAATATAGCTGCCACCCTGGTATTCCTGAAAGAAATTACTCCGTTAATTACCGAGCTTGACATTGACCAAAAAGAAAAATACGAGGTCATAAAATTCCTGGCCGATACTGATCAGTTCTTCCTGAACATCATGATGGCGGCCAGCAAATCCATTGTCGACTGCGCCAGAAAAGTTACCAGCGGTACTGTGGTTACCACCATGGCCAGAAATGGACGCAATTTTGGCGTAAGAATCAGCGGTATGGGTGACGAATGGTTCACCGCACCGGTTAACACCCCCAACGGACTGTACTTCACCGGCTATTCGGAAAGCGATGCAAACCCGGATATTGGCGACAGTGCCATCACCGAAACGGTGGGCGTCGGCGGTATGGCCATGGTTGCGGCTCCGGGGGTTACCCGCTTCGTCGGTGCGGGCGGTTTCCAGGATGCGCTGAAAGTATCCAACGAAATGGATACCATCTGTATTGCCAATAATTCCAACTGGAGTATTCCCACCTGGGATTTCAAAGGAGCCTGCCTGGGTATTGACGCCAGAAAAGTAGTTGCAACCGGTACTACGCCGCTCATCAATACAGGCATAGCGCATAAAAACGAGGGAGTAGGCCAGATCGGGGCCGGCACCGTGCGTGCGCCGCTGGCTTGCTTTGAAAAAGCAGTCATTGCCTATGCGAAAAAACTAGGGATAGACGTTGAATAGGGATGAAGTGAAATATCACAGAGAGGCAAAGAGCAATCTCTTGCCTCTCTATCTAAAAAATGTCAGCATGGGTAAGGTACATAGCAAATTCAACAGCGGGCTCAATCTGCAAATGGAGGATCATTTGCTGTATATTGGCTGCTGCGGCAGCCCGTTATCCGCCTTTGGGCTGAATATTGACGAAGCGAAACTGCGGCAGCTGCTTGCCGCTGTCAGAATCGGGGATTTGGTCCGGTACAAAGAGGATGTGCTGATTTTTTATAGCATCCAGGGGACCATAACCCTTGCTTGCCAAGAACTGGCAGAAGTAGATTTAAGGCTTCCCGCCATAGCCTGCACCAGGCAAAAAATCGCTGACAGCCGGCTGTATAACTATTTGGCGGCAATGGAGTTTGAGCCATTCATCGGCATCAATTTAGACGAACAAGCCGGCCGGCATGTGGAGTTATTACAGAGCGCTGACAAAACAGACGGCAACGCCAATTCCCGGGTTATCCGCTTTTTTGCCGGCAGAGGCAAAGGCTTGACGCCCAGCGGTGATGACCTGCTCATCGGATTTACCCTGGCACTGCTGCTGTTTGGCCCGTTTCAGGCCTGGAAGCAAGCGCTGGCCGGGGAGGTTACCGGTGAGAGAACCACCTTGATCAGTGTGGCCTATTGCCGTGCTTTACTGGCAGGGTATGCCAGTGAGCCTTTTATCCGGCTGGTAAAGCTGCTGGATACTGAAGATATGGCTGCAATAGAAAAAACCATCAAGGAAGTACAGGCCTTTGGCCATACTTCCGGCAATGACACCTTGTTCGGTTTTTTCTTAGGATTAAAATTTATAATTCACGGAGGTTAATAATGAGCTATCTTAATAATGTTGTCGGTTACAGAAAAGATCTGTTAACAAACCGGTCAGTGGTTAAGAAAGATAATTATGTATTGCTTGATCCTGATGGTTTGGTTAAGAATGTCATTCCCGGTTTTGAGAATTGTGATGTCACCGTTCTTGCTTCACCCAAGATCGGCGCAAGCTTTGTCGATTATCTTGTTACCATTCACGCCGATGGCAAGAATGAACGCGGTTTTGGTGAAGAAGGCATTGAAACCCTGCTTTATTTGATTGAAGGCAGTCTGGAGGTTAAAGCAGGGGAGCAGTCTTACTCCTTAACCCAGGGCGGCTTTGTTTATTGCCCTCCCGGTACCAAACTCTATTTCCAGAACAAAAGCGGCAAAGTAACCAAGGCATTTCTGTACAAACGCCGCTACGACCGTCTGGAAGGCTATGAACCTTATGTCGTTACCGGCAATGCCAATGAAATGGAATGGATAAAATATGAAGGCATGGAAGATGTGCTGATTAAGGATTTCCTGCCCAAGGAACTGGCCTTTGACTGCAACTTCCATATCCTGAGCTTTAAACCGGGTGCTTCGCATGGCTATATTGAGACCCATCTGCCGGAACATGGCGCTTACTTCCTGAGTGGACAGGGTATGTATAATCTGGACAATGACTGGGTGCCTGTGCAAAAAGGCGATTATATCTTTATGAGTGCCTATTCGCTGCAGGCCTGCTACGCTGTAGGGCGTGACGAGGAATTTTCCTATGTGTATTCCAAAGACTGCAACCGTGATGTAAGTATTTAGGAGGTTTATATGAAGAAACAATTAGTTATCGCTTTAGGCGGCAATGCATTGGGTAATACTCCTGACGAGCAGAAGGAAGCCGTCCTGGCTGCCGCCGGGCATATTGCCAGTCTTGTTAAAGATGGCTATAAAATCGTTATTGTGCATGGCAACGGACCGCAGGTCGGAATGATTAATCTGGCCTTTGAACTGGCATACCAGCAAAATTCAGAGGTATCGGTTATGCCTTTTGCCGAGTGCTGCGGCATGAGCCAGGGGTATATCGGGTTTCATTTGCAAAATGCCCTGCAGAACACCTTTGTTGAACAAGGCATTACCACCCATGTTTCCACAGCCATTACCCAGGTTATTGTTGACCGGCATGATCCGGCTTTTCAGAACCCGACCAAACCGGTTGGTCTGTTTTACTCAGAAGCAACGGCTGAGAAGATTGCCGAGGCGAGAGGCTACACCTTTGTCGAGGATTCCGGCCGGGGCTTCCGGCGGGTTGTTCCGTCGCCTGAGCCGGTGGATATCAAGGAAAAAGGGACGATCCGCTGCCTCATGGAAAACGGCGACGTTGTTGTTGCCTGCGGCGGCGGCGGAATTCCCGTATATCGCGAAAACGGCAGATTAACCAGTGTCGACGCAGTTATTGATAAAGATAAAGCAGCCGCCAAGCTGGCTGAAGTAATCAATGCCGATACCCTCATTATCCTGACAGCGGTTCCCCGTGTTGCCATCAACTTTGGCAAACCGGAGCAAAAATGGCTGGAGCGCATCACTGTTGCCGAAGCCAGGCAATACATTAAAGAGGGGCACTTTGCTCCAGGGTCGATGCTGCCCAAAGTCGAGGCGGCTATCAAGTTCGTTGAATCCAAACCCGGCCGGGAAGCCATTATAACCTCCCTGGAAAATGCTTACCAAGCGGTCACGGAAGATAATGGCACGGTAATCTGCTCCTGATTCTGCCCAAATAAAATAGGACACCCCATAACCGGGGTGTCCCACTGCCTTAACGTACTTTGGCTTAGCAGCACAGCAGCTGACAATAGCATACAGCAAGTCATCCAGCGAGAGATTAGGGGGCTCATACCTATTCCCCGGCCTCTCGCTTATTTTGTCCATTTTTTTGCCGGACGCTTACCATTACGCCCATTAGCGGAGTTTTTGCCGGCGGAGTTTGCGCTGGCGGAGTGCCAGCCGCAGGCCAAAGAGAAACTCTCTGTTGCTGAAATCCAAATCGGTTATGTCATGGATTCTTTCCAGCCGGTTGGTAAGCGTATTGCGGTGAATATATAATTCCTTGGCCGAATCGGTTAAGTTTTTATCATATTCCAGGTATTTTTCCAAGGTTTTTACAAGCTCGGTACCATGGAGTGTGTCACTATTTTCTAGTTTAGCCAGGGTTGCTTCATAGACATGGGTAAGCAGGGAAGCGGTATCCGGATTTTCCAATAAGGCATAGCTGGCAATTTCATAAGGATAGGTAATATGCCCGCCGGCTTTCGTGATACGGCCTAAGTTCAGGCAGGTCAGAGCATCCTGGTAGCTTTGGCGGACAGAGCGGATATCGGTAACGGCTGTTCCCACACCGATGGAGATGGTTGCGGTATAGTGCTCTTTGAAGGCTTCCAGCAACTGGGTGTATATTTCCGGGTCAGGCCTGGTCAGTGTACCGGTGAAAGCAATTAATACGATAATTTTGCCTGTTCGTTCGGAAATTAAGGATAAAGGATGTTGGGCACTGACTAGCTGCTGGGTTGTTTTGTACAGGCGGGTAGCCATAACCGGCAGGTTTACGTCTCCTTCGCTTTCATTTATTTCAATGACTGAGCACTCCAGCAATTTGGCTTTGGACAGCTTGGAGGTGGCTAAGGTTTCGGTAGTGGTTTGATTGGTCAGGTCGCCGAACAAAATATGTTCGAGAATATCCCGGGAATAAAGGCGGTGGCTCTCCGATACGGCTTTCTTTTTCAGGAAGTCGAGAGCAGCCACGGTGCAGGTGTGTTCCAGCGCCATGCAGTTTATGTCCAGAAAGGCATCGGTGGGCTGCAGGAGGGAGATATGGCCGAAAAATTCATTGTCTGACATGATGGCCAGCGAGGTTAGTAACAGCTCATAGCCTTCTACCGTCACCTGCTGGGTATAAGGGGTTTTGGCCTGGGACAGCTTGGCCTGCAGATACTCATTTTGAGTAACCTGGTTTAACAGCAGCTTGTCCAGCTGCTTAAAAATCCTTTTATCCACTCCGGGAATACTTTCCGGCAGCCAGTGGCTGAGGACCGAACCATGGATATCATAGCAGCCGACAGGACATTGGGTAAGCTTGCCCAGGCAGGCGATAATGGCATTCAGTCCGCCGCCCTTAATGGCTACATTGGTAAGGGTTTTGTGTATCTCATTGGAGCGGCCCAGTAAGTAAGATTGGCGTGCGGCAATGCTGCTGATAATTGGATTCAGGATTTCAGACAGAGACAGCGTTAACGGCAGTTCGATGATCGGCAGGCTCAGCTCGTCGGCCAGAGCTTTTATGATCAGCGGCACTTCGGGCAAAAAGCGCTTGGTCTTAATGGCCAGGCCGGCAATGCCGACTGCCGCAAGTTCGCGAATGAGCTGCTCTTGCAGTACCGGGTCGTCTTTAAAGGTATAGCCGGTGGTTAATATTAAATCACCGGGTTTGGCCCAGTTGGCTATATCGGGTGCGTCCATTATGTTTGTTGACAAAATAATATTATTCAGGCCGTTGGCACCGGCAACCAAGTTGACCGACTGCTCCTGGAAAAGCTGCAAAACATCTTTGATGGTGAGATGCATGATCATCCCTCAGTTCTGTTTAATGTTGCTATTTTAGTCAAGTAATAAGTCTGTTCGACAAAAAAATGTAAAACTCCTTGCCGGATATGGTATAAATTACCTTTATTGGAACCAAAATTTGCTGTAACACCAGTGGCGGTGTGCTATCAATATCCTACCCGCCTGCCGTATTCTTTCATGCAGATTATCAGCAAAAACGCTGTCGGAGAGAACTATGCAATATGCACAATTGTCGCTGCTTTATTTGCTAACTATGCACTGGTGGAAAAGTGAAAAAATTCGGTATAATTCTATTAGCTAAAGGGAGAGAGTTTACAGAAAAGTGTCAGCAGGGGGGATGTAACAGCAAAAAAAATGAAAGATTATAGGTAAGAGAATTAACTACTAGGTAATTCTACTGCCCACAATTAGCTATGACGGAGGAGAAGCATGAGCACGTTTGATTTTGGACAAGAGACCGAGAAGCTTTTAAAGTGGCTAGGAGAATTTGGCAAAGATCCCGAAGGGGGAGTCTCACGTTTCCTGTATAAGCCTGAATGGACGGAAGCGCAAAGAAACTTAGAAAAATATATGCGGCAGGCAGGGTTTGCCGTGCATTATGATGATGTCGGCAATTTGTTTGGCCGGCTGGAAGGGTCAACATATCCGGAGGAAACCATTCTGACAGGTTCTCATGTCGACACCGTCAAAAACGGCGGGTTATATGACGGTCAATTTGGGATTATTGCCGGAATTGTTGCGTTGGAGTATTTAAAAAGAGAGTACGGACAACCGCTGCGCAACATTGAAGTGGTGTCCATAGCCGAAGAGGAAGGCAGCCGTTTTCCGTATGTTTACTGGGGCGTCAAGAATATCTTAGGTATTGCCAAACGGGAAGACGTGGAAAACATGGTGGATTTTGACGGCATACCGTTTACGGAAGCTATGCGCAAAGCCGGTTTTGCTTTCCGGCCGACAGAACGTGCTGTACGCAAAGACCTGAAGGCCTTTTTGGAGGTTCATGTAGAGCAGGGCGGCGTGCTGGAAATTGAAAAAAAATCGGTAGGTATTGTCGGGCATATTGTCGGACAGCGGCGTTTCACGATCGAGATTACCGGCCAGGCTAATCATGCCGGCACAACACCTATGGGCTACCGCAAGGATGCGCTTCATGCGGCCAGCAGCATTATCTGCGCAATTATGGATATAACGAAAGGCTATGGCGATCCGCTGGTTGCCACCGTAGGCAAAGTGGAAATCGAGCCTAATATTGTCAATGTTGTACCAGGCAAGGCTTTGTTTACGTTAGATGCGCGGCATACTCATAAAGATGTTTTGGTCAGGTTTACTGAGGAAGTGACTGCGGCAATGCAGGAAATTGCCTCCCAGGCAGGTGTGGGAATCCACATTGATATGTGGATGGATGTTGATCCGGTACCGATGGATACCGGCATCGTAGAAATTATGAAACAACAATGCGAAAAAGACGGCTTGAGTTACAAAATGATGCATAGCGGGGCAGGGCATGATTCCCAGATTATGGCGCCGGTAATACCGACCGGAATGCTGTTTGTGCCAAGTCACAAAGGCCTCAGTCATTCACCGTTAGAATATACCGATCCCCGCGACTTGGCGCAAGGGGTAAAGGCTTTGGTCGGGGTTTTATACGAGTTAGCTTATAAATAAAAGTTTTATAAGGGAAGCTATTTTTTAAAGGGGGGTTTGACATGTTTGATCTGGTTATTAAAAATGGCAAGGTAGTAACAGCAGACAGAGTTTTTGCGGCAAGTGTATGTGTCAAGGCAGGCAAGATCGCAGCCATCGTTGAACCGGGTACTGATGTTCAAGCAGACAAAACGATTGATGCTCAGGGCAACTATGTTTTCCCGGGAGCTATTGACAGTCACGCCCATTTGAATGATCCCGGCTACAACTGGCGGGAAGATTATTCTCACGGTACAGCCGCGGCCGGCGTGGGAGGCTTTACCACCATCGTTGATATGCCGCTGCAAAATGAGCCGGCGCTTACCGACGGACAAATTTTTGACAATAAGCTGGCGCATGTTTCTCCTAACGCGTATGTGGACTATTGCTTTTGGGGCGGACTTGTAGATTACAATCTGGGTACACTGCACGAACTGGATGATAAGGGTTGTGTTGCTTTCAAATCCTTCATCGGTCCGGTTTCACCGGATTATGTGTCCTTGTCCATCGGACAGGCCAAGGAAGCACTGGAAATTTTGAAAAGCGCCGGTGCGCGTGCCGGTTTCCACTGCGAGGATTATTCCATAATCAAATGGGAAGAAGCACGGGCCAAGCGGAAGGAAAAGAATGACTGGCGGGATTTTCTTGATTCCAGACCGGTTATTGCCGAACTGATTGCCACCCAGAATATTATCAGTCTTGCCAAAGAGCTTGACGCCAAGGTTCATATTTGCCATGTAAGCCATCCGCAGGTGGCGCAAGTGATCAGAGAGGCTCAGCTTGACGGTGTTGATGTTACGGCGGAAACATGCGGACATTATCTTGCTTTTTCTGATGAAGATGTAATTAAAAACGGCAGTCTGTTCAAATGTGCGCCCCCGCTGCGCGAAGCTGCCGCAATTGAAGGAATGTGGGAATATGTAAATAACGGCACCTTAAGCTGCATCGGTTCCGACCATTCCCCGTGCGAACTCAGCGAAAAAAGCGAGGAAGCCCATGGTATCTTCGGCGCCTGGGGCGGAATCAGCGGCATCCAGAATACCATGCAGGTGGTTTTCAGCGAAGGTGTGGCCAAGCGGGGCTACTGCCCCACCATACTTGCCAGGTCCTTAAGTGAAGGCCCGGCAAAGGCTTTCGGCATATATGGGAAAAAGGGTGCCATTGAAGTAGGCTTTGATGCCGATATTGTTATCCTGGATCCTAAGCGGGAATGGGAGATTACTCCGGAATCGCTGTATTATGTGAATCAGATTTCGGCGTTTGTCGGCTTAAAGGGCGTGGGTCTGCCTGTCTGCACGTTGGTCAGAGGCCAGGTTGTGGCAGAAGACGGCAAGCTGGTTGGCCGCAAAGGGTTTGGTGAGTTCGTTAAAAAAATCAAATAATGAATAAGGGGTGAACTGTGTGAGTAAACGGTATGATGTAATTATCAGGAACGGGGTTCTTGTCTGCCCGGAAGGTGTAAAAACAGCCGATGTTGCTGTTTGTGATGAAAAAATTGTGGAAATAGCCGCAGAAATAGCCGGGGATGCGAAAGAGGTTATTGATGCAACCGGAAAATATGTATTTCCCGGAGCGACCGACGGCCATGTGCATTTTAATGATCCGGGCAGAACCGAGTGGGAAACCATCACCACCGGCAGCAGCGCTTTAGCAGCAGGCGGCGGTGTCCTCTACTTTGATATGCCGCTGAACTCAAGTCCCTGCACGCTGGACGCCAAAAATTTTAATGCCAAGCTGGCGGTGGCACAGCAGGACTCGCTGGTTGACTACGGCTTCTGGGGCGGATTTACTCCTAAGAATCTGGACAAGCTGGAAGAACTTGCCGAGTGCGGGGTAATTGGCTTTAAAGCATTCTCGTGCTTTAGCGGTATTGATGAATTTGAAAGAGCAGACGATTATACCACGCTTGTCGGCATGGAAAAGTTAGCCAGGCTCGGGCTGCCGCTGATGGTGCATTGTGAAAATGCCGAAATTACCAGAGACTTGACGGCGCTGGCTCTAGCAAATAATAAGACCACGGTGCGTGATTATTTTGCCGCCCGTCCGCCCATTACAGAAATAGAAAATGTTTCCCGCATGATTTCTTTTGCCGAGGAAACCGGCTGCAAATTAATCATTGCCCATATCAGCACCGCCAAAGCCGTTGAGCTTGTTACCCAGGCAAGAATGAGAGGCGTTGATGTCTGCTGCGAAACCATTGGACATTATTTGATTCTTACCGATGACGATGTTGAGCAGCTGGGTACTGTGGCCAAATGCTCGCCGCCGATTCGGAATACTGCCAACCAGACCAAGCTGTGGGCGAAACTGTTGAATGATGAAATTGCCTTCGTATCTTCCGACCATTCGCCCTGCGATCCCAAGCTGAAGGATGGGGAGTTTCTGAAAGTCTGGGGCGGCATCTCAGCCTGCCAGACCACGCTTTCATCCCTGCTCACCCATGCTTACCATGCCAGAAAGGTTCCGCTTGCCGATATTGCAAAATTGACTTCGCAAAATGTGAACGAGATCTTTGGGATTCAAGGCAAAGGGAAAATTGCTGTCGGCTACGACGGGGACTTTGCTCTGGTAGCATTGGATAAAGAATTTACCCTGAAGGCCGAGGACCTGTTCTATAAGCACCAAGTAAGCCCATATGTCGGCGACACCTTCCGGGGGACTGTGACGCAAACCATTCTCCGCGGAACTACCGTTTTCAAAGACGGAAAAATTGTGTCAAAGCCTATCGGCAAACATGTAAGACCTAATAAATAAAAAAGGAAGGTGTGGTTTTTACGATGAGTGCAAATACAGAATATAATCAGCCCCAGGCGGGCCAACAGGATATGGGGGTGGATGAGTCACTAAGTCCGAAGGCCGAATCAGCCAGAACGGTAGGCCCGGTAGACTATATGTTTATGTGGCTGGGAGACGGTGTTAACTTAGGCAATATGACGCTTGGCGCCAGCCTGGTTGTGGCCGGTATCGCAACCCTGAATATTTTTCAGACCTTTGCGGCAGCCATCATTGCTATTGGTATTATCTCCGCGGTTTTCACCCTGAATGACAGGGTCGGTTACCGGACAGGAATCCCCTATGTTGTGCAGCTCAGAATGTCTTTCGGCATAAAGGGCTCGATTGTTTCCTCCCTGCTGCGCGGTATTCCGGCCATCGTTTGGTATGGCTTCCAAAGCTGGATCGGCGGCACGGCCTTAAATGAAATTGCCAAGATTGTTACCGGTGGCAGCTTTGATAACATTTTTGCCTGCTTTGTGGTGCTGCAACTGGTGCAAATTGTGCTTTCTCTCTATGGGTTCCATGCCATTAAGTGGGTGGAATCGGTTATATCCACCGTCATTATGGTGGCGCTGGTCTATGTATTCTACGTTCTTCTGAGCTCCCACAGTGCTGTTATTGTGGAAAAATGGGTTCACGCTAAAGGTACCTGGGGTTTACCGTTCTTCGCTTTCATCATGATGTTTATGGGCAATTATGCGGCTATCTTTTTAAGCGCAGCCGACTATTCACGGGAATTAAAAACAGGTATCAGTGATGCCAAACGCGGGTTCTTATACTTCTTCCCCATAGTAGTAGCTTACGGCTTCGTACTTTGCATAGGCGCCATGCTGGCTGCCGCAACCGGTATCTCCAATCCGGTGAAAGCGTTTGCCATCGTAATCAACAACTCGTATATCACCTTCTTTGTCTCCGCCTTTATTGTTATGGGTGCGATTGCTGTAAATATGGTTGCCAATATTATTCCGCCGACCTATGTTATTACGCTGATTACCAAATTAAATTACAAAGTGGCTGTTACCATATCCGGCCTGCTCGCATTGGGCGCATGCCCGTGGGTGCTTGTACAGGATTCCTCGGCAGAGGGTCTGGGGATGTTCATCCTCATATACTCCGCGTTTTTAGGACCGATCGTTTCTATCATCTTAATTGAGTATTATATATTGAGGAAGCAACAGGTAAATGTAGCCGACCTGTATAAGGAAGACGGTCCGTTTGCCGGCTATAACCCCAGCGCCATTTGGGCCATGCTTATCGGTGCCGGTGCTGCCTTTACAATGGTTGAACTGGCTTGGATTATCGGTTTTGTTGTGGCAGGTATTGCTTATCTTCTGTTAACGAAATATGCCTTTAAAGATTCAAGCTTTAGAAAAGGAACCATATTCGAAAATAGCTAACAGGATTTGGTTTTATTCACAGCCTGGGGCTGGGGGAAACTTAGCGATAAGTTTTCCGCAGTCCCTTTGTATATACAATCAATGGTTGGGCAGGGACCAGTGCCGGAAAATATGTGGCCCGGTGTGCATTGTGCCTATTAACTATTTGTTTATTCACTGGCAGGCTTGATGTACGGTGGTTTTGCCGCAGGTATAACCGGTGATGAGAAAGGTTGGTGTATTATGTCAATTAATATAATGCAATGGTTTGCCGCCTTGCTGCCCATTCTGGTGCTTTTAGTGCTGCTGCTCCGGTGTAGATGGGGTGGTGATGAGGCGGCATCCGCAGGGCTGTTGTGCTCCATACTGACTGCCTATCTGGTTTTTGGCGGCGGGGCGGATATGATTGCTTTGGCTGTTGCCAAGGGAATGTGGTATTCCCTATCCATTATTTTAGTGGTCTTTCCCGCTTTAATTATTTATGAAGTATCACGGGAATCAGGCGCTTTTGCAGTAATCCGGGCCGGGATGCAGCAGTTTACGCCAGATAAGGTACTGCAGGTACTGGCTGTCGGCTGGATTTTTGTCGGCTTTTTGCAAGGGATTACCGGTTTCGGCGTACCGGTAGTTGTGGGAGCGCCGCTCCTGATCAGCATGGGTGTCAGGCCGTTAACCGCGGTGCTGATCACTCTCTTAGGTCAGGCGTGGGGCAATACCTTCGGAACGCTTGGCATCGCCTGGGATGGCCTGGTCAGTCAGGCGGATATGAGTGATCCGGCGGTGTTCAAGCAGGCCATTTTATGGTCCACCGGTATGCTGGGTGTTGTTAACCTGATTGCCGGGCTTTTAATTGCCGCTTTGGCCGGTGGTTACAGCGGTATGAAACGCAATGCCGTTACCGTAATCCTGCTGGCTGTGCTGCAGGGGGCAGGACAGATGGGCCTGGCTTTGCTCAATCCGATGTTATGCAACTTCGTGGTTGTATCTTTATCATTAGGCCTAATCTTTGCTATCGGCAGACTGGACTATTACCGTCAGCCGGCAGAACTGCATGACCCGGCCGAGGAAAAGCAGGAAGAGCTTGTTACCGGCAATAAAATGAATATCCAGCAGGCCTTTCTTCCTTATTTCTTTTTGATTGTTATTGCGGTGGTCGTCCTCTTAAATGACAGTATCAAGAATTATCTCGGGCAGTGGACACTGGCATTATCTTTTGCCGGCAAAACAACCTCGCTGGGCTTTGAGACCCATAGTTATTCGGCCTATGCCCCCCTGGCGCCGCTTATTCACTCCGGAGCATTTTTGCTATTGGCGGCCATCATTGGTTATCTGTGCTATCTGCAGTGGGGGTATATCCAGACAGGCGGCATGCAGCGCATTATCCAAAATTCGCTGAAGAAAACCATACCTTCCGCCATTGCCGTTATTGGTTTGATTGCCATGTCAAAGGTAATGGATGAGACAGGCCAGACTACGGTGCTGGCTCAGGGGGTTGCCTCGGTAACCGGTGGAATTTATCCGATACTTTCTCCCTTTATCGGGCTTTTGGGCACCTTTATGACCAGCAGTAATTTGTCTTCCAACATATTATTTGGCGGTTTTCAACAGCAGGTGGCGCTGATGCTGCAGATCGACAAGGCACCGCTGTTGGCGGCCCAGACGGTGGGCGGCTCTATTGGCAGCATTATTGCTCCCAGCAAGATTCTGCTGGGGACAACCGCAGCCGGGATTCTGGGCCGGGAAGGCGAAGTTATCAGTAAGGTTTTAGTGGGAGCCCTGCTGCTTTGTGCGGTATTTGGCCTGGTTGTCTTCGCATCATATCAATTTGGGTGGTGAGTATATGCAACAGTTGGCGTCATTCCTGCCGATATTAATTCTTGTTGCCTTTCCGTTATTGTATTTTGGCGGTCATCAGGCGAGCAGCCTGGTTTCTCTGGCAGGAATATTGGTTTTGTTCCTGGGGATGTCGGGGCCGCTCCTTAAACGCATGAAAAAATCATGAGGGTGAGAAAATGCAGCAATGCTATTAGCATGCTGTCACTCACAGGCAAATATTTTTAATGATAAATGGCTGCATGCCTGTGAAATATTCTCAGGCATGTGGCCGTTTATTTATAAGGCATAATAGTCCGGGCAGCTGTGCAAGATGTACAGGAAGTTTTGCTAGTTAAGTCTACTTTAATTGCATTGGATTGGAGAGTGACAGGATGAAGTCTGGTAGTAAAGTTACGGGAACGTGGAAACAGGAAATGCTGGGGACAATTGCCAAGAAATCGGCCCTAATATTATTCTTAGTCATGACTGGTTTTCTTTTATTTGCCGGCATGCTGGTTAAGTCACACACGGAACAAGCTTTCAGTAAGACTATTGAAGATAACATGGTTTCCCAAAGCTTAGCGGTTGCTAATCTGGTTAATGGGTTTTTCAGTGAGAAAGGTTTGCTTGTTAAAGGAATTACTACCAACCAAGCTATTGTCAATTATCTTAAAACTGCCAATTCACGGGAGGAGGCAGTAAGCAATCCGTATTACAGTGATGTGCTGAAATCCCTGGAAGCCATAAAACAGACCGATAAAGATGTCGCAATGGTCTGGGTAGCCAGCGAAAAGGGAAATTTTTTAGTTGGCACAGGCAATGTTTTATCAAAACCGGATTTTAATTTGCATGAGAGGCCCTGGTACAAACCGGCTGTTGCCGCAGGCGGAATTTATTATACCGACCCATATATGGACCAGATATTTGGCAAGGTAATTCTGAGTGTAATGATCCCGGTAAAGGATGGTCCTAATGTTTCCGGTATTGTGGCAATTGACTTATTCCTGGATGCTTTGCCGGGAATCATGCAATCCTATAAGATCGGGGAATCCGGGTATGCCATTTTGGCAGCCCCTGATGGGACGATTATTTATCATCCGAATGAAAAATATGTGATTAAGGAAAACCTTGCCGCGATGGAAGGTGCCTTGGGTGTAATCGGTAAAAAAATGATTGCCGGTGAAAAAGGATTGCAGTCGGCAGTTATTGATAATGAAGAGCAATGTATTGGCTATGCTCCTGTGCCGGTTGCCAAATGGTCGATAGCTACAGTAACAGCCAAAAAAGAAATATATCAGCAGTTTAATGCATTTTTTACGCAAATGACTTTCTACTTCGGCATTACCATTATTATCTTAGTAAGCTTGATGTATTTTGTATTGCGGTACATGTTGAGAGAGATTCCCTATTTATCAGAAGTAGTTAAGATCATTGGTACCGGCGACTTTACTTCCCGGTTGCGTGTCCGGTCTGCCGACGAACTGGGGGCAATCGCTCAGGAAATGAATAAAATGCTGGATTCCATTTGTCACATGATTGAAAGTATGCATGAGGTGGCCGGCAAATTGGCGGCTTCCAGTGAAGACCTTTCTACCAGTGTAAGTCAGTCTGCCCAAGCCGCTAATCAGGTGGCAGTATCTATAACCGAGGTAGCAGGTGCTGCGGAAAACCAGGTTAAGGCTGTCGATAGTACCGCTATGGTGGTGGAGCAGCTGTCGCTTGAAATCCGCAACATAGCCAGCAGCACCGACCAGGTAGCGGCAACCTCCGCCCAGGCTGCCGGCAAAGCCAAAGCCGGAGCCGATTCGATTGAGCAGGCTGTCAGTCAAATGATCCTGCTGGAACAGACGGTTAACAACTCTGCCGGCGTAGTTACTAAACTTGGTGAGCGTTCAAAGGAAATCGGGCAGATCGTTGATACCATATCAGGGATAGCCGGTCAGACAAATTTACTGGCGCTAAATGCCGCCATTGAGGCTGCCAGAGCCGGCGAGCAAGGCCGCGGCTTTGCCGTAGTTGCCGAAGAAGTTCGCAAACTGGCGGAACAGTCACAGGATGCGGCGAAAAAGATAGCTGAACTAATCAGTGAAATTCAAGGAGATACCAATCAAGCTGTTGTTGCCATGGTTGAAGGTACTCAGGAGGCCAAGATTGGAACCGCGGTTGTACAGACTGCCGGGAGTACCTTTGGGGATATTGCCGCTTTAGTAACCCAGGTATCCGCCCAGGTAAAGGAAATATCGGCTGCAATTCAGCTGATGGTCAATGACAGCAGGCACATTGTATCGTCTGTGCAGGAGATAGACAGTCTTAGTAAAGCGGCTGCCGGGGAAGCACAGACAATTTCCGCGGCAATTGAGGAGCAATCGGCATCTATGGCGGAAATGTCCATGGCAAGTCAGAGTCTGGCTGCCATTGCCCAAAGCCTTAAGGCAACTGTCAGTAAGTTTAAGGTTTCATAGTAAACTTAGAATTCAAATGTATCGCAAAACGGTAATTTTATGGGCAAAAAAAGGCGGGATTGCAACGTTAGGGTTGCAATCCCGCCTTTGGGTTAGGGCAGTAATGTAAGCTATTATCTTTAAGAAGATTACGCATCTTTCATTTTAGTAAGAAAATTTCAAGGCTTACAGGTATTAGTTTTGCTATTGTCTGCCAGGCATAAAGCACAAGAGAACCGTTCCCTTGTGCGTCTTAAACTGATCGGAATTTTAAACAAACCGGCAATAAACAGAAATATTTGGAATTAAAGACAAAAAATGAATTTTCAGGAAGGAAATTATAACAGAATACCAAAATATTAACCAATAATCTGATATGGCAAAAACCGCCATTATACAATTAGTCAAATAAATATTGAATTAGACGGAATCGGTGAATATCCTAATTCGCGCAGAATTGTTAAAGGAAAGATTCTTTTAATGATTTAGTTAGGAGCACAAGTTTAAAATGAAAAGATTTATTATGTTTATTTTTCTTAATAAGAGTTTTTATTTAATGATACTATGCATTCTTATTCTACAATCAATATTCGCATCTTCAACCTTATGGATAGCCAAATTGAGTCAGGCAGTCATATTAAAACAAGATATTTCATTATGGCTAGTCCTATTTATATTATCGCTGTGTTTAATCTATATTCCAGGTCCCGGAACGGTCTACTTTCAGAGCAAAGCTATTTTTAGTTCTTTTAAAAAGTATGTTGATATTTTTACAGTTTCTTTTAGGGGAAGAGCCGGATTAAGAACTAATATCGAGTTCAAACAGGAACGACAACCATATTTAAATAATGAGGCATGGTTGGTAATCAATGAATTTGTTGGGTTTATTATAAATGTATTCACTACGTTTTTTAATATTGTATTTAACATAGGAATTCTTGGTTTTATTATTGATAAAAGGTTGATACTTGCCTATGCCGTAACCATTCCTTTAATTACTATTTCTGTTAAAATTCTAAAACCGTTGGTAACTTCATCTGCCAGACATGCTCAAGCAGACCGAACAGCTATGATGCAATCATTATTACCAGCCTGGGACTCAATTTTAATTGGCAATCAATTAAATATCCATTTATGGAAAAATTATTTCAGTGATAAACATAGAAACGCGAATCATTCAGCTTTGAAATCTGTGTTTTTTAGTGAACTGACAACCATAATTTCAATGTTTCTGGTCTTATTTCCGGTAATTGGTACCTGGGTGTGGTTAATATATCAGAATATAGGTAATGAAGTATTTCTAGGTATGCTTATTGCTACATTTCCACGACAAATTATAACAATTTTTCATGTGACTGCAATTGTAGCTTATGCATCGCGTTGGAATACTTTAAAAACGCGTCTTGAGGGATTGCAATCAGCCTTGATTATCACAGAACCTATAAATGCCGGCACTATTTCATGGAATCGTATTAAGGCTGAAAAAGACAATACGGTTATTCATATTGATTCTATTAATTCCATACAAGATATCACTCAAGACTATAGTCCGGGAAGAATTACGTTACGAGGAGACAATGGTACAGGAAAATCGTCGCTTCTTGCCCTAATTAAGGAACAGTTAGGCGAAAAAGCTTTCCTTTTACCACCTCATTCTGATATGTTTTTTGAGTTCAGTTCCAATAAAAGCTTATCCACTGGTGAAAAGATCATAGCCTCATTAGAGGAGATAAAAAAAAGGGAAAAGCTTCAACTACTGTTATTAGATGAGTGGGATGCAAATTTAGATAAAAATCATATTGTCAATATATCCGAAAAATTAAATGAACTTGCAAAAGAAATATGTATTATAGAAGTACGTCATCGAAGTTAGGCACAGGCGGAAAAGCAGGGATGTTCAGTTTGCTTGGAACACAAGGGGATGGTTCTTGAATCGTCCCCTTGTGCGCATGTTTACTGAATAAAGAACGGTAGTTAATAATGGAAGAAGAATGCCTCGCATCCATTGGCGATAATAATATAGCCAAAAGATACGAGGCATTGTACTTAAACTATGGAACCGTCACATACTGAACGGTACTTGCCTATTTTTTAAAGCCGCCCGATTTATAGCGGGGCTTGCCGCTAGGCGCGCCTTTTCTATTTTCCGGCGGTTTTCTTCTGCCGCCAAAAGAACGGGAGCGCAGGGGCGCTTCTTCCGTAATTTTGATAGGCGTGGTGTCAGGTTCTTTGGTGAGCAATTTGAGTGCTGCCGATATCAGGGACACCGAATCTGTTTCGGCCAGCAGGTCTTCAGCCCGGCCGCGGTACGACTCGAGGTTTCCTTCTTCAATTTGATTAAGCAGTTTTTCCACAGCCAGCCGCTGCTGACCCTCAATGGCTTCACTCAGGGTAGGTACAGGCATCCGTACAATCTTGCGCTTGGTGAGCCGTTCAATAGAACGCAGGTGCTCAAGCTCCCGGGGGATGACAAAAGTCATGGCTGAGCCGGTTTGACCTGCCCGGCCTGTACGGCCTACCCGGTGGACATAGCTTTCCGGGTCTTGCGGGATATCGAAATTATATACATGGGTAACACCGCTGACATCAAGGCCCCTGGCAGCTACGTCGGTAGCTACCAGGATATCAATCGTGCCTTCGCGGAACTGTCTGATGACGGCATCCCGCTTAGGCTGAGTCAGATCACCATGAATGCCTTCGGCAGAATAGCCGCGTTTCTTTAAAGCTTCAAACAGTTCGTCCACCCGGCGTTTGGTGCGGCCGAAAACAATGGCAAGTTCAGGGGACTGGATATCCAGGAGCCGGCAAAGCACATCAAACTTCTGCCTGTCCTGCAACTCCATATAATACTGCTCGATGAGCGGCACAGTGACTTCTTTGGCTTTAACGCTGATGAGAGCAGGCTCTTTCAGGAATTTTTGCGCCAGATTTTGTATTTGTCTGGGCATAGTTGCGGAAAAGAGCAGAGTCTGACGGGAATCCGGGGTGGCGCTTAAGATTTTCTCAATGTCCTCAATAAAGCCCATGTTGAGCATTTCATCGGCTTCGTCCAGCACCACCATTCTCACATCGGTCAGCTTAATGGTGCGGCGCTCCATGTGGTCCATCAACCGGCCGGGGGTTGCTACAATAATTTGCGGCTTGCGCTGCAGGGCTTTAATTTGGCGTTGAATATCCTGGCCGCCATAGATGGGCAGGGTGTTAATGTTGGAGAACTGGCCCAGCTTGTTCATTTCTTCAGCTACCTGAATGGCCAGTTCACGGGTAGGCGCCAGGATAATTCCATAGATGGCGCCGGAAGCGGTTTTAATATTTTCCAGTAACGGGATACCAAAGGCAGCCGTTTTGCCTGTACCGGTTTGGGCTTGTCCGACTAAATCCTTGCCGGATAATAATGTGGGAATGGCCTGGGCCTGTATGGGGGTCGGCTCTTCGAAGCCCATATCACTAAGAGCGCGAATGATTGTATCACTAATACCTAACTCTTTAAATTTTTCCAATATGTATAGCCTCCTTTATTTTCACTGCGGCCTGTACCTTCACCAGCGGCTTGGTACAAGCCATTTTTTCTTTAGTATCGACAGTTTGCAACCGGTTGTATACACCCGGCCGCAGTGCTAAAATAGGGTATAGGGAATGAGGTGCAGCATTTATTATGGAAATAAAAATTGTTACCGCCAAGCAGACGTGGGAGTTGCGGCAAAAAGTTTTGTGGCCTGATAAAGATATTTCCTGTGTACAATTACCGGACGACAATGCGGGAACACACTATGGTTTGTATGACGGCGGCCGCCTGATAGCGGTGGTTTCAACCTTTGCGAAGCAGGGTGAGATTCAATTCCGCAAATTTGCCACAGACCAGGCATATCAGGGGCAAGGGTATGGCACAACTTTGCTGCAGCATGTTATTTGCGCGGCCGAGGCCGGCGGTGCCACGGCTATATGGTGCAACGCCAGGCTGGATAAGACGGCGTTTTACCAAAAATTTGGGTTGGAAAAAACTGCTGAAGCATATGAACGGGACGGATTACAGTATATCATAATGCGGAAACAATTGGTAGCTGTCAGGCTTAGTGAACGGCTGGAACAGCAAATTAAGTTTATCGTCGAGGTAGATAAACTAAAAAACATTTACCGCAAAAACCTGGTCATTGGCAGTGAACGACCCGAAACCGATGCCGAACATTCGTGGCATTTGGCCATGATGGCCATGCTGCTGGCAGAGCATGTTACCTCCTGCCGGATTGATGTGCTGAAGATTATCAAAATGGTACTTATTCATGATATTGTGGAAATTGATGCCGGCGATACCTATTGCTATGATCAACAGGCCGGGCTGGATAAAGCCGCCAGGGAACAAGCGGCAGCCGACAGGCTGTTTGGGCTTTTGCCTGCCGGCCAGAGCCAGGAATTGCGGGCCTTATGGGATGAGTTTGAACAAAAGCAAAGTCCGGAGGCACGTATGGCCGACGCTCTGGACAGATTGCAGCCGTTATTGCTGCACTATCATACAGGCGGAAAATCCTGGCTGGAAAATGGCATCAACGCCGACCAAGTCAGGGAACGCAACCGGCAAACCAGGGAAATTGCGGCAGAATTAGGCTTGCTTGTCGAGCAAATCATTGAGGATTCTGTCGCCAAAGGCTATTTGCCCAAATAGGCCCGGACAGCGGGTATAGTTGGAAGCCGCCACCGGTGCGATAGCACCGTTATGGCGTAATATTTCTTGGGAGAGAGGTTTAGACAATGGCAACAAAACCGGATTATAAACGTTACGGATTTATTCCTCAGCGTCAGCAAGGCTTGCTGCTTATGCGGCTGCGCAATCGAAGCGGTAATCTCACGGCAGCAGATTTGCGCAAGATGGCTGAACTGGCTGAGCGATTTGGCACAGGCGAAGCCCATGTGACCATCAGGCAGGGAATTGAGATTCCCGGTGTAAAAGAAGAAAGGTTTGAAGAGGCGCGCCAGGCTATCCTGGACGCCGGGCTGCTTCCCGCGGTTTGCGGGCTGCGCGTGCGGCCGGTGGTGGCTTGCCCCGGCACCGCTACTTGTCCCTATGGCTTAGTGAATACGCGGGCGCTCTCCGACCAATTAGACCGGCAATATGTTGGCAAAGACCTGCCGGCTAAAACTAAACTTGCCGTCAGTGGCTGTGCCAATGCCTGTACCAAGCCGCAAGCACATGACATCGGCTTTAGAGGCGCGGCTGAGCCGGTAATTGATCAGGAACTGTGTGTAAAATGCGGCGCTTGCGTAAAGCGCTGTCCGGCGGCAGCCATGACCCTTGATGACGATGGTTTAGCCATTGATTTGGATACCTGCCTGAGCTGCGGTGTTTGTGTTGCCACCTGCCCGAAGCAGGCGTTGGCCTATACACAAGTTGGCTACCATATATATATCGGCGGTAAAGGCGGCCGCTACACCAATACAGGCGAATGTATCGCCACTTTTGTGGCAGAAGAAGAAGTCATACCGTACCTGGAAGCCATTTTGGCCGCTTATCAGGAACTGGCAGACAAAGGTGAGCGGCTCAGCAAAGTGGTGGCCAGAGTGGGCTTAGCAACAGTCAAAGCTAAGATTGCAGATAAGCTGTCCGGTTAATCTCCGGTAAATAAAGAAAACACGGCTTTAAGAAAGTTATACTTTCTGTTAGGATAAAAATATTAAACGAGTCCTATTCCGGCGCGGAATAGGACTCGTTTAATTATCTTGCATTAATTTTTCCAGCCGGTAGGAGAGCGACCGGCGGGACAGACCCAGATAGGAGGCGGCAGCCGATTTGTTGCCATTGTGCATTTCGAGAGCCGCGACAATGATCTGGTCCACATAATCATCCAGTTTAAACGGCCTGGATGGGAGGGAGACCGGGGCATCCGGTATAAGGGTATTGGTCTGGGGGCCGGAACGAAGCGGTTCGTTGCTGGCTGTTATCTTTAGATGTTTGGCCCTGAGTTCTGTATCATCAAACATAAAGACCGACCATTCGACGACATTCTGCAGTTCACGGATATTTCCCGGCCAGGAATGGTGAAGCAAAATCTGGACGGCTTCGCTGCTCACAGAGCGGAAGCACTTACCCTTTTGCTTGGCAAAACGATGGAGAAACATTTCGGCAAGCGGCACAATGCTATTGCTTTGTTCTCTGAGAGGGGGGATAAAGATTTGCCCTACATTCAGGCGGTAGTACAGGTCGCGGCGAAAGGTGCCTGCTGCGACAGCCTGGGACAGGTTGCGGTTAGTAGCGCATACGATGCGCACATCGGATTTGATTTTTTTCAAGCCGCCCACGCGGTAGTACTCTTTTTCCTGCAGTACCCGCAGGAGTTTGGCCTGCATTTCCAGCGGCATTTCACCAATTTCATCCAGAAATAACGTACCGCCTGCCGCTAAATCCAGCTTGCCCTTCTGGCCCTTGGTAAGGCTGCCGGTAAAAGAACCTGCCTCATAACCAAATAGTTCACTCTCAAACAAACTTGGGGTCAAAGCCGCGCAATTAATGTCCACAAAGGGGGCGGCAGCCTCCTCGAACTCAGCATAGTGGATGAGTTTGGCAATCATTTCTTTGCCTGTACCTGTCTCGCCCTGGATTAAAACCGGGATAGACCGGTCGCGGTGATACATGAGGGCCTGGGCGTAGATATTCTGCATAACGGTACCAAAGAGGCCAATTTCGCCAATTCCTTCAGCTTTGGCTGCCAGCATGCGCAACCGGGAATTCTCTTTGGTGGTTTCCAGGGTGGCGGCTTGCACCTCCTGATCGAAGTGGTCGGTGAGGCGCCGGTTTTCGCGCAATAAGCCCTGATGTTCGGCTACCTTTTCGATAATAATGGATAGCTCCTGAATATTGATAGGCTTCAGCAGGTAGTCGAAGGCGCCCATGCGCAGGGCTTCAATGGCAGACTCCATAGAACCATGGCCGGTAAACAATACAATGTCGGTATAGGTGCCGCAGGGCATATCTTTAATATGTTTAAGCAAATCGATGCCGGACATGGCAGGCATTCTGATATCTGTTAAAATCATAGGGAAGCTTCCGGCTAAAAAGGCAGCCAGCGCTTCCTCCCCATTGCTGCACTCGGTTATTTCATGTCCATGCCGGCGCAGGAATTTGCCGACCGACGTACGGCTGCCGGTATCGTCGTCTACTAACAGGATATTCAACAGGCATCCTCCTCTTTTAGGTTATCCGATGCTTCAATCAGGGGAAAGGCCAGCCGGAAGGTGGCCCCGCCGCGCTCATTATTCATAATGGTTATCTGGCCGCCGTGAGAGGTAACCACCGATTTGACAATAGCCAGTCCCAGCCCCATTCCATTGTTTTTGGTTGAAAAAAACGGGGTGAATATTCTTTTGCGCAGTTCTTCAGTAATGCCTGTGCCATTATCGGAAATCTGCACAATGATTTTATCGTGCAGCAGTGTTTCGATTTCAATCTCTTTTACCGGTTGCTCTAAACCGGTCAGGGCGTCGATGGCATTACTTATCAGATTGAGAAAAACATGCTCCATATGTGCCAGTGAGCCGTACATTTCCAGCGGATCTTCGGCAAGCTTCAGCGTCAGGGATATATCGGCCGCGCCTGCTTGGGAAAAGGTCATTTTGACTGCATTGGTGATGGCGCCGGTGAGGCTGAAACTTTGATTGGTGCTTTGCTGGCTGGTGCGGATGAGGTCGCGGATATAATTGATGATATTGGCGATTCTGGCCGACTGTTCGGAGATGGTCTGCACATCTTCCAGGAACTCTTCCACCTGGTAGGTCTGCCCTTCCTTGTACCACATTAAGATACTGTCGGCAGTTACTTTGATGGAATTGAGCGGCTGATTAATTTCATGGGCAATGCCTGCCGCCATATTGCCTAAAAAGGCCAGTTTTTCGGTCCGGCTGATTCTGTTTCTGGCAGCCGAGAGTTCAGCCTCAGCCTCTTTCCGGTCAGAGATGTCGCGGGAAATGCAGAGCCCGACAAGCTCCTCGTTAAGGGCAAATATGTGCGCATTCACCTCCGAGGGGATGGGTCTTTGGTCCTTGGTTAAATGATCAAATTCAAAAATAGCCTGCCGTGAGGTCAGTAATTTCTCCATGTGTGAGGTGGCAGCAGCCTTTCCCTGGCCTGACATGGTATCCAGCATCGACAAGGATAAGAGTTCATCGCGGCTATAGCCCAGCCGGCGGCAGGCAATATCATTTACTTCGATAATTCGTCCGGGCAGGCCCTGGGGAGTGATTTTCCAAACAAAAATGGAATCCTGCACACTGTCAAACAATTGACGGTAACGCTTTTCCACAGCTCTTCTCGTAAATATTTCCTGAGCCAGTGTAGCATTTGCATTAGCCAACTGGCGGGTTTGCTCTTCGATGTTTTTTTCCAGCCGCCGGTAGGAGCGCTGCAATGCCTTATCGGCTTCCTTGCTGTCGTGAATATCCAGGCAGCAGCCAATATACCCGGCAAAGGAGCCATCCGGGGTCTGCCGGGGGATACCGATAAGCTGAACCCAGCGGTATTCGCCGTCATGGCGCAGCATCCGGCATTCATAGTCAAATTTTTCCCGGTTAAGCGGTTTGTCGGGGTGCTTCTCCTGGGGATGAAGGCGGCAGTCCCAGGAGATATCGCTGCCTTCTTCCCAGGTCAGGCCGGTATATTCCTGCCACTGTTTATTGACAAACACGCAGCGGCTTTCCCGGTCCTCCATCCACACCATGAAGGGGATATGGTTGGCCAGGTAGCGGAATAACTCCTGGCTTTCACACAATGCCTGCTGAGCCTGCTTGCATTCGTTGATGTCGGTCATTGTGCCAATGATGGCCGGCTTGCCGCCGATTTCAAAGTAACTGCTCTGGACCTTTACATAGCGGAGGCCGCCTGCCTGTGACAATAATCTGAGCTCATAGGTGACAGGCGCCGTCTGATTGGTTAGTTTTTGGTGGATAATTTTATGCACTGACGCCCTGTCATCCGGGTGGATATAGTCATATACGTTGGTGATGGCCAGCAGCTGCGCGCGGGAGTACCCGGTGATAGCAGTAAAGCCCTGGCTGACATATACCAGTTTGCTGCCTTGAATAACATAAATACCTGTCAGTGAGCTTTCCACTAAACTGCGGTATTTGACTTCGGCTTCGGCCAGCAATTCAGTAAAGCTTTGATGGCTTTGCAGATAGATAATCAGCCGGTGCAATAGTATTGTGCCGGCGATATGGCCGATAATTATGAACAGAAAAATATAGCCCCAGGAATTCAGGACTGTGCCGCCGTTTATTGCCGGAAAAGAAAGATATACATAGGCCAGTGAACACAGGCAGGCAAACAGGGCTGCCTGTCCCAGCTTCCGGCAGGTAAGCCGGTTGCCGAAGCGTTTGAGCATACAGGCTGTAATGAGTCCGCAAAAGGGCGAGCCCATTGCCCAGGGAACCCAGTCGACACTGCCAATGGCCAGGAAAATGGCAGTGGTGGTTAGGCCGACCAGCGCGGCTTCAATTAGCCCGACATGCACAGCTGTCAGCAAGACAGCAACCATGCTGAGGTTTGCGCCAAAGCTTTCTTTCGCCAATAGAGGGATGGCGGCAATAAGGGCCAGCAGCGAAAAAAGGAGCAGCCCGGGAAAATTGATTCTGGTGGTTGTACGGTAAATTGCCAGAGGAAACCAATGTAAAAACAGCAAAAGGATGGCCGCCATAGCGCCGATATTCTCTAATAATTGCAGGAGTGCAATTACTATATCTGTCATTCATAACACCTCAATATGCTTCTATTCGCGGTCATTCGTCAGAATCCTTGAGAAAATTGGCGAAATATAGAAATTGTATATCAGTCAATCTTGAGGTAACTAAAAAATAAGAATTGTCGCAATTTGCAGAAATGTATACTTTGACTTACGAATCTTGCTGTAATATAATAACAGTGCAATAGTGATAAAAATAACGTACTCGCAGGTGATTGTTTTGAGTAAAGACATTTTATTAACCAGGGAAGAACTGTGTGCCGGCTGCAACAAGTGTATAGCCAAATGTCCGACAAAAGCCAATATCGCTTATGAACTTAATGGGGAAAACAAGGTCAGGGTGGATCAGGAACGCTGTATTCACTGTGGGGAATGCCTGGATGTGTGTGATCATAAGGCCAGGGATTTTACCGACGATACGGAGCGCTTTTTTGCCGAGCTCAAGCAAGGGACAAGCATCTCGGTCATTGCCGCACCGGCTGTGCGTTTTAATTTTGGCAATTATAAACGCTTGTTTGGGTATCTTAAATCCTTGGGGGTCAAGGTGATTTATGATGTATCCTTTGGCGCCGACATTACCACCTGGGCCTATCTGAAAGCCATCAGAGAACAACAGCTGCGTTCGGTGATTGCCCAGCCCTGTCCGGCAATTGTCAACTATGTCCAGAAATTCCGGCCTGAACTTATAAACAGTCTGGCGCCCATTCACAGTCCCATGATGTGTACGGCTGTTTACTTGAAACAATATAAGAATGTCCAAGACAAGCTGGCATTTTTATCACCCTGTATCGGTAAAATTGATGAGATTCATGAAAAAAACACCAACGGCTTAGTGCATTATAATGTAACTTATGCCAAACTGGAGCAGTATCTGGAGAAAAACGGAATTAACCTGGCTAATTATCAGGAAGCCGACTTTGAAGACGCAGGCTGTGGTTTGGGCTTGACCTTCAGCCGGCCGGGCGGTCTCAGGGAAAATGTTGAATTCCATGTCAAGGATGCCTGGATACGGCAAATTGAAGGGCCGGGGCATGTGTATCATTATTTGGATGAATATGCCCGGCGCAACCGGCAGGGTAAGCCTGTCCCGCTGCTTGTCGATGTGCTTAACTGCCTGTGCGGCTGTAATATTGGCACAGGCACCAATAAGGCTATTGCTATTGATGATATCGACTATAAAATGAATGAGCTTAAACAAGCCAAGATAAAAGAGCAGAGCAAACATAAGCTGTTTAAGAAAGCCTACGCTTTATTTGAGCAGTTTGACAAAGAGCTGCGGCTAACGGATTTTGTCCGCCGGTATGAGAATAAGTCGGTTGCCACGGCTGCGGCAAATGCGCAGGCGCTGGAGCCTGTTTTTGCCAAACTGCATAAACCGGACGAGGCCTCACGCAGTGTCAACTGCTATGCCTGCGGCTTTGGCAATTGCCGTGATTTTGCCGCCGCTGTGGAGCAAGGCATCAATCATGTGGAAAACTGTATTGACTTTAACCGCAAAGAAGTGGAAATCGAGAAAAAACTGCTGGCGAAGAGCACCGAGGAAGTTCAGGACATGCTGGTTAAGACCAAGACCCTGGCGGAAGAGCGTGAACGTTCCGGTCAGGAACTCCGTGAGCGGGTAAAGGATATCCTTGACGCCATCAATGAAGTTTCGCTGGGCAGCAGTGAAAATGCCAAGAGTATTGAGAACATCAGCGGGGAAGTGCATTATATCTTCAAAACAGCCACCGAGCTGAGAGACAGTGTCTATGAAGTGGAAACCAAACTGACTGAATTCACTCAAGCATCAGACGAAATTGTGGGTATCGCCGGTCAGACTAATCTTTTGTCGCTGAATGCCAGAATTGAAGCGGCGCGGGCTGGTGAGCAGGGCAAAGGCTTTGCCGTTGTGGCTAACGAGGTTGGCGTACTGGCGGACAGAACCAAAACGGTGGTTACCTCGACTAAAAGCAGTGAAGGCGATATCAGGCAGCAGGTGGCTAAAATCATCAGTATTTCCGATGATTTGGAACAGAAGATGGAAACCGTCAATAATGAAATTACCAATATCTCAGCAACTGTGCAGCAGGTAACTGCCAAATGCCAGGAGATTGCCGCAACAACGGCAATGCTGAGATAAATGGATTGAGAGCCGGCATCCGGAACCTTGCGCTTAAGGTTCCGGATTCTTTTCTTTCAATACAAAGCCCGGCACAGGCGGCCGCTATGCAAACGGTGAAAGCAGGCAGAGCAGGGAAATGTTAACAAATGGAGAAGATAATAACAAACAAACCGGGAAACATAGACGGGGAGGATAACCTTGGAAACTGTAAAATTTAAGTATCTGCTGGATGACCATCTGCCACCTGCCGAAACGGCTGTGTATGGCTTGCAGTGGTTTTTGGTCACGGTTCCCTGCATTATTATCCTTGGGGCCATTGCAGGCGGCATTGCTGACGGTGATTCCGCTGCCGGGCAGCTACGGTATCTGCAAAAACTATTTTTTCTCACAGGCCTGATTATGCTGGTGCAAGTGCTGCGAGGACACCGGCTGCCGCTGATTGTGGGTCCGGCTGCCGTGCTGTTGAGCGGCATTGTGGCAACCCAGGCCACCACCGGTGGAGCGGCTTATTTCTCTATGGCGTTATGTGGCTTGGTATTGGCCGGCTTGAGCTGGTTTAAGCTGCTGCATCGCCTAAGCCGGTTGTTTACGGTGCGGATTGTCGGGATTGTGTTGCTGCTGATTGCTTTTACCCTGCTGCCGACAATTCTTAATCTAATTACGGCAGGGTCGGATAACCCATTTACCCAGCTGGCCTTTGCCATGATTATGATTCTGCTGCTGTTGTTAGGTCAGCGACTATTGCCTGATATCTTAAAATCGACTTTGGTAGCCTGGGCGCTGCTGGTTGGCAGCCTGGCGTATTACACCCTGGTTGCCGGTGCCTGGCCGCAGACAGCGCCGACGCCGGCAGCGGCCGGTGGCTGGCAGTTGGCTGTTGCCGGTTTTCAATTTGACTCTGTGGTTTTTATCTCTTTTCTCTTTTGTTTTTTGGCACTGACAGCCAATGACCTGGGCTCAATTCAAAGTATTGCCGGCTTACTGGGGGTTACTGATGCTGCCAAACGCAGTAATGACGGCTTGTTTGTGACCGGGCTGGGAAATGCGCTTGCCGGCTTACTGGGAGTTATTGGTCCGGTTAACTATTCGCTCAGCAGCGGCATTATGCTTGCTACCGGCTGCGCTTCCCGTTTCCCTCTGGCGGTGGCTGCGGGCGCGCTCATTATTGTCGCTTTTATACCGGCCATTATCAGTGTTTTCTCTTATGTGCCGCCGGTTGTAATCGGCAGTCTCTTATGTTTCATTATGTGTTCGCAGGTTGCGGCAGGGATGCTGGTATTGGGCAAAGATTTGGAGACGTCAGGGTTTGAGACCGGTATGATTGTAGGCTTGTCGCTGATGCTTGGCACCCTGGCGGCTTTTTTGCCCGCCCAGGTGACCACCGCTATTCCCGCAGTTGTCAGGCCGCTGGTCACCAACGGCTTTGTTGTCGGCATTACGGCGGCTCTTTTACTGGAACATGTGATATACGCCCAGACGGGTAGTAAAGCAAAGCAAAGGCGGTAACAGCATGGTAAAGCTAACCGATATTCCTGGCATCAAAATCGGGCATGCCCATGACCTGGCAGCCCCTACCGGCTGCACGGTCATCCTTTGCCCTGAGGGCGCAACCGGCGGGGTGGATGTGCGTGGCGGCGCACCCGGTACCCGTGAGACCGACCTCTTAAACCCGGTAAATTATGTGGATAAGGTGCATGCGGTATTGCTGGCAGGCGGCAGTGCCTTCGGCCTGGATGCGGCGGCCGGAGTTATGCAGTATCTGGAAGAACAAGGTATTGGTTTTGATGTCGGTGTAACCAAAGTGCCGATTGTCGCCGGTGCGGTGTTGTTTGATCTAACCTGCGGCAGCTATCTGGTCCGCCCGGACAAGGCGATGGGGTATGCGGCCTGTCTGGCTGCCGGCACTCAGGCTTTGAGTGAAGGCTCGGTGGGAGCCGGGGCGGGAGCCACTGTTGGCAAGGTGTTTGGCCTGGAGCATGCGATGAAGGGCGGGATCGGTGCCGCCTGTCTGACTGCCGGTGAGCTGATGGTGGGGGCGATTGTCGCCGTTAACTGTCTGGGCGATGTGGTTAATCCGGCTGACGGCAGTATCGTGGCCGGAGCGTTTCAACAAGAACCGTTTGCCTTTTTGCGCTGCGAGGACGGCATGTTGGCCAACGCGGAGCAAACAGGCAGCCGTTTTGCCGGCAATACCACCATTGGTGCGGTTGTCACCAATGCCGTCCTGACCAAGGCGCAAGCGACCAAGGTGGCGTCAATGGCGCACAATGGCTATGCCAGAACCATTCGTCCGGCCCACACCCTGTTTGACGGTGATACGATATTTGCCATCGGCACCGGGCAGGTGGCTGCCGATATGAATGCCATCGGCGTACTGGCGGCAAGAGCGGTGGAACAGGCTGTGCTGCGCGCGGTGACTCAGGCGACGGCACTGGCCGGGTTTAGGTGTTATCAGGATATCAGCCGTGAGTAACCAAATAAAAGGCGAGATTGCAGACTAATGTCTGCAATCTCGCCTTTTTAGTCCTAACAGAAAGTATAACTTTCTTAAAAGCAGGATAAGGGCAGCATCGACTTGTGCTGTCGCCAAAGGCTCGGCGCAAAGCCGTGTTTTCTTTATAATTTTACCATACCCTGGTAACTCCCGTGACCCTCCGGCCATTGCCGGGAAAAGCGTTCCGCAGGAGAAAAGCCGGGCAATATTCCGTTAAAAATCAGTACTCTTCGTCTCAGTATTACAGCCGCTGCTTCACAAACCGGCCGATTCGTTCCAAGGCTGTGGTCAGGTTGCTGATGGAGGAAGCATAGGAGCAGCGGACAAAGCCTTCACCGCTTTCACCAAAGGCATCACCGGGGACTACGGCGACTTTTTCCGCTTTTAGGAGCTCTTCGGCAAATTGCAGTGAGCCTAAGCCGGTTTCTTTGATGGAAGGAAAGATATAGAAGGCGCCTTTGGGCTCAAAGCAGCTTAACCCCAGGCTGCGCAGACCGTCGACCATCAGTTGACGGCGGCAGTTATACTCGGCCACCATTTTTTCCATATTGATTTTGCCGTTCCGGAGAGCTTCGACGGCGGCAAGCTGGGCGGTGATGGGGGCGCAGAGCATGGTATACTGGTGGATTTTGTTCATGGCGGCAATAAAATCAGGATTGGACAGCGCATAACCGATGCGCCAGCCGGTCATGGCATAGGCTTTGGAAAAGCCGTTTAACAGAATTGTGCGGTCACGCATATCAGGCAAACCGGCAAAACAGGTATGGGTGCCCTCATAGGTCAGGTCGGCATAGATTTCGTCTGAGATGACAATTAGGTCATGCTTTTTGGCAAATTGGGCAATGGCACTCAGTTCCTGTTTGGGCATAATGGCTCCTGTCGGGTTGTTGGGATAACCGATCAGGAGGGCTTTGGTGCGGGGGGAAACCAGCTTTTCCAGCTGCTCTACGGTAACGCGGAATTCATGCTCCATGCTTGTCGGTACAGGCACAGGGGTGCCGCCGGCCAGCAGGACACAAGCCTTGTAGGAAACATAGCAGGGTTCAGGAATGAGGACTTCATCCCCCGGGCTGAGGATGGCCCGAATGGCTAAATCAAGCGCTTCGCTGACGCCGACAGTAACCAGCGCTTCTTTGCGGGGGTCATAGCTAACCTTATAGGTATCATATATAGTGCGGGTAATTTCTTCTCTAAGCTCCAACAGGCCATAGTTGGAGGTGTAAGCGGTATATCCCTTGTGCAGGCCGTGGACGCAGCTTTCTCTGATATGCCAGGGAGTGACAAAGTCAGGCTCGCCGACACCCAGGGAAACGACGCCTTTCATTTCGGCGGCAATGTCAAAGAACCGTCTGATGCCTGAGGGCGGGATGGCTTTAACGGTAGGCGAGATTCGTTCAGCCCAGCTCATGGTGACACCACCAATCGATGGTCTTCTTCACGGTCATCAATAATAACACCGGCATATTTGTAAGGTTTGAGCATAAAGTGGGTGGCGGTGCTGAGAACACCGTCAATGGTGGATAATTTGGTGGCTACAAACTTGGCGACTTCTTTCAGTGATTTTCCTTCTACCATTACACTGAGGTCATAGCCGCCGGACATGAGATACAGGCTGGTAACCTCGGGAAACCGGTAGATGCGCTCGGCAATGGCGTTAAAGCCCACTTCCCGCTGGGGAGTGATTTTAACCTCAATCATGGCGGTTACTTTGTCGACACCGGCTTTTTCCCAATTGATGATGGGATGGTACTTGACAATGATTTTTTCTTCTTCCAGCTGTTTAATTTGTGAAGCTACCTCTTCTTTTGAACGGTTGAGGATGGCTGCTAATTGTTCCACCGGCTGGGCACAGTCTTTTTCTAAAAGCTCCAATAATTCTCTCACAGTAAATCCTCCTAATTTATGATTTGTGAAATAAAAAAATCCCGTCCTTGAAAAGGACGAGATTATTGTTCCCGCGGTACCACCTAAATTAGCCATACGGCTCACTTGATCCTGTTAACGCCAGGTACGGTAAAGCTTACTAAGTTTCAGCCCACAGCTCAAGGGTGGCTTTCCCAAAATTGTCTTCCGCCGGTTTTCACCCTAGCCGGCTCTCTGGTGGGTAAGACAGTTTTGCTACTTTCCCTATCATCACGTGTTCCTATGTTAAGTTTTTTATAGAATAGCATAAAAAATGGCCGAGAGCAAGCAAAATGTTAAGTTTTTTTAATTTTCTTACGCGATCTTGTCATGGGTATAATTTAGCCTTTCAGCAAGGGAGTAAGCCTGCCCTGATGGAAGATATGCAGGTAATACATGGCCCGGGACATGGCGACATAGAGCAGCTTGGCATCCTGGTAATCGGCGGTGAATTTCCTGTCAGAAGCATTCCAGATAATAACACCGTCAAACTCCAGTCCCTTAGCCAGCAGTATGGGGGCGACGGTGATGCCGCCATGGTAGCTCAACTCGCTGCTGGTAATCAGATGGAGATTGGCAAGCTGGGCAGCGGCGGCTTGCAGCCCCTCGTAGAGTTTGTGGCTGTCGGCTTCTGCTTTGGTCAGGATGCCGATAGATTTACAGCCCAGGCTTTGAAATTCTTCAATGGTCTGGATGGTTCGCTGCAGGGCGGTCAGGGCGGTGGGGGCCTCTTCAATAACCGGCTGCCGGCCGATCTCATAGACCGGAATGGCCTTAGAGCGGTCGGCAGGCATGACCTTGTTGAACAAATCGACAATTTCTTTGGCTGAACGATAGCTGAAATTGACTTCATAGTAGCGGCATTTGGCTTCGGCAAATACCTCTTTTAAAAGTGACTGCCAACTGGTAAGTCCCCGGTCGGTATGGATGGCCTGGGACATGTCGCCCATGATGGTAAAGGAGGTATTGCGGGAAAGGCGTAAGAGGATGAGGTACTCCAACAGGTTGATGTCCTGGCCTTCGTCAATGGCAATATGGTCAAACCGTTCCACATGGTTGAAGCCGTCCAGCAGGTATTTGAGATAACATAGCGGTGCCAGATCGTCGCGGTCGACCTGGCCGGACTCAAGGTTTGCCAGGGTGTGGGCTGTCAGTATATCGACGTTAACGCCAGGCGGTTTTACCTTGCGCCAGGCGGCTTTGTCCTGCATAAGTTCGGCATAAGCCGGTAATAATTCCAGAAACGGCCATTTGGTAAAATGCTTTTTATCAAATGCTTCACTTTCGGCAGCATAACGGGCTGCCGTTTTTTCGTCGGCGTGTGCTTCGCCCCGTTTATAGCGTGCTTCATAGACTTCCACAAAGTTTTTTAGCCGGAAGCGAATATATTTTTGCAGGGATTGCAGCCGCTCGTTATAGGGAACAGAAGCGCCTTCCAGAACTTTTTCCAGCTGCTGTTCCCTGGTAATGGTGAGCTGATTGTCAAACAGGCTCAGCGCTTTCAGTTTTAGGCAAAATTTTTCTAACCGTTTTTCCAAAAATATGTTCATTACCTTGATAAATTCCGGTGTGCCTTTCCACCTGGCTGCGGCGGCAAGCTCTTTGCTGTTAGGCGCTGTGTGGCTGATAACCGGAGCAAGCTGCATAATGGCGGCCGCCATGTCGGGAAACGTTGTCTGGTTGACATCCTGGGCATCAATTTCAGGCAGCAGGTCGGAAATATAGTCTAAAAAGATTTTATTGGGAGCCACAATGACCAGTTTTGCCGGGTTGAGCTTTTCATTGTACAACAGGTAGGACAAACGGTGCAGGCCGATGGTGGTTTTGCCTGAGCCAGCTACCCCCTGAATGATGGTGACTTGATTTAGCGGTTCGCGGATAATCTGGTTTTGTTCTGACCGGATGGAGGTAACAATATCTTTCAGGCGGTCGCCGGCACCCTGCAATAGCCGTTCAAGCAGAAACGGGTCGGCAATCAGCGATTCTTGCTGCCGGGACATGATTTTGCTTAGAATGTTGTCCTCCGACATGGAGATAAGCTGCCGGTCTTCAATCTTATACTGGCGTTTGAGGCTGACATCACCGGTGTAGGTGTAGCGGCCCAGCACTTCATAGCTGGCGCGTCCGTCCTGGGCTTCGTAGAAAATAGTGGATACCGGATCGCGCCAGTCGAACACCAGGATATCCCGGACACTTTCAATATCCAGTTTAGCCACTTTTGTCCGGCCGATGTAATACTGATCAAAAGTCCCGGCCCCGTCTTCCCGGAAATCCACCCGGCCAAAATAGGGACAGTCCAGTGCCTGGGCGATATCGGCAGCTTTACGTGCATGGTCGCTCTTCATGAGGGAGTGGACATAGGCGCTGACTTCATCTTTGGTGGACAGTGACTTGTTAATTTGGTGCACCCGGTTGTCCATATCGTTTTCCAGATCTTTAATAATCTGCTGCATGTTTTTGATGGTTTCGGATAAATGCTGTTGTTCATGGAGAAAATCAGGATGATTGCTCATGGCTGTTTACCTCGCGTTCGCTTCTTCAGTACCTTAACATTGTGTTTCAGGTCTGCTAAAATAGTATAGGACGATGGTATACTATTTAGCAAGTGGTTTTGTCTTGTCTGGGTAATTTGACAGGTCTGTATACCGATAATGAGAGGAGTAGCCGCGTGCAAGAAAGGCTGCAAGGTTATAGCTATTATAAATGGCTGATTTTTGGTGTTGTTGGCACCGGAACGTTCATGTCCACCCTGACTGCATCGATTGTTAATGTGGCTTTGCCGCCCATTACCACCGCGTTACATAGCAATATTGCCACAGCCCAGTGGGTGGTAACTGCGTATTTGCTGGTGATTACCAGCCTCTTGCCGCTGATGGGACGGCTGGGTGATGTACTGGGGCGCAGTAAACTGTTTGGCTATGGTTTTGCCGGCTTTACGGCAGCCTCATTATTATGCGGGACAGCCAGTTCCATTGGGATGCTGACCGCCTTTCGCGTGCTGCAGGCCATTGGTGCCTCTGTGTTAATGGCTAATGCCATGGCCATTGTCACCAGTTTTTTTCCGCCCAACGAACGGGGAAAGGTGCTGGGAATGATTGGCACTATCGTGGCGTTGGGCAGCCTGTGCGGACCGGGCTTAGGCGGCCTGCTGGTGGAAGCTTTTGACTGGCATGCTATATTCTTTGTCAATATTCCCGTAGGTGTGCTCGGTTATGCCGGAGCACGGCTGATTTTGCCTGTTGACCGGGAGCGGCGGCAGGAGACGATCGATTATTTAGGTGCCGCCCTGTTTGCGGCAGGCATGGCCAGCTTGCTGCTGGCCCTGAATAATGGCACCGAGTGGGGTTGGCTTTCGCTGATGACACTTGGCTGTATCCTGTTTTCCCTGGTCCTGTTTGTGCTGTTTATCCGGTATGAAAAGCGTGTAGCGCAGCCAATGCTGGAATTATCGATATTTAAGAACCGGGATTTTTCCACAGGCAATTTGGCAGGACTGCTCTCCTTCATGGCCATGTTCAGCAGCAGTTTGCTGGTACCGTATTTTCTGCATGATATAATGGCTTTTTCGCCGGGCAAGATTGGCCTTATTATGTCGGCCTTTCCTTTGGTTATGGCGGTGGTTGCCCCGCTCAGCGGCATGTTGTCGGACAAGGTCGGCCCGGTGGCGTTAACCACCTCAGGTCTGGGAGTGCTGGCAGCGGGGTTGGTGATTACGGCAAATCTGCAGGCTGGTTCGGGTTTGTGGTTGATTTTAGCTTCCCAGGCACTTATGGGTTTGGGTAACGGTTTGTTTCAGTCTCCTAATAATAATAGTGTGATGAGTGCTGTCGAGCCCCGGCAGTTGGGGGTGGCCGGCGGCATCAATGCCCTGGCGCGCAATTTTGGCATGGTCTGTGGCACCGCTTTGGCGGTAGCTATTTTGGAGCACCAGCGTATGGTCAGCCTGAGCGGGCTTAGCCAGCCAACACCGGCGCAGCAGGCGGCCGCTTTTATGGACGGGTATCAGGCGGCGCTGTTTGTCGGTGCCGGCCTGGCTGTCGCCGGGATGCTGATTTCCTGTAAGCGGGCCGGCAAGACGGTGTCAGGGCAGTAGAACTGGTGTTAAGCAAGGCCGGTGGATTGCGGGAATTTTGCTGTTAGGTTGGTGATAGTGTGAATAAGGGAGCACGCCTGTTTCAGTTTGGAGTCTGGCTGAAGCTTTTGCGGGATAATGGCATGATCTTATATTATGCCTGGCGGCATCCCCTGACTCCTAATTATCTTAAAGGCATATTGGCGGCGCTGGTTATCTATTTGCTTAGCCCGATCGATCTGCTGCCCGATTATTTGCCTTTGCTGGGCATTGTCGATGATGCTGCCCTGGCTACCGGTGCGCTGCTGTATTTGACCAGGCTGCTGCCTGCGCCGGTATTGGCGGAAAGCAGGCGGCAAAGTGAAAAATGGGGCAGACGGATGCCCTATATTATTGGCATCCTAGCCATAGCTGCCATAGGCTGGATTGTTTTGGTGATAGCCCTTTTCCGTAAGGTTTTCTTTGAATAGTGTAAACTGTATACAGGGATAGTGAGAAGAGTGTTTATTTACACCGATATAGTAGAGCAATTTTCCTGTCAAATGTGTGGCGCCTGCTGCCGCAATCAGTGGCAGGTTACCCTGAGTGAAACCAGCTACCGGCGAAATGAAGCGCTGTTTGCTGGTACCGGGCGCCAGGCCGAATTTGATCAGGCGTTTATCAGGCTGCAGGAGTCGGCAGGGTATGGTGAATATGCCTATATCGCCAAACAGGCCGGCGGCGGTTGCTGGTTTTTGGATACCGGCAACCGGTGCCGGCTGCATCGTGAGGCCGGTCACAGCCAGCTTGACGCTGTTTGCCAGACCTTTCCCCGCTACCCCATGAGCACGGCGCGGGGGATTGAACTGACGCTCAGCTTCAGCTGCCCGGCGGTTCTGAAACTGGCTGACCGGGAGGCGGCGCTGAGCATTGTCAAAGCGGAGAAACAGCCAACCGCAGTAGCCGATGACAGCTATGCGGTTGCGGTGTACCCTGTTCAGCAGCCGGCCAGGAAGCCGCTGCATTATTACTTTGAACTGGAAACCCATTTTATTGATATCCTGCAATACCGGGGGTTGCCGCTCAGTGAGCGGTTAGACTTTCTTGCCGATACCGTTAATGCGGTAAATGGCTTAGCCCGGGATGAGACCATCGGGAGAGCGCTGACAACCTTATTCCGCAGCAATTATGATTATTTGGACAGGCTGGCTGTTGCCCGGACGCCGTCTGTGACGGCGCCCGGAGCCGGGTTGCTTGAGAATTTTCTGGTGAGCTTTGTCTTTAAAAAGCCTTTTTATATTTACGGGCTGGACAAGACTCTCTATTTGCTGCAGCGCATGTGGCAGCAAATTGTGAATGCCGATGATATGACGGCGGCCATTAGGAAACTCGAGTTTCAATATGGCCATGACCGCAAGGTATTGTTGGGTTAGCCGGGAAAACCAGGGCTGTTACCTTGTATGCAAGGTATAGTTGTTCAGCACAGTTCCGTTTTGGTCGATGAATTTGATTTGGATGGGCTTGTTGAAGTTCAGGGATAACCGGTCAAGGGGAATCATTTCGTTGGTGACAGAGGGGAACCACATCCGGTTATCTGACGGGCTCTTGGTTCTGACACTGACAGTCAGGTCGTTGCCTGTCTGCACAACCCTTTCGATGGCAATGCCATAGCCTTGGTCGGCTACCGAGCCGATATGGGCGTACAGCACCAGCTGCCGGCCAAAATCAATGTCGGCGGCTTTTTCGATAATTGCATCAGGGATGCCGAGCGGATTGGCCGGATCAGGCTTTGCCAGCAGAACTCCCAGCTTCATATTGGCCGGGTAGCCGCTTTCCCGCCAGCTCCAATCGGTATAATTGCTGTTAAGGTACAAGATCCGCTCGCCGACCGGCACCACCGGCACGGCCGTGACTGAGGTCCGGTAACCGAACAGGCTGGCCGGACGATAGGTGGCAGGATACTGGCTGTTGCCGATGCCGCGAATGGTAGTAATCACCCACCTGGCACCGCTGCGTTCCAAATCAACTTTGAAGGTTTGGCCGCTGGTTTTTACCTGGACAACCGCCTTGTTGCCGGCTACCGATAATAAGCTGAAACGGTCTTTGACTTTGTCAAAGCCAAAGACGCCGGCATTGTCTCTTACCACCTCCACCGGATCACTGGAATGGATACCGCCGCTGACTATGGTTTTAACGCTGGTAATGCTCCATTGGTCCCTGGTTTTGTTTAACAGGACCTTGAAGGTTTTGCCGCTGGTGGTGTGCACGAGAACGACTGCTTCGGTTGAAGTGCTTGACTGCAGGGTAAAGTTGTCACGCCGGGCATCAAACCCATAGGTTGCGGCGGCTGCTTTAACCACTGCCACCGGTGAGCCGGAACCCTTGTGCTGCTCGGTGGGGCGGTCACGGTCTTTATCGCCTTGCTTATTGGGCTGTTCCTTATTTGGCTGCTGCTTATCAGGCTGTTCTTTGTTGGGGCGTTCCTTATTCGGCTGTTCCTTATTGGACTGCTCCTTATTGGGTTGTTCCTTAACAGGGGCGGGAGCTTTGCTTTCCTCAACCGTGGGGGCAGGTGCGGCAACCTGGGGGTTTTCGGCAGCATAGGCCGTGGTTATGGGGAGGCCTGGCAGCAAAGCCGAGCTTACAATAGCGGCGCCGGTAAGCGCGGCAAGTAAGCGTTTGTATTTACGCTTGGCACTTTTTCTGCGGCTGGTGTGCTTCATAACATGCTCCTTTCATTGCAAGGATTTGATAGGATTTTTATTATTGTCTGCGAAACTGTTTGAGAACAATCTAAGTATTTTATGGCTGATTATCCAGTTAAGTTTTTATCCCGCCAAAACCTGTGATCTTGACAAAAATAAAGTCCGGGTACTAAGCTAATAGTAAAACGATCAAGGAGGAAACCACTATGCCGCAACTGATTATCAAAGGCATGAATATCGAAACAATTAAACAGCTAAGCAAGCCGCTGGTTGACGAGTTGACGCAGATTATCGGCTGTCCGCGTGAATATTTTACTATCGAGGCCGTACAGAGTGTTTTTATCCAGGACGGCCAGGAACAGCCGATTACTCCGTTTGTGCAGGTGAACTGGTTTGACCGGGGGCAGGCAGTGCAGGATCAGGTGGCGCAGGCTATTTGCCGGCAGGCACAGCGCGCCGGCAGCCCGCAGGTGGAGACTTTTTTTGTAGTTTTAGAGGAAAGCAGGTATTACGAGAACGACAGACATTACTAAGGCGTCTTGGCGCAGGACAGGGAGGCTGGCCGGATGAAACAGTCGGAATTGCAGGAAATCCAGGATACTGTACGGCAATATGCCCAGATCATTTCCCAGGTTATTAAGGTCGATGTAGAGATTGTTGACAACTGTTTGGTACGGATTGCCGGTACCGGGATCTATCAGGACCGTATCAACGAAGATATGTCGGCAGAAGGTTTGGTGTACAAGCAGGTGCTGGCGACCGGTGAGCCGCAGGTTATTCAAACGCCGGGAGAGCATCCGCTCTGCGTGTTATGCCCCAAACATGGCTGTTGCAGTGAAGAAATGGAAATGTGCACCCCGATCAAACTGGGCAGCGAAATTATCGGGGTTATCGGCCTGATTTGCTCCACCCCGGAACAAAAACAAAATCTGCTGGGAGACTTTGAGACTTACCGCCAGTTTTTGCTCCAAATTGCTGAATTCATTAGTGCCAAGGTGTATGTGCAGCGGGAAAACGAACGTTACCAGGCCATGATGCAGCTCTTGAGCCAGGTTGTTGACGGGGTGGACAAAGGGGTGCTGGTGTTGGATTCTCACGGCCGGATAGCCCACAGCAACAGCACTGCCGTTAAACAGCTGCTGCTCAGGCCGGATACGATGCAGCAGGCCATCGGTATTGAAGCCACCGGCGACTCTTTGTTAGGGGTTGAGGAATATAAGGTTACTGTTGGCGACAGAACCTTTAAACTCATGGGTGAAATGCTGCTGCTGGAACCGGCATTGGCTCCCTTTGAAAGAATTTTTATCTTCAACGAAATGAAAAAATTTAAGTCAGGCATTTATGGCCTTACGAATGTAGGTCCCCATGTAAGTCTGCAGAATATTGTCGGTTCGTCGGAGGCTATTTGCCAAGTCAAAGACAAAATTCTTAAAATTGCCGACTCTAACTCTACTGTGCTTATTACCGGCGAGAGCGGCACAGGCAAGGAGTTGATTGCCCGGGCAATTCATGCGGAAAGCAGCCGGCATGACAAGCCGTTTATTGCTATAAACTGTGGCGCAATTCCGGACACACTCTTGGAAAGTGAGCTGTTTGGCTATGTGAAGGGCGCCTTTACCGGCGCCGACCCGCGTGGTAAAATCGGGAAATTTGAGCTGGCCAACAAAGGGATTATTTTTCTTGATGAAGTCGGCGATATGCCGCTGTATTTGCAGATTAAGCTTCTCAGAGTGCTGCAGGAGCGCAAGCTGGTAAGGATTGGTTCCAACCAGGTGATTGAACTGGATGTGCGGGTAATTGCCGCCACCAATCGAAATCTTAAGGCTTTGATCAGAGAAAATAAATTCCGCGAGGACTTGTATTACCGCCTGAATGTTATTCCGATCGAAGCGCCGCCGCTGAGGAACCGGCTTGAGGACATTCCTGCCATAGTGAACAGCATGATTGAAAAGTATAGCGGGTTGTTTAACAAAGCGATTAAGAAGATTACCCCGGAGGCCCTGGCTATATTAATGCAGTACTCCTGGCCGGGCAATGTGCGGGAAATGGAAAATACCATAGAGTTTATGATTAACATGGCTGATGAATCAGGCCTGCTGACAAAAGATACCTTGCCTAAGAATGTGATGGAGCTGGCCGAACCGGTGGCCGTGGATACCAGCCCTTCTATCCGCCCATTGCGGGAAATAGAGCGTGAACATATTTTGCGGGCCGTTAAGGTGTATGGCCCAACCACCCAGGGCAAACAATTGGCAGCCAAACAGTTAGGTATCGGTATTGCCACTTTGTACCGTAAACTAGAAGATATAACATAATCTGAATTTTTTATCAATATGATAAAAATGACGGAAAACGACAGAACAAACCATTATCAAAATGATATTTTTTATCATTTTGATAATGGTTTGTTCGCTGTTGTGCCAGGAAAAGAAGATGGCAAAGGCTAATTTACTGTGTCATTGCGGTAAAAGTATGGGATATTTTCCAAGGGCCTGCAGGGTGCCAACAGGCTTAAACGGCGGGAATTTATTGTGTTAATTTATGATGGATAAAAAAAATCCAATCTAATCATGCTAACAACAGGAAGAATTGGCATAAAATTTGCAATTAATGTTAGCCAGAAGCATGTGAAAGAGGTGTAATTTACAGACATGGAAACTAAAATTAAATGGGCAGCTAATACCAGGCTGGGAGGCAAGGCTTCCACCCATTTTCTAAGTCAGCAGGAAATTGAGAAGGTCAAAAAATTTCATCAGAGCTTTCCCGAATACAGCCGTACTCCGCTCCGCAATCTGAGCAATTTGGCTAAATACCTGGGGGTAGCCGGTGTTTATGTTAAAGACGAATCTTACCGGTTCGGCCTAAATGCGTTTAAAGTACTGGGAGGCTCCTTCGCGATGGCTAAGTATCTGGCACAGCGTTTGGGTAAGGATATCGCCGACCTGGATTATGCCACCCTGACTTCTGATGCCGTGCGGGCTCAGTTGGGAGAAATTACTTTTGTTACCGCCACCGACGGCAATCATGGCCGGGGTGTGGCCTGGACTGCCAACCGGCTCAAGCAAAAATCAGTGGTGTTTATGCCCAAAGGCTCCTCGCTTACCCGTCTGGAAAACATCCGGGCCGAAGGTGCGGAGGCGTCTATTATTGAAGGCAACTATGATGATGCCGTGCGTTTGGCTGCTGAAAATGCCGAGAAATACGGCTGGGTGGTAGTACAAGACACCGCCTGGGACGGCTATGAAGAAATTCCTGCCTGGATTATGCAGGGGTATGGCACTATGGCCGCGGAAGCAGATGAACAGCTGGCCGAATATGGGGTTGCGCAACCTACCCATGTATTTTCTCAAGCCGGCGTAGGTTCACTGGCAGGTGCCGTACAGGGATATTTTGCTGAGAAATATGGCGCAGATTATCCAACCACTGTTATTGTCGAACCCGACCTGGCCGATTGTTTGTATAAATCCGTGCTGGCTAATGACGGCAAACCGCATGCGGTAACCGGCGATATGCCGACAATTATGGCCGGTCTGGCTTGTGGGGAACCTAATACCATCAGTTGGGAAATACTCAGAGATTACAGCCATATGTTCTTCTCCTGTCCTGACTGGGTAGCCGCTAAAGGCATGCGTTTGCTAGGCAATCCGCTTGCCGGCGACGATAAAATAATCTCCGGCGAATCAGGTGCAGTACCGGCAGGCCTGTTGGCCCAGCTGCTGCTTTGCCCCTGCCTGGCGGAAGCCAAGGCCAAACTTGGTCTTAACGAAAAATCGCAAGTTCTCTTGATTAGCACCGAGGGGGACACCGACCCGGACAAATATCGCAGCATTGTTTGGGATGGCGAGTATCCAAGCTTTTAGGGAGCCGTTATATATTAAGAATGGAGTGATAATCATGATGACCAAAGAAAGAGAAAATGTCCTGGTGGCATTATGCCAGGAATTGATCCGTCAGCAAAGTTATTCAGGTGAAGAAGATAAAGTAGTTAACAGTATTGAGCATGCATTTAAAGAGCTGGGTTTCGATGATTGGACTGTCGATGATTACGGCAATGTAATCGGTCATATTAAAGGCAGCAAGCCTGGTAAAAAAATCTTGTTTGACGGTCATATCGACACCGTACCTGTTCCTGATGACTCCAAATGGCAGCATGCTCCCTTTGCCGGTGAGATTGCCGATGGCCGGATCTATGGCCGGGGCGCGTCCGATATGAAGGGGTCTGTCAGTGCCATGATTGCCGCCGCTGCCTTCTTTGCCCAGGACACCAAGCGCAATTTTGCCGGTGATATCTATGTGGCAGGCGTCGTTCACGAAGAAATATTTGAAGGTGTTTCCGCCCGCTTGATCAGCAAAAATGTAAATCCTGATTATGTGGTTATTGGCGAAGCCTCTGAGCTTAACCTCAAACGGGGGCAGCGCGGCCGGGCCGAAATTGTGGTGGAAACCTTCGGTAAACCCGCCCATTCAGCCAATCCCGACAAAGGCATCAACGCCGTATATAAAATGGCCGGACTCATTGAACGTATCCGCGGGCTTGAGACTACTTCCATGCCGGTTCTGGGCAAAGGCATCCTCGAACTGACTGATATCAAATCCAGCCCATACCCTGGCGCTTCGGTTGTACCTGACCACTGCCGCGCCACCTATGACCGTCGCCTGCTGGTTGGCGAGACCAGAGAATCTGTCATTGCCCCCATTCAAGAGCTCATTGCCAAGATGGAGCAGGAAGACCCTGAGTTTAAAGCCAAAGTTTCCTATGCCGTGGGTGTAGAAAAATGCCATACCGGAGAAATTATTGAAGGCGAACGTTTCTTCCCCGGCTGGTTGTATGACGAGCAAGACGAATTTGTTCAAGCTGCCTACAAAGGATTGAAAGAGGCCGGCATTAACCCTGAAATCACTCAGTATTCCTTCTGCACTAACGGCAGCCACTATGCTGGCGAAAGAGGGATAAAAACCATTGGTTTCGGTCCGTCCAGAGAGAATCTGGCCCACACTATTGACGAGTATATTGAAATTGAACAGCTGGTTAAAGGGGCCGAAGGCTTTTATGGCATCATGAAATCAGTATTAAAGCCAGAGTAGGTGAAAACATGCGAATACTTATAAAAAACGGTATGGTCGTTGACGGCACAGGCGCAAAAGCCTTTGCCGCCAGCGTAGCCATTGAGGGTGAAAAAATTACCGCCATCGGTCAAATCCCGGAGCAGCCGGGCGACAAAGTGATTGATGCTGCCGGTTTGGTAGTTGCCCCCGGTTTTATTGATACCCACAGCCACTCAGACTTAAAAGTGCTGGTGGACCCTTATGTTGAACCTAAAATCCGCCAGGGTGTCACCACCGAGGTGCTTGGCCAGGATGGCATATCTATGGCGCCGCTGCCTAAGCAGTATATCAGTCCCTGGCGCAAGAACCTGGCCGGACTTGACGGTGACAGTGACGACATCGACTGGACCTATGAAACCACAGCAGGCTATCTGGCACTCATGGAGCGCCAGGGGGTTGGTCTAAACCAAAGCTATTTGGTGCCCCATGGCAATATCCGCATGGAGGCCATCGGTCTTGGCAACTGTCAGCCCAACGCCGAAGAAGTCAAAACAATGTGCGCTATCACCAGACGGGAAATGGAAGCAGGAGCCTATGGCTTATCAACCGGTCTTATCTATATGCCTTGCGCCTATTCCGAGACTCAGGAAATTATTGAAATGTGCAAAGTGGTGGCCGAGTATGACGGTGTGTTTGTGGTTCATCAGCGCAGCGAAGCCGACACCATCCTTACTTCGATGGAAGAGGTTATTGAGGTGGGCCGCCAGTCAGGCGTAAAAATTCATTTCTCTCATTTTAAAGTGTGCGGCAAAAAGAACTGGCAGTATATTGACCAGGTCATTGAACTTCTGGAGCAGGCACAGGCCGAAGGCATCCGGGTATCGTTCGACCAGTATCCGTATGTGGCAGGCAGCACCATGCTGGGCGTTATTTTACCGCCCTGGGTGCATGACGGCGGCACTGACAAATTATTGGAACGCTTGCAGGACGCTGAGCTCAGACAAAAAATGATTTATGATATGGAACACGGAATACCCGGCTGGGATAATTTTGTTGATTTTGCCGGCCTTGATCAGATTTTTGTTACCAGTGTCAAAACCGCTGCCAATCAGGACCTTGTAGGAAAAAATCTGGTTGAGATTGGCAAAATCCGTGGTAAAGATCCATATCAGGCTACTTTTGACCTCTTATATCAGGAAGAAAATGCTGTGGGCATGGTAGATTTTTATGGTAAGGAAGAACATGTCATCCGTTTCCTGACCCGTCCTGAACAAAATGTCTGCACAGACGGCCTGCTGGCCGGCAAGCCCCATCCCCGCGTGTTTGGCTCTTTCCCGCGGGTTTTAGGCAAATATGTACGCGAGGAACAGGCGTTGCCGTTAGAAGCGGCTATCCACAAAATGACCGCAAAGCCCGCAGAGGTTTTTGGCTTTACCGGCCGGGGCCGCCTGATGGCGGACTATTACGCCGATATTGTCGTATTTAATCCGGAAACAGTAAACGATCAGGGCACATATATAGATCCTGTCCAGTATCCGGTAGGCATTGAGCATGTTCTCATCAACGGCAAGCAAGTGATTGAGAACGGGCAATACCATAAAGTGCTGGCAGGGAAAGTACTTCGCAAGTAAATGCGGCGCATTAAAATTGCGAATATTTAAAATGAGGTGTAAATATGGAAAATAAAGTAGCTCCAGTTGATGAAATGCTACCAAAAGGCCAGTTGTTTACTTATGGATTGCAGCATGTTATGGCCATGTACGCCGGTGCTGTCGCAGTACCGCTTATTATCGCCAATGCATTAAACCTGCCGCGTGAACAAGTAATTTATCTCATTCAATGCGACTTGCTGGTGGGTGGGATTGCTACTCTGATCCAGGCGCTGGGCTTTCTCAATATGGGGATTAAAAGCCCGATTATGCAGGGCGTATCCTTTGCCGCTGTCGCACCGATGATTCTGGTGGGGCAAACCCACGGTTTGCCGGGAATTTTTGGCGGCACGATTGCCGCCGGTTTGATCGGTTATCTGATAAGTCCCTTTTTTAGCCGGCTCATCCGCTTTTTCCCCCGGGTGGTAACAGGCACCATCATTACCCTGATTGGTGTTTCACTGCTGCCGGTTGCCGTGCGCTGGGCCGGTGGCGGCAATGCCGCCGCACCTACCTTTGGCGATTTGCCCAATATTGGCCTGGCCTTTACCGTGCTGGCCATTGTTATTGTCCTGTACCGTATGCTCAAAGGCTTCTGGAGCAATATTGCCGTGCTTCTGGGGCTGGTAATCGGCACAATTATCGCCATTCCGCTCGGCATGACCAACTTTGCGCAGGTTTCAACAGCCTCCTGGTTCCAGCTTGTTACCCCGCTTGCCTTTGGTATGCCGATCTTTGATATAACCGCCATTGTTGCCATGACCCTGGCGTTCCTGGTCATCATGACCGAGACCACCGGCGACATTATTGCCGTGGGCGAGATTGTCGACAAACCGGTCACGCGCGATGATTTGACCCGCGGTTTGCGCGCCGACTCGTTTTCCACCTTGCTTGGCGGCATCATGAACACTTTCCCGCATTCGGCTTTTGCTCAAAACGTAGGCCTTTTGGCCCTGACAGGTATCAGAAGCCGCTATGTCGTAGCCGCTGCCGGCATCATCTTAGCCGCACTTGGCCTGTTCCCTAAAGCGGCCGCCATAGTTGCCGCCATCCCTAATCCGGTGCTTGGCGGTGCGGGTATTGCCATGTTTGGTATGGTAGCCACCAGCGGTATCCGTACCCTGGCGAAAGTTAAGTTTGAAGGCAATCACAATGCCATGATTGTAGCCATTAGTTTGGGAGTCGGTCTTATCCCGCTGGCTGCTCCGACTTTCTATCATAAACTGCCGCAATTTGCCCAGTTAATTCTGCACAGCGGCATTACGGCCGGCAGCATTGCCGCCATCGCGCTCAACCTCTTCTTTAATGAACTTGGTACCAAAACTGCTGATGCTGAGCCTGTTGACTCGGAAACGGAATTCAGCAATGACCATAGCTAATTACGGGAAAGGGGAGTAAGTAGATATGGGAATTGTGCTCAGAGGCGGAACAGTCATTACCGCCGATAGTGAGTACCTGGCCGATGTCCGGATTGAAGGCAGCACGGTCAGTACCGTCGGTCAAGGCCTTGTCCGGTCCGGTGATACCGTGATCGACGCAGCTGGCTGTTATCTGCTGCCAGGTGGTATTGACCCGCATACTCATTTCGATTTGGATGTCGGCAGCACCAGGACCGCCGACGACTTTGCCAGCGGTACGCAAGCAGCCATCGCCGGCGGTACAACGACAATAATCGATTATGCTGCCCAAGCGCGGGGCGGAACACTGCACGCCGCACTTGCCGAGTGGCATGCAAAAGCTGACGGGAATTGTTATGCCGACTATGGATTTCACATGGGCATTACCGACTACAATCCTGCTGTTGCCGACGAAATGTCGCAAATGGTTGCTGCCGGTGTGACCTCATTTAAAATGTATCTGGCCTATAAGAGCTTAAAGGTTGATGACAAAACTGTCTTCCAGGCTTTACGGCGCAGCCGCGAAATCGGGGCGCTGGTGGGGTTTCACTGCGAAAACGGTGATGCTATCGACATGCTGGTGCAAGAAGCCATCGAAGCCGGTAATACTTCTCCCCGCTATCATGCCCTGACAAGACCGGCAATCGCCGAAGCGGAAGCCACTAACCGGGTTATTGCCCTGGCTGAAATGGCCGGCGCACCGGTATTTATTGTTCACCTTACTTGTAAGGGAGCATTAGAAGCTGTTATCAGAGCCAAATCCCGGGGCATCGCCGTGTATACCGAGACTTGTCCGCAGTATCTGCTGTTAGATGAGTCCTGTTATGCCGCCGACGGTTTTGAGGCTGCCAAATATGTTATGTCGCCGCCGCTGCGTACACTTACCGACCAGGCTGCACTATGGAACGGATTATCTGCCGGATTCTTTGATTGTCTGGCCACCGACCACTGCTCGTTTAACTACCAGAGACAAAAAGAGCTGGGACGACAGGATTTCAGCAAAATTCCCAACGGTGGCCCGGGTGTGGAACACCGGCTGGCGCTTATCTACACCTATGGCGTATTGACTGGTAAAATCACCCTGCAGCAAATGGTCGCACTTACCTCGACCAATGCTGCCAAACTGTTTGGCCTGTTTCCCAGGAAAGGAACCATTGCCCCCGGCAGTGATGCCGACATCGTGGTTTGGAATCCTGATGCGTCCTCAGTGATTACCGCCGCTGCCCAGACGCAGCGGGTGGATTATACCCCTTATGAAGGGTGGCGGCAGCGTGGCAGAGCCGAATATGTATTTCTGCGAGGCCGCGAAGTGGCAAAAGGCGGCACCATCCGCCAAGAGGCGCTGGGAGAATATCTTAGCCGCAAACCTTTCCCGATCAGAAGGGAGGATTAATTTATGTATACTTTTAGGCTTAACGGCCAGGAAACAACCGTTGACCAGGATATAAACCTAATGGAATACCTCAGAGATTACGCCCGGCTTACTTCGGTAAAAAACGGCTGTGGCGAAGGCGCCTGCGGCGCGTGCATGGTACTGCTTGACGGTAAAGCCATGCGGGCCTGTATTTTGACCACAGCTAAAACCAACGGCAAAACCCTGCTGACAGTCGAGGGCTTGTCGGAGAAGGAAAAAAATATCTACAGCTGGGCGTTCGCGACCGCCGGTGCGGTCCAATGCGGTTTCTGCATTCCGGGAATGGTCATCAGCGCCAAGGGGCTGCTGGACAAAGTGCCTGACCCGAGCCGCGCCGAAGTTAAAAAGGCGCTGCATAGCAACCTGTGCCGCTGTACCGGGTATGTAAAAATCGAACAGGCGGTGTTGATGGCTGCCAAAGCCCTGCGTGAAGGCTTTGAGCCGCCGGCCAGCACCGCCTACCGGGTGGGCGATAGAATGCTGCGGGTGGATGCCAAGGAAAAAGTGCTGGGTACTGCCGAGTATATTGACGACATGTATCTTGACGGTATGCTGCACGCCGCCATCTTACGCGCCCCCCGGGCCCGGGCATTAATTAAAAAAATCGATATTTCGGCGGCACTAGCCTTGCCGGGTGTGGAAGCCGTCATTACCGCAAAGGATATTCCCGGCCGCCGCGAACAGGGCCACATCATTCCCGACTGGCCGGCCTTTATTGCCGAAGGCGAAGAAACCCGCTATATTGGCGACGCGCTGGCCGCTGTGGCCGCCACCAGCAAAACAATAGCCCAGGAAGCTGTTAAGCTGATCAAACTGGACTATGAAGAACTGAAACCGCTGACTTCGCCGCGGGAAGCTCTGGCTGAGGATGCACCCAGGATTCATGCCAAGGGCAACCTGCTGGCCAAAACCGTGCTTACACGCGGCAATGTCGATGAAGCTATTGCCAAAGCCCAATATGTGGTAACCCAGCGGTATACCACGCCGGCAACCGAGCATGCCTTTCTGGAGCCGGAAAGCTCTGTTGCTGTGCCTAACGCCGACGGTACCCTGACAGTATATGCCGGCGGACAGAATGTTTACGACGATCACCATGGTATTGTTTCCCTGCTGGGTGTCGGGGACAGTCAGGTGCGGGTCATGGCTAAGATGATCGGCGGCGGCTTCGGCGGCAAAGAGGATTTGTCCGTACAGCACCATGCGGCGCTGCTGGCCTGGCATACCAAGAAACCGGTGAAAAATACCTTAAGCAGACAGGAAAGCATTAATGTGCATCCCAAGCGTCATGCCGCAGAAATGACTTTCACGACAGCTTGTGATGAAAATGGCATACTTACCGCCATGAAAGCCGAGATTATTGCCGATACCGGCGCTTACGCCTCCTTAGGCGGACCTGTGCTGCAGCGGGCCTGCACCCATGCCGCCGGGCCATACATAATCGAAAATGTCGACATTGTCGGCTTGGGCGTATATACCAACAACCCGCCTGCCGGCGCTTTTCGCGGCTTTGGCGTAACCCAGTCCTGCTTCGCCATGGAATGCAATATCAATATGCTGGCCGAAAAAGTCGGGATTTCTCAGTGGGAAATTCGCTGGCGTAATGCCATTGAACCAGGCAAGGTACTTCCCAATGGTCAGATTGCCGACGACAGCACGGCGCTGAAAGAGACTCTGCTGGCTGTTAAAGAAGTCTTTGAATCCAGTCCGTATGCCGGGCTGGCCTGTGCCATGAAAAATGCCGGCATTGGTGTTGGCCTGCCGGACATTGGCCGGGCTAAAATCAGAATCGAAAATGGTAAAGCTGTCATCCTGACAGGCGCCAGCTGTATCGGACAGGGGCTGATTACCGTCATGACCCAGATTGCCTGCGAGACAACCGGCCTGGACGACGAGCTGTTTACCTATATTATGCCGGACACGTATTTGACTCCCAATGCCGGCACCACCACTGCCTCCCGCCAGACGGTATTTACCGGTGAAGCCGTACGGCAAGCGTCCCTGCTCTTTAAGGAAGCTCTGGCAGCGGCAACCCTGGCAGAACTGGAAGGCAGGGAGTTTTATGGAGAATTTTCCGGCATTACCGATCCCATGGGCTCAGATAAGCCCAATCCGGTCAGTCACGTAGCCTACGGCTATGCCAGTCAGGTGGTTATTTTGGATGACGAGGGCAAGCTGGTGAAAGTGGTGGCCGCCCATGATGTCGGCAAACCCATTAACCCGACAGGTGTTGAAGGCCAGATTGAAGGCGGTGTTGTTATGGGACTGGGTTATGCCCTGACCGAAGACTTCCCGCTCAAAGACGGCGTGCCGATGATCAAATATGGCACACTTGGCCTGTTCCGCGCCGGCAATGTGCCGGAAATTGAGAACATAATCATCGGCAAAAATGAAGCCGAATTAGCCTATGGTTCCAAAGGCGTAGGGGAAATCACCACAATTCCGACAGCCCCGGCGGTTGCTGCCGCCTATTACCGCAAGGACGGCAAACTCCGCCCCGATCTGCCGCTGGCAGACACTCCCTACAGCCGCAAAAAATAAATTGCGCAACACAACTACTATATAACCTAAATCTTAAGGAGGTAATTTTACTATGAAAAAAGTTGTTAACACTGAGAAAGCACCGGCCGCCATCGGCCCCTATTCCCAAGCTATTAAAGCCAACGGTTTGATTTTTGTCTCCGGCCAGCTCCCGGTTAATCCGGCGGATGGCAGCATTCCCGCCGATGTGGAAGCCCAGGCGAAACAATCCCTGGAAAATGTGGCTGCCATCTTAGCCAGCGAAGGTCTTACTACCGACGATGTGGTTAAAACCACTGTGTTTATCAAGAATATGAATGATTTTGCCGCTATTAACGGTGTATACGCCCAATATTTCACCAAAGATTTCCCGGCCCGTGCCTGCGTGGAAGTGGCGCGTTTGCCGAAAGATGTGCTGGTGGAAGTAGAAGCCATCGCCTTGTGCAAATAAGGATAGAGCCCTACTGTTGACAGCAAGGTTGCCGCGTAACAGCGCGGCAATCTTACCCCGCCATATTATTATTAGGAGGAATCATACATGGGAGATTTAATGAGACCTGTCCCCTTGAAGGAGCTTGTTGCCCGGATTTTTGAAGAATATGCGGCCGAGCGCGCGGTTTTCGGACTGCCAGCCAGCCAGTTTTTCCAAAAAGATAATAATAAAACCTTCTCGCTCTTTGGTGAAACCATTGAAACCGCAGTAGGACCTGCAGCCGGCCCGCACACCCAGCTGGCCCAAAATATTGTTACTTCCTACCTTGCCGGTGCTAGGTTCATTGAGCTAAAAACCGTGCAGGAGCATGAACCGCCGGTTGCCAAACCGTGCATTGATGCCGATGATGAGGGGTTTAACACCGAGTGGTCCAGTGAGTATCCTGTGGAAAAAGCCTACGAAGAATATATTAAGGCCTGGGTATTGCTGCATCTGGTGGAGGAGGCTTTTGGACTTGCCAAAAGCGGCAAACGCTCCTTTATTTTTAACATGAGTGCAGGCTATAACCTGGAAGGCATTCAATCACCGCGTATGGACGCCTATCTTACCGATATGCGGGACGCTTCCCGGCATCCGTACTTCAAGCAATGTTTAGCCGAGATCGGCGAACTGATTGCCGACGGCAGTTTCTTAAAAGGCACCGGCTTTGAGTTCCGCCTGCCGGCACTGCAGGGCTTGCCTGAGCGCATTTCCCCCAATGTCTGTCAGTCCATTACCTTATCGACAATGCATGGCTGCCCGCCTGCGGAAATTGAGCGGATTTGCGTATATATGCTGACTGACAAGAAAATTGATATGTACGTAAAACTCAACCCCACCCTTTTAACCTATAAAGGTGTCCGGAACATATTGGACAGCATCGGCTTTGATTATGTTGAACTGTCGGAAGAAGCCTTTGATCATGACCTGCAATACACCGACGCTGTCCCGATGCTCAAAAGACTGAAAAAAATCGCTGCCGACAATAACCGTTTCTTCGGTGTTAAGCTGACCAATACCTTGGGTTCGGTCAACTTCAAGGGCAAACTGCCGGGCGGCGAAATGTACATGTCAGGCCGTGCCCTCTTCCCGCTGGCCATTAATCTGGCCGCCAAAATATCGGCCGAGTTTGACGGACAGATGCCTATCTCCTTCTCCGGCGGCATTACCGAACACAATGTGCGCGATGTATTTGCCACCGGTATTAAACCGGTAACTCTGGCGACAGAGGTGCTCAAACCCGGCGGCTATGCCCGGATGGCAGCCATTACCGCCAGTCTGGAGACGGAAAAAGGCTGGGAATTGGACAACATTGACGTAGCAAAGCTGAAAGATTTGGCAGTCAAAGCTTTGACTGCCGACTACTCGCAAAAACAGTACCGCGGCTATACCAAAGTCTTTATTAATAAAGAGCTGCCGCTGTTTGACTGCTATGCCGCGCCCTGTAAAACGGCTTGTCCCATCAACCAGGATGTACCGGAATACATCCGGCTGGTAGGAGAAAAACGCTATACCGAAGCACTGACGCTCATTTATGACAAGAATGCGCTGCCCGGCATCACCGGCGCAATCTGCGACCATGCCTGCCAGTACAACTGTACCCGTCTGGACTATGAAGGCTGTGTGCGCATCCGCGAGGTTAAGCGACTGGCTGCAGAGCAAGGCTGGGAAGAATACCGCAAAAACTATGCAATGCCCAAAACGAAAAATGGGGTAAAGGTGGCTGTTATGGGCGCAGGCCCGGCAGGACTGGCCTCCGCGTTTTTCCTGGCCCGCCAGGGCTTTAGCGTAACCGTGTATGAAACCCGTGAAAGTGCCGGCGGCACGGTGAAGCATGTGATTCCTCATTACCGCATCAGCCGTGACACCATTGAGCAGGATATCGACTTTATCAAAGAGCATGGGGTGGAATTTGTCTTTAACTCCAGCCCTGAGCTTACGCCGGCCCAGCTCAAAAAACAAGGCTACGACTATGTTATTGTTGCTGTAGGCGCAGGCGCCGACAAACCCTTCCAGCTTAAAGCCGAAGGCGACAAAAAGCCGCAGATCATTACGGCGCTGAATTTCCTGGCCCAGTTTAACAAAGATGCAGCCGCTCTTGATTTAGGCAAAACCGTTGTGACAATTGGCGCCGGCAATACGGCCATGGATGCCAGCCGCACCGCCTTGCGGATCGCAGGGGTGAAAACCAGCTCCATCGTCTATCGCCGATCCATTAATGAAATGCCTGCCGACCATGCCGAATACAACCTGGCTGTAGCTGACAACGTCGATTTTAACTTCCTGGTTAATCCGGAAAAAATCGATGCCCAGGGCAACCTGGTCTGCCAGGTCATGAAGCTGGGTAAAGCTGATGCCAGCGGCCGCCGCCAGCCTGAACCCACCGGCGAATTCAAAGTCTTTACAGCCGATACCATCATCATTTCTATTGGCGAAGACATCAATACCGCTTTGCTTGCCAAACTGGGCATTACCAGCAAAGACCAGCACCAGACAAACATGGAGAAGGTATATCTGGCCGGTGACGCCCGCCAGGGTGCTTCCTCCATCGTAAGATGCATAGCTGACGGCCGTAAGGTAGCTGATGCCATCTGCAAGCAGGAAAATATTGAACCGGCACCCAATGCCGGCAAACAAGGCAAAGCCAGCTGTGAACAAGCCAAAGCTATTGCCGCCAAGAAATTCGGACTGACCTATCCTTCAGACCTGCCGGCCGAAGGCCCGGGCAAGGTGGATCCGGCGACAGGCGACAGGGAATTCAATCGCTGCGTCGAGTGTAACTATATCTGCAACAAGTGTGTCGAGGTTTGCCCCAACCGTGCTAACCTGGCGGTTCGCATCGATAATGGTTTTACTAACTACAGCCAAATTGTCCATCTGGATGCCTTCTGTAACGAATGCGGCAACTGCGGCGGCTTCTGCCCGTGGGACGGCCGTCCGTACACGGACAAAATCACAGTATTCAGCCGCCGGGATGACTTTGACCACAGCGAAAACAACGGCTTCCTGGCAGACGGCAATACGGTAACCGTTCGCGCCAACGGCCAGGTTACCGAGCACAAACTGGAAAACAACCAGCTCAAAGCAACAGGCAACGACACCTTTGACCATATGGCCCAGGTATTTAATTACCTGTATACTAACCGGCCGGCGCTGTTCGGCCGCGTAGACGAATAAGGGGGGACAATTGTGCTAGTATTAAAAAACGCCACAGTTGTTGAATTTCATCCGGCTTCTATTCAAGCCGGTGTAGATATCGTCATCGACGGCAGCAAGATTGCTGCCGTCGGCGTGGGAGCCGCTGCCAAATATCAGGCCGCCCGGGTGCTTGATATGCAAGGCAAGCTGGTTATGCCAGGCATTGTTTGCAGCCACAATCATTTTTACTCCGGGCTGTCCCGGGGAATTACCGCCAATATCGCTCCCAGCCCCGACTTTGTTTCGGTGCTCAAAAACCTCTGGTGGCGGCTGGACCTGGCCATTGATGAGGAAATCCTCTATTACAGCGGGATGGTTTGCTCGCTGGAAGCCATCCGCTGCGGCACCACTGCCGTTATTGACCATCATGCCTCGCCGGCCTTTCTCAAAGGCTCATTGAAAACACTTAAAAAAGCCTTTGAAGAAACCGGTCTGCGCGGTATTACCTGCTATGAAACCACCGACCGCAACGACGGCCTGAAAGAAGTGGAAGCCGGCGTTCAGGAAAATGTCGATTTTGCCAAGCTGTGCGAAAGTGACAAGCAGGCAACCAGCGGCAACCACCTGGTAGAAGCCATGATTGGCGGTCATGCCCCTGTTACCATGCCTGACAGCGCCCTCAAATTAATGGCCGATGCCGTGCGGGAAACCGGACGCGGTGTTCACGTCCATGTCGCTGAGGACCGTTATGACGTCTCCCACAGCCACCATATGTATGGCAAGGATGTCATTGTCCGGCTCAATGATGCCGGGCTGATTAACGACAAGGCGCTGCTGGTGCATGGCGTATACCTGTCAGATGCGGATATTGAAATCATTAACGCCAAAGACGCTTTTCTGGCTCACAACGCCCGCTCCAACATGAACAATAATGTTGGCTACAGTACCAAACTGCCTATGTACAAAAACCTGGTACTGGGAACTGACGGCATGGGCAGCGATATGTGGGAAGAAATGAAATTTGCTTTCTTCAAGCATAAAGATGCTGCCGGTCCCCTGTGGCCTGACAGTTACCTGAAGTTCCTGTTTAACGGCAACGAGCTGTTGAAGCGTTATTTCGCTGCCGACTTTGGCCGTGTTGCTCCCGGTTACAAAGCCGATTTGACGGTGCTTGACTACCAGTCGCCCACCCCGCTTGTGCCTGGCAACATTGGCGGACACATTGCCTTTGGCATGGACTCCCGTGATGTAACCACCGTTATTATCAACGGCAAGGTGGTATTGGAAAACAGACAGTTTGCTTTTGATGTCAGTCCGATTTATGCCAACGCCCGTAAGGCCGCCCAGCGTCTGTGGGACAATATGGATAAACTGCCCCAATAGCTTATCAGGTTGATGAATTCCTATAAATTGCTTCAAGCTTAAAACCTTTCCGAGCAGTGAGCCAGGATTTTCCGGCTCACTGTTTCGGTCTTTATATTCATTTTTGCAATACTTTTTCAACTTTTAAAAATACTACTTTAATGCATGTTTCAAGATTGTCAGGCATCATAGCTTTGCATTTTTGCAAAGCTATGATGCCTGAATTTATTATTATCAAATGAAAAACCCTTATTATATATAGTAATTTTACAAAAAAATGAATTGGCACACTACTTGCATTATTAATTAGCAAGTGCACACATAATTAAGTTCAGTCGACGGCACCGCAAGGAAAGGAAGTGTCGCCAATCTTCCTAAAAATATTGTATGTTATCGCATGTAAGAAATAAAAAAAGGAGTGGGTAATCTATGCGTGACAATAAAACCTCTCAGGCAGCAAGTGAGTATGATGCAAATGTCCACAAAACACTGCCACGGTATCATTTATTTCATACAGAAAGCCTTGATCTAGTTAAAGCCGCTATGCCAAAACCTGAGGCCTGGTTTGATACCGGCTGCGGAACAGGAACCTTTATCCTGCAAGCCCTTGAATGTTTCGGGGAGATGAAAATTGTAGCAGCAGACCCGTCAGAAGAAATGCTGAGTATGGCTAAAAAAAAGCTGGCCGATTTTCAGGTAACCTATATGCAGGCAGGCAGTGAAGAATTAGTCTGTACAGACGACTTTGATGTTGTGACCGCGATTATGTCCCATCATTATTTGCCTGAGGAACTGCGTAAACAGGCAACGAAAAATTGTTACAAGCTGCTGAAACAAGGCGGTGTTTATATTACCTTTGAAACCATTAGGCCAACAAGCAGGCTGGGAACGCAAATAGGCCTTGAACGCTGGAAAAATGCCCAATTGTTGAGTGGAAAAGATGCGACTGCAGTAGAAAAGCATATCAGCCGGTATGGAATTGAGATTTTTCCCATTACTATCCAGGAACATATTGATATTTTACAAAAAGCCGGTTTTTCGACTGCCGAAGTGTTGTGGGTTTCCTGTATGCAGGCAGGATTTTATGCCATAAAATAGTGGTTTATCGCCTGAAAAGTCCAATGCAGAAGGATAATACTACATATCTGCAGCTTTTTTAACGCTAAATGTAGAAATTTTGCGCACAGAAGGGAGAAAAGCTCGAAGAGTATTCGAGCTTTTTTTTGTTTACCATTGCCGTTTTTTGGCGGGCAATGCAAATCCTGCAAAGAATGTGTATACCGCATTACCGGATAGCAACGCTTAATGCGTAATTGACTGAATAACATTTTATTGGTTTTGTATAATATTGATGATATGGGTTAAGAGTATCTACCAGGTTAGTTTTATCAGTGATTTTTGCTGTTTATCTATATATGAAATAGCGGCAATTGTATATTTGCATTATAATTGTATTAGAAAGGATTGGTAAACATTAATGGCAGAAGGCATAAAAATCATAAAAGGTAATATCGTTTTTACTCCCAGTTTTGGTCAACTGGAAGTTTTTGAAAGTAGTTTTATACTTATCGAAGGCAAAACGGTTAAAGGAATTTATCGTGAGCTGCCGGCAGAATACACCAATATGGCTGTAACCGACTACCAAAATACATTAATCATTCCCGGCTTTGTCGATTTGCATTTCCATGCGCCGCAGTTTGCCAACAAAGGCCTTGGGCTTGATCTCGAACTTTTGCCCTGGCTGGAAAGATATACGTTTCCGGAGGAGGCGAAATATACAAATATAGCCTATGCGCAAGCGGTTTATAAGCAGGTGGTCACAGAACTTTGGAAGTGGGGCACAACCCGGGTGGCATGTTTTGGCACCATTCATAAAGCAGCAACAGCCAAACTGCTGGAGCTATTAGCACTGGCCGGTCTCGGCGGATATGTCGGCAAAGTAAATATGGATAGAAACTCGCCTGATATTCTCATTGAGACTACCGAACAATCGCTGACCGATACCGAAGACTATATCAAAGCTACTGTTGACAGGTACGAATTGGTCAAGCCAATTATAACGCCAAGGTTTGTGCCTACCTGTTCGCCGGAATTAATGACCGGTATTGCCAAACTGGCCCAAAAGTATAATTTGCCGGTCCAATCCCATTTATCGGAAAATGCCGGTGAAATTGCCTGGGTTAAAAAGCTTCACCCTGAATGTCAAAACTATGCCAGTGTATATCACCAATTCGGACTATTTGGCCAACAGCCGACCGTAATGGCTCACTGCATCTATAATGATGATGCAGAGATTGCTTTGATGGCGAAAAGCAAAGTACATGTTGCTCATTGCCCTTATTCGAATAATAACCTGGCAAGCGGGATAGCTCCCATCAGGAAGCACCTTGATAACGGTATCGCCGTAGGTTTAGGATCAGACGTAGCCGGCGGCCATGAGGTATCCATAGCCAGGGTCATGACTATGGCTATACAGGTTTCCAAGCTGAAATGGCTGGCAACCGATAAAAGCGAGAAGTTTTTTACTATACCGGAAGTATTTTACCTGGCGACAAAAGGCGGAGGAAGCTTCTTCGGCAAAGTAGGCAGCTTCGAAGCAGGCTACGAGTTTGACGCCCTGGTTATTGACGACAGCAGCCTGGAAGTCTCGGCCTGCAATCAATATTCTGTCGAAGACAGGTTAAGCAGGTTTATTTATATTGGTGATTATCACAATATTGTTGCAAGGTATGTAGCCGGCGCTAAAATTGAACAGCCGCAATTATAGCAACACCGTATTTCACATCTGTTTTTACGCTGTCTGCTGTAAACGCTGTTTTATGTAGGCCCAGCATGATATAAGTGTCATTATGCTGACGACTAGTTCCATATTGACTTGTGCCGGGCTTATCAAGATGCTGATGCGAATATATTTGATGAAAATTCCTAAACTCTTTTTCCGTTAACTTACTGAATGTGAGTTAACCTTGTAATTTAGGGTAAAAAAGACGTTATCTTTTCATTTTTGCAATAATTTTTTTGATTTTAAAAAAGACTACTTTAATGCAGGTTTAAAGATTGTCCAGGTGTCATAGTTTTGCATTTTTGCAAAACTATGACACCTGGATTTGTTGTTATCCAATGAAAAAACCTTATTATATATAGTAATTTTGTAAAAAGAATGAATTGGCACACTAATTGCATTAATAAGTAGTAAGTGTACACGTATATGTCCGGACGCGGACTTAAAAAAAAGGAGAGTGGCTAAAATGGGAGCTAACATCAAAAAGATCGTCACACAAAAGGAAACCATCTATTACGATGGCTTTAAAGGAGTGGAAAAGCCGATAACCCGGGTCGTCGTTGCTGCTGTTATTGACAATCCTTGCGCAGGTAAATATGTGGAGGATCTCTCTGAGCTTATCGCTATTGGCGAAGAGCTGGGTGGCAAGCTGGCGAAAATTGGCCTTGAGACATTACCTGGTGCAGTGGAGAACTATGCTAAGGGAGCCATTATTGGCACCAATGGTGAGTTGGAGCATGGCGGTGCCGTTCTTCATCCCAAGCTAGGCTATACCATGCGCAAGATTATTGACTTACCTTGCAGTGCCCTGATTTCCTGCAACAAAAAGGTTGCAGGCCCTGGTGCTACCATTGATATTCCGCTAATGTTCCGTGATGAGGCTGCCATCCGCAGTCATTATGACACCATTCCGAACTTTGGTATTCCAGGTGCTCCAAAAGCCGATGAGATGGTTGTTTTGATTGCCATGACTGATGGCGGCCGTCCTCATCCTCGTTTGGGCGGACTGACCATGGAAGAATATGAGAAGAGAAAAGCTGAAGCTGCTAAAAAGTAATAAGCGCAATAGTCAAACCTGGCAGGAGAGTCTAGGCATACGGGAATGACTGCAGTTGCAGGCTCTCCTTCCAATAGTCATCACATAGCTAAAGAGATAACAAAAGCACACGGATAACCTGTGCGTGAATAATTCAGAAAAAGAGGGATCGCTTTATGGCCAAAATTTTACTGAAAAATATAGGCTGCCTGTATTCCGGAGATATTAATGAGCCTGTTATTAAAGCAGACTCCATTTTGATCGAGGATGGCAAGATCATAGAGGTCGGCAATAATCTTGCATCCAGCGACGCCAAGGTGGTTGATGTAAAAGGCACCACCGTTATGCCTGGCCTGCTTGACAGTCATACCCATCCGGTTATTGGTGAGTGGACTCCCAGGCAGAATGCCATGAGTTGGATTGATCCGTATGTACGCTCCGGCGTAACAGGCCTAATCAGTGTCGGTGAGACTCATATTCCCGGAAAACCGAAAAATGCCGAGGGTATGCGTGCACTGGCTACTGTTGCCAAACAAACCTTTGACAATGTTCGTCCCGCCAAGATGAAACTATATGGCGGCGCTTATATAATGCATAAAGACGCTGCGGAAGCGGATTTTAAGAAATTTGTCGACATGGGCTGCAAATGCACCGGTGAGATTGGCCTGGGCAGTGCAATTACAGTCGAAACAGCAGGACCGATGATGAAGTGGGCCAAAGATGCCGGTTTGAAGGTCACCATACACCGTGGTGCATCCTATCTGCATGGCTCCAACACCATCGACCCCGAAACTATCATTGGGCTGCAACCTGATGTCATATGCCATGTTTCGCTGGGGAGAGTTCCGGCAGATGAGATCCACCGCTATTTTGATGAGACAAAATCCCATATTGAGATTACCCGTCCGCAACTGGGCAGCCTTGATGCAAATGCTGAGGTCATCCATTATGCCAAGAAGAAAAACGCACTGTACCGCGTAGTGTTTGGCAACGACTGCCCGTCCGGATTCGGCGTCTTCCCGCACGGTATTTGGGAGTTGGTTCTGTTTGCCTCGGTCTTCTGTGATGTAAGTGTCGGTGAAGCCATTGCCATGGCCTCAGGCAATACCGCACAGGCGTTTAATTTACAGAATACCGGTATTGTCAAGGCCGGAAACTGGGCAGACCTTGTAATTTGTGATGCGCCTGCCGGTTCTGCGCTTAAGGATGCAACGGCTGCCATTTCGGACGGCACCCTTCCGGGTATCAGCATGGTCATGATTGATGGTGAGATCGTAGCACAAGGTGCTGGCGTCAACACCGCTCCAGCCAAAAACCAAGTTTGCTAAGAACGGATTGTGTACCGTATCTCAGAAATAAAATGGGAGCTGAAACAGTATGAAAAAAATATATATTAAAAATTTAGGAACCATTGCAAGCGGCGATGTGAATAACCCGATTCTGGATGCAGAGGTTATTTACGCAGAAAACGGCGTAATCCAGTATGTAGGTGCTGCGAAAGCAGACCTTGAAGCTGCAGCCACGACTGTTGTTGATGCCAAGGGGCTGGATGTTGGCCCGGCCTTGATTGACGCCCATGCACATCCGCCGATGAACGACTATCTGGTCGAGTTTAAGGCTACAGACTTTGCTACTAATTTTATGGCCGGCGGCACCGGCAGTATGATTTCTGTCGGCAGCAGTATGCCTGGTATGCCCTATACCGTAGCTGGCGTAAAGGCAGTCGCTGTTGCCGGAAAACAGATTTGGGACACTTACCGTCCGTTAGGCTCCAAGGTATATGGCGGTGCGTTGATGCTGGTTGACGGTCTTAAGGACAGCGACTTTGCGGAGATGGCGGCCGAAGGCATCAAGGTTGTAGGCGAGGTCGGCAAGAGCCCTGTGCAGGATGTTGCTAAAGCGGCCGAACTGACCAAAATGGCGCGCAAGCACGGTATGGTGGTTACAGCCCACTCCGGCGGCCCGGTAAAAGCTTGCTGCGCGAGCTACAATGCCGATGATTTACTGAAAATAAACCCTAATGTCATTTGCTCGTTAAACGGCGGCCCTACACCCATGAGTGATGCCGATATCGAAAAGGTACTCAAGGAAGGCGATTTCTATTACGATATGCTGGCCCATGGCAATGTGCGTATTCTGCGCAATGTCTACAAGCTGGCTAAATCACTCAATAAGGTTGATAAGTTAATGTTTGGCACCAATGTGCCCTCCATGTCCGGTTACTCGCCGTTAGGCCTGTGGCTGAGCATAGCCGCCTTAAGCAATACTTATCAGGATGTTCATCCTGCCACCTTCATTGCCATGGCGAGCGGCAATGTGGCGGACTGCTATGGTTTGGACCACGGCAAAATCGCAAAAGGCTACAAACTTGACATAATTTTCCTGGATGGCTTCGGCTATGATACTTGCCCGTTTAAGACGCTGCAGTCCGGTAATATGTGCAGCACAAGCTTTGTCATTCTTGACGGCGAACTGCGGATGCCGCATTGCAAGAACGTGCCCGGCGCTTCCAGAAAGCCTGAGTTCATCACCAAATAAGTAAACTGCTGTATTCCCCTGCATGCTGCAATGCCGGAATTTCCCTGGAGGTTCCGGCATTGCACGGGGTGGGGGTACAACAAGATAAGCAATAGAAAATGTGCCTTAATTAGGGGGAGTAGAATTATGGAACTCGGATTTATCGGATTAGGTGCAATGGGCTCTAAAATGCTTGCAAATGTTATTAAGGCTGGTCACAGTGTTACAGTATTTGATATTGGACAGGCGGCGGTAGATGCGGCAGTGGCACTTGGCGCCAAGAAAGCAGCCAATGCGGCAGAGACTGCGCGAGGCAAGGAAATTGTATTATTGTCGTTGCCGAACTCGGCTATTGTAGAGTCAACAGTCCTGGGGCCCGGCGGTATTCTGGAGGGTGCCGAACAGGGTCTTTTGATTGTAGATTTGAGCAGTATTACACCGCAGTCTATTCAAAAAATTGCAGGCATAGCTAAAGCAAAGGGCGTAAACATCATTGATGCGCCGGTCAGCGGTGGTACTGCAGGGGCACAAATGGGTACTCTGAGCATCATGGTTGGCGGCGAACAAGCAGATTTCGAACGTGCTCTCCCTGTTTTACAGTCAATTGGCAGCAAGATCGATCATGTGGGCGCAATCGGTGCAGGCGACACCGTCAAGCTTGTTAACAACCTGTTGCTTGGAGTGAATATGGTGGCAGTTTCCGAGGCACTATGTCTGGGGGTCAAGGCAGGCATTAAGCCGGAGGTACTTTATCAGATTATCAGCAACAGTTCAGGCAACTCTTATGCATTGACGGCAAAGTATAAGAAGTTTATTGCTGCAGGCAACTTTGAACCAGGCTTTATGATTGATTTGCAATATAAGGATCTCCAGTTGGCAGTCGATACTGCCAAGGGATTAAAAGTACCGTTGGTTTTGGGCAATATCGCGCAGCAGGCCTATGAGATAGCACGTGCCAGCGGGTTGGGTGCCGAAGATATCTCAGCTGTGATTAAGCTGGGTGAAGCCTTGTGCGACATCAAGGTTCGCGAGGAGGCCCAGTAATGAATGTCATAGAAAAAATCCTTGCCAAAAAGGCCGGTCTTGATCATGTCAAGCCAGGGCAGGAAATCACCGTCAAGGTGGATTTGGTCATGGCCCATGATGTGACCGCGCCCATTGCCATTGAACAGTTTCGGAAAATTGGTGTTTCCCGGGTATATGATCCCGAGAAGGTGGTATTATTCATTGATCATAATATACCGTCCTCTACCGTTGAGTCCCGCCAGCAGCACCGGACGATGCAGGCGTTTCATGAGGACTTTGGTGTTCAGTTCTACAAGAGGTCGGACGGTGTCCTGCACCAGGTGGCGTATGAAGAGGGGCTGTATAGCGCAGGCGATATCATTGTCGGCGCAGATTCCCACACCTGTACTGCCGGTGCACATGGCGCGGTGGCAATTCCGCTCGGTTCCACTGAGGCGGCTGCTGTTATGGCACTTGGCGAGCTTGATCTGGAGGTGCCGGAGACGCATATCATCCGCATTAACGGCAAGCTTAACCCCTTTGTCTATGGTAAAGATATCGTCTTACATATAATAGGAAAGTTTACAACTAACGGCTTTACTGACTGTGCGGTGATTGTCACCGGAGATGCCATTGTTTCGCTGCCGTCGGAGGAAAAGATGACAATCGCTAACATGATGATTGAGTGCGGTGCCATGATTGGCTACATCGACCAGGGCAATGGCGATCCGGGGCCTGGTGCGGCAGAGTACGATATTGATGCCGCAGAGATTGTTCCGGTTGCGGCCTGCCCCTCTTCGCCAGGCAATGTCAAGCCGCTTAGTCAACTGGTTGGCACACGGATTACCCAGGCTGTGCTGGCAAGTTGTACCAATGGCCGTTATTCGGATATGGAGATTGCGGCGTCTGTTCTGCAAGGCCGCAAGATTGCCTCCCATGTTAACTTGGTGGTTGTTCCTGCATCCCGCAGAATCCTTGAGCAGATGGAGGAAAACGGTCTGGTGAAGGTGTTCCGTGATGTGGGGGCTATTGTCATGAATCCGGGCTGCGGCCCTTGCTTCGGTTCACATCAGGGGCTGTTGACCAAGGACGATGTGGCTGTATCTTCTACCAACCGCAACTTCCCGGGACGTATGGGTGACAAGGCCGCGCAAGTGTACCTGGCATCGCCGCGCGTGGTTGCTGAGAGCGCTGTGGCCGGATACCTTGTGCTGCCTGGTACCATAACAAAGGAGGTGTAACTATGGACGGAACAGGCAGAGCTTTTTTTCTTGGAGACAATGTGGATACAGATCAGATATTGCCTGGTTACGCCATGTCGCTGCCGCCGGAGCGCCTCGGCGAGGCGGCCTTGGGCGGCAGTGCAATCCCCAATTTTGCCAAAATTGCCGCTCACGGTGATATTCTTGTCGCTGGTGACAATTTTGGCTGCGGCTCATCGCGCGAACAGGCACCTGTGGCGTTAAAAGCCTGCGGTATACGCGCGGTTGTTGCCAAATCCTTTGCGCGCATTTTCCGCCGGAATGCCATAAATATTGGGCTGCCGGTTATCACTTGTGATTGCATTGACCAGATTACGGCTGAGGCAAAAGACAATGATGTTTTCGAAATTAACATTCAGGCTGCAACACTTACGAATTTGACCCGGAAAACCGGCTATGTGCTTAAACCGTTGGCGGCATCAAGCTTGCAAACACTACATGCCGGAGGGCTGATTAATCGTGTGCGCGAAAAGCTGTCAGAACGTGGTGAGCAGTTGCAGTCTGGCCAACTAACGGGAGGGGAATAGGTAAATGGATCAAAAATCAATTCGCACCGTCATTATGCGTGGCGGCACCAGTAAGGCCATGTTTCTTCGTGAGGAGGATCTGCCGCAGGATAAGGCCAAGAGGGATCAGATTATTCTAAAGGTATTCGGCAGTCCTGATGTCCGCCAGATTGACGGACTTGGCGGCGCGGACCCATTAACAAGCAAGCTTGCCATTATCGCAAAGTCAGACAAGCCTAATGCCGATGTAGAGTATACCTTCGGCCAGGTGTCCTACGTTGCGCCCCTCATTGATTATTCCGGCAACTGCGGCAACATCTCGTCCGCCGTAGGACCCTATGCCGTTGATGAAGGCTTAGTACAGATTGAGGAGCCGGTAACCACTGTACGGATTCTAAATACCAATACCGGAAAAATGCTGTATGAGAAGGTACAGGTCGAGGGCGGCAAGGCCAAGGTCAAGGGCGATTATGTTATTGCGGGTGTTCCCGGATCAGGCGCAGAAGTAGTCGTCGACTTTTCCGACACAGCAGGTTCGGCAACCGGCAAGCTCTTGCCAACCGGCAATGTGCTTGATGAAATCGAAGTCGCAGGTTTCGGCAAAATCCAGGCATCACTGGTGGATGCCGCTAACCCGGTGGTGTTTGTACGTGCTGCTGACCTCGGTATGACTGGTATCGAAACGCCCAAACAAATTGACGAGAATGGCAAGCTGCTGGCAGCACTGGAGGAAATTCGCGGCAAGGCTGCTGTTATGATGGGCCTGTGCGGCAAGTGGGAGGATGCTGTCAAAGAAATTCCCGCTTTTCCGATGGTGGCTTATGTGGCACCTGCTCAAGGCTACAATGATTTCACAACAGGCAAGGCTATCGCCGAAAGTGATGTGGATTTTGTTTCGCGCCTCTTATTTATGCAGGTGACGCACAAGACCTATGCCGGTACTGCCACAACCTGCACAGGAGCGGCTGCCCGTATTGAGGGTACCGTTGTGCACCAGGCAATGATGGCGAAAGACCGCGGTAAAGACATTGCGGTGCGCATCGGGCATCCGGCCGGTGTCATTGCCCTGAATGTCGCAGCCGAACAAAGAAATGGCGATTGGACGCTGACGCGCGCTGAGGTTAACCGTACCGCCAGGCGCATTATGGAAGGAACCTGTTATTACATAGACTCAGAATGATGCTGGGTTCGAATTCATAGTAATCAAAAGCCATAAAGGCGGAATGGAGACAGACAATGAAACAAAGAAAAGTACTCAGAGAGCTTCTGCGTGATAAAGCCATCCTTGTCGCGCCTGGTGCGCATGACGCATTGACTGCGCGTGTTGTGGAAAAGTGCGGGTTTTCAGCAGTGTATATGACCGGATATGGGCAGGCGGCAAGTGCGCTGGGCAAGCCTGATATCGGCCTGCTTTCGATGACAGAAATGCTTGACCGCGCCCGCAAGATGGTAAGCGCCGTAAATATTCCGGTGATTGCAGATGCCGACACCGGCTTTGGCAATGCCGTTGGCCTGATGCGCACGGTAGAAGAGTATGAGGCTGCCGGTGTGGCGGCTATTCAGCTTGAGGATCAGGTCGCGCCCAAGCGCTGCGGGCATATGTCCGGACGGAAAGTTGTCTCACTGGAGCAAATGGTAGGTAAAATAAAGGCTGCTATTGCCGCGCGCAAGGATGTGGATATGTGCATCATCGCCCGCACTGATGCCCGCACCGTACACGGCATTGATGAGGCGCTGCGCCGTGCAAAGGCATATGAGGCAGCAGGTGCCGACATCATCTTCGTGGAGTCTGTAGAGTCTGTAGAAGAAATGCGTCTGGTCAACAGCACAATAAAAATACCGTCACTGGCTAACATGGTCGAGGGTGGCCGCACACCGCTGATTCCCAATAAGGAATTGCAGGAAGTGGGTTACCGTCTGGTGATTTATCCGACGGCTTCTACCTATGTCACAGCTAAAGCCATGTTCCAGCTTATGCAGCAGCTGAAAGCTGATGGAACTACAGCTACAAGCATGGACAATATGATCGTATTTTCAGAGTTTAACCAGCTGGTCGGCCTGCAGGATTTTGGGAAGATTGAGGATCAGTTTGTTTGCGAATAAAAAATAAATACCCGCGGGAAAGGGGTTAGTAAGTTGCCGACGTTGAAGAAAAGGCTGGAAGTTTTGCAACCTGTTACCATGGGACAAATGATTGGCCTGGCAAAGGAGTTTGCCGTTTCTGTTGTCGATGTTGTATTGGCCGAAGCAGAGCTGCAGACAGGGAAATCGCAAGAAGAGATTCTTGCGGATGTTATGGAGCAGTACCGCCATAATTTGCAGGCCATTGAAATCGGGCTAAAGGACGGCGAAAGTATCCTGCTTGGTACGGTTGCGTCACAGCTGGGAAAAATCGAGGGTCCCAAGTGCTTTGACGATAAGTTCCTTGATGATGTTTTGCTGTATACACAGGCTGCACAGGTGGGCAATCACTGTATTGGCCTCAGACCTTGCGCCGGAACCGGGGATTCCTGTCCTTATACAGGCTATATCATGGCCATGATGCGTGCCGGTTACAGTGAGCGAGAAGTCGCAGAGATTGCTGCCCTGTTTTTAAAAATCGGCGGACTGTTCCGTGCCGGCAAAGTGACGACAGGCTGCAATATGGAGGGTTTTGGTGCTGGTGCACCCTGTATAGCAGCCGGTACGGTCGCATTGATGAAAGGAACACCTGAGCAGATGGAAAAAGCCATGGTATTGGCACTATCTCCCACCATCGGTGTTCCGTGCACACCGCGCGTGCTGGTCCCGGCTCTGTGTACAACACACATTGCCGGTGCTGTTATGATCGGTATGTACTCCGCCAAGCTGCTCTTGCGGGTAGACATTGATGTTAATGTGCCGATTGATGTGATGTTTGCCATGGCCAGCCAGGTTCACGTCCAGTCAGGCAAGCATTTGGTGCCGACTGTGGTGGACTTTATGGAGCCGTTTTTTAAACGCAAGCCCCAGGTAGAAGATTTGGTGGAACAGCATGTCAAGGATGCCGAGCAGGCCAAAATTGAGCAAACACTGAAAAATGCCGATGCCATATCGCAAAATTTTGCCAAGCAAACTTTGCCAATTACCAATACCTTGGGTGAGGCTGTTGTCGGCGGCAGCAGCCAGGCTGTCGGTTCGCCGACTAATGCAGCGCGTATTGCGCATGAACTGGCTCAGGGGACGATCCGAAAAATAACGGTGGAATTGTATCCGGAACTGTTTGCACGCCGGGCCATCAACATTCCCGGGGTATTGATGGGTGCTGCCTTTGGCAGTTCGACCGCAGATTACGAGATGTACAATGTGGCCGTTCAAAAGGTTCGCGAAGCAGGGATTGAAGTAAACATCGTTGAGGGTACGGAAGCTTACATCCAAAAGATAACCATTGAGACAGATCAAATGACCTGTTGGGTTGACACCTTAAATCGCGGTGGCGGCAGGGTTCATTTGCGCGATGCTTCGCCTTCGTTGGAGCAGGCAGCAGAAGCGGCCAGGCGGTTGGGCATTGTCTTAGCCTAACATAGTAATAACATTAAAGCTTGTAGTAATAATTACTACAAGCTTTATGTTATTGTTTATTCCTAATAGTGGAACAACCTTGTATATCTATACATACGTAGATTTATTATGTTAAAATAGCCCTATGGGATTACTTGATTCTAGTGAAGTTTTGGTAATATCCTGTAATCTATGTAAATTACTGTTCGGGCATTGCCGGACCGGGGTTTACATAGATTGGATAACTTAAGGGAGGACTGTTAATGTACGACGAGCAAACCAAAATCTTACTCGAAGCGTTGCCGATGATTGCAAAAATCACTGGGGGATATGCGACCTTAACAGACTCCAACGGAGTCATGATTACCAATTATGATTACAAGGGAGAAGAACTTTCCCAGTTTAAGAACCAGGTGTATGAGATGGCCACCCGCTGTATTAAGGAGAAGCGGCCGCTGATTGGACCGGCGCGCTATGACCAGAACTGTATGGCCTGGGCAGTTCCTATTAATAACTATGTCCTGGTCAGTACAGATACGCAGCGCATTCGCAACGAGGAAAATTTAAAAGAAGCCATGAAGAAAGCACTGCCGGGTATAGCAAGGATTGCGGGCGGTTATGCGACCATGTGTGACAAAATGGGTCAGCGGATTATCAGCTTTGACTCCAATGGGCAACAGGTTGAAGTAGCAGGCGACTTTGAGCAGGCCAGGCGGTCCATCACATCCAAGGAACCTATTGTCACCATGTCCACCCATGCTGAGGGTGTTTATGTCGCATATATCCCGATTACCAGTGACTGCTGCCTAATCCTGAACAATGCCACTACCTCTAAGAAAAGTATAAAGCTGATGCAGGAGGTCAAACGCCTGCAGAATACTAAGTATAATATCTGTGATATCATCGGTGAAAGTCAGGCCATTAAACGCACCTTGTCGGAGACTGTGCGAATTGCCCGCAGCAATTCGACAGTTTTGCTTGTCGGTGAAACTGGAACCGGCAAGGAAATGTTCGCGCAGGCCATTCACAATGCCAGCCATTCAGGCGGGCCGTTTGTGGCCATAAACTGTGGTGCGCTGCCAGATTCTCTGATTGAAAGCCATCTGTTCGGTTATGAGGAAGGTGCATTTACCGGGGCAAAAAAGGGTGGAATGCTAGGTTCGTTCGAGCAGGCCGATGGTGGTACAATCTTTCTTGATGAAATTAATGAACTGGATTTTAACTTGCAGAGTAAGCTGCTGCGTGTGCTGCAGGAAAAGGAAGTTACCCGCATCGGTGGCAGCAAGCCTATTCGTGTGAATACGCGTGTCATAAGCGCGACAAATAAAAATTTGCGGGAATTAGTCAAGGAGAAGAAGTTCCGTGAAGATCTATACTATCGGCTGGATGTAATCCGAATTACCATCCCGCCTCTGCGCGAGCGAGAGGGAGATGTACCTCGGCTTGCAGAGTATTTTTTAAATAAATACAACACGAATCTTGGCAGAGTAATCAAGCAGATTAGTAACGAGGCGATGGATGCCCTGCAAAAGTACAATTGGCCAGGTAACGTCCGCGAACTGGAAAATACTATAGAATTTGCGGTGAATGTTGCAGAGTATACGGAAATGGAGATTCTACTGCATCATCTGCCGCAGCATATCATATTGCATAACCAGAAAATCAAGGAAGTCAGCAAGGCCAGCCTTTATGAAAATGGTCGCACATTGGATGATTATGTTATGGAGTATGAAAAAGAAATCATAAAAATTGCATTAGAAAATGCAAAATACAAATCCAGTTTGGCGGCAAAGCGTTTGGGGGTTAGCGTGAGTACACTATGGCGCAAAATGCAGAAATATGGAATTGATGTCTAATAAGGCGCTTCTAAAGCCCCTGGGCAGAATCCAGAGGCTTTGGAAGCGATTTTAAGTGTAAAAAGACATTATTTTTGCACTTTTGCAAAAATTTTTTTAATTTTAAAAAAACCAACTTTGATGCATGTTTAAAGAAGGTCCAGGCATTATATCTTTTCATTTTTGCAAAGTTATGATGCCTGGATTTGTTATTAGCAGATGAAAAAGTGCTAAATATGTAATAAGTTTGTGAAAAAACTGAATTGGCACGCTAATTGCATTAATAATTAGCAGGCGTGTACGCTATATGTCCGGACGCGGACTTAAAAGAGAGAGCGAATGAAAGAACATCAATATTAAAAAGATTGTCCTAGGAGACAATGCCCGGGTGATAATGTTTTTGTTTTTAGCGGCCGGGGGCTAAGGGAGGAATAGAGTGATATGCAGAAAAAGACAAAAGAAATTATTATTGCTGACCAGGAGCGTGTGCGGGCTTACGAAAAAGTTTTTAAGGTGCCCATGCCTCAGGTGACTAAAGATGGAGATGTAACCGGCCTTCCTGACCCATATCCGCGTGTGGTAGCCGGAGTAGAACGCAGCGGTTATCGTATTTGGGAACTGGCGCAAAAAGCGGAGCAGACAGGTATTCCGGTAATGAATCCCATTCTTGGCCGTAATTCGGCAGAGGAAACCTATAAAGAATCGCTTGACATGTACAAAATGGCCGAACAATTTAACGAGACTATCTTCCAATTTGTCCATTCTGAGGCTACGCGTCACATCGATCCGCTTAACGGGGCTGAGCTGATTGAGCAGTCACGCGGCAAAGGTGGCATTACGCCTGCCGGGGAACGGGAATTGGTCCAATTGGGCGGAGGCAGCAAACATCCTATGCGGATTAATGCTACTGGCGATACACCGCACTTATCCATTATTAATGCACTGATTGCCGGCTTTGACGGTACCGATATCGGCCCTGTCATTCACGTCCATTTCGGCGGACGCGGCATTCATGATTATAAAACCAAGGTGCTTAACGGCTACCGGGCACTGCAAATTTGTGCAGAAAATAAAATATTTGTCCAGACCGATTCTCATAAGCATTTAAATAATATCGGCGGAACAGACGGCATGGCGCTGGCTATGTGCCTGCTGGCAGAAGGTTTGGCTGTTTTGGCCGGTTTGCCTAAAGAGCTGAGCGGTCTGCAGATGAATGTCGCCGGTATTAACCTGCTGGCCGATCTGGCAGCCATGCGGGCCTTTAAAGAGACGATGTGGAGCGATTCCTTGATTGTAGTACCGGAAACCTTCCAAAATCCGCCGGCCGATCTTATCGTAGAGCAGGCACATTTTGCCCGTATGGCTATTAGTGCGCGGTTAGGCAAAGCCAATTTCTACCGTCCCAAGGCAGCCGAGTCTGTTGGCATACCGACAGGTGCTTCCATGGCCAAGGCCATGTGGGCTTCCTATAATGTATTTGACAATACGGCAGATATAGATATACAGAATGCTGCTATTGATGCACGCAAAGAAGAAATTATTGCCGAGGCCATGGCGGTGCTGTCTGCCGTATTAGGGCGGGATGGAATGCTGGCACCTCAGGATATTACCCCGAATTTCTGGCGCAGTTATGGTGATGCAGAGCTGATTGATCTGATTGTTTCGGCAGGTAAGAACGGCATCATGGATTCACCGCGGGCCGGCGGCTGGGACCTTAAACGCGGCGTGCGTACACACCGGGATAAAGACGGTATCCGCCGGTATGTTCCGGGCTATGGCCCAACCAGCATTGACGAACAGTACCTTACTTTTACAAGCGAGCCGGTACAGGTCCAAAAGCCGGTAGAAATCAGCAAGAAGACCAAGGTTGTACTGGCAACAGTGGGGGCTGATGCCCATGTGGTGGGCATAAATACCATTCGTGAAGCATTTGAAAAGGATGGGTATGAAGTTATTTACCTCAGAGGCATGAACCTGCCGGAAACAGTGGCAGAGGTTGCCGCAGAAGCCAAAGCTCAGGTTGTCGGTGTGACAAACCTGCTTGGCTTGGGAACAGCGCTGTACCCACGGGTGAGTGCCAGAATGGAAGAGCTTGGAATAAGAGCGGAGACTGCTTTAATTTCCGGCGGACGCATTGCCGAAAAAGAGGAAGAGCATGCGGCGGTAAACCAAAAAATTGAGCAGGAAGGTACCGGCTTTCTGGGAGTGGATGCCCATTTTGGCCCAGGGACAGAACCGGCAGATGTGGTTCAATGGGTGTATGAACACGCAGAGCAGGCAACTGGCAAGAGCGAGTAAGTGGCGGGGGCATGAGTATAGTGAGCGAAAAGTTGATTGATACAATCTTGTTGGATGTCGGCAGCACTTTTACTAAAGCGACCGCAATTGACAGTATAGATGGTGAATTAATATGGCTGGCCAGAGCGCAGGCACCTACCACTGTAACGGATATTAATCAGGGCTTGGGTTCGGCCTTGCAGGGACTGGCTGCAGCGTGCAAGGTTAACAGCATCGCGGCCTGCAACATCCAGGCGTCAAGCAGTGCTGCCGGTGGTTTGCGGATGGTAGCTATGGGCTATATGCCGCGTGTGACGGCTAAAGCGGCCAAAGAAGTAGCCATGAATGCCGGAGCCAGAGTGCTGGAGGTCATGTCTTTTGAAGATAAACCGGAAAACAAGCTGGAAATGTTATGTGAGATTCAGCCGGATATTATTCTGTTAGCCGGTGGTACAGACGGGGGCAATCAGGCATCGCTTATAGAAGATGCGCAGTTGATCGTAGACAGCAAGGTGAAAGCAGTGGTTGTTCTTGCCGGAAATGTCAGCATACAGCCGCAAGCCGAAGCCCTCCTTCAACAAGCAGGCATTCAAACCATCCGTGTTCCCAATGTTATGCCGACCATTCACAGCTTAAATGTCAAGCCTGCACGCGAAGCCATTCATGAACAGTTTATTCATCAGATTACCGAGGCCAAAGGGCTAGGCAAGTTACTTGACCGTTTAACAGTTAATAAGGTTATTCCTACGCCGGGAGCGGTACTTTTAGCCACAGAGTTGTTGGCTAAAGGCACGCGTGAGGAGAAGGGACTGGGTAATCTGGCTGTTGTTGATCTTGGCGGAGCAACAACCGATATTCATTCGGTTCTGCCGTATATGGAAGAATTGTCAATAGAAGAAAAAGGCTTGGTGGTAACCAATGAAAAGCAATTGTCGTATCGCACTGTGGAAGGTAACTTAGGGTTACGGGTAAGTGCACGGGGCATCATTGAGGCTGCCGGGGAAAAGGCCATTCTCGCCGGTGTCGGCCTTGCAGGAGAAGCCTTGGAAAAATCCCTGCACTGCTATGCGATCCAGTTGGAGGCAAATCCTGAATACCTGGCTGTGTCTGATCAGGATAAGCTGTTTGACCATGCCATGGCAAGAGCGGCTGTGGAGGTTGCTTTCAAACGCCATGCCGGTTATATCGCGCAGAGCTTTGACCCGGTTATGGGTATTGTGCCAGGTACTCCGGTTGGCAGAGATTTGCGCAGAGTAAAAACGGTGATTGTTGTCGGCGGTGTTTTTACCGGCTTATCAACCGATGAAGCAATGGCCGTTGTCAGAGAGGCTTTGCAGAATCCAGGCATATCCTTATTGCCTGCACAAGACAGCAGGATAATTATTGACAAATCGTATCTGTTGTATGCCATCGGCTTGCTTGCCGAATACAGGCCCACACAAGCACTATTGTTGGCCAAGCGGCATTTCAGCATGTCGGACTAAGCGATAAAAGTTGTCCTCCATAATTCGATACTATGTGCCCAGAGGGCAGCTATATTGAAATGAGGGGATTTTGTGGAAAAGCATGATATCACGGCTCTTGTTACGGCAAGGCTGGATAGACTGCCCTTATCAAGATACCACTACAAGATGATAGGAATTTGCGGTGCTACCTGGGCTTTTGATGCTTTTGATATTGCATTGATTACCTTTGTGGCGACAGCACTTGCCCAGGCGTGGAACTTAAGTCCCGGCGAGATGGGGATTGTCTTAAGCTCAGGTCTGATCGGGATGATCGCAGGCGCTTTTTTGGGAGGCATTGCCGGTGACCGCATGGGCCGTAAAGCGGTTTTAAAATGGACTATGTTAGTATTTTCCATTGCATCACTGGGTTGTGCTATTGCCTGGGATATATATTCATTGGTATTTTTCCGTTTCATTGTCGGCCTGGGGCTGGGGGGATTGCCGCCGATAATCTATACCTTGATGGGCGAGATTACTCCTGCCAGGGACCGTGGGAAAACCCAGGGACTACTGACTACCTTTTGGACAGTCGGCTGGATACTGGCTGCGCTGCTTGCCTATTTTGTCATTGCCGGTCTGGAAGATGGCTGGCGGTGGGCTTTTGTTGCCGGGGCTACACCGGCGCTATACCTCTTCATTGTTCAGCGTTACATTCCTGAATCGGCCAGATGGCTGGCCATGAAGGGCAGAAAAGAAGAAGCACTGGCCATTGTTGATGATATTGAACGGCAAGTCGCCAAAACTGATGTGATTCCGCCTCTGACGGAAGATATGATTAAAAAAGATGTGATTGTTGAACAAAAGCCGTCCTTCGGGGCATTGTATTCTGTGAATTACAGGCGTGTAACCATCATGCTGATGATCCTCTGGTTCCTGAACATGTTTGGCTATTACGGGCTTTTCTCCTGGCTGCCTTCGCTCTTAATGAAGAGCGGCCGTACGATGGAGCAATCCTTCCTGTACAGTATTTTCCTGCAGTTGGCGTATCTGCCAAACCAGGTGTTAGTTGCCTTCCTAATGGATAAGTATGGCAGAAAGCCGGTGCTGATCGGAAACTTGCTATGCGGCTTCTTAGCTACGCTGGCATTTGGCTGGGCATTAGGCTTACCTACTCTTGAATCATTCCATATTATTGGGCTTGGCGTAGTAACCTCATTCTTTATCTCCGGTATTATCGCGGTAAGTTATACTTACACACCAGAGCTTTACCCGACTGCTTTTCGCGCAACAGGAGCAGCCATGGGTTCTGCCTGTTCACGGGTAGGAGGCATGGTTTCGCCGATAGCCATTGGCTATGCCATGGGTATTATCGGTATTACCGGTGCAGTGTCATTAGTTGCCGGGGCGTTTATCCTGGCTGCTGTTACCGTAGGAGTTATGGGTATTGAAACCAAAGGCAAGGCGTTATAAAAAGATTAAAGGGGAGCAAATTTATGTACGAGAGCAAAACATATCAGGTAATAACCGAAAAATGTGTCGGCTGTAGAATATGTGCCAAGAATTGCCCGACAGATGCCATAGCCATCAATGACAAAAAAGCAACGATCGGCGAGCTGTGTGTTGGCTGCGGCGTTTGCTTCAAGCTCTGCAAGCCTGCTGCAATTGAAGTAACCCAGGCATCTCCTGAGGCCGTTGTCTGTGAAACCTGTCCGATACATTGCAGCATTCCGCCAATGCGGCTGGGTGCCTGCCAGCGGTATCAAAATGTCAATGGCAGGCTGGAGCGCACCGAGCCCTATAACATTGTGGATCCGGCCACCATTTCGATTGATCCGTCCACCAAGCTGCCTACCTTTCCGCTGATGCTGGGCTTTGGCGCAGGCTCCAACCTTTATTCCGCTGACGTGCCTGCTAAGGTAATTTCTTCGGCTGTCATTGATGGCGTGGAAGTGGTATCCTGCGTTACTGAGACGGTACTGTCCTTCAATGGTGCCCGCGTAAAGGTGGACACCGATGAATTTCTGGGCGATAACGGTACACCGGTACGACGTGAAGGCATTATTGTCGGTTACATTAACACCGCTGAATATGGCTCACAGATGATTTATATTGGCGGTTCACATCTTAATACCAGTCCGGGCGGTCACATGGTAATGCGTACAACCTGCGACCTGCTCAATAAAAAAGCAGTTACCTTGCGTACCGAATCAGTCAAGGAGCTGGTACTGCAGCATGGCAAGCCGCCGATTATTGACGGCGTGCAGGCAGAGCGCATGCGCATTGGCTGCGGGACTGTCGGTGCCACAACCTTTACGCTGGAGCGCTGGGGCGAGCAGATTGTAGATGAGGTTATCACCATCGACTATGATATTACATCCAAGATGACTGCCCATACCACCGCCGGTTTGCGCTACGGCTATAAGGACAGCGGTATTACTCCGGTAGGCACCTACAGTTCTCCAGGGCGTTATTTCGGCATTCCCGGCAGCGGTTGGGGCGGTTCTAACGTAATGGAAGCCAGGGATGCCATCAAATCCATTGACAAGAATGTTGCCTGGCCCGGTCTGCGCCTGGTGATTACCGAGCCGACGGCTGTGCGCGCTGTATATTTTGAGTTGAATGAGAACCTGGAACCTGTCGAGAAGCCCCTACCGCCCAAGGTTGCGAAGGTTATCCAGTATATTCGCGATAATTGTGAGCCTTGCAACTGTCATGTGTCGGTTGTCGCCGGGTTCGGCGGCGGTATCCGTGACGTCATTTCACGTGAACGCTCCTGTAATGTCAATGAAGCGCTGAGAGCCGGCAAGATTCGGTACACGATTAACGGTCAGCCTGTTCACATCTTCCCGGGCGGCGGCATTACCGCAGAAGCATGGGTTGAACATATGCCTGAAGGCGCGTTTGCCTGGGTTCCTACCCCGGCAAGTGTCTGTCCGATGGAGGTCACCATGACCAAAGAAACATATAAGGAAATCGGCGGGTATATGGAAGCCATCCGGCCTATTGAGGAAATTATGAAAAACAACAAATGCAAGATTGTTAAAGTAGAGCGTCCCAAAACCATCTCTTCGTAAACTGCTTCATCAGGGACGCAATGGAGGGGATGCTATGATGCCGCATGATAGTAATGGTTTGCACCCATGGCGCATATTAGCGCCCGGTAAAGTATATTTTCACTACGGCCCGACGTCCATGGTTGTCATGGCTGACAAGGACGGCAGTCCGCTCACAGACTTGTGCTGTGAGGCTTATGATGTAATCAACGCTGCACTTGAGGAAATTACGGCATCACTGGCTTATCTGCGGTTATACCCGAAACAGATTCAACGCGGTTTGCTGACCGGACTGCCTGGCAAAATGCTGGAGGGAGTGTTAGCTGTCGGTGAGCCTACCCTGACGCCGATGGCCACAGTTGCCGGGGCTGTCTCTGATACGGTGGCAGACTGGCTGGTTTCCCAGGGCGCAAGCCGGGCCATGGTCAACAACGGCGGCGATGTCGCTCTGCGGCTTGCGCCAGGGACTGAAGTCAAGCTGGGAATCATGAGCAGCCTGCAACTGGGCGTGATAGACCGTTCTCTGACCATTCGTGCTGAGGACGGCATTGGCGGTGTTGCCACAAGCGGTCTGGGCGGAAGAAGCCTGACCCGCGGCATCGCCCAGGGGGTAAGTGTCTTTTCTGCCACCTGTATCCTGGCAGATGCACTGGCCACACATCTGGCAAATTGCTCTTATGTCAAGTCAGGGCATGTTATTGTTGCTAAGGCCGGTCAGGTCGACCCGGGCAGTGATATTAAGGACCTGGATGTTGTTATCGGTGTGAACAAATTAGACGGCAGGGAAGTCAAACAGGCTTTGAACCAGGTCAAGCGCGAAGCCGTGAGGCAAAAAAAGAAAGGCAATCTAATAGCTGCCTGCTGTAGAGTTCAGGAAACTATGCTGGATTATGAGATGAAAAACATTTTTCCGGATTTGATTTGCACGCAAGCTGCTCAAGGTTAACTCCCGTTTTTCCACCCAGGACAGAGCACAAAATACGAGGAGGTATTTTAATGATACAATTTTTCGTAAATGGGCAGGAAGTTCAATATACGCCTGCTGGGCAAAGCAAAAAATGCTTGCTGGATTTTCTCAGGGAAGACCTTGGTCTGACCGGAACTAAACGGGGCTGCGAGGAAAAGGCCTGCGGTGCTTGTACCGTGCTGATTGACGGCGAGACCAAACGCTCTTGCATGTTCTATGCGGAGGATATGCAGGGTAAACAGGTTACAACCGTTGAAGGGCTGTCCAAGGACGGCAGGCTAGACCCGGTGCAGGCGGCTTTTGTTGAATACAGCGCGGTGCAATGTGGTTTTTGCACGCCGGGGCTTATTATGGCTGTTCACGGACTTTTAAAGAAAAATCCCAACCCCACCGAGGAGGAAATTAAAAAGGGCCTGCGGCTCAACTTGTGCCGTTGCGGCACATACCCCCGGGTCATTCTGGCAGTTAATAAAGCCGCTGCTGTATTGCGGGGCGAAGAGTATCCGGACTATGTTCCCCTGGATCTGTCAAAACCGGGCAGCTTCATTGGCAAGTCTATTCCCAGAGTGGATCTGGAAGAAAAAGTCCGCGGTGAGACCAAGTTTTATGCTGATTATTATTTCGAGAATACGCTGTATGGTAAAGCCGTCTACAGCCCTCATCCTCATGCTGATGTGATTTCCATAGACACCGCGCCGGCGTATCAGGTTCCCGGTGTGCAATTGGTCATTACCGCCAAGGATGTTCCGGGCAACAAACGGTATGGCGTACTGGCTCCTGATCAGCAGGTGCTGTGCGAGAAACGGGTCAAGTATATCGGGGATATGGTGGCGGTGGTATTTGCCGACAATGAAGAAGCCGCCGAAAAGGGCGCGGAAGCCGTAAAGGTTGAATATGAAGTGCTGCCGGGAGTGTTCAGCATTGAGGATGCTCTCAAACCGGATGCGCCGCTGATTCCGGACCCGGAACTGCCGCCTTATTGGAATGCCTATGTGGCCGGCGAAAAAGGAAATATCTGTAAAGAGGTTGCCTTACACCGGGGTGATGTGGAAAAAGCCTTTGCTGAATGCGATGTGGTACTTGAAGAAAAGTTCAGCACTCCGCCTGAGGAACATGCCTGGATAGAAGTGGACGGTGCTTTGGCCGCTTACGATGAAAACAATGTGCTGACTGTTTATGCGCCGAATCAAAGTCCGTTTGCGGATCTGGTCCAGCTTATGGATGTGCTCCATTTGAAGGCAGATCAGCTTCGGGTTGTCCATTTACCGGCAGGCGGTGCTTTTGGCGGTAAAACCGAGCTTACGGTGCATGCTCTGGTGGCTATCGCGACAATGAAAACCGGGCGTCCGGCCAGAATGGTGCTTAAACGCAAGGACTCGCTGCGTACTCACCCGAAACGGCATCCGTACTTTATGACTTATAAAGTCGGCGCCAACAAGGACGGCAAAATATTGGCGATGCAGGTGAATATCATGGCAGACGCCGGTGCTTATGTTTCCTGGACGCCCAGAGTTCTGGAGCAGGGGATCTCTTATTGCACCGGGCCTTATTACATTCCTAACCTGGATTTGAAGGGCACCGGGGTCTATACGAATAATCTGGTATCAGGAGCTTTCCGGGGCTTCGGCGCGCTGCAAAGCCATTTTGCTGCAGAATCTATCATTGATATGGTAGCCGGCAAGCTGGGTATTGATCCGGTGACCATACGGGAGATCAATGGTTTGGAACGGGGGTTGCCCATGACCACCGGTCAGATTTTAACAGATAAAATTGGTGTTGATTACAAAAACACTTTGAAAACTGTGAGAACAGTGATTGATGAAATGCTGTTACCCCTAAAGAAGCCCGGTGAGCTTATCGGCATCGGGGTTGCCAGCGGCTGGCGCAGTGTGGCCGGAGGCCTGGGACCTGTAGAAAACGCCGGAGCGGCTTTTGAACTGATGCCTGGCGGACGGGTTTCTTACCGGATTGCCTGCACGGAAATGGGACAAGGCTCACACACTTCTTTGGCCCAGATGGCTTCTGAGGTTACGGGCGTTGCCTGGGGCGACTATGACATTCTGGCCGGCGATACTCATAACGTGCCTTTTGGCGGCGGCGTAATGGCTTCGCGCGGGTTGTTTTTATGGGGACATCCCACTATTGTCGCAGGGGAGCAATTCCGTGCCATATTGCTGGAAAAAAGCGCTAAGCTGCTTGGCTTGCCTGCCGATAGCCTAACCATTAAAGACAGTAAAATACTGGTAACAGAAACCGGGGAGGAAAAACTGACTTTGGCAAAGCTGGCGGAAATGTCTGATGAAACGCTGGTAGTCGAAGTGGATTTCACTCTGCCTAAAAGCAACCCGGTGCTGCCCAACGCCAACGAGGACGGCCAAGTAGATCCCAAGGATTATATGCCGCATCATACTGTGGCGTACAATACCACGGTCGCTGTGGTTAGAATCGACCCTGCCACTGGCGCGGTTGAGGTTTTGAATGTAACCGAGGCCTGCGACGGCGGGCAGATTGTCAATCCTGAGGCGGCCTCCACCCAGATCGAGGGTGCAATCATTATGGGTATGTACTACGGTTTGGTCAGTGATTTTAAGGTTGTCAACGGTGTTAATGTAGCCGATAGCCTGGGTAAATGTAAGGTTCCCCGTTTTGACAATATGCCCAGGAACATGAAGGTAATATTTGTTGACGCGGAAGATCCGACCGGACCGTTTGGCTCAAAGGGCGTTGCTGAAATCGGTGGTCTGACTCCGGCACCGGCAATTTGTAATGCTATTTATGATGCAATCGGCGTTCGTGTTCACGATTTGCCGGTGGCAAACTATATGAAAGACATTAAGGCTGCTTTGGAAAGGAAGAAAGGTTAATATTTCACCCTCCCGGGGGAATACTTTTTGCAATCCCGAATCCGGTGATTGATTTACGCTTTTAACAACTAATGGAAACGTAAAAGCAGGGGGGATAATTTATGGAAAATAAAGAAGGCAGCATTAGCCAACTGACAGTTACCAGGAAAGACAAAGACGGTAAAGAGCATACGTACATTTATTGGCAAGCCGCCATAACATTCAAGACCACAAGTGGCAAAGATAAGCTCAAGTATATTGCGGGCTCTAAAAGGGCGGAAGTGGAAGAGGCAGTGAACAAATACCTGGCTGCCAAACAGAAAGGCAGATTAATCGACGGCATTGGCAGCACTGATCATTAATAGGCTTTGCCGTTGTTTGATGGGTGAAGTAATGCTTGATATGGGATTATTCTGTTGTCAAAAACGGGGGTTTAAGGGTGTGAAAGGCAGATAACCTGGTTTCGCCGCTGCTGCCGTTTTGGATAGTCGTCAATAACGGCAGTGGCAGACAACAGATTAAGATAAGGGTGAGTTGCGCTGGCTGTCAGAGGATGACCAGAACGGCTGCCGGCATTGGTAAGGGGGGATGAAACGAACCTTAGACTGTGTTACTGCATCAGAAAAAAGGAGAGGATCATTTTGGGGAAAAAATATAAAACAACAGAAAAATGGTGGCTGGGATTAATCATTCTTTTCTACGCCCTGTATAACATTCCAGGAGTTCCGGCATACGGCGATGCAAACGGAGCCTTATGGCATGGCGTTCTTACAATCTTGCCGCTCTGGATAGTTTCTTACGGGGGAATGATCCTGTTGACAAAACAGAGAAGATTGAAAAAGAATCCCAACATGGAAATGACAGGCGCTGCGCAAGAGGCTGCAGCCAAGGAGGAAAAATAAATGTTATCAGTTACCGCTACCTGGGCACTGTTTATTGTTTACTTGGGCGCCCTTATCGCCTGCGGGGTGTATGTTTGGTGGCGTGAGAAGAAACAATCAGCCCGGCAGTTTTATACTGCTGCCAACAGCATTCATTGGTTTGTTCTTTGCATGACCTATATCGGGGCCCTGATGAGCACCTGGGTGTTCTTCGCCGGCCCTGGCGGCTACTATCGGGGCGGCTTTGCTTACTATATGTCCGAGCTGAGCTATATGCCGTTGTTCCCGGTTTTCACTTACTTTGTCATGAACAAGGTATGGCTCTTAAATACGCAGCGTAATTACACAACCCAGGCGGATCTTTTCGTGGACCGTTTCCGCAGTCCTCTCTTGCGTTTGATTTTGGCAGTCACTTTCTTTACTGTTTCCATGCCTTATGCGGCGGCTACCTACCTGGCTTGCGGTACCGCTGCGAATGTGGCAAGCGGCGGGCTGATTGATGCCTCATCAGCCATCATCTTTGTCGGTATCGCTATTTTGATATTCATTCCTTTTGGCGGTGTAAAATCAGTGGCGTGGGTCTCTACTGTCCAGGCATGGATATTTATGATCGGCTTATGGACTATCGGTATCAGTGTACTTAACTATGGCTTTAACGGGGATTTGTTTGCGGCTATATCCAGTGTGTGGGAGAAGCAAAACAACTGGTTCTCGTACCCCGGACCCAAGGAGTGGGCACCTTACTCTGCACGGTTTGGCTACCCCATTGCCTGCGCGATTGGCTGGACAATCATGCTGCCTGACGTATTTATCCGGGCCGGTTATTTTGGCAAGGATATGGACGGACAGCGCAAGCTCATGCTTATGCAGCCCGCACTGCAGTTAATCGTTTGGACAGGATGCATGTTCATCGGCTTTGTGGCTATTGCCTTCCTGCCGGATTTAAGCGGCAAAGAAACCGAGTTGGTCATTCCGCTCCTGATTGAAAGAATTATTTCCACGCAATCCATGGGTTATGCCGGCGTACTGATGGGCATTTTTGTCTGGGGTGTACTGGCTACAGGACTGACTTCTGCTACCTCGCACCTGTTAGTAGCCGGTTCCACCATTTCCGAGGATATTCTCAACAGATTGCTCAAGCTTAATGTCAGTCCCAAGGTGAACATGCTGTTGGCCCGTGGTGCCGTTTTTGCCTTGGGTATCGGCGCACTGGTTATCGCGCTTAATCCCCCGAGTCTGATGTGGACCTTGATTATGTTTGCGATAGCTTTGGTTATGCCGATTTTCCCGGTCTTGGTGGCAGCACTCTACTGGCGCAGAGCCACAACACCGGCAGCCTTAGTCTCTACAATTGTCGGTATTATTGGCGTACTCCTGACCTATCACTACGATCTGGGCAATGTTTGGTATGGCGTTTTTGGCATGGTTGCCTCGGCCATCCTGATGGTTGTGGTGAGCTATATGACCAAAGAGACCGACAAAGAAGTGCTTGATGAATTTTATGGCGCTATGGACAAGGCCGAGACTGTCTATTATGAAAATTAGGTTGTAGAAAAACCAGATAAGCTCCTGGAATTTTCATATGGACATTCGGCGGCAACGAAAGGAAAGTCGTTGCCGCCGATTTTTCTAATCCGGGTTTCCTGTTAAATGAGCTGCAGCTGTCATTTTCGAGTTCAAAACTCATGATATCTTTAAAACATAGCTGTGTTGTGTAACTTTAGCTTTGCGGGGTATGAAAATATGAACAATTTAGTCATAGTAAAAGGTGGCGGTGATATTGCTACAGGCATTGCTCACCGCTTGTATCAGAGTAATTTTCAGGTAGTCATCTTGGAAATAGCTCTGCCAACCGTGGTTCGGCGGACGGCAGCCTTTGCCCAGGCCGTGATACAATGCGCGCCGGTAACCGTAGAGGGAGTGACCGCCAGGCTGGCTAAGCTTGATGAGGCGCGAACGCTCATAGAGTGCGGGCTGATTCCCGTGTTATTGGCAGAAGAGCCGCAGTCGGTCGAGAAGGTTATCGCTGCGCTTAAGCCGGTGGCAGTAGTTGACGCCATTATTGCCAAACGCAATAATGGCACTCAACTTACTGATGCGCCGGTAGTGATTGGCGTAGGTCCCGGCTTTACCGCCGGGGAAGATGTTCATGCTGTGGTGGAAACCATGCGCGGCCATGAACTGGGCCGGGTTATTTATCAAGGAACAGCCATAGAGAATACCGGTATTCCCGGTGAAATAGGCGGGTTTACGCTGGAACGCCTGATAAAGTCACCGGCTGACGGCCTGTTTATTGGCTGTCGTCAAATAGGAGACACAGTTGCCGCCGGGGATATTGTCGGTCATGTCGGTGATATTCCTGTCAAAGCAGCTATTGACGGCGTACTGCGTGGTCTCTTGCAAAACCGGCTTATTGTCGAAACAGGCATGAAACTGGGCGACGTCGATCCCCGCTGTAGGCGCGAACACTGCTTTACCATATCTGATAAGGCCAGAGCTGTTGGCGGCGGTGTGCTGGAAGCGTTATTACATCTGTATATTCCGTGTCGGGATCTTTAGCAGTATATCGTTGAACATATAGAGATTCTACACAAAGAGAGACTAACTATTAAAAGTCAAGCCCGAATTTGAGGATGGAGGACAAAAAACAGATGGTTCAAAAAAGGGTATAGCAAAACAGACGTCCACAGGACGCCATGCGGGCTATCGAGAGAGAATCAGGCTGCCAGACGATAAGGCTCGCCGGATTTCTCCAGAGCATAAATGAGCCGGACCAGCTTCTTGGCAGCATGAGAGATGGCCACATTGTAATGCTTTCCCTCGGCGCGTTTCCTGGCGAGGTAAGCGGCAAAGACAGGGTCCCAAAGGCAAACAAATTTTGTGGCATTGAAGATGGCATAGCGTAGGTATCTGGAGCCGCGCTTCTCCATATGGGCATAGCAATTTTTAAGCTGCCCGGATTGGTAGGTAGAGGGCGACAGGCCGGCATAGGCCAAAATCTTGTCAGGGGAATCAAAGCGTGAAAAGTCACCCACCTCAGACAGAATCATAGCCCCCATCCTGTAGCCAATGCCGGGAATCGTGGTAATAGGCGAAAGCATCTTGTCCATGATGCGTTGGATGACCTGTTCAATTTCCGCAATCTCGGCATCGAGTTCACGGATGAGCCGGATGGTATGCCGCAGTTCCAGTGATTTCGCGGTCGTCACAGAGCCAATCGATTGCCTGGCGGCTTCACGTATCTCTATGGCTTTGTCCCGTCCGTAACGGCCTTTGGAGGATTCGGCAAGCAAATGGGTGAGCCGCGTCAGATGTGCCGCTGCAATCTGCTTAGCCCCCGGGAACTCATCGAGCAAGGCGTAAACAGAGGCCATATGGAGTGACGATACCAGCTTTTCCAGCTCCGGGAACAGGATGCATACCAGCCTGGCAATTGAGGACTTCAGCTTAGCGCGTACCTTCACCTTGTCGAACCGGTATCTGGTGAGTGACTTTAGCTCCTCATTGTGGTAAGCTGTGTCTGTGTAGGGCTTGAGGCCCACATCAGACATGAGCATAGCCGCAATTGTTCGCGCATCGACACGGTCAGTCTTCGTCTTTCGCAGGGTGAGGCTTTTCCGGTAAAGATTGGTGTGCAAGGGGTTAATGACATAGGTGTCCAGACCATTGTCAAGGAGAAACCCGAGAATGTTGTAGCTGTAGTGTCCGGTAGCCTCAAGCCCTACCTTTATTTTGTCCAGGGGCAAAGAACAGGCACGGATTTTTTCCAACAGGTAGCCAAATCCTTCCATGCTGTTTTGGATGGTGAACACATTTGCAAGGACTTTACCCTCCGAACTGATGATGAAGCAGTCGTGTTTATCCTTAGCGACATCAATCCCGACACAAATCATAGCAAGACCTCCAACGGTATTATTTGATGCTGTACCCACAGAACACTTTGCTCTTGTAACCTTGTTCTACATCAACCGTCTGGCGGTATCTAACTGATTAACAAACCTGCAAAGGGCTGCGGTTGGAGCCTCTCTTGAACCATCTGGTGGTAGGAGATAAAACCAATCCACAGCATCCTTTACAGTGTAGCATATAGCCCTTGGAGAGGGGCTCTAATAACTACTACTCTATAATACAAGGAGAAAAGCCTGTGAAGAGTATTCGAACTTTTTTTGTACTTATCATTGCCGGTATTACCCTATTGGTATTTAGTATCCAGACCTATGTTTCGTCAACACAGACCAGGGAGTATGTAGTAACCCAACTGGAAGAACAGTTATTGTTTCAGGCGTCACAAGAGGCTACTAACTTGTATATCCCATTAAAAGAGATCGCCGATGAGGCAATAACCATTGGTAATATGTTCGAAACTATGACAGAGTATCGTGAGGATATAATCCTTAATTATATTATGAAAACTGTACAAAAAAGCAAAACATTTGTCGGTGCCGGCATTGCATTTGAGCCATATGCCTATCAACCGGATGTAAAAAATCATTGGCCGTACATAGTGAAGGATAAAAACGGTACACCTGCTTTGACGTGGGCATATAGTTCCGGGAATTATCACGCGAATCCATGGTATAAATTGGGTGTTAGTACGCAAAAATCAGTCGATTATACAGAACCATATGCAGACTCAACCGGCGCTGATACCATCTGGGTAACTTGCGTTCACCCGATAGAAAAAAACGGTAAACGCATCGGCGTGGCTGAGACCGACTTCACCTTAGATACTTTTAAGCAGCAGATAGCAGACATTCGCGTGGGACAGAGCGGTTATGCCTTCGCCCTTACCAGAGCCGGTGCGGTGATTGGCAATCATACCGGTTCTAAAACCGGGGAGACGAAAGACTTATCAGTAAACCTTACCGAAGCGGCTGACGCGGATTGGAAGGCACTGGGACAGGTCGCGCTGCAATCAGGCAAAACCGGAGTTATGCAGGTGAAAGATAATTATGTTGCATATGCTCCCATTGGCAGTACAGGCTTTACCCTGGTATTGGTTTATCCGACTGAGGAAGTTTATGCAGGACTGAATAAACTTATATATTCTAACCTGATTCTGGTGATTGTCTCCCTTATCTTGTTTGTGCTTATCTTATCCTATCTTGTCAATCGGCGTGTTGTCAATCCGCTGCGAATATTGGCTGAAACCGCCAACAAAGTAGCGGCAGGAGATCTTCGCAACATAGGGACAAAGTATGTAAGTAACGATGAAATTGGTCAATTGAGCGCAGCCTTTGCTACCATGTCTGACAACCTGAGCAGATTGATGCTGCAGGTAATGCAATCGTCCGAGCATCTGGCCTCTTCGTCAGAAGAACTGACGGCAAGTGCCGAGCAGTCGGCGCAGGGCGCAACCCAGGCAGCCACGAGCATCACGGCGGTGTCGGCAGGTACGGAGCGGCAAACCGGAGCTATTGACGAAGCTGCGGCTGCTGTTGAACGCATTTCACAAGAGCTTGCTCAGGTTGCCGATAATGTTGGTATAGTTGAGGCAACTGCCGGAAAAGCATCAGGTGCTGCCCAAGATGGGAGCCAAGCCGTGGAAGCGGCAGTGCGCCAAATGGCTAATATTGAAACAAAAGTGACACACTCGGCCCAGATTGTAGTTAAGCTGGGGGAACGCTCTAAAGAAATCGGACAAATTGTCGGCACCATTGCCGGTATTGCCAGCCAGACCAACCTCTTGGCTCTGAACGCCGCCATTGAGGCCGCCCGTGCCGGCGAGCAAGGGCGCGGCTTTGCGGTAGTGGCTGAGGAGGTCCGCAAATTAGCAGAACAATCTCAGGAAGCCGCCAAGCTGATTGCCGTCTTAATTGGCGAAATCCAAGATGAGACAACCGGTGCGGTTTTGGCTATGGATGAAGGCAACCGTGAGGTGAAAATCGGGGCAGAGGTTGTCAATAACGCGGGAATTGCTTTTGCCGAAATAGTGAAACTGTTTGACCAGGTATCAACGCAGGTAGGACAAATTACCAGTGCCGTACAGCGCGTTGCCGGCGGCAGCCAGGATATTGTTGCTACCGTAAAGGAACTTGAGGAAATAAACAAAGATACCGCAGGTCAAACCCAGACAGTATCGGCAGTTACCGAACAGCAAGCAGCCTCCATGCAGCAAATTGCCGCTGCCAGCGAGGCGTTGGCTCAATTGGCGGAGAATTTGACGCAAGCTGTAAGCAAGTTTAAGTTGTAGATAAAAAGATGGGGTTGCCGCACCAGCTTCTGTTTTGTCTATTCCTTGTGCGAATCATGTATTATGCCACTAGAGTGTTCTTACAGGTGGTTGGATTCACCGTATGGATGCCTGGAACTTAGAATGATTGAAGGAGTAAAACAATGAAAGTACAAACAATTAAGGTGGAAGAAGCAATTGGAAAGGTGCTCAGCCATGATCTTACAAAAGTTGTGCAGGGCGGGTTTAAGGACACACCTTTTAGAAAAGGGTACATAATCAAAGAGGAGGATGTGCCAGAACTGCTTAAAATGGGCAAAGAAAACATTTATATCCTGGAGCTTGAACCAGGCGATGTGCACGAGGACGAGGCCGGAATCCGCCTGGGGGCAGCGGTTGCGAATCAGGGTGTGCGCTGTAGCCCGCCTAAGGAAAGCCGGGTCAATCTATATGCTGAACGTGACGGTCTTTTTAAAGTCAATGTCCGTGCTCTGGAGGCGATCAATAATCTGCCTGACGTGATTTTATCCACACTGCCCAATAATACTGTTGTCAAAAGCGGTGAATTGTTGGCAGGAACGAAAGTTATACCATTGGTGACTGAAGAAAAAGTCATTATGGCGGCTGAAGGGATTTGCCGGCAGGCAGGATGGGTTATTAAGGTGGCTCCCTTTCGCAAGCTTGATGTCGGTGTGGTCATTACTGGCAGCGAGGTTTTTAAACAGCGGATTCGCGATGGGTTTAGCCCTGTAATCACTGAAAAGGTGGAAGCTTTTGGCTCAAGAATCCTAAAACTCGAATATGCTCCAGATGATATGGAAGTCATTTCAACTAAAATTAAAGAGATGGCCAATAATGGCGCAAACATTATTTTTGTCACCGGAGGAATGTCGGTCGATCCCGACGACGTTACTCCGAATGCTATAAAATTATCCGGCGCCAAAGTCGAAAAGTATGGTGCTCCAGCGCTCCCCGGGGCGATGTTTATGCTTGCCTATCTGGATAATATACCGGTAATGGGCGTGCCTGCCTGTGGCATGTTTTTCAAAATAACTATTATTGATTTGCTTTTGCCCCGGCTTTTGGCAGGCGAAAAAGTATCACGCAAAGACATAGTGGCGCTGGCCCATGGAGGCCTATGCCGTGCATGCACTGAGTGCACCTATCCAAATTGTACCTTCGGCAAAGGAACTACCTATTTATCTTAGGCGGTGACAATCAGTGGTATTGACGCAGGAGGGGGTGTAATAATATGGAATTTGAATTACCGGAAGCAATAGTAATAGCGACAGTTATCGGAGTGGAAAACCTGCCGTGTGATATACTTGGGCAAAAAACGCTGCTTTCGCCGGACGGTGAAAACAGAACGGGAAATATCAAGCTGCCGATGAACTGGCTTGATGAAGAATTGGCGTGTTTGTCCAGAGAAGCGCTGAAGGATGGTAAGTTTAGAACGGCAAGTCTTGCCAATCCGGAGGAGCCGGAGCAAATCGTTAAGGTTATGCTGGATCCTTACCTGCCTTGTCAGGAACTTGTAATCCTCGGCGGCGGCCATATTGCCAGGCAGCTAATTCAGGTGGGGCATCTGCTGGGATATAAGATTACCGTGATCGATGACCGGCCGGATTTCGCAATGAATGAATATTTGACTGTGCATGACAGAAGCATCTGCTGCAGTTTCAGCGATCTGGAAGAAGTGGTGAGACTGGGGCCGGCAAGCAGCGTTGTCATTGTTACCCGCGGCCATCTCCATGATATGGACTGCCTGAGGACGGTTATTAAGTATCCATTTGCTTACCTGGGAATGATCGGCAGCAGGCGGAAAGTGGCATTGGTAAAACAAACCTTGGCTGAGGAAGGAGTGGCTCAGGAAAAAATTGACCAGATACATATGCCTATTGGCTTGGCGATTGGGGCGCAGACTCCGGCGGAAATTGCCGTCAGTATTGCTGCGGAACTAATCAGTGTCCGTCGTGCCGGAGAGACGTTATCTCTAAAAGATACGACGCCGGTTAAACAAGGGGAAATCTGCGAAATGCTGACAGCCGCAGATCGGGAAACCCTGGATGCGGCATTGGCTGCGGCGCGGGATAAAACGCCGGCCGCGCTGGCGACAATAATAAAATCGCAGGGTTCAACGCCGCGTAAGAGTGGCGCCAGGATGCTGTTTTACCGGGACGGACGGGCATATGGCACAATCGGCGGCGGCTGTGCGGAAGCGGAAGTACGCAGGATGGCTTTACATGTCATGGACCAAGATAAGCCTCACATCTACAGAGTATCAATGACTGCCGATATAGCTGCGATGGAAGGTATGGCTTGCGGCGGGATGCTAGAAGTTTTCATTGAGCCGGTGACCACTTTTTACCGGGCTATAGAGGGATGTGAAAACTAATGACAACAGTTTAAGCCTTTAGTTGTAATCAAAGGAAGCGAAGACTTAACTCAGGGTTTATTGCCGGTAAGAATGTGCATATAGTTCTTGAAACCTGCAGGAGACATAGTTTGAGGCGGGCTATTTACTATACTTTGTGCAGTGGTTGAGCGGAACTTCGCGGGAGGTAGCAAGGATGGAAATGAAACAACTGGAAGCATTTGTCGCAGTGGTCCGACACAACAGCTTTTCCAAGGCAGCCGACATGATCTATTTGTCTCAGCCGACCATCAGCGCCCACATCAGTTCTCTGGAGAACGAGATAGGGGCGCAACTCTTAATACGTTCTACCAGGACCGTTTACCCGACCCAGATAGGCAAAGAGCTGTTTCACCGCGCCAAAAGCATCCTTGCCCTGCGCGATGAGGCAATCGGCAGTATTAAGAGAGTTGACCGGGAGATGGGTGGAGAAATCAGTATCTTAGCCTCTACCGTTCCTGCTCAGTTCCTGCTGCCGGAGATCATTGCGGCATTTCAACAACAGTATCCCCATATCGTGTTTGATGTCCACCAGGCAGACAGCCTGCAGGTTGCGGAAAGTCTTTTGGGGTACCGGTATGATTTTGGCATAGTGGGTACCAGCGTCAGTTCCCGCCATTTGCTGACGGTTCCTTTCTACCGTGACAGGCTGGTGTTGATTACCCCTAAATCGATGATCGTTAACCAAGAGGAGCTTTATCGCGATCTGTCATCGTTTTTACGGCAGCAGCCTTTTGTAATGCGCGGGGACGGCTCCGGCACCCGCACGGAAATGGAGCAGCTGCTGCACAAGCAAGGCATTTCTGTCCGGAATCTGAATGTTGTGTCCTATTTCCACGATACCCAGGGTATTTTATCCGCTGTGTCCCACGGGATGGGAATATCCTTTGTTTCCAAAGTTGCTGCCGCTGCCTATGAAAAGACGGGGCAAATCAAGGTATATGACCTTGGAAAACAGGCATTTACCCGGCAATTGCATCTTGTTTTTAAAAAAGCAGTGGTGTTATCGCCGGTCCAAAAGGTGTTTGTTTCTTATCTGGAAAATTATTTTACGAGTGCAACTTTTAACAGATATAATAGAAGAGTAGAAACAAAATAGAAGCGAGGGGACATTCTATTGTTCATTGTCCCTATTCAAATAATAACTTGGCAATATTGTTGCAAGGTATGTAGCCGGCGCTAAAATTGAACAGCCGCAATTATAGCAACACCGGTTTATGGTTAGCGGGCTGTATGGCATCAAAAAAAGAGCCCGAAGGCTCTGAATTACTATAAACATTTGTGGTTATGTTTTTCTAAATAGGCTGGGACAAGGGGACAGGTCCCTTGTCCCAGCCTTTGCTTTTTGACAGAGCCTTACGGGTATTGACAGCAGGGGATGTTTGTCATAAAAACGGCAGGTAAACGCAAGGATATATGTACAGTCTGGCTTTTACCGGGAAGCCGCCGGTGTTGCGAAGCGTACGCCCATCTCAAAGGATTTCCGGCAATCTAAGGGAAATACCTCTTCGCGCCTTTTGGCTTTATCCGCTTCGCTAAACGCTGTTACGACATATTTGGAATAATCGTCAAATTGGCAGGTATCATAACTGTATAAGGCTTCACAGGTGCCAAACAGTCTTTCCAGTGACATTTCCATTGCCTTCAGGTTCTGGGGATAACCCATGGCCTGCATTCTGTTCTCATCAACATTCATGGTATAAATAAAACCTACAGGGAGCTTGCGGGTGAATAAGGAGGAGTAGGTGGCATCATATACCAGGTAGGGAAAAGCCAGTCGCTCAAGGAAAGAGCGCATTTCACCGGTAACATTGCCAAAATAGATAGGCGAACCCAGCACAATGGCATCGGCGGTCGCCAACTTTTCCAGAACCGGGGTCAAGTCATCTTTCACTGCACATTTCCCATAGCTTTGCCCTCCCTTTCGCTTGCAGGCAAAGCAGCTAATACAGCCTTTGAAGCTCAAATCATAAAGATGGATGAGCTCAGTGGCGGCGCCTTGCGAAGCAGCCCCTTCCAGGGCTTTGCCGAGCAGAATGGCGGTATTCCAGTTCTTTCGCGGGCTTCCGTTAATGGCTATGATGTTCATAGGCAGTACCTCCGGATAAATTTTTTTCCGGGGACTCAGTCCCAGGATAAGAGTGGCAGTTGCTTTAACTGGGAATAAAACTCCAGCTGAAGCAATTCTTACTTTATATTGACCGTCTTCATTAAATTATATATTATTTTATTTAAATGGAAAATGTGTACATTTGACGAAATAGCGACAGGCACTAGCCAGGATATAGAGTTAGGTAGGTGAGCTACATGCTTCAGAAATTTTTGGCCGATATTGTATTTGTAAACGGAGCAGTGTATACTGCCGATGCGCAGGATACCGTCTGTCAGGCGGTGGCTGTCAAGGGCGATAAAATTATTGCTGTTGGCAGTGATGAACAAATTGGCACTTATGCCGGTGAACATACCGAAAGAATTGATTTGCAGGGCAGGATGCTCATTCCGGGCATGATTGACAGCCACATTCACCCGCCGGGAATTGCCCTTGCTGAGCTTTACGAGGTGCAGCTGTTTGGCATTAACAGTCTGGAAGGATATCTGGAGGCTATAAAAAACTTTATTACCCGAAATCCGGGAATTAAAGCAGTGTTTGGCCTGGGGTGGCTGTGGAGTGCTTTTAGCGGTGAAGAGGCGCTTAAAGGGCCGAGGAAAGAGCATCTTGACACTGTGGCGCCGGATATTCCCGTAGCGTTGCGGGCCATGGACGGGCATAGCTGGTGGCTTAACTCCCGGGCGCTTGCAGTCAGCGGCATAACCCGTGATACTCAGGCGCCCGAAGGCGGGATTATTGAAAAAGACGCCAGCGGCGAGCCGTGGGGAATTCTAAAAGAAAGTGCTATCTGGCTTTCGTTGCAGCCTTCGCACACTCCGGCAGAGTATATCGAAGGCATCCATGCCTTTCAGCGCAAAATGCACAGCCTGGGCATAACCGGTGTCCTTTCGATTATGGGAAACGCCAGAGAGCCGATTATGCAGGCGTGGGACACATTGCAGCAACAGGGGAATCTGGCCTTGCATGTGCGGGGAGCCGTCATGGTCCAGCCCCGGGAGCCCTTGCAGGCTCAGTTTGAGGTTATTGACCAGATTAAGGAACAATATCATTCTCCTAACTTTCAAATAACGACAGCCAAGTTTTTTGCCGATGGGGTTGTTGAGGGAGTAACCAGTTATTTGTTAACCCCCTATGCGCAAGCGGCGGGAAAAGGCAGCGATTACTGCGGTGAGTTTTTATGGGACCAGGACAGGCTTAATGAGGCATTTTGTCTGGCCAATCAACGCGGGTTGCAAATTCATGTGCACTCCACCGGCGATGCGGCAACACGCCAGGTGCTGGATAGCTTTGCCGCAATCCGCAGCCAGGTTCCGGCAGGCGATTTTCGCAATACCATTACCCATCTGCAGCTTGTTGATCAAGCCGATATACCCAGATTCAAAGAACTGCAGGTCATTGCCAGTGTGCAGCCTTACTGGCATTTCAAAAGCCCCAACTGGTGGAAGTATGTTGATTACCGGATTTTGGGTGAGCGGGCAGAATACGAATATCCGCTGCGCTCCTTTTTAGACCAGGGCGTAATCATAGCCTCCTCTTCCGATTATTCGATCACGCCTGTACCTAATCCCCTGTTTGCCATCGAGACCGGGGTTACCCGCAATATGTACAGCGGTCCCGCTTTGGGCGTTGAGGATATCACCGATATGGATGATGCACGGTATTTGCTAAATAAAGCAGAACGTATTCCTGTAAGGGAAATGATAAAAAGTTTTACCATCAATGGCGCCTACGCTTTATTTATTGAGCAGCAAACCGGTTCGGTGGAGGTGGGCAAACAGGCCGACATGGTGGTCCTCGACCGGGATTTGCTGTCAATCAATCCTGTTGACATTGACAAAGTCAAGGTAGATATGACCTTCTTTGCCGGGAAACTGGTATACAGACGCTAGTGGGACAAGGTACCTGTTCCTTATCATTGGGGTTTTATTGGTTATTGCACCATTTGTTTCCTTGTTATAAACTAATTGTTAGGATGAGAAAACAGAAAATACCAAATCCTAACTATTAATTAATAATTGGAGGTAATCATCTATGAAAACAATTGTAAATACTGACAAGGCTCCGGCCGCTATCGGCCCCTATTCCCAGGCGATTAAAGCGGGCGGCCTTTTGTTCATTTCAGGCCAGTTGCCGGTGAATCCGGCTGACGGCACTATTCCGGCCAAAGTAGAAGACCAGGCCAAGCAATCGCTGGAAAATGTAGCAGCTATTTTACAGGCTACCGGTCTCTCTACAGAAGATGTTGTCAAAACAACTGTTTTTATCAAAGACATGAATGACTTTGCGGCAATTAATGCTGTGTATGCCCAATATTTTACCAAAGACTTTCCGGCCCGTGCCTGCGTCGAAGTAGCCCGCCTGCCGAAAGATGCGTTGGTTGAAGTAGAAGCAATTGCTTTGTGCAAAGCAGAATAAATACTTAACAAAAGGCGCTAATCAGCTAGATTAGCGCCTTTTCGTCCGGTTGGAGCTGTTTTACACTTTAAATTTCACTACAATGGCCCTAAGCTCTTCTGCCGTTTTTGCCAGGGATTGGCTGGATAACGTTATTTCATCTATATGGAAATATGGATGAGGTGATAGAAAATACAATTAAAATAATGAAGTTTTTTAGATTATTCGGGACTGAATTTCCACAGCACTCAAGTAATTCAAATAAATTATGGGACAAGGGACCTGTCCCCGCGTCCCAGGAATCCTCTGCTGAGATGGTGGCGGGGGATTTTTTTTGCCTATTTGCAGGGACTTTGGCTGGTGTCAGCCGGACTGCTCATTTTGCCGGGAAAATATTTGATACATAAAGCAGGATTTTAGCAAAAAAAGTAGAAAACTACCGGAGTTTTGAATATAGTACAGCACTGGTTTTTTACTTTGGGCAGGGCAATAGCAGAAAGGTTGGGTTTATCATCAGGTTGGTAAGTTGGAATGAATTTTTTGGGGAATTACAGCAGGATTGCAAGCTATTTGTCTTCATTCTTGCTGTTTTTTGTCTGTTTCGTGTGAGTTTTATTGTAGTTATGCACTCCTTTCTGAGTGATGCCGTGACAATGAAAGATTTTTTGGCCGCGATGTATTACGGTTTTCGCATCAGCCTGAAAAGCGCCGGGTTGCTTGTTTTACTGCCCATGGTTTGCTGCACCGGCCTGAGGCTGTTTATTTCCTGGAAGCGGCTAAGTCATATCCGGCTTTATCTGGGTATCGCCTATGTTGTTATCCTTAGTTTTTTATTTCATGCCCGCATTCCTTACTATCAGGAATTCCGTATGGCGTTTAACCAACTGCTGTTCAATACGCTGCGTGATGATGTCACGGCCATAGCCTATACTGTTATCGAGCAATATAATCTGCCTGTCAGACTGCTCTTGGCCGGTGCTACGGCTTTTTTTCTCTGCAAGCTGCTGCAGCGCTGGTTGTCAGCCAAAACCTATGCCTTTCCCCGGCTGCCCCAGTGGTATCTGAATATCGCCCTGCGCGCCGCCCTGCTTATCGTTATTTATCAACTGACTATTTTTGTCCGCTTTGGCGGTACGATGACCTATGCTTATAATATTGACTGGGAGAACTCGGGGGTAACCAAGGACCAACTGCTGAATGAAGCCATCTTAGATGATGTGCAGGCGCTGTACCGGGCATATGTCCTGCATGAACGGGTTTCTTCCTCTACCGGCCTGGATATGGAGCCGGGGAGGCTGGTCGATTATGGCAGCTATCTGGCTGAGCGTCCGGTACAATCAACCAATGTTGATGATTTCTTACGCAAAAAAGTGATGGTAGGCACAGACTCGCCTCCCCGCCATGTTTTCTTGATTATTGCCGAGAGCTATGCCGCCTGGCCGTTATTGCCGCAATATGACAAGCTTAATCTTGCCGGTGGTCTGAAAGGTATTATTGCGCAAGACAACGCGGCGTTTTCGCCGAATATGCTGCCTAACGGCATGAGTACCATTTCCGGGGTTATGGGGGTCGTTACCGGTTTGGCTGAAGCCAACCTGTATTTGAATTATTTGCCGGAGTCCTACAAGGAGCCTTATAGCACCGCGTTGGCGCCACAGCTGAAACGGCTGGGCTATACGGCCGATTTTTGGTATTCCGGGCCTGCCTCCTGGGAAAAGATCAGGGATTTTTCCCTGGCGCAGGGCTTTGACGCCTTCTACGGTATGGGCGACTTTACCAGCGACGGCGGCAATGTCTGGGGCTGTGACGACCGTGATCTGTATAAAGCCGTGCTTGAGCGAGTTACTGACAGCCAACCGGGTTTGCATGTGGTGCTTACCGTGTCCAATCATTCACCTTACACCGTTGATTTGGCCGGCGAGGGTTTTGATCCTGCCCTTGTAACCGCCGGATTGCCGGAAAAACTCAAGGACGACCCGGAATTCATCAAAAAGCTGGGGCATTTTTGGTATGCCGACAAAATGCTGGCTCAATTTGTAACAGAGGCCAGGCGCAAATATCCTGACAGTTTGTTTGTTATTGTCGGCGACCACGCCGACAGGCTGAACGTGGAGGCCAATCCGCCGCTGTTTGAGCGCTATGCCATTCCCTTAGTCCTGTATGGCAAAGGGGTTACCAGGGAAAGTCTGCCGGAAAATGCCGCCGGCAGCCACATCAATCTGGCACCTACCCTGCTGGAGCTTGTTGCGCCTGCCGGTTTCGAGTATTATTCGGTAGGGCGCAGTTTGACCAATGGCAACGACTTTGGCATGAATTACGGCTTTTGGATTACCGCCGGACATATGGGGAAAGCCGATACTGATTATAATGAAGTCCACTCGCCGCGGCAGGGGCAGCTGCCGCCGCCACAGCATAAAATCCGCCAGGAAATTGATGCCGCCCGGGCCATCTCCTGGTGGCGGATAAAGTTCGGGAAAACCCTGCAAACCGGGACGGCTGCAGAGCACAATTAAAAATACGGCAGACGCACCGTCATTCTGTGGCGGTGCGTTGCTGATTCACTTATTTAGACTGATATGGTATACTAATATCTGGATAGTAAAATAGGAAGCGAGTGAGACTTGTGAAGAAGTATGCAGTAACTTTTGCGATGTTGGTGACATTTTTACTGTTGTTTACGGTTGGCTGTGCCGGCAGCAATACCGGTTCACCGAAGCCGGCAGAGCCCGCCCCTAAGGCGCCGGCAGCCACAACCCAGAAGAACAGTAGTGCCTTGTTCGAAACCTCTAAAGGCAATTTCCGCTTGGAACTGTTTGAGGATAAGGCGCCGCAGACCACCCAGAATTTTATTACCCTGGTGAATAAGGGCTTCTATGATGGGTTGATTTTTCACCGCGTTATCGATAATTTTATGATCCAGGGCGGTGATCCGAAAGGTAACGGTACCGGTGGTCCCGGCTATAAAATTCCCGATGAATTCCACCGCGACCTCAGGCATGACGAAGGGGTTATTTCCATGGCAAATGCCGGACCGAATACCGGCGGTTCCCAGTTTTTCATCACCCTGACAGCCACGCCGTGGCTTGATAACAAACATGCCGTCTTTGGCAAAGTCATTGAGGGAATGGATGTCGTTCACGCCATTGGCAAGGTCAAGACAGGTTCTCAGGATAAGCCGGTAGAAGATGTTGTGATTAAAAAGATTACCATCGAAGCCGCCAAGTAAACCCGTTTCAGCAGAGCGTAAGCAGCTCTGACGCCGCCTGCAAGGGCGGGAGTTTTACTCGGCGGTTAACATAAACAGTATATCCATTCCGCAGGAGAAAAACGTTATGAAACAGTTGAGAATATACATCAGTAAACTGCTGATAGTGCTATGGTGCCTGATGCCGCTGGCCTCCCATGCCGGAGCCGGCGAAGACTATGAGGAGGCGCATACCTTATTGTTGGCGGCACGGGCTTGTCTGGCAATCTATAGTGACAGAACAGGCAGTCTTTCCTATGAGTATCTTGAGCAGGAAGGCTGGGAGATTCAGCCGTTCATAGCAGACGGTGATATTGATGATGCCCGGTTTCTGATTGCCAAAAAGGAATCGGCAGACGGTGGAGAGCCGTTATATATATTGGCAATTGCCGGTACGGAAACGCTTAAGAATGTGAAGACCAATCTGACGCTGGGGCAGGTGTATTTTGCCGGGCGCACACCGGAGGAGTTTGCCGCCAATGCTGCGCTGAAGCATATGCCTGACTCGGTGCCCAAAGTGCATCATGGTTTCTATAAATATGTGGAAACAGCCTTTCAGGCCAAAGCAGCAACCAAGGACGACAGCACTCCCCGCCTGTTAAGTGAATTGCTGCTGGAAAATAAAGACCGGAAAGTGTACCTGACAGGACACAGCCTGGGAGGGGCGGCAGCCACCCTTGCCGGTGCACGCTTGCTAAGCCTGGGGGTACAGCCGGAACAAATTCAGGTAATCACTTTTGGTGCGCCGGCTGTCGGCAGCCAGGCCTTTGTCGAACAGTTTGCGCCGGTGCTGCCTGTAACCCGGGTGGTTATTCACGGCGACCCGGTAACCGGGATTTTGCAGGGCTTGTCCGGCTATGAACAATTTGGACGGGAAATCCTCTGGACTTCTCGGGAGGTTACTCATAAGGGACAGCATGCGATGGTCAGCTATCTGGATGCCGCCATCAAGGAATATTACGATAAGCGCCACCAGGCGGAAGAGGCGGGCTTGCTGACGCTGCCTGTGAAACTGACTGCAGCCGGTGCTCCCAGGGTTTACGTCAGTCCGGCCAGGAATGATCTGCCGGCAAAGCTGCAGCCGGAATTTTGGTATATGCAGCAGGCCATCTGGGATGAGTACCGCCGAGTGCTGCCCGGCTACAGGCTGGCAGCCGCCGTGCCTGACAGCTCCCTGCGCGACCAGGCTGCCGCGCTGGGCTATAATTTGCTGGTAGTTCCGGAAATTAGTGCCCATAAGTTGAAAACAAGGAAAAACATATATTATGTTACCTTAGATCAAACCGTGTATGATACTGCCACCGGCAGCATCCTGTATATGACCAGTTTCTCAACAAGCACCGATAATCTAACCCCGCTTACCGCGCTTATTCATAATATCAGGGGTACGACTGCCGATAACGGCAAATGGCTGAACGCACCGGACTGAGTCGCTGTGTCCGGGAGCGTCACTTAAGACCGGGAGGGAGAATCATGCAACGATATTCGGTTGAACAGGCGATAGCAGAATTTATTGCCGCAACACCGCTGAATGCTGCGGCGGAAATCGGACTGTCTGCCATTTATGACCGGCCGCTGGTGGGGGTGGCCTGGGCGGAGGATAGTTTATTTGCGTCATTACAGGCGGAGGAGGTTGTCGGGCCGCGGCATCTGCTGCCACGGGACTGGCTGCCTGCCGCCCGGTCGGTTGTTTCGTATTTCCTGCCCTTTTCCCGGCAGGTGCGGGAGGCCAACAGACAGGGGAAGCTGCCTGCAACCGAATGGCTGTATGCGCGGATTGAAGGCGAACTGGTTAACAATGCTTTGCGCAAGTTTCTGATAGAGTGGTTTGTGCAGGCCGGCTATCAGGCGGTAGCGCCGGGAATTGACGCCCGGCATGCTGTTGCTAACCGCAAGAGCAACTGGTCGGAGCGGCATGTTGCTTTTGTTGCCGGTTTAGGGACTTTTAGTCTGAACCGGTCGTTTATTACCAAAGCCGGTGCGGCAGGGCGGCTGGGAAGCATTATTGTCACCGCCGACCTGGCGGCGACGCTTCGTGAGTACCAAACCTATGACGAGTACTGCAGTAAATGCAACGCCTGTATTAAGCGCTGTCCGCCGCAAGCTATTGATACTACCGGCAAAAACAATGATCTTTGTGCTAAGTTTCTTGACAGCATGGCAGAACGGTTCAAGCCCCGTTACGGCTGTGGCAAATGCCAGACTGCCGTACCCTGTGAAGCGGCGCTGCCGGTGTAACTATTCCCGTCTCTTGGCAGTGCCTTGCTAAAAGAACAATATTCTGCGATTTTGCTTGTAAACAAGAGATTTTTAGGTACAAACCAAAAGCCGTTTACCAAAACGGCACTTTTCATTACTTCCAAACTTTAATGTATTAAAGTAAAATAGAGTCAGTGGTTCGCCTGTGTTGAAAGCGTAAATGCAGACAAACCACCAGTACCTTGCGGTACTTAACATTTGAGATTAGATAGCAAGGATTTTTTCGCCCTGCTAGGCGGAGGAGCCGCGCATATCGGACATATGTAAGGCGACGACAACGACGCAGGACGGAAAAAGACTGCTATATAATCCAAATAGTTAGGTGGCGTAAGGTACCAAATAGAGGGAGAGTGGAGGAGTAAAACAAGTGAAAAAATTAATTGCAGCCATGTTGGTGTTATTAGTGGCCGGTGTGCTGGTAGCCGGGTGCGGTGGAACCGAACAGAAAAAAATCGTGGTTGGCCTTGATGATAATTTTCCGCCCATGGGTTTTCGTGATGACAAAAACAATATCGTAGGTTTTGATGTTGATATGGCTAAAGAAGCCACCAAGCGGATGGGTGTGGCAGTGGAGTTCAAACCCATTGACTGGAACAGTAAAGAAGCCGAGCTCAGCGGCAAACGGGTGGATGTTCTGTGGAATGGCCTGACTATTACCGAAAAGCGCAAAGAAAATATTCTGTTTAGCAACGCTTATATGGAAAACCGCCAAATTATTGTTGTAGCGGCTAATTCACCGGTTAAAACCAAAGCCGATCTGGCCGGTAAGGTGATTGGCACCCAAGAAGGCAGCAGCAGTGTTGAAGCCATTGAAAAAGATGCTGCTACCATGCAATCGTTTAAAGAACTTAAAAAGTACGGCGATAATGTGGCCGCACTCATGGATTTGAAAACCGGACGTCTTGATGCCGTTGTTGTGGATGAAGTCGTGGGCCGTTACTACATAGCCAAAAAGCCGGGTGAATACAGTGTTCTCACCGAACATTTCGGTTCTGAGGAATATGGTGTGGGTCTGCGTAAAGATGATAAAGAATTAGCAGCCAAACTGCAAAAAGCATTGGATGAAATGAAGAAAGATGGTACATCTGCCAAGATTTCTCAGCAGTGGTTTGGTGAAGATATTGTAAAGTAAGGAAGTAACACATGGACTATATACTGGGCATATTACCGCCGATGCTGGATGGCACGGTGGTAACGCTGCAAATGTTTTTCTCAACTATAATTTTGTCGCTGCCGCTTGGTCTTTTCCTGGCCTTGGGCCGTATTTCCCGGTTTAAGGTATTGAGCGGCGCCGTCGGGGTGTATATCTGGCTGTTTAGGGGTACGCCTCTGATGCTGCAGCTGTTATTTATCTATTTTGGTCTGCCTTTGCTGCCGTATATTGGCATCAGGCTGCCGGATTTTTCGGCAGCCTTGCTGGCTTTTGTTCTCAATTATGCTGCCTATTTTGCCGAGATATTCCGTGCAGGCATCCAGTCGATTGACCGTGGGCAATATGAAGGGGCCAGAGTCCTGGGCATGAGCTATGTGCAGACCATGCAGCGGATCATCCTGCCACAGGTTATCAAACGGGTCCTGCCGCCTGTGAGCAATGAAACCATTACCCTGGTCAAAGATACCTCGCTTATCTATGTTCTGGCCATGAATGATTTGCTGAGAACAACCCGCGCCATTGTACAACGTGATTTTGATACCACGGCGTTTATTGTGGCCGGTGTGTTTTATCTGTTAATGACCCTGGTGCTTACCTGGATGTTTCAGAAACTGGAGCAGCGGTATGCTGTATATGACGAGTAGAGGTATGTAGTTATGAACATGATTAAGGCTATGAATATTTATAAACAATTCAATCACCTGGAAGTGCTTAAAGGCATTTCGCTGGAAGTTAACAAAGGCGAGGTAATTGCTATTATCGGCCCCTCTGGCTCCGGCAAGAGTACTTTTTTGCGCTGTCTCAACCGCCTGGAAACCATTGACCAGGGTATCCTTGAAATAGGAGGAGATACTTTGGCGGCAAACGGTCCGGACGGTCAGGTGCGTTATGCGCCTGAAGCCGAGGCCAGACGAATTTGCCGCCGGATGGGCATGGTGTTTCAACAGTTCAATCTCTTTCCCCACCTGACAGTGCTGGAGAATCTGATTGAAGCGCCGATTACGGTCCAAGGGGTTAAGCGGGAAGACATTGTGCCGCAGGCTGAAGAACTGCTGGGCAAAGTAGGTTTGCTCGAAAAGCGGGATGTTTACCCGTCACGGCTGTCAGGCGGGCAAAAACAACGGGTAGCCATTGCCAGAGCCCTGGCGATGAACCCGGATATCATGCTGTTTGACGAACCGACCTCGGCCCTTGACCCGGAACTTACCGGCGAGGTGCTGAAAGCCATGCGTAAGCTGGCAGAGGAGCACATGACCATGATTGTTGTTACCCACGAAATGGCTTTTGCCCGCGAGGTAGCCAACCGTGTCATCTTTATGGATAATGGTGAAATTGTAGAACAAGGAACGCCGGAGGCGGTGTTCGGCTCACCGTCCCAGCCCCGGACTCAGGCGTTTTTACAAAGAGTAGTATAGCCCGAGTGGCTTAGCCATTGGAAAAGCGGGATTGCTTCAAACGATTGTGAAGCAATCCCGCTTTTTCTTGGTCTAATCACAGGCCCGGCGCGGCCGGCCGTCATACAACGCTGCGACGCTGGCGCTTAACCTCCGCTTATGCATAACGACCAGCCGCGCCTTAGCGATGTTGACGCCCGGATAAAAAGACGATGCTAACCTGGTAACTCCCGTAACCTTCCGGCCTAGAATTTAGCTAAAGGAAGTTCCGCGCTCCGCTTGGAACTAAGCGATTCACACAAGTTCGAGCGTCGCATTGCTCCTAATAACTTGGTTCTCTGCTTATGGGGCGATGCCAAAAGTAAAACCTCTCCTTTAAATATTGCTTTTGCCTACCGACTCAAACTCCTCGGCTATTTCTTTGGCCGGCGGGGTGTCCAGGAGGCTCACCACATAAATAGCCAGGCCGGATAAGATAAAGCCTGGCACGATTTCATAGAGCCCGAACAGTGCCAGCTGTTTCCAGACAAGCACCGTGATACCGCCGACGATAATTCCGGCCAATGCCCCATTGCGGGTCATGCGCTTCCAGAAGAGTGACAGGATCAGTGTCGGGCCGAACGCGGCGCCAAAACCAGCCCAGGCATAGGCAACCATGTCTAAGACAAAGTTATTGGGGTCTAAGCCGATTAGTACAGCGATTATGGTAACACCCACTACTGTTAGCCGGCTGACCCAGACAAGCTCTTTTTCGTCGGCAGTCTTCCGGATTAATGCTTTATAGAAATCCTGCGATACCGCCGAGGCAGTAACCAGCAGCTGGGAGGAAGCGGTGCTCATAATGGCGGCTAAAACGGCTGAGAGAATGAGACCGGCAAAGAAACTGGAAAATAGATCATGGGTCATTACCATAAACACCGTCTCAACCGCCGAACCTGCCAGCGGCTGCTTTAGATATACCCGGCCCACCATTCCGACCAGAACAGCGGCCGACAGTGACAGGATAACCCAGGTCATGGCGATATTGGTGGCTTGTTTGATTTGTGAAGATGACCGGATGGCCATAAATCTGACCAAAATGTGCGGCTGGCCAAAATAGCCAAGCCCCCAGGCCAGCAGCGATATAATAGCAATCAGTGACAAGGGTTTGCCGTCAGGTGTGGTAAACGGATTGAACATTTCAGGGTTGAGTGTGGATAAGGCCGCCGCTGTGGTTGCAGGACCGCCCATCATGAAGGAAGCCGTAATAGGCACCGCCAGGATGGCAAAAAACATCATGACGCCCTGGACAAAGTCTGTCCAGCAAACCGCCATAAAGCCGCCAAGAAAGGTGTAAAATACCACGACAAAAGCTCCCAGGAGCATAGCCCAGGTGTAAGGAATGCCAAATACGGTATTAAACAATTTCCCGCCGGCGACAAAACCGGAAGAGGTATAAATTAGGAAGAAAATAAGAATAAATACCGCTGAAATAATCCGGAGCAATTGGGAATTATCCCGGAATCTGTTTTGGAAATAATCAGGCACGGTCAGTGAATCATTGGCAATCTCCGTATATTTGCGCAGCCGTTTGGCAATAAAACGCCAGTTTGCCCAGGTCCCGATAATCAGGCCAAGCGCAATCCAGCCTGCCCCCAAACCGGCCACATAGGCATAACCTGGCAGTCCCATAAGCATCCAGCCGCTCATATCAGAGGCTTCCGCGCTCATCGAAGTAACCCAGGCACCTAAGCGGCGGCCGCCCAAAATATAGTCAGACATATTTTGTTCTTTCCGCCAGTAATAGATGCCGATGGCCATCATTGTACCCAAGTAAACAACAAAGGCAATAATGACGCCACTATCCAGTTCTAACATAGGTATATCCCCTCTCTACAATATGGTAAATGTGGTAAATATGGTAAAATTATATCGTGAAACTGTAAACATGTGCAAGTAAATACTTTTCCGGTGTGGTATACCAGGAATGTGAAATTGGGTTTTGACAGGGCCGGCAGCTTTGCGATAAAATAAAGTAGTCTGCCAAGCCCAAAGCCATAGTGTTCTTATTCATCCTATGGCTTTAGACTTGGCAGACTACCGGTATTTGCCAAATATTGCACAGGAGTATGTAAAGCATGAGTGTTTTAACTGTTGAAAATGTATCACATGGTTTTGGTGCCCGTACGATTCTGACCGAGGCGTCTTTTCGTCTTTTAAAAGGCGAGCATGTCGGCCTGATTGGCGCCAATGGCGAAGGAAAATCCACCTTTTTAAATATCATTACCGGCCAGTTAACGCCTGACGAAGGCAAAGTGGAATGGTCCAACCGCGTAACTGTGGGTTATCTTGACCAGCATTCGGTTTTGACTAAAGGCAAAACCATCCGCGACGTACTGCGGGAAGCCTTTCAAAACATGTTTGACCTGGAAGCGGAAATGCTGGGGCTGTACAATGAGATGGGCGAGGCCACACCCGAACAAGTGGAAAAAATGATGGAAGAAGTGGGCGAACTCCAGGATATGCTCGATCACGGCGGCTTCTATATGATTGACGCCAAAATCGAAGAGGTTGCCAACGGCCTGGGGTTAGGCAGCATTGGTCTTGACCGGGATGTTGCCGATCTTAGCGGCGGTCAGCGTACCAAAGTACTGTTGACCAAACTGCTGCTGCAAAATCCCACAATCCTTATTTTGGACGAACCTACTAACTATCTTGATTTTGAGCATATAGAATGGCTGAAAAAGTATCTGAAAAACTATGAAAACAGCTTCATCCTGGTATCTCACGATATTCCCTTTTTAAATGAAGTGGTCAATGTCATCTATCATGTGGAAAATGGCGTGCTTACCCGTTATACCGGCGACTATGAGCAGTTCCAGCAAATGTACGCCGTCAGAAAGAGTCAGGAAAATCGGGCCTATGAGCGCCAGCAGCAGGAAGTGGAACGGCTGGAGGATTTTATCGCCCGCAACAAAGCGCGGGTGGCGACACGTGGCATGGCCAACAGCCGCCAGAAACGTCTGGACAAAATGGAGATACTGGAAAAACCGCGGGAAAAGCCCAAACCGACCTTCCAGTTTCGTGAAGCCCGGACGCCCAGCCGTTTTATTGTTGAGGCCAAAAACCTGGTGCTCGGCTATGATGAGCCTCTGACCAAGCCTGTGGATATTACGCTGGAACGCGGGCAAAAAGTGGCTATCCGGGGTGTCAATGGTCTGGGTAAGTCGACGCTGCTCAAGACCCTGTTAGGTCATATTCAGCCGGTTGAAGGCAAGGTTATGCTGGGCGACTATCTCTATCCGGGTTATTTCGAACAGGAATCCAGCCGCCATAATAACAATACGGCGATGGAGGAAGTGTGGGAGGAGTTCCCGGGGCTGACCAATTTTGAAGTCCGGGCGGCGTTAGCCCGCTGCGGTCTGACGAACGAGCACATCACCAGCCAAATGATGGTCTTAAGCGGCGGTGAAAGTGCCAAAGTCCGGCTGTGCAAGCTGATGCTCAAAGATATTAACTGGCTGGTTTTGGACGAACCGACCAACCACCTTGACCTTGAAGCCAAAGCTGAACTGAAACGGGCGTTGATGGAATTCAAGGGAACTATTTTGCTCGTATCTCATGAACCGGACTTTTATGAAGACTGGGTAACGGCTGTATGGAATGTGGAAAACTGGACAACTAAGATCGTATAAGCCAGACATAAAGGGGCAGGCTGCTTTCACGGACAAGCGATAAGCAGCCTGTCCTCTTATTGTCGAAATGTGGATTTTTAGGGGGAAATGTGGGTTTTCATAATGACTGTGATATGATATAATTCGAACTATATTATTAAAAACAAACCGAATGTTCGGCGTAGGAGGAAAAGAATTGTTTACATTACGTAATGTAGTGCAACCGGATACGCTGCCAGAGGCTTACAAAATATTGCGGGAAAAGAAGAGCAATACGATACTTGGCGGTTGTGCCTGGCTTCGTATGGGTTCTCAAATCATCCACACCGGCGTGGATCTAACGAAACTGGGACTTGACTATATCAATAACTGTACCGGGCATATCGAGATCGGGGCCATGGCTACTTTGCGCGAGCTGGAAACCCACCAGGCGCTGCAGGAATATTGCGGCGGGGTAGTGCCTCAGGCTGTCAGCAATATTATCGGGGTACAATTCCGCAATGTTGCCACCGCCGGGGCGTCGGTATTTTCCCGGTATGGTTTTTCGGATTTGCTTACCATATTATTGGTACTGGATACCGAAATAGAATTGTACGATGGCGGGCGTATGGGCTTGGCAGAATTTATGGACAGGCCCCGTACCAAAGATATTTTGACGAAAATCATTATTCACAAAACAGAGCGCCGGGCAGCCTATCAGGCGCTGCGTAACTCGGCCAGCGATTATCCTGTCCTTACGGCAGCGGTATCCCGGCTGGGAGCAGAGTGGCAGATTGCTGTCGGCGCGCGTCCCACCAAGGCCAGACTGGCGCTTGAGGCCGCTAAGCTGCTGCCAGGTGGCAACCTAACTGTGGCGGTAATGGAACAGGCCGCGCAGGCGGCAGCAATTGAGTTGCCTTTTGGCGACAATATGCGCGGGTCGGCAGAATACCGGCAGGCCATGTGCCAGGTGCTGGTTAAACGGGCAATCGCGGAGGTGGCGGCATGCAAATAGAAATCATCATCAATGGCCGGCGAACAGCTTTGGAAGTTCAGCCTGACGATTTCCTGGTGGATACGCTGCGCCAACAGGGGCTGTACAGTGTGCGCAGAGGCTGTGATACCACCTGCTGCGGTCTGTGTACCGTCTGGCTTGATGGCCAGCCGACACTTTCCTGCTCGCTATTATCATTCAGGGCGCATGGCAGGCAGATTACGACAATTGAGGGAGTGCCGTCCGAGGCGGAGAACTTTGCCCAATTCATGGCTGCCGAGGGTGCCGACCAATGTGGTTATTGCAGCCCGGGCTTTATTCTCACCGTGCTTGCCATGAAGCGGGAACTGGTTAATCCCACCGAGGCGCAGATTGTTCATTACCTGACAGGCAACCTGTGCCGCTGTACCGGCTATCAAGGGCAGCTTCGGGCTGTCAAGAAATATCTGGGGGTAACACCGTCATGAAATATGTAGGTAAAGGCTTAGCCAAAACAGACGCCATTGCCATCAGCACCGGCAAACCGGTATATACGGAAGATTTAGCGCCGGCCAACGCATTGGTGGTAAAAATCCTGAGAAGCCCTCATGCGTTTGCCCGGATTACAGCCATTGACACCAGCAAAGCCAAACTGGTTGCAGGGGTAGAATGCATTCTTACCTATAAAGATGTGCCGCAGGTACGGTTTACGCTGGCAGGCCAGTCCTACCCTGAACCTTCACCCTATGACCGGCTGATCCTTGATCCCCTTGTGCGTTATGTCGGTGATGAAGTGGCCATTATTGCCGCTGTGGATGAAAAAGCTGCCAACGCCGCCATGAAACTGATCAAGGTCAGCTATGAGATTTTTGAACCGGTGCTTGATTTTGAACAAGCCATTGACCATACTTCGGTCGTTCACCCTGAGTCTGACCTCTTTTGCAACTTCCCGATCGGTATGGACAAGGAGCGCAACATTTGTTCCTCGCACACTGTCGCCGTCGGCGATGTTGATGAGGAACTCAAAAAGTGTGACATTGTTATTGAAGAAACCTATTATACCCAGGCGCAGGCCCATGCCATGATGGAAACCTTCCGTTCCTTCACATATCTTGACCATGCCGGCAGACTGGTGATTGTCAGTTCCACCCAGGTGCCTTTCCACATCAGGCGGCATGTAGCCAGAGCACTGGAATTGCCGGCCAGCAAAGTGCGGGTGATCAAGCCGCGGATCGGCGGCGGTTTCGGTGGCAAGCAGACCGGTTCCGGTGATGTGTTTGCCGCCCTGGTCTCGCTCACCACCGGCAAACCGGCGATGTACATTTACAGCCGTACGGAAACCTTCAGCGCTACCTCCAGCCGTCATGCTATGAAGCTTACCGTCAGATTAGGCGCTGACAAGGACGGTTTTATCCGGGCGCTTGATATTGAAAACCTGTCAGATACCGGCGCTTATGGCGAACATTCGTCCACCACTTTTTCGGTATGTGGCGAGAAGACGCTGCCGCTGTACAATAAAACCCGGGCTGTCCGGTATCACGGACATGCCGTATACACCAACAAAATGCCGGCAGGAGCGCTCAGAGGCTATGGCGCCACGCAAGGCACGTTTGCCCTGGAATCGGCTGTCAACCAGCTGGCTGCCCGGCTTTCCCTGGACCCGGCTGAGCTTAGGCTGAAAAACTTGATTAAAGAAGGCGAGACCTGCCTTATTTATCAGGGAAAAGTGCTTAACAGTTCAGCGCTTGACCGCTGTATTGCCAAAGGGAAGGAATTGATTGGCTGGAACGAAAAGTACCCCCGCCGGGAATTGCCTGACGGTAAAGTCCGGTCTGTCGGTATGGCGGTAACCATGCAGGGTTCCGGTATTGCCGGTATTGACACAGCCTCTATTGAAATACGTCTTTCCGATGCCGGTGAATATACCCTGTTGACAGGCTCAACCGATATGGGGACAGGCAGTGATACGGTATTGGCGCAAATTGCCGCCGAAGTCCTGCAAACTTCACCTGACAACATTGTTGTGCATGCCGCTGACACCGATGTTTCCCCCTATGATCCCGGCTCATATGCCTCCAGCACTGCCTATGTCACCGGCATGGCTGCCTTGCAAGCCGCCGAGGATTTAAAGCAGCAGATCATTGAGCAGGCGGCTAAGCTGCTTACCGTGACCCCGGCGGAAATCGACTTTGACGGTCAGGTGCTGCGAACAACTGACGGCAGTCAGTCGATGACGCTGGCAAAACTGGCAGAACTCCAGGTGTTAGGTGCTGGCAAGCGGCAGCTGGTGGGCAATGCCACCTGTGGTTCGCCTATATCGCCGCCGCCGTTTATTGCCGGCTTTGTCGAGGTCGAAGTTGACCCCGCAACCGGTGTGGTTGAACTGCTTGACTATGTGGCGGTGGTGGACTGTGGCACCGTGCTTAACGCCAATCTGGCAAGGATTCAGGTAGAAGGCGGTATTGCTCAGGGTATTGGTATGGCGCTGTATGAAGATGTTCGCTACAGCCGCCGCGGCAAGCTGCAGACCAATAACTTTATGCAGTATAAGATTCCCTGCCGCAAAGATGTCGGCAAAATTACGGTAGCCTTTGAAGCCAGCTATGAGCCCACCGGCCCGTTTGGTGCCAAATCCATCGGTGAAGTGGTTATCAACACGCCGCCGCCGGCCATTGCCCATGCGGTATATAATGCGGTAGGCGCCAAAGTTACCCGGCTGCCGATAACCCCGGAAAGAGTATTTATGGGAATGAAAAGTCAGACAAAATAACGCGTACGCTTTTGCAGTAGGCAGGGTGTTGTCAGAAAACATCTGCCTGCTGTAGTTGCCTGCCGCTTTTGCCGGCACACCACCTGATGGCAAAAATAGTTAGTACGATAGTTAGGGATGCTGACAAAAGCGGAAAGTATAAGGAGGAGAATTTGTGCAAGACAATCAACTAAAACACCCTGTCGACGAGATGCTGCCCTTGGGACATTTGTTTACCTATGGGTTGCAGCATGTTTTGGCTATGTATGCCGGTGCGGTGGCTGTGCCGCTGATTATCGCCAATGCGCTGGGGTTGAGCCAGGAACAGCTGATTTATCTCATTAACGCGGATTTGTTCACCTGTGGTATTGCTACTTTGATTCAGACCCTGGGTTTTTGGAATATGGGGATTCGTATTCCCATTATCCAAGGAGTGACCTTTGCTGCGGTAACCCCGATGATCATCATTGGTCAGACTCATGGTTTAACTGGTATTTATGGTTCTGTTATTGTTGCCGGTATTGTGACCTATTTGATGAGTCCGTATTTTAGCCGTCTGATCCGTTTCTTCCCGCCGGTAGTGACAGGTACGATTATTACAATTATCGGCGTTACCCTAATGCCGGTGGCAGTACGCTGGGCGGCTGGCGGTAACCCGGCAGCTAAAGATTTTGCTTCTTTTTCATATATCTGTCTGGCACTTGTTACCTTGCTGCTGGTATTATTCTTCTACCGATACTTTACAGGATTTTTAAGTAATATTGCTGTTCTTCTGGGACTTCTCTGCGGTACAGTGATCGCATCTTTGTTTGGCATGGTCAACTTCTCGCAGGTTGCCACAGCCAATTGGCTGGGAATTACCACCCCGTTTGCCTTTGGCCTGCCGACCTTTGACTTGGCTTCCATTGTCGCTATGATCCTGGTTATGCTGGTCGTTATGACTGAAACCACCGGTGACTGTATTGCCGTCGGTGAAATTATTGACAAGCCTGTTACGCAGGAAGATTTGACCCGCGGGCTCAGGGCTGACGGTTTTTCAACCATCCTGGGCGGTATTTTGAATAGCTTCCCCTATACGGCGTTTGCCCAAAACGTGGGCCTGGTCGGTTTGACCAGAGTAAAAAGCCGCTTTGTAGTGGCTGCCGCCGGTGCCATTTTAGTTATCCTGGGCTTGTTCCCTAAATTCGCCGCTGTAGTTGCCGCCATCCCCAATCCGGTATTGGGTGGCGCCGGTATTGCCATGTTCGGCATGGTGGCTGCCAGTGGGATTAAAACCTTGTCCAAGGTTCAATTTGACGGTACTCATAATATTATGGTAATTGCCATAAGTATGGGAGTTGGCATGATTACCCTGGCTGTCCCCAATTTCTATCACCAATTCCCCAGTTGGGCGCAGGTAATCCTCCACAGCGGCATCACGGCCGGCAGTGTGGCGGCCATTATTCTGAATGCTGTCCTTAACGGCACCAATAAACCGGCTGAAGCGGCCATTGGCAAGCAGGAATATATTGGCTAACTAGAGAAAAACTAAAGGCGACAACCGAAATGCCGGTTGCCGTCTTTAATCCTTTAGAAGGGTAGTAGTAATAATGGACAAGATAGTCATAGTCAAAGGTGGCGGCGATATTGCCACAGGCATTGCCCATCGTCTGCACACGAGTCACTTTGCTGTAGTAATTTTGGAAATAGCTAACCCTACCGCCGTGCGGCGGACGGTTTCCTTTGCTCAGGCCGTAATACAAAATGCACCGGTGACGGTGGAAGCAGTGACAGCCGAATTAGCCACGCTTGCTGCAGTGCCGGAAAAGTTAGCTGCCGGCCGGATTCCGGTGCTGTTGGCTTCAGAGCCGCAAGAAGTACAACAGGTAATTGCTACCCTGAAGCCGGTGGCAATTGTTGACGCCATTTTGGCAAAACGCAACACAGGCACCCGCATCACCGATGCACCGGTAGTGATTGGCGCCGGACCGGGCTTTACCGCCGGCGAGGATGTTCATGCCGTAGTGGAAACCATGCGGGGCCATGATTTGGGCCGGGTCATCTATCACGGTACAGCCATCGCCAATACCGGCATCCCGGGTGAAGTGGGCGGCTTTACCATTGAACGGCTGGTCAGGTCGCCGGCGGACGGTGTGTTTGTGGCTTGCCGTGAAATCGGCGACACCGTAGCCGCAGGTGATATTGTCGGGCATGTAGGCGACACTGCCGTTAAAGTTAATATTGCCGGTATCTTGCGCGGTTTGCTGCAAAGCCAACTTACTGTTACCAGAAAAATGAAAATAGGTGATGTTGACCCGCGCTGCTGCCCGGAACATTGTTTTACCATCTCAGATAAGGCCAGAGCCGTTGGCGGCGGCGTACTGGAAGCCTTATTGCATTTGCGGGGGAACCATGGATAAGGATATTCTTTTCAAACTTGCAGAATGTGCGCAGCAGGCGCAGCCTGCCGATATAATCACCCTTGTCGGCACACCGCCGGACAAACATAATGCTGCCGGCAGCACGCTGGTCATTACCGCGGACTATACCGGCGGGCGCCTTATCGATGGGGCTTTTACCAGGCTGGTTATTGACAAGGTAACCGCCACTGCCACTCCCTGGACCAAGCCCTTGCTTTTCGAAATCGCGTATGCCGGAAACCGATACCGCTTGTTCTGGGATAAACTTTCCCGGCGGCGGTCGGCTTTGGTGCTGGGGGCAGGCCATATCAGCCAGCCGCTTACGGAGTTTTTGGCCAAAGTTGGTTATGCCGTTACGGTGGTGGATGACCGTCCGGATTTTGCCAACCGGACCCGCTTTCCGCAGGCTGAGCAGGTGGTATGCCGGCCATTTGGCCGGGCTTTGACCGAACTGGCACTGGCAGGTTTTGGCGCCATCATTATTGTTACCCGTGGTCATCGCTCAGACATGGAGTGTATCAGGGCGGTGATTACCCAGCCTGCATCCTATATTGGCATGATTGGCAGCCAGGGGCGGGTGCGGGGGGCGATGAAGACTCTCCTGGAAGAAGGTTTTGACCGTGAAGCGGTAGACCGGCTGCGGGCGCCTATCGGGCTGGATATCGGTGCCGAAACGCCGGAGGAGATTGCCCTTAGTATTGTTGCGGAAATGGTAGCTGTTGACAGAAACGCCAATTGCCGTCCGCTGAGTGACAGGTGGAGGTACAAATATGGATGATACTATGGTTCAGGCTATTTGTGAGGCAAAGCAGGCAGGCTGGAAAGCAGCACTTGTTACTATTATTGCCACCCGCGGCTCCACGCCGCGCAAGGCCGGTGCCAGAATGCTGGTCTATCCTGATGGCCGCGTATTTGGTACCATCGGCGGCGGTTGCGCCGAAGCGGAGGCAAAACTGCAGGCGCTAACCGCGCTTGATGACAACCGGTCATCCATCTATAATGTGTCGATGACCGGCGATACAGCCGCGGACGAAGGTATGGCCTGCGGCGGGATTATGGAAGTATTTATTCAGGTGGTGTGAGCTATGCTCTGGGATGCACTGGGAATTACCCTGCCGGGCATGATTGCCTGTGTCGGTGCTGGCGGCAAGACCTCGCTGCTGCAGTCGCTGGCTAAGAGCGCCGGGCAGCAGGGCCGGCCGGTTTTGCTTACCGCAACCACGAAGATGTTTTATAACCAGGTGGCTGATTTTCAGCCGGTAGTGACAGACGATTATGCGGCAGGCCAGGAAAAAGTAGTCGAGGCACTAAAGTCAGGGAAAATAATCGCGTGGCTGTCCAGGCAAAATGGCGGCAAGGTTCTGGGGCTGCCGCCAGAGTGGCTTGCCAAGCTGGCAGCCGAGGTGCCTGCTGCTTATATTCTGGTAGAAGCCGACGGGGCCCGCTGCTCAAAGATCAAGGCGCCGGCGCCCCATGAACCGGTTATTCCTGCCGGTACTGCTATGACTGTCGGTGTGTTGAATCTGAGCACGCTGGGGCAGCCCTTAACGGCGGACAATGCTCACCGCCTGGATTTGGTAGCCGCCATTATTAGCAAGCAAGCGGGCGCAAATGTTGAATGGCAGGATATAGCCCGCCTGGCGGTGCACCGGCAGGGGATTTTTCAGCATGCCCGGGGAACCAAGGTGCTGCTGCTAAGTGGCGGCGATATCGCTGCACAGGTCGCGGCGGCGCAAATTGCCGGGTATTGCAAGCTGGCCAAAGCCAACATTGAGCGGGTAGTGGTGACAGCCGGTTATGGCTGTTCCATGAAGCCGCTTGCGGTGTACCGGTTATGATACCGGTTGGTGCAGTAATCTTAGCGGCCGGAACCGCCAGCCGCATGGGAAAACAAAAACTGCTGCTGCCTTTAGCCGGCAAGTCCCTGATGGCCCATGTGCTCGGCACGGTCCATAGCCTGCCATGGACGGCAAGTATTGCTGTTATTGGCGAGCCTGAGAGCGAACTGGCCGAATTATGCCGGCAATACCAGGTAAGGTCGGTTTTTAATGCCAACAGGCACAGCGGTCAGGCTTCCTCCCTTGTGCTGGCGCTGCAAATGCTGCCGCCGCAGCTGGCAGGCATCATGTTCTTTTTGGGCGACCAGCCACTGGTATCCTCTGCCCTGATTGAAGCCATACTGGCGAAATTCAGGCAGGCCGCGAGCGACAAGGCAATTGTGGTGCCCTGCTGTCAGGGGCAGCGCTACAGCCCGGTGCTGTTCGGCAGCCATTGGCGTGACGGTCTGTCAGCCTTAACCGGCGACACCGGCGGGCGGCAGCTTATGCGTAATAACCCGGAATGGGTCAGTGAAGTGGACTGGCCTGAGCCTGCCTGCTTTTTGGACGCCGATACCTGGGAAGAATATATGAAGCTGAAAACGTTGGCTGAAGGATAATTTTTTGCAGTGTGTTGTTACTATATGACATTTTTCGAATTGAATAGCTTTTGACATAATGGCAAATACTATACATAGGCTTCCAAAAATTATGATGGAGGTGGCTGTATATGGGTAAAGTGATGTCAGAAGAAACCAAATATAAATTAGCGCATGAGCTCGGTTTTGGTGAAAAAGTTGAGGACGGCAACTGGGACGATGTTACAACAGGTGAAGTTGGCTCCATGGTCAGAGAAGCCATTAAACGTGGTGAAGAGGCGATGGCGGCAGAAGCGAAAGCCAATGGAGAAATTCATCAGAACGCGAAATAGAAATAAAGGAAGCTGGCCTGAAGTGATTACTTCGGGCCAGCTTTTTTATACAAAATCAGATAATATCGGCTAATATGCACACTACACATATATTAGACGATTAAGTCAATTACGTTTTTACCGCGCCAAGAAACGGGACATTCTTTGTGCTTCTTTTATTATTGCATTTTAAAGCAAAATGTACGTCCTCCTTGCTTTTCCCCTTGCGTTTTTTACTTTGAATTCGTAATAAGAAGCGTAGTGAGGACAAGTAGGGATGTTCCTCATAACAATGTGGAAGAAGCAAGGTGACTGTCCCCTTGCTTCTTTGCCCTTTTTTGATACCTACTATTAATTTTAAATGATTTGTGCTCATGTCAGGAAATTTTTTCATGAGTTTGTAATTTGAAAAAGTCTATAAGGTGCGTACATCCACGATAGTCCAGTCACGGTCGTACGTCCGCTCCAAGATAACGTTATAGAACTTGCCGGTATCGTTCCGGCGAACTTCAACGACAGCCCGCTGGTTGGAAGCGGTAAGAAGTGAAAAGGAATCACGGTTAGAATTAAAGCCATATTGGGCGGCCTTATTCTTTACATAATCCACAGGACTGTTGATATAGGCATAGTTGCCGTTATAGCTGTTCTTACTCTGGTAATAAAGCTTCCCATCCCGCAGATAGGCGTGGCTTTTGTCAACTTTCGACCCGAGGTGCCTAGAGTCAGCCCGGTAATAAACCTTGCCATCCTGATACAAGGCCTGGTTTCCATTAGGACCTGGCCAGCTGTGTCTGTGCTGGTGCCAGTCGCGTCCCGGTGAGCGGGAATCCTTGGCAAATTGCTGCGCTATTTCCGCTTTTACCGGATACACATTGGCAGTTGTTTCGGCAGCGAGGGCTTTAGTAGCCGGCATACCAGACAATACGGCTCCGGTCATCATTGCAGCACCCATTAAAGCAGCGGTGCGACGCTTAAATTTGAGTCTCAATTGCCTGCGTTTTATGCTGTTTTTTCCCAATATTATCCCTCCTTCAACTGTATTTAACTTTAGTGTTTCGCATTATCAAATCATAATTCTAGGTAAATAATGAAGAATCAAGGGATGATTCTGGTTTCGGAACTTCCCCGTTCGACAGCTCTCAGCTTGGTGTATTGTATGGGGGAAGAGCTTACTTTACATGCTGAACAGGCGATAGCCGCAGAAGCGAAAGCCAATGAAGAATTGCATCAGAACGAGAAATAAAGAAAGCTGGCCTGAAGTGATTCCTTCGGGCCAGCTTCCTTTTATATAAAAGTCAGTCACACCTATTCGCTGTGGTGGAGTTATTTGATTGAAACGGTATGGGACATTGCACTGAAAAAGCAGGCCGGTGCTGTATATGTTTAGTATGGAAGAGTGCTTGCCACCGGCGGAAAGGGAAAGGTATAATCAAAAGAAATAACGATAAGTAAGAGGGTGCCTGTTTGGTTAATTGGATTACAAAAAGGAAAAATGCTTACGGGATTGTACTGCTGGTAATCAGTCTTTCTTTGGCCGGCTCCTGGCTGCTCGGCAGAGGGATGCCGGAGAAAAAAGGCCCCCAGGCTGTGCAGGGGGTGCTTGATCTTTCCGGCTGGGACTTTGCCATTGACGGGAATGTTGCGTTGAACGGCCAATGGGAGTTTTACTGGCAGCAATTGCTGACTCCGGATGATTTTGCCGGCAACCGGCCGGCTGCCGTTCCCAGATTGACCGGATATCTAAAGGTTCCTTCCCTCTGGGCGGGAACGCTGGGGGAGGAAACCCTGCAGACAGAGGGCTGCGGTACTTACCGGCTGCGGGTTAAGCTTAAGCCAACGACTGATACACTGGGGATAAAGACTCAGTACATCCGCCAGTCCCATAAGCTGTTTGTCGACGGGCTTTTGCGGGGGCAAAGCGGCAATCCTGGAACCGGTGAACATGTTTATACATCCGGCAATACCCCGTATACCACCTTTTTCAGCGTACAAGGGGATCAACTGGAAATCATCGTGCAGGTGGCAAATTATACCTACCGTCCAAACAGTGGAATTGCCACCTCGGTATACCTTGGCCGGCAAAATGACATTATCGTTTTGGAAAACAGACTGTCCCGGAGTGAGCTTATTGTATTTGCCGGGTTATTTTTTATTGGCCTTTATCATATTTGTGTGTTCTTTTACCGGCCTGATAACCGGAGTTTAGGGTATTTCGGCCTGTACTGCCTTATTATGGCTTTGGCCCAATTTACGCAGGGGCAGCGGCTGATGGCGCAGTTTTTCCCGGAAATACCCTTTGAAACGATTTATAAAATAAAAAGCCTGGTCGGCTTTGGCCATGTTGTGGCGCTGGCCCTGTTTTTGAAAGAGGCCGGCAGGGAACTGATTCCACCTAAACTGCTTACAGCCATAATCGGTGTTTTTGGCAGTTACTTGCTGGTTATTTTATTGTCGCCGCTTAAACTGTATTCTTATGTGGAGCTGCCGTTTGTTGTGCTGCAAAGTATCGCTTACATCGTTATTGTTTTTTTTCTGTGCCGGTCACTGTGTCAAAAAAGGTACGGAAATTTAGGGCGGCTGGGCCTGCAAATTCTGATCTGTGCCTTTACTTGCATCGTAATGACCATTTTGGAAATTTTCTTATACCAGAATGATTTTCTGCCGGCCCGGGTGCTTGGCGATTTTGGTGCATTGAGTTTTGTCATACTGACGTCGTTGATTCTGGTTATCCGCTTTTCCGACGCCTATGATACGATTGACGATATGTCACAAAGGCTGCTTAATCTAGATAAGCTCAAGGATGAATTTTTGCTGAATACGTCCCATGAGCTTAAAACGCCGCTGCAGGGCATCCTTACTATTGCGGAAGCCGGGCTGGAAGGCACGGAGAGCCAGGCAGCCTCTCGCCAGACGGAATATTGGCAGCAGATTATTTCCATTAGCCGCAGGCTGATTAATCTGATCAATGATATTTTGGATTTTTCCCGGCTTAAAACCAGGGAACTCCGGCTGCAACTGGTGCCGGTGGACAGTAAATCGGTAGTTGATGCCGTATTGGATGTGGCCGGCTATATGCTGCCGCCGGGAAAAATCCGGCTGATTCAGGCACTGCCGGCAGGCTTGCCGGCTATTGTCGCCGATGAAGACAGGCTGAAGCAGGTACTGTTTAATCTTATCGGCAATGCCGTCAAATTTACCCGCGAGGGAGAAATCCAGGTTAAGGCTGAACTGCGGGAGGGCCGTTTGCGGATCGTTGTGGAGGATACCGGCTGCGGTATACCGGAGGAGCGGCAGAAAACGATATTTGATGCCTTCGAGCAGGTTGAGCATAGGCGCGGGGGGACGGGCATCGGGTTAACGATTTCCCGTCAATTGGTTGAATTAATGGGAGGCAAGCTGTGGCTTGACTGGTCGGAACCCGGTGTGGGGTCCCGCTTTGCCTTTGAATTGCCGGTCAGTCAGGCCGCGCCGGAACTGGCTGGCGACCGGCAGGCAAACTACCGGCAGCAACCGTTACTGCCGGCATTGCCGCTGCAGACAATAAAAAACGGAGCATTCACCATATTGGCAGTGGATGATGAACCGGCCAACCTGCAAATGGTGCTCCGGGTATTTGCTCAGGAGGACTATACTATTCTTACTGCTATGACGGCCGGGGAGGCGCTGGCGCAGATCGGCTCAAGCCGCAATCTGGATTTGGTGTTGCTGGACGTAATGCTGCCAGATATGTCTGGCTACGAATTGTGCCGCAGAATCAGGGAGCGGTACTCTATGCTGGAACTGCCGATTATCGTCCTGACAGCCTGCAATTCGCAGGAGGACATTGCCGCCGCTTTTGCCGCCGGGGCCAATGATTTTGTCGCCAAGCCGTTTGCCAGTCAGGAAATCAGGTCACGGGTCAGGACGCTGCTGTCCCTGCAAAAAGCCGTAAAGGATGTTGTCCGGGCAGAAATGGCCTTTCTGCAATCCCAAATCAAGCCGCATTTTTTGTATAATGCGCTCAATACCATTGTTGCTTTTTGCTATACCGACGGGGAAAAGGCGGGGATGCTGCTGAGTGAATTCAGTAATTACTTGCGCAAAAGCTTTGAAATCCAGGGAACAGCTATTTATACCAACCTGGAGAACGAGCTGGAGCTGGTGCAGTCCTATGTGGAACTGGAAAAAGCCCGCTTTGGTGGCAGGCTGGAGGTCCATTACGCCATTGATCCCCAGGTATGGCAAGTCCCTATTTTGCCGCTCACTATCCAGCCGCTGGTGGAAAATGCGATTCAGCATGGGATTATGCAACAAAGCGGCAAGGGACAGGTGCGGATTACAGTGAAGAAGGAAGGCGGCACCGTGGTCATAACGGTGGCCGATACCGGTGCAGGAATTCCGCCGGACCGGCTGGACAGCCTATTGACTGATTCCGGCGCAGAAAATACCGGAATCGGTCTGCAAAATATCAATCGCCGTCTGCAGTCCTTTTATGGGCAGCAGCTGGCGATCGTCAGCAAGGTGGATGAAGGCACCACTGTAACTTTTCAGATTCCCGTCCGGCCGGAACCGGCAGACGAATAGCTGTTTTCAGGATATGGGCCTGTGGTCCGCTGCTCCGGTCTACTCCTTGGGCGCGGCAGGAGTTTGGTTTAAATAAAGTAAAGTCAGGGCAACACCTAACGTCGTGCGGCCTGTAAAAGAGTTCAGGGAGAATCCCAGAATTTTTTCAATTGACTGCTTGCGGAACAATACGGTTTTATAATGAATAAACAATTTCTCCGCCACTGTCTGCAGACTGTCGTTCAACAATATGGCTTCCAGCGTGACAAACAGTTCGGTGCTGTTTTGCCGGTCATAGCGGAGCAGCTTGCCGAAGGTGTTGTTAATCAGGGTGTCGATTTCCGGCTGGGGAATGTAATGGGCTAAGGGCATTATTAGCCCGCTGTCCAGGAAATGATAGACTTCTGTTCGGGGAGATATTCGTATGCCGAGCAGGGCGGCATAGCGGGCTTCCCGGTACCTGGCGGCAAAGTTTCCCAAGGTGCCTGGCTGCGGGGCAATGCCGATAGCTGCTACTGTCTGGGGGAACCGGCTGTCCAGCAGGGCTTTCAGCCGGGCGGCGGCAAGCTGTTCCTCTTCCTTGGCATTGGCGGCAGAGACAGGGGAAAAATCCAGTATGCCCAACCCGTGGGGTGTTTCCCAGGCTAGCAGTGAGCCGGTTGATATTGCATCAAGCATAGCGGTGCGGCGGTGTCTGAAGTCCGGTGCCAGGTTGCTTTCCGGCGCTGCAGTTTGCGGAGTCGGCAACAGAAAGAAGAGAGAAAAGGGCTGGGAGGCGTCAAGCCCCAATTGTTGAGCTTGTCCGGCTATTTCCTGATCGTTGGTTAGTGCTCCTTTGAGCAAACGGTTAAAAAATTCACCGCGCCGTTTTGGCAGCGGTTCATGAGCAGCTTGCGGAATTTTCCCCATGATTTTTTCGATGGTGGCGTCCAGCCGGCGTTTAATTACCGGTTTGACAATATAGTCAATAGCGTCGACCTCAAAGGCCTGCAGGGCGAACTGATTATGCGCGGTGACAAAGACGACGGTTAGATTGTTTTGGTATTGACGCATTTTTCTGGCGGCATCCAAGCCGTTAGCCGTTGGCATCTGGATGTCGAGAAAAACCAGTTGAACCGGCTCGTGCCGAAGCTTTTGGCAGGCTTCCTCAAGGTCGGTATATTCGCCTACGATTTCAAGAACAGGATATTGCCGGAGCAGATAGGATAATGCTTCGAGGGCCGGCAATTCATCGTCAATGAGGATGGTTTTTATCATGGGACGCATACCTCTTGTTCTGCATGATTTTTGTTGCTGCGCGGTAAGGCAACAGCGTATGGTGTTTATTTCCCTGTAAGCAGGTTGTTTCCTGCCGGATGAGATACTATCCAAAAAGATAAGAATATCCGGACAAAATTATCCTAAAGGATAATTTTGTCCGGACAGAGCGGATAAATCAAATATTATACAGGAAAAGACAGGCTGACTGTATAAATAATTCATATTTTACGGAATTATGTTATTTTGTGGGAGGCCTGTTAGCATGGAAATGGGTGGACGGACTGAAACGAGTAAAGGTATATCTAGCATTAGGAAAAAAATGATTGGAATTTTAGTGAGCGCCGTTGTAGTCGGCCTGGCGTTATCCTCGTTTTTGATTTATGAGACGGCGCAAAAGGCGCTGGTGGAGAATACCGAACAGTCTATACAGGCACTGGCTGTCAGTTCAGGGCAGGAGGTAGGACTGTGGCTGAATGAACAGAAGTCCTACATTACCACCCTGGCCAATTCCCCTTTGGTAGAGGTAGGCAATGTGACCCGTACCTGGCCGTACCTGGCTGGAGAGATGGCCCGGGCGACCGATTATGATGTTTTGTTTGTGGCCAATGAAAAGGGCGATTATTTTTCGGCGACCCGCAATGACCGGGGAGGGATTATCCAGGGGGGCGCCAATGTCGGTGACCGCGAGTATTTTCCCGAAGTTATGAAGGGCAAAACAGTGATTTCCGATCCGGTCATTTCCAAAACCTCGGGACACCTGGTGGTTGTGGTGGCCGTGCCGCTGAAACGGGACGGCCGGGTAGTGGGAATGATCGGCGGCAGCATGAATATTGAAAAATTGATGCAGAAGATCAGCAGCACCAAGGTATACCAAACAGGCTATGCCTTTTTAGTCCAGGGCGATGGGCTGGTCATTGCCCATCCGGAGAAAAGTGTGGAGATGAAGAGCAATTTTCTCAAGGAAGGTGATCTTCGCCTGCGGCAGGCACTGACAGAGGCTTTGCAGGGTAAGCAAGGCATTACCCCATATCGTTGGGGCGAGGTGGACAAGTATGCCGGGTACGCGCCGGTGCCTGGCAGCAATTGGGCCTTGGTGGCTTCGGTGCCGGCCGACGAAGTCCACAGCCGGTTGACGACAGTTAGCCGCATTTCGTTTCTGACCCCGTTATTTGTGGCTGTTTTGATTATCGGAGTGACCGGATTGCTGCTTACCAAATGGCTCATCCGGCCGCTCAATGATTTTCAGTCGATGATGTCGGTAGTGGAAACCGGTGATTTTACGGTGCGCGGCAAAATATATGCCAATGACGAGATCGGAGCGTTGACCGGCGCAGTGAATCATACGCTGCAGGTGCTGGGTGACATGGTCGGCGATATCCGGCAGACGACGGGGCTGATGAAGGATGCCTCGGTCGATTTGATTGATGTTTCGACCACATTGGCAGCCAATAGTGAGCAAATGAGTGCCCAGATATCGACAATCAGCGCCACGGTGGAGGAGATTTCGGCCGGCATTGAAGAAACGGCCAGCTCGGCTGAGGAGGTAAGCCATGGTGTGGATGCGGTGGCCGGACTGGCTAACGGAATGTCGGCCGCCGCGCAGCATGTGTCGGCAACAACCAACCGGATTGCCGGCCAGGTTGACCAGGTGAGTGAGGTCGTGGCGGAAATATCGCAAAGCATCAATCGTGTGGCTGCTTCAGCAGGGGACGTTTCCGCTTCTATGGCGGAGGTGGACCGGGCAGTACAGGAGATCAGCTGTTCGCTTGGTCAGGTCGGCCAGCATTGCGACCGGTCCATTCACATTACGCTGGCGGCAGAGAATCAGTCGCAGGAAACGACGGCAATGATTCAAAAACTGAGCATAACGACAAAACGGATTAATCAAATTGTTGATGTCATTCGCAGCATTGCCGAACAGACCAATATGCTGGCCCTGAACGCCACCATTGAGGCGGCCGGGGCCGGAGAGGCCGGCAAAGGGTTTGCGGTGGTGGCGGCCGAGGTCAAAGAACTGGCGAAACGGACGGCGGAAGAGACGCGTCATATTGCCCGGCAAATTGAAGAAATGCACAGTGATATGGGCGAGGCAGTCGGCGCGGTGAGTAAGATTGCCACCGTTATTACGGAAACGACCGGCATTACCCGAACGATTGCATCGGCGGTTTCCGAACAATCGCGCAGTGTTGGTAATATTACAACTGCAATGACGGCAGGTGTCAAAGAAGTGGCAGGCATTAGCAAGGAGATCAGCGATATCGCAGACCATGCCCAGCAGGTGTCGCAAATGGCGGCGGCGGCCTCAGAGGGAGTCAGACAAGTGGATGAGGCTACGGCGGATATTTCGGTCAAAGCGGTGGAGACGGCTAAAAGTGCCGACCAAATGTCGGCGTTAATGGGGAATATCGTTTTAGCGACTAAAGAGATTGCCCAGGGAACCCAAAACATTACAGAAAGCATTCAGGAAGCCGATGCCGCTACAGCAGATATGGCCGGCACCGCTTCGCACACCAGCGGCTCTGCCAGTGAACTGGGCGAAACGGCCCACCATCTGGAACAGATGATGGCGCAGTTCAAAATTTAGGTGATAAAGGCGTCCCGAACAGGGGATAGGCTGGCTGTGACAAGCGATGATCAAAAAATGAGTGGTGACAAGGATGGATTTCGGTCAGGAATTACTGCAAGAATTTGTTGAAGAAGCCAAGGCTCATATCGGAACACTGGAGGTAGGACTGCTGCGTCTGGAAGAAGGCAGTTACGAAGCATCTTTGTTGGATGAACTGTTTCGCGCTGTTCACAGTGTAAAGGGTACGGCCGGTTTCTTTGAAATGGATAAAGTTGTAACTTTGGCGCATGCCATGGAAACCCTGCTGGGAAGACTGCGCAACCAGGAATGCGGTATTACCGTAGCGATGATTGACGGACTGTTACTGGCTGCCGATCAATTGAAGGACCTGGTAAATAATCCTGCCGGTCAGGAAGGGATAGACATTGATAGCGCTTTGAACATTCTGCAAGCTCTGACCGGCAAGACGCAGCAGCAGCCGGCCGGCGCAGAAGGTACGCTGGATGTCTGGGAGTTGTGGAACCAATTGACCGGTGAGGCCACTCAGGCAGCAGCGGTGCCGCAGGATGAAAGCCTGCCGCCAGCGACCGGTAACCAGAGTACCATACCGGCGTCTGATCGAGGTGCGGTCAAAAAGCCTTACACTGAAATCAGCAAGACGCAGGCCGGCCTGGTGGAGGAAAGTATCCGGGTCAAGGTAGCGTTGCTTGACGATTTGCTGAATATTATCGGCGAAATGGTTTTGCGGCGGAATCAATTGCTGCGCATTACTGAAAGCCTTGGTTGTGAGGCACCGCAGCTGGATGTGGTAACTCACGGGATCGACAGTTTAACAACCAAGCTGCAGGAAAAGGTTATGAAGGCCAGAATGCAGCCTGTTGCCAATGTATTTAATAAGTTTCCCCGTATTGTCCGGGAACTGGCGCGCAGTTTGGGCAAAGAGGTGGAACTGGTTACTCAGGGGAACAACGTGGAAATGGACCGTTCGATCATTGAAGCGCTGGCCGACCCGATGACCCATCTGGTTCGCAATGCCCTGGACCATGGCATTGAGACGCCGCAGGACAGAATGGATAAGGGCAAGCGGCTGCCGGCGACACTGCTTTTACATGCCTATCATGAAAGCGGACGGGTGGTCATTGATATCCAGGATGACGGTGCAGGCATTGATCTGGAGAAAATTAAAACCAAGGCGGTGGCCAAAGGCTGGGTGACGGAAGCGGAAGCAGCACTATTAAAAGAAGCTGAGCTGCTGAGTTTTATTATGAAGCCGGGATTCTCCACTATTGACCAGGTTACCGCCGTATCCGGCCGGGGAGTCGGCATGGATGTGGTCAAAACCAATATTGAAAAACTGGGCGGTAAAGTAGAGGTATTTACCGCTAAGGAGCAGGGCACTACGTTTCGCTTGCTGCTGCCATTGACTTTGGTCATTATTTCTTCCTTTATTGTGGAAGGGGCCAGCGATGCCTTTGCCATTCCGCAGGCCAATGTCAAGGAACTGGTATTGCTGCAGCCGGACAATCAACAGCAAAAGCAGATTGAATTTATTCATGGTACGCCGGTGCTCCGCCTGCGCAACCGTCTGCTGCCACTGGTCCGGCTTGTCGATATTCTCGGAATAGAAGGAGCCCATGCCGACAGTGCGGCTTATTTTGCCGATGAGACCAGAACCTTTCGCATTCTGGTGGTTAAGAGCGGCAACTTATGGTATGGTCTGGCGGTGGATGCCGTCTATGATACCGAGGAAATTCTGGTAAAGCCGGTTCCGGCGGCACTGAAAACCAGCGGCTGTTATTCCGGGGTGACCGTGTTGGGCGACGGGCGGATTGCGATGATTCTCGATCTGGAGCTGGTTCATCGGAAAGCCGGGTTGTCTTTGCAGGAGGAAAAGCTGAGGTCGACGGTGGAGGCAAATTCCCGGCCGGAAGAAACCAACCTGCTCTTATTTCGGACCTCCGGCGGCGAATTGTTGGGGATTGATCTGTCGATGGTGGCCAGAGTGGAGAAAGTGGCGGTAACAACCTTGCAAAAGATCGGATCACAGCAGTATGTTACTTTTCAGGAGCGGATTGTTCGCGTTATCCGGCCGGAATACTATTTGCCGCTTAGCCGGCGAAAGACAAAGACTGACTGGGTATATGTCATTTTGCCGCGGTTTGTCAGAATTCCCGTCGGCATCGTGGCCGAGGAAATTTATGATGTGGTTTCCACGCCAATCCAGCTAGAGGGCTGCAATAGCAGTGGACAGAGCACTCTCGGTTCTATTTTGGTGAATGGACAGATTGTCACGCTGCTGGATATGTATGCCCTGTTTCAGACGGCAGTGCCTGAATATTATCAGGCTTCCCGGCAGCTTTCCGCAGAAGGGGAGGATGCCGGGAAGCCGCAGCGGGTAAAAATTTTACTGGCCGAGGACACTCCTTTTTTCGCCCGTGTCACCAAAAGTTACCTGGAAAGTGACGGCTACGAGGTTGTGGTGGTGGAGGACGGGGTGCAGGCGCTGGCTGCGCTGGACACTCAGTCTTTTGATGTGGTTGTCAGCGACGTGGAAATGCCCAAAATGGACGGGCTGGAACTGGTACGGACCATCCGGGCGCGGGAGGATCTTAAGCACTTGCCGGCGATCGCCCTGACCTCGCTAAGCGGCGAGACCAACCGGGAAAGGGGCTTGCGGGCGGGCTTTGATTTATATGAAGGTAAATTAAACAGGGCGAGATTATTAAAAAGTGTTGCCGCCATGCTGCAAAAGAATCAGCAAGATAAGTCTTGAAAGCGCTGCTGTGGCTAAGAACGGAAAGGAGGGAACTGCGGAATGGCTCGTGTGCTTATTGTAGATGATTCGGCGTTTGCCCGGAAAAGCTTAATAGAAATCATCCAGGGATTAGGGCATAAGATTGTGGCGGAAGCGGCGAATGGGGCACAGGCTTTTGTCGAATATGTCAAGCATAAACCGGATATAGTGACTATGGATATGACGATGGAAGGCATCAGCGGGGCGGAGACGATTTCCAAGATCATCGCCGGGTATCCTGATGCACGGATTATCGTCATTAGTGCCATTGAAGAGCGGCAGGTCATTCTGGATTCTCTGGAGCGAGGAGCCCGGCATTTTATTATAAAACCCATTACTGTTAGTAAAGTCGCACAGGTTGTTGGCCATGTCCTGAATCAAAACTTTGATTACCCCAAGCACCTGGAAATGGTACGGCGGCTGAAGGGAACTACCGGTACGGAGGAACGGCTCAAGACGATGGGGGATGTACACTGGCCGCCCTATCAAATTTTTCGGGACGATAAAATGGTGCAAGTTGCTATTTATCCCACATTGTCGCCGGTCAGTTGCCAGAGTCTGCTGATTGAGGTGCAGGAATATCTGGAGGAGGAAGCTCGGTTGCTGCTGAATTTTGGCCCGACTGCCAGCCTTAAGCCGGAGACGTTGGCTGCTTTGGACCAGTTGGTGCAGACGATTGAAAATAAAGGCGGCACCGTGCGGGCAATCTCCTATGACGTGAACTTCACCGAAAGCCTGGCCGAACAGGGGTATGCCTATTTGACGAATGTTGTCCGTTTATTTTCCCGGTAGACCTGCCAGGTGGAGCGTCATCAGATAAATAAAGTAGGTAAGGCAGATGGATAAACAATGGCAAAAATACTGATTGTTGATGATAGTTCGGTGGAAATAAAGATTATGCGTAATTTTCTGCAGAATTGGCATGAAATTATTGAGGCCCGGGAGGGGAAAGAGGCTCTTGCTCTGGCGGCGGCCTGCCAGCCGGATTTGATTCTATTGGATATTATTATGCCCGGTCTTGACGGTTTTGCTATTTGCCGGGCGTTGAAAAGCCGGGTTGAACTGGCAGATATTCCAGTCATCTTTATCACCAGCGCCACTCAGATCCGGGATGTGGTGGAAGGCTTTCGCTGCGGCGGTCAGGACTATATAATAAAACCCTTTTACGCCTTGGAACTGCAGGCTAGAATCAAGGTTCATCTGGAACTCCGGCAATCGCAGAAAGCCCTGCAGCAATATATTTTGCAGGTGGAGCAAAAGAATGAGGAATTGAAAGAGATGATGGAAAAGCTGGAGATTTCCGCGAAAACCGATTATATAACAGGGCTGGCTAACCGCCGCTGCATGATGGAAACCCTGCAGCAGGCAATGGTCCGGTTGCAAGAAAAAGGCGGGCAGGATGCAATCCTGTTGGGGGATATTGATAATTTTAAACGGATAAATGACACTTATGGGCATGAATGCGGCGATATGGTGCTGAAAACAGTGGCGGAATGCATGCAGTCGGTGTTGGGTAGCCAGAACTACCTGTCACGCTGGGGTGGCGAAGAGTTTTTGATGCTGTTGCCGGGCAGCGGACTGGCTGAGGCTAAACAGTGTGCCGAGCGAGTCAGGGAAGCTATTGCCCAGCATGTGTTTGTGTACCGCAGTCAGGAATTCACCTTGACGATCACTCTGTCGGTGCTGGGGCTGACCGCTGATTCCGCACTGGATGACAGTATACGGGTACTTGATAACGGACTGTACCTGGGGAAACGGTGTTCGAGAAACTGCGTGGTTGACTCCCGGGACGGCTCTATTTATTCCCGACAGCAGAGTGGTTGATACAGAAATACCCCAAAGTCCAATGCGAACTTGGGGTATCTTTTTGTTATGACTGATTTATAATAATCCGGGAAAACTAATCTGAATATTTTCTTGGAGATAGGAGAAAGTTATGCCCTCTGCCTATTGGTACTATGGATTAGTTGTTATTGCGCTGATCTTGCTGGCTGCTTCATTATTATATAGAAAAGATTGGAAGCTGCTGGTATTGCAGCTAACAATTACTGGCATAATTCACCCGTTCGAGATCGTAGTATTGATCCTAACAGATGCATATCGCTACTTTCCTGGTATTCTGGCTGACCTGAGACTGGATAACTATTTGGGCTCATACATATCTAACTCGCTCATTGTGCCGGCTTCTGCGGTAGCCATAAATGCGTTTTCACTTTCCTGGGGATATATAGTGCCTATTGCCGTTATCTTCACCGGTATCGACTGGTTCTTCGCAACCCTCGGCATTTATCAGCACTTTTGGTGGAAATCAGGTTATACCGGCATCGGACTTATTATTCTCTATGGAATAAGCAGGAAGATTTGGTCAGAACTGCAGGAAAAAAGGAACTGTTCAATTTTTAGACTCACCGTTATTTATCTAACCTATGCTTCTATCCATAATATAATCGTTTTCTTGGTAAACCAAGGGGGAGAACTATTTAAATTTCAGGTTCCCTTGGCAGGGGATCCTGAGAAGTTTCACCAGGGATTTTTTTACCTCTATCTTTTTATCACCAGCGTAATTATTGTATTAGTAATAGGTTTAAAGCTGCCTTTGCACTACCGGTTGCTCGGTATTGCATTTTTGACTTTTGTGTATTGGATTATAGGCGAGTATCACATTTTTGTTCCCCAAGTTGACGATATTTCAGCATGGCAGCTTATCTTAGTGCCAATAATTGTGGTGCCTATTCTAATGTGCCTTTTTCGTATCGCTAAAATAGATTACATTTTTCCCAGATAAAAATAACAGGCTAGTGCTGAACCAATATGGGTTAGCATTAGCCTGTTTAGTTGCCACCGGACAATTTGGCTTCACTGGATAACAATTTATTAAATTAAACTGAATGAAGCCAGCGATAATGCAAGCCAGCAAATTGATCCTAACAAAATCGGCTTTGTACCGCTTTTTACTAATTTTATTACATTTATATTAAGCCCGATAGCAGCCATCGCCATGATAATAATAAACTTTCCAAGCTGCGCAATGGAAGCCCCCATTCCCTGTGGCATCGGGATAAAAGTGTTAACGATAGAGGCAGCTACGAAGCCGATCACAAACCACGGAAATATTTTTCCCATAATATAGCTTTCATTGCTTTTGTCGTTTCCATGATGCTTTGGCGAGTTTCGAGACGTATAAATAGCCAGTACCAGCGTAATGGGTACAATCATCAGAGTTCGTGTTAATTTCACAATGACGGCAAGGCTACCGGCCTCATTGCTGAAGGCATACCCGGCTGCAACCACGGAGGATGTATCATTGATTGCAGTGCCTGCCCATAAACCGAAGGTATGATCACTCATGCCGAGAATATGCCCAAGCAACGGAAATAGAAATGCTGCAATTACATTGAACAAAAAAATGGTTGATATAGAGCGCGCAACTTCCTCGGCGTCGGCACGAATCACCGGTGCTGTTGCCGCAATTGCGGAACCGCCGCAAATCGCGGTACCAACTCCAATCAGTATATTCGTTTTGGGGTCAATTTTCAGAAGTTTTCCTGCAACAAAAGCAGTTCCAAATGTAATTGTCAGCGTAAACACCATTAAAGCAAGCGTCTGACCTCCTACTTTAAAAATATTGTACAGGTTCATATCAAAACCAAGAAGAATAATGGAGTATTGCAGCAGTTTTTTTGCGGTATATTTGATCCCCTCATCAAAAACGACTGACCTTTTCCCAAAGGCCAGTACCATGCCAAATAAAATACCCAATACAGGACCACCGATGATGGGAAAAGCCTCACCTATGAACCATGCCGGAATTGCTATAATAATTGTAAGACCAATACCCAAGAGCTTATTTAATATTGATTGCAAAAACAATCACCTCCGTGCCCCTTATCATACGCCTTGACAATTAATAAGTACAATATTATTATCTTATTATATTGATAAGTATATTCTAATGTATAGGGGGCTAAGAGATGACATTGCGTCACTTTAAAATCTTCGTATCTGTTTGTGACAATATGAATATGACAGCGGCAGCAGAAGCTCTTTTTATGTCGCAATCTGCTATCAGCCAAGCCATTGCAGAGCTTGAAAAACACTATGATAATAGACTCTTTGAACGGCTTTCAAGAAAGCTTTACCTGACCCACGCGGGTGAAAGATTACTCAGTTACGCTCGGCATATGATTGGAATGAACGAGGACATTGAAAAGGCTATGAAGACACTGCAGGAAAGCGGTTCTATTCGCCTTGGGGCAAGCGTTACAATCGGTGCCAATGTGCTGCCGAAATTAGTGTCAGATTACAAAAAGTCTAATCCGAAAACAAAGATTGAAGTTTTTGAAAGCAATACAGAACAGATTGAAAGTCGAATCCTGCATGATCAAACAGATGTTGCCCTTGTAGAAGGGGAAACCGTCTCGCCGGATATTATCAGTGTGCCGTTCATGGAAGACGAACTGATCCTCATTTGCAGTAGTAAACATCGTTTTGCAGATCTTGCTGTGATAGAAGCGCATGAACTTGAAAAGGAAGATTTTATCATACGCGAAAAAGGCAGTGGAACCCGTAAAACAGCAGAAGATGTCCTGGCAGTACATAATCTTTCATGGAGAGCATCATGGACATGTAATAATGCCGATACCATCAAAATGGCTGTGGCTGAGGGGCTGGGTATATCAATCATCTCAAAACGCGCAGTAACAAATGAAGTCAGGTCAGGCATGCTGTGCATGAAAGAAATAAAAGGTATTCGCTTTGAGCGTAAATTCAAAATTGTTTTTCACAAAAACAAATATCTCACTGAACAAATGAAAGATTTCATAAAATTATGCTCAGAAGGACAATATTGTTAAGTCAGATAGAGAGACAAATGGCCGGATAGTGGGGATGTATGGACAGGGACAAGGCCGGACAATGGGGACGTTCCCTATTTGGCTTTAGATTTATGATGCCATTGCGAAGCAAAATGAGCGTCCTTCTGCTTCTTGTATGCATTTTTTAACAAGTTAATCGATCTACAGCATATTTGACAAAGCGTTTAACCGTCGGAGATGCATTGTCCAATGATGGAAGTGCGATACCCAAGGTGATCTGCTGTGGAGGGGAAAGCGGAAGTTTCACCACATCACATTGCCATTTGCGAGTGATCAGCTCATTCATAATACTCATTCCTAATCCTTGTTCAATCATAGCCATAGCAGCAAAGTTTTCCAATGTAGAAAATTGGATATTTGGGTTTAAATTGTTTTCCTGAAACAGTGCGACTACATCAACATCGCGTCCAAGCGCAGGCATGATAAAACGCTCAGACAAGGCCGGACAATGGGGACGTTCCCTATTTGGCTTTAGATTTATGATGCCATTGCGAAGCAAAATGAGCGTCCTTCTGCTTCTTGTATGCATTTTTTAACAAGTTAATCGATCTACAGCATATTTGACAAAGCGTTTAACCGTCGGAGATGCATTGTCCAATGATGGAAGTGCGATACCCAAGGTGATCTGCTGTGGAGGGGAAAGCGGAAGTTTCACCACATCACATTGCCATTTGCGAGTGATCAGCTCATTCATAATACTCATTCCTAATCCTTGTTCAATCATAGCCATAGCAGCAAAGTTTTCCAATGTAGAAAATTGGATATTTGGGTTTAAATTGTTTTCCTGAAACAGTGCGACTACATCAACATCGCGTCCAAGCGCAGGCATGATAAAACGCTCATATTCACAATTTTGAAGCGGGTACGACGCTTCTTTAGCAAGTGGATGTGTTTTCGGCAATATGGCCAGCATTTGATCTTCAGCAAGCGGTATCCAGTCGTAAGGCATCGGGTCTTTGTAGCTCAAAAAAGCCACATCTGCGATTTTTTCATCCAGCCATTTAGTTACTTTCTGCCGTATCCCTTCCATTAGTTTGATTTGAATTTGTGGATAATCCTCTTGAAAAGCCCGAATAACACTTGGCAGCCAGTGTGTTGCAATACTGGAATAGGCAGCGATTGTAATACTGCCTATTAGACGGCCATTCATCTCAGCTGCAAGTTGGTAAATGCGATTTTCCTGCAAAAGAAATTCCCGCACAGCAGGCAGCATTTTTTCTCCATTCTCAGTTGGTATTACCCCTTTTTTGTTTCGGCGCAACAGCGAGAAGCCAAGTTCGTTTTCAAGAGCACTGACAAGTTGGCTCACCCCGGAGGGCGTATAATTTAAAACTTCTGCCGCCTTGGAAAAACTCCCAGCCTCAACAGCGGCTAAAAATGCCTTACATCTTGCACTCTCCATAAGTCGCTCCTTTTAAGTAATACTAAATACGATTAATATAAAATTTAGTTTTACTTTATGATAAATTTATTCTACAATAAGGTCAAGAAAAACACAAAGCTTTTGCTGTAGGAGCGTACAGAATATGAAATCTTTTGATATTGAATTGGTAGGAAAAATTGGTTCAATGGCCTTAATCCGGAAGGCGGAACACGATATTGACTACAATGTATTTAGTCGTATTGGCCGGGAACTGCAGCCGGGGATGATTTGGGTTAGTTCCGGTGCGGTAGAAATTGGGCGTTTGGATTATATCAAGCGTACGGGCCGGGAACTGGAAGGCCCCAAAGATAACATAATGACCGATTACTCTGCCCAAGGGCAAGCCATTTTAATGGAGGAATATCGGCGGTACATACCCAAAGCTTATTCCGTGCGGCAGTTTTTAGTTGAACATACGCATTTCAATGATGCAGAGAAACGAAAAAATATCTATGAGGCTTTAATGCGTTGTGTTGAGCAAAAGGCAATTCCTATCGTCAATTATAACGATGCGGTCAGCTTTGAGGCAAACCGCTGCTGGGAGCTTGAGCAACTGCGCTTCAGTGGACATGAACGGGTTGTAGAATGTATTGATAACGACGAAACAGCTTCAGTCATTTCGACATTGGTACATGCCAGATATTTACTGATATTCACTTCTGCCGACGGCATTTATTTAGATCCCAACAATCCAGCAACATTGGTTGAGCGGGTGGAGGGAAAAGACGAGGAAGAACTGATTGCTGCGATTGACGAATTACAAAGCCATTGTATAGGAGCGAGCCGCTCCGGGGCTGGCGGGGCTAAAGCAAAGTTGGAATTTATCAAAGAGCCTGTTCGTCAGGGAACAACGGTTATGATTGCAAGTCCGCGTTACAGCATAAAAGAAGTACTTACCGGCAACTGTCCCCGGACAGTATTCCAAATCAGATAAAGCGAAGATTGGGGAATACTATTGGCATGATTCGTATCTAAGTGCCATGCTGGTGTTTTTGCAAAGCTTATATCTTTTAATAAAGAAGCCACAGGTGGGCTTCTTTTATTTTTATGATAAAAAAACTTTTTGTTTTTTACTTAGAAATCTTCAAAATATAAAACTTGATTAAATTTTACTCAGTGAAAGAACGAATGAAGCTGGGGGTCAGTGATAATTTAGTACGGTTTTCAGTGGGAATAGAAAATGTTGAAGACTTAAAACAGGATATCCTCCAGGCTTTGTCGAAGGTCTGACAGCTATAATCCAGAAAATACAGTTAGTTCTATAAGAATGGAGGAGATTTATTAATGCCAAGAAAAACAAAAACCATGGACGGCAACACAGCGGCAGCCTATATATCCTACGCCTTTACCGATGTAGCAGCCATCTTCCCCATTACCCCGTCATCCAATATGGCGGAAAGTGTCGACGAGTGGGCGGCACAAGGCAAGAAAAATATCTTCGGGCAGACAGTAGAAGTTGTAGAAATGCAGTCAGAAGGCGGTGCCGCCGGTGCTGTTCACGGTTCGCTGCAGGCAGGTGCGCTGACTACCACCTATACTGCTTCCCAAGGCTTGTTATTAATGATCCCCAATATGTACAAAATTGCCGGCGAGTTATTGCCTGGCGTCTTCCATGTAAGTGCACGGGTAGTGGGGGCCAACGCCATCAGCATATTTGGCGACCACTCCGACGTTATGGCCGCCCGTCAGACCGGCTTTGCCTTATTGGCTGAAAGCAGTGTTCAGCAGGTCATGGATTTGGCTGCTGTCGCGCATTTGGCAGCCATCAAGGGAAGTGTGCCTTTTTTGAACTTCTTTGACGGTTTCAGAACCTCGCATGAAGTGCAAAAGATTGAAGTGCTGGAGTATGATGAACTGGCCGGTTTATTGGACAAAGAGGCGGTGGCTAAGTTTCGGCGGGGTGCATTACATCCTGACCATCCCAGCCTGCGCGGTACGGTGCAAAATTCTGATGTCCATTTCCAGCAGCGTGAAGTCTCCAACCGCTATTACCAGGCCCTGCCGGACATTGTGGAAGGTTACATGGCCGAAATTACCCGCCTGACCGGACGGGAATACCATCTGTTCAATTACCATGGCGCGCCGGATGCCGACAGACTGATTATCGCCATGGGGTCGATGTGTGAAACCATCGAAGAAGTAGTAGACTATCTTAACGCCGGCGGTGAAAAAGTCGGTTTATTGACTGTGCATCTCTACCGGCCGTTCTCTCTTGAGCATTTCTTTAAATATATCCCTAAAACCGTAAAACGGATTGCCGTCCTGGACCGGACCAAAGAAATGGGAGCTTTGGCCGAACCGCTGTATCTGGATGTGAAGACTGCTTTCTACGGCAAAGACTGGCAGCCTGAAATCTTCGGCGGACGCTGTGGCGTTGGCGGCAAGGATGTCATCCCCAGCCATATCGAGGGTGTTTTTGCCAACCTGAAAGCCGATCAACCCAAGGACAACTTTACCGTCGGCATCCTTGATGATGTCACCCATTTATCGCTGCCCTACGGCCAGGATATTGACACCACCGCCCCCGGCACCAAAGCCTGCAAATTCTGGGGCCTTGGCTCAGACGGCACGGTTGGTGCCAATAAGAGTGCCATTAAGATTATCGGTGAGCATACCGATATGTATGCCCAAGCCTACTTTGTCTATGATGCCAAAAAATCCGGCGGTGTGACCATCTCCCATCTCCGCTTTGGTAAACAGCCCATCAAATCGCCCTATCTTATCACTAAGGCCGATTTCATTGCCTGCCACAACCAGTCTTACGTATCTAACTACAACGTGCTGGACGGACTCAAACCGGGCGGCAGCTTCCTGCTAAACTGCCGGTGGAGCGCCGAAGAACTGGACAAAGAGCTGCCGGCAGCCATGAAGCGGTACCTGGCGAAAAACGACATTCACTTTTATACCATTGACGCTGTCGGCATTGCTCAGGAACTTGGCCTTGGCGGGCGGATTAACATGATTATGCAGGCCGCCTTCTTTAAACTTGCCGACATCATTCCCTTAACCGATGCCATTACCTACCTTAAGGACGCCGTGGTCAAATCCTACGGCAGCAAAGGGGAAAAAATCGTGGCGATGAATCAGGCCGCCATCGACAAAGGGGCAGAAGCCCTTGTCAGGATTACCATTCCCGCCACCTGGAGCAAGGCAGAGGCAGGTAAGGCCGCAGAGCGGCAAGCCCCTGAATTTATCAACAAGATACTGGTTCCTGTGAACCGTCAGGAAGGAGACAGCTTGCCGGTAAGTGCCTTTGCCGGCCTGGAATCCGGCAGCTACCCGCTGGGAACCTCTGCGTATGAAAAACGCGGCATTGCTGTTGATGTCCCCGTATGGATACCAGAAAACTGCATTCAGTGCAACCAATGCTCCTTTGTCTGCCCACATGCCGCCATTAGGCCGGTATTGGCAACCAGCGAAGAAGTGACTAAAGCCCCGGCAGGATTTCAGGTAAAGACAGCCAACGGTGCCAAAGAACTAAGTTTCCGCCTGGGCGTCTCCCCTTATGACTGCACCGGCTGTGGCAATTGTGTCCAGGTTTGTCCGGCCAAGGAAAAAGCCTTGCATATGGAGCCGCTGGCAACACAACTGGCACAAGCGGCATTGTGGGATTATGCGTTAACCCTTGCTCCTAAACCAAATCCGGTAAATCCACTCACCGTTAAAGGCAGTCAATTTGAACAGCCACTCCTGGAGTTCTCAGGTGCCTGTGCCGGCTGTATGGAAACCTCCTATGCCAAGCTGGTAACCCAACTGTTTGGCGACAGAATGATGGTAGCCAACGCCACCGGCTGCTCATCAGTATGGGCAGGGAGTATACCTTCTATTCCTTATACTACAAACCATCGCGGTCATGGCCCGGCCTGGGCAAATTCCCTGTTCGAGGATAACGCCGAATTCGGCCTGGGCATGCATATTGCCGTCAAGCAAATGCGTAAGCAAGTGGCGCTGGCGGTGGAACAAGCCGCTAAAGAGTTTGCCGGCGGCGAACTGGCGCAAGCTTGCACAGAATGGCTTACCGGCAAGGACACCAGCCAGGGAACCAGAGCCAGGGCAGATAGACTGATTGCGGTGTTAGAACAGTATAAAGGCGACAACCCCTTGCTTAACGAGCTATATGACAACCGCGACTTTTTGGTCAAACGCTCACAATGGATATTTGGCGGTGACGGCTGGGCCTATGATATCGGTTTTGGCGGGCTTGATCATGTGCTGGCAACCGGGGAAGATGTCAATATTCTGGTCTTTGATACCGAGGTGTACTCCAATACCGGCGGGCAATCCTCCAAAGCCACGCCCACAGCGGCCATTGCCAAATTTGCCGCCAGCGGCAAAAAGACCAAGAAAAAAGATCTGGGCCTGATTGCCATGAGCTATGGGTATGTCTATGTCGCCCAGATTGCCATGGGAGCCGACCAAAGCCAGACCTTGAAAGCCATTGCCGAAGCCGAGGCTTACCCCGGACCTTCCATCATCATTGCCTATGCTCCCTGTATTAATCACGGACTGAAGCTGGGTATGGGCTGCAGCCAGCTGGAAGCCAAACGGGCGGTAGATAGCGGTTATTGGTCACTGTACCGGTATAACCCGGAGCAAAAAGCAGCCGGTAAGAATCCGTTTGTGCTGGACTCCAAAGAGCCGACCATGGACTTCAAGGAATTCCTGATGGGCGAAGTGCGTTTCTCCTCCCTCATACAGCAATTCCCTGAACAGGCGGAAAGCTTGTTTGCTAAGACGGAGCAGGACGCTAAGGAGCGGTTAGCGGTTTATAAACGGTTGGCCAGGCAAGAATAGGTTACTGTAAGTAGGTAAACTCATCACGTGCCTTTAACTGACAGGTTTAGGCAGGAAAAAGTCCTGGGCCATTGAAGTCCCAGGACTTTTTATTAAAATGCAAAATATAATTGCAGAGGAGAAGAGACATGGTAGCAAGAATATTAGCGCAGAAAGGCCTTGAACTTCCGGAAGTTCCCAAAGCGGTAGGTAGTTATGCCGGTTATAACATTGTGTTGGGGCACATGCCCGGGCAGCGGTTGGTGTAGCTTCTTTGCCGGGAAACGTTATGGCAGCAATTGAGGCGACATTTGAAATTAGTAAGCCTTAGGATATTATTTGGGAGGTTGTAAGATGGATATAATGCAACTGGGACGCACAGGATTACGGGTGAGCAAAAGCGGTTTTGGCGCTCTGCCGATACAGCGCATTTCTTTTGATGAGGCTAAAACCATTCTGCGTAAAGCCTATGATGAAGGAATCAATTTTTTTGATACGGCGCGTATGTATACGGACAGTTAAGAAAAAATCGGTTATGCTCTTGCCGATGTGCGCAGTCGTATTGTCATTGCAACCAAAAGCCACGCCCATGATAAGAAAACGCTGCTGTCGCATTTGGAAACAAGCCTGCGCAATTTGAAGACAGATTATATTGATATTTATCAACTGCATAATCCCCGAGAACTGCCGGAAGCTGCTGATGAAGACGGGCTGTACGCTGCTTTGGCAGAGGCAAAGCAAAAAGGTCTGATTCGTTTTATCGGCATTACCAACCATAGCAATAAGCTGGCCATGGAGGCGGCTGCCTCTGGCATGTATGATACCATTCAGTTTCCCCTTAATACCTTGTCTTCGGAGGAAGACTTGAGGCTAATTGCCGCCTGCAAAGAAAGAAACATCGGCGTCATTGCTATGAAGGCGTTGTCCGGCGGGCTGATCACCAATGCGGCAACAACCTTTGCCTTTTTGCGGCAATATGATAATGTGGTGCCGATTTGGGGTATCCAGCGCCTGAGCGAACTGGATCAATTTATTGCCATGGAAAAAAATCCGCCGGTGTTAGATGAGGCGATGTGGCAGGCCATTCACAAGGACCGCAGCGAGCTTGCTGGGGATTTTTGCCGCGGCTGCGGGTATTGCATGCCGTGTCCGGTTGGCATAGAGATTCCAATACAGGCCCGGATTTCACTGCTGGTGCACCGGGCACCGTATCAGGGGTTTTTAGAGGATAATTTCAAAGAAAAAATGGACTTGATTGATCAGTGTGTGGAATGCGGTCAGTGCCGGTCCCAGTGCCCCTACCAACTTGATACGCCCAATTTACTGAAGCGGGAGTTAAAGCGCTACCAAGAGTTTTATGAAACCCATGCAAAGTAAAATATGGCAACCCGAATGAGGGGGAGTTTATTCATGATTATTTCGCAGGCAAATCTAGAGGATTTAGATGGAATCCTTTCTTTGTTAAAAGCCAACCACATCAGCTATATCAGCGCAGAGCACAAGCCGGATGGCTTTGTGACAACTAATTTTACCGACGCACAGCTTAAAGCATTAATTGTCCAGGAACGCGGTGTTACGATTGCAAAAGACAATGACCAGGTTCTTGCTTTTGCTATGGCTACGTCATGGGAATTTTGGTCGGATTGGCCGTTTTTTGCTTATATGATTAAAAGGTTACCCGAGTTTATGTTTGAAGATAAGATACTGACAACACAAAACTCTTATCAGTATGGGCCAATTTGTATTGATAAGTCGGTTAGAGGAACCGGCTTGTTTGAGCAAGTGTTTTACGCCTCGTTGGCCAGCATGCGGGAACGTTATCCGGTTATGGTGACATTCATTAACCAGATTAATCACCGCTCCTATGCCGCACATACCAAAAAAGTTCCGATGCTAAAAGCGGGAACCTTTCAATTTAATCAGAATGACTATTATTTGATGGCCTGTTCAACCGCTATGACGCAATAGCGGCAGAAGCGAAAGAACGATATTTCATAATTGTGAGGTATCGTTCTTACTTTTTATTTGCAATAAATTCGCCGCTGCAATACATGATAGAGGCTTTAGCGGCAGTGGCCTTTTTCCTTATAATGAGACGAGAGAAGCAAAATGAACGTCCCGTGCGCCAAGAAGCGCACGGAGTAAAGCGGGTGGAAATCCCGTCTGGGAAGGTCTAGCCAACCACCCAGTATCCAGCCTTGGGACTGAAGCGGTAACGCCAGGTCTAAGCGTAGGCAGGAAAGGTAGTAGGCCGAAAGCACAAGCTGAAGATGTAGAATCCCGAAATCATCAATGGTCAAGGTCGATGCATGGGACGAGCAGAAGACAACACCGCAGTTAGCGATACAGGCGAGCTAATCGCGGCAGCCCGGGATCGTAGGTCTTGGCATGCTACACACTGTTACTCCGTGTGAACTTGGGAGACCCTGCCGCTCTCAAAGGAGTATGGCGGACAAGTCGAAGATGAGGAAGCCAAATAAGCGACAGGGAGTCGGATTACGTCGTAGTACCGAAGAAGCCGGGTAATGCCAGCGGAGGGAAGGACGTAACATAGTAGTGGCCTTGGAAAAAGAAACAATGCTGCACTGGAGGCAGAGAACCCATTGGAAACAAAGCTGACAAGGATAGCTGAATTAGCCAAACAAAGACCGAGAGTCAAGTTGCAAACCCTTATCCATGCTATTGACGAGGAAAGCCTGAACGCGGCCCATAGTATTCTGTCAGCAGACAAGGCAGTAGGCGTTGATGGTGTAACCAAAGAAGAATACGGTGAAAAGCTACAGGAAAACATCAAGAATCTCCTGGAAAGAATGAAGCGGCAAGCGTACAAGCCGCAGCCAGTAAAGAGAGTCTACATCCCCAAAACGGATAAGAAGAAACGCCCACTAGGGATACCTGCCTATGAGGACAAACTGGTGCAGAAAGTACTTAATGAAGTCCTGACAGCCATCTACGAACCGGAATTTCTGGACTGCTCCTACGGTTTCAGACCAGAGAGAAATTGCCATGAAGCGCTGAAGGAAATCACCAAGATTCTCGAAAGCAAGAAGGTCAGCTATGTAGTGGATGCGGACATTAAAGGATTCTTTGACAACGTAGAACACGGGTGGATGGTGAAGTTTCTACAAGAACGAATCCAAGACCCGAATCTATTGAGACTGATAGTACGATTTCTTAAAGCAGGTGTCATGGAACAGGGGAAACTAGAAGAGGCGGACACCGGAACGCCGCAAGGGGGAATCATATCCCCAACCCTGGCGAACATATACCTGCACTATGTGCTCGACCTGTGGTTTATGGTAAAGATAAAGCGGGAATGCAGAGGCGAGGCCTATTTAATTCGGTACTGTGACGACTTTGTATGCTTCTTTCAATACCAAGAAGATGCCGAAGATTTCTACGGTAAGTTGATAGAACGATTGAGGAAATTCAACCTAGAAATAGCAGAGGAGAAAACAAAGACTATCGAATTCGGGCGCTTTGCTGAGGAAAGACGGAATAACCAAGGGGCCAGCAAACCGGAGACATTCGACTTTCTTGGGTTCACGCACTACTGTAGCAAGAGCAAGAAGGGAAAATTCCGCGTCAAAAGGAAAACCAGCCGGAAGAAATTGAGAGCAAAGCTAAAACATTTCGCTGGATGGCTCTATCAAAATATGCATACAGAGATAGGAAAATTGATTAAGCAGATAAACATCAAGCTGGTTGGTCACTTCCGCTACTATGGAGTAACCGACAACAGCAGCGCTATCAATACATTTGGATACTATATACGGCGTAAATTGTTTGAAGTACTTAATCGAAGAAGCCAAAAGAAGAGCTTGACCTGGGAAGGATTTGCAAAACTCAAAGATAGATTCCCGCTAGCTAAAGCGAGGATCTATGTAAATATCTATGGCTAAACGTAAGTAAATGCTGCTATGAAGAGCCGGATGCCTTAATAGGGCACGTCCGGTTCTGTGAGGGGGGCGTGCCGCGAGGCGCGCTTCTACTCGACCTTGCTTCTGGATTGGCAGATAAGGATGAGCTTGGGGCGCTTGATTGTTTTTTTGTGTTTACAAACTAAATGATTTATTGACTAAATAAGGGTTTGCGTGTTAAATTAATAAAGCGATGTCTTCGAATAAGCTACCTATGTAGTTTAATAATAGGAGCAGCAATTGTTCTGACTTTCTTTTATTTTGGGGGAAAAGGAGATACATACTATGTATAAAGACTTGAATACTTCGGAACGTACCCAGATGACTCCAGGGCCGGTTGAGGTTGAACCAAGGGTACTGAGGGCTATGTGTACACCGATTCTGGGGCAGTTTGACCCTGATTTTACTGCGATTATGAATGAGACTATGGCTATGATTCGCGCCGTGTTTCAGACTGAGAACAGATGGGCTTTCCCGATTGACGGCACTTCCCGGGCGGGGATTGAGGCTGTGCTTTGCAGTATTGTTGAACCGGGGGACAAGGTGTTCATACCTATTTATGGCCGTTTTGGACATCTGCTGGTAGAGATTGCCGAACGCTATGGGGCAGAGGTTGTTTCTATCGAGACTGAATGGGGCAATGTGTTCGAACCGGAAACCGTGATTCAAGAGATAAAGAAGGTTAAGCCCAAAATTGTGGCTATGGTGCATGGTGAAACGTCGACAGGTTGTATGCAGCCCTTAAAAGCTATCGGTGAAGCTTGCCGGGAGCTGGATGTCCTGTTTGTTGTCGATGCGGTGGCTACCCTGGGCGGGACAGCTGTTAAGGTAGATGAATGGAAAATTGATGCCGCTATCGGCGGTACGCAAAAATGTCTGTCTGTACCTTCGGGAATGGCACCCATTACCTTTAATTCGCGGGTAGAGAAGCTGCTTTTAGAGCGCAAGAAGATTGAGCAGGGACTGGTAGAGCCAGGCAAGGCTAAGAATAATCAAAGCCGCATGATTCGCAGCAATTACTTTGATCTTAGTCAGCTTATGGATTATTGGGGGCCGGCTCGCTTGAATCACCATACAGAAGCAACTTCGATGATATATGCCCTGCGGGAAGGTCTGCGGATTGTTTTGGAAGAGGGACTGGAAGAACGATTTGCCCGCCATGCGCTGCATGAGAAAGCACTGATGCAGGGAATTACAGCCATGGGGCTGGAGTTGTACGGCAATCCGGAATGCAAGCTGCCTGTGGTAACTGCGATTACTATCCCTGCCGGGCTGGACGGTGAGTCTGTCCGCAAAATGCTGCTTGAGGATTTTTATCTGGAGATTGCCAGCTCGTTTGGTCCTTTGAAGGGAAAAATCTGGCGTATTGGCAGTATGGGATACAGTTGCCGGCAGAAGAATATCCTTACTGTGCTAGGGGCGTTAGAGGCTGTTCTGATTCGTCATGGTGCTAAGGTTTATGCCGGTAAGGCTGTACAGGCAGCCTTGGATGTGTACCAAGCTGCCAAAGCCAAATAACAGCAAACGTAGAAAAGAGATAGTCTCACGAAGAGACTATCTCTTTTCTATGGCGTTATAAAATTGTTAGAAAAAAGAATATTTCTAACGACGAAAACGGAGTATTGCACACAATGCTCAGGCCATAACTGTGTAAAAGCCTTGGAATAAGCCATTGTAGGAGCCGTTTATTGTTGGCATGATAATTGCACTATACATAGGGCAGTTAGTCAAAAATAAACAGCGAGGAGATTACTATGGCAAAGAAAACAATTAATGATTTTGCAAAAATGATTGAGAATGGTGAAAAAATCACCTATTTAACAGCTTATGACTATCTTACGGCAAAAATGGTGGAAAAAGCGGGCATCGATATGATTCTGGTGGGCGACTCCCTGGGGATGGTTTGCTTAGGCTATGATACTACTTTCCCGGTCACCATGGACGATATGGTGCGGCATTGCCAGGCAGTCCGCCGTGGCGCTCCCAATACCTTTATTGTTGGCGATATGCCCTACATGTCCTATCAAAAATCGGATGAAGATGCGGTTGCCAATGCCGGCCGGCTGGTAAAAGAGGCGCTGGTTGACGCTATCAAGCTTGAGGGCGGCGGGGAAGCAATTGCCAGCCGGATTAGAGCCATCCAGCAAGCCGGTATCCTGGTTATGGGTCATATCGGTCTGACGCCGCAGCTTATGGGACAAATCGGCGGCTATAAGGCCCAGGGCCGCAGTGCCTCGGCTGCCATGAAAATTGTCCATGAAGCCAAGGCAGTGGAACAGGCAGGCGCTTTCAGTATCCTGATAGAAGGCGTGCCGGCGGTTGTAGGCAAGGCCATTACGGAGAGAGCCGGTGTTCCTATCCTCGGTATTGGCGGCGGTTCTTACACCCACGGCCAACTCTTAATCTATGCCGATATGGTGGGAATGTACGATAATTTTACTCCTAAATTTGTTAAGAAATATGCCAATGTGGGTGAAGTGCTGACAGCGGCCTTTAAACAATACCGTGAGGACGTGATAAAGGGAGAATTCCCTGACGATGCCGAGCATACCTACAAAATGAGTGAAGAAGCAACGAAGGAATTTTTGCTGGCACTGGAAAAGTAGGCTTTATTAGCCTGCCGGGACAGCACCCTAGGGAATAGCATAAAGGTGATACAAACAAGAGCCGTGTTGAAATGTACATTTCAACACGGCTCTTTGTCTGGCGGTTAATGCAGTTTCCCTTCATAAAAGAACATTTTCCCGGGATTGAGGATGCCGAGCGGATCAACGGCCTGCTTGATCTCCCGGCCAATTTTATACCCGGTTGCGCCAGTCTCGGCCCGCAGGTAAGGGGCTTTCGCGCAGCCGATCCCATGCTCGCCGCTGAGCGTGCCGCCAAGTTCCAGGGTAACGATATGCACTTCATCCAAAGCCTGCTCAGCTCTGGCCATCTGTTCCTTGTTGCGTTTATCGAACATAATGGTGGGATGCATGTTCCCATCCCCGGCATGACCCATATTAAAAATAGGCACATCGTATTTTTCCTGAATGGACATAATTTTTTCGACAAGCACAGGCACCAAACTGCGGGGAACGGTTGCGTCTTCGGCAAATTTGCAGGGCGCGACCTGACCGAAGGCCGGATTAATGGAGCGCCGCGCCCGCCACAGATCTTCCGCTTCCTGCGGTGTCTGGGCGATCTTTACTTCAGTTGCCCCGCACTGTTTACAAATCTCGCTTACGCGCCGGGCATTTTCCTCTACGGTTGACAGAACGCCATCCACCTCAATTAACAGCAGGCCGCCCGCTTTGACCGGCAGGCCGATTTTCAAATATTTTTCCACCGACACAATGCTTAAATTATCCATGAGCTCCAGGGTGGTCGGGATGATGCCTGCCGCCATTGTGACGCTGACTGTTTTCGCCGCATCCTCCAGGCGGTCATAGACGGCCATCATGGTTTTCTTTACTGCCGGCAGCGGCACCAGCCGTAAAGTTATGCTGGTAATTACCGCCATGGTTCCTTCCGAACCGGTCAATAACATTGTCCAGTCCGGACCGCACATATCGCCGTCGACGGCATTGCCGGTCTGAATGATGCTGCCGTCAGACAATACGGCTTCCATACCCAGGACAAAATCGCGCGTAATCCCATACTTAACCCCTTTCGGGCCGCCGGCGCATTCGGCAACATTGCCGCCCAGTGTCGACTCTTTCATACTGGACGGGTCAGGCGGGTAGAGCAGGCCGGCGTTGCCGGCAGCCGTAATCAAATCAAAAGTAATGACACCAGGTTGTACGACCGCAATTTTGTTTACTTTGTCAATTTTAAGGATTTGATTTAAGCGGGTCAGCTCCAAGACGATACCGCCCTTTAGCGGAATGGTTCCGCCTGACAGGCAGGTTGCCGCGCCGCGGCAGGTAACCGGAATATTATACCGGGCGGCAAGCTTTACCACTGCGGCAACTTCATCGCGATTGGCCGGCTGGACAACCGCTTCCGGCTTGGCGCTAAGAATGGTTGCATCATTGGAATAGACGATCATATCCTCCGGCTCGCTTAACACATGGGAGTTGCCGACAACAGCCCGCAATTTGTTGAGAACTTCAGGTTTTAGCATGTTTCACCCTCCTTGCCGCCAGCTTCGTAGGCCATACTGATTATCTCGGCAGTATGCAGCACCTTCATGGGACTATGCCGCTGTGTCAGGCCGTCCGTAATATGCATACGGCAGGAGGAACAGCCTGTTATACAATAGTCTGTGCCGGTGTTTGCCGCATTGTCCAGCTTCTTATCATTGATGTGGCGTGAGAGTTCATAATATACCGCACTAAAGCTCCCGCCGGCCCCGCAGCAGCGGCTGGCATCCTTCATTTCCACATACTCAAGTCCTGGGATTGACTGGAGGATTTGACGGGGTTCGGCTGACACCTGCATCCCCCGCACCAGATGGCACGGATCGTGATAAGTTACCTTAAGCGGTACCTTTCCCAGCTTAGTCAGATCACAATGCTGCAGCACAAACTGGGTTATATCCAAAACCTTGCCGGCAACGTTTTGCGAGGCAGCCAGCAGCGGCGAATCACCTAAGATATGCGCATATTCCTCTTTCAGCGCCGCCCCGCAGGAGGCGCAGGCTGTTACAATGTGGTCATATTTTTTTGAACCGATGGCCTGGACATTTTGCTCAGCCAGCACCCGGCCGGTTGCCTCATCCCCGGAGGTAAAGGCCGGTGTACCGCAGCAGCATTGCTCTGCCGGAATTACGACATTCCAGCCATTGGCAGTCAAAATGTTAACAACCGCGTCACCGGTTTGCGGATAAAAATAATTCAGCATACAGCCGGTGAAAAACAATACTGTTCCTTGGCTGTCCGCTTTTTTCGCAGGAATAAATTCCGGCAAACGTGTCCGCAGTGGGCTTACCGTCATATCCGGCATAATCCGCCGCTGGTTCAGACCGGCGCCAGGCAATAAAATCCGGGGAGCCCGCCCGCGGCCGTCAGGCAGCTTTTTGAAGATGACATGCTGAAACAGCGCGCCGGCCCTCAGACAAAGGTCAAAGAGTTTCCGGTAGCGCAGGCCGGTGAAAGCGAGTTTTTTCATGGGCGAAATGCCATTACGCTCTGCCGCCGCAGTTCGTGCTGCCAGGATTACCTTGTCGGTGGCGACACCTGACCCGCAGTGCGTCAGGCAGGCTTTGCAGAACAAGCATTTTTCAAAGCGTTGCTGTACCCCGGCTGTCAGCTCAATGTCGTTTTCCAGCACCGCTTCCAGCAGCCGCGCTTTGCTGCGTGGTGTTGTATTTTCATTATTTTCAGCAAGAAATACCGGGCAGATGGAACGGCAGTTGCCGCACCGGCTGCATTTCACAATTTCCTGTTCGATTAACTGGCGTCTTTCCTGTTTGTTCATTTTGTCACCTCTGCTGCCGGATTGAATATCTGGGCCGGATCCAGCTGTTGTTTAAAATTCTTTTCGATCACAGCCAAAATGCCGCTGCCGCCATCACCATACACCCGCTCATATTTACCGCTTGCCGCTCCGCCAAGGGCGGCAGCTTCTGTTTGCAGTCTGGCGATAAAGCTATTTAGCCGGGAGTCGGTTTTTTCCACATACAGATGGATTTTTCCATTGGCCAGCTGGCCAAAAAGCCCGCCGTTCCAATGAAATTCCGCTAAGGCTGCTGTTACCTTTTCAGCAAATTCACTGATAGCAGGATAGGGAACTTTAAATTCATCAAGCAGCCAGAAGCCTGCTGCCTGCTCCTCCAGCTGTGAGACATCAGGCAGCGCGGTTAGCAAAGCAGCTTTTTCCGCATTACAGGCGATTAATAGCTTGTCAACGGCTGCAGCATAGTCATTGACCTCGGCTGCATTGCCATCCAGTTCAAAGATGATCCGGTGCGCCGCTTGCTGCTGCGCAAAAAGCTGACTGCCGGCTGCCGCGTCGGCCCAGTATAACCAAGCCGGCGGCACAGGCTGCGAGTGCAAGGCGCTGACAAGCCGGTTCACGTCTGCCAGGGAGCTGATGGCGACATCATAACACCGCCGGCAGGCCGGCTGTGGCATAAGCTTCAATACAAAGCGAACACCAACGGCAAAATCGGCATAAGCGCCTGCCAAAAAGCGTGTCAGGTCATAACCGCTTACGTTTTTGATACATTTGCCGCCAACGTCTGTTATTTCTCCATTGGGAAATACATAACTGGAGCCAAGCAAAAAATGTTTACCTGCCCCATATTTCCAGGACGACAAATTCGGGCAGCCCCGATAGACCCACTCGCCGACACTCAGACCAGCCAGATAGGGTGAATCAGCCGGAATAAAGCGCAGCCCTTTGGCAGTTACAAGTTCATTGAGTTCTCTAAGGAGAATTCCCGGTGGTACAATAATCATTAAGTTGTCAACATCGAACTCTTCCACTTCATTCCATTTGCTTAGATCCAGGCTAATACCATAATCACCTGGTTTGCGGTACAGATAGACCGGGTTTTTCTCTTGCTGAGCCTGCCGGAATATGTTTTGGAGCTGTTCGCTGCTGGCAATAGCTACTGTTTTGCTAACATTCATACTGTCCTCCTGCTAATGTGATAAGTACGCTACTCTGACTCATACGTTGCAGCCAGCGTTATCTGAATTTCATATGCAAAAATTGTGCCATACATGGAGGAGGAGTAAGGAGTTTGGTTAGCGCCCGAGCGGGTGGCTGCTTTGCCTGTGTGCCAGTAGCCTTTTTTGTGTGTTGCTGTTATAAAACTTGTTAGACACTAACAGGTTTTATAACAATATTCAGAAAAATATAACATTGATTACAGTAAGAGCAGTGCTAAATTGCTGTAAAAACAAGGGTTTTTGTAACTACTTTGACTCAGTGTAGGTTTGGCACGAAAATTGCAATATATTGTAATTGCTTGCAGGCATTTGTAAAAAAAAGGGGGTATGAGTACGACAATACAGGATATATAAACATTGTACGCCCCGGAAAGACAGAATAATCAAAAAGATTAAAATGTACTAGTGGATTCATTGTAACTAAATTTCCCCGGAAATATATGGAGGTGTACTAATTTGGCTACTATACAGTTGAGCGAAGAACGTGAAAATCAGCTAATGAGTAAAATACGGTGGAAGCTTGTACCGTATGTCATGCTGCTGTACATTGTTGCTATGCTGGACCGGGTTAATATCGGTTTTGCCGCTTTGCAAATGAACAAGGACTTGGGGATCAGTGCAAGCATGTTCGGTATGCTGGCAGGTATTTTCTTTATTACGTATTTCTTTTTTGAAGTTCCCAGTAATGTTATTATGCATAAAGTGGGGGCCCGCAAATGGATTGCCAGAATTCTTATCAGCTGGGGGCTGGTAACTGTTCTGCTGGCATGGGCTCAAAATGTTACCCATGTTGCCATCCTGCGTGGCTTATTAGGGGCTGCTGAGGCGGGTTTTTATCCTTGTATTGTCCTCTATTTTACCTTTTGGTTTCCGACAAAGCATTTTGCCAAAACCATGTCGCTGTTTATGTGCGGTATGGCCCTGGCCAATATCATAGTTGGCCCAATCTCCTCCTGGATTATGGAGAATGTTACCTGGATGGGAATGGCCGGCTGGCGCTGGATGTTCATCCTGGAAGGCTTGCCTGCCGTTATCCTGGGGTTTGTCACCTTGTTTGTCATGGTGGACAGGCCAGACCAGGCCAAATTCCTGACTGCCGAAGAAAAAGCATGGCTGGTTGCGGAATTAGAGCGTGAGCATGTAGCCAAGCAATTAAAAGTCAAAGTCGCCAGTAAGTGGGAAGTATTCAAAAACGGCCGCGTGTGGCACCTGGCCTTCTGCTATCTCTGCTATGTGCTTGCCCTCTATGGTCTTGGCATGTGGATGCCGCAGATATTGAAAGGTTTGGCACAGGCCATGAGTCTGTCCGGTATCGGCCTAATCTCCACCATCCCGTATATATGTGCCATAATCGCCATGGTGTATGTTGCCAAACGGTCTGATGCCACCCAGGAACGCCGGTATCATACAGCCTTGCCGATGGTACTGGCCTTCTTCGGATTGATTGCGCTAACCATGACCAATAATCTGGCAGTCTCTATGCTGCTGTTGTGCATAAGCCAGATGGGCATCTACGCGTTTGTCGGCACCTTCTGGAGCTTGCCGAACATGTACCTGTCAGAAGCAACCGCCGCTGTCGGCATAGCTATTATTAACTCGGTGGGGAACTTGGGCGGTTTCTTCGGGCCCTATATGGTTGGCTTCCTGAAAGATGCCACAGGCTCGACCAATGCCGGCATGTATTTCTTAGCCACCTTCGCTATTCTCTGTACCATTTCGGTGCTGGCAATCCCCAAAAAGGAAGCTGCCGCTGAATCGTTAAAAACTGACAAGAGGTAAGTAGGTAGAACCACTGCCTTTGGCCGGATAATGAAGAAAAACTGCAGCCTGCCCTAAAGCGGGCTGCAGTTTTATTTTAAACGTTTTCCTGAAGTCATGTTATAATGTAAATAAGAGTATGTTTGCAGATGAATGTTGAGTTAAAAAATTTGTAGAGAGGTATGAAATCCTATGCAGATTGACAAGACAGAACTATACACAATCATTTTGGACAACCTGCCCGAAGGCGTCAATGTCGTCAATGCTGAAGGGTATCTCGTTTATGCAAACAAAACATCTGCAAAATATGCCTGTGCCAGCAGTCCGGCCGAGATGATTGGCAAACATATTACCCAGTATTATTCCCGGGCTGCCTTATTAGAAGTTATTAGTACGCAAAAATCTATGCGCGATGTTAAAATTACTCATGCCAATGGCCGCACCTTTATTACTAACGCTTTTCCCGTATATTTCCATGAAACCTTTTTTGGCGGGGTAGCCACTTTTCGTGATATAACCGAGATTGAGGAGCTGTCAAACCGGCTGGAGAGCCTGGAAATTGAACTGATACTCAGTCAGGTGAGCGATATATTTGACGTTTTTATTGGCAAGTCCTACAGCCTGAGAGGGGTTATTGACAAGGCGCAGCGGAGTATTGCCGCTATCGGCGGGCCAAGGCATTCCATAATCCTTGGTGAAACAGGCACAGGCAAAACCATGCTGGCCAAGGCCATGTATTATTTTGCCAAGAAGATTAAGGTAATCAAGCCGGATGCCCCTTTTATTGAAGTGAATTGTGCGCAATTTATTAATTCGGACATTGCTGCCATGGAAGTGTTCGGAACAGAGAAAGGGGCTTATACCGGCTCCATAGATAAACCCGGCTTAGTAGAATTGGCTGACAAAGGGGTTTTATTTTTAGATGAAGCCCACACTTTGGTTCAGCACCAAACGATGTTATTAAAACTGATCGAATCCGGGATGAGCAGGAGAGTGGGGGGAAGAACCGAACGCGAGTTGGATTTGATTATTATTGCAGCATCAAGTAAAGATTTAAAGAAAGAGTTTTTACCGGAATTATATCAACGCCTTGCTCAGTACCAAATTGACATACCGCCGCTGCGTGACCGCAGCAATGAAGAACGGGAATCCCTGCTGAATTTATTTGTAAGCCAGTATATGCTCCGGGCTAAAGAAAGAAACAGTATTGAATTGCAAGTCTCTTTTACCGGTCAGGCCAAAGAAATCATATTGGGTGCAAAATATGAGCGGAATATCCGGCAATTCCGCGATGTCGTGTTTGCGAGCATTGATGCAGCTGCTCCTTTGGTAGGCAGCTTACCGGAGGATGATAAAGAGGTAATCCGGGTACTGGTGCAGGCCATACACATCCCGATGACCATGGTAGAGTCGAATTTATGGCAGCAACAAAGCACAAAAGTGGACAGAGATATTGATGATATCATTGATGCCAAAATTATAAGCCTCCACAAAACAGGACTGGGACCGCGTAAAATTGCTGCAGAATTACAGAAACAAGGGTATCATATAGAATACTATCGTGTTGCCTACAAACTGACAAAGCTAAAAAAAGAATCAGTTAGTAGTAATTAAATTTTGGTATACTTGATCTAAAGGAAGACGACCTGAAGCGATATCGCTTCAGGTCGTCTTCCTTTTATTACTTGCAAATTTGCTTTTTCATACTATTTTCAGAATGGCCTGCTAGACTCGGTTTTGAAGAAGGACATATTGATATTCATAGATAAGGTGGCGAGATAAATGAAGCTAATCTCAATAGTTGTACCTGTTTTTAATGAGCAGGAAAATGTGCAGATGTTTTATCAGGAAATATGTAAATATCTGGATCCTCTGGGCTATGCCTATGAACTGATTTTTATTGATGACGGCTCAGGGGACGATACCGCCAGGATACTTAAACTGCTGGCACAACAGGATACCAGGGTTAAGGCGGTTTTTCTGGCCCGCAATTTTGGGCATCAGGTGGCATTAACCTGCGGACTTGATTATGCCGGCGGTGATGCGGTGATCACTATGGACGGCGACCTGCAGCATCCGCCGGAGCTGGTGCCGCTGCTGCTGCAGAAATGGGAAGAGGGTTTCGAAGTGGTGCAAACCATTCGTGTAGATACGGCCGGTGTCTCCGGATTTAAGAAGTTTACCTCCGGCATGTTCTACCGGTTGATGAATGCCATGTCTGATGTTCATATTGCGGCAGGCGGTTCAGATTTCCGCCTGCTTGACAGAAAGGTAGTGCAAACCTTTCAACGTTTTAAAGAACAGGCCCGGTTTATCCGCGGCATTATCGGCGATATGGGTTACCGGCAGGCCCAGGTGAAGTTTGTGGCACCTGAACGATTTGCCGGTAAGTCCAAGTTTTCGCCCAAGAAGATGCTTTCTTTTGCCCTTGACGGTATTACGGCCTATTCAAAACTGCCTTTGCGTTTCGCTTTTTATCTTGGTCTGCTGCTGGGGCTGTTGAGTTTTGGTTTGACGCTGGATGTGGTGTATACGCGATTGTTTACGGCCGGTGCCGTGCCGGGCTGGGCCACGATAACTGCCAGCATATTGCTGCTGGGCGGCGTTCAACTGGTAGGACTCGGGATCATCGGTGAATATATCGGGCGCATTTTTGAGGAGGTTAAACAGCGGCCGTTGTACTGGGTACGTGCTGAGCTGATTTCCGGACAACGCCGCGGCCATAATAATATGAAATACCACCAGCACAATGATAACTGTTTCCCGTCGGTGAGGTTGCAGCGGTGAGCCGAGAAGGCTTACCGGCATAGAAAGGGACAATTGCTATGATGACAAATAAAAAAGTTTGGTTCTCGCTGCTGATCATTCTTTGTACGGCCGGTATACTCATGTTTGCTTTTCTGGGAACACATCCCCTGATGGACCCGGACGAGCCGGTGTATGCCGAGACCGCCAGAGAAATGCTGCAATCCCAGGATTTTATTTCTCCCCGCATTTACGGTGATTTCTGGTACGACAAGCCGCCGCTGTATTACTGGCTGGTGGCAGCGGCCTTCAAATTTTTTGGCATGAGTGAATTTGCCGCCCGCTTTCCTTCGGCTGTTTTTGCGGTAGGCGGTGCTGTGCTTGTCTATGTATCGGGCCGGAAGCTGTTTAATGAACGGGCCGGTCTGCTTGCCGCGCTGGTGCTGGTCACCAGCCTGGAATATTTTTACCTTGGCAACGCTGCTGTTACCGATATGTCGCTGACCTTTTTTCTGACGGCGGCCTTGCTGGCGTTTTTGCACCGGCAATATTATCTGCTGTTTGGCTTTGCCGCGCTTGCCGTGCTGACCAAAGGTCCGGTTGCCCTTTTCTTTTGTGGTGTAATTATTCTATTGTATCAGGTTTTTACAGGGAACGTAAAAATACTAAAGACCATGAAAGTGGTCAGGGGGAGTCTGCTTTTTGCTGCCATTGCCCTGCCGTGGTATGCAGCAATGTACTCTTTCCATGGAATGGACTTTATTGACACCTTCTTAGGGTTTCATAATGTAACCCGCTTTTTGCAGCCTGAGCATACGGCAGGTGCAGTCTGGTACTACTATATTCCGGTACTGATTCTGGGCTTCTTCCCGTGGTCGGCTTTTCTGGCGCAGGCCTTGTTTACGGGGCTTAAGGAAAAAGGGGAGTATTACAATACTTGTGTTTTCCTGATTATATGGGCGGCAGTCGTGTTCATGTTTTTCTCCATATCACAGACCAAACTGGTCTCATATATCCTGCCGATGTATCCCCCCTTAGCCTTGCTGACCGGCTATTATTTTGACAAAATATGGGCCGGTCAGCAGTATCGGGCCTTAAACGCCGCTGCTGTCATTTTTGGCATGGCGGCCGTGTTCCTGATTACCGGCCTGTTTTATGCCGGGGCAGGGGTAGTGGTGGAATTGCTGCCTTCTGTCAAAATAATGGCAGTGCTGTTAGCCTTGCTGGCGGTTTTCGTTTTATTTCAGAGCGTTCGTCATAACTTCCGTGCCGTATTTACTGCCCATGTCCTGGGAATGATGCTGTTCTTAGCTTTGTTAATGACGCACACTCTGCCTGTTATTACACCTGAATTTTCGGTAAAGTCGTTTGTCGATGAATTTAATCAGCATTATGACCGGCAGGCTCCGGTTTATGTCGAAAAATTTTACCGGCCCGGCTTCCTGTATTACAGCGGTATGGCTGGTATTGAATTAAGCCGGGAGGATTTGCAGGCGGTCGCAGCCGGTAAAAACGCGTACCTGGTTATGAAAAAGAACAATTATGAGAAACTGTCTCCGGAAATTCAGGCACAATTTCAAGTGCTTGTTATTCAAGCCGATAAAGTGCTTTTATTTCATGAAAACAATTACCGCATTCTCGGAGAGGATTAATGGAAATGAAACTATCCGGCGACGCAAATAGGTTTGTGGCTTCCAGGAAGCTGTATTTGACTATATTTCTAATTTCGTTTTTAGGCTATATGTTTTTTAACCAGGCCATTCCTATTACCGATCCGGTGGAGTCCAACTATGCGCTTACCGCCAAGGAAATGGTATTGTCGGCAGACTGGGTATCACCCAGAATCTATGGCAATGTCTGGTTTGACAAGCCGGTATTTTTCTACTGGCTTACGGCCATGGCCTTTCAACTTTTTGGCTTTTCCGAATGGGCAGCGCGTTTGGTGCCCGCCTTTTTTGCCGCTGTTGGCTTGGTTATGCTATACTGGTTTACAATGAAAACAACCAAGCCAACAGTGGCACTTTTGGCGGTGGTGATTATGGGGACCTCTTTTGAATATATCATTCTGGCAAAGCTGGTCATTACCGACATGGTGTTCTTTGTGTTTAACAGTGCTGCCCTGGTATTTTTTTATCTGGGATATGTGAACAGGGCGCAGGCCGGGCGCTGGTATCTTGCCATGTATGCCGGCGTGGCTTTGGCCGTACTGACCAAAGGGCCGGTTGGCGCTTTGCTGCCCGGTCTGGTCGTGCTGCTGTTTATCGGCGTACAGCGCGATTGGGCGCAAGTGAAGGCATTGTTTACACCGGCCGGTATTTTCCTTTTTGCCGCTCTGACGCTGCCCTGGTATGGCGCGATGTATGCTCTGCACGGAACAGAGTTTATCGATACCTTTTTCGGTGTGCACAACTATCTTCGCGCTACCGTTTCCGAACATCCGAAGGATAATGTCAGTTATTATTATCTTGGAGTGTTTGTGCTCAGCATGCTGCCCTGGTCTGCTTTGACCATCAAAGCTGTGCTGCAGGGCTGGCAGGACCGGCGGTCCCAGGCTTCCCCGCTGCCGGTATTCCTTTTTCTGTGGATAGCCGCTTACTTTGGCTTTTATTCGCTGATGGCTACCAAATATCTGACCTATACGTTTCCGATACTGTTTCCCCTGGCAATGCTGACAGCCGTTCAGCTTGAGCGAATGCTGGCACAGAATGAGGCAGCAGCCATTCTTCGCTGGGCGGGAATTCCAGTGGTACTGCTGCTGTTTGTTTATATGCTTGCCGCCTATCGCTATCTGGCGGGGTGGGAATTTGGCCTGACTGCCGTCTGCCTATCGCTGCTCCTGCTGTTTAGTGTGTGGACAGCAAAAAACAAGGGGGCGGCCGGTGTTTTCAAGCTGCTTTGCCTGTGCCAGCTGGGGTCATATATCATACTTTCCCTGTTTATATTTCCTGCCATAGCGGCAACCCGTTCAGGCAAAGACATGGCGGACAGTATGAGCGCCCTTGGTGAGAAAAAAATAGGGATGTATCAGTTTTACAGCACCTCGGCTGTTTTTTATAGCGGCCATACCGCGGTGAAGCTTACCACGGCGGCTGCAGCGTCTTCGCGTCAGCCGGAAGCGCTGGACTGGTCAAGCAAATACACCATGCCGAGCCAGGATTTACCCGAGTTTTTGGGGCAGCCTCAGCCGGCGGCAAGTCTGATTATCGTACAGGACAAGCAAAAGGTCCCGTTTCTGCTGGAGGCAGCTAATTTTGATTATCAATTGTTAACAAGCAGCGGCGGAGTATCTTATTATTCAATCATCAAGCAGCAGTGTCGCTGATCTTGGAGAAAGGAAGGGGTGCCGGAATGAGAGTATTGCTTGCAGAAGACGACAAAAAGCTGGGAAAGTTAATCAAGCATATGCTGGAAAAGTCCGGGATACAGGTTGACTGGGTGTTGAATGGGGATATGGCGCTGGAGTATGCGCTTTACGATCCCTATGACGTCATTGTCCTGGATTGGATGATGCCCGGACAATCTGGTATTGCCGTCTGTGACCAGCTGCGAAAACACGGCTATCAGGGAGCTGTTTTAATGCTGACGGCAAAAGACGCCCTTGATGACCGGGTACTGGGACTGGATACGGGAGCTGATGATTATTTTGTCAAGCCTTTTGAATTTGCGGAACTGCTGGCCAGACTCCGGGCCTTAGCCAGACGCAGCCGGGCGCGGTTAATGGAAGATATCCTGCAAGTGGGCAGCTTAGTCTTCAATGGCTTGACGCACTGTGTGCGGCGGGGAGATACCGAGGTACAGTTTACCAGCCGTGAATTTCAACTGCTTGATCTGCTGGTCCGCAATCAGGAGCGCGTACTTCCGCGCGAAGTTATTTTAGAGCGCGTCTGGGGCTTGGAGACAGATGTGTCTTCCAATAACCTGGATGCTTATGTCCGGCTGCTGCGGCGAAAACTCAGCCCATTTGAAGATACGGTCGTTATCCAAACCATTCGTGGCATAGGCTATAAGCTGGAGGTGCAAGATGTTTGCCAGAATCCGTAACCGGCTAACTCTGCGCTATGCGCTGGTTATGATGCTGCTGATGATGGCCTTTATTATCGTAAGTTCTGCCGGGTTGCTTTGGATCCTGTATCAGGAGGAAAGACAGGACCTGCGTTCTTTCGCGGCAGAAGAGGCCAGAGAGCAAGCCGGGATATACAAAGAAAAAAAATCTTTTTTTCAGTTGCCGGCAAAGGAAACTGAGGATACCGATCACGGTGCAAAGATATTTTACTATGTTTTCGATCCCAATCAGCAGCTGGCTGCGGCCGAGGAGCCACCGCCTGCCATTCGCAGCGGTGTATTGCGCTTTATCCACAATTGGGACGCAGCCGACGGAGAAGTTGAACTGAAGAAATTTCGCCTTGCTGATGGCGACAGAGCGGTAGTCATATTATGCGGCATGAAAATATATGACGGCTCTGAAATGGTAGGCACTGTTTTTGTGGGGGAAGATATCAGCGCTTATTATCACATGCTGAAAATGTTGTTGCTGATGATGGTCGTGATTTCTGTTATTTTTCTGACCATCGCCGCCTTTGCCGGGCACCTGCTGGCAGGGAAGGCAATGATTCCCATTAAACAGGCTTTTTTCCGGCAGCGTGAATTTGTCGCCGATGCTTCCCATGAACTGCGTACGCCTCTCAGTGTCCTTCAGCTCTCCGTGGAGGCGGTGCAGAACGATAATGACCAAAAGCTATCCTCCTTTTCCATCCAAGTGCTTGATGACATGAACAGTGAAATCCGCAGAATGACCAAACTGGTAACCGACTTATTAACCCTGGCGCGGGCAGATGTCGGGGCAACCAATATTATCAAAGAAAAATTCGACTTGGCTGCTGTGGCGGAGACGCTTATTCGTTCCCTGCAGCCGTTAGCGGTGGTGAAAGCAGTCAATTTGGAAAGGCGCGGTGAAGAGACGCTGCCCATTATGGCCGATTGCGAAAGAATAAGCCAATTGCTTTTGATTTTGCTTGATAATGCCATCAAATATAGCCCTGCCGGCGGTAAGGTGGATATCTTGCTCACAAGGGCGGCGACACCGAAGCCAGCGATTACGATTGCTGTAAGCGATACGGGGGAAGGGATTGCGGAAAATGACCGGCAGCTGATTTTCGAACGCTTTTACCGCGTGGATAAGGCAAGGTCGCGGGAAGAGGGCGGTACCGGTCTTGGTCTGGCTATCGCCAAGTGGATTGTGGATGTCCATGGCGGGAAAATAAGGGTGGAAAGCACTCCGGGGAAAGGGAGTTCCTTTATTGTTACTTTACCTGGGTAATTGTTGTCATAAGGGAGAGGAGTTACGTGGAGAATCTTTGGCTGGTTTTTGGGCTGTTATCGGCTGTCACGGCAGCGTTAGTGGCGATATTTGGCAAAATCGGCCTGCAATCGGTCGATGCTAATGCCGCTACGGCGATACGGTCGGTCATTATGGCGGTATTTTTGCTTGCTGTTGTTGTTTTCCAGGGAACGTTGAAGGAAATTCCGGCAATTCTTGCTGACAAAAAGGCCATAACCTATATAGCCCTCAGTGGCGTTGCCGGAGCACTGTCCTGGTTGTTCTATTTCCTGGCCCTCAAGTTCGGTAAGGTATCCCAGGTTGCGCCCATTGACAAGCTGAGCGTCGTAATTGCCACAATTCTCGCAGCTGCTTTATTGGGCGAAAAAGTCAGTATTTTAGCTGGTGTCGGCGTGGCTTTGATTGCCTTGGGAGCAATGCTTGTCGCATTAGGATAATACCCTTAGCCTGTTCAGGTGTTATTATAACTAGGGGATGACTAATCGGTCCTTGGGGAGGAAGAGAAATTCATGGATTTACAGTCTAAGTGGTGAATGAATTTTACGGCAAATCGTTTTCGCACAGCCTGACGTCTCTTTGCATCTGAAATACGAAATAATTGAGAAATACCCCGAATTCGGATAGTGCGAATTTCGGGGTATCTTTTTATTATGTAACATAACACTTCTCTTTTCAATGCCCACTATAATCATATTGGTTCTTGGATACGTTGTCGGTAGAATCAACAGGAAAGTAGGGAAATTTAATTCTACCGTCTGTATAATCTGGAGTCTTTTTGATTATATCAGGCAACAAAAAAGCCGGGACAGGATGGCTATCCTGCATCGGTTGACCCGGACGGAAAGAGGGACTAGAACCAAGAAATGGAGAGATGGTCATGACATAAGGTGGTGAGCCAGTATACGCCGGAGATAGGGTATAAATTCGAATGCTGGTATAACTTGGACGGTATGTTTTTATGAGAGTGGTCTAATTGAAACATAGTATCAGCAATGATAAGCTATTTTTAACAAAAAATCCCTCTAATGCTTTAATACTTGGACTGATGTCGGTTCTACAGCCGGTTAGAACGGGAGGGATTTTCTATCAATACAGTTGATGTTTGAAAAACGGTTATTTTCTCTGCATTAGCAAGACCGTTGGTGAAATTGCCGCACCGTACTTCAGGATATGACATGATGAAAGGACGATTTCAATGAGAAAATATCAGTTTAATTGGGATTTACTTGGTAATATGAACGACAGACCGAATTTAGGAACACAAGTTGAGCTGGAGACATACCGGCTGATGCAGTTTACCCTGCGAGATGTGTTGGAGAGAGACTACGGTACGGAGAACACAGATGCTATTTTTTTTAAAGCCGGCAAACTGGCCGGAACTGAATTTTATCAGCAATATATTTACCCGGTAACTTCTATTGATGAATTTATCAGTAAAACGCAAAGCATTCTGAAGGAAAAACGTATAGGTATTTTAAAAATTGAGGAAGCTCTGCTTGAACAAGGCAGGGTTGTGCTGACAATTGATGAGGATATAGATTGTTCCGGTCTCTCAGAGCTAGACTATGAAACGTGCATTTATGACGAGGGCTTTATTTCGGCTCTATTTGAAAGTTGTACCCAAAAATCATGGCGGGCAAAAGAAATTGATTGCTGGTGCACAGGAGCAAGGACTTGCCGTTTCCTGGTTACGGAAGTCAAGTAATCTCCGAGATAAGGTCAACGATTTCTATGGTAATCAGACTGAGGATCAGGTGCTGGTCGAAATCAGCAAGGTGTTGAACAAACAGTTGCAGCATCCGATATGTTGGGCCGGTATGGCGGGCGAAGAATGTTTGGCCGTGTTTCTGGGTACGAGAGTTGATAGAGGAAGGAGAAAACAGTGAGAAACTGGATACCAAAATCGGAAGCATTAAAAAAAGCAGAGGTATCTGCTTTTGACGCGAAACGCTATTTGTCTAGCATTTCGCAGTTTGTTCCCTCTGATTGCGCCCTGATGCAAGGCGGCGCGGTTTCGTGGCGTGTGCCGGAGATTTTAAGAAATTTCAAAAAGATGGAGGAAAGCGGATTATCATTAGAACAGATCGAACAGACAATTGCCAGCCATCTTGCCCTGGGCGGACAGCCTGGTGCCGGGCCCGCAGTTAAGCCGGAACATCCTTCTGTAATGATTGAGGTAAACAAGCTGCTGCCTTTGCTGCTTTTAATACAGCAGGTGACGGAAAACCAGGAGAATATGGATAGTGAAATTGTAAAGCTGGTTCAGTTGATTGAGGAAAAATTGATGGAGCTGCAATTCCGCATTGACAAATTGGAACAAACGGCAGACTTGAAGTAATGCCAGCAGGGAAAGGGCTTTTAGTTTCAATTCTTAAGTTCTGATCTTCGAAAGAAGCAAAGGCTGCTGGGACTCCAACGGACTACCAGCACTATTCAAGAGAATATAGCATACATATAAGAAGGAAAACGGCTCATCTATTTTGGCTCAAAGATGGATGAGCCGTTATATTAATTACTTGCCGGGCTGATGCAGCCTTGCAATAATATACTATCTCATCAACTTTACTTGATATATAATTCATGATATTAACTTTCGGAGGAGCTTATATCATGAACATTACATCTTTTTTACTATACTGCGTTATTGTAACCTTTACACCTGGACCTACCAATATTGTTATATTGTCTACGGTGCAGGGATTTGGAATAAAAAAAGCTATGGAATATTCGTATGGAGCAACCATTGCCTTTGGGACCCTACTTACCATCTCCGCCATATTAAATACCATGCTTGTGGCCGTAATACCGAAACTATTGATTGTGATGCAGATAATAGGAACTCTTTATATTTTGTATTTGGCATATCAGATATACAAAATGGACACATCAGGGTCAATTGAAAAACAAGTTGCAACATTTAGGTCGGGATTTATCATGCAGTTTGTCAATCCCAAGGTAGTGTTATTTGCCATGACGGTAGTTCCCGGTTTTGTTATGCCATACTACACTGAACCCTATTTATTAGCAATATTTGTTGCGATTATCACTGCTATTGGCTTTTTAGCATTTGTCACCTGGGTGCTTTTCGGGGCGATTTTCAAGGAAATCTTGCTGAAATATCAAAAACTGGTTAATGTAAGTATGGCACTTTTTCTGATATATTCTGCTATAATGGGCTCAGGATTGGTTGAGCTTATTGGGAGGTGAGGGACGTGGAGCGATTCATATATAAAAAATCATCAGATATTACTGCACTATCAGCTAGCTTTACAGATTTCACATATAAAAAGCATTGTCATGAGGAATACGCTTTAGGTGTAACCCTGCGCGGCATTCAAGAGTATAATTTAGATGGCAGTTTCCATGCCTCATATGAGAATGGTGTTATGCTCTTTAATCCTGAACAGGTGCATGATGGTAGAGCACATGATAGTTCGGGTCTTGATTATGTTATGCTATATATTGAGCCGAAACTGTTTTTGGATATATTAGGCAAAAAGGATATGGTTCGGTTTGCGTCCCCGGTCGTCTATAGTCAGGTTCTTAGGAATAGTATCCTAAATCTTTCAAATGCAATTCAGAGTGAAGATGATGAAGCCTTGTGCAGTGAACTGCTCCTATCTCTCATAGATACCATTAATCCAACTAATATCTTTACAGATTATAAAAGAGATAATAAGCTGGTTAACAAAGCAAAAGAAATGATTTATTCTAAATTAGAAGGTGTAATGAGCCTTGATGAAATATGCAAAGAAGTTTCTTTGTCAAAATTTCAGTTTATCAGGTTGTTTAAAGCTAATACCGGAACTTCACCATATCAGTATTTTATCTTTTGTAAAGTAAATCGTGCCAAGCAGTTACTAGAAAAAAGCAAGGATATTTATTCAGTTGTAGCAGAATGTGGATTTGTTGATCTATCTCACTTAAATAAGTATTTCAAAAGAATCTATGGAATAACAGCGTTTGAATATAAGTCGCATTTGAATTAGAATAACAGCGAACAATGCCAAAGAAGTACAAGATAGTCATCCCGGAACTTGGAGGAAGAGAAATTCATGGATTATATCATTATTTTTTTGATTATCTGCTTTGCTTCATTTATACAGTCAATAACGGGATTTGGGTTTGCGGCAGTAAGCGCCCCCTTGCTGCTGTTGTATATAAATCCTAATTATGTTGTGGGATTAACGGTTTTTGGCGCTTTAGTATCTAATTTTTGGGTTATGTATAAAACAAAAGGCAAATCAGACCCCAAGCTTGTATGGCCGATGTTTGCTGCCAGTCTTGTTGGCATTTTGCCAGGGGTATACCTGCTTACGATAGTAGATGCGGCTGTCCTTAAATTATACATTGGCATTCTGGTTTTGCTTATGGCGGCATTTATGGCAGGCAATTATGTAATTAAAGTTAAAAGGATAAAGCTTGCAGCCATTTTGGTTGGAATTGTAAGCGGTTTTCTGGGAGGGTCAACAAGTCTCAACGGCCCCCCTGTTGCTTTATTTTTTATGAATCAACAGCAGGAAAAAGAAACTTTGCGCACAAATATAGTACATTACTTTTGCCTTGCCAATATTGCAACACTTATCATCATGTATTTAATGAAAACATTAGACCTCAATGCCTTTAGAGAGAGTATTTACGTTGTTCCGGCAGTTTTACTCGGGGCATGGCTGGGAGAAAAGGTTTTTGTAAAAATTAGTAAGAGTGTTTTTCGCAAGGTTTCGATAACGATTATCTTTTTGTGTGGTGTAATTAGTATTATTAATGGGATAACATAAAGTTTCAAAAATTCGAGAAAGAAGCCGGTTAACATGTAGAATCCAAATTTATTGTGAAAGGAACTGAAAGAATGATCAGGGAAGCAACCGAAAAAGATTTAATGGACATTCTGGAAATTTATAATGATGCTATACTAAACACCACTGCTGTCTATGACTATCAGGCTCATACGCTGGCAGACCGGACACAATGGTATGAACAGAAGAAGCAGGCTGGCTATCCGTTGTTAGTATTTGAGAAACATGGTAAAGTGGCTGCATTTGCTACCTTTGGCCCCTTTAGACCCTGGCCGGCATATAAATACACCATAGAACATTCGGTATATGTGCATGAGAACTATAGAAAAGAGGGGCTTGCAACAAAATTAATGCAGGAGCTAATAAAAATTGCCAATGAAAGAGAATACGCAACACTTGTTGCCGGAATTGATGCAGCAAATGAAAGCAGCATAAAAATGCATGAGAAGCTGGGCTTTACATTTTCGGGTGTAATTAAAAAAGCAGGCTTTAAATTTGATAAATGGCTGGATCTTGCTTTTTATCAATTAGAATTGAAAGGACCCCAAGCACCTGTAGAAGGCTAGAGGAAGCAAGGGGACGTTCATTTTGCTTCTTTGATTTTTACTCCCCCCATTGAGTATTTCCTTTTCATTAAGGAATACGTTAGCAGGACTTGTACCATATTACTATGTGGCGGCATTAAGCCAGGGAGTCGATAGTCGGCTTCCTGGTTTTTATGTTATGATGATTGCTGATAATTTTTACGTTGCGGCGTTAGCCCCTTACATGAATGCCCATTTACTGGTGAACCTAAGTGGGGGACTGTTATAGTGATGGAGGCTTACTATGCGAAGTTTGGTGAATATAGGAAACAAGGATATTGAAGTTATGATTACCGGCGAAGGGCAATGTATATGTATTTTACCTGGGATGGCTTCTTCAATGGATGAGTGGGAGATAGTAGTCAATGGCTTAGCTAAACAAGCAAAAGTCATAGTATTTCATCGGGCAGGGTGTGGTAAAAGCGAACTAGGTGAAGAAAAAAAGAATACGAATTCCACGGTGAATGATCTATATAAACTGCTTGGCAACTTAGATATCCATGATCCTGTCATTTTAGTCGGACACTCATATGGCGGCTTATGTGTGCAGCATTTTGCCATCAGTTATCCTGATTATGTAAGTGCCGCTGTTTTAGTAGAAGCCAACTCCACAGACATGCATCTGCTGAATGACGCCATAGGCAGTAATCAAAATAAACACATGATTGAGATGTGGCGGCTCTGGTCTAAAATGGAACCGGAGCAGATTAAAAGTAAACTTTCTTATCAATCAGTACCTGATCTCACTAATTTTTCTGTCGAGGCCAGAGAGCGAATATTGCAGTTTAAGAGGAAGCAAGGGGACGTTCATTTTGCTTCTTTGATTTTTACTCCCCCATTGAGTATTTCCTTTTCATTAAGAATACGTTAGCAGGACTTGTACCATATTACTATTTGGCGACATTAAGCCAGGGAGTCGATAGTCGGCTTCCTGGTTTTTATGTTATGATGGTTGCTAATAAATTTTCCGTTGTGGTATTAGCCCCTTTACATGAATGCCCATTTACTGGTGAACCTAAGTGTGGGACTGTTGTAGCGATGGAGGCTTATTATGCGAAATTTAGTAAATATAGGAAACAAGAACATTGAAGTTATGCTTACCGGCGAGGGGCAATGTATATGCATTTTACCTGGGATGGCTTCTTCAATGGATGAATGGGAGATAGTAGTCAATGGCTTAGCTAAACAAGCGAAAGTCATAGTATTTCATCGGGCAGGGTGTGGTAAAAGCGAACTAGGCGAAGAAAAAAAGAATACGAATTCCACCGTGAATGATCTATATAAACTGCTTGGCAACTTAGATATCCATGATCCTGTCATTTTAGTTGGACATTCATATGGCGGCTTATGTGTGCAGCATTTTGCCATCAGTCATCCTAATTATGTAAGTGCCGTTATTTTAGTAGAAGCCAACTCCACAGAAATGCATCTGCTGAATGACGCTATAGGCAGTAATCAAAATAAACACATGATTGAGATATGGCGGCTCTGGTCTAAAATGGAACCGGCGCAGATTAACAGTAAACTTTCTTCTCAATCAGTACCTGATCTCACTAATTTTTCTGTCGAGGCCAGAGAGCGAATATTGCAGTTTAAAATCAACCCTAAGATGTATCAGGCAATGGCTGAAGAAATGGAGGAACTGGAGAATTCTGCACAAGCCATTCGAGTGGCAGGTAGTTTTCCTCAGATTCCTTTAACTGTGATAGGAAGAGACCCGGATTATTCATTCCGGTTGCTTACCAAGCAGGGCATGCCGGAGCAGTTGGCTAAAAAGATCGAAGACGTTTGGCAGGAATTAATTACAAAGCAATTGGATTTATCGAAAAATAGCAAATATATTGAAGCGGAACAATCAGGACATGGTGTCCATATAGATAGACCGGATATTATTATCAATGCGGTATTATCCGTGATCTCCTGAGTTTTGCCGGCCAGTACGATGATTAGAAGGCAGGGGAGGGTGGTGCTGTCTTGTTTTTCAATAATCCTTTCCTGAGGACATAAGCACCTTCCCCAGTCCCTCTGTCAATTGGCATTGAGAGGACTCAAAGCGCCTGTAGAAAGATAGTTCAAAAAGAGAAGCAAAATGAACGTCAGGTTGTGCGAAAACTCCAGGTTAGTTGGGAAAATACTGAAAAAGTGGAGAGCATTAGCGATATTCTGCTATTATTTTGTTCCTAAATTCAATGTTAGTGCCTGTTTTAAATATCTAAATGGTGAATGGAAATTATGGGAATTTTGTTTTCGCACACTCTGACGTTCCCTTGCTTCTGTAGATCAATTTAGGGATCAGTGGATAGCAGACAACGCTAAGCTTTCGAAAACTGTAAAAGAAACTGGCATAGTTGATTTGATCTTAAATCAAAAAAAATAGCGTTAGCTTTGCCTTGCTTTAACACCAAGCACGATAATTTCGCCTTACAGCACCGGTTTGCCGGTGCTAATTTCGGGTGGATTTGGTATAATAGCAATACTATGTATGAATTCGGCCAAAGGCATTTGCATGGCGGGAGGACTAAGCTTTGGGGCATATAGTAAATCAGGAACGTGAGTACCGGCTGCTGCAGCAGCGGCTGGACCAAAATATCACCGGCGCACCGTATTCGCCGGTATTTATCCGCATACTCCAGCTGTTATTTTCACCGGCAGAGGCGGCTATCGCCAGAAAAATTCCACTGCGACCGGTCGCAATAGCGGCGCTGGCGCGTAAGACCGGCCTTGAGCCGGAGGACTTGCGGCAAAAGCTGCTCATTATGGCGGAAAAAGGGCTGGTATTTGATTTCGAATATAAAGGCCAGTGTCATGTGGTGCTGGCCCCGGTAGTGATTGGCTTCTTTGAATTTGTCTATATGCGTAGCCGCGATAACCTTGATCTGCGGGAGCTGGCAGAACTGTTTGAAGAATATATGTTCCGGGATGACCGTTTTGCCCGCGACGTTTTCCGGGAGACCACCCAACTGGGGCGTACTCTGGTCAGAGAAGAGGCTTTGGGTGATTACTCGGAAGTGCTTGACTGGGAAAAGGCCAGCCAGGTTATTACAACCGCCGAAACTGTAGGGATATCGCTCTGCGCCTGCCGGCACAAAGCCGGTCATTTGGACAAGGCCTGCGCGGCGCCGCTGCGGACCTGCCTGACTTTTGGCAACAGTGCCCGGATACTGATAAATAAGGGGATGGCTGAAGCGGCAACTGTCGGTGAAGCCATGCAGGTGCTGGAACAGTGCAAGCAGGCGGGCTTAGCACAGATTGCCGATAATGTACAGCACGCGGTGGGGTTTATGTGTAATTGCTGCGGCTGCTGCTGCGGCATGTTCCAGGCTGTCAGGACCTTTAATATCCGGACTGCCATCGTGACCTCCAACTGGGCAGCCCAAATAGACAGCTCACGCTGTACCGGCTGCGGCCTGTGTGTTAAGGCTTGTCCGGTGGAGGCCATTACTGTTGACAGTGCCAGCGGGGCCGAGCGGCCCAGGGCGGTGTGCGAGCCGGAGCTGTGCCTGGGCTGCGGGGTATGCTATACGGCCTGTAAGCTTGGCTGTATCAGTATGGCCAGCCGTGACCGGCGGGTGATGGTGCCGGAAACAACCTTTGACCGCATGGTGACGATGGCCATCGAGCGGGGAAAACTGAGCAATTTTCTGTTCGATGATCCCTCACGGTTAAGTCACCGGGCATTAGGCCGTATTGCTGCAGTTATTGAAAAATCAGCTCCGGTCAAAGCACTGATGGCAGTCAAGCCCATTCGTTCGGCTTTTCTTACCGCCATTGCTGCCGGGGCCAACATAAAGAGGTGATACCTTGTATTTTGATAATGCCGAAGGGCCGGTATTCCGGCCGCCCAGTGAAGCACACAGCTTTATTTTGCGGGTGACTGTCGGTTGCTCGCATAATGCCTGTACGTATTGCAATATGTACAAGTCGGTGCAATTTCGCACCCGGCCAATGAATGAAATTATGGATCAGATTCATGCCGCCAAGCCATATGCCATGCACATCCGGCGGATATTTCTGGCAGATGGCAATGCGCTGGTTTTGGCAACAGACAAGTTATTAGCCATACTTGACGCGCTGGCCCGCACCTTTCCGCGTTTGCAGCGGGTAGCATGCTATGCAGGCCCCAGAGATATGCTGAATAAGACTCCGGCAGAATTGGAGGCTTTGAAAGCTGCCGGGCTTAAGCTGGTTTACTATGGCCTGGAGTCCGGTGATGATGTGGTGTTGAGCAGGGTAAATAAAGGGGTAACGGCGGCCGAATCCATTGAGGCCGGTCAGCGCATTGTGGCTGCCGGCATCAAATTGTCGGTTATGATTATTGCCGGCCTTGGCGGCAAAGAACATTCGGCCCGGCATGCCGCGAATACGGCCCGGGTGGTAAATGCCATCAGGCCCCAGATGCTGAGCGCTTTAACGCTGATGCTGTACCGGGGCAGTGAATTGCTGGAGCAGTTTGAATCCGGCCGGTTTGCGCCGCTGTCGCCGGCTGAAATTATGGGGGAACTCTATGAACTGGTGAGTGGCATTGACTTGCCACCAGCCGAGCATTGCTTGTTTCGCAGCAATCATATTTCCAACCATATTGCCCTGGCAGCCACCTTGCCGAAAGATAAGGACAGGCTGCTTGACGACATTGCCGCAGCCCGGAAGGAACTGGCTGATGTGACTGACTGGGATCCGTATAATAATGTTGAGTGAATCCGGGGCTGCCGCACTGACTATATGAGTGCGGCAGCCCCTTATGTTTGCCCAATATTATATTTACATAATACAAATTATGACTTTGCTGCACTATTAACTGTAAGTTGTGATTTTTATAATATTTGAGAAAATATTTACTTTTTACCAGCTACTGGACAAAGTGTAGACAATGCCGCATAATGTATACAAAGGCAAAATACGTCGATATATGTCGTAAGAAGTAATATCCTATGTTAAGTAATTTTATATGACCGAAGGCAGACCGGGCGGCGCAAAAAAGTGATAGACGGTTTGTAAACGGTGAAGGCCGACCGCCTGGGCATTCATGCTCAGACGGTTTTTATATACCAATTATTAGAATATTTCTAAGAGGAGGACTTACACATGAAAGCATGGGAAGGTTTCCAGGGAAAAGCTTGGCAGGAGAGTATTAATGTCCGTGATTTTATCCAGCAAAACTATGCTCCATACGCAGGTGACAGCCAATTTTTAGCAGGTCCCACCGCCAGAACCACTCAGTTGTGGGAAAAATGCTCTCAACTTTTAAAGCAAGAGCGTGATAATAAAGGTGTTCTCGATATTGATCCTACCCGGGTATCAACCATTACTTCTCATGGCGCAGGTTATGTAGATAAAGACTTAGAAGTTATCGTGGGTTTCCAGACAGATGCTCCGCTGAAGCGCGGAGTTATTGTCAATGGCGGTATCCGCATGGCCGAACAAGCGTGCGAGGCTTATGGCTATAAATTGGATGCAGCCATTAGCGAAACCTACCATAATCATGCTACCACCCATAACGACGGCGTATTCATGACCTATACTGACGAAATGAAGCTGGCCCGCAGCGCCGCCATTATTACCGGTTTGCCTGATGCCTATGGCCGTGGCCGGATTATTGGTGACTATCGCCGGATTGCTTTATATGGCATCAATAAATTGATGGAAGCCAAAAAGCAAGATATGCAGGAATTGGCGAAAAAGCCGATGCTGTCAGACGTGATCCGCCTGCGCGAAGAAGTGGCCCGCCAGATTGGGGCCCTCAAGGAAATGATTACTTTGGGCGAAATCTATGGACTGGATATTTCCCGTCCGGCTGAAACGGCGGCAGAAGCGGTGCAGTGGCTGTATTTCGGCTATCTGGCCGCCATTAAGGAACAAAATGGCGCAGCCATGTCTTTAGGCCGGGTGTCCACTTTCCTTGACATCTATCTTGAGCGTGACTTAGCGAAAGGGTTAATTACCGAAGAACAAGCCCAGGAGCTTATCGACCAGCTGGTGATAAAACTCAGGCTGGCACGCCAGTTGAGAACTCCGGAATACAATGAACTGTTTGCCGGTGACCCGCTGTGGGTAACCGAAGCAATTGGCGGGGTTGGTCTTGACGGCCGTCCGCTGGTTACCAGAACATCTTTCCGCGTACTGCATACCCTGTATAACCTTGGCCCGGCGCCTGAACCCAATCTGACGGTGCTCTGGTCAACGGCGCTGCCGGAAAATTTCAAGAAATTCAGCGCCCAGGTATCTATTGATACCAGTGCTATTCAATACGAAAACGACGATGTCATGCGTCCCGAGTATGGGGATGATTACGCCATCGCCTGCTGCGTATCAGCCATGCGGGTCGGCGAGCAAATGCAGTTTTTCGGTGCCCGGGTCAATTTGGCCAAAGCGCTGCTCATGGCTATCAACGGCGGGCGCGATGAAGTCAGCGGCAAACAGGTAGCTCCGGTTATACCTGTTCCGGCCGGGGAATATCTGGATTACGAAACCGTTCGGCAAAACTACTCGGTGGTTATGGACTGGCTGGCCGGTCTGTATGTTAATACTATGAACCTTATTCACTACATGCATGATAAATATGCGTATGAAAGAGCGCAAATGGCCTTGCACAATACGGAAGTCGGCCGTCTCATGGCTTTTGGAATTGCCGGCCTGTCGGTTGTGGCCGATTCCTTAAGCGCAATAAAGCATGCTAAAGTTAAGCCTATCCGCGACGAACGCGGCATTGCCACCGACTTTGAAATCATCGGTGAGGCTCCTTGCTATGGCAATGATGACGAACGGGTTGACCTGATGGCCAAGGAAGTGACTGCCGAATTCTCCGCCAATCTGAAAAAGCATCCCACTTACCGTGACGCCGAACACACCTTATCGGTGCTGACAATTACCTCAAACGTTATGTATGGCAAAAAGACCGGTTCAACCCCGGACGGACGCAGAGCCGGTGAAGCCTTTGCCCCGGGAGCTAACCCCATGCATGGCCGTGACCGCCGCGGTGCGCTGGCTGCCTGCAACTCGGTAACCCAGCTTAGCTATGAAGATTGCCGGGACGGCATTTCCTACACCTTTTCCATTGTGCCGGCAGCACTGGGCAAATGCCCCGATTCGCGGGTCAACAACCTGACCGCAGTCCTTGACGGTTATTCGGAAAGCAATGGTCATCATATCAATGTTAATGTGCTTGACCGGGCTGTGCTGGAAGACGCCATGCTGCATCCGGAGAAATACCCGCAGTTGACCATTCGTGTCTCAGGCTATGCCGTTAACTTCATTAAATTGACTCCTGCCCAGCAGCGGGAGGTCATCAGCCGCACCTTCTATGAAGCCGTTTAGAAACCAGAATAAATAGAATGCGATTGCCATGTCAGCTCCCGCCCTACAATACCGGGAGACGAGATTGCCACGCTGCGCCCGCAATGACCGGAGTACCTTTCACGGCCAGCGGCATTGCGGGCGAAATGCAGTGGAGTATGGCAATCTCATTACATCGTACTAGGAGGGGAACAGTATGACACAGCAATATGGCTACTATCACTCTATCGAAACCTTTGGCACAGTTGACGGCCGGGGCATTCGCTATGTACTATTCCTGGGCGGTTGCTCTTTGGGCTGCAAATTTTGCCACAACCCTGATACCTGGGTGCGTGGCGATAAAACCATTACCGTGGAAGCGGTAATGGCCGATATAAAAAAATACCGCCGGTATTATGAAGCTTCCGGCGGCGGCATCACCCTTTCCGGTGGTGAGCCGCTGCTGCAGCCGGACTTTGCCGCAGCCGTATTTAAACGCTGCCGGGAACAGAAAGTGCATACTACACTGGATACGGCCGGCAATTACCCTGCCGGACATCTGGACAAGGTGCTACCCTACACGGATGCGGTATTGTTCAGTATTAAAGCCGTTGACCCGGTAAAACACCATTGGCTGACAGGTGCCGACAATACCCGGATACTGGCTAATCTGCAAAAAGTCTCAGCCGTCATGCCTGTTACTGTTCGCTATGTCGTCATTCCCGGGATAACCAACAGCCGGGAAGACATCCATGCTTTGGCCGGACTGATAAAAACACTGCCAGGACAGGCGGTTGTGGAACTATTGCCTTACCATACTTTTGGCCGCAAAAAGTGGGCCGAGCTTGGCAAACCCTATCTTCTGGAAGGTGTTCCTGATGCTGTCCCGCAGGATGTGGCCAGAGTACAGGCCTTGCTGAAAGAACAGGATATCGATGTTCTTTACGAAACTATGGCCGGTTAATATACTAACAAGGAGTCAATGCCCCAACCGGGGCGCTGCCTCCTTTTTTCTTGGCCTGACAGGACCCGGCATTTGCATAATCACAGGCAATGTATGGCAGGTTAATAATAACCGCCAGGTGTTAGCAACAGCTGCATGTAAATAAAGGCAATGAGAATAACTTGACAATATCCGGCAGGAGTATTAAAATTTTATGAAAACTTTGCCAAAAGATAGTATAATAAAGCAGGACTAATTTTGAGGAGGAAATTTCGTGAGACGTACAATTCAGGTGGAAGAAAAGCTGCCGCTGCTGGAGACTTTGCCGCTAAGTCTGCAGCATTTGTTTGCCATGTTTGGCGCAACCGTACTTGTTCCTATGTTATTTAAGGTTAACCCGGCCACCATTCTGTTATGGAATGGTATCGGCACTCTGCTCTATATTTTTATTACTAAAGGGAAAATCCCAGCCTATCTTGGCTCCAGCTTTGCTTTCATTTCACCGGTATTTCTCGTATTACCCCAGTTTGGCTATGGCGCGGCTTTGGGCGGTTTTATTGCAACCGGTCTGGTTTTTACACTGGTGGCACTGAGCATTCGCGTTGTCGGGACAAAGTGGATTGATGTCGTCTTTCCGCCTGCCGCCATGGGGGCCATTGTTGCTATCATTGGCCTGGAGCTGGCCCCGGTGGCTGCCGATATGGCCGGCCTGACGGCCAAAGTGCCTGATGCCAAGGCCATAACGGTTTCGTTGTTTACCTTAGCGGTCACCGTACTGGGGTCGATTTTATTCCGCGGCTTTCTTGCCGTTATTCCGATCCTCATTGGTATTGTTGCCGGCTATATCCTGGCGCTGGTGCTGGGGCTGGTTGATCTCACGCCCATCGGCACCACACCCTGGTTTGCTTTGCCGACCTTCTATGCGCCTGAATTTAACCTGCAGGCTATGGCCATTATTGTGCCGGCGGCACTTGTAGTTATTGCCGAACACATCGGCCATCTGGTAGTTACCAGCAATATTGTCGGCCGTGATCTGGCGGCTTCTCCCGGCCTGCACCGTTCGCTGCTCGGTAACGGCCTGTCCACCATGCTGTCAGGTTTCTTTGGTTCCACCCCGAACACCACTTATGGTGAAAATATCGGCGTTATGGCCATATCCAAGGTATACAGTGTATGGGTAATCGGCTTTGCCGCCGTTTTTGCCATTGTCTTATCCTTTGTCGGCAAGCTGGCAGCCGTGATTCAGAGCATTCCCACCCCGGTCATGGGCGGTGTATCCCTGCTGCTGTTTGGTGTTATTGCCGCTTCCGGTATCCGGATTTTGGTTGATGCCAAAGTCGACTATAATCAATCCCGCAATCTGATCTTAACAGCCGTTGTCCTCATCATTGGCATCAGCGGCGCGTCGCTGACCCTGGCTTCAGTCACCCTGAAAGGAATGGCGCTGGCAACCGTTGTCGCCATTGCTATCAGCCTGACCTACAAGGTGTTTGATAAACTGGGACTGACCAATGATATGGGTGAAAAACAACAAAATCAGTGAACTTCAGGGAGGGATTTGCCGATGATCGTCAGAGATAAGGATAAACCGTTTGTCGAACCGCTTGCCGGTGTGGAGCGGAAAACGCTGGCAGTGGGAGAAAAAGGCTTATTAACCAAGTTTGTGCTTGCTGCCGGCGCAGAGCTACAGCCCCATAGTCATCCGCATGAGCAGATTGGTTACCTGATAACCGGTGAAATCGTCATGACTATCGGGCAACAGGAGCACCGGCTATGTTCTGGTGACAGCTGGGCCATTCCCGGCGGAGCGGAACATAGTGTCAACGTGCTGCAAACGGCGGAGCTTATCGAGGTCTTTGTACCTGTCAGAGAGGATTTTCTTGACTGATGCGGGGGCGGTTTGCTCCCAGTCCGACAGGTGAAATACATCTGGGGAATGTCTGGACAGCGCTGCTGGCCTGGCTGCAGGTACGCAGCGCCGGTGGAACCATGGTGCTGCGAATCGAAGACCTTGATCCTGACAGGTCGCGGCCGGCCTATGCGGACAAGCTGATGGCAGATATGAAGTGGCTGGGGCTTGACTGGGACGAAGGGCCGGATGTTGGCGGCCGGTATGGGCCTTACAGCCAAAACGAGCGGCGTGCTCTTTACCAGGTTGCGCTTGACCGTCTGGCTGCCGCCGGTCTTGTCTATCCCTGCTATTGCACACGGGCTGAATTAGCTGCCTCGGCGCCGCATGCCGGTGACCAGGAACGGCTTTATCCCGGAACCTGCCGGCACAGCCCGGTGCCGGCCGACCGCCGGTCGGCCCGGCGGCCGGCGCTCCGGCTGGCAGTGCCTGATGGTGAAATTGCTTTTACCGATTTGCATGCCGGGTATGTTTGCCAGGAGCTTGCCCGGGAAGTGGGTGACTTTGTTGTGCGGCGTTCCGATGGTGTGCATGCCTATCAATTAGCCGTTGTCATTGATGACGCTGCCATGGAGATTACCCATGTGCTGCGGGGGCATGATTTATTAGGCTCCACTCCGCGCCAGTTATTGCTGTACCGGCTGCTGGGCTGCCAGGCGCCGGTGTTTACCCATGTGCCGCTCTTGGTGGATGCAGAGGGCTACCGCCTGTCCAAGCGGCAGCAGGCCTTGTCTGTTGCCGCTCTCAGAGCGCATGGCATTACGCCGGAAACCATTATCGGCTATTTAGCCTGGAAAGCAAATTTGATTGATATTTTCCAGCCGGTTAAAGCGGCCGAGTTGACGGGTTGCTTTGACATTGCGAAACTGCCTGGTGAGGCAGTGATTGTTGAAAGCTATGAACTTTGGCAGGTATGATTGAAAATCCAGGCGTAACATATAAAGAAACAGCATGAGCTTGTCTCATAGCTGTTTTTTGTTTAACAGGATGTATATGTTTTGCGCACCTTGGTAAAGGAATTGACACAGGTCAAGTTTTTTTTTGATCATAGCCGTGGTAAAACCACTTAACATATGTGCGTGACAGGCAGAAGGTAAGAAAGAGGGTGATCCAGGTCCAGTACCAGGTCCAGTAGATATAATGGATGAGCAGGGTGTATTTCTCCAGCAGTACTTCCAGTATCGTGATGCCGCTACAATACGCGGCGGTGTACAAAAAAGTGGTTACATAGCCTTGATTTTCCGGGAAATGCAGATTGTACAGCACGCAAATAGACGGGTAAACAAAAAATTCGAAAGTAAAGCTGGTATTAGTGGCGTGCTCAAATTCATGAATAGGATAGGAAAGCAGTCCCCACTCGACTACCATCAGGCCAAACAACCAGGTTATTGCCTGCTTACAGAAAAAAGCTATCTGCGCTTTACGTAAGCTGTGCCTGTCTTTGGGAACCCAGCGCCAGAGGGCCAGTGCCATAGCAAGCCAGGAAATGCCAAGAATGATATGTTCCAGTGAAATTTCCATAGATAAGCCCTTTTTAAAAAAAATGTACAATTAGCTTATCCAGGGTACCGCATTTTATCCGTGACAGCTCCTGCCGCTAAGGCCTGTTTATTCAGTCAAAAATTGTTTTATTAGAAGTAGGATTTAGAAGTTTGTTGTAAAAATATTGAATTTTTAGAAGGAAACAACAGTATATTGTAGAATGACTAAACGGTTAGATGTAATTGGAGGTTTAGAGTCATGGGTTTTAAGAGTAAATTGTATTTGGCGTTTGGTTCTATCGTAGCGATACTGGTGATGTTTCTGGGAATAGCCATGTTTTTGATTTATCAGCTTGATACCAATGTGAATGAGGTTATGAGAAACAGGTATGAAAAAGTCAGGCTAACCACCGGCATTTTGCAAGAGGTCCGGTTGATTGAAAGTGAGCTTAAAACTCTTATTATGGCTGCCGAGTACAGCCAAACAGAACTTGCACTGCAGCGAATTGCCGAACATCAGGAAGAATTGCAAGCGGCTTATGAGACCTATATAAAGCTGGCGAATAACTCCCAGGTGGCAGGGCTTTTACCAAGGCTTAAGGCCACTCAGGATAACTATAGACAATTAACCATGGATATTATTATTTTGACCAAGTCCGGCCGCCAGGTGGAAGCAGCCAGTCTTTTGGCATTTGACGGACAGCGGATTATTGGTCAGGCGATAGGCGTGGCCAAAGAAATTCAGATTACCGAGGAAGGAAGCCTGGCTAAGCTTTTAGAACAATCGGCATTCACCAGCAACTTGGCGCAAATCCTGCTGGCCGTCTGCATTATCACCTGTCTGCTGGCCGGGGGAACCATTGCCATCCAGGTTGTCGGCAGTATTACCTATGACCTTAGACGGCTGGCGAAAGTAATCGGCAGTGTGCAGGCGGCTGACAGTGAAAGCTTTCCCCGCATTGCAGCTTCCACCCGGGATGAGATCGGTTGCATCGCCGTTGCTTTTAATGAGATGGCAGCGGCCTTGGAGCGGCATCGTAAACAGGAAAAAGAGTTTATTCAGGCGATGGAACAGCAAAATTGGCTGAAGTCGCAGCTGGCTGAAATGTCGACAATGCTGCAGGGGGTCAATGACCGGACGACGCTGGGCAGGGCCTTTATCGCCAAACTTGTGCCAACTGTGGGAGCAAGCTATGGAGTATTTTATCTCGTGGAAAGTGAAAATGATAACCAGGTATTAAGCAAAATCGCCAGTTATGCCGATACCGGCGATTCTCTGGGGCTTGATAAAATTCGAATGGGTGAAGGCATTACCGGGCAGTGTGCCCTGCAAAACCAGCCGGTGATTCTGGAACAGGTGCCTAACGAGTATATAAAAATTGCTTCAGGACTAGGCAGCTCTAAGCCCGATTATGTGGCTGTTTTTCCGTCTGCCGTGGAAGACAAGGTATTGGCGGTTGTTGAACTGGCCGGTTTTGGCCGGTTAACGGAAACTCATACTGAATACCTGAAACAAGTCATGAATAATGTGGCCATCAGCTTTATGCGGGTGATAAGCAAGGGGCAGACCGACCAACTGCTCGCCGAATCGCAGGCGTTTGCCGAAGAGCTGCAGCATCGGTCGGCCGAATTGCAGCAGCAGCAGGAAGAACTGCGCATTATTAACGAGCGCCTGGAGGAACAATACAAACACTCAGAGGAAAAAACCCGGGCATTGGAACACGCCAAAGCAGTCCTGGAAGCGCAGGCGCAGCAGTTGGATGTTACTGCCAAATATAAGTCCGAATTTTTGGCAAATATGTCGCATGAGCTTAGAACCCCGCTGAACAGTCTGCTGCTATTGGCTCAAATGCTGTCAGCCAACCAGGAAGGAAATCTGACGTCCAAACAGTTGGAGTATGCCCATGCCATTCACTCGGCCGGCAATGACCTGCTGCTGTTAATTAACGACATCCTGGATTTGTCTAAATTAAAGTCAGGTAAACTCAGCATCAACCCGGAACCGGTGAGTATAGTCAACTTCACCGCAAAATTGGTAAAGCAGTTTAAGCCGGTAGCTGAGAATGCGGGACTGGCATTTAATTTTGACATTGCGCAGGATGTACCGGCCACAATCTACACAGATTCCCTACGGTTGCAGCAAATTATGAAAAATTTGCTGTCAAACGCGTTTAAGTTTACCGAAAAGGGATGGGTTAATTTCCAGATAAAAAGGGCCCTCAATCGGGAATGGCTTATGTTTGTAGTAAGCGATTCCGGTATTGGGATTTCCGCCGAAAAACAGGCCGTGATTTTTGAAGCCTTTCGTCAGGCAGACGGTACAACCAGCCGTAAATACGGCGGTACCGGGCTGGGCTTATCCATCAGCCGGGAGCTGTCCCTGCTCCTGGGCGGCTACATTAATCTGGACAGCCGGGAAGGCTATGGCAGCTCTTTTGCTTTGTATCTGCCCATTGAGGGCAGTGTTATCATCGACGCGGTCGAGAGCGTAAAGGCCCAAGCGGCGGCAGGTAAGCCTGAGCAGACTGTCCTGACGCTACAAGGCGGGTCTGATTTGCTGTCGCCGCAGCCAGTGAATGGCAGTGAAACTGCCTTTCGTGGACTGAAAGTGCTGATTGTGGATAATGACATGCGCAATGTGTATGCACTGGTTGCCGCTATGGAAGCCAGGGGCATTGCCGCCCTGTTTGCCCAAAATAGCCGGGAGGGCCTGGAATGCCTGAAAGCTAACCCTGATATAAAACTCGTGATTATGGATACCATTATGCCTGACGCGAATGGCTCTGAGGCCATTCAGGCAATTCGTGAATTACCCGATCTTCAGGCTTTGCCGATTATTGTGCTTACCGCTAAAACTGCGCAGCAGGACAAGGACAGCTATCCGGACGATGAAGCACTGGATTATATCAGTAAACCGGTACAGCTCGATAAATTGTTTTCACTGATGCGCCTCAGGCTGCAGCCGTGAATCATCAATGATCGACTACGATCCCGGGTTTTGCAATATAATGTTCAGGGATAAGCTGAGGGAGGTACTGAGTAGGTGAAAGAACAGTTTAAAATATTGATGGTCGATGACCGTCCGGAAAATCTGATGGCTTTGGAGGCGGTGCTGGCAAGTCCCGACTATCTTTTGGTGGGGGTGACATCCGGCGAGGGGGCGCTAAAATGTCTGCTAAACGACGATTTTGCGCTGATTTTACTGGATGTGCAGATGCCGAACCTTAACGGCTTTGATACAGCTAAAATTATTCGCACAAGGCAAAAATGCCAGAACATCCCGATTATTTTCATAACCGCCATCAGTCAAACCGAGGAAAATGTCTTGGAAGGCTATGACTCGGGTGCTGTTGATTATATTTTCAAACCCTTTAATCCCCAGATCCTGAGAGCCAAAGTGGATGCCTTCCTGCGGATGCATCATTGCCAGCTCAAGCTGGTACAGCAGCGGGAGATGCTTAAACGCCAAATTGCCGAGATGGATAATCTTAATGAACAATTGACCAATACTACGCTGGAATTATGCCGCAACGAAATACTGCTGGAAAGTATGGTGGCCGAGCGGACTCAGCGCATCAGCAGCATCCTGGAAAGCATCAAGGACGGTTTTTTTGCGGTAGATGCCGATTATAAATTTACCTATGTAAGCAAGGCGGCAGAGCCCATCCTTGGCTGGTCGCGCCAGGAACTGCTGGGCAAGACACTGTTTGAGGTATTAAGCCATAATCCGGTTCTTACCGAACAGCTTGTTGCCGTTTCAACCGGTGAAAGTGAGGAGCCGGTATGTTTTGAAAGTGCCTGCCTTTTACCGGAACGCTGCTATGAGGTGCGGGTTTATCCGGCCAAGAACGGTCTGTCTGTTTATTTGAACGATATTACGGAACGCAAACTAATTGATAAGGAAATGGCCCGCCTTGACCGTCTCAACCTTATCGGTGAAATGGCGGCAGGAATTGCCCACGAAATACGGAATCCGATGACAACCGTACGCGGTTTCCTGCAATATGCGAAAAGCGGCAAGGCGGCTTTATCGCCGGCCAATCTTGATCTGATGGTGGAGGAACTGGACCGGGCCAATAGTATCATTACCGAGTTTTTAAGTCTGGCTAAAAATAAGAATACCGATAAACAGCTGCAAAACTTAGGGAATATCATTGAATCCCTGCTGCCGCTGATCCGTGCCGAAGCCATTCTGGACGGGAAAACTGTAGTTGAAGACATTGGCCCCCTTACCGACTTTCCTTTTGATGCCAAAGAAATCCGGCAGCTTATCTTAAATTTGGCGATGAACGGCTTGGAAGCAATGCAGACTGGCGGGACAATGAAATTGCGCGCCTATGAAGAAGCGGGAGAGGTTGTACTGGTCGTCGAGGACCAGGGCTCGGGGATTGAGCCGGATATTCTGGTTAAACTGGGAACTCCCTTTTTCACTACCAAAGATACCGGTACCGGTCTGGGGCTGGCTATTTGCTTCAGCATCGCTGCCAGGCATCAGGCGATTATTGATATAAAAAGTAGTGAAACGGGAACTGCCATCTATGTGCGGTTTAAGCTGGCATCCTGCCAGTCCTGAAACAAGTGAATACCATTTAGAATAAATGATAAAATTCTGACACAATAGTCAGTCTTTTATCATTTTAATTATGTGATGAGAATGGTATAATAACATTATTATGGGAAATATTGTTTGGAGCAACCATATGAGGCAAACAATGGAAATTTATCTGGAGAATATCGGCAAAAGATTTGGCGGCAGAATACTGTTTGAGAATATTAATGCCCGGTTCAGGGCAGGACAGTGCCTGGCAGTGACCGGACGCAACGGCTCCGGCAAGTCCACCCTGCTTAAAATTGTTGCCGGACTGCTGCGTCCCAGTGCCGGTCAGGTGCGCTTTCTGGATACCCAGGGCGCCGTGCTCAGCAAAGAGCAGCAACTGGCCTGTATTGGCATGGTAGCGCCGGATATGGCCATGTATACGGCATTAACAGGTATTGAGAATATTCTTTTTTGGACAAAAGTAAGAGGTGTCTCCTGTACCCCGGCAGAAGCTGCGGTCTTCTGCCAGGAGGCCGGCCTGGGCCGGGCGGGATTGGCGCCGGTGCAAACCTACTCTACCGGGATGCGCCAGCGGTTGAAACTGGCTGTGGGCAAGTCCCTGGAGCCGTGTGTCTGGCTGCTGGATGAGCCGTCTTCCAATCTGGACACTGACGGTAAGGCCTATGTACAGAATTTAATGGCAGATGCCCTGCGCAATCAGGCTGTTATATTGCTTGCGACCAACGAACCGGAGGAGGCCCGGTATGCCACCGATAAAATTGAACTTTAGCAGGGCGGTATGGGCAATAATTGCCAAAGATGCAGTCTGTGAGTTTCGGACAAGGTACGCTGTTGGCGCCTTGGTTATGTTTGCACTTACGGCCTTGTCCAGTGTCAGCATGACGCTGGCCGGGGCGGCGCTGCCGCCGGAATTTGCCGCCGCGTTATTGTGGGTAGTGATGTTCTTCTGCGCTATGGCCGGTCTGGCCAGGGTGTTTGTTCAGGAGCAGGAGGCCGGTACCTTATTGGTTCTCAGACTATATGCCACCGGTATGGCTGTATATTTTGGCAAGCTGTTGTTTAATCTGGTTTTATTAGCCGGATTGACCTGCCTGGTGGTACCGCTGTTTATCATGTTTTTGAATGTTGCGGTGGGGGAATGGCTGTCCTTTGCCTTGATCCTGGTGCTTGGCATTGCTGGCATTGCGGCAGTATCCACCCTGACGGCGGCCATGGTCATGTATGCACAGGGGAAGCATGCTGTTTTTACAGTCCTTACTTTTCCGGTGCTGCTGCCGCAATTTTTGAGTGTTATCAGTGCTACCGCCAAGGTGCTGGCCGGTAGTGCGCCTGAACTGCGGGAATTTGTTTTTATGGCAGGCTATGATGCCGCTGTCATAGCCGCAGGTATACTGTTATTTGATTATTTGTGGCAGGATTAAACATAGGAGGGTATATGGACTCAAAAAGATTTGACGCAATCCTTGCAGTATGCCTGGCCGGAGTGGTCTACGCCGTCTTTTATCTGGTGCCGCCGGCCGAGGGGCTGGGTTATCTTGTCCGGATGGCTTTTTTTCATATCCCGGTAGCCTGGGTATCGGTGCTGGCCTTCCTGGTGTCGGCGGTAACTGCCGTTCAGTATCTTAGAACCCGTAGCCTTAAATTTGATTCGATCAGTGCCTGCTCGGCCAAATTAGGACTGATTTTTTGTCTGCTGGCCACCGTGAGCGGGGCGGTGTTTGCCAAACTGACCTGGGGCGCGTATTGGAACTGGGATCCCCGGCAGACCACCGTTTTTATCTTACTCTTGATTTATGGCGCTTATCTGGCACTCAGAGCAGCTATTGAGGAGGAAGAGCGGCGGGCGGCCATCGCGGCGGTTTACGCCCTGCTATCCTTCCTTACGGTGCCGTTTCTGGTGTTTATCATTCCGAGAATGTATTTTTCCCTGCATCCGGAACCGGTGCTCAACAGCGCAGGCAAAGTGGATATGGACCCCATCATGCTGGTGGTGCTGCTGGCTGCTGTTGGTGCCTGTACCGCGCTCTACGGCCTGTTATTGGCCAGAAGTGTTGCCGCACAGACAATGTTGTCAAAAAGGGGGACCCAGCTATGAACAAACACCGGGTGATTTGTCTGTTGATTATTGTCGGCTTTATTGCCTATAGTGCCTTCGCGTTCAATGACTCAGTCACTCCTTATGTTACTTTCGCGCAGGCCAAAGCCACGCAAAGTGCTGTTCAGGTTAAAGGTACACTGGCCGGTTCTCAGATAACTCAGGCCGGGGATGGCAGGTCGATCCGTTTTATGCTGCGGGATGACGCCGGAGAAGAGGCGGCCGTTGTTTACCGGGGCGTACAGCCGGACGGTCTGGAGCAGGCCACAGGTATTGTCGCAATTGGTAAATACAGTGACGGTGAGTTTCAGGCCGATAAACTGTTAGTAAAATGTCCTTCGAAATATCAGGGGAGTGTGAATCAATGATTGGCTATGGTGCAATCGTCTTAGCGCTACTCGTAACCATGACGGCAGCAGTCTGCTCCGGCGCAGCGGGAATGGTCAGGAAGGCCGGCAGGCAAAGCTGGGAGCAAAACGGCCGGGTGTGCTATCAGATATCGGCCGGACTTATTGGTATCGCTGCCGTATATCTGCTGTATCTCATTTTGGGAAATCGATTTGAATATGCCTATGTATTTGGCTACACCTCCCGTGACTTGCCGCTGGCATATAAATTCTCGGCCTTTTGGGCCGGGCAGGAAGGCTCCTTTCTGTTATGGCTGGTGTTTCATGCGGTATTTGGCCTGCTTCTGACCCGCAAACCGGCAGCCCCGGCAGGCACTATGGCGGTATATAGCTTACTGCAGGCAGTACTGCTCATTATGCTGCTGGTGAAAAGCCCGTTCATGATGCTGGCAGAGCCCCGCCTGGACGGGGCCGGCTTAAATCCGCTGCTGCAAGATCCATGGATGGTTATTCATCCGCCGGTGCTGTTCTTAGGGTATGCGGCGCTGGCAGTGCCTTTTGCCTATGCCATTGACGGCATGCTGACAGGAAAGCATCAAGAATGGCTGCGGCCGGCTGCGCCGTGGGCGCTGTTTGCCCTGTCCACTCTCGGTGCCGGGATGTTTATCGGCGGTTTTTGGGCGTATAAGGTATTAGGCTGGGGGGGTTACTGGGCCTGGGATCCTGTGGAAAATTCCTCACTGGTTCCCTGGCTGGCTGCCGGAGCCCTGGTGCATCTGCTGTTTTTGGCTAAGGTCCGCCCTGGTGCGGTTAAAGCCGTTTATGCCGGTGTAATTTGCAGTTTTTCCCTGGTGTTATATGGAACTTTTCTTACCCGCAGTGGTATTTTGAGCGATTTTTCCACCCATTCGTTTGCCGATGAAGGGGTAGGCGGACTGCTGGGATTGACAGTGCTGGTGGTGGCATTTCTGGCATTTGCGCTCTATATTGCCAAATTGCCCGGCATGCCGTCAGGTGAGCTCTATCCCGGGCTTGCCAGCCGGGAGTTTACCCTGGCGCTTACGGCGCTGCTCTTAGCCTTTTTCGGCATCCTGGTGTTTGTCGGTATGTCTACGCCGCTTGTCACCATGGCCTTTGGCAGCCCCAAGAGTGTTGGCAGTGCTTTTTATAATAACGCCGCCCTGCCGTTGGCTGTTGCCATGGCGGCGGCCCTGACGGCAGGACCCTTGCTTGGCTGGGGCCGTACACAAACAGGCAGTCGCAAACAGTATATCTGGCTGGCGCTGTTTTTCCTGGGCGGGCTGCTGCTGGCCGGCAGTCTTACCCTGTACCGGCCGCTGATCATGCTTACCGTTGGCCTGGCGTGCGCCGCCACCGCGGCTAACGTCTATGGCGCCTATACCCGGAAAATCTCTGTTGCCGCCGGCTTTAGCCATATCGGTGTGACGGTTATGCTTGTGGGGATTATGGCCTCAGGCGCAGGCAGCCAGTCGGCTGTTGTCACACTTATTCAGGGCCAGTCGCAGACGATTTTGGGAGAAAGGGTTATTTTTGCCGGCACAGAACCGGCGGCAGGCGGCGCCGGCTTTCATCATACGTTTCACGCCGGTTTGGATAAAACCGAGGTCAGGTCTTTGACCAAACTTAACAGTCAGGGAGCGCCTGCTGCCCGGGAACCGGGCATTTACCGGACTTTGCTTGCCGATATGTATATTGCGCCTATCCCGCAGGAGGATGCTGACCACGGACCGGAGCTGACACTGGTCAAAGGCCAGCCTTTTACCCAGGAAGGGGTAGACTTAACCTTTATTAAATTTAACATGGCCGGTATGGATGGTTCGGGGGACGTCCGGGTGCAAGCCATAATCGAAGTGGCTGCCGGTGGGCAGACCCAGGAAGTACGCCCTGAATTGACCAATCGCAACGGGTATATTGTCGGTTCGACAGTGAAAGCCCTTGACCGGTATGTGCTGCACATTACCGGGCTTAAGCCGGGGGAAGGCAAAGTGACTGTAGAATTTAAAGACGAAAAAGCGGCGCCCCAGGCCGCAGAACTGGAAAAACTGGAAGTTGAAATCAGCCGTAAACCGTTAATTAACCTGGTGTGGCTGGGAGCGGCGCTGATAACTGCCGGGGCAGGCTGGGCGGCCTTTAACGCTCTGGCAGGTTATAACCGGCAGGTAAACAGGGGTCAGGGTCCTGCTGCCAGGACCTAAAATAAAACCCAAATAACTAGGTGGGAGAGGAGGGGGATGTTTTGGATACTGGTCAATTCCTTAACCGTAACGCTTTAAAGATTGCCCTGGCAGTCTTGGTGCTTGCGGCGGCGGGAATGCTGGTGGCCGGAGCCGGGTACGCGTACTCCGATAGTCCGCAGTTTTGCGGTTCGTGCCACTCTATGGCCGAAAGCACAGCCAGCTGGCAGGCATCAAACCACAAGCAGTTTAAGTGTACTGACTGCCATTTGCCGCAACAGAACTTAGCGGTCAAAATGATCGTGAAAGCCAAGACCGGTATGAACGACACTTATCATGAAGTGCTTAGAGATTATCCCGCAACTATGGTGATATCAACCCAAGGTAAATCTATCGCGAATGACAACTGTCTGCGCTGCCACCAATCGACAATCGAAAACACTGCCATGGCAGCCGGCGGGCAGGATTGCATTAAATGTCATCGCGGCGTAGTCCATGGCACGAACAAGAGCAAAGGAGGGATAAAGGTTGAATAAACTGCAAAAATCTTTAATTGCCCTGCTGGCTGTATGTCTGCTATTCTTTGGGTTTGTTGTCGTCCGCATCGGAGTAGCCAAACCTGCTTCTGCTGTTAAAGTTGCCGCTATTCCGGCAGGGGAAATGGACCCGGCAGTGTGGGGGAAGTATTACCCGCTGCAATATGCCAGCTATCAGAAAACAGCAGAAGGGGCACCTTCGCCAACAGGGTATGGCGGCAGTGTCTTAGTGCAAAAATCACAGATGCAGCCGGAAATGCTGACCTTGTTTAAGGGGATGCCTTTCAGCAAGGATTATGCAGAAGACCGTGGCCACATTCATGCCATGGAGGACTTGCGTGAGACTAAGCGGATTGGACCGGCCAGCAAAGGAGCCTGTATTACCTGCAAAACTCCTTATGTGGAACAAGCTTATAAAGAGCATGGCTGGGATTATGCCAATAAACCCCTTACTGAAATGATGGATAAAGCCAAATTCTCCGTTGCCTGCTCGACCTGCCATGATCCGGCGACCATGAACCTGCGGGTTATCAACCCGGCGTTCATTGAAGCCCAGGCCGCGCGCGGCATTGATGTAACCAAGGCATCACGGGAAGACATGCGCAGTTTTGTGTGCGCGCAGTGCCATTCCGAGTATTACTTTGAGCCAGGCACCACCAAAGTGGTGTTCCCTTGGGACAAAGGCCTCAAACCGGCCGAAATGTACGCTTACTATAGCGAAACGCCGCGAGGCTTTGTTCAGGACTGGCAGCATCCTGATTCCCAGGCCGCCATGCTCAAGGCGCAGCATCCTGATTATGAATTGTTCTCCACCGGCAATCATGGTACCGCCGGAGTTTCCTGCGCCGATTGCCACATGCCCTATACCCGCAAAGACGGACAAAAATATACCTCACACTGGGTAACCAGTCCGCTCAAAACTCTGGATGATTCCTGTACTCCTTGTCACAACCAGGGCACAGCCTGGCTGCAGGAACGGGTAAAAACCATCCAGGATCAAACCTTTGAACTCCAGCATATGGCTGGGCAGAATATCGTCAAAGCGCATCAAGCCATTCAGGCGGCGGCCGCCCAACCTGGCGCCGACCAGGCCGGACTGGCAAAAGCGCGTGAACTGGTGCGTAAAGCCCAGTTTTACTGGGACCTCCTGGCAGCCGAAAATAGCATGGGCTTCCATAACCCCTCTCAGGCGTTAAATACCCTGGGGCAGGCCAACGAACTGGCCCATCAGGCTATCGAAGCCGCTAATACAGCAGCAGGAATAAAGATGTTTTAAATGTAGAAAAGGGCTGTGGTTTTTCCACAGTCCTTTTCTATACGTGCGCCCGGCGGGTGCGGGGGCAGGCTTAAGTTATAAAAAAAATTGACTTATAATAAATGGTCTGTTAAGCTGGGATAGGACGCAGTTAGCCAAATTATTACAAATTGATTCAGCCAATATAGAGGAGTTGGCAAGAGTTAATTGAGTGGGATGAAGAGCAATAAGTCAATCTTGCATATAACTTAAGCCTGACCCTGATCTGCTCGTAATTTTATTTGTGGGGAGAAAAGAAATGCTAGAAAAAAAGACAGAAACAAGTTCGTTGTGGATCGCCTTTTCTATGGCGACAGTGTGGTTTTCCACACATTGCGGCGGCGGCTTTGCCACCGGTAATCAAGAGGTTAACTTTTATGTGAAATATGGCTGGCTAAGTGCGGTACTGCCGTTTATTGCCATGTTCTTTGTCGGCTGGCTTTGCAGAAATGCCATGGTTCTCGCTAAGGATCATCAGGTCCATGATTACAAAAGTTTTTCAACCATACTGTATCACCCCTACGAGAAGTTCTTTTCACTCATCTTCGAGTTGTGCGTTATTGCCACGATGTTCATTGCCATCAGTAGCTCCATTGCCGGTGCGGGAGCCTTGCTCCTGAATACCCTGGGCATTCCTTACTTTGTGGGTATTTCCGTCTTAGGAGCTGTCTTACTGGGTTTAACCATTTTCGGAGCCGAGCTGATTATCCGTGTACTACGCTACAAGGCATATTTCCTTATCGTTACCCTGATTTTGTTGGCGTATCTTGGACTGGAAGCCGGTGCTGCCAAATGGCAAAACTTTATCGCAACCAAGGAAACCTTTGGCACCGATCCGTGGGAGGCAGTGCTGAAAGCTGCATTGTATGTCGGCTTTCAGAGTATTAACATCGTAGCACTTATTTCTGTTTCTCATAAAGTTACCACTACCAAGGAATGCAACTACTTCGGTCTCTTTGGTTTCCTGCTGAACGGCGGCTTCCTGGCTATCATGTGCATTATGCTGCTTGGCTTTGCACCGGAAGTGCTAAAGGAAACCTTGCCGGTATATTACGCAACAAATCAACTGGGGCTGCCCTGGCTGAAGATCGTATATAGCGTGATTCTCTTTGTAGCTCTGATTGGCACAGCTCTATCTTTTACATACACCTCAGTAGCTCGCTTCGAGAAGGTTTTGGAGAGGACAGGCATGTTCGAGAGCGTTCGTGTACGCCGCATGATTGTTTCTATTCTGACTATTGTACTGTGTACCGGAGCTTCGGTATTCGGCTTAACCGCGCTTGTGGTCAAAGGCTACGGCACAGTGGGGTATATAGGCCTGATATTCATTGTGCTGCCGCTGTTGACGGTTGGCACATATAAGATTAATAAGAACGCCGCTCTGCGCAAGGCGCAGGGAATTGTGGAATAGAACAAGCAAAAGCAGCCAAATGGCTGCTTTTTTTGTTATATCAAAGAACACAACGGGACGGTTTGTTAAGGGTTCAATCGGTTTACTTTATCTTTGGCAGACTTTCCTCCTTCCTGCTATTGGGAATTATGCCTGTTTTCGCAGTCTGGCGGTTGGTGACAAAAAACGTTTATTGAATAAATTTTCGAAAAGATATATAATGCAAAATGCGGCCAAAGGGGCCACGACAAGCTGCAAATTGAATTAGGAGTGGATTTTATTGGATCAACGGTTGTCCTTGTCGTCCTATCTGTTTATTGGTTCTATGTTATTTGGTTTGTTTTTTGGTGCCGGCAATTTAATTTTTCCTGTGCATATGGGACAAGAAGCCGGAAGCAATGTTGCAGCGGCCACCATCGGCTTTCTTATTACCGGGATAGGGCTGCCATTTTTAGGAATTGTAGCTATGGGCGTATCTAAAAGCAATGGTTTGTTTGAACTGGCCAGCCGTATTCATCCCACCTACGGATATTTGATGACCATCGCCTTGTATCTGACTATCGGGCCTTTTTTTGCTCTACCCAGAACAGGGACGGTTTCCTATGAAATTGGACTGGTGCCATTTATTCCAGCCGAGTATCACGGAATAGGACTGGCTTGCTTTACATTGGTGTTTTTTATGGTCGCATTGTTTTTTTCATTGCGCCCGAGTGAAATTCTAACCTGGGTGGGAAAAGTTCTTAACCCGTTATTTTTGCTTTTTTTAGCTTTTTTAGTTGTTGTCAGCTTCTGGCAGCCTATGGGAAGTATTTCGGTTGCCGACGTTCATGGTCAGTATGCCACCGATCCTTTTTTTAAAGGCTTTACGGAAGGCTATAACACAATGGACGCTTTGGCTTCGCTTGCTTTTGGTATTATTGTTGTTCAGACACTGAAAGGGTTAGGGGTTCAATCGCCCCGCGGCATCGCGATAGGTACGCTGAAGGCAGGTACTGTGACTGTTGTTCTGATGGGTTTGATTTATGGCTGCCTGGCGTATATTGGTGCAACTAGTGTGGGCCAATATGAGGTCTCAAAAAATGGCGGTATTGCGCTGGCGCAAATTGCCAATTATTATTTTGGCTCGCTGGGAAGTATTTTGTTGGCAATTATTGTTACGCTGGCCTGTTTAAAAACTGCCATTGGTTTAATTACAGCTTGTGCGGAAACCTTTCAGGAATTGTTTCCGGGATCACTTAGTTACCGGTCTTATGTGCTGGTGTTTACTGCTTTATCCTGTCTGATTGCCAATGTAGGACTAACCCGGATAATCTCTCTGTCTATTCCGGCATTGATGTTTTTGTATCCGTTAGCTATTACCTTGATTTTGTTGGCACTCTTATCGCCGCTGTTCAAAAACCGGCAGACTGTTTATGTACTGGCAACGTTAGGCGCGCTACTTATCAGTATTGGTGATGCGCTTAATGCCATGCCGGAATTCATTAAGAACAAGGAGGCAGTGCAAAGTATTCTCGTCAGTTACCAGCAATTTGTCCCATTTTTTGATATAGGGATGGGCTGGGTTATACCGATGATAATTGGCTTATGCCTAGGCTGGGGTATTAGCGTTTGCAAAGAATTAACCAAGAACGCTGCAGAGGGTTAACCAGCGATTTACTATTTATCTGTGCTGAGAGATGTGCTTCTTTGTGTTAAAAACATTTAAGGGCACATCTTTTTTGCGGGTATAAGTGGGACAAGGGGACAGCAGACTGTGTGAAATATCCTCTCACGCCCTCTAATAAAGTAGCTTAAAATACAAAATGCTAGGCAAATCGTTAACTTTTGGTTGAACTGAATAGCATCTAGCGGGATTTAGGCTAGAGCCGGAGATTTTCTAGCAGTCAATTTTGCTAATACTTCTTTCGTCCCCAGGATAGATATAACACGCCTAAGGTTATACGATAAAAAAGACAAAGAAAGCTCCCCTGTGACTGAGCGCTTACGCTTAGTCAGGAAATAATACGCTCCCCATCCTCGTTTAATTGTTCCAAAAACATGTTCAATGATCATTTGCCGTAATCGGTATTTATCTTTATTTTTCTCAGTCTTTAGATTAATCGTATCTAAAAAGTCTTGGTCTATATGCCGAAAGATACTTCGACCCTTTGCACTTCGAGTACAGCGTTCTTTTACCGGACAAGAGGAACAGGCTGCATAATTTCGGTATTCGTAACCAATAACGCCTTTTTCCTTACTGGTTCTCTTCTTGGCAAAATATAACTCAATTCCTCTGGGACACCGATATATATTTTCCTCTGCGTCGTAATGAAACTTATCCGGGTAAAACTCTTTATCTCCGGTCCCGTTCGAATATGTTTGTTTCGCGACATACGGAGTGATATGATTTTTTACGCATGTTTTGAGGTCGTCAACCTTGTAATATCCTTTATCTGCTACCACTTCGAGCTCTTTTTTTTCAAGCACCACTTGGGCACGCAAGGCCATGTTAGCTAACTCACCCAAATCGTTGGCCTGTGTTGTTACTTTGAAGTCTGCCACTAATTTGTGTTTGGCATCGACTGTGGTCTGTACATTGTAGCCTACATCTACTGTATTATTGTTATTGGACATAAGTCGAGCATCCGGGTCTGTTGTAGAGACTTCACTGCAGCCTTTTTTATCTATCGTTTCTTGATAAGCCTGATAGGTTTGTTTTCGATTACGAAGTTCTTGAATTCGCTGTTGTACTTCTTGTACCGACAGCTTACGTTCCTGAGTCTCCGCGTTATCCGTTGTCTCTAGTTCTTTCATATAGGTTTCAATTTTTTCATCGATATACCGGATATGACGTTCCAGTTTTTTGGCACTATAATTATTCTTTTTGCTATTACAAGCTCGCATTTTAGTCCCATCAATCGCCACTAACTCTTTGCCATATAGGCCCCATTCATCGCACAGGCGTACGAACTGGCGAAACACCTTTTTGAGGGCGAGTTTATTATTTTTGCGAAAGTCCGCAATGGTTTTATAATCTGGTTTTAGTTTTTGCAATAGCCAGATGACTTCTAGGTTTCGTGCTGCTTCTTGCTCAAGCCTGCGCGATGAGCGGACCCGGTTTAAATAGCCGTATAAGTATAATTTTAATAAGACTTTTGGGTTATAGGGAGGGCGCCCGAAAGTGGGGCTAGTCGATCGCTCAAATGCCAGTTCCAACACATCAAGCTGTTCCACGAACGCATCTATAATGCGAACTGGATTATCTTCGTGCGTAATCGTCGATACTCTCGGGAAGCAAAATTGTTTGTCCTCTTTCTTCGCCTTTTATATAGCCCATACTCTCACCCTCTCAATCAGTATACAACTATATTTTAACATATTTGTAATTTGATATAATTTTTAAATGCACTTTTCACACAGTCTGACAGGTCCCTTGTCCCACAAAGGAGAGATGGCATCAACCTGATCGGTGCGCTCACCATGGCAGGGAAAACACCACTTTTACTGCCGGACGAATATTGCCACCAATGCCGTAAAATAGAACAAGGGGACTAGTAATCCATATTTGTTTGAGCTGTGAAACACAAGAAGAAATCCCCTACCAAGTGGTAAGGGACTTTGATAAGCAGGATGTTACCAGGGATTTAAGCTACCGATACAGTTTCGGTGTGAGGCCTGTGGCAGGATAAGGGCAACAGCGGTTTCTTTATTGCCAAGTCTAAAAAGCATATTAAAGTTTCGCAGCAGTTTTAGCTATCAGCCTTTATATTACCGGTTTGCGTTCTAAGCGCCACTTCTTTTGCAGGAATAGCTAAAACAGATATTGTTGCAAATAAGGCAAAAGCTGCCAGCACATACATTCCGGCCGATGTTGAGCCGGTCATATCTTTTAGATAACCTACAGCATACGGCCCGAAAAAGCCGCCGAGATTGCCAACGGAATTAATAATACCGATACCTACTGCCGCCGTTCCCTCACTTAGAAAAGAACTGGGTAAAGTCCAATAAGTACCAACAAAACTATATATGCCTGCAGTACTAATGCAAATGAACAACATTGACAGCCACAAATCTTTTGTCATAGTTAACGCGATCAAGCTGAAAAAACTGAAAAGAATAGGAATGCCGATGTGATAGCGCCGTTCTAATGTTTTGTCTGAATGTCTGGCAACAAGTATCATGGCAATGACACCAACTATATACGGCAAGGTCGAAATAAGGCCAATTTGAAAATTGGTAAGTGTTTGCGATAAAGCACGCAGGATTTGGGGCACCCACATTCCCAGACCATATAGTGCCATGATGTAGCAAAGATAAGGAATACACATGTACCAGACGCGCGGTTGAGAAAACACGGCCCATTTTGAAACCTGCAGCTTTTTATTTTTTGCTTCATGCTCCTGATGAAGTTCTGCTATCAGCCAAGCTTTTTCTTCCGGTGTTAAAAATTTAGCTTGTTCAGGTCTGTCCGTTAAGACGAAAAAAGTGGTTATTCCCAAAATAACTGCCGGTATACCCTCGATAATAAACATCCAGCGCCAGCCTGACATACCAAACCAGGTGACATTGTCCATGATCCAGGTGGAAAGCGGCCCGGTCAGAATGTTGGAAATGGCCATACCGCACATGAATAACGATATTGTCCGTCCTAAATGTTTAGCCGGAAACCATAGCGTCAAATACAAGATCATACAAGGATAAAAACCCGCTTCCGCCACACCAAGTAAAAAGCGCCAAATGGCTAAATGTGTTACCGTCTCGGAAAAACCGGTACCTATCGTTACGATTCCCCAGGTGACCAGTATCCGGGTAATCCAGACTCGGGCACCCACTTTATGCATGATCACGTTGCTGGGTACTTCGAAAAAGAAATAGGATATAAAGAAAATCCCGGCAATAATCCCAAAAGCACTTGCACTTATACCAAGTTCTTTGTTCATCTGCAGTGCTCCAAAACTGATGCACAGCCGGTCCATCATAGATACCACATACAGCAGCATAATATAAGGTACTATTCTCCAGCGCAGTTTAGTCATCAGCTTGTTCTGCATTTCTTCGGTAAACACGGTGTTAGTCATAATTGCCTCCTTTATAATTTAAACTTATTCCAAGGCTATAGCAGGTTGCCTTTAGAATCAAAATTCATTTCCACTGGGTACCCTAATATCTCCAGGCTAGCTTTCTGTTCCGCTTCGGTTAACAGTGTTTCTGAAATCTCCATCTCGCTGATTTCCAAAGTGTTTTTTATTCTAATTACCTTATGCTGCCCCGGTTCAACACAAACGCAGGTCTGTATTGCTGCCGCAATCGCTTCCCTGTCACTTTCCAGTGTCATTGGTATTTTGACCGTTGCCAACACAATTTTCGATGTAAAGGCATTCATATAGCCTTTTTTATAGTCAATTTTTGCAACCAGCTTACGGGTGGTTATGTCTGCCATACCGACACCTAACGCATTGCCTTCCGTTTCCGGCGTAAGGTCCAGCGCCACAAGCCGCTGATAGGCCAGATCCTCTTTTATGTCAACAGCATAGCGTCCGGTAATATTGGGATCCATGCCGTCACCACTGATGTTTTTGCCCAATTGATCAACAATTAACACATCAAAATTAGTAAAAGGGATCTTAGGCATTAGCTCAAATGCTTTTTGTAAAAGTGCAGGCTCTCTTTTTTCAATTAGCTGTTGAGGTATGGCTTCAAGCATAGCCACCTGTTCCTGCGCGTTTTCAACAATAGCCAGCCCAAATAAAACCGGCAATTTGCGGCAAACCTGCTGATAGGCTTCATGCAGTAACGGGCCAAAACCATTTACACTAAACCTGGAATGCAATGCACTGGCACCACGCTGCTTACCGGCGCCAATGGTAAGCATTTTTATGACGCCGCTTTCATGGTGATAACGAAATGCTGTGTGGGGTTTAACTCTGGCAATAGGAATGATCCCATCGGCACCAGCGGCATTACGATCGAAATAAACCGGTAAGCCGGAACCTGTTCGTCCAAGTTCAACCGTATCCATAGAAGATATAATCGGGGCACCGGCTTTCTCCTCCGTAATACCCAAACTCTGCAATACTTCGACTTGTCCTTCGGCTGTTGCTCCTCCGTGGCTTCCCATGGCCGGAACAATAAAAGGCTCTGCGCCATGCCTTTTCAATTCGCTAATGGTAATTGCCACTATATCATCAATCTTCGCAATTCCACGACTACCCACCAGCACCGCAATGCGGGCACCCGGTTTAATGAGTTGAGCAATCTCTTTTCCAGTTAGTTGCTCACTTACAGCAGCCTGCAAATTAGTAATAGGTTCAGTTGAGAATTTTTGTCGTACTTTAACCATTCTTGGTAAAGATATATCGGTTAAAAATTTTTCTAACATGAATCCGCCTCCGGTTCTTTTTTTTACCTCCCCAATTTAGTTACTGTTCTGATAAAGAATCGCGATTCATTGAACAAGTAGTTCTGGGTAAGAATACTGCAATGTATACAATACCTAATTGTCTGACTTGCTAATAATAGCACTCTATTCGAAATATTTCCGTTATTTGCCTGACACCTTAGTGCTTATCAGATACCAATATAATGTCAAGTAGGTGACATTTCTTAGAAAATGTCCAGTGGCACAACCTTGGCGCAAAGAAGAGGAACCCATAAATTTCGTTCCATAAAAATATGCTCCTTTTTGTAGTAGACCAGTTTATCCTGGCTACTGCAAAGAGGAGCATGATAGTTTGTACCCTTTTTACTGTTTTTAAAGCGGCTTATTACAGTTCAACTTGCAGCACATATTTATATTTCCCCTACGGATTTTGCTCTCAGTTTATCCGGATAAATTGCCTGTATCTGCCTGCCTTTCATTTCTATAAATCCCAGTTTTTTAAAGGAATTTATAATGCGGCTTGCCGACTGCCGGGTAGTACTGATAATGGCTGCAAGCTCTTCCTGCGTTAATTTGATTGATACCTTTACTTTATCATTCTTTTTGCTGCTGGATTTCTCTGCCAGATTGAGGAGAGTAATGGCCAGCCTCCCCGGTGCCTGTTTGCAAACATAATTGAGCATAGTTGTATTTGCCTGCTGGAGGCGGTATGCCGTTAAACTCAAAAACTTACGAAGGATGTTTGGATATTTATCCAAAATAATATACAAATTTTTGAGTTCAATAGCATAGACCTCGACCTCTGCTAACGCTTGCGCAAAGCATTGCCATGGGCTCCGGCAAAATGCTTCGGAAATACCGATAAATTCACCCTTGCTTCTAAGCCCTACGGAAACCCGCTTGCCTTCGTCTGTCATGCTATAAATATTGACCCATCCTTTGTTAATATAATATATTTCATTGCAGACCGCCCCTGCGTAAAAAATGATCTGGTTTTTTGGAAACTTCCGTAAATGACCATTCTTCAATATCAGGGTTAACTCTTCTGAAGTCCAAGATAGTTCCATATCCTCACCGCTTTTCCCGTGTTTATTACCACTCAATAACCGGAAAAATCTCCTTTTATTTATTCGCTAGCCCGGCGGTAAAAAATGTCCCATAGAGTCAAAAAATAACCTGCCTTGAGGCGTACCCCGGTTATCCATAAATGCTATCAGCTTTTATGGATAATTATATTAAAAGAGTTAAAGATCCATCTTAAAACTCCTTCAGAATATTTTTTATATTAATACTAATTTTTTAACCTTCAATTTATGATTTATGGACAAGGACAAAAGGGACAAGACAAAAAGAAGACAAAAAAGAAGACAAAAAAGAAGACAAAAAAGAAGACAAAAAAGAAAACAAAAAAGAAGACAAAAAAGAAAACAAAAAAGAAAACAAAAAAGAAAACAAAAAAGAAAACAAAAAAGAAAACAAAAAAGAAAACAAAAAAGAAAAGACAAAAGGGGACGTTCCTTTTTTGTCCTACATATGATAATATATAAAGGACAAATACAATAGGACTCTTTTAGAGGAAGGGGAGAAATGAGTGAGCAGACAAGCAAGAAAAATAAGCGTTACAGGCTTTTATCACATTGTTTTTCGTGGCATAAACCGATTGCATTTATTTGAAGAAGATAGTGATTTTATATATTTTCTTAACAACTTGCAGCACTTAAAGCACGAAATGCAATTTGAAATACATGCCTATTGCTTGATGAGCAATCATGTCCATATGTTAATAAAGGAAAGAGCGCCGGGCGATATTTCTTTAATTATGAAACGACTTTTGACAAAATATGCAATGTACTTTAATCGGAAATATGATCGCAGCGGAGCATTAATAAGTAGCCGATATAAAAGTGTGCCAGTAGAGATCGATGAATACTTTATTCCATTGCTATGTTACATACACCAGAACCCAATAAGAGCCGGGATTGTTTCGATAGCGGAAGAATATCGGTTTAGTAGCTATAGAGAATATTTGTATGGAGGAAATCTAACAGATACTGAATTTTCCTTGGGTCTATTGGGGAGAGATGAGTGGTTTAAACTACATCAGATTATTACGAAACATGATTTCGATGTAACCGGCAGGACAAATATACGTGAAGAAGAAATTCGACGAAGAATAATGCAGTATACAGGCGGGCGGGAAATTCACGAAATAGTAAGCTGGCCTAAAATAGAACGAGATTACGTAATTCGTCAGTTAAAAGAAAAAGAAGGTTTATCTATTCGTCAAATTGAGCGGGCAACAGGAATATCACGCGGCGTAATAGCAAAAGTTGTCAAATAGGGAACGTCCCCTAGTGTCCTGTGATGGGTAGGTTTACTGAGGAGAAACTATGACACGCAAACAGCTAATTTCTTTGTGTTTAAAACTCAATAACGTTTATGAAGATTATCCTTTTAATAAAAGGCAGTCTAATTTATTGTGGACTACGATAAGACATAAACAAAATAAAAAAATATTTGCTCTAATTTTTGAGCGTGATGATAAATTATATATTAATTTGAAGTGTGAGCCTCAATACGTAGATGAGATAAGAGAACTAAAGGCAGATGTTTTTCCTGGCTTTCACATGAACAAACGGCATTGGAATACCGTAATGGTTAATGGTGATGTGTCTGAGAAAGAGTTAACTAAAATGATTGAACATAGTTATAGATTGACACTTTGAAAGGAATGAAATTTTCTATGAAAGTAGTAGGCTTAGTAGCATCGCCCAGAAAATTGGGTAATTCCGAAATATTAACAAAAGAAATGCTGGCTTCATTACCGGATGAAGTGGAAAAAGTCATGATACGGCTGACTGATCTTGATATTAGGCAGTGCAATGCCTGCTACGCCTGTTTGCCGGAAGACAGGCAATGTGTCATTAATGATGATTTTGCCTTTTTACTGGAACATATCAGGCAGGCGGATGCTGTTATCATTGCCACACCTTGTTACTTTTTAGGCACTCATACTACGCTGAAGCTTATTGGCGACAGGTTGATTTCCCTTTTGCAGCAGGCTAAAGAATTTGCCGGCAAGAAATGCGTTGTCGCCGTATCTTATGGGATTGACGGCTGGGAGGGATATGCCCGCGAGGCCGCAGTCAATACCGCCCGGTTCTTTCATTTGGATGTAGTCGGGACAATGCTGGTTCAGGCGGCAAGCCCGGGAGAGGTTGTAAAACCGGAAATACTTGATCAAGCCCGCAGTCTGGCAGCAATGCTCATTAGCGATGGGCAGCAGGCAACCAACCTGCCTGTGCATGCATGTCCGTTATGCGGCAATACGCTGCTTCAGCTTGCGCCTAGCGGGAAGGTAATATGTCGGATGTGCGGGGCAGATGGTCAAATTGAAGTGATCGCAGGGGAAGTTAAGGTGCATTTTGCTACCCCCAGACATCCACGGTTTTCTCCCGCAGGGATGACAGAGCATGGCAGGCTTTTGGAGGCCGTAAAAGACCAATATATAGCTGAACGCCAGGAACTGAACAAATTGAGAAAACCTTATCAGCAGTATAACTGGTGGGTTGAGGCCAAAGCATAGTATCAGGGGGGACGGGGTTACCGACAACAATCGCAAAGGCATGTAGTGTCACTAACCCTGTCATTACAGGAATTGGTTATGCCCTATCAGCCCAATAAATCCGGTAGTTAGTAGACCTGACAGAATCTGGCGTGCCGTTATTTGAAGGATTATTTTAAGTAAGCACGAATTATTATTAGCAGAATCCGACTCAAATAATTTCTTTTATTAGAAAGGTGATCTTTTTGTTAAGAAAGTCCATTAGAAGCAAATTTATACACAGTTTTGTTGCCTTTTCGCTGTTTACCACATCCTTCGGCGGTGTTTTCGCTCTCCCTGCCTTCGCTGAGAGTTCTGAAGCTACGATAGCGGAAGAAACAGTCAAAGATAACTCTACTACCAATAACATACTGGCGGGTATAGCGGTAATTGGCTTGATCAGTGTTCTGAGTAATCGTGGCGATTCCTCTGACAACAGCTCTGCCCCAAAAACATCAACTAAACCTTCTGATTCAACTTCTAACTCCACATCGTCGAATGGTACAATTTCCACTTCTGAAGAAGCACAAGCTTTTAGTCTCTTGAATCAGGACCGTGCGGCCAATGGCTTGACTGCACTCAAATCCAATGCCCAGTTGACCAAACTGGCCGAAGACTATGCTCAGGATATGATTAAACGCGGCTATTTTTCCCATTATAACCCGGAAGGTCTGTCTCCGTTTCAACGAATGAATAACGCGGGTATCACCTACAAAACCGCGGGCGAAAACCTGGCGATTAATACCAGTGTTGCTGCTGCGGAAAAAGCTTTCATGAACAGTTCGGGCCACCGTGCCAATATTCTTAACTCCACTTATACCGATGTAGGTGTTGGTGTAGTACGCAGCCCGGGCGGTTCGGTATATGTCGTACAAGAGTTTATTAGCAAATAACGTAAAAGAACACAAACTTTATATTTCAGGATAGATTCTTTCAGAAAAGGTACTCTGCGTTTGGCGCAGAGTACCTTTTCCGTTTGTAGTTTAGGTGTTTTTGTATTAGAATGATACTATACGCCATTTTATTGTTAGGAGGCTGTACCTTTGCTATTTGATACTCACATTCACACTCGTTATTCTGTCGACTCTAATATGGCTGTCGAGGCGGCTGTCAGCCAGGCTGCCCAATTAGGGTTGGGGATTATTATCACAGAGCATACGGATTTGGCTTTTCCTGAGCCTGATACCGTTACTTTTGATGTTGGCCGGTATTTTCAGGAGTATGATCCATATCACAGTGACAAGGTGCTTCTGGGAATTGAAATAGGCATGGGGCTGGAATGTGTGGAGGAAAACCGGCGCATTATTGTTAATCATCCTTTTGACTATGTTATTGGCTCCATTCATTCGGTTGACAATATGGACATCTATCTGGAAGCGTATTACCATTCACGCACAAAACGTGATACCTATGAGCAGTATTTTACCTGGATGCTAAAATGTCTCAAAACTCATGATTTTATTGACAGTCTGGGGCATATTGATTACATAGCCCGTTATGCGCGCTATCAAGACCCGGAGATATATTATCACGAATTTGGCGACTGGATTGATGAAATACTAAAAACCCTGGCACAAAACGGCAAAGCGCTGGAAATTAATACCCGCCGGCTGACAAGCCCGGCAGCGATAGATATCGTACGGCCGATTTACCAGCGGTTCTACGAACTGGGCGGACAGTTTGTCACCATTGGTTCGGATGCTCACAAACAGCAGGATATCGGTGCCAGGCTGGAGGCCGGCTATGCCTTGGCAGAGGCGTGCAAGCTCAAGGTAGTTTATTTTAAACAACGCAAACCGGAAACGGGGAGGTAATGATATGAAAATAAAGCGGTTTGATACCACGATTAGTACAGATAAACTGATTGAATCCAGGGATTTTTATATGAAGCATTTTGGCTTTCAACTGGTGTATGAGAGTGACTGGTATATTGAACTGCTTGCCCCCGGCATGGCGGCAGGCATTAGCTTTACGAAACCGCAACGGGATGCCGGCGATTTTTTTCATGGAACCGGTATTATTGTTTCGCTGGAAGTCGAGGATGTTGATGATGAGTACCGGCGGCTGAAAGAGTCCGGTGTTGAAATTTTCCAGGAGCTGCAGGATAAGCCCTGGGGTGAACGCAGCTTTGTCGTCAATGACCCGACTGGTGTTCATGTTTATATTTACAAATCCATTCCACCGACACCTGAGTATCAAGTGGTATATGAATCTTTTAAAAAAGCGTAAGCAGAAAATCAGACATGTTTCGCTATGAAACATGTCTATTTTTTTAAAAAGCCATTGTCAGGAAAAATGATTATGTTATAATCATCTCATTGGCATTTTTTGCCCTAACAGAAAGCACGACTTTCTTAAAAGCAGGATAAGGGCAACATCGACTTCCACCGTCGCCGACGGCTCGGTGCAAGCCGTGTTTTCTTTACACTTAACTGGAGGAATGATACTTGGAAGAACTGGGGACCGGAAGACAATTACAGCGTGGACTCAAAAACCGCCATCTGCAGATGATTGCCCTGGGGGGAATTATTGGCAGTGGCTATTTTTTGGGCAGTGGCTATGTGATCGGCAAAGCCGGTCCGGCATCTGTGCTGGCCTATCTGTTAGGCGGCTTAATTGTTTATGCAGTTATGGTATGTTTGGGTGAGCTGGCTGTAGCCCGGCCCATTTCCGGTTCGTTTATCAGTTACACCCGTGACTATATATCACCGGCCTGGGCGTGCGGTGTCGGCTGGTGCTACTGGCTGACCTGGGTAACCTATGTTCCCTCGGAAATGATTGCCGCCGGCATCATTATGAACGGCTTTTTTCCCACTGTAAGCGCTATGTGGTGGGCGGTACTGTTTGGTCTGGCGATAACGGTTATAAATTTGTCCAGGGTCAGTCTGTTTGGCGAATTGGAGTTCTGGCTGGCGCTGATTAAGATTGCTGCACTGATTATGTTTTGTGGTTTAGCTATCATGATTTTCTTCGGTGCACTCGGCGCCGGCGGGTTTCTCGGCACCAGTGTCCTCTTATCCAGCGGCGGTTTTGCCCCTGATGGTTATTGGGTGGTGCTGCTGACAATGGTGATTATTCTGGTCAACTTCCAGGGGTCGGAAATTATCGGTCTGGCGGCTGCCGAAAGCCAGGAACCGGCTAAGACCATTCCGGCTACCGTCAGACAGGTCACTGTGCGGATTATCGCCTTGTACATTATTCCGATGCTGCTTTTGGTAACTATTTTTCCCTGGGATAAAGCCAGTCTGGAAAACAGTGTGTTTGCGGCAGCGTTGAGTTCCTATGGACTGGAGTGGGCGGGGGCTATTTTTTCTTTTGTGGTCCTGACTGCTGCCATTTCCTGTTCTAATTCCGGCCTGTACGGCTGCACCCGCGCCATGTATGCACTGGCACAGGAGGGGATGGCTCCCGCTTGGCTGGGACGGCTGAACCGTCAGGGTGTACCGCAAAATGCGACGGCATTATCTATCGGTGTGTGTTGGCTGGGGGTTGTGTTATACACTTTTGATCAGCAGCAAAGTATCTATACCTATCTGCTGGCACTGTCCGGTTTTACCGGTGCCATTGCCTGGATATCCATCTGCTGGAGTCAGTATAACTTCCGCAAGCAGCTTAGCCCGGATGAAGTGAAGGCACTGAAATATAAAGCACCGCTGTTCCCTTATGTTACCCAGTTGGGCATTTGGGTCCAGATTGCATGTCTGGTTTTTGTTGCGTTTACCGAGGAACTGAGAATTTCTTTGTATTTCGGTGTGCCGCTGCTGATTTTGCCGATTGTCATTTACCGGTGGTCGGCTATGCGCAAGCAGCAGGTTACAGATCATTAGTGTCTTATAAATACATGGTGTACAGGCTGTTTAGCAGCCGTAAGGTACCAGACAAGCAAAGGCTCTGCGAGTATATCGCGGAGCCTTTGCCGTACTATCGGGCGGAAAGCAAGTATGTTTTTGCAACAGAATATTTATTGAGTCATAATTAAATCCAGCCAAGCGGGAGAATCTATAAGTAGATTCACTTGTTCGATTTTGCAGGAAAACCGTTCCATATTGCCGAAAAGCAAAATATTGACTTATTAGCAAAGTAGTTCATAGGATAAGTAAAGAAAATAGTAAAAGCGAGGTAAAGCTATGTCCTTTAAGACAGGTCAAAACTACCATGGGTTTAAGCTGGTGGATGCCAGGCGTGTGGCTGAGATTAATTCAGATGCCAAGCTGTTTGTTCATGAGCAAAGCGGCGCACGCTTGCTATATTTAGGCAATGACGACGACAATAAAGTATTTTCGGTCAGCTTCCGCACCCCGCCGGCGGATTCAACCGGTGTGCCGCATATTGTCGAGCATTCGGTACTCTGCGGTTCGCGCAAATTTCCGATAAAAGAGCCGTTTGTTGAACTGGTAAAAGGCTCGCTCAATACCTTCCTAAATGCCATGACTTTTCCCGATAAGACGATGTATCCGGTTGCCAGCCGCAATGAGAAGGATTTTCGCAATCTGATGGATGTGTATCTGGATGCCGTGTTTTATCCCCTGATGCTGGAAACTCCGGAAATTCTCATGCAGGAAGGCTGGCATTACGAATTGCCGGATAAAGCGGCTGAGCTCACCTATAAGGGTGTTGTGTACAATGAAATGAAAGGCGTATTTTCTTCGCCTGACGCTATTTTAGAGCATCAGATTTATGCCGCCCTGTTCCCTGACACTACCTATGGCGTGGAATCAGGCGGCGATCCGGAATACATACCCGACCTGACGCAGGAACAGTTCATTGCTTTTCACCAGAAATACTACCATCCCGCCAATAGCTATATTTTCCTCTATGGCGACCTTGACCTGGATGACAATTTGAAGTTTTTGAATGAGGCGTATCTCAAAGACTTTGAAGCTAAGAAAATTGACTCGGCGATACCGCTGCAAAAGCCGTTTGCCAAAACGGTGGTCAAAGTGGCCGACTATCCGGTATCACCGGAAGAATCGAAAAAAGATAAGACCTTCATCACCCTGAATATTGCCGCAGGCAAAGCCACCGAGCCGGAAGGCTATCTGGGTCTGATGATGTTGGAACACATTCTGCTGGAGACACCGGCGGCACCGCTCAGAAAAGCGCTGCTGGACGCCGGCCTGGGCAAAGAAGTGTTCGGCAGTTACAGTAAGAGCATTTTGCAGCCTACGATGACGTTTGGCGTAAGCGGCGCCAATCCTGAACAGGTAACCGCATTTCAGGAAACCGTGCAGTCGACGTTGGCAAAGCTGGCTAATGAAGGCTTAGACCCCAAACTGGTGGAATCCTCGGTAAATATCTTTGAATTCCATCTGCGGGAAGCTAATTACGGCAACCGGCCCAAAGGTCTGGTTTACAATATGAAATGTCTGGACAGCTGGCTGTATGATCAGGACCCGCTGATCCATCTGGCATATGAAGCGTCACTGGATAAAATTAAACGGGAAGCTAAAAATGGTTATTTTGAGCAGTTAATCAAACGCTGCCTTTTAGACAATTCTCATCAAGCGCTGGTAGCTTTACAGCCCAATGGCGAGATCGGAGCCCGGCAGGCCGCCGAGCTTAAGGAAAAACTGGCCGCTTATAAAGAAGGCCTGAGTGAGGCCGAAATCAAGCAGCTTATTCACCAGACCAAAGTGCTTAAAGAGCGCCAGGAAACGCCGGATGCGCCGGAAAAGCTGGAGCTTATTCCGCTGCTGGAATTAAAGGATATTAATAAGCAAGTAGAAGAACTGGTAACCGAAAAGCGCACAGAACAAGACGTCACCGTGCTGCTGCATCCTATGTTTACCAACAAGATTGCGTATGTCAATCTATACTTTTCTACCGGGGCGGTAGCTGAAGCCGAACTGCCGTATTTATTCCTGCTGGCCGATATTCTGGGGAAAGTGGATACCGGGAAATACCCCTATGCTGATCTGGTCAAGGAGGTAAATATCCATACCGGCGGTTTCAACTATGATGTGCTTGCTTATCCGGGGGTTGCCGATTATGAGAGCTATGCGCCCATGTTCCGGGTGAAGGCCAAGGCACTTGTCGGCAAGCTGCCGGAAATGTTTGGTCTTATCGGCGACATAACCGGCGACAGCCTGTTTACCGATGCGGGACGGCTGAAAGAACTGATCCGTGAGATCAAGGCTGTCTGGGATACCGCCATCTTCCGGCGTGGTCAGCAGGTGGTAGCCAGCCGGCTGTTATCCTATGTATCGCCGGTCGCTAAGTTTAATGAAAACGGCCAGCTGACCTATTACAAATTTATTGCTGCGCTGGAAGAAGACCTTGACAGCAACATACAAGAGATCGGACGTACACTGGCGGCTGTGGCTGAGACGGTGTTCAACCGCGACAATCTGCTGGCAGGAATCACTTGCGAGAGTGAAGACTATAAGAAATTTGCCCAGAGCTTTCCGGTGCTCACCGGCAAACTGGGAACAAAGCCGTATAAACCGGCCAAACATTATTTCGATATTCAGGCCCGCAACGAAGGCCTCATGACTTCAGGCAAGGTGCAATATGTCGCTAAGGGTGCCAACTTCCGCCGTCTGGGATATAATTATCATGGCAGTATGAAAGTGCTGGAAACTATTTTGCGCTATGATTATCTTTGGAACCGTATCCGGGTGCAGGGCGGTGCTTACGGTGCGTTTGCCCAGTTTGACCGCAGCGGCAATGTGGTATTTGGTTCTTACCGCGATCCTAACCTGGAGGAAACCATCAAAGTATATGATGAGACGGCACGGTATCTCAATAACTTTACTGCCGAAAATATCAGCAAACGGGAAATGACCAAATACATTATCGGTACAATAAGCAGCATGGATACCCCGCTGACACCGCAAATGAAGGGGGAGCGCGCCGATACGGCCTATATCCGCAATATCAGCCAGGCCGATTTACAGCAGGAACGGGATGAAATATTGGCAACAAAGCAGCAGGATATTAAGGAATTGGCTGCTCTTGTGGACGATGTTATGAAGGCAAACTACCTGTGCGTTATGGGCGGTGAACAGAAAATCAAAGCCAGCCAGGCGCTGTTTGGCGAATTGGTTACGGTTATCGATTAATTTGCCTGACTCCCGGCTGTTGCCAACGGGAAGCAAAAGTTCATTTCCTGCTTTGCAGGCTTGACAACAGGATGGGCATTATAACAGAGATTGCCACAGACAACAGCCGCAATGACTTGGGGATGTACTTATTTCGCAGGTCATTGCGTGTGGTGTGGCAATCTCATTTTGTATCAACACAAGATTCGGTACAGGCGGCCGTCATCCAATGCTGCGCCGCTGGCGCTCAACCTCCGCTTACGCACAACGGCTGCCCGCGTCTCAGTGCCGTACAGATGCGTCCTGCTAGTCGGTGGTTAATAGTCCCTGCGCCAGCAAGCTGTCATCGGTTTCCCAGGACTCGACAATTGCTTTTGCGGTGCGGTAATCAAAGCCCATGCCCATTAAATAACACATAAGCGCCAGCTCGGTCATGGCATGACGCGCATTGCTGTTTGTCAACTCGCTTAATCCATGCCGGATAGCAGGCTCAACCTGGATTAAAAAATAACCGGCAGTTAACGACTGCCCGGGAACTAGCTGAAATACCGGTAACTTTGTACAGCGACCGGCTAGCATTTGTTGAAAACTCGGCATGCTGTTGCCTCCCTTGCAGTTTTAGTATAGTTTATGTTTGTAACAGACATTGTGTGTTATGTCAATATTAGAATAATCCTTCCGCTGCACGCCGGACTGTGCCCACCTTCAACTATTGAGTTTGAGATTTTCCAACGATAATACTATATATATATGCCCAGCGTAAGAAAGGTGGTGGCAGCCATGAATATCAATAATGTAACTACTGCCAGCAATGGGACGGCAGTATCGCCAATACAGGAGCAGACTACCACACGTGACTCTGTTCAGGCCAGGCAAAGTGCGGCAGAGCAGACCGCTGCCGCCAGTAAAGCGGTGCTGGTGGCTTTAAAAAGTTTAATGAGTACAGAACTGGATGCTCTTGCGCGAACGATTGCCACCAGGACAACACTTATGAACAAATTGCCGCCGGAGTTTAAGGAACTGGTGCAAAAAATCCTCAACCAGACTCAGGCGGCGCAAACCGCTTTACCGGCGGGGTTAGCCGCCTTGCTGGCCTCCTCCAGGTCGGCAGGCGAAAAACTCAGCCTGCTGGCAGCTATGCTGGAAGAAGCAGCAGGGGCTGATACGGCGAAGACCGCTGAACAGGCTGACGGAAAAAACGCCGGCAAACAGCAGGTTCCGGAAAAATTTATGAATGCTTTGCGTGACAGTAATCCGGATGAACTTAAGGCAGCCGCTAAAATGCTGAAGGAGCTGGCAACTGCCGCGAATCAGGCCGGTAAGCAGGCGGCTCAGGAGCTGCCTGCGAAACCCTCCCAGCCGGGTCAGGCGGCCGCCCGCCAACAGGAACCGCCAACCACGCCACAGCCAGGCCAGGCGGCGGGTAAACAGTCGGACACGCCGGCGCCACAAGCGGGACGATTGCCTGTCATGCAACAGGGGGCGGCAATGCCGCGCCCGGCGGGAGCGCCGGCCGAACCGCCTGCTGCGCCGGTGCCGGCCTCACAGCCGGCAGAGGAGCCGGATGCACCGCTGGCCCGGCCAAACAATAGCACGAATCAGCCGGAAAATAGGCCGGCAACCCAACCGGCAATTCCGCAAAAGCCTAACAGTATGGCCGCGGAAAACAAGAATCCGGCAGCGGCTTTGCCGGCGGCAGATACACCGGAGGTCAATAGTGTTATGAAGCAGCAGCAGGCTCCCGGTGCGGCAGCCCGTTCCGGCGGTGGCACGCCAGAGCAGCCGGAAGCGGCAGTACTTGCCCGTATGCTTGCCGCCCGGCCGGAAATAATGAAAAATATGCCGGCGGAAATCAAAGAATTTATTCAAGTCCTGCTCAAGCAGACTGACGCAAATAAGCCGGTAACTACCAATCTGCCGGAACCTTTGGCTACGCTGTTAAAATCACCGCAGCCGGCAGCCGATAAATTTACCATGCTTGCCCGCATGCTGGCAGAGGCTGCCGGATCGTTCAGGCAGGACGGAGGTTCTGCCCTGCAAACGGCAGTCGGCGGACAACAGGTGCTGGCTGAACTAATCAATGCCTGGCGCAATAAGAATCAGGAAGTACTAAGGGCTGCGGCTAAGGCCATGCGGGAACTGGCTGACACTATGCCCAAACCAGGCGTACTTGCAGAACGCCAAGCCGGTCACAGTGTGCTGTCCTTTACGGTGCCATTATATTTTGGCGACGGACAATCGGTTTATCCGGCTCACATTCATATATATTACCAGGAAGAAGAAGACAAAAAAAAATCCGGTCAGCAGATGACCGAGACGTGGTTGAGAATTTGTCTGGAAACAGAAAATATCGGTATGGTAGAAGCGGCTTTCCGCCTCTATGACGGACAGAACCTGGATGTAAAAGTCAGATTTGACGATAGTGAAGCGGCGGACAGCTTTGTCGACAGTGTTCCCGCGGTAAAAGAGCAACTAGGCCAGCTGCCCTTCCAGTTAGGCGAGTTTTTGGTAAGATAACGGCTGCGTTACTTATTGGCGCAGCCAGCGTTAAATTATATGAAAGACTAAAGCGTGGTGACATGGGATTGTCTGAGGAAGAAAAACTTATTATTGCCAGGGCCCGGGAAGGTGACAGCGCCGCGCTTAATGCGCTGGTGGTCAGCCATTGGCCTTATATTTACCGTTTGGCCTTAAGCAAGACCAGCAACCCGGATGATGCTCAGGAAATTGCGCAAGACACTTTTCTGCGGGCGTTTACTGCATTGCCGCGCTATAAGGAAACCAATGCCGCCTTTAAGACCTACCTTTCGCGGATTGCGCTGAACCTGATTACCGATTATTATCGCCGTCGCGGGCATGCGCCCCCGGTAGTTGATATTGCCGAACACAGTGCGGGAATTATTGATACCGGCTTGCAGCCGGACGAGGCTGTGATCCATGCCGAACGCCGGCAGGCAGTCCTCAAGCTGCTGGCGCTATTGCCTGATGAGCAGCGAAAGGTAATTGAGTTTAGGATTATTCAGGGGCTGGCAGTAGCCGACACCGCCCGGCTTATGGAAAAAAGCGGCGCTGCCGTCAAAATGCTGCAGCAACGGGCGCTTAAAAAACTTAAAGAGTTATTTGTTGAAAATGGAATGGAAGGAGGTAAAGCAGGTGCAAGATAACTACGAAGAACAACAGGCAGAGGCCCTGTCGGCAGCGATAGATGCTCTTAACCGGGGCGAGCTGCCGGACAGACCGGCTGCCGGGGTAGCAGAACTTGTGGGTATTGCCAAAGCAGTCAAAGATGCCGGCTTGTCGGCAGACGCGCCCCCCCAGGCAGTGCTTGACAATATTGTCAGACAGGCGTCAAATACCCTGGTCCGTGAAAAACAAAAAAAACGCCGGCCCTGGCGTTGGGCCGGTGCAGCCAGTGCGGCAGCCGCTGTGCTGGTGGCAGCCATGTTGCAGTTTATGCCGCCGGTTACGCCGGAACGGGAACTGGCTAAAGCGCCACCGGCACCGGCCGCTGAGCAGCCTCAGCCGCCGGCTGCCGTCCCGTCGCCTCAGGTGGCAGCATTGCCGCCGGCAATCGTTGAGCCGCCGCCGGCTGTCACCACATCGCCGGGCCACGCCGATGCTGCGGCTGACTCTGCGGCACCTGCTGAGCTGGTTACCCTGGTGGAGCCGGAGTCTCCCGTTCCGGCAGCCGCTGATACCATGCTGGCCTTAGCCGATCTTACTGCCGATGCCGTCACAATTGATGCGGCCAGCAAAACCATCCGCCAAATCTACCATCAGGGTACAGCTGATGAAATTATTGTTACCCAGGCCCCCAAACAGCAGAGCATGGCTGCACCTCCCCGGCCGCCGCAAACCAAGATGAGAACGGCGGCTTTGCCTCCCGGTGAGTCGACCTATGCCGCGAGCAAACCGCCTGATAAAAATAAAGTTACCGTGATTGTTAACGACCTGGAAGTAACCCTGGAGGGGGCAGCCACTGAGGAAGAATTATTGAGCCTGGCGGAGAGACTGGTTGAAATACATGTTGCCAAGTGATATTTTTACCACCTCAGCCGCAGTAAACACTTTATCGATAAAAATAGTCAACTGCTGGGCTAAATCAATTTCCGGGCCATTTTCCAGTTTGCTGCCGCTTGCGTCAAAAATAACCTTTAGCGCCGGCCGGGTTTGCAGTCCGGGAATAACTTTTGTTACTACCGCAATTTCCCCGGTGGTCAGTCTGACAATACTGCCTACCGGATAAATGGCAATCTGATTCAAAAAGGTCCGTAAGATTATGGGATCAAAATGGGTATTGGCAAGCGACAGCATGACTTCATAGGCCTGGTGCGGTAAGGAGCCCTCCTTATAGGGGCGGTCGGAGGTAATGGCGTCATACACATCCGCGATGGCGACAATTCTGGCATATTCGTGAATATGTACGCCCTTCAGCCCCCGGGTGTAACCTGTGCCGTTAAATTTTTCATGGTGCTGAAAGGCGACATGGGCGGAAACTAAGGGAATGTCTCTCTGGCGGCGGAGAAGATCAAAGCCAAGGGTAGGATGCTGTTCCATTGACTTGCGCTCACTGACTGTGAGTGGCCCGGCTTTGGTTAAAATTTCTTTAGGAATAAGCATCTTGCCGGCATCATGGAGCAAAGCGCCTAAGGACAGCTCCTTGAGCTGAAACCGGTTATACCCTAACTGAATACCGGTAAGGGTAGACAGGACGCAGACATTGACAGAGTGGCCGAAGGTATACCCGTCGCAGGTCCGGATATCGGTCAGATGAACCATGGCACCGGGGTTTTCAATAACTTCCTTCATTAGAAACTCAGCCGTATCTTTAAAGGGCTGTGATTCCAGCCTATGGTTGGCTGAAAAGTTTTGGAAGGCTGTCTGGACAACCTGAACGGCCTGCACCCGCGTTTCCTCACGAACGACTTCCGGGATGGTGTCAAGCATATCCTTGTCGGTTAACTGGTCTGTCAGAGGATTTCTGATATAGACACTTGGCAGGTTAAAATGCTGGAGACGTTCAATCTGCGTACTGTTTAAAACAGTATCGGCACTTAACAGCAATATGCCATCGGTGCTGAAAATATTGCGGGCAAGCACCATTCCCGGGTGTAGATGTTTGGTGGAAACTTTTTGCATAACGGCGAAATATCCTTCCGGTATTTTGATGCGAAATTTATTCGACAAACCATACTATGAATCCTTTAAATGGCACCGGTTATTTGAGCTAAAAATGGGCTGTTGGCGCTGGGCGAAGTGTCTGTTCCAACTGAACCGGCGCCGCCGGGAAAAGCGGAAGTCCTGACTTTAGCAATTAAGCAAATTACTATTTAGGAGGAGAAGCCATGTCAACCTTTACTGTCGGTATTTGCCAACAGGGTGTTGTGCCTGACAAACAGGCGAATATTAATAAAGCCCGCCGGATGATTGGTGAGGCGGCAGCTGGCGGCAGCCGTCTTGTAGTACTGCCGGAGATGTTTAACTGCCCTTATCAGTCAGATTTGTTTGCCCGGTATGCGGAGTGCTATCCGGACGGACCAACCATTACCATGCTTGCCGAGTGTGCTGCCGAGCACAAAATAATCCTGATTGGCGGCTCTATTCCGGAAAGGGATGACGACGGCAAGATTTATAACACCTGTTTTATCTTTGATGAAGACGGCAAGCTGCTGGCGCGTCACCGTAAAACCCACCTGTTTGATGTGAATATTAAAGGGGGTACTGTGTTTCAGGAATCGCAAACCTTAGCGGCCGGCAGTGATGTGACAGTGGTAAAGACTTCGCTTGGCACCATTGGTGTGGCCATTTGTTATGATGTGCGCTTTCCCGAACTGGCCCGGACGATGGTGCTTAAAGGCGCCGATATCCTGGTTTATCCGGCACTTTTCGGACCGGTAACCGGACCGGCGCATTGGGAGCTATTGCTGCGGTCGCGGGCTGTCGATAATCAGGCCTTTGTCATCGGCGCCGCTCCGGCCCTTAATGCCGCGGCAGAGTATAAGGCCTACGGCCACTCGGCTATTGTTGATCCCTGGGCCAGAATCATGGCAATGGCTGATGAAGCCGAGACCGTAATCTTTGGCACAATTGACCTGCAGATAGTGGACCGGGTGCGGGAAGAACTGCCGCTCTTAAAGCACCGCCGTCCGGAGTTATATGAGGGGTAAGCCGCATAAGAGCCCCATTTAATGTGAAAGGAGATGATGCGTTTTGCCATTTTCTTTTGCCGAGCTTTATGCGTATATTGGCATTGTGGCCTTACTTGTTGTGATTCCGGGGCCAAATACCGTATTGGTGATGCAATCGGTCGGCATTAGCGGCCAGCGGGCCGGCCTTTTCAATGTATTTGGCATTGTTACGGCAGTTTATCTGAATGCCCTGCTGTCCGGCCTGGGCTTGACGCTGATTATCATGCAGTCGGCCGAGATATATAACCTGATAAAAATGCTGGGCGCGGCCTATATTGCCTATTTGGGAGTAACCAGCTTAGTGAATGCCTATAAGCTGCATAGACAAAAGGAGTCCACCTGCACCAACAATAGCAGCAGTCAGGCACCGGACGTGGTTATGCGGGAAAGCGGCTTTACGTTCTACTCTAAAGGTGTATTGACAGGGGTTCTCAATCCTAAGTCAGCACTTTTCTTTCTGGCATTTTTCCCTCAGTTCATACACCCGGGTGGCAATATTGTTATTCAATCGTTGATACTTACCATCCTTTATTCGCTGGTATCGGTAACCTGGTATGGCCTGCTTGTCATCTTCATGGGAAAATTACGCCATTTTTTGGTACGCAGTGAAACGCAAAAGTGGTTAAAGGCAATTACAGGAACCATATTAGTTGGCCTGGGGATCAGAATAGCCCTGCAACGATAGCGGCCGGGAACGGTGGCTTTGCATTTATCGCGATATTAGTAAAGTTGCCATATAAGATAGCTTGCGCGGCATTGGCCTATGTGCTATAATTATCACGCGTAATTTAAAGTGGCTTTATAAAGAGAGGTGCAAGATATGCAAGAAAAAATTCATCCCAAATTCGGTGAAGCCAAAGTAGTCTGCGGCTGTGGCAATACATTCATGACCGGTTCGGTTAAAAAAGAACTGCGTGTAGATGTATGCTCAAAATGCCATCCGTTCTATACCGGTCAACAGCGTCAAATAGCTGCAGGCGGCCGTGTAGAAAGATTCAACAAGCGTTACGGCAGCCAAAGCCAAGGCTAATTAGCAAGCAGCAGAGCAGTGATGCTCTGCTGTTACACTATATGATGTCATAATCGGAAACACTGCAGCAGGGCAGGCATGCTCTGCTGTAATTATATTGAGAAAGGGGCGGGGTAGCGTGAGTGAGAAAAGACCTTTTGTCGGCGGGCAAGCTGTAATCGAAGGCGTTATGATGCGTGGTCCGGAGTTTATCGCCACTGCCGTTCGCGAACCGTCCGGCAATATTATTGTTCAGAAAGAGCGGCTGACCTCCATTACCGACCGTTATCCTATTTTGAAGAAACCCATGATTCGCGGTGTGGTGGCTTTGGCGGAATCGTTGATTTATGGCATGAAAGCTTTGTCATTTTCGGCCCAGGCTGCCGGTGAAGAAGAAGAAGAGACCTTGTCCAACAAAGAGATTGCCGTGACCATGTTATTTTCTCTGGGATTAGCCATCGTGCTCTTTGTCATCATTCCCACGTATGCGGCCAAATATATCCATAGTGCTGTAACAGACTCCCGGCTGTTGAATACCTTTGAGGGCATATTGCGCCTGGTTATATTTTTCCTGTATGTTTGGGGAATATCTTTAATGAAAGATATTCAGCGCGTGTTTCAGTATCATGGCGCTGAGCACAAGACCATCCATGCTTATGAAGCCGGCGAGGAGCTGACGGTGGAAAACATCCGGAAGTACAGCTGCCTGCATCCGCGCTGCGGTACAAATTTTTTGCTCATTGTCATGGTGGTAAGTATTGTTATGTTTGCCTTTTTGGGCTGGCCTGATCTCTGGCTCCGGATTTTGTCCCGGATTGTACTCTTGCCGGTGGTGGCAGGCATTGCCTATGAGATTATCCGTTTTGCCGGCAGGAGCAAGGCCAAATGGGTGGCCTGTGCGATTACTCCCGGTCTGTGGCTGCAAAAATTAACTACCCGTGAACCCAGTGACGATCAAATTGAAGTTGCCATCGCGGCTTTACAGGCCGTGCGGCCGGACCAAGATGTAGAGGTGAAAACAGATGCGTGATAAACTGCAGGCGCTTGAAGATAAATTTCAGGAACTGGAAGGCCGGATCAGCGATCCGGCGGTTATGGCTGACATGAGCGAATGGCAGAAACTGACCAAAGCCCACAGCAAGATGAGTGCTGTCGTGGAAAAGTTCCGTGAATACAAAAAGACGCTTCAGGCCCTTGATGATGCCAGTGAAATGCTTAAAGACAAACTGGATGATGAATTCCATGAAATGGTGGAAGCTGAGTATGAGGAAGCTAAGGCGAAAAAAGTGACATTGGAACAGGAACTCAGAATCCTCTTGCTGCCCAAAGATCCTAATGATGATAAAAACGTCATTGTCGAGATTCGTGGCGGTGCAGGCGGCGATGAAGCGGCGCTGTTTGCCGGTGATTTGTTCCGCATGTATACCCGTTATGCGGAAACCCAGGGCTGGCGGGTAGAGATGCTTGACGCCAATGCCCCGGATCTGGGCGGGTTTAAAGAAGTGGTATTTTCCATTGAGGGAGATGGCGCTTACTCCAAACTCAAATACGAGAGCGGCGTGCACCGGGTGCAGCGGGTGCCGACCACCGAGTCGAGCGGCCGTATTCATACCTCCACCGTGACCGTAGCCGTGTTGCCGGAGGCCGAAGAGGTGGATATTGAAATCAATCCGAATGATCTGAGGATTGATACCTATTGCGCCAGCGGCGCAGGCGGGCAGCATGTTAACAAAACCGAATCGGCTGTGCGGATTACACATTTGCCCACAGGGGTGGTAGTGCAATGCCAGGACGAAAAATCACAGCTTAAAAACCGTGATAAAGCTATGCGCGTTCTGAGAGCCAAAATCCTGGAGATGGCGGAGGCGGAGCAGGCCGCTGAACTGGCCGGAACCCGCAAAAGCCAGGTTGGCACCGGTGACCGCAGTGAGCGAATTCGGACCTATAACTTCCCGCAAGGCCGGGTTACCGACCACCGGATTGGGTTAACGCTGCATAAACTGGATTTCGTGTTAAACGGTGATTTGGATGAAATGATTTCGGCGCTGGTAACTGCCGGACAGAGTGATAAACTGAAAGACGTTGAATAATATGAGTGAGCAATGGACCATATCTTCAATTTTACATTGGACTAGGCAGTATTTCGGCTCCAAGGGGATTGATAATCCCCGCTTGGATGCCGAGATACTGCTTTCCCATATCCTAGGCAAGGACAGACTGTATCTGTACACTAATTTTGACCAGCCGCTGACTCCTGAGGAATTAGCCTCCTTCCGCGAAGCTGTCAAACGGCGGGCGCTGCGGGCGCCGGTGGCCTATATTACGGGCTGTAAAGAATTTATGGGGCTGGATTTTGCTGTTAGTCCGGCAGTACTCATTCCCCGTCCTGATACTGAGATTTTAGTGGAGGCCGCTCTTGACCGGCTGGCAGATAAGCCGGAGCCGGCAGTTGCTGATCTGGGGACAGGCAGTGGTGCCATCATTGTCAGCATGCTGACCAAACTGGCGGCCGCCTCCGGTATGGCTGTGGATGTCTCGGCCGCTGCCTTGGCAGTTGCCAGGGAAAATGCCGCCAGACATGAGGTCGGCGCCCGTTTGGAATTTTGCCAAGGCGACCTGTTTGCACCGCTCACCGGGAAAAAGTTTGACGCCATACTGTCAAACCCTCCCTATATTCCGGATGCCGATATCGCCGGGTTGAGTGCCGAGGTGCGGCAGGAGCCGTATCAGGCACTGGCGGGCGGCAATGACGGCTTGCATTTTTACCGGCGTATTGTGGCTCAGGCTGCCGGGTATCTTAAACCTGCAGGTTTCCTTGCCGTAGAAGTGGGCATTGAGCAAGCCGGCCTGGTGGGTATGCTGGCCGATGCAGCCAGCGGTCTGAACCTGGAAGCTATTATCAAGGATTACGCGGGAATTGACCGCGTGCTGGTCTTTCGCCTGCGCCACTGAGTGGCTGAGGGTTACACTGGACCTCCCCTTGCAGCCACTTGTGGCAATTTTATTATCCGCTGGAGCTGATTAGATATTATGTATACGAAATATTATAGAGTTGACCCCGTTTGTCCGGATGCTGCCATGCTGGCAGAGGCGGCAGCACTGCTCAGGCAGGGAGAATTGGTGGCGTTCCCGACAGAGACGGTGTATGGGCTGGGGGCTAACGGGCTGGATGCCGCAGCGGTAAAACGCATTTTCCAGGCTAAAGGGCGGCCGGCAGATAATCCGCTGATTTTGCATATTGCTGACGCGGATAAGCTTGCTGAGCTGGCAGCTGCTGTTCCGGCCAGTGCCAGGGCGCTGGTTGAATGCTATTGGCCGGGCCCGCTTACTGTTGTGGTTGAGCGTCAGGGGCATGTGCCTGATGCCGTGACCGGCGGGTTGAATACGGTGGCGGTGCGTTTGCCGTCATCGCCTGTTGCCAGGGAGTTAATCCGTTTGGCCGGTATCCCGGTGGCTGCGCCCAGTGCCAATACCTCCGGCAGGCCAAGCCCGACCACAGCGCAGGATGTGCTGGCAGATCTTGAAGGTAAGATTGCCGCGGTGATCGATGCCGGACCTTGTGACATCGGCGTAGAATCCACCGTAATTGACTGTACCACGCCGGTGCCGACCCTGCTCAGGCCGGGAGGGATTACTTACGAGATGCTGATAGCCGTGCTGGGCGATATCGAAGTTGATCCCGCGTTGGACGGGGCTAAGACTGTCCCTAAGTCTCCCGGCATGAAGTATACTCATTATGCGCCGGCTGCTCCCCTGACTTTGATTGAAGCCGAACCTGTCCGCAGTGCCGGTTTGCTAATCGGGGAAATCAACAAGGCCCTGACAGCCGGTAAAACGGTAGGCGCCATCGTATCTGCCGAATTGGCGGACAGTGTGCCGCCGGCAGTTATGACTGCGGTCTATGGTTCACGGGCTGACGCCGCCGCTGTGGCCGCTAATTTATATACGGTGCTGCGCAGCTTTGACGATAAGGCGGTGGACGTTATTTATGCCGAAGGCATTGCCGAGCAGGGCTTAGGCTTAGCGGTGATGAACCGCCTGCGCAAAGCCGCCGGTTACCGCATTCTCCGCTAATTAAGTTTGGAAATCGGGAATGAGAGTCTGAGGAATGCTTCATATTGCCTTCTGCCGGTACATATATATTACGGCGGAGGTGGGGAATATGAGTGTTTTTGAACTCTTCGTCCTGAGTGCGGCCTTAGGAACCGATTTGTTTTCCGTAGCCGTGCCGCTTGGCATGAACAAAGTGCGCCGGCTGATTATTATCCGGTCAGCAATTGTATTCGCTCTGTTCCATATTATTATGATTTTAACAGGTTATCATATTGGCCATTGGCTGGGCGGCGTTGTGGAGCACATTGGCGCTTACCATATTGACTGGCCGGCAGCTAATGTACAAAACATTGCCGCCATTATTGGCGCATTGGTATTGGCAGGCCTGGGTCTTAATATGATTAAGGATACTGTGCGTGGGCAGGAAGCGGCTTCACTGGTCAGTCCGCTAAGGGGCAGCGCGCTTTTTGTGCTGGCCGCCAGTGTCAGTATTGATGCCCTGGCAGCCGGGTTCAGCCTGGGGATGATGGATGTGGATTTGCTGCAGCTGAGTATGATTCTTGGTCTGGTCATCTTCGTCATTGCCCTCCTGGGCTTGGGGCTGGGCCGCAAACTGGGGCAGTATATCGGGAGCAGGGCTGAATTGCTGGGTGGCCTGGTCCTGCTGCTGTTAGGCATACATATCATCTGGTCAACGATTTAAAAGTTGCTGTTTAGCATAACGACTATACAAGACCCGGCGCGGGTGACCATCATACAATGCTACGATGCTGGCGCTTTGTATAACAGTCGCCCGCGCCTCAGATGCCGGTAATTGAAAGAACTCCGTCAGCGGCTTTTCGCCCAGTATAAAAGCAGAGTAACAGGTATGAGATATTTTTTCCGGACACAAAATATAAAGGAGTTGAGCGAACCATGTTCAAAATTTTGTTTGTGTGTACAGGCAATACCTGCCGCAGTCCGATGGCGGCCGCTCTTCTCGCCGATATGGCCGAAAAAGCCGGGATGGCCGGCCGCATAAGTATTGCATCGGCAGGCCTTGCCGCCGGGCGGCAGCCGGCCTCGGCGCAGGCGCGGAGTGTCATGCGGCAGGCTGGCCTGAATGTGGACAACCATTGTTCCCGGCAACTGACGCTGCCACTGCTGACAGCAGCAGATTTAATACTAACCATGACGGCGGCGCATAAACAGGCACTGACCGGGATGGCGGCCGGCCTGGAGGGAAAACTGTACACGCTGGCCGAATTTGCCGGTGAAACCAGGGATGTAAGCGATCCTTTCGGCGGCAGTGAGGCTGTATACCGGGAATGTGCCGGGCAAATCCGGCAGCTGCTTACCCAGGCCTGGGTAAAAATTGTCGGTTTGGCAGGAAAAAATTAATCGGCGTGGAAAAAGATGAAAAGACGTTAAATATGAAATATAGGAAGTGTACTTGCATGAAGGTAGCTATTGGCAGCGATCATGGCGGTTTTTGCCTGAAAGAAGAACTTAAAGCTCTGCTGGCAGAGCTTGGTGTGGAGGCCGACGATTTTGGCACCCATACGGCGGACTCGGTTGATTACCCCGACATTTCCCGGCAGGTAGCCGAAGCTGTGGCCAAGGGTGAATATGAACGGGGCATTATTGTTTGTGGCACAGGTATTGGGGTAAGTATTGCCGCCAATAAAATTAACGGCATTAGAGCCGCGCTTTGTAATGATGTCTTTTCCGCGCAAATGTCGCGTGAACATAATGATGCCAATATCCTGACACTGGGTGAACGGGTGATTGGTCCCGGTCTGGCCCGGATGATTGTTGAGGTCTGGCTCAAAACTGCGTTTGCCGGCGGCCGGCATGCCTGCCGGGTAGAAAAGATAATGGCCCTCGAAAAGGTGTAGGGAGTGAAGAACTGTGGAGACAGATTTGGCAACCATTGGACGCCAGATAACACAGGCGGCGGAAGAACTGATAAAAACAGCCCGTTTAAAACCAGGGAATATTCTGGTAGTGGGCTGCAGTACCAGTGAGGTGCAAGGGGCGCGTATCGGCTCCTATGGCTCTGAAGTAATAGCTGCTCGACTTTTGTCGAGTCTTTTTAAAGTTTGCTCCAGGTATCAGGTTTTGCTGGCCATACAGTGTTGTGAGCACCTTAACCGGGCGCTGGTTGTTGAACAGGCTGTAGCCGACACACATAACCTCGAAGTGGTTCAGGTTATTCCGGTGCCTAAAGCCGGTGGTGCACTGGCCGCCGAGGCGATGCGTGCCTTTGACAATCCGGCGGTGGTGGAAAGCATTACGGCTCAGGCCGGTCTGGACATTGGCAGCACACTCATTGGCATGCATATTAAAAAAGTCGCCATTCCGGTACGTCTGACGCAAAAGTATATCGGACAAGCCTATTTGACAGCCGCCCGCACCAGGCCTAAACTGATTGGCGGGGCACGCGCTGTTTATGAGCTCTGTTAATGTGCTTTTAAATATATATTTACATGTAATTTGAGGAGGAATAGAACATGACAATACTTGCAGGAGTAGACCCCGAGGTAGCACGAGCCGTTGAGCTCGAACGCACCCGTCAGCAAACCAAACTGGAGCTTATTGCCTCAGAGAACTTTGTCAGCAAAGCGGTAATGGAGGCGCAAGGCTCAGTATTGACTAATAAATATGCCGAAGGGTACCCTGAGCACCGGTATTATGGCGGCTGTGAATATGTTGATATTGTCGAGAAACTGGCTATTGACCGGGCCAAAAAGTTATTTGGCGCAGAACATGTAAATGTTCAGGCCCATTCGGGAGCGCAGGCCAACACCGCTGTATATTTTGCCTTTCTGAAGCCTGGCGATACCATTTTAGGCATGAATCTTGCCCATGGCGGCCATCTGACCCATGGCAGCCCTGTAAATATTTCCGGGCAATACTTCAATATTGTGGCCTATGGTGTTGATGAGGTTACCCACCGGATTGACTATGATCAGGTTGCCGAGCTGGCTATGACACACAAGCCGAAAATGCTGGTAGCCGGTGCCAGTGCCTACTCCCGGATTATTGACTTTGCCCGCCTGGGACAAATTGCCCGTGAAGCCGGTGCCATGTTCATGGTTGATATGGCGCATATCGCCGGTCTGGTGGCTGCCGGTTATCATCCCAGCCCGGTGCCGCATGCGGATATTGTTACTACAACCACCCACAAAACCCTGCGCGGTCCGCGCGGCGGCATGATCCTTTGCCGGTCCCAGTATGCCAAGGCCATTGACAAAGCCATCTTCCCCGGCATCCAGGGCGGCCCGTTAATGCATGTTATTGCCGCCAAGGCTGTATCCTTTAAGGAAGCTCTCAGCGAGGAATTCCGCCTGTATCAGGGACAAATTATCAAAAATGCGCAAGCTCTGGCTGAACGCCTTAAGCAAAATGGCTTTACGTTGGTATCCGGCGGTACGGATAATCATTTGATGTTGGTTGACCTGCGCGCGCAGCATATTACCGGCAAGCAGGCTGAGGAACTTTTGGATGAGATTGGCGTTACTGTCAATAAAAATGCCATTCCCAACGACCCGGCCAGTCCGTTTATTACCAGCGGTATCCGCATAGGTGTCCCTGCCGTCACTTCGCGCGGTATGGTTGAAGAGGATATGGTGGCAATCGGCGACATTATCACCATGACCCTGACTAAGCTGGAGGACGGCGCTGCCCGGGATAAGGCCCGCTCCATGGTGGCCCAGCTGTGCCGCAAATATCCGTTGTATGCTTAAAAGGCTGTTGCTTTGGGCATAACATATGAAGTATGAGGAGATGAATGCATGCAAGTAAAAATAATCGACCATCCCTTGATTCAGCATAAATTGTCACTTGTTCGTGATGTTAAAACCGGAACCAAAGAGTTTCGCGAGCTTTTGGAAGAAATCTCAACACTTATGGCTTTTGAACTGACCCGGAATCTGCCCCTGGAAGAAACGCAGGTAGAAACGCCGCTTACCACCTGCACCTGCAAGATGCTGTCAGGCAAAAAAATTGCCATAGTGCCCATTTTGCGCGCCGGTTTGGGGATGGTAAACGGTATCGTCAAACTGATTCCTGCCGCCAAGGTGGGACATATCGGGGTATATCGTGATCATGAGACCTTGAAGCCTGTCGAGTATTTTTGCAAACTGCCTACCGATGTGGCAGAACGTGAATTGATTGTTGTTGATCCCATGCTGGCGACCGGCGGCTCGGCGGTGGCGGCCATTGAGATGCTGAAAGCCAAAGGTGCCAAACAGATTAAATTAATGTGTCTGGTAGCGGCACCGGAAGGTGTTGCCGTGATGAACGCACACCATCCGGATGTAGAGGTGTATGTTGCCGCTGTCGACAGCCATCTGAATGAACGTGGCTATATTGTGCCCGGTTTGGGAGATGCCGGTGACCGGATTTTCGGCACAAAGTAATTGGAAGAAAATTATCTGTTTCGATAAATCACTGTGTACCTGGGCTGTGCATACATTGGTAATACACCGTTTGGTCAAGGGGGAATAGTATGAATGACAACAAAGGGCTTGACCGGCCATCGTGGGATGAATATTTCATGGATATTACCAAGGTGGTTGCTACCCGTTCAACCTGTCTTCGCCGGCAAATCGGCGCTGTTATTGTCAAGGAGCAACGGCTTTTAAGTTCAGGCTATAATGGTGCACCCTGCGGTTTGACCCACTGTGGCGAAACCGGCTGTATTCGCGCGAACAATCAGGTACCGTCCGGCGAACGTCAGGAATTGTGCCGGGGGCTTCATGCCGAACAAAGCGCTGTCGTTCAGGCAGCCATGTACGGGGTATCCATTCGTGATGCCACCATTTATTCCACCCATCAGCCTTGTTCAGCCTGTACCAAGATTCTAATAAACGCTGGTATCAAACGTATCGTTTACCAGTACAGTTATCCGGATAAACTGGCCGAGCAATTAATTGCCGAAGCCGGAATCGAATATGTTTGTTTTACCTAAGTGAATAATATAACTGCCTAATACTCTGTCTGGAGTGTTAGGCAGTTTTTTTAAAGCTGCCAGAATACATAAGCTCTGTGTGCCAACACAGACCCGGCACAAAACACCGTCATCCAACGCCGCGTCGCTGGGGCTTCTTCGTACCCCGTACCCCCCGTAACCCCCGTAACCTACCCGGCCATTGCCGGAAAAAAAAGCGTTCCGCAGGAGAAAAGCCGGGCGGTATTCCGTTAAGAAATCCGTACTGTTTGAGCGTAAGCGAGTTTACGGATTTTAGGAATACTGCCCGGCTTTTCAGCTTTTGGAGGCTTCAGGCCTAGAACATGGCTAAAGGAAGTTCCGCGCTCCGCTTGGAACTAAGCGATTCACACAAGTTCTAGCGTCGCATTGCTCCTAATAACTTGGTTCTCTGCTTATGGGGCAATGCCAAAAGTAAGACCCTTCCCTTGTATTCGATTATTGACTAGGACTAAAGCAAAAGAATCACGTTGGCGCTTTCTTATCTGACAGAAAATTCCGGTTTATGATAAAGTTAAGAAGGATTTATGGCAAGCTTGGCGAATATAATCATTTGGCAATTAAATGATTGCCAGGATCACTTTTTTTGCTGTTGGCAGCTATTTGCCGTTCCTGGCGCAAGCCGTATTTTTCTTAACTATAGAGCTGGTTTGGTATCTGGGTTTCCCAATACTCAACCAGCTTTTTTACAGAGGAGTTTTTGCATGCTGGAAGCCATTTATTTACCTAAACTGAGATATCTCACTCCCACCCTTGATTCCACGCTGCTGAAAGCCATGGAAGAGGCGGGGGAATTAGCCCGGGCGGTACTGAATTTTATGCCTTGGGAAAAACTGAGCCCGGCTGAATTGAAAGAACAGACTGAGGCCATTGCCCTGCTTGCCGATGTCAAGGAAGAACTCCTGGATGTGGCTCAGACCTGTGTTACCATGATTTTTGTTATGGAGGATTCCTTCGGCATTGACGCCGACAGTCTGATTGGTGAACACCTCGCCAAACTGGCAGATAAAGGTTATGCTTATGATACCAGTCAAAATTACCGCATTACCACAACCCCAAACCGGCAGGATGGCAACTATAAATATATCAGCCTCCCGCACCTGAGGCTTGATAATGTTACCTTATTGACTACTGTGTGCAAGATTCAGGAGGAAATAGGCGAACTGACCCAGTTTCTGGGCAAGCATGCCGGAGCATCCGGCGAACAGGCCCGGCTTGATCCTGACGAAGTCAACCGGGGAGCGGCTTTGGAATTATTGGATATTGCGCAATGCTGTTTTACGATGATGTATATTTTGGCCGGACGGTATGCCGTAAATATTGCTGAATTGGTTGCCGGACATGTGAACAAGCTGCAGCGGCGGGGTTATTGCTAAATGGCAGCCGTTCCAGGACGGTATCCGGCTGAGCTAAATTAAGGTATAGTGAGTGTATTTCATGCATATTGTTATTGGTAGTGAAAATAATAGGAATACGGGACGAATTGCCTGCTTGCTGCAGATTGACAACTTTTGCACAAGTAAGGTAAAATGAGTGTTGCGTAGAAAAAGAGGTGTTATAATATGCAAACCTATATAGTGGCTTTTACTGTTGCCTTGGCTGCAGCTTACTTTATCACGCCGCGTGTTAAAGATTTGGCCATTAAAGCCGGTGCGCTTGATGCTCCGGATGCCCGTAAAGTGCATACCAGCCCGATTCCCCGCATGGGCGGGTTGGCAATATATTTTGGCTTTGTGCTGGCCGTGCTGTCAAGCATGCATGTCAATCATGAAATTCTGGGCTTGCTGCTGGGCGGTACCGTCATTTTGGCTGTTGGCATTATCGACGACCTGAAACAGTTGTCGGCAAAAGTCAAATTGCTGGGACAGATTGCGGCCGCCATTGTCCTTATTTTATTTGACATCCGCATTGAATGGCTGACAAATCCGTTTGGTGAAATGATTTATGTCAATTATTTATCTATCCCGCTTACTATTTTGTGGGTAGTCAGCCTGACAAACACGGTAAACCTGATTGACGGTCTGGACGGACTGGCAGCCGGGGTATCTACCATTGCCTCGATTACCATTCTGTTGGTGGCACTGGAGCAGAACTTTTGGACGGTGGCTATTTTGACGGCAGCGCTGGCCGGCAGTGCGCTTGGTTTCTTACAGCATAATTTTAATCCGGCGAAAATCTTCATGGGTGATACCGGCAGTATGTTTTTAGGGTACATGCTGGCGGCTGTTTCTGTGCTGGGAACGGTTAAAAGTGCTGCCACCATTGCGTTATTTGTACCCATTATCGCCTTAGGGCTGCCAATCATGGATACGGCGTTTGCCATTATCCGCCGGTATATGAGCGGCCGGCCGATTTTTAAACCGGACAAAGGTCATTTGCATCACCGGCTGCTGGCCATGGGGCTAAGCCAAAAACAGGCTGTTTTGCTGATGTATGTAATCAGTGGCTGTCTGGGGATAAGCGCGATTGCCCTGACGGAGGTAAGTAAAGTATATGCTGCCTTAATTTTGCTTGCTATCATTTTAGTGGCCTTTTTTGGCGCCAAGAAAATTGGTGTATTAAATAATAATGACGGTGTCCTGAAAAGCACTGATTCGCTTAAGAGTCATTAATTTTCAGCACAGACCTCATACCGTATTTCACACAATGGCAAGGCGGGCATTTGGTGCCCGCCTTGTGTTTATAAAGGTAGAAAGTGAAAGTGCGCACTTATTGTTGCGGAAGGAGCAATATACATGTCCCGTATTAAAGTTATGACGGTTTTCGGCACCCGGCCTGAAGCTATAAAAATGGCGCCTGTTGTTCTGGAACTGGCCAAGCATCCTGAATACATAACCCCGGTTGTGACGGTAACCGCCCAGCACCGGGAAATGCTTGACCAGGTGCTGCGGCTGTTTGCCATTACGCCTGATCATGATCTTGATATTATGAGTCAGGGGCAGACGCTGTTTGACATTACCTGCCGGGCCATGCAGGGACTCAATCAGGTGTTTGCTGCAGAAAAGCCTGATATGGTGCTGGTTCATGGCGATACCACCACCACTTTTGCCGGTGGGCTGGCTGCTTTTTATCACCAGATCCCGATTGGCCATGTGGAAGCCGGACTGCGTACCGGCGACAAATACTCACCCTTTCCTGAGGAAATGAACCGCAAGCTGACAGGGTCCTTTACCGATGTCCATTTTGCCCCGACAGCTACGGCCAGGCAAAATCTGCTCAGGGAAAATATCGCCGGTGAAAGCATTTTGGTGACAGGCAACACGGTAATTGATGCATTAAAAGCTACTGTGGACCCAGCCTACCAATTTACCGATATATTATTGCAGGGGATTGATTATGCTAACCGTAAAGTTATCCTGGTTACAACCCACCGCCGTGAAAATTTAGGCGAGCCTATGCGCCATGTATATCAGGCGTTAAGGGATATTGTTACCGCCTTTACCGATGTTGAGATTGTTTTTCCGGTACATAAGAATCCGTTAGTCCGGCAGGTGGTGCAGGAAGAATTGGGCTCAGCCCCGCGTGTTCACCTGATTGATCCGCTGGACTACCAGCCCTTTGCCAATCTCATGGCCAGGTCTTACCTGGTGCTGACCGATTCGGGCGGGATTCAGGAAGAAGCGCCGGCCCTTGGTAAACCGGTGCTGGTTTTGCGTGATACCACCGAACGGCCTGAAGCGGTAACCGCCGGTACGGTTAAACTCATCGGCACAGACCGGGAGCTTGTATATAAAGAGACCAAGGAATTACTTGTTAACAAAGCAGAATACCGGCGTATGGCCAATGCCGTCAATCCTTACGGGGATGGCATGGCTTCCAGCCGCATTGTGGCAGCCATTTTACACAAATATGGGCTGACTGCCAGCCGCCCCGGTGAATTCGAAGTATGCCTATAAAACTACCAAAGTTTACATTTAGTGTAAATATGGCCAAATTTTTATTCTTTTCTGTAATCAGCAGGAATTTCAGAGGATGATGGAGAATAGGCTATAAAGTTGAGCTGCGTTAATTTGTAGAAATTTGTAGAAATTTGCGTTTGGCTTAACAAGAGGTGCAGATATGCCGAAAAAACAGGATGGGATGTGGGCGGCTCTGAGCCTGGTGGGAACGATTGGTCTTAATATGGCTGCCATGGTAGCAGTAGGGCTGTTCTGCGGCAAATGGGCTGACAAGTATTTCAACACCTTTCCCTGGTTTACCGTGTCAGGTATTGTCTTTGGCATGGCGGGCGGGCTGTGGTCTACCTACAAAAAAATTGTTAAGTGATAAAGGATGTTATAGTGTTTAAAGCAGGTTTTGCTGACAACTACGTCGTTCAAGTACGGCGGACGTTACTGCAGTTAGTGGCACTGGGGTTGTTTATGACCCTGAGTGCGTTAGCGGCAGGCCAAACTTTTGTGATACCCGGCCTGTTGACCGGTTGGACAAGCAGTGTAATCTATTTTCTGCTGATGTGCCGCCGGGTAAAACAGAGCGCTGAATTACCACCCGGCCAGGCGCTGGCTTCTATGCGGGCAGGGTGGCTAATACGCTTGGGGTTTATCATAGCCATACTTGTCTTATCAGTCCAAGTACCCGGTATTGATTTTTTGGCGGCAGTAGTGGGTTTATTCTCACTTCATATAGTATTACTGATAAATGCCGTGTATATCGTGGTTTGCGGACTTATAGCAAATTTCGGCAAGCAAAATAATTCAGGAAGGGAGTGAAAATGAAAGTATGGGACATGGTGGAGGAGGCCATGAGATGGGACATAAGCTGGCACATTTTGCCGGACTGACGTTCAATCTCGACACCTTATACATGACATGGCTAACCATGGCGATTGTCATTGCTCTGGCAATAGTTGCCACCCGCCGGGTAGAAATTATTCCCCGCGGCTGGCAAAACTTCCTGGAGATGGCAGTTACTGCTTTGTTAGATCAGATTGATAATACCATGGGGCCCAAGGGGAGAAAATTAGCACCACTTATTATCACGCTGTTTTTGTTCCTGCTTGTTGGTAATGAATTGGGTCTGGTACCTGGGTTTACCTCGCCGACCAATGACATTAACACCACACTGGGCCTAGCGCTGATGATTGTTGTTATGGTACATATTCTCGGGGCTGTAAACAAAGGTCCTGTCAGGTATCTTAAACATTTTTTTGAACCTTACATCCCCTTTGTTATTATCAACATTATTGAAGAAGTGGCTAAGCCGATTACCTTATCCTTCCGTTTATTCGGCAACATTCTGGCTGGTGAGATATTGCTCATCATTTTGGGAATGCTCGTACCGTATGTTATTCCAACAGCATGGTTGGCTTTCAGTGTGTTTGTCGGCGTTGTACAGGCGTTTATTTTTACCATGCTGTCCATGTCGTATTTGTCCAACTCATTACAGGATGGACACCATTAAAATTACTTACTCAGAAATACTCATATTGAACAAAGAATAAGGAGGAGTTTTTTGTGGAACAAGCTATTATTATTGCAGCCTCTGCTATTGGAGCGGGTTTGGCTATCGGCCTTGCCGCTATTGGTGCTGGTATCGGTGACGGTGCAGTTACTGCCAAAGCTATTGAGGGGATGGCAAGACAACCGGAAGCTAAGGGAACTATTCTCGTAAACATGCTTATCTCAGTAGGTTTGATCGAGTCTATTCCTATTATTGCTGCCGTTATTGCTATCGTACTGGTATTTGCCAATCCATTTATTAAGTAATCTAAGCGTTATCGGGCAACTGGCAGAACGGACTATGCCTTCTGCCTTTTGTTCCCCTTATACGCCGGAAAGAGGAGGGGCCCTCAGTTGGTTGATTTGAATGCGACGCTTATAGCGCAAATTATAAATTTTCTTATACTTGTGGCTATTTTAACAAAAGTGGCATATAAACCGCTAATGAAGGCGCTGGCTGACCGGCAGGCCAAAATCGCAGATAGCCTGGCAACGGCTGAACAGGAAAAGCAAGCTGCTGAAAAACTCAAGCAGGAATATCTTGCCCAATTGACCGAAGCCCGTGTACAGGCGCAAACTATTGTTGATAAGGCTGCCAAGCTGGCTGAACAAACCAAAGACGAAATCCTTAAGGAAGCCCGTGAAGAAAGCGCACGGCTGTTAAAAGCCACCCAGGAGGAAATTGCCCGGGAGCGTGAGCGCGCTGTTGCCGAGCTTAAAGGCGAAGTGGTGACATTGGCTGTTGCCGCGGCTTCCAAAATTATTGCTCAAAATATGAATGACACAGCCAATGCTAAAATTGTTGATGATTTCATTAACAATTTGGATGGCAAGAAAATTGGTGGTTTGCCATGCTAACCAATCAGTTAGCTCTTACCTATGCGCAGGCCATTTATGAAATTGCCACTGAAAAAGCTGCGCTGGATACAGTGGAACAACAGCTTAAACTGGTTGAAGCCACAATTGCCGGACATGAAGAGTTGGCTACTTTAATGTACCATCCATTAGTGCCTGCACCAGCAAAAAAAGAAACAATCAACCGGATTTTTGCCGAGGATTTGGACGTTTTTGTCCGTAATTTCTTGCTGCTCTTAGTTGACAAACGGCGTGAGCCGGCTTTACCGGCTATTATTCACGAGTACATACGTCTGGCCAATGATGCCAGAAATATTGCCGAAGCCGAGGTCTTTACCGCCAAAGAGCTGAGTGAAGAACAGCGTCAGGCCCTGGCAGCAAAACTAAGCCAGGTTACCGGTAAAAATATCGTGATTAAGACAACTATCGATCAGGAATTGATCGGCGGTGTTGTTGTCAAAATTGGCGACAAACTGATTGACGGCAGCGTAGCCCGTCAGCTAAAAGCGCTCAAAGCTGCGCTTTTGACTAACCAAGCCACTGCTGCTGTGTAGTCTCAGTATTTTTAGTATAAGGCAGTTTGAGCCGTCTTGCTGTAGACTTTATGATTGGGGTGACATACAAGGTATGAAAATGAGGCCAGAAGAAATAACGGCTATCATCAAGCAACAGATTGAGCAGTATCAGGTAGACCTCAATGTTGATGATGTTGGCACTGTTATCGAAGTAGGCGACGGTATCGCCCGGATTCACGGCCTGGAAAAGGCTATGGCCGGCGAATTATTAGAATTTCCGCACGAAGTATTTGGTATGGTTCTAAACCTGGAAGAAGATAATGTCGGCGCCGTATTATTGGGCGGCGAAATTGAAATCAAAGAAGGCGACACAGTACGCCGCACAGGGCGCATCATGCAGGTTCCTGTAGGCGAAGCCATGGTTGGCCGTGTTGTCAATGCACTGGGTCAGCCGATTGACGGCAAAGGACCGATTGTTACCACTGAACACCGTCCGGTTGAATATGCCGCACCTGGCATTGCCGCCAGGCAGTCGGTTAAAGAACCGCTGCAAACAGGCATTAAAGCCATCGACTCCATGGTTCCTATCGGCCGCGGCCAGCGCGAACTGATTATCGGCGACCGTGGTACCGGTAAAACAGCTATTTCTATTGACACCATTATCAACCAAAAAGGTCAGGGCGTAATTTGTATTTATGTCGCAATTGGCCAAAAAGCCTCCACCGTGGCCCGTGTCGTTAAGACCCTGGAAGAAGCCGGCGCTATGGAGTATACCATAGTTGTTGCCGCGACTGCTTCTGACAGCGCGCCGCTGCAATATCTGGCACCTTATGCCGGTGTTTCCATGGGTGAGTATTTTATGTATAAAGGCGGCGCCGTGCTCTGCGTGTATGATGATTTATCCAAACATGCGGTAGCCTATCGTGCCATGTCGCTTTTGCTCCGCCGTCCTCCCGGACGCGAAGCGTATCCGGGCGACGTATTTTATTTACACTCCCGCCTCTTAGAGCGTGCAGCCAAGCTTTCAAGCGAACTGGGCGGCGGGTCCATTACCGCATTGCCTGTAATTGAAACACTGGCCGGCGACGTTTCCGCCTATATTCCTACCAACGTAATTTCCATTACAGATGGTCAGATATTCCTGGAGAGCGAACTGTTCTACTCCGGTATCCGTCCGGCGATTAATGCCGGTCTGTCGGTATCCCGCGTAGGTGGTTCGGCTCAAATCAAGGCCATGAAGCAGGTTGCAGGCCGTCTGCGTCTGGACCTGGCACAATACCGTGAATTGGCGGCCTTTGCCCAGTTCGGTTCCGACCTGGACAAAGCTACCAAAGCGCAGCTTGACCGTGGTCAGCGGATGATGGAAATCCTGAAACAGCCACAATATATACCTATGGCGGTAGAAGAACAGGTTATGGTTATTTTTACAGGCATCAACGGCTATCTTGATGATGTGCCCATTGAGGATGTAACCAAGTTTGAGCAGGATTTGCTTAAATTCATGCGCAGCAATTACGCCGAAGTGGCCAAAACCATCAGAGATAAGAAGAACCTTGACAGCGAAACTGAGGCGGCCCTCAAAAAAGCAATCAAAGAATTTAAAGATACTTTTGTTAAAGTTGAAGCGGCGAGGTGATAATATATGGCTAACGCCAGAGATATCCGCCGCCGCATTAAAAGTGTAAAGAATATCCAGCAAATCACCAAGGCCATGAAGATGGTGGCTGCTGCCAGGCTTCGCCGGGCACAGGAACGGGCTATTGCCAGCAGGCCATATACTGATAAGATCAGAGAAGTATTGGCCAGTGTGACAGCCAATGCCGGCGACGCTTCCCATCCGCTTTTAGAAGTGCGGGAAGTGAAACAGGTAGGTTATCTTGTGCTTAGTGCCGATAAAGGTCTGGCCGGAGCGTATTCGTCCAACCTGGTGAAAGAGGTTTTGCCGCAGATTAGCGGCAAAGATAATGCCAGATTAGTTACTGTCGGGCGCAAAGCCCGTGACTATTTCAAACGGCGCGGCTATAAAATTGATGGCGAATATTTCGGTTTTTCGGAAAAGCCGTCCTACCAGGATGCCGTAATGCTGGCAGAACTGATGGCTGATAAGTTTGAGTCAGGGGAGTATGATGAAATTTACCTGACCTATACTCACTTTTATTCGCCTGTTAACCAGAAACCGACAACCATCAAACTGTTGCCGGTAACCGGAACCGGCGATGGGGAAGAAACTCCTCAGACCGAGTATATATTTGAGCCATCAGCCGGTGAAGTATTGAGCCTCTTGCTGCCACGCTATCTGGAAACCGTCATTTATGGCGCACTGTTACAGTCGTCTGCCAGTGAACTGGGCTCCAGGATGACGGCCATGGGCTCAGCCACAGATAACGCGCAAGAACTCATTTCCAAACTGACCTTAAACTACAACAAAGTACGCCAGGCCACGATTACCAGTGAAATCAACGAGATTGTGGGCGGGGCCGAGGCACTTAAGTAGAAGGGTTGAAGAAGTTAAGGAGGGGGAACCCCGTGAATATCGGTAGAATTATTCAAGTTATCGGTCCTGTTATTGACGTCGAGTTTCCCCCGGAAAAACTGCCTGCCATTTATAATGCTGTTACGGTTGATGAAACAGTCGGCGACGTTACTGTTAAGCTGACTGCTGAAGTAATGCAGCATCTTGGTGATAACACCGTTCGCTGCGTTGCCATGTCTTCCACTGATGGCCTGACTCGCGGCATGAAGGCAGTTGATACCGGGGAGCCTATTAAAATTCCTGTCGGCAAAGGTACACTGGGCCGGGTATTTAATGTACTTGGACAAACAGTTGACAACAATGCTGAGGCGGTGAATGCCGACGAATTTTGGCCTATCCATCGTCCGGCTCCTGCTTTTGAAGACCAGGCAACAACCACTCAGATCCTGGAAACAGGCATTAAAGTTGTTGACCTCATTGCCCCTTACGCGCTTGGCGGCAAAATCGGCCTGTTTGGCGGCGCCGGTGTTGGCAAGACGGTATTAATTATGGAACTTATCCGTAATATAGCCACAGAGCATGGCGGCTACTCGGTATTTGCCGGTGTAGGCGAACGTACCCGTGAGGGCAATGATTTGTGGAACGAAATGATTGAATCAGGCGTTATCGACAAGACGGCGCTGGTTTACGGTCAGATGAATGAACCGCCCGGAGCGCGTATGCGTGTAGGGCTTACCGGCCTGACAATGGCCGAATATTTCCGTGATGTCGGCGGTCAGGACGTGCTCCTGTTTGTTGACAACATCTTCCGTTTCATCCAGGCCGGTTCCGAGGTTTCGGCACTCTTAGGCCGGATGCCGTCCGCGGTAGGTTATCAGCCGACGCTGAGCACCGACGTTGGCGCCCTGCAGGAACGGATTACCTCCACGAAAAAGGGTTCAATCACCTCGGTTCAGGCCGTATATGTGCCTGCCGATGACTTGACTGACCCGGCTCCGGCAGCCACCTTCGCTCACTTGGATGCCACCACGGTATTATCCCGCCAGATTGCCGAGCTTGGCATTTATCCGGCGGTTGACCCACTGGACTCTACGTCCCGGATTATGGACCCCAATGTGTTAGGCGAAGACCATTATCAAGTGGCCCGCGGTGTGCAGGAAGTTCTGCAGCGCTATAAAGAGCTGCAGGATATCATCGCTATCCTGGGTATGGAAGAATTATCTGATGAAGATAAACTGACAGTTTCCCGGGCGCGGAAGATTCAAAGATTCCTGAGCCAGCCGTTCTTCGTAGCGGAAGCCTTTACCGGCACCCCCGGTAAATATGTGCCGCTCAAAGAAACCATTCGCGGCTTCAAGGAAATTATCAGCGGTAAGTATGATGATCTGCCGGAAACGGCCTTTTATATGGTAGGAACTATTGACGAGGCAGTGGAAAAGGCTCAAAAGATGAAGGGGGAATAATATATGGCCAATAAGATGCGGCTGGATATTGTTACTCCTGATCGGATGGTTTATTCCGAAGACGTTACTATGGTTATTGCCAGAGCCACAGACGGTGATCTGGGTATTCTTCCCGGACATGCCCCGCTCATTGCCGGCCTTACTGTTTGGCCGCTGCGGATAAAGAACGAGGAAGGTGAGCAGCAGCTGTCTGTATGCGGCGGCTTCATCGAAGTCCGTCCTGAGAAAGTAACCATTTTGGCTACTTGTGCGGAATTACCGGAAGAAATCGATATTAAACGGGCGGAAGCTGCAAAAGAGCGGGCTGAATCCCGCTTAAAAGGCGGCCAGGATGTAGATGTCGAACGGGCTGAAATGGCTCTGAGACGTGCTATGACCCGTCTAAGGGTTGCCGGAAGTAAATAAATAAAATGAGATTGCTTCATCATGCCTGCCGGCAGATGGAAGCAATCTCATTTTTTTATTTCACCATAATTTACATGGATAACCTGCCTAAATACTGGAAAAAATAAAGATGACATTTGCAGTTAAATGTAATTTTTGGACTCGGGCTCTTGCTTAGCTACTACGGTAATGATAAACTAGTCTAGGAAAAATGTACTTACCGCTGTGGTGGGAGGAAATCTTGTGGAAAAATTAATTGTTCGTGGAGGCAGGCGTCTTTTTGGCACAGTCAGAGTCAGTGGAGCCAAGAATGCTGTGCTGCCGGTCATTGCGGCAACATTGTTGGGGACAACTCCCAGCACGTTAGAAGACATACCGGATCTGGAGGATGTCCGCACAATTGCTGAAGTGCTTGAGCATTTAGGCGCGTCGGTAAGAATCGAACCAGGTACGCTATATATCGATTGCACGAAAATAACGGCCCTTGAGGCTCCTTATGAGCTTGTACGCAAAATGCGGGCATCTTTTTTAGTCATGGGACCGCTCCTGGCGCGCGAAGGATGCGCGAAAATTTCGCTGCCTGGCGGCTGTGCCATTGGTACCAGGCCTATTGATTTGCATCTTAAAGGCTTTGAGGCTTTAGGGGCTGAAATCATTACCGGCCATGGCTTCATTGAAGCCAGAGCACCGCAGGGACTGACAGGCGCAAGAATTTACCTGGATTTTCCCAGTGTCGGCGCTACTGAAAATATCATGATGGCAGCCAGTATGGCAAAAGGCCAGACCATTATCGAAAACCCGGCCGAAGAGCCTGAAATTGTTGATTTAGCCAATATGCTTAATCACATGGGGGCTAACATCCGCGGCGCCGGTACTAATCTAATCCGGATTGAAGGCGTAAGCGAACTGAAAGGGGCTTGCCACGCAGTCATCCCTGACAGAATTGAGGCCGGCACTTACATGGTGGCTGCCGCCATGACCGGTGGCGATGTTTATGTGGAAAATGCCCTGATAGAGCACTTAAAACCGGTTATCGCCAAGCTAAAGGAAGCCGGCGTTGTTATTGAAGAAGATATCAATGGTGTCAGAGTACGCGGAACCGGTATGATCCGGTCTGTGGATATTAAAACTCTGCCCTATCCCGGTTTTCCGACCGATATGCAGGCCCAGCTTATGGCCCTTATGACCATTGCCCAGGGTACCAGCATAGTTACTGAAACAGTATTTGAAAACCGGTTTATGCATGTTGATGAACTCAAGCGCATGGGTGCCTCGATCAAAATTGACGGACGCAGCGCCGTGGTGGAAGGGGTGGCCAAGCTTACCGGCTGCCAGGTGAAAGCCACCGATCTTAGGGCCGGTGCAGCTATGGTATTAGCCGGACTGGTGGCCGAAGGTCAAACTGAGATCAGCTATATTCACCATATTGATCGCGGTTATGACAATTTGGTAGAGAAATTCCGTGGTATTGGTGCAGATATTGAACGTGTCGGTTAACTGAACTAATTAATTATAATGCCAGAAAGCAATAAAGTAAGGCGGCCGCGCTCACGCCCGGCCGCCTTACTTTATTTTTCTTTATATCTTTCCAGGCTTGATCACTGGGCGGTATCGCGTGAAGATAAAATAAACCTGTTCTGGCGCTTTATTTTTATCTTCATGGGTACTAGATAATTATGGTACAGCCCTATATAATGACAGTTAATTAGATTTCCTATATACATTTGCAAAATTGTTGCGTTTCGCGCCAAAAAATATGTGTTTCATGTTGGCAACTGAGCATGCTGACAAGATTTCTTACAATATATAGTAATATTATGGGCTGTGTGGAGGAGGGGTATTATGAATGTACTTAGGGATATGAAAATTTTTACCAAGCTGATGACTCTGATTGCGGTGACTGCCATCTTTCTCGAGGCTGATTAGGGTTTTCGATATTAGGCAGTAGAGCGGCTTTATGACAACCATTGCCTACCTTTACACATAACCGGCGAACGGTTCAAAAAGGGGATGACAATTTGTCTGGATTATTTCATCAAGGTGCGAAACTACAAACCTTTATTACCCGGTTCAAAATATATGACAAAGAGCAAATACCGGCATTTCGGGAACAGGTTCGCGAAGTGCTGGGGGAAAGCGATGCCGGGTTGCTGTATGTCGGCTTCAACGAAGCGCTGAATAATGCGATTGCCCATTCGCAGGCATTGAATAATCCGGTACAGCCAATATTGGTCAAATTGGTCATTATCAAAGGTAAAATCATAATTATCCGGATAAAACACCAACAGGGCGGGTTTTCTGGCAACCAGTTACTGACAGCTATCCGGACCATCAGGGGAGACCCCTTTGAGACGGTGGTGGACAAGGAGTCTCAGCGGGGGCTTCTGTTGATTGACGCCATTTTTGACAAAGTATGCTACAGCCGAAATGGCAGAGAAATCATGATGGTCAAGCGGCTTCGGGAAAAAGCCGGATGAATTCGTAAAGATCCAATCTCAGTATAGAAGGTGTTATGAATGCGCGCGGGAGATAATTCGGGAGAAAAGCAGGCAGCCGGCACGCTAGAGACGGTTTTGCGGAATATGGCGGCAAAACTTTCGCTGCAAAAGGTGTTCTCGGTTGCTTTTGTGTTCCAGTTTATGGTGCTGTTCGGGCTGATAGCAGGCATTTGCGTCTATGGCGGCCAACAGGCTGTAAATGCCGTTCTTAAAGAAATGCAGCGCGAAGTTCTGGAACGGGTTTACGAACAGCTAAGCCGTTATATGGAAGAACCGGTGAAGCTTAACCGCCTGAATGTCGACGCCTGGCGCGTCGGGATACTGGATTTAGCTGATACAACTGCCAGGGAACGGTATTTCACCAGCCATATCCGGGCTTTCCCGGGTGCGGCCATGACATTTGCCGGCCTGCATGACGGCGCGTTTTACGGTGCCCGGCGCAAAGCCACCGGTGAAATCCAGGTGGTGCGGAACAACCGGGAGACCGGCGGGGATTCCTGGTATTATTCTGTTTCACCGCAGGGTGACGCCGTTGACCGTGAGGAAATTTTCCAGCGGTTTGATGCGCGGACCCGGCCCTGGTACGAAGGTGCGGCAAAGCTTGGCAGACCGACCTTTAGCGGCGTATACCGGCATTTCGTGTTTCATGAGCCGACCGTTACTGCCGCTCATCCTGTATTTGATGCCGGTGGGAAGGTGGTTGGCGTCTTCGGTGTGGATTATCTTTTGTCCTGGGTGGGAGATGTTCTGAGGGAAATACCGGTAGGCACCTCCGGACAGATCTTTATCACCGATGCCGAAGGATTGCTGGTTGCCACATCAACATCGAATGCGCTTTTTGTGGAAAAGGACGGTCAGGTTAGCCGGGTCCAGGCCAGTGAGGCCAGAAACCCGGTGCTGAGGACAGCCGTGCAGTCCTTAGCGAGTGAAAGCGGGGGCGAATCACGCGAGATTGAGTATGATAACCGTTCCTTCCTGGTAGGCGTGAAAGGGTTCCAGGCGAGCGGAATCAATTGGAACATCTATGTGGTCCTGGCAAATGATGATTTTCTCGGAGATATGAAAAGGACAGTCACCTGGACTGTGGTAATAACAATACTTGCGGTAATTGGTGCCTCCTTTATGGCGGTTTGGACAGCCGGGTGGATAGCGCGCCCGATACTCAGGCTTAACTCGGCAGCTCACGAACTTGCCGAAGGACGATTGCAGGCGGTGCCGGATACGGACAGGCAGGATGAACTTGGACAGCTGGCACGCTCTTTCAATGCGATGGCCCAGCAAATTACCGGCCTGGTGGAAGGCTTAGAGCAGAAGGTTGCGGAACGGACCAAGGCGCTGGAGGAAATAACCGAGCGGGAGCAAAAACTGCGCGAGAGTTTGCACGCTGAACTGATGAAGGCAGGCAAGGAGCAGCGGTCCATGCTACCGCCGGATATCGAGCAGGAGCGTCTAGCCTTAAGGATAATTTATGAGCCCAGCATGCATGTCAGCGGGGACTTCTGCGGGTATCACTGGCTGGAAAAAGGCGACATTCTTTTTGGCTATATCATCGATGTTACCGGCCATGGTGCGGCATCAGCGCTGCAGACGGCGGCAATCAATGTGATGATTCAGGAAAATTTGCATGCCGGCTTCTCGTTAGCCGAAGGCATGGTTGAGCTAAATAAGCGAATAGGTTCATATCTCAGAGACGATACCATGGTGGCGGCGTGCTGCTTTCAACTGGATTTTAAACGCCAGGAACTCAGCTATATAGCGGCAGGCATTACGGAATTTTTCATCAGCTCGGCTTTGGTCAAAGGCCGGCTCAAAACCTTCGGCTCATTTTTAGGGTTATCCGATCAGCCGGAATTTGAAGTCCTGACCATGCCGATAGCCGCAGGGGACATTATTTGTTTCTACAGTGACGGCATTGCCGACCAGTTTGTAGAAGCGGGCAGTCTGCCGGTAAACGCTGCCTTTGATGAAGTGGTAGAAGGTGTTAGAAATGCGGCAGGCATCGGTGTCCTGCGAGATGATTGTACGGCGATGTGCATTAAAATAATCATGTAAGAGAAACCTTGCTAATCTTACTTTGGCCCATGGATGATATTCTTCCGGCCTAAATACAGTGTGCAGCTTCCCGTAAATTGGAGATTGCTTCGCCTATGTTCACCCTGAACGGAGGGGCCTTACGCCTTTGTCGCGGCGGACACAGCGTGGCAATCTCTTTGTTTTCCGTATTTGCTCATACCTCAAAGCTTGTTTGCATATTATTAAAGTAGACTTAGCTTCAGGTGGCGCGGGTGAGTCACCGGACAATGCTGAAAACAAGGGCAAAATGGCGCCAGGGGTGAGCAGCGTGAGATATGTGGTGCTTTATGGCATCGTATTGGTAATCCTGTCGGTTGTCGCTATTCCGTCGGTGGTAGTATTGGGGCTGTATGACTGGAATAAGGAAAAGGCGGCCATAAACCAGCCTTTTGCTTACCGGGGGGAAGATATTACGATTAAAGTGTATATGCACGAAATTAATCAAATTGTTTCCATGAACCTGGAGGATTATATAAAAGGGGTTATAGCCGCCGAAATGCCGGCCGAATTTGAACTGGAGGCGCTTAAGGCCCAGGCGGTGGCTGCCCGGACTTATGCCGTAAAGCATATGGCAATTTTTGGCGGTACCGGCTCGGCAGAACACCCGGGTGCCGACGTAACTACTGATTATAAAGACAGTCAGGCCTGGCTTGATGAAACCCGGCTCAGAGTCAAATGGGGTGCAAATTACGGCAAGTATTGGCGCAAGATCAACCAGGCGGTGGACCAAACACGAGGACTGATACTTACGTATAATGGCGAGCCGATTAATGCCGTATTTCACTCTACCAGCGGGGAACGGACAGCCAGTGCCAAAGAAGTGTGGGGTTTTGATTATCCCTATTTGCAAAGTGTTGCTTGTACCTGGGACCGGCAATCGCCGCGATATCAGGAAACGAAAGAAATAACCTTTGCCGAATTAGAAGGCCGGCTGGGGGCGGATGCCGGAATCATGGCGGCGCTCCAGAGCGGCGACAGTACCGCTATTGCCGGGATTATTGACAGAACCGATTCCGGCAGGGTGAATAAAGTGCGGATCGGTGCCAAAACGCTGACAGGTCAGGAAATACGGCAGAAATTAGAGCTGCGTTCTACTAACTTTACAGTGGAGCCGGCGGCAGATAAGCTGGTATTTAAAACTATCGGCTATGGGCATGGGGTTGGTTTATGCCAGTACGGAGCCAATGGCCAGGCCAAAGAAAACCGGGATTTCCGTCAGATTTTGACTTATTATTACACCGGCGCCGGCATCAGGAATATTTTTGGGTCATAGGGAACTGCCGTATCGACTGTAAGGTGTCAAGCAGGCATTTTCTGGGCATACTATCTATGAGGTGATAGTATGCCCAGAAGAATTTGGGGCAAGGTTGCAGGCTGCCGTTATGGCAGACAAGCAATGACAGCCGGGGTGCTGCTGGCAGTAGCCTCAGTTATGCTGTTGGGTGTTATTAGTGCATTACAGCAGGCCGCGCCGCTGCCGCCTAACACAGCACCGGTTTCCGAGACAGTACCCTTGCCAGAAGCCGCTGCAACTGCTAATTTGCCTGAACCTGTGAACACCGGCAGCATTCAGGAAGCGACAACTGCGCCAACCATACCGGAGGCGGTGGTTGCCGAGGACAATAGTGCCGTGAATGAAGCTATTCAAGCGTTGTGGCGTGGTGGTATTACCCATGCCTTTGGCTGGCAGCTCCATCCATTATATGGGGACTGGCGGTACCATAATGGCGTAGATATCGGCGGCGGCGAAGGACAAATCGTGCCGGCGCTGCTAAGTGGTGAAGTTGTTGATGTGTATACTGACAAGGCATATGGTTTGACAGTAGCCGTCCGCAGCGGCAAATATACGGTGTATTACAGTTCGCTGGCCAGTGCTGCGGTGCAAAAAAATGCTATGCTTAAACCAGGCACGCCTATTGGCTCTATGGGGATTTGCGGTGGTGAGCCTGAACCTCACCTGCATCTGGCCGTTAAAACCAATGACGGACAAAAGGCAGTCAATCCTCAGGAACTATTTCCGGATATTCCGGCCAGAGCGCTTCAGCAGAACTGACTGATGCATGCAGCGCAGGAGTCTTGAACCGCATACTAAGATTAATTTAACTTAGGTATAAGAATGGCCCTCATGCAGGGTCATTTTTTCTTTTCCTCCGCATATACATGTTAGCAAAGGGTTAAAAGGACGGGCGCGGGGGGGAAAGACTGGATGAAAGAATATATTCGCAAACGGGTGCTGGATATCTGTAACCACATCATGGAAACCAAGCACACCGTGCGTCAAACAGCCACTGTTTTCGGGGTAAGTAAAAGTACTGTTCACAAGGACATGATTGAACGTCTCCCTGAAATTAATAAACGGCTGGCAGCCAAGGTAAAAAACATTTTGGAACTGAATAAGGCCGAGCGGCATATACGCGGCGGTGAGGCTACCCGGAAGAAATACCAGGAAGAAAAAGAAGAATAAACAAAGAGCAAAGAACAAGGAGAAAAAATCTGTCAGGCCGTAATGATAGATGGCAGAAAATAGAGGACTTTTAATTTATTTGTAGAATAATTAAATCACTTGTGATTATCTTATTGTTTCCTCCTTTTTCTTTACCGCAAGGTAAGACAAGCCCGGGGAATAAGGAAGATAACGTGAAAGGGGATTAAGATTCTACATGTTTGGGACAATGGATATTGGCGTCGATTTGGGAACAGCCAACGTTTTAGTATACATAAAAGGAAAAGGTATTGTATTGAGGGAGCCGTCGGTGGTGGCTATTGACCGTGACACTAACCGTATTCTGGCTATCGGTGAAGAAGCGCGCCGGATGCTTGGCCGGACACCGGGCAACATTATTGCCATCCGTCCGTTAAGCGAAGGGGTAATTGCCGATTATGACACCACTGAAATTATGCTCAGACACTTTATCCAGAAAGTGGCCGGCAAGAGTTTCTTTTTCAAACCCAGAATCATGGTATGTATTCCTTCCGGTGTGACTACCGTGGAAAAACGGGCGGTATTGGAAGCTGCCGTGCAGGCAGGAGCCAGTAAGACCTATCTTATCGAAGAACCGTTGGCAGCGGCGCTGGGGGCCGGTCTGGAGATTGCCGAGCCCTGCGGGGCTATGGTGGTAGATATCGGCGGCGGCACTACCGATGTGGCTGTGCTGAGTCTGGGCGGGATTGTTGTCAGTGAATCGCTCCGGATCGGCGGCGATAAGTTTGATGAAGCGCTTATCCGCCATGTCAAAAAGGAATATAATATATTAATTGGTGAACGTACCGCCGAAGAAATTAAAGTTGCTATCGCTACCGCCTATCCCAATGGCCGCAACGAAACCCTGGAAATCCGCGGCCGGGATTTGGTATCAGGCTTGCCCAAAACCCTGCGGGTGAATTCGGCTGAAACCCGGGAAGCGCTCATTGAACCGGTATCGCTGATCGTCGAATGCGTCAAGTCGGTACTGGAAAAGACGCCGCCCGAACTGGCAGCCGATATTGTTGACCGCGGCATTGTAATGACAGGCGGGGGAGCGTTGATTCATGGGCTGGACAAGCTGATTAACCAGGAGACAGGCATTCCCACCTACCTGGCGGAAGATCCTTTATCCTGTGTTGCCCTGGGAACAGGCAAGGCCCTCGATTCACTGGAGAGTCTGCAGGATACGCTGACAACCCTGAAAAAAGGCACCCTGGCCGGCTAGCACTGTGATAACTGTGAGCAAAAGACATAGCCCTGCACTCCCGCCGCTTGCGGGAGTGCGGGTAGTCATGGGATAAAAATTTATTGAGGTGATTCCGTTGATTCGAGGTATTTATACAGCAGGTTCCGGTATGCTGGCAGAAACCACCAGAGCCGATACTGTTGCCAATAACCTGGCAAACGGCAATACTACCGGTTATAAGAAAGACATTGCCATATCCAAGGATTTTGCCAGTTTGTTAATTCGCCGCATTAATGACGGCAAGGAGGCGCCGGCTATCGGTACACTGGGCATAGGTACCATGATTGACGAAATAGCTACCATTCATACCGGCGGCGCGATGAATCCCAGCGGCAACTCACTGGATTTTGCCATTGAAGGCAAAGGCTATTTTGTTGTCGAGACCCCGGCGGGAGAGCGCTTTACCAGAAACGGGGCCTTTAGCCGTAATGGCCAGGGCCAACTGGTGACCGGGGAAGGCCAGCGGGTGATGGGGCAAAACGGAGCCATTACCATTCCAGACGGTACGCTGACAGTAGAGGAATCCGGCAGAATAACCGTTGATGGTGTTGAAGTCGGGCAAATGCGTGTGGTGGAATTTGCCAACGAACGCGAATTGCTGAAAGAAGGCAACAGCTTATTCCGGGCCCCGGACAATGGACAGCAGGCAACCGGCAAAGTGGTACAGGGCTTTTTAGAACGCTCCAATGTTAATATTGTTGCAGAAATGGTCAACATGATCAGCGGCTACCGGGCCTATGAGGTCAATGCCAAAACTGTGCAGGCCCATGATCAGCTGCTGGACAAAGCCGTAAATGAAGTGGGAAAAGTCTAATCGGCGGCGCAATTGTTGCTTAACTTTTGGCAAAAACATTCGATACATACTATAGAGGGCTGGACCTGAGGGAAGCCCTGGTGCTGTGACTGCCTTACCATGGCCGGCATGGCACGAGCATTGCTGAATGACAGAAGCGATGTGCTAAAAAAAATCGGGGGTAGAAACAATGATTAGAGCCTTATGGACTGCCAGCACAGGCATGAAAGCCCAGCAAGCCAACCTTGATGTTATATCCAATAACCTGGCTAACGTAAATACTACCGGCTTCAAAAAAAGCCGTGCTGATTTTCAGGATCTTATGTACCAGACCCTGCGTCAGGCAGGCGCTGCCAGTGGTCCTGACACCGAAGTACCAAGCGGTATTCAAATGGGTCATGGCGTACGCCTGGTAGCTACCCAGAAACTGCATGGACAAGGCAATTTCCAAAATACAGGCAATGATTTTGATTTGGCTATCGAAGGGGATGGCTTCTTCCAAATCACCATGCCTGACGGTGACATCGCCTATACGCGTGACGGCGCCTTCAAAAAAGACGGCCAGGGACGGCTGACGACCTCGGACGGTTATCTGCTGGAGCCGGCAATAACAGTGCCGGATAATGCCACCGGTATTACTGTGTCTGCCGATGGCCGCGTTACCGCCTCAACACCGGGCGGTGACGAAGATCTTGGTCAAATCACCATTGCCCGGTTTGTCAATCCCGCCGGTCTGTCAAGCATAGGCCGTAACCTGCTGGAGGAAACAACCGCCTCCGGCGCGCCGGTTATCGGCAATCCGGGGGAAGACGGCGCCGGCACTCTCGCTCAGCAATATGTTGAAATGTCCAATGTACAAGTCGTGGAAGAAATGGTCAATATGATTGTTGCCCAGCGGGCCTATGAAGTCAATTCCAAAGCCATCCAAACGGCTGATGACATGTTGGAAAGAGCCGCTAACTTAAAACGTTAGGAAATAACTCATGAGACATAAATTTTACCGGCTTACCATGGTAATTCTGTGTGTTGCCGGTATCTTATTTACCGGCAACAGAGTACAGGCCCAGGGACTGACAATTGTAGTTGCCCCGGAATCCATAGTCAGCGGCCAGCATTTTACGCTTGGCGATATCGCTGACATCAGCGGCAATGATATTGACCGGATAACCCGATTGCGTCAAATCAGGCTGGGAAACACGCCTTCGCCTGGCCGGAGCTTTGTCTTTTCCCAGGAAATATTAGGGATAAGGCTACAGGCCGCCCGGGCTGATTTAACCGGTACTGCCTGGAAAATTCCACCACAGTTTAGAATAACGGCTGCCTCGCAGGTGCTTAACGGGCAGCTGCTGATTGCTGAAGCTGAGCAATTTCTGCAAAAGCAGCTTGCTGGCGCTGATGTGGTTATTACGCCAATAAGTCAGCTGGGGGAAGTTTTACTGCCCCCTGGTGCCATAACCTATAATATGGAACTGCCCTATGGGGTAAAATATAATTCTCCCACTACTATGAGTATCGGGATACAGGTGGCAGGCCAGCCTTTTACGGTTGCCCAGCTGCGGTTTAACATCAATAGATATGAGCAGGTGGCTGTCGCCACCCGGGTATTAGCTGGCGGAGAACTGATAACTGCCGACAGTATAAGCTTTGAACGGCGGGATATCGGGCGGATGCCGCCAGGCTATTTCACCAATCCTGACAAATTATTGGGTTTGGCGGTCAAACGTCAATTGGCCCCCGGAACAGCCATAACTGACAGCATGGTCGCCAAGCCGGTACTTATTACACGGGGCAAAACCGTTACTATTGTTGCCAAAATTGGCGGTATTGAAGTAAGTGTTCCGGGCACCGCCTTGCAAAGCGGCAGTGAAAGCCAGTTTATCCGGGTGAAAAATACCAGTTCTAATAAAATAATTATCGGCCAGGTTGTTGATGAAACGACAGTCCAGGTTCATTTACCCTGAGACTAACTGCTCTAAGACTCCCAGCTTTACAAGGGGGAGTTAGACCAGCTAAGTCTTAGGATAAGGGCGACTAACCTTCAGATGGGATTAAAATCCCCCCTGAAGCTAAGTCTACTTTATAGCGGAAAGGCAGGGGAAAACATGATCCGCAAATCTATAATTCTTCTACTGGTGCTTACCTTTGCGATAGCTTCTGTTCCCGGTGTGCAGGCTCAGTCGCTCTGGGTGGACAACTCACCGGCCGCCACCATGTTTTATGATCGCCGGGCCCATGCGGTTGGCGATGTCCTTACCATCATTATCAGTGAAACTTCCAGTGCCAGCCGTTCAGGCAATGCAGCCAACTCCAAATCGGCCAGCACCAGTCTGGATGCCGGTGTTGGTTTGTTTACCTTTATTGAGCCGGTGAGCGGCAGCAGCTCGGACAGCTTTAAAGCGCAGGGCTCCATATCCAATACCAACAAAGTAACAGGACGGCTTACCGTCACGGTAACCGAAATTAAACCAAACGGACAAATGGTTGTTTCCGGCACCCAGACAATTAAACAAAACTCGGATGAACAGAAAATTACCATTACCGGTATGATTCGTCCGGAAGACGTAGCTGCCGACAATACCATATTGTCAAACAAAATAGCTGATGCTCAACTCAAAATCGAGGGCAAAGGCCCGTTAACCAGAAAACAACGTCAGGGAATACTGACTCAGGTATTTGACTTCTTATTTTAATGCCCGGGCATTGCCTGAATAAAGACTAGCGGAGGACATATGCGAAAATTAATAGCAATGTTTCTGGTCGCCATGCTGGCTGTTGGTATGGCAATTCCTGCGATAGCCGCGCCGGCACAGGTCAGCACCCGGATTAAGGATGTGGCCAAGGTGCAGGGCGTACGCAGCAACCAATTGGTAGGCTATGGTCTGGTAGTTGGACTGGCAGGCACCGGTGACTCAGATAAAAGCACCTTTACCGTCCAATCGATTGTTAACATGCTCAAAACCTTTGGTGTTATGATTAACACTTCGCAGCTCAAGCCTAAAAATATAGCTGCCGTGATGGTTACCGCCACATTGCCGCCTTTTGCCAAATCTGGCGATGCCGTTGATATTACCGTTTCATCAATGGGCGACGCTAAGAGTTTGCAGGGGGGAACCCTGTTGCAAACCCCGCTGCGGGCAGCTAACGGCCAGGTTTATGCCGTTGGCCAGGGACCGTTATCAACCGGTGGCTTTGCTGTTGGTGCCGGTGGTGCCAGCCAGCAGAAAAATTTTCCTACGGTAGGCAATATTCCCAGTGGCGCAATGGTCGAACGGGAAGTACCCATGCCGTTCACCGACAAAAATAATGAGAAGCTTACCTTGACGCTTAACCGGCCTGACTTTACTACGGCCAGCAGGATTAGTGAAGCCATTGACCAGCGCTTTGGCCAGATAACCACGGCCAAAGACCCGGGTACGGTGCTTGTCAATATCCCTTATTATTATAGTGATAATATTGTCGGCTTTGTTGCTTCGATGGAAGAACTGGCCATCACTCCCGATAGTGTGGCTAGAGTGGTCATAAACGAACGCACCGGTACGGTTGTTATCGGCAGCAATGTTGCCATTGACGAGGTAGCCGTTGCCCAAGGCGGTCTTACGATAAAAATTGGTCGAACTACCGATGTCTCCCAGCCTCCGTCCTTCTCCGACGGCCGCACAGTGGTGACAACCGAGACTACGGTAGAAGCGAAAGAAGAACCGGCCGGATTGATCGTCCTGCCTGCTTCCGCCAATGTGGGAGATGTGGTGGCTGCTCTTAATGCAGTGGGCGCAACACCGCGTGATATCATTTCCATTCTGCAGGCTATCAAGGCGGCAGGAGCCTTGCATGCCGAGCTCCAAATCATGTAGGTGGGCAGGTGAGTGTAATGCGTATCGATTCTAACAATTTTATACAGCCCAGTCCTGTTTCCCGAACAGGCGGTACTCCGGTGGTTGACCAGGGAGCGTCCTTTGCCGAACAGCTGGAAAAGGCCGCTAAAGCGGCCGGACGGACAGCTCCGGGAGCAGCCGACGCGGCAGCCCAGGCGGCTGAGGATGCCAAGCTCAAAGCAACCTGCAAAGAAATGGAAGCTGTTTTTCTCAACATGATGTTAACAAGAATGCGGGCCACAGTGCCTAAAGGAAACTTGCTGGGCAACAGCTCGGAAGAGCAAATGTTGACATCCTTATTGGATACCGAGTTAACAAAAAATATGGCACAAGCCGGTGGTATGGGGCTGGCCGATATGTTATACCGTCAGTTAAAGAAAAATGATGTAAAAGGCCAGGCTCTCCGTTAGCCTGGCTTTCCCCATCCTGGCAGCAGCACCGGCTAATATTGCTGATGCTTTTGTCCAGGCACAGGCGGGTGGTGCATTGATAACGCTCCACCACTGGCGTTTGACTTCCGCTTTTGCCAACACACCACCCGCCTGTGCGGTCAGATGCTTTAACCGGAATATATAAAGGAGTTATTGTATTATGTTGAAACAATGGAAGCAACGGTTACCCTTATTTTTAGTAATTACAGCTGTGCTGGTCTTTTCTATCCAAAACATGGTACAGGCGGCACCTAACATAGTTGTGAATAACGTCAGGGTAAGCCAGACAGCGGAAGCCGTACGTTTCGTCTTTGATGTGACAGACCTCCCCCAGTATAAAGTGATGACGCTGGAAAATCCGCTCAGACTGGTCATCGACATGCCGGGAACTGTCAATAAGGCGGCTGCTCAATATAATTTGAATGACCCTACAGTGAAGGGGCTGCGGCTGGCGCAATTCGAGCCCGGAAAATTGCGGGCTGTTGTTGATCTTAAAACAGTCTATATGTACAAGATATTTACCTTGCCTAACCCCAACCGTCTGGTTGTTGATATTATAAAAGATTATGAGCACAAGCTGGTTGATGAAGTGGTTCCCGGCATTACCTACACCTCCTGGCTGCGGCATGCCGCCAATGGGCCGGTATGGGCCCATATTCTTGATATTGATCCTAAGGCAGGCTTTGCCGTAAAGCCGGTACTGTCTAATGAAATGATACAAGGTCTTGAACCGCTTCTGCCTATGGCGCAGCGCAGTGGCGCCATAGCGGCGGTTAACGGCTCTTACTTCGGTCTTGACGGTTCTATTATCGGCCTGTTAAAAATCGATGGTGAAATTGCCAGTACGCCGGAACTGCCGCGTACGGCGCTTGGTATCTTGCCAACCGGCGACTTGTTTATCGACCAAGTAAGCTATGAGGGGAAAATTGAGCTGCCTGGCGGCAAAACCGCAGCCATTCAGGCCGTAAACCGTGAACGCGGTGAGAACGAGCTTGTATTGTACAATGGTTTATATGCTCCTGCGACTGGCTGCAATCAGCATGGTATGGAGTATATTATAGTAAACGACAAGGTCACCGCCATTAACACCGGCAATTCCCCCATACCGCCGGACGGGGTGGTGCTGTCGGCGCATGGTACGGCAGCCCGGCCGCTTGCCGGCCTGAAGGTGGGAGATACCGTTACTGTGCGGCAAACCCTTGGCTCCGAATGGGATAAGACGCAGCATGCCTTAGGGGCAGGTCCGATGCTGATTAAGAACAATAGTGTCTTTTTGACCACCAAGATGGAAGAATTCGGTCCGGATGTAGCCGGAGGCCGGGCCCCGCGGACAGCCATCGGACTTAAGGATGACGGACATATTCTGGCAGTTGTCGTGGACGGACGGCAGGACAGCAGCATTGGCATGTCCCTGCTGGAACTGGCTCTCTTTATGCAGGAACTGGGGGCTCGCGATGCCATGAACTTAGATGGCGGCGGCTCCAGTGAGATGGTAATCCAAGGCAAAATCGTCAATAAACCTTCGGATAAACGGGAACGCCGGGTGGGGAATGCGCTGGTAATTATTCCATCCCGTGTTGCTAATTAGAGAAAATGCGATATAATAAAAATATAGATAGAGCCTTTACCATAAAATAAAAAGGCAGGTGTTGCACATGATGGCTCACAAAAGAAGTATCATCATTATTACGGTGCTGCTGGTTATTGGCGCTGTAGCCTGGGCTTTGGCTGCCGGACAGACGGTAGACCAGCGCGGCGTATTGGCAGGCAGCGTTATGGCCAATGGTCTAACCACTCCTGGCGCCACGGCCCGTGAAGGCGATATTCTGGTATATGTTCAAACAATTACCGGTCCGGCTGCCGCAGTTCGCGCCACCGTTGACGGTACAGTCAAGGAAGTATTGGTTAAACCTGGCGACAAGGTTAAAACAGGCGATATTTTAGTAAGAATTGAACCATCTAAAAGATAGTTTTGGGAAGGATGAAGATATTGTCTATAATTATAAGGCGCTGCCTGACAGCGCTGGTAGCGGTATTTTTGCTGCTGCCATTTGTCAAAGTCCAGGCAGCGCCTGAGTTTATGCCTGTTGATCAGGTAACCAAAGGCATGCATGGGATTGCTAAAACAGTTGTTTCCGGCAACAAGATTGAGGAATTTGGCGTAGAAGTGTTAGGTGTCATGGAGCAAAAAGGCCCGTCCGGCGATTTGCTGCTGGTGCGTACTTATGGTGACGTTATTGACCGTACCGGTGGTATTGCCCAGGGAATGAGCGGCAGCCCGGTATACATTGACGGCAAGCTGGTAGGGGCTATCGCCTATGGCTGGGCATTAACCGACCACAAAATTGGCATGGTAACCCCGATTGCCGATATGCTGGCACTTTGGGATATTAATAAGGGGGGGCAGCCTGAACCCAAGCTACCGGCAGAGCTGAAAGTACCTGCAGAACTGCAAATGCCTGCAGAACAACCGGCAATACCGGAAGAACCGGAAGTGCCTGCCGAGCAGCCTGCAATACCGGAAGAACCGGAAACGCCTGCCGAGCAACCGGACCTGTCTGCCAATCAGGCCGCTACACCGTTAATGGTATCAGGCTTTGGGGAACAGTCCCTCAAAATGCTGGCAGACAAGCTGAAACCATACAATCTTACCCCTTATGCTGTCAACAGCAGCATGGCTGACACTAACAATGGCATTGCTTATAGAACCGTGGAACCTGGCAGTACCATTGGTGTGCAGTTGGTTCGCGGTGATGTCAGCGTCGGGGCCTTAGGGACAGTAACCTATGTGGAAGGCGATAAAATCCTGGCTTTTGGCCATCCTTTCCTTAAGCGGGGCCAAGCCAACTATTTTCTGACAGATGCCAAAGTATATACTACCGTGAATGGCTTGGAGAACTCTTTCAAAGTGGGGAACTCAACCGAAGCCATTGGCATGGTTACCCAGGACCGGGGAGCCGGTATTGCCGGTAAGCTGGGACATTTCCCCAGCGTGGTTCCCTTAAGAATCAGTGTTACCGACAACACCCTCAGCCGCACCAATGACCTGTGGGCACAAGTGGTACAAGATGAGGAACTGGCGCCTACGCTTGCGGCAGTCAGTGTCTTTAATGCCATTGAAAAAACCACCGACCGTATAGGTTCCGGCTCTGCCCGGGTCGGTTTTGAAATCAGTGCTGCCGGTATTCCCGGCGGCGTGCTGAAACGTGAAAATATGTTTTACACACAGGGCAATATCGGGGAACTGGCGATAGCCGAGGTGCATGAAGCGCTGGCGCTCTTAGCCGGCAACCAGTTTTCACCGGTAACGGTAATGGATGTAAAAGTAGATGTCACAATCGATAACGAGCGCAAGACAGCCACTATTGTCGAAGCCAAAGCCAATACCGCTGAGGCAAAACCGGGAGACAAAGTGAATATTGAGGTTAAGCTCAAGCCCTTTCGCAGTGAACCCATCACCAGACAAGTTACCTATACAGTACCCCAGGACCAGCAGCCAGGAACCCTTATGCTGGCCGTACGCGGCGGCGGTATGATTTCGCTGGCACAACTCCTGGGTAAAAATCAGGTTACTGAAGAAGACATCACGAAACTGTTTTTGGCCAAACCGAAAGCCAAGTCCCTGGAGGAAGCAGTTAAAGAACTGGTCAATCGTGACCGCAACAACGACATCGTGGTGGAAGCTATTGAAATGGGCATGCCTAACAGCCCTGGCGGCGGCACAGGCAAGAATGCCAAGCCGGCAGCTGAGAAAAAGTTTGAACCCGCACCCACACCGGTTCAGCCGGACAATGCCAAACTAACAGCAAAACTTGGCAGTTCGTTTGCCCAAAAAGCAAAAAATGCCAAGAATGATGCCGATAAACGCAAAGTTCATCTAACAACAGACTACATCATTGACGGTGATGCTCAAGTCGTGTTAAACATAACTAAATAGCTTAAGATAAGCAAAGCATTTTGCAAGCTGTAAACTAAGGGTCTGACTCAATAAACAAATTGAGTCAGACCCTTAAATAGTATTACAGCAGAGTTCCTAAGTTAGGCCGAAACCTTACCGGCCGGTATATCCTTTCGTTGAATCTCCTGGTCCGGTTTGACGGCAATCCAGCACACCACGCCAATAATGGAAGAAAACGCAGTTACCAAAATAGCCGCCTGCCAGCCGTAATGCGTAGCTATCCAGGCGGTTGCAACCGGAGCGACGACCCCGCCAATATTACCCCAGAAGTTCATCCAGCCGGAAACGGTACCGCAGAACTTGCCGCCAATATCCATAGAAGCCGCCCATGACGCATTAAAGGTAAATCCCAGAGACCCCAACGATATGGTGAGCCAGAGCACATTTGCACCAGGAGTAGACGCAACTGCAGCCATATACAGGGCTGCTCCGGATAACAGCAGTCCGGCCGATCCGAAAAAGGTGCGTGCCCGGTGCTTCGATACTCCGGCAGCAATAAGCTTATCACTGACAAAGCCTGTAAAAAAGGTGACAAAACACAAAGCCGCCCAGGGGAACGAGGCGGCAAGCCCCATTTTGGCCAGCGAGAACCCTTGGGCTTCCATCAGATAAAGAGGAAGCCAGGCAAGAAAAACATACATAATGTAATCGGTGATAAAATACTGCAACCCGATAGCCCAAAACTGGATGGAAGTGATGAAGCTTTTCCAGGGAGCAATCTCTTTAGCAGCTTTCGGATCGCTAAGGACCATTCCGCTCTCAATATGATCGGCCTCAGCCTTGTTGACAAACGGACTTTGGCGCGGATCATTCTTGGCCAGGCACCACCAAGCCAATGCCAGAACAAAGCCCACTGCCCCGAAAATGATAAATACCGACCGCCAGCCAAAAGCCAGCATCAAGCCAACTGTTATTGCCGGGCCAAACACCGGGCCGACAAAAGCACCGCCCAGCATAAACGACGATGCAGTGGCCTTCTCGGCCCGATTAAACCAACGGTAGATAAAATTATTCATAGCCGGGAAGATGGGCCCTTCCCCGAGTCCAAACAAACCACGAATAACAACAAAGGACGTAAAGCTTGATCCCAAGGCGGTAAGAGCAGTAAAGAGCGACCACCAGCTGACCGCCACGGTTGAGGCTATTCGTTGTCCAAAATATTCCGCCATCATCCCACCCGGAATTTGCATTAATGCATAGCCCAAAAAAAATGCAGTCTGCAAAAAACCTATATCGACTTTAGTAAACCCAAATTCCTGCATTATTGTGGGAGTGGCCACCGATAGATTAACCCGATCCATGTATGACATAAAAGTAATTGAAAAAATGAGTACAGCCATAAACCAACGAAAATTTGTTCTCTTCAAATGATTCACCTCTTTTTAAAATGCCCTTAGTTACTGTAATCCGAAAGTTGATATCACCTCCCGGGAATTGCCGGTTGCTGCTAACTGTGTTATTCGTGTAAACAAGTTAACAACAACCGGCATAATAATGTGTTTTTGCAGGATACCATGTTATATTATTTCTTACATAAATACAAAATCCTGCTAAATTTATATAATTTTGGCAGGATTTATTTGTATTTTTATTAAAAATACACTAATTATAGAGTTAAATTGCATTTATGGAAAAAATACTCTGTGTTGGAAATGCTTGTTATATTTTCTTTCTTGGTTTATTCTATAACCAATACTGAGTTTAATTTACACATACCTGCCTGATACTTTCATAAGGCGACCGTACGCTTTCTTTACGAAGGAGGAATTAGCTATGTTCACTGAATTTCACTTGGGGTATGGGAGCGAAGAAATTAAGATCAGTCTTCCCCAACAGCAAATTTTGCATGTCATTGAAGGCAAACATGCCGAGGCGGTGGCAGATATTCCCGCCGCCGTCAAAGCAGCCCTTGCCAACCCCATCGGTACTCCGCCGCTTAACCAAATTGTTAAAACCGGTGATAAAGTATGTCTCATCGCCAGTGACATCACCCGTGCCTGGGTACGGCACGACCTGTTCCTGCCGCCGCTGCTGGACGAACTTAATGCAGCCGATATACCGGATAGCGATATTACCCTGGTCGTGGCCCTCGGCGCCCATCGTCATCATACTGCAGAGGAAAACATCACCACCTATGGTCAGGAAGTGGTTGAGCGAATTACGATTAAGCAAAGTCATGCTCCTGTTGCCGCGGATTTCGTAAAAATTGGCACCACCAGCCGCGGCGTGGATAGCTACATTTATAAGACGGTGGCCCAGGCTGATAAAGTCATTCTGACCGGCGGTATTGCTTATCACCTGATGGCCGGCTTCGGAGGGGGCCGCAAATCGATTATGCCCGGCATCTCAGGCTATAGCAGCATTCAGGGCAATCACAGCTTCTGCCTGCATGACACGGTGGGGCAAGGCATCAGTCCCCACTGCATTTCCGGCAAACTCAGCGGCAACAATATGCACGAGGACATGACGGAAATGGCGGCGATGCTTGGGCCTGCCTTCCTGCTTAACGCCGTGTTAACACCGGCAGGGAAGTTTGCCGGATTTGTTGCCGGGCACTGGCATGATGCCTGGCTGGAAGGCTGCCGTACGGTGGAAGATATCTTCGGGGTACCCATCACTGCCAAGGCTGATCTCGTCATTGGCTCGGCCGGTGGTTTTCCCAAAGACATTAACCTGTACCAGGGCTCGAAAACCATAGATAATGCCTATATGGCCGTAAAGGAAGGCGGCGTTATCATCCTGCTGCTGGAATGCCGGGACATCAAGGAGCCGCCTGATTTTAGCGGCTGGTTTGATTTTGTGTCCCTGCAGGACCGGGAGCTGCAACTGCGCAAAGGTTTTACTGTTCCCGGTTTTATTGCGCTAAAGTGCGGCTTGATTGCAAAACAGGTATCTCTTATCCTGGTTACCCTGCCCCAAAACAAGGATTTCATTGCCAAGGCCGGGATAATCCCTGCCACCTCCCTGGAGGAAGCCATGGCTATTGCCGAACAGAAGCTGGGCGGCAAAGATTACACAATTACCGTAATGCCCCACGCAGCCAACACCGTACCTGTGTTGAAAGGATAATTACGTAACCGCAAAAGTAACTGCAGGCGAAAGACTGCAGTTACTTTAGTTTTGCGTGTCGGCACAAGGCCCGGCGAGGGCGGCCGTCATGCAACGCTGCGCCGCTGGCGCTTAACCTCCGCTTTTGCACAACGGCCGCCCTCGCCTCGGTGGTTTTTCTTATATCGGCCGTTTCCCAGAATTTAAAATAGGGGGTGACGGCAGGGAATTAGAAATTAATATGGAATAGTATTAAAGATTATCTAACATTTAACCGATTTAAGGAGCATATGTATGCTTATTGAGTTTTTCGCCCGTACAGGGAGAATGGTTATTGGCATTCTGGAAAATGCAGGACAGGTCCTGATTCTGTTAGGTCAGAGTATATACCATTTGCGCGGGTTGAGCACCACGCTGCTTGTGCGGCAGATGGCTCATCTGGGGGCGGATTCGCTGCCTATCGTGTTATTAACCATGCTGTTTACCGGTATGGTTATGACTGTCCAGACAGGTCATGAATTTGTCAAATACGGGGCGCAGTCGTCGGTCGGCGGGCTGGTGGCGGTGGCGATGGGCCGTGAATTGTCGCCGGTCCTGACCGGCGTAGTATTTGCCGGGCGGGTAGGCGCTGCTATCACGGCTGAAATTGGCTCGATGAAGGTAACAGAGCAAATTGACGCCTTGCGGGTTATGGCAGTAAATCCGATAGCGTACCTGGTCGTGCCCAGGATGCTTGCCTGTATGCTTATGCTGCCTGTACTGGTTATCTTTGCCAATGGTATTGGTATCATTGGCAGTTATATAATTGCCACAACCTATACCGGCATTACCTCTTTTACTTTTTTTAATTCCATTAAGGTTTTTGCCGTGCCGCATGACATTACCGGCGGTCTGATCAAAGCCATGTTCTTTGGTGCCATTATTGCCATTATCGGCTGCCACAAAGGCCTGACCACCGCCCAGGGCGCGGAAGGGGTAGGCCGGGCGACAACAGGCTCGGTGGTGCTGTCCATTATTTTGATTTTTATCAGCAATTATTTTTTATCAGTTATACTTTATCGCTAGTAACACTACCAATTGTAGAAATGAGGTGCCGCCGTGATTAAACTTATTAATGTCAATATGAATTTTCGCGGCAAAGAAATACTGAAAGACATTAGCCTGACAATTGAACAAGGGGAAATTATGGTTATTATCGGTCCCAGCGGTTCCGGCAAAAGTACGCTGCTAAGACTTATCATCGGTCTCTTGCAGCCCACTGCCGGTGAGGTTTGGGTTAATGGCCGGGAGATTTCCCATATGAATGAGGATGAGCTTAATAAAATCAGGCTGGAGATGGGGATGGTATTCCAATACTCAGCCCTGTTTGACTCCATGTCGGTGGGGGAGAATGTAGCCTTCGGCCTCAGGCAGCATACCGCCATGCCGGAGGAGGAAATTGCCCGGACGGTGCGGCGCAAGTTGCGCATGGTGGGCCTCAGGGGCCAGGAAAATGCCATGCCGAACGAACTGTCAGGCGGTATGAAAAAACGGGTCAGCTTAGCCCGGGCTATTGCCATTAATCCGCATATTGTGCTGTATGATGAACCCACCGCCGGGCTTGACCCCATCATGTCCAACACGATTGACCGGTTAATTGTCAGCACCAGACGGATGATTGACGCTACTTCGGTTGTTGTTACCCATGATATGGCGAGCGCTTTTAGCATTGCCGACCGGATTGCCATGATTTATGGCGGCGGCATTGTGGAAATTGGCACACCGGCCATGATAAAACAATCGGAAAATCCCATTGTGGCGAAGTTTATCCGGGGAGCCACAGGGATAGCGGAAAATAGAGGGAGGTCCAGAGCGTGAATACCGAAGCCAAAGTGGGAGCGATAACCCTGGCCGGCCTAATGCTGCTGGCCGGGATGATTGTATATTTAACCGGCATAAGTTTTGGCGAAAAGGGATATCCGGTCCAGGCTGTATTTAATCAGGTAAATGGTTTGAAGCCAGGCAATCTGGTGCGTTATGCCGGGGTGGAAATTGGCACAGTTGCCGATGTCCGGGTGCTGCCTGAGGGTGTGTCAGCCCATATTATACTTAACCCTGGCGTGAAAATTCCGGTTGGCTCAAAAATTACCATTGGGTCTGACGGGCTATTGGGGGAAAAGTTCATCAATATTGTACCGCCCCGGGAAGTAAACGGCTTTCTGGCCCCTAATGCGCAGGTATTGGGTGAGAATCCTCAGGGGCTGGATGAGTTGATGGTGTCGGCCAATGAGGTGCTGGCTGAAGTTAAAATCCTGGTGGCAGCCCTTAATGATGTGGTTGGTGATGAAAAAGTCCGGGCGGCGCTTAAGGAAACGGCGTTAAACACCAGGGCTGTTACCGCCAACCTGGAAAGGCTGACAGCCACGTTGGCCGGCATGGCCGAGACTAACCAGGTCGAAGTCGCGGCCATGGTCAGTAATCTCAAGGACATGTCAGTCAGCCTTAATTCTACCGCAGCCCGGGTAGATAAAATGCTTGCCGATGTTGATAACAACGGGCAGACTGCCGAAGATTTGCGGGAAACCATTGCCGCCTTCCGGCAGACCAGCAGTCGGGTGGAAAGAATGGCTGCCGCGTTAGAAGGGGTTGTAACAGACCCGGACACTGCCAGCAATCTTAAGGACACTCTCAAGAATGCCAGAGATGCCACCTCCAAGGCCAACCAAATGCTGACAAAGGTGGCAGAGATTAAAACCGAAGCCAGTGTTGAAGCCATATACAACCCGGACAAGCATGAATACCAAAGCAATGCCAATTTTACTATCAATACTTCGCCCCGTGATTTTGCCGTCATCGGTGTTACGGATATTGGCGAAGCCAATAAAGTAAACTTACAGGTAGGCAAGAGCGGCTCAGGCTTCGACCAGCGGATAGGTCTTATTGAAAGCAAAGCCGGAGTGGGCATGGATGCCAAACTCGGCAGCCAACTGCGCATGTCGCTGGATGTATATGATCCAAATGATGTGCGGGTCAAGCTGCGTACCCAGTATGAGGTGGCGCCAGATACTTTTCTTGTAGGCCAGACCAGCAATATCAACAAAAGCGATGAAAAAACGTCATACTACGGCGTGCGGCGAGCCTTTTAACAGGCATATTCTTCAGGCCATTCCGGCAGCGGAAAAATATTGACACTTTCAAAACTTGGACCTATAATTATATGTGTCTGACTGAGTAGTCAATGCTTTGACAAAAGATATATAGTCAAGGAGGTCATGTAATTCCATGACAACATTCAATTTATCCGGCAACCTGGCTAAGCGTGCCACGGCACTACTTGTCGGCGGCATGCTGGCGACAGCTGCACTTCCGGGCTTTGCCGCGCCGGTAGAGCTTACGCTTGATGAAGCCATCGACATGGCCCTCAAAACCAACCCGTCAATTAAAATGTCTGAATCTGATCTGAAAAAATCCGAATGGGATGTAAAGGGCGCAAAAGCAGCTAAATCACCGTCGGTGAATCTTTCTCACAACTCTATCCGGTCTAAGAGTGCCGAATCGAGTGTGGCGGCCTATAATTCGACGACAGGACAGCTTTTTTCAGTACCCATTCCGTCAAGTATTGGCAACAGATACACCAACAGTGTTGATCTGACCCTGCCTTTATATACTGGCGGCAAGCTGGAAGGCACTATCGAAAAAGCCCAGTTGGGGAATAAATCGGCTGCCTTTGGCCTGGAAAAGACCCGTCAGCAGATTAAACTGGATGCCACTACCGGATATTATGCTATCCTGCAAACCCGCAACCTGGTGAAACTGAGTGAAGAATCGTTAGACCAGCTCAATAGTCACTTGAAAAATGTTGAAGCCCAGTATGCTGCCGGAACGGTAGCCAAAACTGACGTATTGCGTTCAGAAGTGGAAAAAGCCAGTGCGGAACAAAGCCTGATTAGAGCTAAAAATTCCTACGAGCTTGCGGTATCCGGCCTTAATAATATTATCGGCCTGCCGCTTGAGACTGAGATCGCGGTTCAAGAGGATTTGCCATATGAACAATATGATAAGACTTTGGCAGAATGCATTGAAGTTGCCCTTGTCAACCGTCCGGATTTAGCGCAGGTCAGGGCGAGCGTCGCCAGTGCCAAAGCCGATATTAAGGTGGCGAAAAGCGGCAATAAGCCGGTAATAGCGGCTTCTGCTTCCGAACAATGGAGTGACAATGATTTTCCCGGCACCGATAACAATAATTGGACTATCGGTATTAGTGCCAACTACAACCTGTTTGATTCAGGCTTAACCAGATCGCAGGTCAAAGGCGCCGAAGCCGGTCTGGATAAAGCCACCGAGCAGCTGCGCCAGGCACAGGATGCCGCCCAGCTGGAAGTGCGTCAGGCCTATCTTAATATGAAAGAGGCCGAAAAACGCATTGATACCAGTAAGGTGGCTGTAACAAAAGCCGAAGAAGATTTTAAAATTGCCCAGGTGCGTTACAGCGCCGGCGTGGGTACCAACCTTGACGTTATTGACTCACAGGTTGCTCTGACTTCAGCCAAGACTGATTATGTGCAGGCACTGTATGACTATAACACCAGCCGGGCAAAACTCGACAAAGCTATGGGAATAGCAGTAGAATAGCCGGTTTTTTCAAGCAAGAGGATTGCTCTTCCGTTAATAGGAAAAGTAATCCTCTTCTTCGGTTCTGAGTCAAATTCCCAGGAATATCATAGAGGAAGACAACCTCATGACGTCGAATTTTACCGGATAGCCATATGTAGCGTGCTAGCTGTTTGTGCAGGCGTCAAGTACTACCCGCCTGCGCCTGCTGTATTTTTTTAGTGCGGAATATCCAAGGCCAAGGAGGCGTGCCATGCGAACCAAAGCTATTGCTGCAATCCTGATATTGTTTGTGCTGGTCATGGCTGCTTTTGCCTGGTGGTCGGCTCACAGCCCCGCAGTGTTTTCCCGGATTGAAGCAACACTTGCCACCGAACTGACAGCGGCACTGGGGACCCAGGTGGAGGTTGGCCAGCTGCACATAGCCGGACTTTCTTCAGCGGCTGTCGACGGCGTTACCGTATTTGATAAACAAGGCCGGAAACTGGCCGTTATCGAGCAAGTTACGGTAGACTATAATATACTCCGTTTGGCGCGCGGTCAAACTGCAATAAACGCCATCAGTCAAATTACCCTTACCCGGCCGGAAGTGCTGTTGGTGGAAGAATCGGACAGTGTCTGGAATATTGCCTGCCTGGCCCAGGAGAGCAAGCCGGATGATTCGGCTTTTACCGGTAAGATTGTGGTTAAAGAGGCCGCTGTCCGGATTCAAGCCTTGCAGGGAACCTGGGATTTAACCGGTGCCGACGGTCAGCTTATTATTAAAAACGGCCAGTCTATCGATATCAAGCTAAGTGCCAGCCTGGGCGGCTCGCCGGTGACTGCCCGGGGGTTTGTTAACACTGCCCGGAAAAGCCTGTCAGTCACTGTGGCGGCTGATAAGCTTCACCCGGCTGCTTACCAATCGCTGGTACCTGCCAAAGCCGGCCTGGTTTTTACCGATGGTGCTCTGGCGGAGCTGGAAGTAACGGTTGTCAGCAATTCTGCCGGATTAAGCTATGCGGGAGAATTTTTATTAGAGGATTTATCGGTACAGGTACAGGGGGTGCCTGTTGCCGAAACGCGCGGTCGTGTGAGCTTTACTAATAACGCGGTGTACCTGCTTGGTACCAGTGCGCTTATTAACAATCAGCCGGTAGCTGCCCGCGGCAAAATTGCCATAGCCGGTGACCAGCCGGTTTTTGACCTCAGTGTGGAATCAGCTAATTTTGATGTGGCGACAATTAGCTATAACCTGCCTGTTGCCGGCATCATTGCATTTTCCGCCAAACTCACCGGGACGCTGGCCATGCCGGTAGCAACAGCCGAGCTTTCGGCAAAAGAAGCTGTTATTGCCGGTTATCAGCTGCAGGCTGCCAGCGCCAAAGTGAATTTTGCGGATAATCAACTGCAGTTAGAGCAGTTTGCCGCACAAATGCTTGGCGGTCAGGTGCAGGGCCAGGGAACTCTGGACCTGACAAGCCGGCAGTATCAGGTACAGCTGGCTGCCAGCAATCTGGATGCTGCCGAGGCCCAAGACCTCCCTGTTGCCCTTAGCGGCAGAGGGGATATCAGCCTGTCGGTTACCGGTCAGGGAACCGACTGGCAAACCATCAATGGCTTAGTGGCGGTAACTCTGGCTGACGGCCAGCTGGCCGGTGTGCCTTACACCAAAATGACGGCACTTGTTGAGCGGACCGGCAGTCTTACCGAGATTAAACACTATGATCTTATCCTGCCCTCAGGTCTGATAACGGCAGCTGGCGTTATGGAAGATGAACAGCTCAAGCTGGCGATTGAGGGGCAAGGCATAGAACTGGCACAATTACCCTTTGCTATAAAAGATATTCACTTTGCCGGAACAGCCGGCTTCCAGGGCCAGCTGACAGGCACGCTGACCCAGCCGCAGCTTGCGCTCACGTTTGACGCCGACGGTCTCAGCCTGAATCAGGAACCCTGGGGCCAGGCCCGTGGGCTCATTACGGCTTCGCCGGACAGGGTGGCCTTTGAAAAAGTTATCCTTACCAATGGTGCTGCCCTGCATGATTTTTCCGGAACAATAACTTTTGCCGGAATTCAGCCGGAATGTAACCTTACCCTCACAACCCATGCTGCCAGGGCGGAAACCTTTGTCCGCCCGCTAATTCCCAAACTCGCGTTAACAGGTAATATTGAGCATGAACTGACAATACGCGGTCCCTTGGTTAATCCGGCCGTGAGCGGCAGGGTGAAATTATCGGAAGGCAGTCTGGCAGGGTATCTTATTGGCAAGGCTGAAGGCACCTACCAATGGCAGAACGGTCTGATAACCGTGAACCAGCTGGATATAGATTCGTTTACTGCTAAAATCAGGCTATCAGGAACGGTAACCGCCGATGAAAGCATGGACTTTGCCGTAGCGGCCGAGAATATCGATATTACCAGGCTAAAAGCAGAATATCCTTATCCGGTATCAGGTATAGCCAGTCTGAACGGTAAGGTGACAGGCAAGGTAACAAGCCCGGAGGTTACCGGTCAATTGAGAGCAAGCGGCGTCTTGCTTAATGGTCAGGCAGTCAGCGATATGTATGCCAGTTTCAGTTACGCTGACGGTCAGGCCGATATCCGGGAATTGCGATTTTCCCAAGGCCAGGGGCACTATGTTTTCGGCGGCGGAGTTAACTTTAAAACTGCGGAAATTGACGGCCTGCTCCGCGCTGAAGGCGGTGAACTCGTCAGTATTATGACCATTGCCAACATGCCGGACCGCGGTATTCGCGGCAGGCTGAGCGGTGAGATTGCCGTAAACGGTAATATGCATAATCCCAACATCCTGCTGCGCGGCGCCATCTATGACGGCAAAATAAAAAATTACCCGCTTGATACCATTGACATTGACGTCGAAATGGAAAATAAAATTATTACAGTCAATACCTTCACGGCTAAACAGGGAGCCGACGGCTTGCTGGTTGTTAAAGGCAAGGCGGATTTAAACGGTGAGATTGAAGTGGAAGCAGGCGGACGATCCATTGATATCGGCATTTTGACGGCGCTCTTTGATACCACGGTTGAAACCAAAGGGCAGTTTAGTTTTAATGCGCAAGCCACCGGCCGGACCCAGAACCCGAATGTTGCGGTATCGCTGGAAGTACAAAACGGCAGTGTGGCCCACACGGAATTTGACAATCTGTACGGGTTGTTGGTTTTCGACAAAGGCAGCATTCATGTTAACCAGTTGTATGTGGCCCGTGGACCGTACAAAGCAAGTGCCTATGGCGTTGTGCCGCTGCGGGCGCTGAACAGTCAGGGCCGCAGTCAGGCCGATATTACCGACACCATGGACCTTATCTTACGCCTGGACAATGCCGATTTGAGCATATTGCCGCTGCTGACCAAGGAAGTGGCCTGGGCAGCCGGACCGACAACAGGCGAGCTGGCTGTCGGCGGCACACTGGCCCAGCCTACGCTTGACGGCAAGGTGACGGTGGCTAATGGCAAAATAAAACTTAAGTCACTTTCCGACCCGATAGAAAATGTGGGGGTTGATATTCAGTTTAAAGGTGATACAATAAATATAAATGCCTTTGACGGGAACATGGGGGGCGGTTCTTACTCCATGAATGGGTCGGCCAGACTGAACGGCCTGGGATTGGACCAGTATGATATCATGCTTACCCTGGACCGGCTGGGTGTAAAACACAACTATTTTTCCGGTCCTATTGACGGCGTTTTTACATTAACCAGCCAGAATAACAGACCTCATATTTATGGCCGGCTGACAGTTGACAATGCCACTGTCAATATTCCGGCAGTGCCTGACGGTGAGGCGATTGCCTTTAACGCCGGTCTGGATGTGGAAGTTACTGTCGGCAATAAGGTCCGGCTGTATAATCCCTACCTGTATGATTTCATGGCCGAAGGGAAGGTTAAATTTGCCGGAACCCTGCAGCGGCCTTCGGCTTCAGGACGAATTGAAGCAAGGCGGGGTACGGTCAGATATTTAACCAACCGGTTTAACATTATCAGCGGCAGTGCCGACTTCATCCAGTTCCGTTCCATTGAGCCGGTAATCAGGCTGCAAGCCCAAACCAGGCTTTCGCGTACAACCATTAACCTGGGAATTAACGGCCCGGTTTCCGCCATGGATCTTAAACTGACCGCCGAACCGGCTATGAGCCAGGAGGAAATCCTGTCACTCTTAACTTTGCGCGGCAGCTATTTTTCCAAGACCGATTCGGGAGCCTCTGACAGCACTTTAGGACGCGATGAGCTTGTCAGCCTGCTGGATGCAGGCCTCCAGCTGCGGTTTATTGCCGAGGTGGAAAGCGTCCTGCAGGAAACGCTGGGGGTTGACGAATTGCGGCTGGTACGGTCGTCGCTGTTTGACTATGGCGGCAGACGCTCGCGCCGGAATGACTCTGACAGCCAGTTAGAGGGCTATAATATTGAAGTAGGTAAATATCTTACCGATAAATTTTTAATCAGTTATAGTATGGGTCTTGATCAGGATAATAACAACAGCTTCGGTTTCCGTTATGATTTGACCAGAAATATTGGCATCGGCGGCAGCTTTGGCAGCGATTCGAAGAACAATCTGCTTACTGTTGAGACCAGGTTTACTTTCTGATGACATAAAGGATTGATAACATGTTACTCAGCGAATACTTGACTGAACTGAAAAAAGTCCGCACACTGACGCCGGACGAAGAACTGGCGTTATGGCAGGGGTACAAAGCAGGTGGCGATTTGGCTTGCCGTCGCCGCCTGATAGAAAGTTACCAGCCGTTGGTTTTCAAAACCGCCATGCGCTGGCGCCTGCCTGAGGCCGTTATCCTGGACCTGATTCAGGAAGGAACGGTCGGACTGATCGAAGCTGTGGAGAACTATGACCATACCCGAGGCATTGCCTTCAGCTTATTTGCCGTACACCGTATCAGGGGGCGGATGCTGAATCATTTAAGCCGCGAAGACGACAGCCTGCTGCATATTGACGGTGTGATGGCGACTGAGGGCAGACAGGTATCAATTGCCGACTCGCTGGTTGATGCGCAGGCGGAAGTAGCGGCGCAAGCTGAGCAAAACTACCTGGTGGAAGAATTGCGGCTGGCTATGGGACGCCTGCCTGCCAAGGAGCAGCAGGTGTTAAGCGGTGTTTATCTTGACAATTGTGAACCGAAAGATTTGGCCGCCAGCATGGAATTAAGCGTGTCCCATATTTATCGCCTGCAGAAGCAGGGAATTCGCCGGCTTAGGGGGATGCTGTCCAAACTGATGGGCAACTGGTAGGAAACGGGCGATAAACGCCCGTTTCCGGGTATTACGGCAGCGTGTTTTACACAAACGCGCCGTAACAATGAAATAGCGAGAAAACTAGTCAAAATACCATGAAATAGTTACACTCAGCGGGCTAAACGCAAAATTTGCCCGTTTTTAAGTATTTGTCACTAACCAGAATCTGGCCTCTTCCCAGGAGTATAATTAGTGTTTATAATAGGGGATGGTGGATGTGACGGATTGTAAACAAAATATCAATAAACATTTAACCTCAGCGCAGCAGTGGCTTTCAGAGGCCGAAGAGGCCTTTGAGAAAGACAGCGATATTCGTGGTGAGCTCAACTTGTTTTTAGCTCAGGCTGAACTTACCCGGGCGAAAGAGACAAACCGTTCGCAGCATTGGCGGCATCGTTATTCTGTTTTCCGGCATAGCATAGCTATTGGCCTTGCCTTTGTTATTGCTGCCGGCGGGATGACTGCCAGCTATTTGTGGGCAACAGGCTCTCATGGAGCTAAACCGCCGCTTACCACTGACACGCCGGCCCCGGTATACCAGACCAGAGCCAGTCAAGTCGATGAATTTTCCGGGGTAATGACAACAACATCATCACCACAGACAGTCGTACCTGAATCCAATGCCTATAAGGCTGTAGCCGAAAAAGACCGAACAACTGCCTCACCGCAGTTGTCTGCGCCGCCGGCAGCGGATAAACAATCTCACCCATCGACTAAACCTCAGCAGGAGCAAGCATTGCCTTTGACGCCTGACGAGGTTGACAACCTTATTCGTTTAGCCGGGAAATCTTTGCGTGGACAATGAAATTACAGAGGAGGTAATGCATGAAGATTCTTAACAAGTCTAAAATATTTATTGCTGCAGCGATTGTGCTAAGCATGGCTGTTAGTTTAGTCTTGCCTGTTAATGCAGCAGACATTGAAGGCAAGACGGCTACAGCGGTAACAGTGACAGGCAATCATCAGGTTGCCGAAAGTACGATTCTGGGTGTGGTGACAATCCGGCCGGGCGATGCTTTGACGGCTGAGAAAGTAAAACAGGACATGCAGGCAATCTATGATTTAGGTTACTTTTTTGATGTTGTTGCCAATTTCAGCGAAGTGCCTGAAGGTGTCAAAGTCATTTACACCGTTATGGAAAACCCGAAATTAACCGACATTGTCGTTAAAGGCAATAGCAAGGTATCTACCGATAAGATTAAAGAAATGGTGACAACAGGCAAAGACGGCGTTTTAAATACCAGAACCCTTAACGCTAATGTCCGCTCGATAGAGTCGTACTATCACGACCAGGGCTATATTTTAGCTAAAGTAAGTGATGTAGCTATGTCGCCGGGCGGGGAACTGACCCTGACAATCAGTGAAGGCGTACTGGAAGGCATTGTGGTCAAAGGCAACGAAAAGACCAAGGAACAAGTTATTACCCGTGAGATGAAACTTAAGCCAGGTGAGCCTTTCAACGTAAAGGACGCCCGTCGCAGTATGCAAAAAGTGTACAACCTGGGTCATTTTGAAGATGTCAATATGAAGCTCAATCCCGGCAAAGAGCCGAATGCGGTTGTGCTTGAGGCCAGTGTTGTTGAACAAAAGACAGGCACCTTCTCCATTGGCGGCGGTTACAGCAAAGCCGACGGTATGGTTGGCATTATCGAACTGGGTGACAACAACTTTAGAGGCACCGGCGACAGAGTCAAATTGCACTGGGAATTTGGCGGTGCCGACGACACCAACTATGAGGTAAGCTATACCCGTCCCTGGCTGGACAGCAAGCAAACCTCGCTGAGCTTCAGCTACTATGATATGACCAATGAATATGACGATTATGATACCGATGGTCATTTGGAATCAAGCTATGATAAAAAACGGAAAGGCTTTGATATTACGCTTGGCCGTCCGCATGGCGAATATATTCACAACTATATTACTTTCAAAAACCGTAAAGACACGCATGTTGAATATGTTGAAGGTCCTTACGATTACTCCAAAGGCCAGCCATATGAAGGCTATCTGGAAGATAACTTTGGCCTGACCCGCAGTATTACGCTGATGCGCGTGTTTGATTCCCGGGATAATGTGTTTAATCCTACCGAAGGAGCCCGTTATTCCCTGTCAGCCGAATTTGCCGGCGGCTCGCTTGGCGGTGACTTTAACTTTAACAAATATACCGCCGAAGGCCGCCAATACCACAAGGTTGGCCGTGATCATGTAATTGCCACCCGGCTTACTGCCGGTTATGCCGATGGCAGCATGCCGGAAAATGGCAAGTTTTCTGTCGGTGGTTCCGATACGCTGCGCGGTTACAAGGACGACCAGTTTGAAGGCGATAAAATGCTGGCCGCTACGGCAGAATACCGGTTCCCGGTTGTTAGCAAAGTGCAAGGCGTTGTTTTCACCGATATCGCTAACGCCTGGGAAGGCGGGAGCTACAAACTAGATGACCTTAACTACAGTGTGGGTGTAGGTCTCCGTTTGACCACACCAATAGGCCCTGTCCGCATTGATTATGCTCAAGGCGAGCAGGGTGGTCGTACCCACTTCAGTTTCGGCGGCCAGTTCTAAACAGCAGTAACTAATGAGTCAGGCCGCCGGCCTGACTCATTTAGTAGGAGGTGTGCATCATTAGCATCATGCATCCACGCCGGTTGATAGTTCTCAGCCTGCTTGGCCTGCTGCTGGCCTTGTGGTCCGGTACCGGCAGTGCCGCAGGCCCAACGGTGGATAACATTGCGGTGACTATTACGGCTGCTGAGCCGCCGCCGGACAAGGTTGCCAAACGGATGACGGCAAGTATCACGGCTGTCGGGGAAGAAATGCTTGCCGGACGAACGGTTGCCGATGTGGAAACAAACCAGGCCAATTATGAAAAACTTGTCCGGGAGATTTTCGACAGGGTGCTTGTCGGCTACAGCGTCGAACAGGCGGTCATTACACCGGGAACTACCACCCGGATAGCAGTGGTGCTGGAACCCTGGGGCGAGGTGGTGCGCAGCGTTTCCCTTGAGCTTGACAGTGGCGGTTTATCGCCGGAAGTAATGAACTTGATTAACCGGGATATTGAGCAGCTGGAGGAGCAGGTAGGCGATGTCTTAATTGGCTTGCCGGTTGACTCGGTAGCCTGGGCAGGCGGAGTATCCAAGGTCGTTATCCGCGATTTATTAGCAAACCAGCTGCCGGAATTTCGCAGCAATCTGGAGATTACTGCCGGGCAGGAGACTCACATCAAACTATCACTGATTCCCAGCGGTCCGGTTGTTGATACGGTTCAGCTTTCCTTACGCTCCCGTACTATCCCCAACCTGCTGCTGGCCGAGGCCGGTACGGCTGTCCGCGAAGCGGCGGGTATGATGCGCGGTTTACCGGTAGCCTTTGTGGAACGGCATCAAAAATATTTTGCCGGAGTGGTGCAAAGTGCGGCAGCCAAGCAATCGCTGGTCAGCAGGTATGGAATAACTCTGACGCCGGTCGTTGAGCCCGGTGTCGTCACCGAAGTAACTCTCAATGCCGAGACTGACAAATACCGGTTGACGCTGGAAGGCAATCTGGATGTGGGACGCGAGGACGACACTACTTCCGCGAAATTACATTTTGGTAAATATACAGGCAGCCGGGATGAAGTCTTTTTGGAGATCAAAGTTATTGCCGATAATCTGGAATGGGACTTTGAGCCAGGCTGGGGTCATAAATTTACCGAAACTACTTTTGCCGGTTTAAAATATAATGTCTCAGACCACCATAGCACCTTATGGCTTAACCACTACATCGGCAGCGACTGGATGCTCCGGCTTGAGGATACGCCGAAGCTAGATTACTATGAAGTTGGGGTCAGATATAAGCTGCATGAATTCCTCAGTGCCGAGTATGTTTTCACCGAAAAAGAGAATTGGCTGAGATTGACCGCCAATTTGTAAGACTTGCTGAATAAGGTGCTTCCTGATATAATTGGAGGGTAGAGGAGAAATTTTATTGCCAGAGGGCAGGAAAGAAGGGTAAAGAATGTTTAAAGATAAGAAGGTTGCAAAAATGGTTGCCGTTGCTGTAGTGGCGGTATTTCTACTGGGAATATTTGGACTGGCGATATCGCAAAGCGCTACAGGTTATGCTGCTTCGGCCGGTACCTCATCCAATATTGGCAAGGTAAACCGGGCGCTAGTGCTGCAACAGCTGCCTGACCTGACCCAAGCCAGAGAAACCCTGGATGCTGAACTAGCACAAGCACAAAAAGACTTTGATGCCAAGACAGCCAATATGTCGGCTAAAGAAAAACAAGATTACTATAATCAAACCATGCAACGCCTTCAATTGAAGGAACAAGAGCTGCTGGCGCCCATTCATGACAAAATAGATGCCGCTATTAAATCGGTTGCCGATGCGAAGGGTGTTGCCGTGGTCTTTGATGTTAATAATGTAGTTTATGGTGGTCAGGATCTGACTGCCGATGTTGTGAAAAAACTTACCGGAAAATAATTGCAATCATTGAGCCGAGCCGCTTTAGCCTGCGCTCGGCTCAAACCTTAACTAGAGAGGGTGATTTGGTGTTTACTTCTCAATTGACACCAGTAAGGTTTCTTGCAGTTCTGCTGCTTAGCACTGTCCTGCTGGCAGGCTGCTCCCGTTCAACACCTGAAACCAAACCGCCCGAAGCACCGCAGCTGGGTGTTATCAGCGTGGATAAAGCCGTTCAGTCTCATCCCAAATACCAGGAATGGCAAAATAATAAACAGCAGGCGGCCACCATAAAAGAGCAGCTGGCTGCTACGGCAGGTAAAGGTATTGCTCAGTCACAAGCGGCCATAAATTTACCCGGCAATATGGCAGCCAGCATACAATCAGCTGTCGAGCAGGAATTCAAGGTAAAAATTGCCGCAAAACAGCAAGAGCTGCAGGCGCGGCTGCTGGAGCAGGCCGGGAAAAAGCGCCAGGAGCTTTCCGCACAGCTTGAGGCTTACGCCGGCGAACTGAACCAGCAATATCAGCCACAGCTTTTTAACCTGCAGCTAAAGTTGCAGACTGTGCGTATGGACGAACAGCAGGCAACTGCGCTTAAACAGGAAATAAATGCCGTAAAAGCGGAGCAGGCTGCTAAACTGTCGGCAAAAGAACAGGAGATGGCTCAGCAAATGGAGGCGGCGCTGGCTCCGGAAAAAGCGGCTATGGAACAGGAACTGGCTGCTTATGCCGCCCAGCTTAACCGTGAGCTTGATAATAAACTGTCGGCTCAAACGGCTGAATTGTCGGCAAAACTGACCCAGCCGGCAGCCGCGCCATCTGCCGCGGACAGCAGCTTACAGCAGCAGCTTGGCATGAAACAGCAGGAAATTAAGGTTCTTGAAGAATTTATCCTGAACGATATCCGGGATAAAACGGCAAAAATAGCTGTTGAACGCGGCCTGGAGGCTGTTCTGACAGGACAGCAGGTCAATGTTCGGGCGGTAGACCTGACAGATGCCGTGATTGACGCGATTAAGAAATAATTTGCCTGCATATACTATGAGCAATATGAGATGCCTATGAGCACAGGGAGAGCTTGTGCTCATAGAGCTTCCTAAGGAGGATTGTCTGATGAACAAACAGATTAAAATGGCATTAGTACTGGTACTCATCTTTGTTGGTGCTCTGGCACTGGCCGGCTGCAGCAGCAGCCAGGGAAATATTGGCGTTCTTGATGTCAACAAGGTTATGTCTGACAGCCCGAAAATTAAACAATTTCAAGAACAGCTGAATACCAAAGGCAAAGAATTGAGCGATCAACTGGAAAAAGATAAAGCAGGCCTTAGTGCCGAGGAATTCCAAAAACGTCAGGAAGCGGCTTATGGCGATTTCCTGAAGGTAAAGCAAGACCTGGAAAACCAAATTGACGCCAGCATCAAACAGGCAGTTGAGCAAGTAAGCACCGAGAAAAAGCTCAGTGTTGTGCTCTACAAAAACAGTGTAGCGCAAGGCGGCACCGATATCACTGATGCTGTAATCGGCAAAATGCAATAAGCGGGAGGCAGCTTGTGTGAAAAAGACGTTAGTTGAGATTGCCGCCCTGATTCATGGTACGGCTACCCATACTGCCGGCATAGAAATTACCGGCGTCACCAATATTGATGACGCCGGTCCGGGTGATATTACTTTTGCAGTGCCGCCGCACCTTGACAAAGCAGGAAAATGTGCGGCGGCTGCCGTAATCATTCCTGATACCATTGAAACCTTTCCCAAACCGGCCATCCGGGTGGCTAACCCCCGGATGGCCTTTACCACGCTGCTGAGCCTGTTTACCCCTAAGCCTGATGTGCCGCCGGGTATTCACCCGGCAGCAGTGGTAAGCGCTACCGCAAGGCTGGGTGCCAATGTGAGCATTATGGCCCATGCTGTCATTGATGAATATGCTGAAATCGGTGATAATACTATCATTTATCCGCACACCTATGTTGGGCGTGAAGCTACTATCGGCAGTCATTCACTCATTTATCCCAATGTTACCGTCAGAGAAAACTGTCATATCGGCGACCGGGTGATTATTCAGAGCGGTGCGGTAATTGGCAGTGACGGTTTTGGTTTTGTTACCATTGACGGCAGACACCAAAAAGTACCGCAGGTGGGCAATGTCATTATTGAAAATGACGTCGAAATCGGTGCCAATACCTGTCTGGACCGGGCTACTACCGGCAGTACGATTGTCAAGCAAGGCACCAAAATCGACAATCTAGTGCACCTGGCACACAATGTGGTTGTTGGCGAAAATTGCTTCTTTGTAGCGCAGACCGGTATTGCCGGCAGTGCCAAAATCGGCAATAATGTAACCTTTGCCGGCCAGGCAGGCAGTGCCGGGCATTTGACCATCGGTGACAACTGCGTGTTTGCCGCCAGGTCGGCACCCATTAACGACATCCCCGCCAACTCCTTTTATGCCGGTTTTCCTGCCCGTCCTCATAAAGAATGGCTGCGTTCTGAAGCCGCTATCGGCAGGCTGCCTGACCTCATCAAAAAAATCCGTGAGCTTGAGCAGCGGCTGGCTGATATAGAAAAGAAATAAGATAACGAGGTATCGCAAGATACCTCGTTATCTTATGGCATCTGCCCACAAATTGGTGCAAGGGCTTTAGCAGGATTTTTGTTCAGGGCGGGGAATTATTATATATTTGTAGCCCATTATTCATTATACAAGGAAAAGTAAGGAGAAAAATCATGAAAAAAACTATTCTCGCAGCGGCTGTTGTACTATTGGCCGCAGCTCCTGCATATGCCGCACCATCCGTTAACGGTTCAACAGGCCTGATCAACACTCCGACCGCCGATGTTCTGCAAGAGGGACAGTTTTCACTTGGCTATTATCATTTAAAAGAAGGCGGCGTTGGCGCCCTTAACCTCAATCTGGCAAAAAATCTGGAACTGGGTGTGGCCGGCTTCCGTTATGACAGTGATGTGAGCAAAGATAACGAGACGCTGGTTAATTTCAAGTACAGTCTGTTATCTGAGACGGTACTGACTCCCGGCCTGGCTGTCGGTGTGGAAGATATCGGCAATGATGCTAAACGCACTCACTATGCTGCGGCCAGCAAAGCCCTGCCTTTTGGCTTCCGGCTTCATGCAGGTGTTGGTGACGGACGCTATGACGGCGTATTTGCCGCTATTGAAAAGACCATCAGCCCGATCGGTGCGGTTACAGGCAACAACATCTTTCCGGCTACGACCCTGATTGCCGAGTGGGATGGTGACCGCATGAACTATGGTGCACGGATGGCCATTGTTCCCGGTCTGAAAATCGATGCCGGCTGGCGCCACAGCGAAACCTACATTGGCTTAAGCTACACCTACTAGGAGCAGCGCCGATGCAATATTATTTAGTAAAATGCATAAGCCGCATCGTGTGCTGTTTGCCGGCCGGCATCAGGCGCGGCCTGGGAACTCTGATCGGGCGGCTGTGCTGGCCGCTGGTTCCGGCTAAAAGAAAGAAGATGGCAACAGCTAATATTAAGCGCAGCCTGGGGGTTGATGAAGACCGGGCCAGCTTGCTGGCCAAGGCCAGTGCCGTACGCTTTGGCCCTATGTTCATGGAAGTGCTCCACATGCCCCGGCTTACCCCTGAAAATATTGGAAATTATGTTAAACTGACAGGCCAGGAGCATCTGGAAGATGCCCTGAAGCTGGGACGCGGCGCAGTACTGGCCACCGCCCATAGCGGCAATTGGGAGCTCTTAGGTGCCGCTCTTGCCATGCATGGCTTTCCCCTGGTGGCTGTCGTACAGCGTCAAACAAGCCATGCCATGGACAAATTTATTAATGAATACCGGACAAAAGCCGGTATGCATGTTACCTATAAAACCGGGGTCAGGGAAATGGTTAAGCTGCTTTGCGGCGGCAAAATTATCGGCCTCCTGATGGATCAGGATAATCGCAGACATGGTGTATTTGTTGAATTCTTTTCCCGGCCGGCTTCTACGCCGCAGGGAGCTGCCGCTTTGGGACGCCTGAATCATGCGCCGATTGTGCCGGCATTTATTACCACCAATCCGGACGGCACCCACACGGCTATTATTCACCCGCCGGTGATGGCGGAAAAAACCGCTGACCGTGACCACGATATTCTGGTGACAACCCAGAATTTGACCCAAATTATTGAAAATCATATCAGACAATACCCGCAGGAATGGTTTTGGCTGCATAACCGCTGGAAAACGCCGCCGCCTGCCGGGAAACTATAGGAGGGTAACCCCCTCTTATTTTTTTGCACTTTTACAATATATACAAAAATTGATTTTTTGATATACTTATGGACAATAAAATGATATACGTGCTATAATGGACTCCGGGAGTGAGGTGACTGAAGGGATGCTGACATCAGGTATAAAAAACCTTAAATTTTTTAAAAGTATCTTCAAGGATTCTATAGTGCGCGATATTCTGATACTGCTTGTTATCAGTGTACTCATCGGTACCCTGTTAGCCAGTTCGGTCTCCATGGCTGCCAACACGTACTTTTCGAAAACCCTGGCCAGCCTTGTGGGCGACTATGGGGAATATGACATATTACTTCAGATCAGAGAAGAAAACCGCGAGGATGCGGCTGTTCATATTGCCAAGATTGTCAATGAAGTATTCCCAGGCGGCAAAATCAAAGAAGGACCAACCATTACCGGTAAGACCCCCTTCTTCATTGCTTTGCCTGAGACCTTTAAAACCAAAACCGTATATGAGGAACTGTCGAAAACCTTTGGCGGCATTCCCGGCGGTGCAAGTGTCGGGGTGATGACTGACCCGCGCCTGACTGTGCGTGGTGTGCCGGAGGGAGCGAGAAATATGCTTTTAGATAAAATCTCACAGATGGACGGCGTTCGCTTCACCTTTCGCGACGGCTCCTCTGTCGGGGTTATTTTAAACTCGCTTGATAAATCGGCGGCTGTCAATACCGCGATTAAGTCGCTGCTGGCAGATTATCAGGTAATTGAAATTAGCTTTCCGGTAGGCAGTGAACCTGCCAACCCGCTGCGTCTGGGAGAAAGCATTGCCGGGGCGATACAACAGGAACTGCAGCTAGCGTATGCGCAGAACGTATCTGTTGACGGCAACAATGACGATATGACGTACATGGTGAGCACCATGCTGGAGCTTAAACGCTTCCTGCAGGCCTATGGGTCGAAAATTACCATTACCCCGGCTGCCGGTACCGAACTGGGCAAAGGGGATATTGTTGTCTTTCAGGGGACTGCAGCCGAACCGCCACAGGCCGGCAGCACGCCTGCCAAAGGAAATGTTGTGGCCGAGATTACGGCAGCAGACACAGGCGGCAAAGTGGAAGGCCGCATAACCGAGGGGGACGCTTCCTGGCTGGCTAATCCGTCAGGCAGCATCCAGGGCTATAAGCTGGAGAACAATATGGTAAGCGGACAAACGGCGACTGCCGTCTACAAGAATCCGCGCCAGGAGCTGGGCCAGGCGCTTGGTGAAACAGGCAAACTGGTCGGACAAATTCCCGGCTTTGCGCAAGATGCTAAGAGTATGAGTGGTATTGCCCTGGGGACTCTGGAACACTATGACAGCGGGATTAACGCTCTAGAACAAACCTTATCCGGCCTGCAGGCAGCCGGCGGCACGATTCAGACGGCCACGAGCGCGCTTGCCGGTATTGATACCAGCAATATTCGCAGCCAGCTTGACAATTCGTCCAACACGTTAGGCAGTTTGGTCAATACGCTGCAGGTAGTCCGGTTGGTCAATGGCGATGTGGATAAAACGGTCAACAATGTCAGCGGCGCGCAGCAAAATCTCATTACACTGAGCACAAATCTAGCTCAGCTTGACAGTGTGGCGGACAATGCCCGCCGCGCCAAATCTGTTCTTGATAATATTGCTGTTAATGGTCAAACCAGCCTCAATACGCTGAAAGCCTTTGACGTTAACGGGGCCAGAACCAGCCTTGCCAGCGCCAATAGCCATCTGGGACAATTGCAGCAAATTGATGTGCCGGTGATTGCCGCCCAAATTGCCTATCTGGCCAGTGCCGTTCCAGACCTTAAAGATGAGGAAATCAGCCATTCCATTAATATCCTGGATAAATTTATTGCCGGACAGGTAATTCCCGGCGCCCGTATTCAGATTCTAACTACCGGCCATATTGACATTAATGCTGTGGCACCGGTTGTGCACAAGCAGGCAGGCCACAACAATGCCTCCCTGTATTCGACGGCGTTAGGAATCATCGAGCCCGACCCGCGCGGTGAGTTGTACCAGGTGCTTACCGAAGTAAAAAGCATTCTGGCCGGGATGACGGCCATTATTGCCACCATCCTGTTCCTGGGACTGGACCATACCGGTATTATGACCGTTATCCGCCGCAAACGGCTCAATCAACAAGTTCCTGCAACCGGTTGGCGCCGGACAGTGGCCCGGCTGACAGGTATCTTTACCGTCCCGGAACGCTGTTATGGAATGGGTGTAGGCGCTCTGCTGCTGACAGCCATCTTCCTGTTGGCCGGCGGCGGCATTCCCTATCTGCCCTGGGTGGGTGTGCCGCTAGTGGGAGCCGTACTTGGCTTTTTAGTGGCCTGTTATACTGAAAAAATCAGTCCGATTGCCGATGAAGAAGTTATGGCCGGTGAAGCTCTGGGCTTGTCGGCAGATGAAATTATGCGCGAGATTGTTATTCCGGGCGGTCGCCCGGGACTGATGCAAAAACTCAATCAGCGCAAAGTGAAATTCAAGTAATATATTCAACATGTTATCTAAGGGGGTGAGCCGTGTGCTCAATATCCGGCACCTAACCAAGAAATTCGGCAGCCTTGTCGCCGTTGACAACCTGAATCTGGCGGTAGCAAAAGGGGAAACCGTTGTTATCATGGGGCCGTCAGGCTGCGGCAAGTCAACCACCATTCGCACCATTAACCGGTTGATTGAGCCGGATGCCGGTTCAGTCCTGGTTGACGGCGTGGAAATGACCCAATTAGATGATACCGGCTTACGCCATATGCGTAAACGCATTGGCTATGTATTTCAACAATTTAACCTCATTAACCGGCTGAGTGCTGTTGAGAATGTTATGCTGGGCCTGGTTATGGGGGGGCAGTCCAAAGAGGCGGCCTATGACAAGGCTGTCGCCGCACTGACCAAAGTGGGGATGGAGCAGTTCAGAGAACACAAGCCCGGACAGTTGTCCGGCGGTCAGCAGCAGCGGGTGGGTATCGCCCGGGCACTGGCCTTCGAACCTGAACTGATGCTATGGGATGAGCCGACGGCTTCGCTTGATCCGATGCTGGTGCGGGAAGTGCTGGTAGTCATGGAGGAACTGGCTAAATACCGTGCAGCCACCATGCTGGTGGTTACTCACGAAATAGCCTTTGCCCTGCATGTGGCCGACCGCATTGTGCTTATGGAAAAGGGCACGATTGTCGAAGCCGGGGTACCCAGCCAGGTATTTGTTAACCCTGTTTCCCACGTCGGCTGCCAGTATAAAGAGCTGATCGAATACCAGCTCAATACCAGCGCCCGTACGCTCTCCGGCAAACGCAGCGCCTGACAATGCCTTCCTCTACAATCCATGCTTGCGTAATTTCTCAAATTCCTGTAGAATAAATTGGTATTAGACAATTCAGGAGGAACCTAATGGAACGCCAAACCACAGTAGCGTCTCGCGTAATGTATACCGGCATTGGTCTGCATTCCGGGCGGGATGTAACCATTGCACTCAAGCCGGCTCCGGCTGACAGCGGTATTGTATTTGTCCGCACCGATCTTGCCGGGCTGCCGCGTGTAGCTGCGCGGGCAGTCAATGTAACCAATGCTATGCGGGCCACTACCTTAGAGAGCGGTGACGCCAAGGTTTTTACCGTGGAACATCTGTTAGCCGCTTTCTATGCGATGGATATTGATAATTGTTTTGTAGAAATATCTTCGGTGGAACCGCCGGTTGCCGACGGCAGCTCGCTGCCCTTTCTCCGGCTGATGGAGTCGGCCGGCATCATCCGGCAGGATGAGCTTCGCCGGCCGCCGATTGTTGTGAAAGAAACCATTGCTGTGCGTTATCCGGACAAATTTATTGCTATTTTGCCTTATGACGGATTTCGCATTACCTTTACTTCCATTAACCCGCACCCGCTGCTGGGCGTTCAGTTTGGTGACTATGAGATAACTCCTGAAGTGTTTGCCCGGGAACTGGCACCTGCCCGTACCATCGGCTTTATGCACGAGGTGGAAGCCCTCAAGGCACAAGGTCTGGCTTTGGGCGGGAGCTTAGACAACGCAGTAGTATATGATGATGAGAAATGCTTAACGCCGCTCAGGTTCCCTGATGAACTGGTCCGGCATAAAATTTTAGATGTAATCGGTGATTTGGCACTGGCAGGCCGGATAGCCGGCCATGTTATTGCCGTAAAGTCAAGCCATGCGCTCAATACCGCACTGGCGAAAGAGATAATAAAAGCAAGTATGTGATTGATTTTGAGGAGGCGTTTTTCCGTGATTTTATCAGCAACCGAAATTCAGGCGATTATTCCGCACCGTTACCCCATGCTGCTTGTTGATCGTATTATTGAGCTGGAGCCGATGAAACGGGCAGTAGGCATAAAAAATGTATCGATTAATGAACACTTTTTTATGGGGCATTTTCCGGAAAAGCCTATTATGCCGGGAGTGATTATTCTTGAGGCTATGGCTCAGGTTGGAGGGGTAGCCTTGTTATATCCGGAAGAAAATCGGGGAAAGATAGCCTACTTCGCAGGCATGGAAAAGATTAAATTCAGAAAGCCTGTAACTCCCGGCGACCAGCTTCGCATGGTAGCTGAGATCATAAAAGTCCGTGGCAGTGTCGGTAAAGTTTGGGCTGAAGCCTTTGTCGACGGACAGGTTGTAGCCGAAGCCGAATTTCTGTTTGCCCTCAATTCACGTTAAAGCCGCTTTAACCGGGGTGTTAGGCCCAACGGTTAGTGGCTCTTAGCCGGAGGCTTAACCTCAGAACGACACACGATAATAGCTGAAAAACCGATATATCCACTGAAATCTGCGTGCTAATCGGCAAAAATGCAGCTTAGTGCTTTGATTAAGGTTATTTTGCCTAATTTTAGCATGCCGTTTTTCGACTGCTCAGTCGGAATATATATAAATAGAAAGAAACGAACTATGAGACCTGCTTACAAGTTCTAATTTAGTGGGGAGTTGATTATCGTATGAAACCGGAAGCGGTTGTAATACCATTACGTAAGATACACGAAACTGCAGTTGTTCATCCCAATGCCCGTATCGGCAAAGATGTTGAAATAGGAGCCTATGCCGTTATTGGCGAAAATGTGCTCATCGGCGACGGGACGCAAATTGGCGCCCATGTCGTAATCGACGGCTGGACCAGTATCGGCAAAAATTGTGTTATTTTTCCCAGTGCCTCTATTGGCACCGAACCGCAGGATTTGAAATTCCGTGGGGAAAAAAGCTATGTATTTATTGGCGATAACACCAAAATCCGCGAGTTTGTGACAATTAACCGGGCTACCGGCGAAGGGGAAGAAACCCGGGTGGGCAGCAATTGCCTGCTCCAGGCATATACCCATGTGGCTCATAACTGCATTGTCGGCAATCATGTTATTATGTCGAATGCGGCAACCTTAGCCGGTCACGTGGTGGTAGAGGACCGGGTAGTCATTGGCGGCTTGACCGGTGTGCATCAATTTGTAAAAATCGGCCGCAACGCCATGATTGGCGGGGCTTCGAAAGTGGTTCAGGATGTACCGCCGTTTGTTATTGTTGACGGGCATCCGGCTAAAGTCTGCGGCCTCAATAATGTCGGCCTGTCACGTGCCGGCATGAATGAGACTACCCGCCGCAACCTCAAGAAGGCCTACCGGATTCTTTACCGTTCAGGTCTGACGTTGACCCAGGCCATTGCCGTAATGGAACAGGAACTTGATTCCTGTGAAGAAATTGAGCATATGATGCGTTTTCTCCGCAATGCTGAACGCGGCATTTGCCGCGGACGCAAGGATGCGGACAATTAACGCATAGCTAAGCCTTGCTTGGCAAAACCTATACTACTAATTTGAAACTATACAGCGCTTGATGCGGCTTTCAGGCTGCATCAAGCTACATAAGGTGGGGACCAGTATGAAGACAATAGGACTTATTGCCGGTATTGGCCGGTTGCCGGTTGAATTTGCCCGTGCCGCTCGCGGCATGGGCTTTGCCGTGATTGCCGTAAGTGTTGCGCCAGGGGTAGATGAGGAACTAAGCACAGCCGCCGACAAATTCCATACTGTCGGTTTAGGCCAGCTGGACAAGCTGCTGGCCCTGCTGAAACAAGAAGCCGTACAACAAGTTACCATGCTGGGCAAGGTTACCAAAGAGCATTTATTCAGTGGTTCGGCCCGGCCTGATGCCCGCATGCAGCAGCTGCTCGCCGGACTCAAGGATTTGAACGACGACACGGTTATGCTGGCCTTGGTACAGGAGTTGGCAGGTGAAGGTATCGGGGTGCTTGACCAGACAGAATTCATCAGGCAGCTGATGCCGCCGGCAGGCGTACTTACCCGGCTGGAGCCTACCCCGGAGCAACTGGCAGATATGGAGTTTGGCCTGGATATGGCCCGCAAAATAGGCGGCCTGGATATTGGGCAAACTGTAATTGTCAAAAATAAAGCCGTACTGGCGGTGGAAGCCATTGAGGGAACCGATGCCTGCATCCGGCGCGGCGGCCAGCTGGGGCGGGGCGCCGCTATTGTCGCTAAGGCCGCTAAACCCAAACAGGATTCACGCTTTGATGTACCTTGTGTGGGGCCTGATACACTGGCAGCCATGCTTGAAAGCGGTGCAGCCGCTTTGGTGATGGAGGCAGGCAAAACTCTGCTGGTGGACAGGCAAACAGTGATTGAACAGGCTGACAAGCACGGAATATGTATTGTGGTAATGTAGGAGAAACCAACTTTCGGAGGATACTATGAAAATAATGATCTCAGTCGGCGAAGCCTCCGGCGACCTGCATGGCGCCAGCGTTGCCGCCGCTTTGAAACTGCTTGAACCCAATATTGAACTTTTCGGGATGGGCGGCAAGGCGATGCGGGACGCCGGTGTTACTGTGAACTATGACATAGCCGGCCTGGGGGTTATTGGTTTTGTGGAAGTCGTCAAAAACCTGGGAAAATTATTTGCGTTACGGGATAATCTTGCGGCACTTATGGATCAGGAACGTCCGGATGTTCTGGTAATTATCGACTATCCGGATTTTAATCTGAGACTGGCAAAAATCGCTAAGGCAAAAGGCATTCCGGTTGTCTCGTATATCAGCCCTTCCGCCTGGGCGTGGCGGCGCGGCCGGGCGAAGGACGTGGCCGGGCTGGTCGATAAGCTGGCAGCCATTTTTCCGTTTGAGGCTGAAGTGTACCGTGAGGCCGGAGCCAATGTAACCTTCGTCGGGCATCCGCTGGTGGATATTGTCAAACCGTCATTGGCTAAAGAAGAAGCTTACCGGTTTTTTAATGTACGTCCAGGTCAGCCGGTAGTGTTGTTGATGCCAGGCAGCCGTGAGCAGGAAGTCAGCAGCCTGCTGCCCGTTATGCTGGAGGCTTGCCAGCAGGTTGCCGGGCAAGTGCCTGACTGCCGGATTTTTTTGCCGGTTGCCTCGACAATTTCCCGGGAAATGCTGCAAAATATGATTGATGGTTATACTATGGATGTTACCCTGACAACTGAGCACACCTATGATTTAATGGGGATAGCCGATGTTGCTATCGCATCCTCAGGCACAGCCACCCTGGAGACTTCGCTAATGGGAGTGCCTACTGTCATTATTTATAAAATGGCGGCACTTACCTATCTGCTGGGGAAACTCCTGGTAAAAATACCGAATATCGGCTTGCCGAACATTGTGGCCGGGCGGAGGATTGTGCCGGAACTGCTGCAAGGCGAGGCCAACCCTGGCACGATTGCCGCTGAGACTCTTGTCTTGCTGACCGATCACACTGTGCGGGAAAAAGTACTGGCAGACTTAGCGGAAGTAAAGGAGAAACTTGGGCAAACCGGTGCTGTGCACAGAGTAGCCGAAGTTATCCTGGAAGTGGCGCAGGCAAGACGGTAGTCTGCCAAGTTTAAACGGACTACTAACCCGCTGTTATTTCAAATTATGAGGTTAAACTAGATGAATCTTTATCTGCGATTGTTACAATATATCAGACCATACCTGCCGCGCTTTATCATGGCCATTGTCTGTATTCTGGTAGCGTCAGGCACCAATCTGGTGCTGCCCTGGATTATTCAAAATGTAATTGACGATGTACTGACCGCCAAGGACATGTATAAGCTGAACATCATTGCCGGGGGTATTGTGGCAGTTTACTTACTGCGCGGTTTTTTCTTTTTTGGCCAAAACTACCTGATGTCCTATATTGGTCAGAGGGTAGTTATTGATATCCGGGAGGGGTTATACCGCCATTTTCAGCGCCTGTCACTGTCGTATTTTGAAAAGCGGCAGACAGGCAGTATTATGAGCTATGTCACCAATGACGTGGCTGCCCTGCAAAATGCGCTTGTTGAAAGTGTCATTGAGCTGGTGACCGAGTCGGCGATATTAATTGGTTCAATGGCGGCCATGTTCTATATCCACTGGAAACTGGCCTTGCTGACTTTGATTACCATGCCGCTGGTGGCGCAGGCCATCAATATTTTCGGCAAACGCCTGCGAACCGCCAGCCGGATAACGCAGGAGCGGGCGGCCGATATTACCTCTGTTCTCCAGGAAACCATTTCGGCTGTAAGGGTCATAAAATCCTTTGTCCGCGAAGAATATGAAATCGGACGTTTTAACCGGGAAAACTATTCGAATTTCCGGGCACAGATGAAAACGGCGCAGCTTAGTGCCACCTTAACGCCGATTATTGAGTTTTTAGGGGCCATTGGTGTTACCCTCATCATTTGGTATGGCGGGCGTGAGGTCATTTACGGCAATCTGTCGTCAGGAGCGCTTATTGCCTTTTTAATCTATGTTGTCAATATTACCAATCCCATCAAACGCCTGAGCCGGGTGTATTCCAATATCCAGCGGGCGCTGGCAGCGGCACAGCGGGTGTTTGACGTTCTCGATACCGAACCTGAAATTAAAGATATGCCTGGCGCGAAGGAATTGCCGCGCATCACCGGCCGGTTAACCTTTGAACAGGTGAATTTTTCCTATAAGCCGGGCGAAATGGCACTTGCCGATGTATCGCTGACCGTGGAACCCGGCCAGATGGTTGCCATCGTCGGGCCGAGCGGTGCCGGTAAAACCACTATTGCCAACCTCATTCCGCGGTTCTATGACCCCATGAGCGGCCGCATAACCATTGACGGCTACGATATTAAGACCGTCACCCTGGCATCACTGCGTGAGCAAATTGGTATCGTGCCCCAGGAAACTGTCCTGTTTAACGGCTCGGTATATGAAAATATATTATATGGCGATCTCAAGGCCGGCGAGGCAGCCATTCTTGCCGCCGCCAAGGCCGCCAACGCGCATGAGTTTATTATAGGCATGCCGGAAGGATATAACACGCAGATTGGTGAACGCGGCTCCAAGCTCTCCGGCGGGCAGCGCCAGCGCATTGCCATTGCCAGGGCAATCCTCAAAGACCCCCGGGTACTGATTCTGGATGAAGCCACCTCGGCGCTGGACACCGAAAGTGAGAAACTGGTGCAAGACGCACTGGACAAACTTATGGTCAACCGCACCTCGTTTGTTATTGCCCATCGCCTGTCAACCGTACAGCGGGCCGATATCATTCTGGTAATGGACAAAGGGCGCATTATCGAACGCGGCATTCATGAGCAACTGCTGACTGCAGGCGGATTGTACAGCAAGCTGTACCAGGTGCAGTTTGCTAATAAATAAAGAGGTATCAATATGTATCTTATTTATAACATTGCAGCAGTATTGCTGTTTATTCTGGCTCTGCCGGTGTTTGTCGTAAGGACAATTCGCGAGGAGGGCTTTGCCGAGCGTTTGAAGCAGAGCCTGGGCAGACTGCCTGAGGAAACGGTGGCTAAACTGGCCGGCAAAGATGCTATTTGGCTGCATGCCGCCTCGGTGGGCGAAATTGTTGCTACCAGTCCGGTAGTCAAGGAGATAAAGCGGGAGCTTCCTGGCAAACCGGTACTGGTATCGGTAGTTACGGCCTCCGGCTATGATATGGCCAAACGGATTATTCCCGAAGCTGACGGCATCATCTATTTTCCCCTTGATCTGCCGTTTCTCAGCCGTGCGGTTATTTCCAAAATCCGTCCCAGGGTTTTTCTGCTGGTCGAAACCGAATTATGGCCGAACTTCCTGAAAACCGCCAAAGTCATGAAGATCCCGGTCATCATGGTCAATGGGCGAATCAGCGAAAAAAGCCTGAGCCGTTACACCTATTTCCGGGGTGTGCTCAAAGACATGCTGGGTACTATTGTTCAGTTCTGCATGCAATCCCCCATTGATGCCGAGTATATTATGAAGCTTGGCGCCGATCCCCGGAGGGTAGTGATTACCGGTAACACGAAATTCGATCAAAGCTATACCACCCTGAGCGGCGAGGAAAAGACCGCTTTATATCATACCCTGCATTTGCGGGAATCGGGTTCGATTATTGTGGCAGGCAGCACGCACAAGGGCGAAGAAGAAGCGCTGTTTACGGCCTTTAGTCAGATTATCGCGGAATTTCCCGACAGCCAGTTGGTCGTTGCCCCACGCGATATTATGCGGGCCGAAGAAATCATTGAACTGGCGGCAGACTATGACCTGCAGGCTGTCCGGCGCACCAGGCTGCCGGCAGACAGGGCTGCCGTTCTGCCCAACATCATTATTATTGATACCATCGGTGAACTGGGAAAAATTTACGGTGTGGCCGATATTGTCTATACCGGCGGCAGCCTGGTTCCCCGCGGCGGGCATAATATTCTGGAACCTGCCGCTCACGGTAAACCCATTCTGGTCGGCCCGCACATGTTTAACTTTAAAACCAGCTATGCCATGCTGTCTGACGGTGGTGCCTGCCTGACCGTAAAGGACAGCGCCGATTTGACGGCAACCATCCGCAGCCTGCTGCACAATCCGGAGAAAATACAAGAAATGGGCCAGGCGGCGCTGGCCATTATCAGCGAAAACCAGGGTGCATCCCGGAAAAGCGCTTTACTGTTGAAAGAAGTGCTTGAAACCTCTCCGGCACACCAGCGGGGCAAAGGCACAGACCATAAGATGCCGCACCGGGAAGCCCCGCAAATATATCTGTACAAACTGGTGCATGGTGAAAAACACGGGCTGTTTGCCGCCGTGCTGCTGGCTGTGCTCCGCGGCATGTCGGTGTTGTACGGGTTCGGTGTTTCCATCAAACTGGCCCTCTACCGGTCAGGAATATTAAAATCCTATCGCCTGCCCTGTAAGGTAATCAGCCTGGGTAATATTACCGTAGGCGGAACCGGCAAAACTCCCACCGCCCAGCGGTTGGCCGCCATCATCCGGGACATGGGTCACCGGGTGGTAATCCTAAACCGCGGTTACCGGGCCAGCTGGAAAGGGGAGGTCGGTGTAGTATCTGACGGCCGGAAAATTTATATGTCGGCCGGTGAGGCCGGCGATGAAGCTTACCTGCTGGCCAAAAGCCTGCCGGGAGTACCGGTAATTATTGGCCGCAACCGTTATATCACCGGTGAATATGCGGTAAACAACCTGCAGGCCGAGATAATCATCCTGGATGATGCCTATCAGCACTGGTTGCTCCAGCGTGATCTCGATATTCTGCTTATTGATGCGCTGAATGTTTTCGGCAATAATTGCTTGCTGCCGCGCGGCACCCTGCGGGAACCGCTGGCTAATTTAAACCGGGCCAATGCCTTCCTCTTGACCAAGGTGGATCAGGCGACAGATGAGGCCAAGGAGACCATCAGGGAAACCCTGGCAAAATACAACAATGAAGCATTGATTGTTGAGAGTACACATACGCCGCAGTGTTTTATTGAAATTGCGGAATGGTCCAAAGGTGTCGCTTCTGAACATGTGCCGTTAACTGTCATCCAAGACCGCTACATTCTGCCATTTTCGGCCATCGGCAATCCGTCCTCCTTTGAAAAGACCATTACGGATTTAGGCGGAGTGGTGGTAGACGCGGTGCGGTATCCTGACCACCATGACTATACCATGGCGGAAATGCAGTGGATTATGCAAAAGGCCATTGACAATCAAGTGGCGGCGCTCATTACCACCGACAAAGACGCGGTTAAAATCCCGTCAGAGTTTATTCACTCCGAGCGGTCGCTGCCTGTGTATGTCTTGTCCATTGAAGTCAGATTCCATGACGGTTGTGAAAAACTTATGGCAATGATCAATGAAGTGGCAAAACCCTATTCCGAATGCGGGGGTATGTAATAATGAAGGTTTTATGTGTAATTCCGGCACGGTATTTCTCTACCCGGCTGCCGGGCAAGCCGCTGGCATTAATTGCCGGCAAACCTATGGTTCAGCATGTGTATGAGCGGGCCAAACAGGCTAAACGCCCGGACCTGGTGCTGGTAGCGACAGACCATGAACTGGTATATCAGGCGGTCAAAGAGTTTGGCGGTCAGGTAATGATGACTTCACCGGCGCATCCGACAGGCACCGACCGCCTGGCGGAAGTTGCCGCAGAGTATCCTGAAACCGATATCATTATTAATGTACAGGGCGATGAACCGCTTATAGCGCCGGAAGTCATTGACCTTTTGGCCGGCGCTTTTGATAATTGCCCGGAACTCAATATGGCAACCCTCATGACGGAAATGGACAAAAGCGAATATAATCTGCCCAGCGCGGTAAAGGTAGTGACTGCTGTCGATGGCTACGCACTCTATTTTTCGCGTTCCCTGCTGCCATATCCCCGTAATGCCAAGCTGCCTGACGGTCAGTTGCCGGTGTACAAGCATATCGGCATTTACGCCTACCGGCGCGAATTTCTCCTTAACTATGCGAAACTGCCGCCGACACCGCTGGAAGTGACCGAGTCGCTGGAGCAGCTCCGGGCATTGGAGCATGGCCACAAAATTAAAGTGCTTAAAACCGACTTTAAATCCATCGGTGTTGATACCCCGGAAGAACTGGAAAAGGTGAATACCTATTTTCAGACTTTACAAAGGTAATATATTCAGGAGGCGAAACTATGCATACCGTACAAATTCAAAACATCACAGTTGGCGGACAGAACCCTATTGTGCTGATTGCCGGACCCTGTGTTATCGAAGATCCTGAACGCACCCTGGCCATCGGCCGGTCTATCAAGGAAATCGCCGGCCGCTTGCAGATTCCTTATATTTTTAAAGCGTCCTATGATAAAGCAAACCGTTCTTCCTATAATTCTTTCCGCGGTCCCGGTCTGAAAGAAGGCCTGAGCATCCTGGCGCATATTAAAAAAGAGCTGCAAGTGCCGGTGGTCAGTGATATTCATTGTGTCACCCAGATTGAAGCCGCAGCCGAAGTTCTGGATATTCTCCAGATACCGGCATTCCTCTGCCGTCAGACCGACCTGGTATATGAGGCGGGCCGCACCGGTAAAGCCGTTAATGTAAAAAAGGGCCAGTTTCTGGCACCGCTTGATATGAAAAATGTCATTGCCAAGCTGGAAGAAGCCGGCAATCGCAATATTTTGCTGACAGAACGGGGCGCTACCTTCGGCTATAATAATCTGGTAGTGGATTTCCGCTCTCTGCCGATTATGCGGTCCCTGGGTTATCCGGTGGTATTTGATGCCACCCACAGTGTCCAGCTGCCCGGCGGCGCCGGCACCAGTTCCAGCGGACAACGCGAATTTGTGCCCTACCTGACCAGAGCGGCAGTTGCTGCCGGGGTTGACATGCTGTTCATGGAAGTTCATGACAATCCGCCGGAAGGCAAGTCAGATGCCGCCAATATGCTCTATGTCGACAAATTGGAAGCACTGCTGCAGGATGTAATCGCCATCGATGATGCAGTAAGAAAACATAAGTAAGGAACACGGGATTGCCAAGTGCTGCAGCCGGTGATGTTATGCAGTATAGCTCCGAGCAGTTTTGTCGCCAGGCGCGGCGGAGGAGCCGCGCATATCGGACATATGTAAGGCGACGACAACAAAGCATGGCGGCAAAAGTGCCGGTGATATACTGCATAACATCACCGGCTGCAGCACCAGGTGTCAATCCCGTGTTTTAAGGAGGAAATTACAATGCCTATTGAACATGCCCGTGCTTGTTTAGAGCTGGAGGCGGAAGCCATTCGTGCCTTAATTCCCCGGATCAATGAACAATTTACCATTGCAATGAGAATGATTATAAATTGCTCGGGCCGGGTGGTTGTCAGCGGTATGGGGAAATCCGGTATTATTGGCAAAAAGATAGCTGCAACCCTGGCCAGCACCGGTACGCCGGCCTTTTTTCTTCATCCGGCCGAAGGCATTCATGGCGACCTGGGGATGGTTACCGCTCATGATATTGTCCTGGCTATTTCCAACAGCGGTGAAACCAATGAAGTGATTGGCCTGCTGCCAACCCTTAAACGCATTGGTACGCCGATTATTGCCATGACAGGCCGCGCCAAATCCACCCTGGCACAGAATGCAGATGTTTTTCTTGATGTGGCGGTAGCCAAAGAAGCCTGCCCGCTCGGGTTAGCCCCTACTGCCAGCACTACCGCCACCCTGGCCATGGGCGACGCCCTGGCGATTGCGTTATTATCGGCCCGTAACTTCACCCCGGAGGACTTTGCCCTCTACCACCCTGGCGGTGCCTTGGGACGCAAGCTGCTGCTTACCGTAGAAAATGTCATGCATGGCGGCAGTGATTTGCCGGCGGTAACACCGGACAAGACGGTAAAAGAAGCATTATTTTCCATTACCGCCCAGGGACTTGGCGCTGTTTTAGTAGTTGAGTCACTGGCGAGCATGAAACTTGTGGGATTGTTAACTGATGGCGACATTCGCCGCAGTCTGGAAAAAGGACATGATTTCCTGGATAAACCGGTAGCCGGGCTAATGACCAGAGAGCCCCGCACCATTACTAAAGACAGGCTGGCAGCCCAGGCTCTTAATTTTATGGAAAAAAACAAACCGCGCCCCATTACCGTGCTGCCAGTAGTTGACAGTGAATTTCGTGCAATTGGTATCATTCACCTTACTGACTTATTACGTCAAGGAGTGGTATAATGAATAGTGTCCCCTATGCTGCCCAGGTTAAGCTTATCATTTTTGATGTGGATGGAGTGCTGACCGGCGGCCATATTATCTTCGGCCAGGAAGGGGAGGCGCTAAAGGCGTTCCATTGTCAGGACGGTATGGGAATATCACTGGCGCACAAGGCCGGCTTAAAGACGGCCATCATCACCGGACGTAACAGTGAAATCGTACGCCGCCGCGGCACCGAGCTCAACATCGGCGACATCCATCAAGGCGCCGCCGATAAAGTTACGGCCATGCAGGAGCTTATAAAAAAGCATGCCCTGACCCCGGAGCAGATAGCCTATGTGGGCGATGACATCAATGACCTGCCTGTCATGGTGCAGATTGGCTTTCCCTGCGCGGTGGCCAATGCCGTGGCCGAAGTGAAAGCAGTGGCCAGATACATTTCCGGCCGGCCGGGCGGCGATGGTGCTGTCCGTGAGATTATTGAGCATATTCTCAAGGCGCAGGGAAAATGGGACAGGATAATTGCCGAATATCTGAGCAAAGACAGGTTCAGCCTGGAACAGTAGTAAATAGTACCAAGAGCATCTCTTGGAGAAAGGAGCAGACACATGGCAAATGAATGGCAATATCATATATGGAAACTAGCCAGCCGCTTGGTGTGCCTGCTGCCACATCCGGTCTTGCTTTCTACCGGCAGGATCCTTGGCCGGCTCTATTACCGGATCGCCAAAAAACAGCGTATCCGGGCCATTGAACAGAGCAGGGAGCGGCTCGGGCTGTCGCAGCCTGAAGCCGAAGCCATGATAAAAAAATCTTTTATCAAATTAGGTCAGACCTTCCTCGAAGTCCTGCATATGCCGGCTTTGACCCAGGAAAAGGTCAGGCGCTATATCACCATTGAAAATCGCCATTACCTGGAGGAGGCGCTGGCCGGGAAAAAGGGCGTTGTTTTTCTGACAGGCCATCTGGGCAACTGGGAATGGTTTGGCGCAGCCTTGGCGCTGGAAGGTTTTCCTGTTGCCGACATCATAAAGGCTCAGCCCAATGAGCACCATACCAGGATATTGAATGAACACCGCGAGTTGTTTGGCATAGAACTGTTTGCCAGCGGCACCAGTGAAATTATCGGCGCCGCCAGAGCATTAAAAAAAGGCAAAATGCTGGCTTTTTTTGCCGATCAGGACGCCGGCCATGACGGCGTATTTGTTGATTTTTTAGGAAAACCTGCGGCAACCCCGCTGGGGCCGGCCGTTTTTGCCCGCAAATTCAAAGCCCCTGTGGTACCGGGCTTTATTGTCCGCAACCCTGACGGCACCCACCGCATCATGCTGGAGCCGCCCATTTATTTTGAAGACACCGGCAATCCGGAGGCCGATTTATATACTATGACCGAACGCATGACCAGAATCATTGAGTCAGCAGTCAAAGACTATCCTGATGAATGGCTATGGTTTAAAAAGCGCTGGAATACTGAGGTGAAGTCTTCTTGAAGAGCAAGCGATATTTTGCAATTGCCTGCGCGCTGCTGATCCTGACAGGAGGAGTCTACTACTTCTTCTGGGGGAGTGCCGCCGATTCAACCGATTCCCCGGCAACCCCGTCTCAAGCTCCGCTTAACCTTACATTTTCCGGAAGCACCATTGTCGAAGAAGAGGATGGTAAAAAACTGTGGGAACTGAATGCCGATACCATTGAGGCTGCTCCCACGGGAAACACCATATATCTGAATAACCTTAAAGGAACCTTTTACCGGGAAAAAGACGGTACAGTGGATATCAGCGCCAACCGGGCGACACTTGATACCAAAACACGCGACATTTCCATGCAAGGGAATATCAGAGCCATAAACAGCAACGGGGCGGTATTTACCGCACCTGAGGCCTGGTGGTCGGGGGAACCCAAGCACTTTACCGGTGTTGGCGGCGTTACTTTGACCAGAGGCGATACCACCATTACCGGCGATAAGCTGGAAACCGATGATAAAATGGAAAAATTCAAAATCTATGGCAACGCTAAGGTCGTTACAGGAGGGAAGAATTAATGAGAAACAATAAAAAGTGTACATTACTCACTGTATTTACGGCGATAACCTTAAGCGTCGGCAGTTTGCTTGCCGGGGCTGCGCCGCAGCCTGCAGCCAAAACGCCTGTCGAGATTACGGCCAATGCCATTGAATACGATGCGCCCAGCGGTATCATGCATGCTACCGGCGGGGTCCGCATCACCCAGGGCCAGACAGTAATGACCGGCGCTGAAGCCAAATACAATGTTAAAAGTCAGGAAGGCCAGCTTACCGGCGGTGTACATGCCGTGAATCAGGATGCCACCCTGAGTGCCGTCCAGGTACAGACCTACAAAAACAACTCCCATCTGATTGCCAGGGGGGATGCCGTTCTGACTAAGGGCGACAAACGCCTTACCGGTCCGCAGGTGGAGTATTTCCCAGAGACGCAATATGTTCTGGTGCCGGAAAGCGGCAGGATTGAAATGCCTGACGGCACCATGACTGCCGATAAAATTGAAGCTTTTATCAACGAAAATAGTGCCACCGGCACCGGCTCGGTTCATATTGTCAGCCAGGTGCGCAAGCTTGACGCCACCGCCAATATGGCGACCTACTACGGGGAACCCAAGGGACAGAGCAAGGTTATCCTGACAGGCAATGCCCGTGCCGTCCAGGATGGCAATGTTCTGGTTGGAGAGACACTGACCCTGCGGCTTGATGACAAGGCCATGGACGCCAGCGGCGGCCGCAACCAGCTTGTCATTACCCCGCAGTAACCGGGGAAACGATTGCGCCTGTAATATTTGTTAATGCCGAATAGATAGCTAGTGAGGATGTTGGCGATATGTATATCGAAACCCGTGACTTGATCAAAACCTTTAAAACCCGTAATGTGGTCGACGGTGTCAGCCTGCGTGTGGACCAGGGACAAATTGTCGGTCTCCTGGGCGCAAATGGTGCAGGGAAGACCACCACCTTCTATATGATTGTCGGCCTGGAGCGTCCCAGCAGTGGTCAGATATTTATTAATGATGAAGAAATAACCCATATGCCAATGTATCAGCGTTCCCGTTACGGCATCGGCTATTTGCCGCAGGAAGCCTCCATTTTTCGCAAACTTACGGTAGAAGACAATATTATGGCCATCCTGGAAACCACCAGGTTAACTGTTGATGAGGCCAACGTCAAAATGGAAAGCCTGCTGCAGGAATTTCATGTTGACCATGTCCGTAAGCGCAAAGGCTCCGAACTCTCAGGCGGCGAACGCCGGCGGGTGGAAATCGCCAGAGCGCTGGCTACCGACCCGGGTTTTATTCTGTTGGACGAGCCCTTTGCCGGTGTTGACCCGATCGCGGTAGCCGATATCCAGGCAATTATCAGCTATCTCAAACAACGCGGCATCGGCGTACTCATTACCGACCATAATGTCAGGGAAACCCTGAGTATTGTTGATAAAGCCTATATCCTTAATGAAGGGCAAATCCTTATTGACGGCGACAGTGATACCATTGCCAACAGCGAAGTCGCGAGAAAATACTATCTTGGCCACAACTTCAGCTTGTAAGGGAGAATTTCATGCGTATACTTGACAAATACATCCTCAAAGAGCTGCTTGGCCCGTTTTTTTTCGGTATCGCCGCCTTTTCCAGCATTTTTATCGGTACCAGCACGCTGTTTAGGATTGCCCAATATGTTACGAAATATGGTGCACCCATCACCACGGTCGTCAAACTGTTTGTCTATAGCTTGCCGGGGATTGTCGTCCTGACATTTCCGATGTCCATGCTGCTGGCGGCGCTATTGTCTTTTAGCCGGTTGTCCAGTTCCAGCGAGATAACGGCCATGCGTTCAGGCGGACTTAGCTTTTTCCGGCTGACCATTCCGGTTATCATTACCGCGATGGTTGTCAGCGTGGCCGCCATTGCCCTTAACGAAAAGGTTGTGCCGGCCGCCAATGCGAGTTATAGTTATATTGTGCGGTATGAAATAGAAAAACAGTCCCGGCCAAAATCACAGGAGCACATTATCGTCAAAGACGTTAAAGGCAGCAACATTGAACGTTTGACCTATGCCCAAAACTTCATGGCAGATACCAACACCATGAATAAAGTATCTGTTCAGGAATTCGAGAACGGACGCCTGGTAAGGGTGCAAAGCGCTGAGACCGCCAAATGGGCGGAAGACCGTTGGGTTATGTATAATGGCACCATCACCGACCTTTCTACCGAAGGCAAGGTCGGCAGGATTCTTAAGTTTCAGGAGCAGGTAATGCCGATTGAAAAAAATCCGCAAACCATTTCCCAGGAGCAAAAAAAACCGGATGAAATGACCATGCAGGAACTGAAAGAGCAAATTGCCGTTCTGAAACAAGAATATGTCAGTACCGGCAAATATGAAGTCGAACTCTATCAGCGGGTGGCTATCCCTATGGCCAGCTTTGTTTTCGCCCTGATCGGTACGCCGTTGGGCCTGTCGCCTAACCGTTCAAGCTCCTCCATCGGTTTTGGGTTAAGCATTATCATCATTTTCATGTACTATACGGTACTGACCATATCCGGCGCCTTAGGGCAGGGCGGGGCCCTGCCGCCGCTGCTCGCAGCCTGGCTGCCCAACATTGCCGGTACCATTGCCGGGATATATTTGATTTACAAGGCCTCCAAGTAAAGAAAAACCGTTACCATTACTGAGGCGCGGGCGGCCGTTATGCATAAGCGGAGGTTAAGCGCCAGCGTCGCAGCGTTGTATAGCGGCCGCACGTGCCAGGTTTCTATAGAGAGGAGGGATACCATGTATGGTTTGGCATTGATTGCTATAATTGCCGTGATGGGCGGAGCCATTGCCTATATTGGCGACAAACTAGGCACCAAAGTGGGAAAGAAAAAACTCAGTATCTTTGGTCTCAGGCCCAAGCACACCTCAATTATTGTTACCATTGTTACCGGGATTCTGATTTCAGCCGCTACTCTGGGCTTAATGACGGCTGTATCCTGGGATGTCCGTACGGCGCTGTTTGGCATGGAAGAGCTCAAAGCCCAACTGGTATTCCTAAACAGCGAAGTAGGTTCAAAAACCCAGGAACTAGAACTAAGCCGCGCCGAGCTTGAAACCAAAACGGCTGAATATACAGCCGTCAGCACCAAGGTCAAAGAAACCGTTGACCAGTTAAACCGCAGCAAGGCTGAGCTGAACGAAGTAACCAGCGAACGTGACAAGGCTTCGGCTGCTTTAGCGGTGCTCCAGACAGATTATGCCGCAGCCCGGCGTGATTTAGTCGCCTACCAGCAGAATATCAAAAGCCTGCAGGCCACCAAACAAGAATTGGATGACCGCGTTGCCGGTCTTACTACTACAATAGATGAACTGAACACCGCCAAAACAGAACTGCAAAGTGACCTTGACCATTTGAACGAAGTGGCGACAAATCTCAAACAAGGCCTCCAAATTGCCAAAGAAGGCACCGTGGTATTCCGTACCGGTGAAGTATTGGCCACCACCGTGGTGGAGGGCGGCAATGGGCCGGAGGATACCGCCGGAGCATTAGGTGAAGCTATCTACAAAACCAATGCTATGCTTCTGGATAAACTTAATGTAGCTGACAAGAAACTGGAAATATTATGGGTTGCCCGTGCCGACTTCGAACAAGCAGCGGCTTTGATTGCCCAAACCAACCAGGAGGTCATTGTCCGTATCTCGGCAGTAGGCAACACCGTATACGGCGAACCGGTTATCGGCCGTCTGGAACTGTTCCCCAACCACCTCATTTACCGCAAAGATGAGACCGTCTACCGTGAAGTGGTTACCATGACAGGTGAGCCGCAACAGGCTGAAGAAACCGTCATGGCGTTCCTGCAGCAAGTTAATATGGCCGCTGTCAAAAAAGGCATCCTGCCTGACCCCATCCAAGGAACAGTCGGCAGTATGAGCGGCTCCGAACTGTTTGAAAACATCAACAAAGTCGGGCGGCACCGCGGCAAGATCGAGCTTTCTGCCGTAACCGAACAGGACACTTACACCGTCGGACCTATACGAATCAAAATTGGCATTAAAAGCGTTCCATAACTTACCACCTGAGAATCCTGCTTATCAAGCAGGATTCTTTCTTTTTTAGGCGAATCTATAGTAACATGAAAGTTGATTATGTAAACAACATAACAACTGTCAAGACACGAAGGCATTGCCAATAAATGCTTATAAAACAAGGATTTTACCAAAACTTACAACTGCGGTTTTAGCAGGAATCCTTGAAAGAGTGTCGAAATTATGTTAATATAAAACCTGCGGAATGCGGCAGGTGCGTATCGAGAAAAAAGCCCTGCAGAGAGGAAGGACAGATTGAGGAAACGTGGACACTCATTCGAAAGCCTCCCCCTTGAACGGGTGGACCTCCCGGTATGCCGGTGGCAACACCCGCAAAATTAAAAATATCTCAAGGGGGATTCTCTAATGAACAAAAGACTTCTTAAACTAGCTGTAACCAGCGCTCTCACCGTAGCCTTCGCTGTTCCTGCTTTCGCTAACCCCTTCTCCGATGTTCCTGCAAAACACTGGGCTTATGATGCAGTAAACAAATTGGCGCAAGCCGGTGTGGTAACAGGCTATGAAGATGGTACCTTCAAAGGTGACAAAACCGTCAGCCGTTACGAAATGGCTTCCATTGTTGCTGCTGCTATGCAAAAGGACCTCAACAGCGACCAAAAAGAAACTGTGGATCAACTGTCCAAAGAATTTGCTACCGAACTGAACAGCATGGGTATCAAAGTAGAAGCTATTGACAAAAAAGTTGACAACATGGTTAAAATTTCCGGTGACGCTCGTGTACGTTATGGCGCCAGCGACAGCTATGACAACACTGATTTCCGTGCCCGTGTAAGCTTTGACGGCAAAATCAACGACAACCTGAAATTCAATGCCCGTCTGACTAGCGACAACATGAACTATAACGACGACTTCACTACCAAAACCGGTATCAAACTTGACACCGCCAATGTAAGCTTCGACGCTCTTGGCCTGACTAACACCATTGGCCGTCAGGACCTGGTACTTGGCAATGGCTTCCTGCATGACGCTGCGATGACTGGTATTGCTTCCGAAATCGGTAACCTGAAACTGTTTGCCGGTCATTTGAAAGACAGCAACGAAGTATATGGTGCTGAATACGGTATGAAACTGGGCGCAGCTGATATTACTGCCGACTATGTAAAATATGACACAGCAACCAATGATGTAGATGTGTATGGCGCTAACGTAGGCATTAAGCTGACCAACAGCGTAACTGCCCTTGGCGAATTCTACAATGTTGACCAAGGCAACACTGACGCCAATGCTGCCGCTTATGGCCTGAAATTCAACAAGCTTGGCCTGACTGCCCTGTACCGTGACGTAGAAGACGGCGCTAACTCCGCATACTCCGGTATGCACAATGATATCCAGACCCTCAAAGACGAAGACGGTTACAAAGGTCTTGAAGTAAGATATGACCGCGCACTTGCTAAAAACACTACTTTGAACCTTAAATACCAAGACTTCGAAAAACAAGACGGTACTGAAATCGACGGTGGTGCTCGTACTCAGGCTGCCATCAACGTTAAATTCTAATAATGCATTCCGCAGCATTAAGGACGCCTTCGGGCGTCCTTTTTGTATGCTATGCTACGTTACTCGCTAGGTATTTCTACTTATTCGAACGTACATAATATTGCATTTGGTTGCTCCCTTCTGTCATGATATGATAAAATACCTTTGAATTATGGTCCAGCCCGAATCAACGTCAATAGAAGTTCCATTTTTAACAAAGAGGAGGACTTGTTTAGTGCACGATCAGATAGAGAGCATCCTGATGATCCGGCGAGGCGCTATCGGGGATATTATTTTTACTCTTCCTGCGTATTACCTGTTGCGGGCTAATTTTCCGAACAGCAAAATCAGTTTTTTGGTGAAGGAAAACTATGCTCAGGTTTTAAAAGGATTTCCCGGTCTTGACGAGGTTTGGGTTACTCAAAATAAAAGTGAAAATGTTTTAAAGCTTTGGAAAGCAGGCAACGACATACTAGATAAAGTAAAAAATAGTAAATTTCAATTGGCAATAGATTTTTCCGGCAATAGCGGCAATGCGGTTTTACTGTGGCTGAGCGGCATAAAGCATCGCTGGGGCTCGATTAAATCCAGCAATACGCTGCGCGAGCGGTTGTATACTAATACAGCCGTCAGACTTTCTTCGCTGGCTTCTTCCGTCAGCGATTTGCCTGACCTGCATCGGATTGACCAAAATCTGCTGCTGCTGAAAAAAGGCGGCTTAACCTGCTTTCCAGTTAAGAATGAATATATCATCCCACCGGAAAATCAGGAAAAAGCAAACACGCTGTTTAGTAATTGGGGACTATCCTTGCAAAAACCGGTTGTATTTATTCAGCCGTTTACCGGTGACGGCATTGCCGGTAAGGCCTGGCCGTTAGAGCGGTATGCTATCTTAGCGGAGTATTGGAGAACTCAGGGCTTGCAAGTGATCTTTGGCGGCGGACCGGAAGATCGGGAAAAACTGAACGCCGTTGCGGAGCAGTTTCCGGTAGCGGCCGGGCAAACCGACTTTGTCACAACTGTCGGGCTGACGACACTATCCTCAATCGTTATCGGCGGCGATACCGGTTTAATGCATGCGGCATTGGCGGCAGGCAAGCGTACGGTTATGCTGGTTGGTCCAACCGACCACCGCCGTATTGGCCCTTACCGGCATCTTGAATGGGCGATAAGACCACAGCAAGGAAAGTTTGTAGCAGATATCAGCATAGAACAGGTGATATCTGCTACAAAAACTGCACTGGATGAGGTATCGATAAGATGAAGGTGTGTGGGTACTGGAAAAAATACTTGACAAAAAAGGGTAGGTTTGCAATAATGTATCTAGCTTATTGAAAATGATTCTTAATAAGACGCTGATTTCTTAAATACCAGGAACTTTTCACTGGTTTTATGCGTATAAATGAGGAGCGAACAATAACGTGGCGGAAGATATGGTGGTAGCCATCGACCCGGGCAGGGAAAAATGCGGCTTGGCTGTAGTACATAAAGAACAGGGCATTATCTGCAAAACCATTATTGCAACCCCTGGACTAGCCGCTGCTGCAGCTAACCTGGCTGCAACCTATAAGCTCACCACTGTAATTATTGGCAGTAGTACCACATCGGCCACCGCTCGGGAAGAACTTGATACAATTCGAATAAACGGCCACAAGCTAACTGTAATTCCTGTTAATGAATACCGTTCCACCGATGAGGCCCGCAAACGTTACTGGCGCGATAATCCGCCCCAGGGCCTGAAACGTTTCATCCCCACCACTTTGCAAGTGCCGCCGGTCCCGGTGGACGATTACGCTGCCGTGATTCTGGCTGAACGATATTTTGCCGATCAGCTATAATTACTGAAAATTTATCAATAAGCAGGAATTATGTTTCCCATGTAGAACATTTCACAAATATAAGAAAAAAATCCTATATTGTTAAAAATCCTTGTTCTTTGCGTCTGAATAAAAGCAGGCGTTAAGATAAGAGCATAAACCCAAGAAGAATTTTTGAGGAAACTTGGACACTCAATTGGTTACTTCTTAGGCGACTGCTCAAAATCGAAATTTCCAAAACCTAAGGAGGTACAATCACAATGAAAAGACAAACCGCTATGGCTCTTGCAGCAGTATTTGCGATGAGCGTTGCCGGCACCGCGCTGGCAGCACCTGCCAATCCGTTTGTTGACGTTCCTGCAAAACACTGGTCCTATGACGCTGTTACCAAGCTTGCCCAAGCCGGTGTAGTATCCGGTTATGGCGACGGCACCTACAAAGGTGACAAAACCATGACCCGTTATGAAATGGCTACCATCATCGCTAAAGCTATGGCTAACAGTGAAAAAGCCGATGCTGAAACTCAAAAAACTATCGACGCTCTTGCTGCTGAATACGGCGCAGAACTGAATAACTTGGGTGTTCGTGTGGACAACCTGGAGAAGAAAGTTGGTAATGTTAAATTCTCCGGAGAAATTCGAGCCAGATATGAGCATGCAGAGTTGAAAAATAGTGGGGTAAAAGGCAGCAACATGGGCCAAACCATGCGGGCCCGGCTGAATGTAAATGCGCAAATTAATGAAGACTGGGCATTTACAGGAAGATTTTCGGGTGAAGAAGATGTAAGAGCCAGTGGCACTGATAGCGATGCTGAAATGGATCACTTATACCTGACCGGCAAGGCGGGAGTCTTCGATGTTACAGCCGGTCGCTTTGACGCTGTTCCTGCTTATGGCATTGCCCTTGATGATTATGTCGAAGGCGCCATGGTCAGCTTTGGCAATAAGCTCAGGGTAGACCTGTTTGCCGGTAATCAAGAATATACATCAGATCCCGGTCAGGATGACCTCTATATTGCCAACCTGGGCTATGCATTCAGTGATAAATTGAACGCCAAAGGCGCGTATTTCCATATTGATTCCCAGGATGGTGAAAAAGTGAAGCTGTATGAAGTAGGCTTGGATTATCAATTTAATCCTAACGTCAATCTCAGCGGCGTATACTTGAAAAGCGATACCGATGAACAGGATAAAGGCTTCTTCACGCAGCTTTCCTATAAAGGGTCGGATGTCGAACATGCAGGCAGCTTTGGCGTTTGGGCCAACTATCGCGATCTTGAAAAGAATACCGTGCTTTCCTCCACTCTCGATACCGGCATTCTGGATGATGGCGAAGGCGGCAAGGGGTATGAAATCGGCTTTGATTATGTGCTGAAGAAAAATATCCTGTGGACTACCTCGTATACTGATTTGGAAGGTACAATCAATAAAAAAGATAAAGGTGAATTCTTCAGAAGCGAAATAGAATTCTTCTTCTAAAAACGGTTGAAAATTTCCCGTCAGCAGTGGCGGGAAATTTTTTTTACAAAATTTGCGTCTACAGCAGGAATATGCTTCCTGCTGTAGAATATAATAACATGTAAGAGCGGACTGAGAAGAAAAAGCAGAGGAAACATGGACACTCTGATCAGACTTCTTAGGAGGCTCAAAACAAAAAAACAAAAACCTAAGGAGGCACAATCACAATGAAAAGACAAACCGCTATGGCTCTTGCAGCAGTATTTGCAATGAGCGTTGCCGGCACCGCGCTGGCAGCACCTGCTAACCCGTTCGTTGATGTTCCCGCAAAACACTGGTCCTATGACGCAGTTTCCAAGCTTGCCCAAGCCGGCGTAGTATCCGGTTATGGCGACGGCACCTACAAAGGTGACAAAACTATGACCCGTTATGAAATGGCTACCATCATTGCTAAAGCTATGGCTAACAGCGAAAAAGCCGATGCTGAAACTCAAAAAACCATCGACGCTCTGGCTGCTGAATATGGTGCAGAACTGAACAACCTGGGTGTTCGCGTTGACAACCTTGAAAAGAAAGTTGGCAATGTTAAGTTTGACGGCGATGTTCGTTTCCGCTATAATAATACTGATAAAGACTCTGCTGGAAAAAGCAGTGACTTAAAAGCACGTGCCCGTATATACGCTCATGGTGCTATCAATGAAGATTGGACTGCCAATATCCGCTACGAAGCATTCGAAAATATGAGAGAATCAGGAACCAGTAACGCGGATAATAGGTTTGATATCCTTAACGTACAAGGTCCTCTTTTGGGAACTAAGGCAACCCTTGGTCGTTTTGATGTAGTTCCTGTATACGGTACTGTTATTGATAGCTTTGTTGACGGCGCGAAATTCGAGTTTGGCAAAAAGTTGAAAACCACTCTGATATACGGTAAAGAAGATAACAAAATGGGTGGAGTAGAACTTGATGGCGCTGGAAATATCACTGATGCTGGGATAGCCGATGTTAATCTTGCTTTTGTTGGATTAGGTTATGCCACTTCGAAAGCTACCAACCTTAATGCTGCTTACTATCATGCTGATCTTACTAATAAGGACAGTCTTAGTGGGAATTTCTGGGATGGAGCTGAGAATACTCTTAAAATATGGGAACTTGGTTTCGACACTAAGGTAGCCAAAAATTTGGTTCTTCAAGCTTCTTATGCTAAATCTGATGCAGACGAACAAGACACTGCTTATCAGGCAGGTCTCTGGTTCAAAGGCGCTAATAAACAAAACAAAGGCTCCTTCGGCACTTGGGCAACTTATCTGAATGTTGAACAGGCTGCAACTATTGATTCCACTTGGATGGTCAGCAATACCTTTGGCGGCGATGGCTTCAAAGGCGTAGAAGTAGGCTTTGGTTATGTTCCACAAAAGAACATTCTTCTCAAGGCTCTGTATTTCGATGGCGAAACCAACAATGCTGTCGCCGAACTCGATAAAGTTGATTTGAAAAAATTCCGTGCCCAAGTAGAATTCTTCTTCTAAACTGCAAACTGTTAAAAAACTCCTTTGCCTTATTGGCAAAGGAGTTTTTTGCGGTAAGGTGAGGGGCACACCGTGACTGGGACAAGGGGACAGGTCCCTTGTCCTAAAAAGAGCACAACACTAAAAGGCACGATAACATTTTATTAAGCAGGAATATTTATCTTTCATGACGAATTAATCATATTACACAATTTTTCATGGGAGGAATCTAAATGTCCAACAAAAAAATAACAGCCTTGTTCACCGTCATGATGCTGCTAATCACGGCACTTGCCGTTCCTGTATCGGCTCAATCAGCTGACCTTACCGTTATCGGCAAACTGGCGGTAGTCGAAAAAGCCGTTTATGGCACACCCCAAACCGGTGCAGTGGCTGACCGGATAACCAAAATCGAAGAAGATGTCTATGGCAGTGAAACCCAGGAAGCTTTACTGCCACGCGTTGACGAGTTGTATACCGATGTTCTTGAAACAAGCGAAGCTACTCCATCTATGCTTACCAAACTAAATTCAGTGGAATGGACATTGACCCATAGTGTAAGCGATAACTCCATCAAGGCGAGAATCGACAATCTCGAAACTATAATGAATGGCAGTGCTGAAGCCGGCTCGTTACAAGGCCGCCTGGACAAACTTCTCCAGCTTGCATATACCGACGGAGAAGTTGAAGTTGCCAGCACTCTCATTCCCCAGGATACCTTAATCAAAATCAAAACCCTTTCCACCCTGCACAGCAAGCAAAGCCGCGCAGGCGACCGTGTGGCCTTAGCCGTGGCTGAAGACGTATATGTTGGCAATGTCCTTGTCCTGCCAAAAGGAAGTACCGGAAGCGGCAAAGTAGTAAAGGTGAGTCCCAGGAAAAATTTTGGCCGTGATGCCAAGCTCGAAGTAAGCTTTGATACCCTTAAAACCGTGGATGGCAAAACCATTGCTATCTTTGTTGGCGAAAAAGCCGAAAAAGAAACCAAATCACTGGCCACAGCCGCGGGCGCCAGTGTTGCCGGCATGATTGTCCTTGGACCGGTAGGCGTTATTGGTGGTGCTTTTGTCAGTGGCAAGGATGTCGAAATTCCTATTGGCAGCCAAACCTACGTACAAACCAAGGAAGACGTCGAAATATATGGCATTACTGTAAATTAACAGGTAAATATCCTAAAAAAAAGCCGCTTTTTAGCGGCTTTTCTACATATTACTAGGTATCATATAAAGGAATAGCGCGATATATAGCGAATAAAAATTAGATGTGTAACTTTTTATCTAGGATAGGAGAATACTAAGCGCTATGCCTAATAATAATAAAATTATTCTGGGACTCTTGGCGTTAACCATAGTCTTTAGTGCACCCCATGCCAGCCAGGCGCAAGAAACCCCAACAACCCAACCTGCGCAAACAGTTACTGCGGAGCAAGCCCCACAGGCTCCGAAAGCTCCGATTGTAATAGAAGCCGACAACCTGTCCTTCAGTGATGAAACAGGTGATATTCGCGCAGAGGGAAATGTTGTAATCACCAACCAGGGGCAGAAGGTGGAAGCCGAACTAGTTAACGGCAATGCGAAATTAAGTGAAATCTGGATCAACGACGAAGCTCGTTTTTCCCAGCCTGATTCTCATCTGACAGGTCACCACACTCTGTATAACTACAAGCTGAAAACTGGCAGCATGGAGAATGTCAAAGGGAAAATCGGCCGTAAATATGTTGCCGGGGATGTTATCAACATCTACCCAGAGCAGTATGTCATCGACCACGGATCCACCACCAATTGTCCGGCCAAAGTACCTGACTACCACGTAAGCGCCGATAAAATTGAAATCTGGCCTGGCGATCAAATGATTGCCTATAACGCTAAGTTTTGGATTGGCAATAAGGTTATTTTTTCTTTGCCGAGATACCGGCAGTCTATTGGAGAGGGGGGGGAATCTTCCTTTCCCCGAATCGGCTATGACAGTGAACAGGGGATATATATAAAGCAGCATATTGATTATCCGCTGACTAATAGGCTTTCTGCCTATGCTAATCTTGATTACTATACCAAAGCAGATTTTAAACCGAGCTTTGGTATTATTCAGCGCGAGGAAAATTACTCTATTGGAGTAGCCCAAGGACATTTTCTTGATGACGACGACAACTGGATTAAGAAAGAGCCGGAGTTCAAATTGACCTACCATCCGCGCCAACTGGGGAGGATGCCTGTCAGCTACTCCTTTACGGCCATTTACGGCAAGTGGACAGATGACGATAAAACAAGCTGGCATCAGGAATACGAGTTGTACTTTAGGCACAATCCTATAAAACTGAATGATACTATGAACTTGTATCTGGGAACCGGTATTGAACATATACGTGAAAGCTATGATAACTCTTCGCAAAACATCTTTAAGTTTGATGCTACTGTCGATAAAAGATGGTCTGAACGATTCAATACCTGGGTAGGCTATCATTATACCAAGAACAATGAGACCTTGTTCGAGTATGATAGTGATGATCTTAGCCGTGAGCTTGTTTCCGGCTTCACCTACAAAATTGACAAAATGAATACAATCGGCGTAAGACATAGCTATGACCTGGATAACAAACGCGTAGAGGATGTAGACTACACCTGGTACAGGAATCTTCATTGCTGGCAGGCAGCCATCACCTATCGGGCCGAACGCGACCAAATCAAATTTGACATCAGTACCACCCGCTGGTAATCTATTTTCCCGAAAGGAGCCTAACTTGTGTCCCAACACTTAGCCCGGCTTATAGACAACTTCCAAAATAAAAAAATCATGGTCATTGGCGACATGGTAGCCGATATCTATCTGGAAGGAAAAATCTCCCGCATTTCCAGGGAGGCACCTGTCCTCATTCTTGAGCACTGCGGCGAAACAGTGGTTCCCGGTGGTGCGGCCAATGCTGTTCATAATGCGGTAACCTTAGGAGGACAGGTGCATGCTGTCGGCATCATTGGCGGCGACAACGCCGGTCAGCAGCTTACTCAAGTCTTAAATAGCAAAAACGTCAATACTCAGGGATTTATTATTGATACCTCCCGTCCCACTATTACGAAAACCAGGGTAATGGCGGGCGGGCAGGCAACTGTGCGTCAGCAGGTTGTCCGGATTGACTGTGAATGCAAGCGAGCACTGGCCGCTGGTATTGAGCAACAGCTCCTCGGCTATGTCCGGGAAAATATCCGCAATATGGATGCCGTAGTCATGAGTGACTACGGCGGTTTCTCCGTTTCTCCGGACTTAAAAAAAATGGTTATTGAAGCCTGTAACCAGACAGGGATACCCTCAATGGTGGACTCTCGTTATAACATTATGGACTATAAGGGCATTAAGCTGGTTAAGCAGAATGAATCAGAAGCGGCCAGTGCCGTGGATTTTGCCGTCCATGACCAAAAATCGCTCAGTAAGGCTGGGCAACTTCTGCTTGAGCGGCTTGCTGCTCAAGCTGTATTAATTACCCAAGGTCCGGAAGGCATGACTTTGTTTGAACGCTCCGGCTCAGTTTCTCATATTCCGGTCAGCAACAAAAGTGAAGTCTACGATGTCACCGGTGCCGGGGATACCGTTGTTGTCACGATGATGCTAGCGCTAGCCGCCGGTGCTTCCTACTATGATGCCGCTTGTTTAGCCAACCTTGCCGCCGGTGTTGTTGTCCGCAAACCAGGGACAGCCACTGCCACCCCGGCAGAACTTAGAACAGCCATTGGAGAATACACACAATGAAGATCATCACCAGAGCAGATATAGCGGCAATTGCCAGGAACATAAAGGCAGCCGGTAAAACCATAGTTTTTACTAACGGCTGCTTCGATATACTTCACGCCGGACATGTCCGCTATCTCGCGGCTGCCCGCGCTTTAGGCGACTGCCTTATCGTCGGCCTCAACAGCGACCAATCGGTACGCAATCTCAAAGGCCCTGCCAGACCGGTTAATTGCCAGGAAGACAGGGCTGAAGTACTGGCTGCTTTGGCTGCTGTGGATTATGTAGTTATCTTTCAAGAGACCACTGCCGAAAATATTGTGACCGAGATAAAACCTGATATCTACGCCAAAGGCGGCGACTATACCATCGAAAAATTACCTGAAAGCAAAATTGTCGCCGCCCAGGGTGGCCGTACGGTACTGGTACCTGAGGTGCCTGGACGGTCGTCAAGTAATATCATTAGCAGGATGAACGATTATAACGGCACTGAAAAGTGAGATTCATGCAGGAGGTATTTCTTGAGCTATCACAACATTCTTATTGTCAAACTAAGCGCCATCGGTGATTGCATTCACGCCTTGCCGGTGGCGTCAGCCTTAAAAGCCTGTTACCCTGAGGCCCGCATTACCTGGATAGTGGAGAAACCGGCTTATGATTTGTTGACTAATAACCCCAATATCGATGAAATTATTATTTTTGATAAAGCCCAATGCAAAACTCCGGGCGGCTTCTTCAGCTATGTTCCCGGTTTGGCTAGTACATTGCGTAAACAGCGGTTTGACCTTGTCCTCGACCTGCAGGGCTTATTTAAGAGTGCGGCAATTGCGTATTTGAGCGGCGCACCCAAGCGGCTTGTGTACTGCAATGCCCGGGAATTCAGCGACAAAATAAGTCAAAAAGTCTGCGGGCCGAACAGCGCCGGTCATGTTGTTGACCGCTATCTCGATGTTGTCAGAGCAGTAGGCTGCCACATTACTGAGCCGGAATTTACCGTAACTATTACCGAAAAGGAAGCTGTTTTGACGCAAGCTATCGCTAAACAAGCCGGACTGGACATAACGAAACCCTATGTCGTACTAATTCCGGGAACCAATTGGCCGAACAAATGCTGGCCGCCGGGACATTTTGCCCAATTAGCCGAAAAGCTATTTGAAAAGCAAATAATCCCCGTCTTTGTTGGCACCCATGCCGATAAAACCGCTATGGATGAAATTATTGCCAACATGACAATTCCGCCGGTGGACTTAACAGGTAAAACCACTCTGAAGCAGTTAGCCTATATTCTTAAAAACGCCAAGACCGTTGTTGCCGGTGACACCGGGCCCATGCACCTGGCGGCAGCGATGAATACTCCGGTAATCGCGTTATTTGGCCCGACGGACTCATTAAGAAATGGGCCTTATGGAGACAATCATCAGGTATTGACAGTAAGCCACGCATGTCAGGGATGCTGGAAAAGAAAGTGTCCGCAAGCCATTGATTGTATGGCTGAGATAGCGCCTGCGGCGGTTTTTCAAGCCGTTAAGAACTTTATAAAAGTGTAGTATAAGAACAAAAATACGGGGAAGTGTCAGGATGAGTGAACGAATATCCATCATTATGCCTGCCTATAATCTGGAGAAATACATTAGTGACAGTATTATGTCTGTGCAGCGCCAGACGTATACTGATTGGCAATTGTTGGTCATTGATGATGGATCAAAAGATGAAACACCAAACATTGTGCAAGCGATAGCGGTAAGCGACCAACGGGTTCAATTGCTTTGTCAAAAGAATAGCGGCTCAGCCGGTGCAAGAAATGCCGGACTTAATGCGGCAACAGGGAAATATATTGCATTTCTCGACGGTGACGATTTATGGGAGCCAACCTTTCTTGCTGAATTGCTGGCCGCTAAACAGGCGGCCGGCACAGCAATGGCTTATTGTGGCTATTTGCATCTGTATGATGTGGGGTTAAAATCTAAATTTAGCTATCCATATGTCAGTGGTGATATTTTAGAAGCTGTAATCCGAGGCAAGACCCAAGTACATATAGGGTGCTTGCTTGTTGACAAGTCGGTGATTGAACAAAATAATATCCGGTTTACCGAAGGGTGCCTTATCGGGCAGGATCAGGAATTTATTATTAAACTCGTTGCTGTTGCTGAAGTACAGGCTGTGCCACGAGAATTAATGCAGTACCGGATTAGGGCCGGATCTGCCATCAATTCTCAATGGAATTGGCAGAAGCACATCCATGCCATCTTGGGCCTAAAAAGAGCGGCAGCGGCAGTACTCGTACAGAAGGCAGGCGTAGACAGCGTTTCACAACTGGAAAATATATTTCAGCAGCGTATAGCGTATAAAGTATTTAAGTTTCTGTGGCGGATGTTAAAAAAAGGACATCAAGCAGAAGTACGTGAGTTAATGGAAGCTGATTTTGGCAAGGATTTTGCACAGCTTGATGTCGAACAGTTAAAACTGGTTGACAGGATCAAATACCGGGTTGTTTGTTCTCAAAACCCCTTGCTATGGGATTTGGTTGCCAAACTCAAAGTTATATAAGTCAGAACAAAAAAAAGATAGGGCGCAGTGCTCAGCCGCGCCCCATCTTTATGATTTCTTATGCAACTCATATAGTTTTGCAAACCTGGAAAAGGTATAGAATGCCCGTAAAACTGCCGAAATAAACCCAGGCATACCATCGCGAAAACCACCTTTTAAAATATAGCGCTTTAAAAAATCAAGCAAGGGGCGAACCACCAAAGCAAGAACTCCATATTTTTTGTTAGCGGCATAGCGTTCCCGGGCAGCCAGGGTGGAATAGGTGTTCATTTTAGCAAGCTGAGCTTCCAAATCAGTATATTGGTGGTGAATCAACGTGCCGCCGGATAGATGGCCGGTAGAGCCGTTAAAGATAGCGGCTTCGTGTACCTGACCATGAAAGGTTAAAATTCCGCCCTTAAAAAGGCGCAATTTTTTTTCAACATAGGAATTGAGGACTTTTCCCATAAAAATATTTTTTCTTGTAATCGTAAAGGCAGCATGATTGGTTGCAGCCTGCGTCATGTGCAGGATGGCATTCCGTAATGCCGGTGTTACTTCTTCGTCAGCATCAATAATTAAGATCCAGTCACCGGTTACTTTTGTGAGCGACACATTCCGCTGCTCGGCAAACCCCAGCCAATCCTGGTGGTATATCTTGTCGGTATACTGTCTGGCGATTTCCAGTGTCCTGTCAGTACTGCCGGAGTCTACGATTATAATTTCATCCACCCAGGTGATGGATTCAAGGCAACGTTTAATATTTGCTTCTTCGTTACATGTTATAATGGCTGCACTCACGCCCACATTATACCCTTCTTTCTATTGTCTTTGGCCATTACTTATGGTATCACTCCACTAAGGAAATTACAATCAGGAATACAAAAAAATTAATACAAAGGAAGTGCTATGATGAGTAATATCGCTTTTTTGGACAAGGCAATTTTTTATATGCTAACTTGTTATGCCTTGTTTTCCTGTATTTCAATTGCCGGAACCAGTATTGCGTTGTCGCTGGCGGTTATTTTAGCGGTTATCCGACTGGTGAAGCAGCCGGAAAAACCGGATATGGACCGGGGACTGGTGCAAGCGCTGCTATTTTTCTTTCTTACCTTACTAATATCAGCTTTAGCCGCTTATGATTCAGCAACTGGTTTCGCCCAGGTTTGGAAATATTTTTACCGCATGGTACCGCTCTTTCTGGTGGTGCTTTTTATAAAAAAACCGCAACAAATGGTTGTAGTTCTGCTGGCTCTCAGTGTATCCATATTTATTGCCGGCAGTTATACTATTTGGCAGGGGATACATGGACAGCAGCGGGCAGCGGCATTTGGCGCCAATGCCATGATCCTGGCCGGATATCTGGTTCAGATGATTCCGTTATTATTTGTAATGGTTACAGCTAAGGGATATTTAGAGAAAAGGAAACGGATGCTATTAGCGATAGTTCTCCTGATTTCCCTGCTGGCGCTGGTCTTTAACGCTACCAGAGGAGCCTGGGTGGCGGTAGCTGTTAGCCTGCTGCTCTACGGACTTATGAATATAAAAAAGCATAAGTATATTCTGCCAAGTATTGTAATAGTTTGTCTGGGAGTAGGTATAGTGATCGGGGCAACGCCGGCGCTGGAGAAAAGAGTAGCTAGTATTACCGATCTTACTGAACGTTCAAATGCCGAAAGGCTTCTGCTTTGGCAAAGCGGCTGGAATATGTTCAAGGATCATCCGTTAACAGGTGTCGGACCCGATAACTTTGAAACCCTCTATCAGGGAAAATACGTTTTACCGGCGGCAAAACAACCGGAGTTATCACATGCTCATAATAACTTTGTCCATATGGCAGCCGAAACAGGAATTCTGGGCTTGACAGGCTTTGTATATATGTTCGGATACATTTTGTATATTTCCTGGCATCGGTACCGGTTATCCCCGGCCAATATCTGGGCGGCAGGTTGTTTTTTTGTTACTGTCGGTTTGCTTATGCAAGGACTTACCGAGTTTAACTTTGGCAATTCTGCGGTTACCCGGTTATATTGGTTTATTGTCGGGCTGATGCTGGTGTCAGGCAGTATATATAATAATCGGGAAAACAGACGCTTGTGAGGCTGGCAGTTTAGTGTGATTTCTTAATGAAGTGAGATAATGCAAGCTGAAAATACGGGGAACCCTGGCACGCATTGCATCGCGGACGAAACTCATCAAGAAATAAATCAATTTCAGCTTGTGTTGCCGCAAAACTATTGGCTTGTTTGCTTCTAAGCTTGGATAGATTTTTCATTACCAGCAGTTTTTGTGGTAGATAGGGTAATGAATAAATATTATCAATATCGATTAATTCAAGCTGAAGATCGCTTTTTATAGGATAAATCATGAAATTCCCCAGCCAGGGATCCAAGTGTACCAGATTATGATTGACTAACTTACTCCAGATGACAGCGATCTTTTTAATAAGCATTGTCCGCAGTTGGAGATCACTGCTGTTTTTTGATAAATAGGTATATAAATCTATGCCCGGAACTTCCGGGGTTACAAAGATGCTGTCAACTAACCATGCATTTCTTCTCATCGTTAATGACAGTACCGGTTTAGCTGTTGCTATATCAGCATGCAGTAATTTCATCCCTATTTTAAAACATTTAAGGGCATCTACCGGCCTGAGCATATTTTTGATGACTTTGGAACTATTCCGGTAGGCATAGTTTTTCAGGTAATAGGTCTGGTTGCCAAACTTCATCCGGAATACCCTGGCTTTTGTTTCCTGAATCAGTTCGAAATCCTCTTCCTGTTTAAGCTGATCAGGATTTATCCAGACACAATCAATAATTTTTTCCGCCAGCTTATGAGGTAAGTCGTCCTGATAGTATAGTTTAATAGCAGAATTATATTGCTCACTATGTAGTTTTGTATTCATTTCATCTCTCCCTGTTTGAAAGCACATTTCAAAAAAATATCTTTTTACCCTTAGTTAACACCAAATTGGCATTTTAATTTTTAATTAACTCGATATGGATTAGGGGAATCCTTCGCAGATTTACGGCTAGTAACTTTGATATAGGCAGATCTGTAATTGACACCAAATTTAAATTCAAATAAAATGGCTCTAGCTGTATATGGACAATCCGGGTGGAACATTTATGGCAGAAAGCAGCTAGCAGAGCGACAAGTCGACACAGTGATGTAGGGGAGGTCATGTTGTGCCATATAAAAAAATTCTTATAAGTAACCGGGCGGGAATTGGGGATACGGTGTTAACAACACCGGTATTAAAAGCTTTGAGAGAAAAATTTCCTGATAGTAAACTCACGCTGATGATCTCTGACTATGCGCTGCCAATAGTTGATGGCCTGCCTTTCGTGGATGAGATTATTGCTTATAATAAAAAGAAACATAGTGTATTAAGTATTGTTAAGAAAATTTGGAAGTATGATTTGGCTTTATGTCTGGACTTTAAATATCGTACTGCGCTTATGGCATACTTGGCCCGTATACCGATTCGAGCCGGCCTTAGACATAAAAGGAAATTTTTTATGACCAATCCCGTAGAACGGGATCTCAACTATGAAATGATATATGAACCCTATAATTATAGCAACATTATCAAAAACAGTACTGGAATTACGCTAGAAGGTGATTTATCCAGATTGTACATTGGTCCGGTGGATGAGAAAGACAGAATTTATGCCGAACACCTATTGCAAAAACATGCGATTAACTCAGCACGCGGTTTTATTGCTATTGCTCCATTTACCTCCTGGGCTCCTAAAAACTGGCCACTAAGCTATTATAATGAACTGATACAACGGCTTAAAACTAAAAATCCGTCCTATGAAATTGTTTTGATTGGTGAGGCGGTAGATGCCGCCAGGACTGATGCGATTACGGGTGCAGTCAGCTTCTTGGGGCAGACAACACTCAAACAAATGGCCGAAATCATCAGACGATCAAGTTTGTTTATTGGTGGCTGCAGCGGACCTATCCATATAGCGGCAGCAGTAGATACCCCCATAGTCGGGATTTATGGACCGACTTCGGCAAAGCATTGGGCACCTGTAAAAAAAAGTATTATTTTAGCTCAGTGTGAAAAATGCAGTCCCTGCGACGGACGTATATCCTTTTGTGACAAAGAGACATGTTTAAAAGCCATTACCGTGGATAAGGTATATGAAGCTTGCAACAAACAATTCTCAAAAAATTATTTATAATGGGTTAACTCTCTGTAAAAATTGTCCAAATCCTTGCAGTAGCGCTCTAAAGAAAATTCCTGCACCGCTCTTGCATAAGCGTTATTACCTAATGTGACAGCCAACTCAGGGGTTTGTAAACAGTGAATCACTTTTTCAGCGAGTATTTCAGTGTTGGGTAGTTTGGGTGACCTGAGCTCCTTGGTACGCCCATCTACTACAGCCTTAGGGAGACTATTTGTTCCTTTTTGGCGTTGAATGGGTTCTGTACAATCGACTAAAAAACCGGTCTTGCCGTCAATCACAGTTTCTGCAATTCCGTCAACATTGGAGGCGATTACCGGCTTTTTTGCCAGGGCGGCTTCGATAGCAACATTGCCAAAGGCTTCTCTAAACGATGGAACCACCACGACATCCAGTTGTTTCATTAAATGATAGGCATTTTTCTGATAGCCTAAAAAATATATTTGGTCGTTGATTCCCAGAACTTTTGCTTCCGTTTCCAGGGAAGAACGCATGGGGCCGTCACCAATCACAATAAAGGCAGTGTGCGGAACCGCTTGAATTACTTTTGGAATCATTCTTATAAAAGCTTCCGCCCCTTTAGGGTTGTTTAACCGGCCTACAAACCCGACTATAGCAGTAGTTTCACTAAGCCCCAGTTCAGTTTTCAATTGAGCCGGGGCTTCTGTTTGCTCCGGCGGTAGTGGAATTCCATTGTAGATTACCTTGGCATCAATGTTACATTTTCGCTCTAACATAATTTTGGCAGCATGAGAATTGCAGATGTTGGCATTCACTAATTTATTTGTCCATTTAATCAATTGTGTTGAAGACGTGTTCCAAACCATTCCGTGTTCATGCTCAATGATTAATGGGACTCCGGCCAATTTTGGCAAAATCCTTGAACGCAGCGGGAAACGCAGTTGGTTATGAACATGTAAAATATGAATATCGTGTTTTTTTGCAAAATTTAGAAATGAAAATATATTCCAGGGCCATAGGCGGGTAGTAATCACAGGAATGCCCAGGCTGTTTAATTCTTCATATATCGGCTTGCTAATCCGCAATGCACAGACATGATGGCGGATTTCACTCGAAGTTGATTTTGCGAGTGTCAAATAATCCAATAACTGCTTTTCCGCACCGTATCTAATTGCCAGGTGAGCCATGTGTAATACATTAATTTGCATTGTTCTTCTCCTCATAAACTTCAATCTCAGCTAAGCCTACATTACTTCCTTCAGCTGATTCAACCGTTAATTTAAACCAATTGATTTTTTTAGCAGAAAAACTAATTTCACAAGCGCTGCCATTATTCGGCAGCGGCCCGGTTTTGATCAAACTACCATCGCTGAATGTAAGGACCGCGCCGGTAATATGATCATTCAAATTTGGCCGGTCATAAAGAACAATCTTATTAATGGTATAGGTTTGGAGCCAGCTTAATTGAATCCATGCCCCTGAGGTTTCTCCTTTTGTTGCCCATTCATTAGTGGGAAAGCGTGGATAACCATCGGCAATACCATCAATTGCTTTGATTCCAAGCTGATTGGTTGACTCATTCTCAGAAGAAACGCTAACATTTGCTAAACAGGCAATATTAGAAAAATCCTTTTTCCAGAAAATCTCGTCTCTTTTTACATAGGAGTACAGGTACTTATTATTAGCTGCAGGTTTCTGGCTGCGATACTTACTTATGGTTATATATTTCTTGTTTTTTAACAGCGGAACTTTTTGCATATTCATGGGCAGCAAAAAGATTTCACGTTTTTCCCAATCTAATAATGTATGGGTATCCAATGTATTTGGTTTGGAAAAGGGAGTAAGAAAACCATTTTTAGGGTTGCGTGCCGGCCAATGATCATCGCCGTCATGGGAATGGATGAGATATTCATACATAATTGGCGAAAATTCAGGATTATTGCGTTTAAGGTGAATGATTGACTCAACTGTAAATTTATACAACATGAAATGATCAGGGTGGGTATCATAAAGTGATGTAACGAAAATATAGTCCGGTCTGCATTCCTCAATAATTTCTTCCATGTCCTGACGGAAGGTCGCCCGGTTGTAGGTTCCATGAACACCATGCTTTTGATAATGATATTCCGGGGTCTCAGGGGTACTATATGTTTGAGTGTCGACGTAGGATGAAACCACTGTAGTATCTGTTTCAGCGTTATAAAGCTTGTTCATGAAACTATTGCTGTTCTTTTCCGTATCACCATAGCCTAAAAAGATGATATTAGAAGAAGGCAACCCTAAATATTCCATGGCTTTAAGGGTTTCCCTGATGCGGGTTAGGCCGGCTTTCCGTCCTTTTTTATCACCATTGGAAATTACCGCAACTTTTATGTCAGCACCGTTTGTTAAAGCATGTTCGATAATGCCCGAACACATTAAAGCCTCATCATCTTCATGCGGGGCTAATACCAATATTTTTTTACCTCTGGATAAAATTAAATTTGGATTAGTGAAATCATAAAATAACACCCTTTCGGGTTGTATGTCGTAAGCTGTTTCTTGTGTTTGCTGGCGGTATTTAAAATAAACTAATCCCCCAACAAGTAAAATAGAAATCAAAACCAAGAATATTGTTAACAAAATTTCACTCCTTGCTAAACGGTATATTAGAATAAATTCTTACAAATCATGTAATCTTAATATTCTATATTAATAATGGGAATCCTTTTGCTTTTTTGTAGTATAACAGCCTCATTTTATTGGCAGTTTCTGTGTTTTAGTGTATAATTAAGTCTAACATAAAATACGCCCCATATATAATATATGGGGCGTATGCAATTCAGTTGTGTTGATGGTAGTAATTGCATTTCGAAAATAGGAGGGAACTAATAATAAAATGTAGAAAACACAAGTTATCGTACAGCTTAATTTGCAAAACTACCTAAGAACCGAAATGATTATTGTGAGGCGAAATTATGCAAAGGCGATTTCCAATGTTACGCAAGCTAATACTACTAATAGGCGATATGGGGATATTATTGTTATCAACATATTTGGCTGTTGCTATAGTCTTTTCATATTACACACCTAAACCTGATGCTACGATTTATTATACTATGTCTCCGGTGATGATTATAACAGCAGGTATTTTATTTAATATTAATGGTTTATTCACACTTTCACGAAAAAGATATAGTGAGTTGTTGTTAAGCTTAGCTGTAACAATATTTAATCTTTTCATCATTATGATGGCTGCCAGTTTTTTTCTGCGAGAATTTGCTTATTCACGCAGTGTGTTAGTTGTTACCGCTGTTTTGCAATTCTTACTACTGGCTCTTTGGAAATATATGTTTTGGCGAATTGAAAGGGCGAGAATCAATCCCCGAAATGCACTTCTAATTGGCAGTGAAGCGGAATGTGTTAGGCTTATTACCAGGTTAAACGCCCAACCACAGTTAAATTACAAGGTGAGATATATATGCAATAATTATGAAGATGATCCCTGGCAAAAAATTGCAGAAACCATTGATTTAATTATTGTTTGTTCTGATATGGGATTAAAAGATAAAGCGGAAATAGTCCACTTTTGCCATAAACATGGCAAGCAGGTATTTTTAATTCCTGACGTGTATGAATTGTTTTGCAGTAGTGTGGAACTAGACAAAATTGACGACATTCCTGTGTTTTGCCCCCGATATCTAAAACCCAATCTTGAACAACGCTCTTTAAAACGTATCATGGATATCTTAGTTTCTGCTATAGCACTCTCGGTATTATGTCCGATTATGCTATTGATAGCTATTGCAATAAAACTTGATAGCAGGGGCCCTGTTTTTTACAGCCAAATTCGCACAGGGCGCGATGAGAAACCATTTAAGGTATATAAATTTCGCAGTATGAGACAAGACGCTGAAAAATGGTCAGGTCCGGTTTTGGCAACGGAAAATGACCCTCGCATTACAAAACTAGGAAAATTTTTCCGCACTACTCGCTTAGACGAGCTGCCCCAGCTTTTTAATGTATTAATGGGAGATATGAGCATTGTGGGACCCAGACCGGAGCGACCCTTCTTTGTCGAACAGTTTAAAGCGGAAATCCCGGAATATTTGTATCGCCATAATGTTAAACCAGGCATTACCGGATTGGCACAAGTGAATGGTAAATACAATACCACACCCTATGACAAACTTATTTATGATTTGATTTATATACAAAAGTGCAATATAGTAACAGATTTGGTTATTATGTTGCAGACAATACGAGTTTTGATGATCAAGAGCAGTACAGAGGGTGTAAGAGAGAAGGGTGAAAAAGTTGATTTGTCCAGATACGAGATCAATGAGATAGGATGAGTTTTCGCTGAAAGAAGGATTTGCGATATACTAAACAAAGAATAGGAATTATTCGATTAATTAACAGGAGAATGGAATGCATCTAGAACAGGAACAATGGACAAGTATTATTAAACCAAGTAATGGATGGTTTGATATTGATTTTAAAGGACTTTGGCACTATCGTGATTTAATTGCAATGATGGTAAAACGTGATTTTGTGGCTTTTTATAAACAAACCATCTTAGGGCCACTATGGTTTTTACTGCAGCCGTTACTTACTACTATTGTATTTACTATTGTGTTTGGCCAGATTGCTAAATTGCCAACGAATGGGTTGCCCCAAGTCTTATTTTATTTATCGGGAACAGTTATGTGGAATTACTTTGCGGCTTGTTTAAATACTACCTCTAATACCTTTGTGGCCAATGCTGGTATTTTTGGTAAAGTGTATTTTCCCAGGCTAGTTATACCTATTGGCGTGGTGATTACCAATATGTTATCATTCGGAATTCAATTTGCACTATTTTTAGCGCTACTAATCTTCTTTATGCTCCAGGGGGCAGCAGTTGCTCCTAATTTATGGATCTTAGTTACACCACTTTTGGTACTGCAAATGGGCTGTTTGGGGCTAGGGTGCGGTATTATAGTGTCTTCTATGACGACCAAATACCGTGACTTATCGTTATTAGTTACTTTTGGTGCTCAGCTTTGGATGTATGCCACACCGGTAGTATATCCAGTTTCCATGGCAAGTGGATTCATGAGCTGGGTTTTAGTCCTTAATCCCATGACAGCGATTATCGAAATCTTTCGCTACGCCTTTCTTGGAGGGCAGATGATTCCTTTATGGTACTGGCTTGTTAGCGGTGCAATTACCGTAATTTTATTCATGGTTGGTATTATTCTATTCAGTAAAGTTGAGAAAAACTTTATGGATACAGTGTGATAAGTGAGGATATTATGTCAGATACAGTGATAAAGGTTGAGAATTTGTCAAAGCAATATCAATTAGGTACTATTGGTTCCGGTACGTTGTATCGGGATTTGCAGAGTTGGTGGGCGAGGCTTAAGGGTAAAGAAGACCCGAACTCAAAGCTAGGTCAATGGGATGTGTCACAGATAGGCGAAGATAACAGCTTTTGGGCGCTTAGAGATGTCTCATTTGAGATTAATCAAGGAGATATTGTTGGTATTATTGGTCGCAATGGAGCGGGCAAATCTACGCTTCTTAAGATATTATCGCGTGTGACGGGGCCTACTAGTGGGCAGATAAAAATAAAGGGTAGAGTGGCAAGTTTATTGGAGGTTGGTACAGGTTTTCATCCGGAACTGACTGGGAGAGAAAACGTATATCTAAATGGAGCTATTCTAGGTATGCGTAAGGCTGAGATAGATCGCAAATTTGACGAGATAGTAGACTTCGCGGAAATATCTAAGTTTATAGATACTCCTGTAAAAAGATATTCATCGGGAATGTATGTACGTTTAGCTTTTGCTGTAGCTGCGCATCTAGATCCTGAAATTCTTATTGTCGATGAGGTGCTGGCTGTAGGGGATATAGAGTTTCAAAAAAAATGTTTAGGCAAGATGAAAGATGTAGGCCAACAGGGAAGAACTGTATTATTTGTTAGTCATAACATGGTTGCTATTGAACAATTATGTTCTAGTGCGATTCTGATCGAAAACGGGCAAATAAAAAGCAAATCCTTTACGGTTAGAGATATTATTAAGGATTATTTATATAAAAATGAATATAGCCAATTTACGCTATGGGAGAATAAGGAGAAAGAATTTAGCAATCCTTATTTTTATCCTGTAAAAATGTATATTGGTGATAAAGATGGTAAGTTACTACCAACCCCCATACGGAATGATCAAGATGCTTTCATTTTTATAGAAGCTCAGATTAAGAAGATTGATAAAGCATTGACAGTTGGTTATGCGATATATACAGATAGTGGTGAGTGTTTATATTGGTCATATCAGACTGACGAGAGCGAAGAAGAATGGCCAACACTAATAGTGGGCTCAAATGTTTTGTATTCGAATCTGCCTAAAAGGCTTTTAAATGAAGGGAAATATAGAATTGAATTAATTGGGGGAGTGCATTTTCGAAAGTGGTTATTTCAGCCCTTAAAATCACCGCCAAGTATTTCCTTGGAAATTGTAGGAGGTTTGAGTGATTCTCCTTATCTATTATATAAGAGACCTACAGTTTTAAATCCAATAATTAGATGGAATTCTTTTAACAGAAAGGTAGAGTAACATATATATGAATTCATTTTTTTTAAAAGACAGGCATGGTCAAAAAACCTTTGCTCAGTGTGGTGAAGATATTATAGTAGCATTCATATTTCATAGCCTTAAAATTGATAAACCTACCTATTTTGACATCGGGACTAATCACCCAATTCATTTGAATAACACTTATTACTTTTATAATAAGGGTTCAAGCGGAATATGTATTGAACCTGATCCAGACTTGTTCCCAGCAATAAAAAGAACTAGAGGTAAGGATATATGTTTAAATGCGGGAATTGGGATAGGTGAGGAAACCGAAGCAAATTTTTATGTTATGTCAACTAATACACTGAATACATTTTGTCAAGAAACGGCATTACGTTATGCTTCATACGGAAAGCAACAGATAAAAAAGGTTATTCCAATTTCACTCATTACAATTAGTGAAATATCAAAGAAGTATTTTGTTCCAGATTTTATATCGCTGGATGTAGAGGGGTATGAGTTAAGTATTTTGAAGTCGATTGACTTTAATATAATTCGCCCCAAAGTGTTTTGCATAGAGACTCTTTCATATACTGAGGACAAAACTGAAAAAAAATTGGATGATATTATTGATTATATGTTGCAGCAAAGGTATTTTGTTTATGCTGATACTTATATTAATACGATATTTGTAGATGAGAGTATTTGGAAAAATAGATAGAATCTGCGGATGGGAACGAAAGAGGGAATGTTATGGAATGGGAATATGCTAAGGCGCAAGTAAAAAAAGTACCAGGAATTAGCTTAGTTTATCAGAAACTTTTGTCTATGATATTACCTATAAAGAAAGCATGCCGCTTCTATTATGAATTCTCCCATTACAACAAAAAACTCTTTCAACAAAATGGAAACAAACTTCGTTGGTCAGAGAGACATCCATGTTTAAATGATTGGACATCAACAACTGGCTTCGATTCTCATTATATTTACCATCCTGCATGGGCAGCTAGAATTCTAGCTGTACAAAAGCCAGAAAAACATATTGATATATCCTCAAGTCTGGCTTTTATCAGTATAGTTTCGGCGTTTATTCCTGTGGATTTTTATGATTATCGGCAAGCAATTTTACAGTTAGGCAATTTACAGTCAAAAAAAGGCGATTTACTAAACTTACCTTTCGAAGATAAGACTGTACATTCTCTATCGTGTATGCATGTAGTAGAGCATATTGGTCTAGGGCGATATGGAGATATGATTGATCCATGTGGTGACTTAAAAGCTATTTCGGAACTGAAACGAGTATTAGCTGTAAACGGTGACCTTCTTTTTGTTGTTCCTATAGGGAAGCCTAAAACTATGTTTAATGCGCATCGAATATATTCATATGACCAAATTATTGAAGTATTTTCTGAATTTGAGTTAAAGGAGTTTTCGCTTGTGCCAGACTTGCATATTAAGTACGGCTTTATTAGAAATGCTACAAAGGAAATGGCAAATCAACAGAACTACGGATGTGGGTGCTTCTGGTTTAGGAGGAAAAATTAATGGCACTGGTTGGTTTACAAAACGAGACAAATCGTAAAACATGGATTGAGACGAAGTTGCAAGAGATCCCAGATGGATGCCTTATACTCGATGCCGGAGCTGGTGAACGAAAGTTTAAGCCGTATTGCACACACCTTCGCTATGTTTCGCAGGACTTCGGGCAATACAACGGTTCCGGAGATAACAAAGGTTTACAGACTGGTTCATGGAATCAGGATAATTTGGATATTGTTTCTGACATTATCAGTATACCAAGACCTGATGCATCCTTTGATGCTATTATGTGCACAGAGGTATTTGAGCATCTTCCGGATCCTTTATTAGCGTTGAAAGAGTTCTCACGATTAATTAAACCACAAGGTGTACTATTACTTACTGCTCCGTTTTGTAGTCTAACACATTTTGCTCCTTTTCATTTCGTGTCTGGGTTTAATAGCTATTGGTATGAAAAACATTTGCCTGCATATGGATTTCATATTATTGAACTTGAAAAGAATGGAAATTATTTTGAGTTTTTAGCTCAGGAAGTGCGAAGAATTGATGGAGTCGCAAATAAATACACAAACTGCAAAGCTAATCTATTGGAACGTTGGATTGAAAAGCAACTGTTGAAACGGCTTGATAGATTAAGTCGCCAGGATACGGGGTCAAACGAAATGTTGTATTTTGGCTGTCATGTGTTTGCTAGAAAGGAATAGTAGATGGTAATTGTCCAGTTAAACGGCGGATTAGGAAATCAGATGTTTCAGTATGCTTTAGGTAGGTACTTATCTATTAAACTAAATACTACTTTTAAACTCGATACCTATACATTTCGGGGGGACAAGCTTCGTAAGTATGAGCTTGACTGTTTTAATATTTCTGAGGGATTTGCAACTGCAAGCGAACTTGCAGCACTTCGACTTGATGGATGGAAGCAAAAACTAAGAGTATTGATGGGAAAAATTGGAATTGATAAAAAAACAATTGATTTAACAGTTGTAAGAGAAAGGCAATTTCACTTTGATTCTCTTGTTTTGGAGATGGAAGGAAATTTATATTTAGCAGGTTATTGGCAAAGTGAGAAATATTTTAAGGCGATAGAGGATGTTATCCGACAGGATTTTTCTTTAAAAGCGGAAATGAGTTATGAGAGTCGAAGCTTAGCAGAAGAAATTACTAGAAATGAATCTATATCACTTCATATTCGGCGTAGCGATTATGTAACAAATCCAGAAGCTAATAAAGTACATGGCGTAATGCCAATAGAGTATTACAATAAAGCGATGGACTATATAGCGAGAAATAAAAGCGATGTAAAATATTATATCTTTTCTGACTGTCTTGCGTGGGTACGTCACCATTTTAGTAGCAGCTCTAATATAGTTATTGTTGATCATAATGATGGAGAACATTCTTATGAAGATATGATACTGATGAGTATATGTAAACATAATATCATTGCTAATAGTTCATTTAGCTGGTGGGGGGCTTGGTTAAATCAAAATTCTAAAAAAATAGTAATTTCTCCGGAGCAATGGTTTAGAGTAAAGGACTATGATACTAGGGATTTAATTCCTGATAAGTGGGTGAAGCTATAGGTGTGTGGAATAGCTGGAATCATTAGCAATAATACTCGGATCGAGCTATATGAGGGAGTCTTACGCAAAATGCTTACGTCTATTCATCACCGTGGCCCAGATGATGAGGGGATAGCACTTATTGGGAATTGTGCATTGGGACATCGGCGATTAAGTATTGTAGATTTGTCTACGGGAAAGCAGCCGATGAAATGTGCTAAATGTGCTAATCATATTGTTTTTAACGGAGAAATTTACGGTTATAAGAATATTAAGACTGAAGTGCTTGAGTATCCCTTTAAAACCCAATCAGATACCGAAGTAATTTTAGCTTTATATGCAAGAGATAATGTTGCTTGTTTAAAAAAAATACCGGGTATGTACGCGTTTGCTTTATGGGATGAAGAAAACAGAACACTTTTTGCGGCCCGGGATCGTTTCGGTGAAAAACCATTTTTTTACGCCATGGGCGAAAGTGGAGAATTTATTTTTGCATCTGAGATCAAAGCGATTTTGGCTTCTGGCTTAGTGCAACCCAGAATAGACTATCACTCTCTAGCACATTATTTACAGCACTTGTACGTTCACCCATATCAAACGATATATGAAAATATTTATACATTGCCTCCGGCACACTACTTGAAATATCGTCAAGGAAACTTAGAAATCCAGCGTTATTGGAACTTGCCAACAACTGATAATTCAATAACCTTGGACGATGCCTGTAGTGAATTTAAGCGTTTGTTTTCTTGTGCTATTGAGAAGCAACTGGTGGCTGATGTGCCAGTAGGGGCATTTTTAAGCGGTGGATTAGATTCTAGTACAGTGGTTGCTGTTGCTAGTAAATATAAAAAAGATTTACATACATTTTCTTTTGGCTTTGAGGATGGTTTTAATGAAGGACCATATGCGATGGAAATTGCTAACAAATATAGGACAAAACATCAAGAATTAACTGCTAAAAATGTAGATATTGGCGAAATGCTCTTAAAGATGAATGAAGTGTATGATGAACCTTTCGCGGACTCTTCCAATATTCCTACTTATTTACTATCGAAATTGGCGAGTCAACATATGAAAGTGATTCTTACCGGTGATGGGGGAGATGAGTTACTAGGAGGATACAGTTGGTATAAGTCATTATTAGGTTTGGATAAGGCTAAGGGTGATCATTTGCGTTATTTTACGCTACGAATTGCAGCTAGAATAGCTGCACAATTGAAGCTTAAGCAATATCAACGATTGTCTATGAATCTACAATGTGAAGTATTCAAAAGAAAGTATGATAATATAATAACTGCTCATGCAGCACAAAACACATATTTTAGCGATGATGAGTTAAAGAGAATTTTTAGACCGGTGTCACGGGAAAAATTAAATGATGATAATTACGATCGAATTAAGTGTGAACAAAATATATGTAGTCCAGAAAAGAATATCAATGATGTATTAAAAATGGATTTGCTTGATTATATGCCAGGAGATATTTTAGTTAAAATCGACCGTGCATCAATGGCCAATAGCCTTGAATTAAGAGCACCGTTTCTAGATGTGGATTTTGCTTCATTTTGTATTTTATTGCCACATTCCATGAAGCTAACCAAGGATGAAGATAAGATAGTATTAAGGAAAGCCTATCAGGCAGAATGGACGGAAGCTATAAGAACCAGATCAAAGCAAGGATTTGGTGCTCCCGTAGGACAATGGCTTAAACGCTCATCAGTAATCAAATTAAGAAAAGAATATTTAAATAATAATAAATCTAAGATATTTGAAGCTGTAGATTATAATGAAACGCAAAAATTGGCACAGGAAGACAATTACAAAACTTGGATATTATTAGTAACGGCGCTTTGGTTTGATAAGAACAGTTAGATTAGAAAGCGAATGCTTTCGACATTGAAAGGTGATTTTTTCTTTGACCTGCGAAACATTTATAAACGTAATGAGGTGGAGCAGTGTGGAACAGTATATGTTAGAATGGGAAACTGACCTTGCAAGTAAATGTCCAAAAGTAACTGTACTTATGTCAGTTTACAATGGAGAACAATATTTAAGAGAAGCTATTGAGAGTATTTTAAAACAGTCGTACAAAAATTTTGAGTTATTGATAATTAATGATGCAAGCACTGATACTAGCAGAAGCATTATTCAGTCATATTCTGACCCTCGTATTCGATTGATAGATAACGAAGTTAACTTAGGACTGACAGTATCCCTTAATAAGGGGATTGCGTTATCACAAGGAGAATATATCGCACGAATGGATAGTGACGATATTAGTCTGGACGAACGTCTGGAAAAACAGGTTCAGTTTATGAAAGAGCATTCGGATATTGGTGTTTGCGGGAGTTGGGTCGAAACTTTTGGTGTAAGACATGAGATATGGCAATATCCTATTGAACATAATGAAATTACCAGTAGGCTTTTATTTTATAATAGCTTAGCTCATTCTACGGTTATTTTCCGTCGTAATCTGTTGTGCAAATTGGGATTATGCTATAACGAAGAGTATCGATATTCGCAAGATTATGAACTATGGATTCGTTGTTCAGGAGTTGTTAGGTTGGCAAACATTCCAGAACCATTGGTAAAATATCGTTTATCAGAAAACCAAATAGGAAGAAAGCACAATGATGCTCAAATCCACTTTGCTGATAGGGCTCGTAAATTGCTTTTATCTCAGTTGGGAGTTGAATTAACTGACGAATTTTACGAAATTCACAAAAACATATGTAATAGAAAGTTTCCCGTGAGTTTGGTAACTCTAAAACGTACACAAAAATGGTTGAGAATTTTATCAATAAAGAGTTTTAGCGTTGGTTCTGAAACTGTACATGTTAGAACGCTTGTAGATGTTTGGTTTTCCTGTTGTATAAATGCTATTGGAACAAGATGGCTCGCTTTGTGGGGATTCTTGACGTTGGGATTAAGTGAGCAAAAGAGAGCGACTTTTTATAAACGTAGTATACAGTTGCTATTAAACTGTATTAGGTGAGTAGGGAGAGTTTATATGGATAAGGTACAATTATCTGTAGTCGTTTGTACTTTCAATCGGGTTAACCTATTGGAAACATGTATAAAGTCTCTAGTATCTCAAACTTTAGCTCAACAAATATACGAAGTTATAATTGTTGATAATAATTCAACTGACGATACTAAATTAGTGTCCCAAAGTTTTTGTGACCAATACCCTAACGTCAGAATGGTTACAGAGTTTCATCAAGGTCTTAGTCACGCCAGAAATAGAGGGTGGCTTGAGGCTAAGGGAGAATACATCGCTTATATTGATGATGACGCTAAGGCATTTCCAGATTGGTGTGAACAAATTGTAAGCTTTACTCAAAGACAGCCTAGCATTAAAGTTTTTGGAGGCCCTTACTACCCATTTACCTTAAAATTACCTCCAGATTGGTTTCCACCTGAATATGGAAAATTTGAAATTTGTTATGAGGAGCGAGAAATTGATGTAAAGTATGAATGGATCTGCGGTAGCAATATGACATACCATCGTAGTATATTTAATAATGGAATATCTTTCGATGTTAATCTTGGTATGAAAGGCAGTGCACTTGCATATGGAGAAGAAACTCACTTAATGTTAGTGTTAGCCAACAGTGGACATACGATTTATTACGTCCCAAGTATTAAAGTATATCACCTTATTGCTTCATATAAAATGGCGCTATGCTGGTTATTGAAATCTGAGTATAACTGTGGGAAATGTTCTAATAAAATATTTTCTTTAGAACATTCAGTGTGGGACTATCTGTTAATTCTATTAAGGAGTTTTGTTAGTTCTTTTCGGCTTTATATAAGATATCGCCGGGAACCTTTTAGAAGAAGAGTTTACTATTCTTTTCGGAATTTTTTTTATACTGTAGGCGGGATTGCGGACAAATTATTTTCGAAGTAATTTCATAATATATGAAATGATTTTTAGATAGATAGGATTTATAGATTAAATAAATTTATACAATCACGTAGGTGAAAAATGAAAAAATTACTTTTTTTAACAGGAAATATTTTTCCTTGTATCGCTGGAGATTCGATTTTCTCTGCTGGAATTGTAGATATTTTATCTGAATTATATTCTATAGATGTTCTTGCGTTTGGTGAAAAAGAAAAGATAGAAAAGGACGAAAATTATCTTAGAATAAAAGATAAACTTTCTTCAATCAGAATAGTTAAATACTCAACTACTCTAAAACATGACTATTTATTGTATTTCAAATATGGAAATCGAATACATATGGATACAAAGAATATGCAAGATCAGTTCCAATATTTACTAAATAGTAATAATTACGATTATATTATCATAGATCATCTACGTATGTATTCTATATTTAAGTCTGCAGAGTACCTGATTGATCGAACCCAAACTAAAATAATCCTATTAGCCCATAATGTAGAATACAAGAATTTAATAGAAAACATAAAGTATGTAAATAACTGCAAAGAAAAACTAAAAATGGGAATTTTTAATTTTAATTTAAAATCATATGAAAAAAAAGCAATTAAGAATGTAGATTATTTATGGGGATTATGTCAAGAAGATGTTCTAGAGCTTAAAGCGCTTTCAAATGAAAACAATAAGGTTTCAAGTATTATTCGTCCTTATTTTGCATTTCCTCAAATTAAAAATGAGGAAGAACTATTACAGCCAACTTTTAATCTTTTATTTCTTGGAAGTATGTCCTGGTATCCTAATGTTCAGGGCGTTCAATATTTTATTGAGAATATATTCAATAAATTATTGGAATTAGATAATAGATATAAATTATATATTGTCGGAGCAAACCCAGACTATAGAATAAGGCAATATAATTCAGATAGGATAATTGTTACAGGCTCAGTTAAGTCAGTAGATGAATATATAAAAAAAAGCGATTTAGTAATTGTGCCTAACAAGTTAGGAAGTGGAGTGAAGATAAAAGTATTAGAAAGTATTGTAAAAGGGATACCCGTCATTCTTTTTAAAGAAAGTATGGTTGGTTATCCTAATGAATTATTTGCTGGTGGTTTTTGTGTTGAAGATGATAATGAATTTATAAAAAATATTATAGAATTAAACAGTGTTCCAAACCGAAAAGTAAGCTTTATTAAAAATGCCAGAAAGGTTTTACTCCATAAACCCGATATTTATATTGACTGAAAGAAATCATGGAAGTTAAGGTAATACATATATGATACGGAAACAGTATTTTTGGAAAATTAGCATTATCACAGTATGCTATAATGCTGTAAAAACGATAGAACAGACAATTTATAGTGTAGTAAATCAAACGTATCCTAATATCGAATATATTATTATTGATGGTAATTCGACGGACGGAACAATTGATATTATAAAAAAATATGAAGATAAAATTGCTTATTGGATTAGCGAGCCGGATAATGGAATTTATGATGCTATGAATAAGGGCATTGATATTGCGACAGGAGATTATATTCAATTTTTAGGTGCAGATGATGCATTAGTTAACGATTATATTATTGATGAAATAGTTTCAATGATTCATGGAGAAGATATTTTATCTGCTAATATTTTAAACATCAATGATACATTATTTATACAGGCGAAATCGAATAATCATGTTAGCCGAGATAACTTGAACTATAATGGAGAAATGATTCCACATCCAGGGATGTTTTGCAAGAGAAAATTATTTTCAAAGAAAAAGTTTAATATAAATTACAAGATTGCTGCCGATTATGACTTTTTTCTCTTTTTTTTATTTGATCAAAATGTTTCTTTTAAATTTATAGATATTCCTGTTGTGTTTTTTAGTATGATGGGGGTTAGTTCTACAAATAAGAATGGAAATATAGAACATAAAAATATTATGACTAAATATGGCATAAACGTAAATAAAATAGCTAAAAACATTTACATAAAGGGATATATAAAAAGATTATTATCTATATTAGGAATCATTAGACCCATATTACTAAAATGTAATTGGGAAGAACATATATGTACTAACCCTTATTGTAGATGGTGTAAGGGAAAAGGTGAAAAGTATGATTAGTGTAATTATCCATACTTTAAATGAGGAAAAAAATATAAGAAATTGTTTAGAGTGCGTCAAATGGGTAGATGAAATTATTATTATTGATATGCATAGTAAGGACAAAACAGTTCAAATTGCAAAAGAATATACTGATAAAATATTTTTTTTCGAACAAATGGAATATGCTGATCCAGCTAGAAGTTACGGATTAAGTTTAGCAACCAATGAATGGATATTATCAGTAGATGCAGATGAAATTGTTCCTGTCGACTTAAAAAATATATTAATTAAAATCATGAAAGAAAATTATTATGATGCAGTTTCGATACCACATTTCAATTATTTTTTTGGGCATGCTATAATAGGCGGAGACTGCGCACCTCTAGAAAATCCACATATACGGTTTTTCAAAAGAAATATTGTTAGCTATTCTGATAATATACATTCGTTTTTTCAAATTGATTATAAGGCAAAAATTTATTTTATTGAAAATAAGGAGTTATCCTTTATTCATTTTGGCTATATTGATGTTGAACACTTTCTGGAAAAACTTAACAGGTATACTACGATTGAGGCAAAAGCATTATATTTAAAACAATGAAAAAAATATTTTTTATAAATTAGTTATTAAAAATATTAAAGAAGTTTTAAAATTTTTTTTAAAGAAAGGATATAAGGATAAAACATATGGATTAATATATACGTTACTCAAATGTGGATATAATATTTGTGTAGGAGCAAAATATTTTTTAATGAAACAAAGCAAAACGATTGTACCTAGGAATTCAATTATATGTGAATATGATAAAATCGCACAAAAATGTATACAAGAGCATAAAAAAAGGAATAAAAAATATAATGAAGATAAAAGTACTAACTAGATATCCTTGGTCTGTTGTTTATGGTGGAGCCGAGATTCAAGCCCAAAAGTATGTTGAGTATGTATCAAAACAAGGTATTGACATTTCTTTTTTGAATTCACATAATATGGAAGAAAAATATGAAATATTACATATTGTTGGAATGAATTATGCAACAAAAAATATTATTAATTATGCTCATTTGAAAAATATAAAAGTTGTTTTGTCGCCTGTCTTTTTTTATGATGATAAAATAAAAAGATTAGCAAAAATATATATGACCTTATTAAATTTTATAGGCGGGGGCAGAGCGAGAGAGATTCTTTGTAAAGATGCTCTTGACTTAGCAGATGTTATTTTGCCTAATAGTATTTCAGAATTAAATCAGATTAAATATTTATATGGGATAAAAGACTCTAAAAAATTTAAAGTTATTTATAACGGTATTGACTTTGTAAAAAAAGAAGATGTATCTCCTACGCTATTTAAAAACATTTATAATATTAAATCAGAATATATTATAAATGTTGGAATGATTGATGAAAGGAAAAATACACTCAATTTGATAAAAGGATTTTTGTTATCAAAAATCAAAGTTCCTTTGGTTATTATTGGGGATTTTCGCACTGAAAGCGAAGAATATAAAAAAGAAGTGATATCACTTTTTAACAGACACAGTGAAAAAATTATACATATTCCGTTTATTGATGATAGAAATATAATTTATTCTGCGTATAAAGGTGCATTATTTCACGCTATGCCCAGTAAACTTGAAACCCCAGGCTTATCTAATTTAGAGGCTGTGAGTTTAGGTTGCAATGTTTTGGTTGGAGATTGTCCCCCGATTAGAGAATATTTAAACGATATTCCATATTATGTTGATCATAAAGATGTAAATGATATAGCTAAATCTATGCTTAAAATTGTAAATGAAAAACGAACAATAAGAGATGGAGTTGTAAGTCAATATTATTGGAATTCCATAGCTAAAAATCTTATTGACATATATTCAAAATTGTAGTTTTAGGATGATTGAACATGTATGGATTTAAAATGGTTATAATTGCACATGATTTCCCGTATCCACCTAATAATGGTGGTAGGGTTGATATGTGGACGAGAATAAAAGCCTTACATTCTCGTGGAGTTAAAATTTTTTTGATAACATGGTTGGATCGTGAACCTAGTCAACAAGAATATCAAGAAATAGGAAAATATGTAGAACGGATAATAGTGTATAGGCGTTGCCATAATATCGCTAATATTATATTAAGTAAATATCCATCTTATATTGTGGATCGACGAATATCGGGTTTAGATATGGAAAATTTGAAAAGTGAACTGTTATTATTTTCACCACAAGTTTTATTATTAGATGGAATTGCAGGAAGCATATGTGCGTTGGAAATAATGAATTTATTTAGTGAAAAAATAATATTTGTATATAGATCCCATAATGTAGAGTATTTATATGCAAAAGCCTTGTATATGTCAGAGAAAAATTTGGCGTATAAAGCAGTAAGATATATTAACATAGACAGAGTTAAAAAAATAGAAAAGTTTATTAGAAATCAGAGCCATATAATATTTGAAATATCTCAAGATGATTATGAGCGTTTAGATATGCCCAATAATGTTTTTTTACAAAATCCTATTATAGATGATAAGTTTACTGAGTCTAAAAGTTATGAATTTGACATCCTGTTTATTGGTGGACTATGTTGGCCTAACAATATATATGGGTTGAAATGGTTTGTAATAAATTGTATTCCTTATTTGGAAAAAGAGTATAAAATTGTTTTTGCTGGAAGTAATCCTTCAAAAGAATTTATTAAGTTTTGTGAAACTTATAAAATTGAAGTGTTACCTAATCCCAAAGATATAAAAGAGGTTTTATCAAAAGGAAAAGTCCTAATAAATCCGATTTTTCATGGCAGTGGCGTGAACATTAAAATATTAGAGATGTTATCAACAGGGAAGTCAATTGTATCAACAAATAAAGGTGTTAGAGGAATTTCTAAAGATATACTTTCATTTATCAAGTATACAGATAATGCGGAACAATTTTCTGGGTATATAGAAGAAGCATTAAAAAAACCAGTTTATGATTTATTGCAAGTTCAAAAGTTTCGCAAAATATATTCCTCTGATAATATAGACAATATGTTGGAAATGATAAGTCTATATGCAAGGGATGAAAAAGAATGAATATAAATTTATCTTACAATAAACTAATATTTTAATTTTAGGTGTGGTCTTTTCATGAAACACTTTGAAGCTGACTTAGTCTCTGTTGTTATGCCCATGTATGATAGTGAGGACTATATTGAAAAAAGTATTCAATCAGTAATTAATCAAACGTATCCATTTTGGGAATTGATTATTATCGATGATCAATCAAAGGATAAATCTGTAAGTATTGTTGAACGCTATACTAAAGCAGATAAAAGGATAAAATTAGTACAAATGGCTGCAAATGTAGGTGTAGCTGAAGCGCGAAATAAAGGAATTCAGTCAGCTAAAGGGAGATACATTGCCTTTTTAGACAGCGATGATCTATGGCTGACAAGTAAATTAGCGCAACAAGTTGAATTTATGCGAACTTATCAGGTGCCTATGTCGTATACGCAATACCGCCAATTTACAGATACGGCAGATAAACCGGGAAAGCTTATTGATGTGGAAGCTCGAATTGGTTATAGAGAATTGTTAAAGGGAAATTTAATCGGCTGTTTAACTGTTATGATTGATAGAAAGTTTGTGCCGGATATTCACATGCCGTCACAACGACATGAAGATTATATTACCTGGCTTAGCATACTAAAAAAAGGATTATATGCTTATGGTTTGAAAGAAGATTTAGCAAGATATAGGAAAAACTTGAATTCTTTAAGCGGGAATAAGTTTAAAAGTTTAAAATGGACATGGAATGTGTATCGAAAAAGTGAAAAGCTGTCCTTTGCAAAGTCTTTCTACTATTTTTGTTACTATGCACTAAAAGGATTAAGGAAGCATTTTTAATTGGCCTTACCACGTGACAGTTTAAAACCTGCTCATAAAGCATGATAATGTCGTGCCAAGGCTGGCGATTGTTATGTATATTTACCAATGAGTGTAGGGGTAAGCGGAAAGAGTTCCATGGACATAGCTGAAATTATAGGGCGCATTCAGTTGGGCGAAGATAGTAGTCCGCAAATTAGAGTGACGATTTAGCGTAGTGTGTGAAGGTATGATGCTATTTGGCCGAAGTACTTTGTTAAATACAATGATTGGGGAGAAGAATTTTATGCAAAAAAGAGCACTTATCACTGGCATTACTGGTCAAGACGGAGCCTACTTAGCGGAATTTTTACTGGAAAAAGGCTATGAAGTACACGGTATCAAGCGTCGCACTTCACTATTTAATACCGATCGTATCGATCATATTTACAAGGATCAGCATGAGGATGATGTGAAATTTTTCCTGCATTACGGTGATATGACTGATTCCACTAATCTCATTCGGATTATCCAGCAGGTACAGCCGGATGAAATCTACAACTTGGCTGCTCAAAGTCATGTGCAGGTGTCTTTTGACACACCTGAATATACGGCCAATGCGGATGCGCTGGGAACGCTGCGTATACTGGAAGCCATTCGTATCCTTGGCTTAGAGAAGAAAACAAAATTTTACCAGGCTTCCACCAGCGAACTCTATGGCCTGGTTCAGGAGACTCCGCAAAAGGAAACTACGCCATTTTATCCGCGCAGCCCGTATGCGGCAGCAAAACTATATGCCTATTGGATTACTGTGAACTATCGTGAGGCCTATGGTATGTATGCCTGTAATGGTATCTTGTTTAACCATGAGTCACCGCTGCGTGGAGAGACGTTTGTTACACGTAAAATAACCCGTGCTGTTGCGCGGATTAAGCTGGGTATGCAGAATAAACTATATCTTGGCAACCTGGATGCCAAACGCGACTGGGGCTTTGCCAAAGATTATGTAGAAGCTATGTGGCTGATTTTGCAGCAGGAGCAGGCTGAAGACTTTGTCATTGCGACAGGACAAACGACGAAGGTTCGCGATTTTGTGGAACTGGCATTCCAAGAAATCGGTATAGAGATACTATGGCAGGGCAGCGGTGTCGAGGAGAAAGGGATAGATAAAGCCACTGGCAAAGTTCTTGTTGAGGTGGATCCTCGTTATTTTCGTCCTACAGAAGTAGAGTTGTTGTTAGGCGATCCTAGTAAAGCCAAAGTTAAATTAGGCTGGGAGCCAAAGACTACTTTGGATGAACTTGTATCAATGATGGTACGGGAAGATTTGAAAAGTGCGGAGCGGGATGTTCTTTGCGAAAAAAATGGTTTTGAAGTACGGCAATATAATGAATAGTCAGGTGAGTAATCGTATGGATAAACAAGCAAAAATTTATGTGGCTGGACATCGCGGGCTTGTCGGTTCAGCCATTGTCCGTGCTCTGGAAAAAGAAGGATATACTAATCTATTGACAGTTACCAGGCAGGCGGTGGATTTACTTGAACAGCGGGCTGTAGCTGATTTCTTTGCCAGCGAGAAGCCGGATTATGTTTTTTTAGCTGCAGCAAAAGTCGGTGGTATTCTGGCTAACTCCACAGCTCCTGCCGATTTTATTTATGAAAACCTGATGATTGAAACCAATATAATTCATAATGCCTGGAGAAACAAAGTACAAAAGCTACTGTTTTTAGGCAGCTCTTGTATTTATCCTCAGATGGCTGAGCAGCCGATAAAAGAAGAGTCTTTACTGACTGGTCCATTAGAACCGACAAATGATGCCTATGCAATAGCGAAAATTGCGGGGATAAAATTATGTCAAGCTTATAATCAGCAGTATGACACCAAGTATATATCTGTAATGCCGACGAATCTTTATGGGCCTAATGATAATTTCAACTTACAAACATCTCATGTTCTTCCGGCGTTAATTCGCAAGTTTCATGAGGCTAAGGTCAGTCAAGCTCCTTTTGTTACTATATGGGGGACCGGTACCCCTGTGCGGGAATTTTTGTATGTCGATGATCTGGCAGACGCCTGTGTGTATCTTATGAATCATTATGAGGATAGTAAAATTATCAATATTGGTACTGGCGTAGGGATTACAATTCAGGAACTGGCAACTACTATTAAAGAAGTTACCGGCTATCAAGGCGACATATGCTTTGATCCTTCAAAACCGGATGGAACACCGGTCAAGATTAATGATGTGACATATATAAATAGTCTTGGCTGGACTGCCAAGACTAATTTGCATATAGGCATACAGGCAACGTATGAATGGTTTTGCCAGAATTACAAAAACGGAGTTTTAGTTTAATAGACAGGCTGACTTAAACTGAAAAAGAAATGTGACATAATATTTGAGCAAAAGTAAAGGAAGATAACTATGTATAAAATCGCAGTAGCAGGGACCGGCTATGTCGGCTTGGTTGCAGGCGTATGTTTTGCCGAAGTCGGTCATCAAGTAACCTGTGTTGATATTGATGAACATAAGGTTGAGATTATGAAGCGAGGGCTCTCCCCCATTTATGAGGCTGGGCTTGAAGAGTTGATGCAAAAAAACTATGCAGCCGGTAGATTGCACTACACCTGTGATTATGCTGCAGCCTATCGGGAGGCAGACGCAATCTTCATTGGTGTAGGAACGCCGGAGCAGCCGGACGGCTCTGCCGACCTTTCCTATATAGCTACAGTTGCAAGGCAGATTGCGGAGAATGTGGACAAAGACTGCCTGGTTGTAGTAAAATCGACAGTTCCTGTCGGAACTAATGATAAAGTAGAACAGTTTATTAGAGATTTCCTGGTTAATGACGTAAAAATAGAGGTGGCATCTAACCCTGAATTTTTGGCGCAAGGTACGGCTGTATATGATACCATGCAGGCAGCGAGAATTATTATAGGGACGGAGAGCAAATGGGCGGAAGCAATGCTTATGAAGATATATGAACCGTTCCAGCTACCGATTGTTTCGGTAAGCAGAAGATCGGCCGAGATGATTAAGTATGCTTCTAATGATTTTCTTGCACTCAAGATTTCTTATATGAATGACATCGCCAACCTTTGTGAGTTGGTGGGTGCCAATGTTCAGGATGTGGCTAAAGGCATGAGCTATGATGAGCGTATTGGCAATAAATTTCTTAATGCCGGTATTGGTTATGGCGGCTCTTGTTTTCCTAAGGACACCAAAGCGCTGGAGTATCTTGCCAGGCAGAATGGCTATGAGCTCAAGACAGTCAAAGCGGCTATTGATGTAAATACGGCTCAGAAGACTATATTATTTAAGAAAGCCAGCCAACGCCTTATTACCTTTAATGGTTTGAAGGTGGCTATTCTAGGACTTACCTTTAAGCCAGGGACTGATGACTTACGGGAAGCGCCGTCGCTTGAAAATGTGCCATTATTGTTATCGCAGGGGGCCGATATTTGGGCGTATGACCCTGTTGGCCTGGATAATTTCAAACAAAAATATCCTGAAGGAAAAAATGGCAGGGGAAGTATAAAGTACGTTGAGAATGTGGAGGACGCGCTTAGTGGTGCTAATGTCTGCTTTATATTTACCGAGTGGGGCGAAATAAAAGCTGTGAACCCTGAGGCATATAAGAAGTTAATGAGAACTCCTTTGGTGTATGATGGCCGAAACATCTATGAAACTGTAGCAATGAAAGCTGCGGGAGTAGAGTATCACTCAATTGGGAGAAAGTAAAATCTAAGAGTGGGGAGCTCAGGAAATGAAAGCAGATTATGAACCTTTGGATAGAGCTAAAACCTACCTCATTACCGGTGCAGCAGGGTTTATCGGATACTTCTTGGCTAAAAAACTGCTGGAACAAGGTTGCCGTGTGATTGGTATTGATAATATAAATGATTATTATGATGTTAAGCTTAAGTACGCTCGCTTAGAGCAACTTACTCCCTTTGAAAAGTTTATCTTCATCAAGGAAAATATTGCTGATAAGTCTGTAATTATGCAGACTTTTGCAGCGTACAAGCCCGATATTGTAGTCAATCTCGCAGCCCAGGCCGGTGTGCGTTATTCTATTGAGAACCCGGATGCTTATATGCAAAGCAATGTCATCGGGTTTTATAATATCCTTGAAGCTTGCAGGTTTAATCCGGTAAAGCACCTGGTCTATGCATCTTCGAGTTCTGTTTATGGTGCAAATAAGAAGGTGCCATTTTCTGAAGCTGATTTTGTGGACAATCCTGTGTCACTTTATGCGGCTACGAAAAAATCGAACGAGTTAATGGCATATACATACAGTCATCTTTATCAGATTCCGGCTACCGGGCTACGATTCTTCACCGTGTACGGTCCAATGGGGCGTCCTGATATGGCGTATTTTGGTTTTACGCAAAAATATTTTGCCGGTGAACCAATTAGGATATTCAATAATGGTGATCTGGCAAACGATCTTTATCGGGATTTTACCTATATTGATGATATTGTCGAAGGGATTGAACGGCTTTTGGCTAACCCTCCCAGTGGCGGTACTACTTCGCTGCACCGGGTTTTCAATATCGGCAACAATCGTCCTGAGAAGCTGATGGTATTTATTGCAACGCTGGAGAAATGTTTAAGCAAGGCTACAGGCAGAGAGATAGTCTTTGATAAGATATTTGAGCCTATTAAGCCAGGCGACGTGCCTGCTACCTACGCCTCTACCGACTTATTGCAGCAAGCTGTGGGATTTAAGCCGGAAACAACGATTGAAGACGGCTTACAGCAGTTTGTCGATTGGTACTGTAAGTATTATAATTTGGACAAAGGCTAAGGAGCAGGCTATAATCAGCGCTGCTCCTTAGTTTCTTCAGATCCACCTTCCTCTCCGTTTAAACACATACAATGGCTGGTTATGCCGAAACTGTTTATTTAAAACCACATCAATCATAAAACAAAGTATGGCAACATACGCCGCTAATTCTCCCAGTTCCTCAAAAAGCTCTATTTTTGCACCAAACAGACCGCTGCTATGGTGCTCGATTATATCGGCAGTTACCGCAGCGACTAGAAGGATGACAAAATCCAGGGCAGGGAGTATGCCTTGCTTAAGCCAAGGCACCAGTTCCCTGTGCAAGCCTTTGGCGAAGAAATACCCGAAAGCGGCAACGAGGATAATGGCAATGGTTGGGTAGACATAGGGCCCGAACCAGATATCTTTCAGACGCAGGAAGCCGCCGGTGCCGTTCGGATAAAAAACCCGGCCCCAGCTTAGCTCACGGGCGATGTTCAGCAGCCAGAGGATGCTTGTCCAGGCAAATAGCCGGCGGCGGGTTGGGGATAGACCGGTTTGAAACAGCGCGCTTATGGAGACCAGGGCTGCAACACCCAGCACGACGACTTGCAGCCATTCTATTGGCCCATTTTCATTGCCATACTCTGCCGGCAGCAGCCAGCCCAGGCTGATAGAAACCAGAAATACAGCTAAACAAAGACAAGACGCTGGTGTAACCCAGCGGAACCGATGTGTGTTCAAAATATTACCTCCAAGTAAATAGCGATAGGATAATAATTACATGATAACTCTTTCTGACAAGTCTGACAAGTGGATACCTTTTACTCATGGCAGCGGTGTTGTTTTAACAAGAATATGGTATAATAAGGCTATATTTTGCCATTTATTTCAGAAGCAAAAAGGAGACCAATTGTCGATGAAACTTATCATTCTTGCCGGCGGCGGTGGTACGCGCCTGTTTCCCTTATCCCGTACCTGCCTGCCTAAGCAGTTTTTAAAACTGGGTGACTCTGATTCACTCTTAACGCAAACAGTAAAGCGTTTTCTGCCTTTGCTCAAACCAGCTGACATTGTTGTCGTAACCAATAAGGAATATATTCACCATGTCAAGACCGAACTGGCGGCCTGTGGCGCAAGCGGTGCCCACATACTGCTTGAGCCTGTTGCCCGCAATACGGCACCGGCAATCGCGCTGGCGGCAAAGTTTTGCGAGGCTGAACTGGGGACTGCTGCCGGTGAGGTGTTATTCGTTACTCCGGCCGACCATATTATCCAGCCTGTCGATATTTTCATTAAAAATATACGGCAGGCCGTTGACCTGGCAGCGCAGGAAAAGGTGGTTACCCTGGGGATTAAACCGGATAAACCTGAGACAGGCTACGGTTATATTCAGACAGGCGGAGCTTTTGGCTTAGGCTATCGGGTAGATTCTTTCCGGGAAAAGCCAGATAAAGCGACGGCTGAGAGCTATCTTGCTGCAGGCAATTATTATTGGAACTCCGGGATGTTCGCCTTTACTGCAGGGTGCCTTATGGAGGAACTGTGTGAACATGCCCCGGAAATCTATCAACTGATGTCGGCACCGTTGCCGGAAGTCCTTGACCATTTTGCGGACATGCCTGGTATCTCGATTGACTATGCGGTAGCTGAAAAGTCGGCGCGGGTGGTTATGGCGCCGCTTACCGCTTACTGGAATGACATTGGTTCCTGGGACGCCATTTATGATGTGCTGGAAAAAGATCACTCCGGCAATGCACTCAAAGGCGATTGCCTGCCCATTGACTGCGCCAATACACTGATGCTGGGCAAGAGCCGACTGATTGCCGGCATTGGCCTGGAAGATGTGCTGGTGGTGGAAACCGATGATGTTATTGTTGTCGCCAAGCGCGGCGAGTCGCAGAAGGTCAAGGATGTGGTTACTGAATTGAGGGAGCGCGGACGGCGCGAAGTGGATGAGCATACCACCATGTACCGGCCTTGGGGCAGTTACACGGTACTGGGTGAAGGCATCGGCTACAAAATGAAAAAGATTGTTGTTATGCCTGGTCAGCAGCTCAGTCTGCAATTGCACTATCATCGCAGCGAACACTGGATTGTTATCGGTGGTACGGCCAAGGTTACCATCGGTGAGCAGGAGCAGATGGTGCATGTCAATGAAAGTGTATATATTCCGCCTTCTACTAAGCATCGCTTGGTGAATCCCGGCAGGCTGCCGCTGGAGATTATTGAGGTGCAAAACGGCAGTTATCTTGAGGAAGATGATATTGTACGGTTTGACGATGTGTACGGGCGGACATAATCGGATAAAAATAAATTAATATTCCTGACAGCTTCTGGCTGTACAGGAATATTTTTATTCAATGTAGTATATAACATATAGTTGGAATTATAAGGAGGCGTGAAGGATATGGAAATTAAACGTGATGCATTTAAAGCGTATGATATTCGGGGCAAGGTTCCGGAAGAGTTGAACGAAGAGATGGCATATCGCATTGGTCGCGCCTTTGTTGATATTTTTAAGGCTAAAAAGGTGGTTGTCGGCAATGATATCCGCTTGTCAGGGCCTGCGTTTAAAAGCGCCGTGATCAAAGGTCTTACGGAAGTTGGCTGTGATGTTGTGGATATTGGCATGTGCGGTACGGAGCAGATTTATTTTGCCACCGCTCATTTGAAACTGGATGGTGGCATTATGATTACGGCCAGCCATAATCCGAAAGACTACAATGGCATGAAGCTGGTGCGGTCAGAGTCCAGACCCATTAGCAGTGACAGCGGTCTTAAGGAAATCGAGGAACAGGTGGTTACCGGTGAGTTTGCTCCTGTCAGGGATATCACTCCCGGTACCGTCACGCATGTGAATATTATGCGGGACTATGTCGCCCATTTACTTACCTATGTGGACAGGACCGCCCTGGCACCGCTGAAGGTGGTGGTTAATGCCGGCAATGGCGCTGCCGGCGCGGTCATTGATGCGATGGAGTCTGAACTGCCGTTTACTTTTATCAAGGTAAATCACAACCCTGACGGCACGTTTCCCAATGGGGTGCCTAATCCTTTGCTGCTGGAAAACCGGGAGGCAACCGCTCAGGTTGTCCGTGAACACGGGGCCGATATTGGTATCGCCTGGGATGGGGATTTTGACCGGTGCTTCCTGTTTGATGAAAAAGGAGAATTTATTGAAGGCTATTATCTTGTCGGCTTTTTGGCCCAGGCTTTTCTCCGGCGCTATTCCGGGGCCAAGATTATCTATGACCCGCGTCTGACCTGGAATACCATCGAAATAGTGGAGAAGGCGGGCGGTGTGCCGGTGCTGTCCAAGAGCGGTCATGCGTTTATCAAAGAACGGATGCGCAAGGAAGATGCCGTGTATGGCGGGGAAATGTCGGCCCACCATTATTTTAAAGAGTTTTCTTATTGTGACAGTGGCATGATTCCCTGGCTGCTGGTGCTGGAGATTCTTTGCCGTGAAGGCAAGCCGTTATCAGAGCTTATGCGGGAAAGAGTGGCCTGCTATCCGGTTAGCGGCGAAATTAACAGCACGGTGGCCGATGCTAAGGCTGTCATCCAAAAGATTGAGGAAAAATATGCGCCAGGGGCACTGAAGCTGGACCGGGTCGACGGTCTGAGCATTGAGTATGAAAATTGGCGGTTCAATGTCCGGATGTCGAATACGGAGCCGGTATTGCGCCTGAATGTGGAATCCCGGTGCGATGTCAGGCTAATGGAAGAAAAGACGGCAGAATTGCTGTCGCTGATACATGCCTAGAAAGGATCAAATCCTATGCCAAAAAATCATAAAACAATAAAGAAGGCCATTATTCCGGCGGCTGGCCTTGGGACCCGGTTTTTGCCGGCCACCAAGGCGCAGCCGAAGGAGATGCTGCCGATTGTGGATAAACCGGCTATTCAGTTTATTATTGAAGAAGCCATTCAGTCGGGAATTGAGGAAATTCTCATTATCACCGGGCGAAATAAGCGGGCCATTGAGGATCATTTTGACCGGGCAGTTGAGCTGGAGCTTACCTTAAAAGCACAGGGTAAATATGACCTGCTGGGCCTGGTGGAAGAGTTGTCAGAGGTAACGCTCCACTATATACGGCAAAAGGAAGCCAAGGGGCTGGGGCATGCCGTGTTATGTGCCAAGCAATTTGTCGGCAATGAACCGTTTGCCGTGCTGCTGGGTGATGATATTATCGATGCCAATGTACCTTGTTTGCGGCAGTTGATAGATGCCTATGAGGATTTCGGGGGCAGTATTCTTGGCGTACAGGAAGTGCCCAGGGAAAAGGTGTCAAGCTATGGCATTGTAGAGCCTGAGCCGGTGAAAGATAATGTTTGGCGGGCGGTTGATTTAGTGGAAAAGCCGTCAGTGGAGGAAGCGCCTTCCCGGCTTGCCGTGCTGGGCCGTTATATTATTGAGCCGGAGATTTTTTATCTATTGGAAGATACGCCGCCAGGCCGGGGTGGTGAGATACAACTGACAGATGCGTTGCGCCGGCTGGCTGCTTTTAAACCGGTGTATGCCTATAATTTTGAGGGGCGGCGCTATGATATCGGCGATAAGCAGGGGTATCTTGAGGCCACCGTGGAGTATGCCCTGAAGCGTCCTGATCTTAGGGATAAGTTTCTGCGGTATTTGCTGAGGACTGTGGGGCCGCTGGGGACAGACTATGCTGCGACGGAGGCGGAGATGGAAGACTGAGAGCTAAGTGAACAAGGTGAAGCAGGAGGGATGATTGTGGAAAGAACACATCTGGTTTTATCGTCAGGCTTTACTTTTGATTATACGAATCTTTACGGTCAGGGTCTGGTGACGCAGACCGATGTGGCTGCTATCGGCGAACGCCTTATGGCGGCTCATCAGGCCATGGAACATATGCGTTCTACCGGCGAAATACGCGGTCATTTATCCAAAGACGGTGCACCGGAGAAGGTGCTGTTCAGCCAGCTGCCTTATGTGCAGGCAGACCATCTGAATAGTCCGGCCTCTATTGCCAGGCTTAAGGAGTTCGGACAATCGCTGAGAAACAAGGTGGATGCGGTCGTCTCTTTTGGCATCGGCGGGTCTTATCTGGGCAACAAGGTACTGTTTGATGTTCACTGCGGCGAGTTCTGGAATAGCAGGGGGGCTGAAGAACGGCAAGGATATCCCCGGCTGTACTTCAGCGGCAATAATATTGATCCGCGCCGGACGGTGGAGCTTATTGAGCAGATTAAGTATGAGGCCAGGCTCAAGGCGGTGCACGCCGGGCCGCACGACGGGGCTTACCGTGCCCAGCTTGTCGTTATCTCGAAATCCGGTTCCACCCTTGATACTATGTCTACCTTTATGGCAGTCTATGATGCGCTGCGCCGGGAAACGCCGGCCGTCGAGGTGCAGGTGGTGGCTGTTACCGACCTGGCGGAGGGGGCCGGTGAAACCCTGCTGCACAAGCTGGCCGCAGAGCAGGGGTGGCCGATGTTCTCTGTGCCTGACGGTGTGGGCGGACGGTTCAGTATTTTTTCAGAAGTGGGGCTGGTTACGGCTGCCTGTATCGGCTTTGATATTGATGCCTTTCTAGCCGGGGCACGGGCAATGGACGAAGCCTGCAGGCAGGAGGATATCTGGCGCAATCCGGCTATGCTTAATGCGGCGCTTAAGTATCTGGCTGCCGAAAAGTATGGGCAGGATATTGAGGTATTTATGCCCTACGCCGATAATCTTAAGTCTGTTGCCGAATGGTATGTGCAGCTTCTGGCCGAATCGCTGGGCAAGCGGACCGACCGTGCGGGCCGTGAAGTATTCTATGGCCGGACGCCTATCGTGGCTGTAGGCACAACCGATATGCATGCGCAAACACAACAGCATCAGGATGGCAGGAAAGATAAAGTGGTGCAGTTTGTCAAAGTAGCTGCCTGGGAGAATGACCCGGTGATACCGGATGTTTTCCCGTCGGCCGGCAAGTTGTCCGAGATTTCCGGCTTGCGGCTCAGTCAGGCGCTTGACGCCGCCCGGGAGGCCAATGCTGCTGCCCTCCGGAGTGACGGCCGGTTTAATGCTACGTTTGTGCTGCCTGAAATGACGGCATATCATTTGGGTGAATTGCTGTACCTGTTAGCGTTATCGGTGGCTTATGAAGGTGAACTGGCTGATGTGGATGCTTTTGACCAGCCTGGAGTTGAGGCGTATAAACGCCTGCTAGGGCCTATGCTTAAACAACATTCTCCCTGAAAGAAGTAAATGCAGCTAATCCACTTAGTGTTGTACCCAGTAGGAGGTGGCATTTTTGCCAATCAGAATTGTAATTGCCGACGATCATGCGCTGCTTAGACAAGGAATTAAAAATGTACTGTCTTTGGAACCGGACCTTGAGGTGGTAGGCGAAGCGGCTGACGGTGATGAGGCTATCAGCAAGGTGGAGAGTCTTGCACCGGATATCCTGTTGCTTGATGTTAATATGCCCCGGATGACCGGATTGGAAGTGACAAAACGGTTGAAAAAAACCGCCAAGTCACCGGTAAAAGTAATTATTCTCACGATTCATGATGATGAAAGCTATGTAATTGAAGTTATTAAATCAGGGGCGGTTGGTTATCTCTTAAAAGATATTGAGCCAGGCATGCTGGTCAAGGCCATCCGGATGGTACATGAGGGTCATTCCTTTATTTATCCAACGCTGGCCACGCAATTATTTGGCGAACTTTCCCGCCAGGACGAGAAACGTAACGGGGCTCTGGTCATGCTGGAACGCCCCAAGGAAGAACGTCTGACCTACCGTGAAGTGGAAGTGCTGCAATTGATCGGACAGGGAATGAATAATCAGGAAATAGCCCAGACGTTATATTTAAGCGAAAAGACAGTCAAGAACCATTTGACCAATATTTTTCGCAAGATTAATGTCGTTGACCGGACACAGGCGGTATTGTACGCCATTAAGCATAAGATTGTGATCTTAGAGTAAATGATAACATTTTAACCCTATGGTGCATACACTATCCTATCCCAAAGCAAAGGGGGTAGGATAGTTTGTTTTTGTCCTATTCGGTAAGTGTCATTATGGTATCGCTGGCACTATATGGTTTGTGGCATCTTATCAGAGATATCCGGAACTGGGTGACTACCTTTGCCTTTGTACGTTTGCCCGGAGCCAGCCTGGTTATTTTGGTGCGTAATCTGGAATATGAAGTCGAGGATTTGATACGGTATTTGGCAAATGAAATGGCAGATGGCGGACAGGAATGCGACGCTGTTGTGGTAGATTGTGGCTCTGACGACCTGACACCCATTATTTTATCGCGGCTGGCAGTGGAAATACCGGCGCTGACGGTGGTAAGCACTGAGCGGGCGGCGCGCCCGGTAACTGAGGTCTTGCCGCTTTGCCGGGGAGCGGTAGTACATGTGCTTGATTTGACCAGCAGGCTGCAGATTGAACAATTTACGGCAGTTGTGGCGTCACTGCTGCGGCAAAACCACCGGGAAGTGGTAATTCGAGGGAAAGCAGAAGGCTGAATGAGAGCAGGGGAGACAGGGTACCGGAACACTTTATTGGTCACTACGAGGCAGGGTAGTCCCAGGGTGCTCGCTGCCCTGCTTTATATTTATGATTTCATGGAAGACATCTACCAGCTTGACTGCCAGGGAAAAAAGCTCAGGGGTGTAGCCGGGAAAGGATTCCTGAAAAGCACCTGCAGGCAGTGGCAGCTGCAGGGTGGAGGCGGTGCTGGCAGCCAGGCGCGCCAGTGCCAGTTGGCGGTTGACGGTAGCTGTTGTCCAGATAACCGGGATTTCAGTCTTGCCGGACAGTCTGATGGTTGTCTGGTAAGGCGTATTTGGGTTGGCACAGACGGCAGTAATGGCATGAAAATTGACATAGCCGGTGGTGCTGTCGCCGGTTACCCGGGGCTTACGGACTTTAACCGGCACCAGGACAAGGCCGGGTGCCAGTGGCAGCGGCTCCAGGTTTTTCCGTTCAGTGTCCGCCCGGGTTCTGGCTCTCAGCGCTGCTAGGTCGACGGCCCGGCTTCTGGCCAGCCGTCCAATAACGGCGCGAACCCGGCAGGCAAGGGTTGTGCTGCTGCCGTCACAGGCAATGATGGTAGTATTGTCGCCTGCGGCGTTATAACAGGGTATAATGGCGGCAATCCGCGCAGGTGCAGGCAGAGGGTTAGTCATAATAAAATACCTCCTGTAACTCACGAACATATGTTCTGTAATTAATACTATATTAACAGAAAAGTAATTTATTAACAAGTGCCATTCCGGGAAAGGCCGGGGAGAAGCCGCCCTCTTGTGTATTTACCGGTGAATCGGTACAATAGTAGGAGGCAGACAGGGAGGTAAGACATGAGCTTATTGGAAGTTAGCGGCCTGAGCAAGGCCTATGGTATACAAAATATTTTTAGCGATATCCAGTTTCAAATCAGGCGTGGGGAAAAGGTGGGTTTGATTGGACCTAACGGTGTGGGCAAAACAACCCTGGTACGCTGTTTACTGGGATTTGAGAAGCCTGACAGCGGGCATGTGGCGTTAACACCGGGCGAGCGGATCGGGTATGTGGAACAGGACACCGGCCTGGGTAACAATACACTGTATGATGAACTGGTGGGAGCTTATGGTGATGTGCTGGGGTGGCAGCAGGATATGCGCCGCCTGGAGGCCGATATTGCTGTAACAAAAGATCCGGACAAGCTTGACAAGCTGATGAAGGACTATGCGCAGGTTGTTGAACGGTTTGAACGGGGCGGCGGATATGAATATGAAAATACTGTGCGGCGGGTGGCGTTTGGCCTGGGATTTGCCGCCGAGGACCTGATGCGCCAGACCCATGAGTTTTCCGGTGGGCAAAAAACACGGATCTGCCTGGCGCGGGCGCTGATCCGGCAGCCGGATTTCCTGTTTTTGGACGAACCAACTAACCACTTGGATTTGGGCATGGTTGAGTGGCTGGAGGAATTTTTGCTAAGCTATTCCGGCGCTGTGCTGGTGATTTCGCATGACCGTTATTTTCTCGATAAAGTGGCTGAACGAATCCTGGCCATTGAGAGCGGCGGTATTGCCGATTATAGCGGTAATTACAGTGAGTATTTAGAGAAGAAGGCGGAAAAGCTGGCAGCCCAGGAAAAGGCTTATGGCAAGCAGCAGGCCTTGATTGCCAAAACCGAGGCCTATATTGACCGTTACCGGGCAGGCATCAAGTCAAAGCAGGCACGCGGGCGGCAAAGTCAGCTCAACCGGCTGGCACGTCTGGCCCGTCCGGGAGATGTGACTGGCTTTGACTTTTTCGCCTTTAATCCACCGGCTGAATGTGCGGACCGTGTTGCCGAACTGGGAGAAACGGTGGCAGGCTATGGGGATAAGACGGTGCTTGCCGGCGTGTCGCTGTTAATCCGCCGCGGTGACGGGGTGGCTCTGGTCGGGCCGAACGGCGCAGGCAAGACCACTTTGTTAAAGCTGCTCACCGGTGAGCTGGAACCAACCGGTGGCAGGGTCAAGCTGGGCAGCCGGGTGCGGCTGGGATATTTTGCCCAGGAGCATGAGACGCTGACTGACACGAATCGTGTGTTGGATGAGATTATGCGTGAATTTGCTTTTAGTGAAGAGCGAACACGCCATTATCTTGGCGCCTTTTTGTTTCGCGGTGATGATGTGTACAAGCTGGTGGGCGATCTCTCCGGCGGTGAAAAGGCGCGGCTGGCGTTATTGAAACTTATGCTGGCAGGGGCTAACTTCCTCATACTGGACGAGCCGACCAACCATTTGGATATTGCGGCGCGGGAAGCTGTGGAAGAGGCCATTATGAATTTTCCCGGTACTTTTTTGACGGTGTCGCATGACCGGTATTTTCTTGATAAGGTGGCTAACCGTATTGTCGAGCTTGAGGGCGGACAACTGACCGAGTATGCCGGCAACTATAGTTACTATCGTGATAAAAAGGCGGCAACAGAAAAGGAGGCTGCGCAGGCGGCCAGCCAGTCTGTTGCCAGGGAAAAGAAACAGAACGGCGGGAAGCAGGAACGCCCGGTGCAAGCCGACACCGGCAAAGGCAACAGCTGGCGCAAACCGGATACGGCGAAACAGACTAAAAAGCTGGAAGAAGAGATTGCTTTGCTGGAGCATGAGTTAGCAGCCCTGGAAGCCAGGCTGAATGACCCGTCCAGTCATGCTGACGCTGCGCTGAGCCGGGAACTGTCTGACGAATATGCGGTCAGGCAGGCTGAGCTTGATGAAAAGTATATCGCCTGGGTGGAGCTTACCGGGGAGTAGGCTGAAATAAAACGATTAAAATAAAACTTTTAAAATTAGTATAAATCGGTTATAATGAACATAGATACTAAATGAACGCCCCTGTTCCAGCAGGGACGTTCGGAGAATAGGGAGGCTAATTATTGAGCTGCTCAATAATCCAACAGATTATTAAAGCAAACTCGCTTGAGACTGTCAGGCTGAACCATCTAGTCTTTAAGCGCATAGCACTCACCTCCTTATTCAGTTTAGGACGGGGCTCTATTCCCGTCCTAATTTCATTATAAGGGAAAATCGGTAAAAATCCAGCACTAAAATTATGATTTTTCTGATAATACCATAACAACTAATTCTTTGCGCATAAAGCGTCCTTCGTGGACGCTTTATGCAGCAAGCCGTCCTGGCTCGGGTATTGACCTGAGCCAGGACGGCTTTTGTTTTTTCCTCACCGGCCATGCTACTCTGTAGCCAGCGCTAATATAAGAGGGACCGGTTCCTCGCCAACAGGTGAGGATAATGAATATAGAACAGTTGGTTATACAGGCCCAGGCCGGGAATGAGGGCGGAGAGGCTTTTGCGGAAGTTTGCCGGCGGTTTGCCGGCTTGGTGAAAAAGTATGCCAATCAGCCGCATGTGGCTGGAATTAAAGAAGAGGCTGCCGCCGAAGGGTGGCTGGCAGTGGCGGCGGCGGTACGAACCTATGATCCGGCCGCCGGGGTCCGGTTTGCCGGCTATGTTGAGAGCCGGGTCAGGTATGCGGTATGGAATTTGTTCAAACGCGAACGGCGGCGCTGGCAGCAGGAACTGTTTCTGACCGGCGGTGCGGAGGAGGAAGCCAAAGAAAGGCCGGGTTTACTGGACACTCTGGCAGCAGCCGACAATGTGGAGGCCGAGGCAGAGGCCAATTTTTCTGTCATAGCTGTCCGGGAAGCGTTAGCCTTGCTGCCGGCTAAACAGCAGACAGCCGTAGCCAGGACGTTACTGGGAGAAGCGCGGCTGGCAGATATAGCGGCAGAGCTTGGAATTACGCCCCAGGCGGTCTATAGTCTGAGGCAGCGCGGCTTAGCCCGCTTAAAAAAGGAATTGGCGAAAAATCTTTTGTTACCCATTTAAAACCAAACATGACCGGAATGTATGAGAGCATAAGGAGGTGAGCAGCATGGCAGTAGTAAAAATGCCGCAAAGCGGCAAACTGGTGCTCAAGGTGCAGACCGGTGTAAACGCTTCCGGCAATCCGGTTTACCGGAACCGGACATTCGCTAATGTCAATCCAGGCGCGACCGACAGCGATTTGTTTGCAGTGGCCGAAGGGGTGGCAGGTCTGCAGGAGCACACCCTGGCAGACATTGTCCGCCAGGACCTGAACAATCTCGTAAACCAGTAACAGGGGGGCAAGCTTCCCCCGCAGTACTGTAAGAAAGGAGGAGTAACCTATGACTAAGACGCTGCAAATGGTGTTTCTCAACAGTGCCGGCAAAGAGACGGTTATCAGTGTGGCCGACCCCAAAGATGACCTGACATTGGCTCAGGTGCAGGCTGTGATGCAGGACATCATCGACAAAAATATTTTTGTCGTCAAAGGCAACACCTTGGCCGGGCAGGTAGAAGCCCGCATCAGCAACCGGGAAACTGTGGCACTGGTGTAAGACTCTGAACAACATAGCAATGCCCTGTTTACCGGTATTCGGTAAACAGGGCATTCGTTTGTGCCTATTGCCTGCGGTGGTGAAAATCTTATCTTATGGTTTAAGATAAAGTGCAGCAATACTATACACAATGGAAGACAAAAGTACCAATTGGAAGACAAGACCGGCAATGCGGGACGGGCGCTTAATGGCGCGATTTTGAAAGTAATGGTAGGTGTACATGTTTTCTTTCATCGTTCTGCCTCACAATTTGTAAATCGTTGTTGCAAATGCAATATCTATGTATATAGTACTTTGTCTGTGACGAAAATCCTTCCTTTTCAGTGAAAAAATATGCAGGACTTTTCTCAAGGGGTGCGAATTAAGAAAAAGGAACTTATGTTTGGATGTACTAAGCAGTGGGAGTTATAACCGTGGATAATAATCTAGAAGGTATTGTAGAGAATATAACATTTCAGGCAGCCGATGGCAGCTTTACGGTATTTCGCCTTAAGCCGGGCAATGAAACGGCAACCGTGGCCGTAACCGGCAGTTTTCCTCCGCCGCTTGTCGGTGAACAAGTGAAGCTGACCGGAGAATGGGTGGAGCATGCCCGTTACGGACGGCAGTTCAAAGCCGCAGCCTGCCGGCGTATTCAGCCAACCTCCGAGCAGGGCATAGAGCGGTTTCTGGCATCAGGGGCCGTCAAAGGCGTTGGCCCGGCTATGGCTGCCCGGCTGATCAAGCATTTTGGCGTGCGGACGCTGGAGATTATTGAACTTTACCCCCACCGCTTAGCCGAAGTAGAGGGGATCGGCAGCAAGAAGCTGGAACAAATCCGCCAGTCCTATGCCGAGCAGGCCGAGCTGAAGGAAGTTATGCTATTTTTAGAAATGCATGGTGTCACCAGCGCCTACGCTGTCCGAATTTTTGCCTGTTACGGCTCAGACTCGGTTGCCGTGCTTCAGACAGACCCCTATAGAATGGCGGAAGAGGTAAAAGGTATTGGCTTTCGTATTGCCGACCAGATTGCCGGCGCCTTAGGCTTTGACCGGGACCATCCTTCACGGCTGGCGGCAGGAGTGCAGTTTGCGCTGCTCATGACCGGGCAGGCCGGTCACTGCTGCGTGCCGGAGGAGGTACTTACCGAAGAAACGGCCAAACTCCTCAATATTGAGCAAACCGAGATCGCCGCCGTTGTCAGACAGCAAATTGAGCGCGGGAAGTTGTATACCGAGGATTTCCATGGTGTGACCCTGATATACCCGCGTTATCTCTACCGGGCCGAAAAGCTGGTGACAGACCGCCTGCTCCTGCTCAAGGAGAAAGCCAAGCCCCTGGAGGGCATTGACCCGGAGGCGTTGGTGGACCAGTGGGAGGCAGCTGCCGGAGTTACCCTGGCAGCGGCGCAGCGCCAGGCACTGGCGGCCGCTATGACCCATGGGGTGCTGGTATTAACCGGTGGACCGGGAACAGGGAAGACGACGACCGTTAAAGGCATTTTAGCGCTGCTGGAACAGCAGGGATTAAAAATCGTATTAGGCGCACCCACCGGCCGGGCTGCCAAACGGCTGGCCGAGACCAGCGGGCGCGGGGCTATGACCATCCACCGCTTGCTCGAAGCTGGGGGTGGGGCCGATGATGAGCCGATATTTGCCCGGGATGAGCTAAACCCGCTGGATGCGGATGCCGTAATTGTCGATGAGACCTCCATGATGGATATGCTTTTAACCAGTTATTTTCTGCAGGCTGTACCGGACGGCTGCCGGGTGGTGCTGGTGGGTGATGTTGATCAGCTGCCGGCGGTTGGACCAGGCTCGGTACTCAAGGATATCATCCGGTCGGGCGCCATCCCGGTGGTGCGGCTCACTGAAGTCTTCCGCCAGGCAGGCGAAAGCATGATCGTGCTCAACGCCCACCGGATTAACCGGGCACGTTTGCCTGAATTCGGCAGTAATGATTTTCAGTTTCGCGAAATGCCTGACAGTGAGTCGGCCGCCAAGGCCATTGTCGAGCTCTGCCAAACCGAGCTGACTCAGGAAGGCTTTGATAGCTGGCGCGATGTTCAGGTGCTTTCCCCCATGCACCGCCAGCCCTGCGGGGTCGAGAATCTGAACCGGCTGCTGCAGGCGGCGCTCAATCCGCCTAAGGACGGCAAGGACTACATCCAGAGTGTCAACCAGGTGCTGCGGGAAGGCGATAAAGTCATGCAGGTTCGCAACAATTATACCAAACGGGTTTTTAACGGCGATATTGGCTACATCCTGGCCATTGCCGATGGCAAGGTGCTTGTCCGCTATCCGGAAGATGATGTAGTGTACGACAAAGGCGAACATGATGAGCTAACCCTGGCCTATGCCATGAGTGTTCACAAGAGTCAGGGCAGCGAGTATCCGGTTGTCGTCATGCCGCTTACGCCGGGCCATCATATTATGCTGCAGCGCAATCTCTTATACACCGCCGTTACCCGGGCCAAAGAGCGGGTCATATTGCTGGGCACCAAGGCAGCGCTTAACACCGCGGTCATGAGTGACCGGACCCGCCGCCGCTATTCGCTGCTGGCCGAACGCCTCCAGGGTGAAGCCTTATGCTAACCGATTGGCTGGAAGCTCTGCTCGAATTGATTTTCCCCAGGCGCTGTCCGTCCTGCCGGCAATGGGCCGGCAGCAGCTACGGCTGGTGCCAGGTGTGTCTTGATAAGATCGTTACCATCAGGCAGGTTTCACTGGCTATACATAAGCTGCAGTGGCTGGATGCCTGCCTGACGGTGACCGACTATAGCGGTCAGGTGCAGCGCCTGATCCGTGACATGAAATTTCGCCGCATCACCCGCCAGGCTACTAAGCTGGGATACCTGCTGGACTATGGCGTAACGGCAGAGCGATACCGCGGTATTGATGCAGTAGTGCCTGTGCCGCTCCACTTCGGCCGTCTCAAAGAGCGCGGCTTCAACCAGACCGCCCTTATTTTCAAACCCTGGGCACTAAGGCGAAACCTGGCCTGGGTCGAGGCACTTGCCCGTACAACTCCTACCCTGCCCCAATGGGAGCTTCGCCTAAAAGAACGCCGCAAAAACATAAAAGGCGCGTTTACCGTAACGCGCCCTAAATTAGTAGCGGGGAAAAGTATCCTGTTGGTTGATGATATCTTCACAAGCGGACTGACTATGGATGAATGTGCAAAAGCGCTCAAAAAATCCGGGGCGCTGGCGGTTACGGGACTGGCACTGGCCAGCGGGGCGCGGTGACTTATCCCAGCGCGTCAATAAACGCCCGGACAACCTCCGGATCAAAGGCCATACCGGACAGGCTTAAGAGCTCGCGGACCGCTTCGCCCTTGGTCTTAACCCAATGCTGTGTGCACGGGTTAATAAACCGGTCATAGTGATTGGCTACCGCGATAATGCGTGCACCGAGCGGGATGTTTACGCCTTTTAGCCGCTTAGGATAGCCTGTGCCGTCAAAACGTTCATGGTGAAAACGGATATAGGGAATAAGCTCCTGGCAGGAAGGGATATTTTCCAACATGCAACTGCCGGCATTGCAATGATTTTTATACACACTCATCTCACGGGTCGACAAATAAGGCACTTTGGCCAGCACCTGATTGGGCACGGTAATCTGCCCCACATCATGTAACAATGCGGCCAAACGGATGCGCTCAATTTCTTCCCGCGGAAGCCTCATTTTTGCGGCAACACTGACCGCATAATTGGCTACCTGATGGCTGTGCAAAAATAGTTTGGCATTCTTTAATTGAATAAGCTGCATAAAATTGGCAATTATGCCATTGACTGTTTCAGTATCAGTGGCATAAATTTCGGGGTCCTGCATCAGCGTTAGCATATACACGACAAACTGCCTTTCCTTGGAGATCAGCATCAATAGTCACTATCTTGTCTGATTTCCATAATTTAAACAACGAAAAATACGATATAAGCACGTATTTTTCAAACCAAAGGGTAAAAAACCGTAAAATAAGCAATAAAGTAATTAGCCAAAAACCGTCATAATCCTGCTTGGTTTTATAAAAAAATGTCCAATATCTTAGAAATGAGTCTAAAGGCCTAGGCTATAGCATGAAAATGCTATATAATAACGATAACGAGAAAAAGGGGGGCCAACTCATGGGACTTGCGAATTGTTCGGAATGTGGCAAGGTTTATGTCGAAAATGCAGCAAGGGTTTGTCCGGAATGTTACCGCAGGCAAGAAGATGATGCAGAAAAGGTAGTAGAGTATCTGCGCGATATAGACAAAGCTACTCTCGAAGAAATCCACCAAGCCACCGGCGTGAAACACAAGATTATATTGCGCCTGCTGCGCAGTGGCCGCATCATGGGCAGTGCGATTTCTTATCCCTGTGAAACCTGTGGAACCTTGATTGACGAGGGACGCTTGTGCGATAAATGCAGTAAAAATATCCTGGATCAGATACATACGGACGACCAGCACGAAAAGCATGAACCGCAAAATTCACAGCGCCAGCGTTCGCGGATGTATGGAAAAGTCTTGGGAGATAAATAACGTTGATATCTTGAGTAAAACAGTGAAACAAAGCGATATAGCTTAATAATTCATTCTAATTGCTTGTGGCGGGGATTAATAACCCCGCCATTTTTGACGATAATAAAATAAGAATTCCTGAGTTGTGAGGTGCTCGTATGAATATAAAAAATATCCAAAATATTGCCAAAGTCTATGGTGAACAAACCAAAGTGTCCAAAGGCGCTAAGAGCCAGGGCGTAAGTCCGACTCAGCGTCCGGATGAAGTCATTTTGTCCAGTCATGCTCAGGAAGTAAGCCAGCATCTCCGGGCGATAAAAAACATGCCTGAAGTCCGGGAGGCCAAAGTGCAGGAATTCTCGGATAAGATAGCTACAGGTCAGTATAAGGTCGACTCGCGGGAGCTTGCCGAAAGAATCATTGCCTATTCGAAAAATGAGCGCGTGTTTTAGTCGAATAAAAAGGAGGCTGTTTAATTCGTGACAGCTGTGTGGGATAAACTTATACTTCTTTTAACCCAGAATCTTCAAATCTACCAGGCGTTGCTGCGACTGAGTCAGAAAAAACGCGAAGTTCTGGTAGCGGTCAACCCGCAGGACCTTGAGCAACTGACCAAACAGGAGGAAATGCTCATCATTGAAGCCGGCAAATTGGAGAAACTGCGCCAAACGCTGACCGGCGAGCTTGCGGCGGCTCTGGGACTGCCTCCCGGCCAGACGGCCCTGGCAGTGCTTATTGAGCAGGCCGAAGTGGAAACTGCCGCTAAACTGAGAGCCATCAGCGAGACTTTTACCGAAGTGACTGCCGAACTGGTAGAACTCAATGCGGTTAATGAAAAACTGATTAAACAATCCCTGGATTATATTAACTATAACATCAATATCCTAAGCCAAAGCACAGCCGAGCCCACCTATGCGCCCAAAGGGCAGCCGGATACCGGCAGGGCGGGTAAGTCCATGTTTGATGCCAAGGCATAGGAAAACGAGAGACACATAATGGAGGAATTATATGCGCTCAACATTTAGCGGTCTGAATACTGTGGTACTAGGGCTTAACGCTCAGAAGATGTCCCTTGACACCGTTGGGCATAACATCGCCAATGCCAATACCCCTGGTTATTCCCGGCAGCGAGTCAACCTTGTCACCTCAGCCCCGCAAGCCGTCTATACCGGTATTGGCAAGGTGCAGATCGGCACCGGTGTTCTCACCGAGTCGATTGTACGAATCCGGAACAGCTTTATCGATCAGCAGATGTGGAAAGAGACTTCCACGCTGGGCTATGGTCAGACTATATTAGATACCCTGGGGCAGGTGGAAGGCGTATTCCAGGAGCCTACTGAAACCGGCATGCAAACCGTGCTTGATAAATTTTGGAAGGCGTGGAATACTTTATCGACCAACGGGTCGGATAATGGTGCCAGAACCGCCTTGCGCGAACGGGGCGTTGAAGTGGTGGATGCCATTCAGCAAGCCAATACGCAACTAAGAAGCATGGTAGGCGATATCAATACCGTTATTGGTATCCGGGTGGACACAATTAATCAAATCACCGAAGAGATGTTGTCCTTAAACAAGCAGATTGTCCGCGTCGAAATGGGCGGCAGCGCACATGCCAATGACTTGCGTGACCGGCGGGATTATCTTGTGGACCAGTTATCGCAGATTATCAACGTCCGGGTAACGGAAGACAAGGCAGGAAACTATACGGTGCAATCCTCCGGCCTGGTATTGGTGGACGGTTATGCCAACAATAAACTGAAAGCCGAATCACGCAAGGATCCGGATTATGGCTATGAAGTGGTCGATGTTAAAGATGCGGCAACCAGCACCGTCATTAACTTTACCGGCGGTGAACTTAAAGGGCTGATCGATTCCCGAGATAAGACGTCGGCAGATTCGGCAGGCGATGCCCGCGACAGCGATATCAGCGTCAAAGCGTATCTGAACAAGTTGTCCACGATGAGTCAGTTTCTGCTGCAGGAATTTAACGCCGTACACCGGGACGGTTACGGCATAAACAATGACCCTAATGATAACACCGGCTATAACTTCTTTGGCGCAGCAGGCAATGGTGCTGCAACCGACTACAATAACTCCAACAACTATGACGCGCTGTTTGGTCCCGGCTATGATAGTGTTGACCATCCGGGTGTACCCAGGGCGCAGCTCTGGATTGACGCACTGACAATGAATGCCGATCTGTTTAATCCAGCTGACGGACTGAGCCGGATTGCTGCTAAGACCATGGTGGGAAGCCTTGATATTACGCAAGGCAATCCTGCGGGCGGTAAAGCGGTTATTGGCGGGAATTATACCGGCAGTGCTGTTACTCCCAGCTATGAAGTACGGATTGACGGCCGTGATCCCGTTACCGGGGCTGTCACTCAAATAAGCTATCAGATTAAAGATACAGACGGAACAATATTGGGCAACGGTACTTTGAGTGCCGACCCCAATCAGGTGGCAGAACCCAAACAGTTCGTTCTGGGCGATGGCATTACCATCCGGATTAATTCTGACAGCGATAATGCTGTTGGTGATACATATACTTTCACCATCCCCAAAGAGCCACAGGGCAATGCCGCCGGCGATAATGCAATCAATTTAGGTAATCGCTTAAAAGTAGATGTTTCTTCCCTGCTGGGCGGTTCCTCGCTGGATACCTTTTACGGTTCGATGATCGGTGCTCTGGGCGTTCAAACGCAAAATGCCGAACGCCTTACCGAGAATCAGTTAACTCTGGTCAACCAGATCAATAACTGGCGCCAATCGGTATCCGGCGTTAACATGGATGAAGAAATAAGTGATATGATTCGCTTCCAAAAAGGCTATAATGCGGCCGCCAGGGTACTGACCACCATGGATGAAATGCTTGACAAACTTATTAACGGCACAGGCGTTGTCGGAAGGTAGGGAACTAACATATGCGAGTAAGCACTAACATGCTGTCCTTCAATTTCATGATTAGCTTAAATAAAAACCTCGGACGTCAAAACAAAATTCAGCAGCAGCTTTCCGATGGCAAAGCCCTGCACCGCCCGTCCGATGATCCTGTTAAAACCATCAGGAGCCTCAGGTTTAATATTAACCTCAAGGAAAATGAACAATATACCCAGCATGTCAAAGACTCTATTTCCTGGATGGAAACAACCGATGGCGCCATGAGTGATCTGAGCTCGCTGACTATTAGGGCCAAAGAACTGGTTGTTAAATCCGTATCGGTCAACCCTGATATGGCGCTGGATGCTATTGCCAATGAGCTTGACGGCATTATCAACCAGATGATTGAAATCGGCAACACCAAGATCGGTGATCGCTATGTTTTTGCCGGACAGAACGATAAAATTCAGCCTTTTCAGCGGCGTATGGTGACAGCCGCTGACGGAACACAGACAGAAGCTGTTGTGTATTCCGGTGATACCAACAAAATATCCATGCGTATTCAACCAGGTGTTGTTACCCCCTCGCAGGACAGCGTAAATCTTACCGGAGAAGATGTTTTCGGTTTTCATACGATTACGGAGAATGGCAAAGAAATACAAACCGCCCAGGTGCTGAACGATCTTATCAGAGTTAAAGAAGCCTTGAAAGGCCAGACCTCGGCAAAAAGCAATCCGTCAGGCGGGGATATTAGCCAAACCTCTGCTGATGCGCATAATGCATTTACTTTGAGAATTGAAGAAGTGGATGGGGCCGGTCTGCCAACAAAAGTGTCCTATTCTATTGACGGGGGCGTTACCTGGGAGAGCAGCGGCGGTATTCCTCCTAATCCTAAAATCGCAATTGACGGAACGGGCAAGGTCACCATAACCGATACAGATGGTTTGGGGACAGCAACTGTTGAGTATCAATTGACTGCAGCTGCTGCCAACAAAACCGGTGACACCTACACTCTCCCGCATACTGCTTCAGACCGGGATTTGCAGTGGCTCTCCAAATCAGGCCTATACCTGGTAGATAATGCCCACAGCCATATCCTTCAGGCCCAGACCGAAATGGGAGCCCGGATGTCCATGTACATCCAAGCCCAGGCGTTGCTGGAAAAAAACAATGTTGTTATTACCGAGGATGTATCGGCTAATGAGGATCTTGACATTGCCAAAGCCATTATTGATTTCAAAACCAGTGAAAGCATTTATCGCGCCGCTTTGTCGGTCGGTGCCAAGCTTATGCCGCCGTCGCTTGTTGATTTTATGAGCTAAATTGCTGCCGCCAGCGGGCATAGTATGACCGAATCTATCACAGGGAGCGATTTATATGCTTACCCTTAACATTTCTACCCAGCCTGCCAAAACAAGCATAACGACAACCCGCGCCGATATGGGGTTGACTACCACCCGGCCGCAGCTTCGTATCGACACCGAACCGGCAACTGTCGAAATCAGTCAGCCAAAAGGTGAGCTGGAAATTGACTGGGAAGCTTTTCGCGCTTCGTACGGTAAGAAAACCAACATACGGCTGGCGCGGGATAATGCCGATTTAGGCCGCCAGACGGCTTTTGATACCATTGCCCGTATAGCACAGGAAGGGGATCGCCTGATGAACGCCGAAGTATCCGGTGAAGACCCTATACCGGCCATGGCGGCAGAGGCTAACACCCAGCTCCCACCGGAGGTTACCTGGGCTCGCCTGGAACCGCCGGTCATTCGCTACACAGCTCACCAGCCCATTTTTAAGCCAACGCCCGGGCGTCTTACCATTGACGTAATTCCAGGCAAGGTCAACATGGACTTCCGGCCGGCGACCGTCGATATCCGGATGGTTCAATACCCCAGCATCAAAATGTGGGTGACAGATAACTCGGTAGATATTAGCGCGTAGTAAAAATAAGGATTGTTACCAGCGGATAGATTAGCTATAATATAAGCAGACATACCATTGGGCAGAGCGTGGAGAACTCTGCCCAATTCGCTATTATTTATTATGAAAGAAAATAGGAGGCTTACCCATGCGCATCAAGTCCACCCGCTTTGGCGAATTAGATATTACTGAGAGCCAGCTTATCCAGTTTCCCCATGCCCTTCCCGGCTTTCCCGAAGAAAAGGAGTTTGCCCTCCTGCCCTATCAGCCGGACAGTCCTTTTTTCTTTCTCCAGTCGCTCAGTGAGCCTGATTTGACCTTTGTTATTGCCGAGCCCTTTAGTTTTTTCCCTGATTACAGCTTTGCTCTGGACGATGCAGTTGCAGCCGAATTGGGAATAGCTGACGATAACAAGCCCAAAATCTTCAATATCATCCGTATTCCTGAAAAAGCTGAGGAAATGACTGCCAATCTTCTGGCACCTATTCTGATTAACACCCATGCCCGCCAAGCAATCCAAATTGTCCTGGAAAAGTCCCACTACACGGTGCGCCACCGTCTCTTTCCCCGGGGACTTCCCGCTCCAACCGGGAAAGGGGGCGAGTAGCATGCTGGCTCTCACTCGCAAAGTCGGTGAACGTATTGTAATTGACAATAATATTATCCTGACAATTGTTGATATCAAAGGCGACAGCATTCGTCTGGCCATAGACGCTCCCAAAGAAGTGAGAATATACCGCGGGGAGCTTTATGACGCTATTGTCGCTGAAAATAGGCAATCCGCCAGCCCGGCTGTTTTGCCCGGAAGCGACATATTACAGAAGATTAAGCTGCCGTAAGCTTTGGCTGTATTTTCCGAAATCTGTTAAAGATTTTGAGGTTTTATTCGATACTATAAATATAGAATAAACACGGCGAGGTGCTTACATATGGATATTCAGACCACTACCCTGGGCAAAGGAAGCCATACCTCATTATCTTTTGCTGCAGCCAAAACCACCGGCGAAGCAGGCGTGAATACGAAGCCCGAATTACAGACTGAGCTCATTGCGGATGAGGCAAATAAACAGCCTGGGACCCAAGTTCAGACAAAACTTGAGCAGGATGTTGCCAAGGCAACAGATAATCTCAATAAAATCATGCAGTTGATTAACGCCGACCTTAAGTTTGAAATTCATGAAAAAACTCAGCGGCTGATGGTGCGTCTTGTGGATACCAAAACAGACAAAGTGCTGAAGGAATTCCCGCCGCATGAACTTTTGGATACTCTTGGGGCAATCCGGGAGTATATAGGAATCTTGCTGGATAAAAAGGCGTAACCGACAGCCGGATACATATAGAGAAGAGCAGGAGGATACACCTATGAATGCGGCAAACACCGCCAATGTGTACAAAAATCAGCAAATCATGACAGCTTCGCCTGAGGAACTGACATTGATGCTATATAACGGAGCCATTCGTTTTATCACGGAGAGCATGCAGGCCATTGAGCAAGGCAACCTGGAAAGAGCCAATGCCGCCAATCTGAGGGCCCAGGATATTGTGCGTGAATTTATGTGCACACTGGATATGCAGTACGAGATATCCCAGAACTATTATAAGCTATATGATTATATTGAATACCGCTTGATTCAGGCCAATATCAAAAAGGATAAAAGCCAGCTGGAAGAGGCAAAAAGTCTGCTGACAGAGCTGCGCGATACCTGGATGCAAGCCATGAAGCTGGCCCGGGGGCAGCAGCAGGCTGCTGCTAAATAAAATAGCCGTACATGCGATAATAATTACGGGGAGGTGATAATGTGAAAGAATTATTAACAGAAATACTAATTGAAATCAAAGGCCTGAAAGCCGGCCAGACTGCGATGCAGAGTGATATTACTGCAATGCAGGGTGATATTAAAGGCCTGAAAGACGGCCAGATTGCGATGCAGGATGATATTAAAGGCCTGAAAGACGGCCAGATTGCGATGCAGGATGAAATTAAAAGCCTGAAAGACGGCCAGACTGCGATGCAGGATGAAATTAAAAGCCTGAAAGACGGCCAGACTGCGATGCAGACTGATATTATTGTGATGCGGGCTGATATCAAAGACCTCAAAGACGGCCAGGCTGCTATTCATTCCGAAATTAAGAACCTTAAAGAGTCTGATGCTGCTATATTGGATATGCTTGAAAAAACCTACAGGAAAGTCGAAGAGGTAGAAGACAATCAGGACAGAATGAGCGAAAGCACTAGATACCTTATGCGACAAGGTGTGCAGCATGAGGAGGATATCAAGAGAATACGAAAAGCCTTATAGCCGCTGTTGCGGTTTCTTTTTTTTATTTATTAGAAATTTATTAAGTTTTTTATAAACAGTCGAATAATGGAGAAAAACGGAGAATTAGTTCATAACAAAGCAATAATGCAAAGAAATGACAGAATGGAGCTCTAAACTAATAACCGGTATTGCCGATAATACTAGCAGAAGGTCAGTAAACTATTCCTGTACCGGCCGGACAGGAGTTCATACTGAAGTATATTTTGCCGGGCATGGATGCCCAGGCATACTAAAATTCAAGGAGGAACAAAAACCATGATTATTAATCACAATATTGCGGCTCTGAATACTTATAACAGACTGTCTGCCAACAATGGTGCTACCAGCAAATCCCTGGAAAAATTGTCTTCCGGTCTTCGCATCAACCGTGCCGGTGACGATGCAGCCGGTCTTGCAATCTCCGAAAAAATGCGCGGTCAGATTCGTGGACTTGACCAAGCTGGTCGTAACGCTCAGGACTCCATCTCCATGATTCAGACTGCAGAAGGTGCGCTGACTGAAACTCATAACATTCTCCAACGTATGCGTGAACTGGCTGTTCAAGCTGGTAATGATACCAATACCAGTGTTGACCGTGGAGAAATCCAAAAAGAAATTAATGAGTTAACTAACGAAATTGACCGTATCGCCAATACTACCGAGTTCAATACCCAAAAACTTATCGATGGTACTCGCGCTGGTCTTCGTGATGAAATTAAAGGCAAAGTTACAGTTCAGTTGAATACTCAAGCTACAGTTACTATCGCTTTAAGCGCTGCTTCTACCACTAGCGCTCTGACTGTTACTGGTACCATAGTTATTACTCGTACAAAAACTGGTACTGCAACAAGTGCAGGGAACTACACTATCGGCGATCCGAATGCTGTAGGCATTTCTAACGCTGACATTACCGGTGCTGCTCTTTCTGCTTTGGCTGTAGGTGGTGCTACACTTGACGTAACAGGCCTGGAAAACTTAAAAGTTGGTGAAAGCATTACTGTAAGCTTCCGTAAATATGAAGCTGCAGTCACTGATGCTTCCAAATCCTTCTCCATGCAAATTGGTGCAAACAGCGGACAAAATATCCTTGTAGGTATCAATAGCATGAAGGCTGAGGCTATTGGCGTACGTTCAGCCGCTGGTGATGCTTTAAATGTACTTGATTATCAAAACGCTACTGCTGCTGTTACCAGCATCAACAATGCAATTGAGCTTGTTTCTGCAGAAAGATCCAAGCTAGGTGCTACGCAAAACCGTCTGGAGCATACCATTGCTAACCTTGGTACTTCCAGCGAAAACTTAACTGCAGCTGAATCCCGTGTGCGTGATGTAGATATGGCAAAAGAAATGATGAACTTCCAAAAGAACAACATCCTTTCCCAAGCTGCTCAAGCAATGCTGGCTCAAGCCAATCAACAGCCTCAAGGTGTGCTTCAACTCTTACGGTAAGAATAGTAAGTAACTTAATACATACAAAATGCCCTCTCGCGTTGAGGGCATTTTGTATATTTATAATAACCTCTCAAATAATGAAATGGGGGAACAAAGTGAACCTTTTTGAGGATAATTTTGCTGTAATTACAAAACGCAATATGCCAGATTTCATTGCAGAAATAGAACCAGGAGAAGCACCTTTTTATTATGTAGGTACAGACGAGGACGGAACTAAAATATTTTGTCGAAATGATGATAAACCTTTTATACTAGAGTCTACTATTGATGAAACAAATTTGCCTAACTCAGATATCAAACAGCTCGTTTTTTTATTTGGGGTTGCATCTTTACATGAAATTCAAAAAGTTGCACAAACGGCCCACAAAGAATCACTGATTGTTATTATAGAGCCTAATCCGTATTTTTTACAGCATGCTATGTTTTACGAGAACTTCGAGTTATTAAACAATGTAAATTACATTATAGTTACTGAAAAGCCTGACAAGCTAACAGACTTATTTAAGCTTCTTTTCTCAAGTAAGTTTTTTTATTTGGTTAAAAATGTTACATTTTATCTAAATTCTTACTATCGAAAATACGATAGCGGTTCCATTAAAGAATATATATTGGAGATAGGAGCAGCTATTAAAAATAGATACTTTAGTATCGGCAATTCCATACATGATTCTCTCATCGGACTTATAAACAACCTAAATAATATTAAAGCCCTATCAGAAAATGTTGATGTTGCTAAATTGAAAGATGCTTTTGTTGGAATCCCCGCCTTTGTTGTTGCGGCAGGCCCATCATTGGATAAGAATATTGGTAAGTTAAAAGAAGCCCAAGGAAAAGGCATTATTATTGCGGTAGATACTATTGTGCAGAAACTTCTGCAAAATGGTATTACACCTGATTTCGTTTGTACAGTAGAACGTGGAGCTATTGTATGGGAATATTTCTATGAGAATCAGGATTTTCCACCTAATATGCATCTTGTATCATCACTTGTTGCCGATCCGAGAATTGTTGAAAAATTTAAGCATAGAGCGGTCCTGCCACTTCGTTCAAGTGTACGTGAGTACTTTTGGCTTGGTGAAAAACTAGGAGCTTCACTTAATCACTATATGTGGATGGGGGCTTCTTGCGCCCATTTGGCAGTAGGTTTGGCTCTTCATGTCGGAGCTTCTCCTATTGTTATGGTGGGACAGGATTTGGCTTATGGTGAAAAGGGTACCCATGCGGATGGTACTGTATATGACAAAAAGCCAATAAATGAAGAGACTGAAGTGTTAACCGTTCCCGGATATTATGGTGGCTTAGTAAAAACTCGAAAAATTTGGCTGGAGTTTAAGCAAATTTTTGAAAACATGTTTAGGACAACTGATAGAATGATAATCAATGCGACAGAAGGCGGCGCAAAAATTGCAGGAACAAGTCAGCAAAGTCTAACTAATGTTATAGCTGAGTACTGTACAAAAGAATTTAGTGTTTTGGAAATAATGAAGGGTGTTCCTGTTAACACTATTGATTGGGATGAAGTCGAAAAGAAGATCAGAGATTATCTTAAGGACTTGGAGGAACTTCGGAAAAATGTTTCAAGTCACTTAGATATACTTAGACTGTATAGCAAAGAGTGGACAGACTCAATGCCCGAGAAAAAAGTTCAAAAGTTGTATGAAACCATGAAAAAAACCGATTTATATTATAAGTTAATAAACACAGACCAACTTTTATATCATAATATTCAAGGGCCAATGGCTATATTGGTGCAAAAATTTCATGCTATCGCAGAAACAGATTCATTGGAGAGTTTAAAACAGAATTTGCTGGTACAGATCGAGCTTTGTGAAATGCTTGAAAATACTTCATGGTTGATTATTCAGGTTATTGAGGAAAATTTCCCGTGGAATAATACAAGATAATTTTAGCAAGAAGAATAGATGAATGAAATATTGGAGTGAGCGGATGTTTAATGATAAATCGGTTTTAATAACAGGTGGCACAGGCTCGTTTGGCAAGAAGTTTATTGAGCTTTTATTAAAAAAATATAATCCGAAAAAGATCATCGTTTTTTCCCGTGATGAATTGAAACAGTTTGAAATGCAACAGGTCTTTAATCAGCCGTGTATGCGTTATTTTATCGGTGATGTACGTGATGAATATAGATTGGAACAGGCTATGTACGGCTTGGATTATGTAGTGCATGCCGCTGCCTTAAAACAGGTACCAGCAGCAGAATACAATCCCATGGAATGTATTAAGACCAATGTAAATGGCGCGCAAAATGTCATAAATGCGGCGATAAAATGCGGCGTAAAAAAAGTGATCGCCCTTTCTACCGATAAGGCTGCGAATCCTATTAATCTGTATGGGGCAACCAAGCTTTGTTCGGATAAATTATTTACGGCTGCTAATAATCTTGTAGGAGATCGTCCAACAAGATTTTCGGTGGTACGCTATGGAAATGTTGTTGGCTCACGTGGTTCAGTCGTACCTTTTTTTAAGAATCTTATCAAACAAGGTGCCACAGAGCTCCCGATCACAGATGAACGAATGACACGGTTTTGGCTCAAATTAGAAGACGGTGTGGAATTTGTTTTGAAGAGCTTTGAACGGATGCAGGGGGGAGAAGTCTTTATTCCGAAGATACCTTCCATGCGTATTATGGACTTGGCAGAAGCAATTGCGCCAGGCGTGCGAACAAAAATTATTGGCATTCGTCCCGGAGAAAAATTACATGAAATTATGTGTCCGTCCGATTCTTACTATGAGACACTGGAATTTGCAGACCATTATGTCATTCAACCGAGTATTAATTTTGCTCATGACACTGATTATACGAAAAATGTAATGGGTGAAACGGGCAAGCCGGTACCAGATGGATTTGAGTATAATTCGGGGACAAATCCTCATTTCTTGACAATAGAAGAATTAAGAGAGATGAATAATTTATGATATTCTATGGAAAGCAGAATGTAAATCAGCAGGATATTCAGGCAGTTATTGATGTTTTACGATCAGACTTTCTTACGCAAGGTCCTGCTATTGAAATGTTTGAAAAACGTGTAGCGGAATATTGCGGCGTAAAATATGCCGTAGCTGTGACCAATGCCACAGCGGCGCTTCATATAGCCTGTCTGGCGGCAGGTCTTAAAAAAGGTGACGTTCTCTGGACAAGTCCAAACACCTTTGTTGCATCCGCTAACTGTGGGCGTTACTGCGGAGCTGATGTAGACTTTGTTGATATTGATAATGATACCTATAATATGAGTGTTGATACGCTTGCAGAAAAATTGGCAGAGGCACAGGTAAAGCCTAAAGTTGTGATTCCGGTGCATTTTTCCGGGCAATCCTGTGAGATGGAACGAATTTACACGTTATCCAAGCAATATGGGTTTATTGTTATCGAAGATGCCTCTCATGCCATTGGTGCGGACTATCAGGACACAAAGGTCGGTTCGTGCAAGTATTCCGATATGACGGTATTTAGTTTTCATCCGGTAAAAATCATCACAACCGGGGAAGGTGGCATGGTATTAACGAATAGTGAAGCGTTATACCAGAAATTGCAACTGCTCCGCAGTCACGGCATTACCCGGGATGAATCCATGTTACAAGGTGAATCGGACGGCCCCTGGTATTATCAGCAAATTGACTTAGGTTTTAATTATCGGATGACCGATATGCAGGCTGCTTTGGGATACAGTCAGATGGATAGATTAGATGAATTTATTGCCAGACGCAGATATCTGGCAGATAGATATAATGAGTTGTTGAAGGGTTTACCACTGACACTGCCGTATCAGAGTTCAGAAACAAATTCATCCTGGCATATCTATGTAGTAAGGCTGGATTTGACGAAAGTCAAATTATCTAAGGAAAATATTTTTGCCAGGATGCGGGAAAAGGGAATAATGTTAAATCTGCATTATATTCCGGTACATACGCAGCCGTATTATCAGCAACTTGGCTTTAAGATTGGCGATTTCCCCAATAGTGAGCAATATTATAAAGAGGTATTTACATTGCCGCTTTATTATGGCTTAACGGATGAACAGCAGGATGAAGTGGTAAAAGCCTTGCAAGAGGTTTTTCAATGAGCAGTATTGCAATTATAACCGCACGCGGCGGCAGTAAGCGTATACCACGAAAGAATATCAAAGAATTTTGCGGGCAACCGATTTTAGCGTATTCTATACAAGCGGCATTAGAGAGTAAGCTTTTTAATGAAGTTATGGTATCGACCGATGATAAAGAAATTGCAGAGGTTGCACTAGCTTATGGCGCAAAAGTTCCTTTTTATCGCAGTGAAAAAACATCGGATGATTATGCAACAACAGCAGATGTGCTGCGGGAAGTGCTGGAAGAATATAAAAAAATTGGTAAGACTTATGAGTGGATGTGCTGTATTTATCCTACAGCCCCCTTTGTGACAGCCGCTAAATTACAGGCTGCTTTTACCGACCTCCAGGCAGCAGGTGCAGATGCCTTGGTTCCAGTTGTAAAATTTACTTATCCACCGCAACGATGTTTTGTTATAAAAAACAATAAATTAGTGTATAAATGGCCGGAATATACAAGAGCAAGATCACAGGATTTAGAACCGTTTTTTCATGATGCAGGGCAATATTATTTCGTTAAAACAAAAATTTTTGAAGATAAATTGACACTATTTCCAGAAGGCACAATTCCATATCTTCTGGACGAGATGGCAGTACAAGATATAGATACTATTGATGACTGGAAAATTGCTGAAATCAAATATCAGGCAATGAAAACAAAAGCAGGCGGTAAGTATGATAGTTTTTCGTGTTGATTCTTCCGAGTTAATTGGCAGTGGGCATCTGATGCGCTGCTTAACTTTGGCAGGACAATTGAAAAAAGAAAAACAAGAAGAAATTGTATTTATTTCGCGTGATTTAGCTGGGAGTCTGAATCATTTAATTGAGAAGAATGGATACCGTTTATTGTTGCTGCCAAGTGCTGCATCTAAGGAAGAATTGACTGGCTATGAACAATGGCTGACAGTCCGGCAGGCTGTTGATGCTGATCAGACCAGGCAGCTTTTGCAGGGATTAGCGGTAGAGTATTTGATTATTGATAGTTATGCAATCGATGAAACCTGGGAGAATATAGTCCGCCCTTACGTGGACGAAATTATGGTCATTGATGATTTGGCGAATCGTAAGCATAATTGTGATATATTACTTGATCAGAATTATTACTGTGAAGGGGAGTATCGCTATACAGGTTTTGTGCCCCCCCACTGCAAGCTGCTGTTAGGCCCGCAGTATGCATTACTGCGTGAGGAATTTTATGAGGCGCGGAAAAAAATGCGTACCCGTGATGGGACTATCAAAAACATTCTTGTCTTTTTCGGCGGCAGTGATTTGACGAATGAGACCATGAAGGCACTGCAAGCGATGGAAGCGTTGCAACGGACTGACATCCAGGTAAATGTAGTTGTTGGTGCAAGTAACAAAAATAAAGAAAGTATCGAAGCCTATTGCTTGCAGCATGATAATATGCACTATTTTTGCCAGGTCAGTAATATGGCAGAGCTGATGAATGAAGCAGACTTAGCCATCGGTGCCGGTGGAACCGCGACTTGGGAGCGGTGCTTTTTGAGATTGCCAGCCCTTGTAATCACGATTGCAGAAAATCAAGTCGAAATAGCAAAGAATTGTAAACGCAGAGGGGTTATTGAATATTTAGGGCAAAATGAAATGGTCACCTGTAAAATGATTGAAGATAATCTTAGGATTCTTATACAGGATTGTGCACATGTAAAAAAGATAGAGAAGAATATGGAATCCTTATTGATGAATGAAAATCAGCCAATATTTTTGTTTTTTAATAGGAGAAGACATGAAAAAAATATATAAAATAGCGGTAATTTCAGATAAAGAGTCATGGATTAATCCATATTTATGTTGTTTTGTTCAACAGTTACAAAATAAAGGATACGAAGTTTTTCGGGGATATGAATTTGATAAGAAAAATAGCTACGATTTCGTGTTTTTATTGAGTTATTCACAAATTATAATGAAAGAAGATTTAGAAAGAAATCGGCATAATTTAGTTGTACATGAAAGTGATTTACCTAAAGGTAAAGGGTGGTCTCCATTAACATGGCAAATTTTAGAAGGAAAAAGTAACTGTGTGATTACTCTTTTTGAAGCTGATCAAAAGGTAGATAATGGAAAAATATATTTACAAAAGATAATGAATTTTGTAGGAAATGAACTGATTGATGAATTAAGAGAGATTCAAGCACGCTACACTATTGAAATGTGTATCGAATTTATTTGTAATTATGAAAATATTGTTAGGAGTGCGCGTACTCAAGTCGGGACTGCTACATATTATCCAAGGAGAACACCTCGAGATAGTGAACTTAATGTCCATAAAACAATAGAAGAACAGTTCAACTTATTACGTGTAGTTGATAACGAAAAGTATCCAGCATATTTTTATATGTATGGACAAAAATATATTATAAAAATTAGTAAAGTATAATAGTTAAAAAAGTATAGTCGGAAAATGAGATGGGAAAAAACATGCTAAATATTATTGTTTCAAACAAAAAATGGCATAAAAATTATATTAATGAAATAGAAACTCAAACAAACGCTACTATTATTTATATTGATAATGAATTATTACTAACATATGAGAATTTGAAAAAGTATTCGCCTAAATATGTTTTTTTTCCACATTGGTCGAATATTATTTCGGAAGAAATATACAAAAATTTTGAATGTGTCATTTTTCATATGACAGATTTGCCATTTGGTCGTGGTGGAAGCCCATTACAGAATCTTATAGCAAGAGGGATTTATGAAACAAAATTGGCTGCATTGCGTTGTGAAAAAGAATTAGATGCAGGAGATATTTATTTAAAAATGCCTTTATCTTTGCAAGGTGCGGCTGAGGAGATTTATTTGAGAGCAGCAGATTTGACAAAAGATATGATGATAGAAATTATAAATAAAAATCTGCAACCGAAGAAGCAAGAGGGAGAAGTTGTAACCTTCGAACGACGCAAGCCAGAAGATGGGGATATAGGAAATCTGCAGGATTTGCAAAAGATTTTTGATTATATAAGAATGTTAGATGCGGATAGTTATCCTAGAGCATTTTTGAGTACGGAAAATTTACATTTAGAATTTGAACGCGCAACGTTAAAGCATGGCTATATTAAAGCTGATGTAAAAATTGCATTGAGGATTGGTAACAATGAAAAAAAATAAAAAAATTTTAATTGTGGCAGCACATCCGGATGATGAGATATTAGGATGTGGCGGAACGATTATAAAGCATGTTCTAAACGGCGATGAAGTACATGTTTTAATAATGGCAGAAGGTTTGACAAGCCGGGATGTTAGGCGAGATGTATCGCTGCGAAACAAAGAATTAAGCCAACTTTATGCGAATACTTATCAAGCTGCAAAAATAATGGGCGTAAAAAGCTTGAAAATATGTGATTTTCCAGACAATAGGATGGATGGTGTGGAGTTACTCGATGTAGTAAAAAAAGTTGAAGAAATGGTAGAAACTATAAAGCCAGATATGGTTTATACGCACCATGCCGGAGATGTAAATGTAGATCATACAGTAACACATAATGCAGTTATTACGGCATGCCGTCCACTTCCTGGACAGACAGTAAAAACAATATTGTTTTTTGAAACCTTGTCAAGTACAGAATGGCAGATAGGAACTTGCGACAAAATATTCATGGCGAATTGGTTTGTGGATATAGAGGCTACTTTTGCTAAAAAAATGGAAGCTTTGAAGTGTTATGATTCTGAGATGAGAGAATATCCGCATTCGCGATCATATGAGTCTGTCGAAATTCTAGCTAAATATCGTGGAACGGTAATAGGATGTCAGTTTGCGGAAGCATTTTCTTTGGGAAGATTGATTAGTTAAAGGAGAAATAAAGGAATGAATACAGCATTTCATATAGATAAAAATCGGCCGCCTTTTATTATTGCAGAGATGTCGGGCAATCATAATCAATCCCTCGACAGAGCCTTGGAGATCGTTGAACTGGCGGCAAAGGCTGGGGTGGATGCAATTAAGCTGCAAACCTATACGGCAGATACAATGACACTGAATATTGATGACAGAGAATTTTTCATTGCCGATAAAAACAGCCTATGGCAAGGAACTTCTTTATATAAGCTGTATCAAAAAGCCTATACACCGTGGGAATGGCATGAACCGATCTTCAAACGCTGTAAAGAGTTAGGTATTATGGGATTTAGTACGCCGTTTGATGCAACCGCTGTGGAGTTCCTAGAAAGCTTAGATGTTCCGTGCTATAAGATTGCTTCTTTTGAAAATATAGATTTGCCATTGATAAAGAGGGTTGCGCGGACAGGTAAGCCGATGATTGTTTCTACAGGAATGACTACTGTTGCAGAATTAGATGATCTTGTTAAAACGGCAAGAGAGAATGGCTGTAAGGATTTAGTGTTATTAAAATGTACAAGCAGTTACCCGTCTACACCGGAAGGAACCAATCTGATCACAATTCCGCATATGAAGCAGTTATTTAATTGTGAAGTTGGATTATCTGACCATACGTTAGGGATAGGAGTGGCTGTCGCCAGTGTAGCGCTTGGTGCAAGTGTAATTGAAAAACATTTTACAACTTCGCGTGCCGATGGTGGCGTAGACTCCGCCTTTTCCATGGAGCCGGCAGAAATGGCACAGTTGGTACAGGAAACGAGAAATGCGTGGCAGGCATTAGGACATATTAGCTATGAGGTTGGCGAACAAGAAAAAAAATCTTTCCAATTTAGAAGAAGCTTGTATATCGTGGAGGATATGAAAGCTGGCGATGTAATAACAGAGAAAAATATGAGGTCGATTAGGCCAGGCCTGGGGCTGAGCCCAAAGTATTATAATGAGTTGTTGGATAAAACGGTGAAGAAAGATGTTAAAAGAGGTACTGCGGTAAGTTGGGAGTTAGTATAAAACATTTGTGTTAGGGTCAGGTTTGACTTAATTCTAGATTTGACTTAGATATGGCTCCATGGTTATTCCGAGATAAGTCAATTTTTTAAAAGTCAAACTTGACCTTTAGCTACATTCAGAAATAATTAATATTGCATACGAAGTATAAATATAGTGCTAAAGTCCTATAAAATGAGGAAAACGCTGCAAATGAGGATTAATTTGCCAAAATCCAGTTAATTATTGTCAAGTGAAAAAACGATAATAAGGTAGGTATCGTTTTTTCACGGAGGTTTTATCTATGATAATTCGTACGAATATCTCTGGCCTCAACGCTTTCAGGGAATTAAGTAAGAATGAACGAAAAAGAAGTAATTTATTGGAAAAATTATCTTCTGGTTTAAGAATTCGTAAGGCGGCTGACGATGCGGCCGGACTTAGTATTAGTGAAAAGATGCGAGCGCAAATTCGGGGGACTTTCACAGGCGGCCAGAAATATTCAGGATGCCATTAACTATATGGATACGGTGAATGGTTCTCTTGGCAGTATTCACACTCCGCCGCTTGAGCGGTTGCGGCAGCTTGCGATACAGGCAGCTAATGATACACTCACTAAGGGCGACCGTGAGGCCATCCAGGCTGAAGTTATACAAATGCAAGACCATTTGCACAAGTTGTTTCGTTCTGCCGAATTTAATACCATCAAAATTTTTGCGCAGGATATCAGGGAGATAAAAACACCAATTCCCGGTATTTTGCCGGGGGATACGATAATACGCGAATATGGTTTACGGGTATCGGCCAGTCAAAATGACACATTGACGTTCCGGCTGGATGGTGTTGAACATTCCATTTATCTGCCGCCAAAGGCGGTTGCTTACACGGCGGACGAATTGGTGGAAACGTTAAATAAGCTGTTTGCCGATGCCGGCACAGATATAACAGTTGACTTTGAGGGAGACAGCCTGGTCTATTATTCGCCAACTAAAGTATTGGACAGCCTGGGCGGCAACATGATCGAGATTAATGCGCCGCAGGCCTGGACGTCCATTATTTATGATAATAGCAAGCCAGGTTCTATTTTCGGTGCGGATATTCAAGGGTATGAGGTGTTAACCGACGGGGTTGTTATTGACAGCTTGCATACCAAACTTACGTTCCGCGTGGGTGGTGACGCGGGTTATCAGGATGTTTTGGTTGACTTTGCGAAGGTACTTATACAGCACAGGCAATTGTAGATACGTTGAATGACTCTTTTGTGGCAGACCATGTTGACGTTACCGCTAAGCTTGATGCTGGCGGCCGCCTGCTGATTTCGCATAATAAGCGTGGTGCGAAATACACGCTTACTGATTTAGGCGGAACGGCGCGGACGGTTATATTGGATCAACTAAACTCTACTACTTATACGGAATCAAGATATGTTGGTTCGAACGGCTATGCTGCTGCCTTCAATGGCAATAAGTCACTATCAGGGGGAGTCACCATTGAGGCAGGGCGCAATGATGTTTTGCGCTTTAATGTAGGCGGTACTGGTTATGAGGTAACCTTGGCTGCCGGTACATATACACAAGATGGAATTATCGACCAATTAAATGAAGTGTTTACGACTAAGGGTATTACCGCTCAGGCTAACCTTTCCGGCAGTGTTTTGCAATTGGCGTATACTGGTGCCGGGGCAGGTTCGATCGGTACTGTGTCGGGCGGCGCGGCTTACGCTCTCATGGGTGGGGCAGGGTCGGTAAGTGTTTCGCAGGGTTCCTACAAGCTGGAGGAGGGAAATTCCACCCCGATAGCTTCCGGGCGTGCAACGGTAAGCGGAACAACCCGGCTGACCAATGGCGTACAGATTGTTACCGGCTATAATGATACCCTGACCTTTAGGCTGGATGGCGAGGATAAAGTCATTACGTTAGGTGGTGGCTGGTATACCGGTGCCGGTTTGTTAGCGGCCATTAAAAGCGGGTTAAGCGGTATGGACATAACAGCAAGGTATGATTCATACGACCGGCTGATATTTGAACATAAAAATGCAGGCGGCGGTATTCCGTTGTTTCCTTACTCGCTGGATAATTTTGGTGGCAATGCCTTGTCTGCTATCATGACTACGAATATGCCTATGGGCTACAGCACGGGCGGCGCTCCTTCTGCCAGTTATATCATTGGCGCCGCCAATGTCAGCAATGTTACTATCAGCACCGGGGTTAATGATTCATTGACAGTAAGAGTTAATAACGCAGATCATGTTATTACGCTGACGGCCGGCACATACACTCAGGCTGCTTTAGTGGCTGAGTTGAATAAGCAGCTTGCCGACGAGGGTATTGGCAGTGATATTGTTGCCAGCGCCTCTTCTACGTCCTTGCAAATTCGATCCAGGACGATGGGCACTGCTACGCAGCTGAATTCTGTTGCGGGAAACTCGGTTAACACATTATTTCGCAGGAGTGTTCCCTATTATAATTATGCCAATGTTAGTACGCCAAGTGCATCAGACACCTATATCGACGGCCGTACTGATTTGCTGCCCGGAGTGTCCATTGCAGCCGGGGTAAATGACAAGCTTAGCTTTGACATTCATAATGGCAGTGTAGTGGAACGTAAAACCATAACCCTGGATGCGGGGGATTATACGGCAGATGGCCTGGTAAATATGGTCAATGCAAAACTGCAGGCGCAAAACCTGTTGGTTGTTGCTTCCAGTAAGAAGGTTCAGACACCCCAAAATATGAAAACCGTATTGACCTTGACCTATTCCCCCGGTGTTGACGGAAATTTTGCCATTGACGGCATTGGCGGCAGTGCTTCCTATAGTGTGTTTTACCCAGGCCCATATGATCTTCAGCGTAGGGACAGAGGGACGTTCCTTATTTGGCGACTGTTTCTACAACACCACGCGAATACTGGTTCACCCACTCCTATCTGCGAATCAATAATCCTGCTTTTTTAAATGCTTGTTCCCATCCCTGGCGAGGAACGCGGACAGGTGCCAGAGTGATTATACTACCGTCGACCTTAATTATGACCTTGTCTATTCCACATTGTTTTAACAAACTGGCAGGGATGCGAATCCCTTTAGAATTACCAATTCTGATTATATCTACTTCCATAGTACCTTCCTAATGTAGCTATATTGTAATTACATTATATAGCTATGATAGAATAATTTTCAAGTATTTAGAAGTAAAGAGACGAAAAAGGAGCCACTGAAAAAGTCAATTACCTTTTTCTTGTAAGTTTTCTCAAATCTATTTTAGCGTAGACGATCCGATGAATCTCAACGAATTGTTCTTTAACTACATAGAAGACAGCATAATTCTTAACTGGTAAGAGCCGGTATTCACTGTTTAACGCTTTGACTGGCTGATACACTTTGCAGGAGTAAGGGAATAGTCGCAGCCTGGATATGGCTTCATCCAATGAATCCAGCAAATTCATTGCTGCCTGTGGTGCATTCAACTGGTCTGCAATATAGGTTGTAATAGCTGTTAAGTCCTTTCGTGCTAAAGGCAAATATCTGATATCATACATTGCCGGTGTTTACTTTGTTTGCAAGTTTTGCTTTTAATTCATTAAGTATTTCTTTGTGAGAATATCTAGTGTTTGTCAGTTGAGCTTCTTGTTCAGCTTCTTTTAGCTTAAAATAAACCTCGCTTTCAAATTGAAAGCGTTCAAAGGCTTCCATACTCATAACAACCATATCCCCATAACCATTTTTGGTCAAAAATACTGGTTCGGCAGTTTCATGAACAATCCTTGAAATGTCAGTAAAGTTATTCCTTAAGTCTGATACCGGTCTAATGTGTGGCATGGTTTTCACTCCTTAGTTGCTTTTAATACAATTTTATCATAATTATGCTAAATTTCCAATGGCTAAGTGCTGGCAAATAGAAACAAAGGACTAAATAGAAAAAAATAATGGACTGCCGCCAATGAAATGCCGACCGATCCGGCACTATACCGGGAGGAAAATGCTGATGCAGTCGGAAGTGGGTGTTTTGTTTTTTGCCTATTTCCTTGATATAATGGTATCAGGGAAATAGCATGGAGGTGGCTGGCTATGGTACTGATCGGGAAACAGAGTGATGTTATATACAGTTATGCCGATTATCTGAAATGGGATGACAGTGAACGGTGGGAGCTAATTAATGGTGTGGCTTATAATATGTCGCCTGCGCCAAGCCGAAAGCATCAGAAGATATCACAGGTTTTATCACGTGAGCTTGGTAACTGTAGAAAGCAATCTGGTAATATGTCAAGCCCATAAAAAATAAATATTGTAAGCAATGCAGGAAAAAAGGGTAACTTAAACAAGCTTTATCTTCAAATGAAGAAAAAAGTAAAAATGTGGGAGTTATTAAATTTGGCTTACTCTACATGTAGAGTAAAGCTGATGGTTGGCCAGCAATCCAAAAATCAGCTGGATAAACTTACGAGCAGTAAGTGCGAGTGCGCGTTTGTGCTGATGAGTTTTGACTTCGTCGTATTTCTTCTGGTAAAAAGCTGCGTATTCTGGTACATGGTTCTTTACATGACTTGCAGCTTCAATTAAATAGTACCGCAAGTATGAATTACCAGCTTTAGAGAGCATGGTGTCGTCAGCGTTGAAATTGCCGGATTGGTTTTCACGCCAAACAAGGCCGGCATATTTAGCAAGAGCACTGTGAGAGTTAAAAGCATCAATGGAGCCGATCTCAGCGATGATACCGGCAGCGTAAACTGGGCCGATGCCAGGAATGGACAAAAGAGATTGATAAGCGTTGGGGTCAAGTCCCTTGAGAGTTTTCTCAATAGCCTTATTAATCGCCTTCATTTCGGACTCATAAGCAGAAATAAGGTTGAAAGATGAGGCTATAGAGATGGTTAAAGGCTCATACAAACATTTATCCAATCGATAAGAATTACGAGCTGCTTGCTGAAGCAAAGAGGCTGTGTGATTAGGGTCTACAAACCGGTTTTTGCCTTTTTTACAAATATGATCAATAAGTGCTTCCATCGGCATAGTAGCAATGTCCTCTGTAGAGAGAAAATCGGTTAAAACCGAAGAAGCCGTAGCGCCGTAATTGTTTGAAAAAGGCTGCTTATCCTCGTCGAGCATAGAAAACTCACTGAATTTGAGAAATATATTCGAGAGCATATAGGTTTTCTCGCGAGTAAGCGAACCGGCGATGTGTAAACGATGGCGGGTCAGGCGTTGCAGAGCGAGAAACTGGCTGCCACGCCAAGGGGCAGTAGTAATTCGGCCCACTCTGGCAAAATCAGCGATTACAAAAGCGTCAATGCCATCGTTTTTCCCTAAGTCAATATACGACTTTTTGTAATTGGCAATCATCTTGGGATTCAAACAATAAACATGAGTATGAAATGGCATTAACAGTTTACATGAAGACAAATAATTGGCGATATGAATTCCATAGAAAGATGTGGATTCTAAAGCAACCATCAGCTTGTTGATATCACAGTTTCCAGAAAGGAAGGTATGAAGTTTTTCAGACATCTCAACAGCGCCAGGGTGATTGTTTTGAACAGAAAACCGCAAAAGTTTTTGGGCTTCATAATCAATAGCACAGACGACATTTTCTCGAGAACTTACGTCAATACCCACAAACAAAGTAGAAAGAAGATCCGCCTTCTTCATAAAAATCTCACCACCTTTCTGGCTGGAATAAGAAAGATAGAAAGGAATACCCTGATCTTACTCACTGACCGCACCCTCGCATAATCAGCATTCATCTGTGAAAGTAATCTTGCTGGAAATCTTTCGCCCAGAGATGCAACATCTGTGTTAGCGGCATTTGATGAGTAAGGCAGGCGTCAAGCTTTCTAAGCAATAACCAAATGGTTTTGCAAGGGGAAATAGACGTTACCTTTGCTAAATTCTCTTACGAATATTTTAGCATCAGGGATTGCTATCCGGGTTAAAAATAAAATAAGCTTTGTAAAACAATAGCGGTTGATTGCTTACAAAACTTATTATACGAGCATTCCTGTAAACGGTTAAAAACGGCGATTGAACAAAAAGAAGATACTCCCTACAATTAGCTCAAAGGGGTCAAGCCCCAAGCAGGGTCAAACAGCAACAGAGTTGCCGAATGCCCTAATTAAAAAACGAGCATAGCATTGAAGGGAGTATCCAAAATGAGTGTAACACAGAACGAAAAAATTCGTCAATTGACAGAAAGCACAATGGTGGTCGGTGTGGATATCGCCAGCGAGAGCCATTGGGCACGAGCGTTCGACTGGCGCGGGATTGAACTGACCAAAGCATTCCATTTTGAAAACGATGCGGAGGGCTTTGTGCTCCTGACCTCATGGATATGGGATGTAGCGGCGAAAAACAGCAAGGATCAGGTTGTCATCGGGGCAGAGCCAACGGGCCACTACTGGTTCACGCTGGCGGAATATCTAAAAGACAGCGACATCAAGTTGGTTTTGGTAAATCCGCACCATGTAAAGAAAAGCAAGGAATTGGATGACAACCACCCGAGCAAGAGCGACCTGAAAGACCCGAAGGTCATTGCCAAATTGGTACTGGAGGGGCGCTACTGCGAGCCATATATCCCAGAGGGCGTATACGCCGACCTACGGATAGCGATGAATGTCCGTGAGCGTATTATCAGGGAGATGGTGATAGCGAAGAATCAAATCCAGCGGTGGCTGAAAATTTATTTTCCCGAATATCGAAGTGTCTTTGTAAATTTCAGCCAAACTGGTAGTATGGCGATCCTGCATGAAGCCCCCTTTCCCGCCGACCTGGCTGCTTTAGGGCCGGACGGTATCAACACCATCTGGCGACGCATGAAACTGCGGGCGGTGGGAAAGAAGCGTGCCCAGAACCTGTATGCGGCGGCTAAAAAGAGCATCGGATGCAGGGACGGCATGGGAGCAGCCCGAACAGAATTGAAGCTACTACTGGAAGATTACGACGCCAAGGCCCAGCAGCTTGCGGAAATCATGTCCATGATAGAGGCATTGTGCGAACAAATACCTGCGGTAGCCGAGTTGATGAAAATCCCCGGTATTGGCCTCGTGACCGTGGCCGGGTTCTTCGCAGAGGTCGGCGCCGTCCGACGGTTCGATTCGCCAAGGCAGATTCAAAAGCTGGCCGGTCTTGCCATCACGCAGAACAGTTCCGGCAAATTCAAGGGACAAACAGGCATCAGCAGACGGGGACGCTCCCGGTTGCGAACGGTTTTGTTCCGGGCCGCCATTATGCTGGTTGGATGGCATGGCAGCCCAGAGTTCCGGCAACTGCATCAATACTATACAACCAGGGAAAAGAACCCGTTGAAGAAAAAACAATCCATTATTGCTATGAGTTGTAAGCTCATCCGAGTGTTTTACGCGGTCTCGACAAAAGGCTGCGCTTACGACCCCGTGAGACTGCTTGCGGATATTCATAGGAACCAGCCGCAGCAAGCGGCGTAACCGTTACAGGAAGCTGCTCCCTGAAGCGTCGCGGGGATGCACCGGGCTTCCGTCCATCAGTATTTTGCAAAACAAAAACAGAGCCGGTAGTTGGTCATCAAAATTCTCCATCAGAGCAACGACTCGGCATACGAGCACGACTGACACCACCTTGCAGGCAAGCAGAACGAAGGAATTGAGGGCAACGACCCTGTTAGACATGGGAGGTTTGCTGCTGCGGGAAATGTGGTTTACCGTTTGGCCTGTCATCAAAAAACACTTGATGCTGGCTTTGCTGTGCCTCTTTCCCGCTGGATTAGGCGTTCGACGCTCTCCGTGCCTGCATACGCTCTGTTTAACCTTGCGTAATCCTGTGAAAACGGGAGTATTGGAAAGAAAACTCAAGATTATTTAGGGAGGGGAAACCCTGTGAAATTTATTGTGCCCCCTTCGATGTTCGTCTGCCTTTGGGTGCGGAGGATGATAGCAGTATAATTAATGTAGTACAGCCTGATATTGTCGTGGTATGTAATAAGTCAAAGCTGGATGAGCATGGTTGCAACGGCGCACCGGACTTAGTTATTGAGATACTGTCACCAGGCACAGCGAAAATGGATTTGGTCTATAAACTTAATTTATATGAAAAAGCCGGTGTCATGGAATATTGGGTGGTGCACCCAACAGATCACACCATCATGGTTTTTAAATTAGCTGAGGACGGCAGGTATGGCAGGTATGAGCTGTATGAACAGTCAGAACGGCTGACGGTGGGGATATTACCTGAACTAATACTGGATTTAAATGAAATTTTTGCTGAATCGTAAGAAGTAAAGAGCCGCCATCCTTGTTTGTGCGCCAAGAAAGGGCGTGTTGTACAGCGGGTGTGATGAAACCCGCTGAGTAAAGATGCACCAAGCTTGATATCCCAAACAGCTCCTGGAAGGGTGCGCGGTTGAATGTGCTGGTTGAGGTGGGAATGCCGGACGATTCGGTGCTGTATCGAAATATTAGAAATAATTAATATATGCAATATGGAGTACAAATATAGTGCTAAAGTCCTAATTTTCAAGGAAAATATTGAAAATGGGAGATAATTCAGCAAAATCATAATTAATTGCTGTCATGTGAGAAAACGATATATAATAAATAAGGTTGGTATCGTTTTTCCACGGAGGTTTTATCTATGATCATTCATACGAATATATCAGGCCTCAACGCTTTTAGGGAATTATATAAGAATGAACGGAAAAGCAGTAAGTCATTGGAAAAATTGTCTTCAGGTTTAAGAATCAATAAGGCGGCTGACGATGCGGCCGGACTTAGTATCAGCGAAAAGATGCGGGCGCAAATTCGAGGGCTTTCGCAGGCGGCCAGAAATATTCAGGATGCCATTAACTATATGGATACGGTCGATGGTTCTCTTGGCAATATTCATACTCCGCCGCTTGAACGGTTGCGGGAGCTTGCGGTGCAGGCAGCTAATGATACATTGACTAAGAGCGATCGTGAGGCTATCCAGGCTGAAGTTGTGCAGATACAAGAGCATTTGCGCAAGTTGTTTCGTTCTGCTGAGTTTAATACCAGCAAGATTTTCGCGCAGAATATCAGGGAGATAAAAACGGCAATCCCCGGCATTTTGCCGGGGGATACGGTAATACGTGAATATGGTTTAAGAGTAGCAGCCGGTCAAAATGACACCTTGACGTTCCGGCTGGATGGTGTTGAACATTCCATTTCTCTGCCGCCAAAGGCAACTGCTTATACGGCGGACGAATTGGTGGAAACGTTAAATATGCTGTTTGCCGGTGCCGGCACAGATATAACGGTTGATTTTGAGGGCGACAGCCTGGTCTATTATTCGCCAACCAAAGTATTGGACAGTCTGGGCGGCAACATGATTGAAATTAATGCGCCGGACGCCTGGACGTCCATTATTTATGACAATAGTAAGCCAGGCTCTATTTTTGGCGCGGATATTCAGGGGTATGAAGTGTTGACTGACGGGGCTGTTATTGACAGCTTGCATACCAAACTTACGTTCCGCGTGGGTGGTGACGCGGGTTATCAGGATGTTTTGGTTAACTTTGCCGAGGGTAGTTATACGGCACAGGAAATTGTAGATACATTGAATGCCGCTTTTGCGGCAGACTATGCTGATGTTACCGCGAAACTTGATTCTGGCGGTCGCCTGCTGATTTCGCATAATAAGCGTGGTGCGAAATACACGCTTACCAATTTAGGCGGAACGGCGCGGACGGTTATATTGGATCAATTAAGCTCCACTACTCATTCGGAATCAAGGTATGCCGGTTCGAACGGCTATGCTGCCGCCTTCAAGGGCAATAAGTCACTGGCAGGGGGAGTCACCATTGAGGCCGGTCGCAATGATGTTTTGCGCTTTAATGTAGGCGGCACTGGTTATGAGGTAACCTTGGCTGCCGGTACATATACACAAGATGGAATTATCGACCAATTAAATGAAGTGTTTACGGCTAAGGGTATTACCGCCCAGGCTAACCTTTCCGGCAGTGTTTTGCAATTGGCGTATACTGGTGCCGGGTCAGGTTCGATCGGCACTGTGTCAGGCGGCGCGGCCTATGCTCTCATGGGCGGGGCAGGGTCGGTAAGTGTTTCGCAGGGTTCCTACAAGCTGGAGGAAGGAAATTCCACGCCGATAGCTACCGGGCGGGCAACGGCAAGCGGAACGACCCGGCTGACCAATGGCGCACAGATTGTTACCGGCTATAATGATACCCTGACCTTCAGGCTGGATGGCGAGGATAAAGTCATTACGTTAGGTGGCGGCTGGTATACCGGTGCCGGTTTGTTAGCGGCCATTAAAAGCGGGTTAAGCGGTATGGACATAACGGCAAGATATGATTCATACGACCGGCTGATATTTGAACATAAAAATGCAGGCGGCGGTATTCCGCTGTTTCCTTATTCGCTGGATAATTTTGGCGGCAATGCTTTGTCTACGCTTATGAGTACCGACATGCCTATAGGCCAGGCTTACGGCGGCTCTCCCGCTGCCAGCCAGATAATTGGCGCCGCCAATGTCAGCAATGTTACTATTAGTACCGGTGTTAATGATTCGCTGACAGTACGGGTTAATGATGCAGATCATGTTATTACGCTGGCAGCCGGCACGTATAATCAAACTACCTTAGTGGCGGAACTGAATAATAAGTTTGCCAGCGAGGGCATCGGCAGTGCTATTGTTGTCAGCGCTTCTTCCTCAGCTTTGCGAATTAGCTCCAGGACGGCGGGCACTGCTACGCAGTTGAATGCTGTTGCGGGAAATTCGGTTAATACGCTATTTCGCCGGGAAGTTTCCCATTATAACTATGCCTATGTTCGTATGCCAAGTGCTTCAGATACCTATATCGACGGCCGCGTTGATTTGCAGCAGGGGATAGCCATTGCCACCGGGGTAAATGACAAGCTTAGCTTTGACATTCATAATGGCAGTGTAGTGGAACGTAAAACCGTAACCCTGGATGCGGGGGATTATACGGCAGATGGCCTGATTGCTATGGTCAATGCAAAACTGCAAGCGCAAAACCCGCAGGTTGCTGCTTCCGGTAAGAAGGTTGAAACACCTCAGAATACGAAAACCGTGTTGACGCTGACCTATTCTCCCGGTGTTGACGGAATTTTCGCGATTGATGGTGTCGGCGGCAGTGCTGCATATACTGTGTTTTATCCAGGTCCTTATGATCTCCGGTATGACGGCGGCGAGAATATTAGATTTCAAGTGGGGGCCAATTCAGGCAATATGTTAGCAGCAGGCACTCAGCTTGTGATGAATCTGAAAATTCTTGGCTTGGAGCAACTGGATATGACAAAAAGAGGTGGTGCAAGCCAGGCTATTGAAGCTGTTGATGAGGCGGTCGCTATGGTAAGTGCTGCCCGTGGACTGATTGGTGCCAAACGCAACGCGCTGGATTCGCTCTACCGTAATGTAACCCAGTCGGGGGAGAACTTACAGGCGGCGGAGTCGAAAATTCGTGATGTCAATATGGCTAAAGAATTGGCGGAGTATGCAAAACTGGCTGTATTGGCTCAAGCTTCTACCGCCATGCTATCCCAGGCGAACAAGCAGCCGCAGATGATCTTGGAGCTCCTAAAATAAGATGCTACTGCAGAAACTACTAAAGATTTTATAAATATTTCCGATATAATAGGTAAGAGTATGCAGCTTTAAAACCTTGAGCAAGCAGCAGCATGAATATAATGAGGAGGAAAATAAATGGCAATTCGTACCTATGGTTTAAGCGGTTCCGGCATGGATGTTGACCAAATGGTCAAGGATTTGATGAAAGCGCGCCGGACGTCCTATGATAAAGTATGGCAGCAGAAGACCCAGGTTGAATGGAAAAAGAAGGATTTTAACACCTTATATACACTGACACAGGATTTCCGCAATAAGGTTGTTTTTGATTTCCGCAAGCAGAGCAGTCTCCAGCCTAAGGCGGTTAGCTCTACGAATGATCTGGTGGTTTCGGCCACGGCTAACGGTGATGCTGCCAATGTGACTCATTCGCTGGTAGTAAAGCGATTGGCGGAAGGGGTCACCTGGACAAGCTCCGGGAGTATTACAGACACCGGCAACGGTAAGTCGAAAGAGTCGTTGGTGAAACAGTTTGACGGCATTACTGCCGGAAGTACGCTGGACTTTAAAATTAATGGCAAGCAGATTGAAGTGAAGGTAACGGAGGAAACTTCGTTAAATGATGTTGTCAGCCAGATTAATAATGCCGGTGCCGGTGTTAAAGCCAATTATGATGCTACGCTGGACAGGTTCTTTTTATACTCCGATACGACGGGTGCTGCTGCCGGCATTGATTTCACTGGCAGCAGTGCGGCCGGACTGAATTTCTTAGGCGAGAATCTGAAATTGGGTTCGGAGATAGTAACTGATCCGGATAAACAGAGCAGAAGCGGTAAAGACGCTCTAATAGTTCTGGATGGTGTGGAGCTTACACAGAGCGCTAATGAATTTCAAATCTCAGGTGTTTCCTATAATTTGAAGAGCGTTAGTGCCACGTCAGGCACAGATGCCGACGGCAATCCTATTTATGTTTCCACTCAAATTAATGTTAAAGCAGATATTGAGAAAACAATTGCCAACGTGAAAGCGTTTATTGAGGATTATAATACGTTCCTTTCGGTATATAACGGCGAACTGAAGGAAGATAAATACCGCGATTTTATGCCACTAACCGACGCGCAACGGGCGGATCTGAAGGATAGCGAGATTGCGGCCTGGGAAGCCAAAGCCAAAAGCGGCATGCTGCGGCAGGACCCTATTTTGAACCAGACGGTCAACTCACTTCGATTGAGTTTCGTTGAGCCGGTGAAAGGCTTGACCGGCGCATATCGGAGCGCGGTGGATATTGGGATTGGCACCGGTGCATATATTGATAGTGATGGTAAGTTTAACGCTGCTGATTCTAAAAATCCCGGCAAGTTATATGTTAATGAGAAGACATTAAGAGAAGCTCTGGAAGAGGATCCTGACGCGGTATTTAAAATTTTTGGCACCAGCGCCGATACGGCTGAGGATAGCGGTGTGGCCAACCGGTTATACAGCCAACTGAATACCGCCATGAGCCAGCTAAAAGATGAAGCCGGTTTGCCTGATGCTGTTGATGTTCAAAGCAATCTTGCCAAACGTCTGACATCGTATAATGACCGCCTGACAAGCATGATGAATAGCCTGGCTGCTACTGAGGAACGGTATTATAATCAATTCAATGCTATGGAGGCTGCCTTGTCACGCCTAAGCTCGCAGAGCTCCTGGCTAATGCAGCAGTTTAGTCAGTAATGAGTGAAGGGCGTATTGTGAACAGCTTACAGCGGACAGCAGCCGAGTTATGGCAGGATTATTTGTTTTTGTCGCGCGAGATGCTGAAGTTTCTTGAGCGGAAGGAACATGAGCTTTTCTTTGAACTGATGAGCCAGCGGGAAGCTGTGCAGCAGATGCTGGATGAGCTGGCGAAGGACAACTTTAAGCATACGGAGCAGGGCCAGGCTTTGTTCTTAGAGCTTCGTGGCCTGAATCTTAGTATTACGCAGAAGGTTCAGCTGTTTCTTAACCATGCCAAACAGAAGCATAGTGCTTCAAAAGCTTATGACGGTTACGGGGAGGCCGGGGGTGACGCCGGCAGCCGGCTTGACCGGCTTATAAAATAGCGGAGGGTAAGTATGATGGGAATGCGGACAATCACTGGGATTGCAGCGGAGGGCTTAGCCAGTACTTATGGCGCCAATTCCACAGCCGCTAAGGCGGCAGGAAAACAGGCTGCCGCCGCACAGACCGGAGATGCCTTTTTTCAGATACAGCAAGCTGCGGTCGGGAAGCAGAAGCTTGAGTTTGGCGAGGCTGTGCAGGTTTTAAACCGCAGGCTGCGGGTATTTTCGCCCAAGGGAATGTTTGAGAATTATTACAGCAAGTCGGGAAGCGGTGACGGCTTTAGCAATTTGGCACGCAATTCTCTGCTCAGCCTTGTTGATGCGTATAATAATGTAAACGGCATGATTAAATCTTCCGGCTATGTAACGGAGGAAGGCAAGCGGCTGCTGAACGGTGTGCAAGCGTTGTTGCAAGGCAAAGATGGTCAGGATTATCTGAACATGGGGCTTACGCTGGACAAAAACACCGGCATGATTAAACTGGATGAGCAAAAGCTGGTTAGCTTTTTAGGCGAGAATGCTGAACAGGCCAAGAAGTTATTGGTGGATAAAGGATTCCTGGCACCTATGCTGCAAAATATTGTTGAGGATGTTTTGGGGAAGAAGGAAGATTATTATTTTTGCCGACCATTTTCCGTCTCTGTATGAATAAAAACGAGCACCCGAAATCTTGCTTTGCAAGATTTTTGGGTGCTTATTTTTATTGTGTTTGAAAGCATTTGCTTTTTTCTATAATGCCCGGCGTATCTGGTGAATGTCGTCCCCATGCTCAGCAGTTTTACGGAGCAGGAAATTGATATTGTCCGATGTACGGTCTATATGTTCGGCCAGACAGTTGGCAAGTTTGTCCACTTTACTGTCTAACTGATTAACAGTGCCTGTCAGTTCAGCTAAGCTATGGCCCAGGGAATGCAACTGGGCGTTAATCTCCTCGTTATTGTGCCGCAGCGCCTTGGTAACAGCAATGTTTTCATCAAGCTTACCCTCTACGATATCCATCCTGGTCTCAAGACTATTCACCTTGGCCTCCAGACTATTCACCTTGGTCTCTAGACGGTCCATCCTGGTCTCCAGACGATCTAGCCTGGAAATAATCTGTTCCTGTCCCTGGAATAACTGTTTCTGTCCCTCAAATAGCTGTTTTTGTCCGTCAAGAATCTGTTGAAGGATTTTTTCCATTAGAACACACCCCTTTCGCTGTATTCCCTTAAGTCTCTTTATTATATCATAAAAACAAAAAAAAACGGTTCCTTGGCAATAAACTATACTATTATAAAAGCATATCCTGAATCAGTGTGGTTACAAGTGCTTCCTGATAACCTGCCTGTTTGGCGGAGCGCAGTACCTGAACCATGTCTGCCAGCACCGGACTGGTAATGGCGGCAAGCTTTTTGCATCTGCTTTCGCTAATTGCGGTGATTTCCCCGGTGTTTTTCAGACAGTTGGCATAGTCAGCGGCGGAATAGCGCCAAAGCTTTACTTGCCTGGGGTGGCGCGATAGCAGCCGGTCAGCCATTAAAAGTCCCTCAGGGTCAAAATCTCCGGAGTAGTGGAGGAGGCAATCACCTGCTATCAGTCTGTCGATCGCGGCCCAGGAGGCCAGTTTGAAATTGCCGTGGGTGCAGAGCAGCGGCGGCAACGGCAGAGACTTTCCGGTAAAATAATCGATGATGGTTGAGCAGACACCGGAGTTTTCAACAATATACACGTTCTTCCGGCCGGGCGGGAGCCGGGCAGGGAGCAGCTGCGAGAGGGTAACCAGTTCACGCAGGGGCACGTTAAGGATTGCGCCGGTATGCCAGGCTTCCCGCCAGTAAGGCAGCTCCCGGTTATTTCCGGCAGTTTCTTTAAAGGCGGTAAGACCGGAGCAGGTAACAAAGTTCAGTAAATCGTCGCGCAGCAGGTGAAAGGAATATAACAGCTCCGCTTCTTCTTCGGCAGGGGAAGGTAAGGATACTTGCTTGGTTTCCGGCCGGCAGGACTGTTGGCTGAGCAGTTTGAGCGCTTCGAGAAAAAGGCGTCCGGCAGGAGCCGTTGTATCTAAAGCATGCGGATTACCGGCAATACGCCCGGCAAAAAGCGGCAGCCGCTCATAGCTCTCAGGCAGGCTGCTGAGTGCCTGCAGTGTTATGGTAAAGAGGTTTTGGTTCTCAGGCGCTCCCCGCTCGTACGCGGCCTGAGCGCGGCGTGTGCCAGACGCTTTGTGGTAAACTGCATTTAGCCAGGTATGGCAGTGCCGGTTATTATACTGGGATATAAATGTATTGATAAAATGGCATCTGGCCGTCTCCGCCTGGGTGCTCATTTCCTGGTTGGTCATGAGCTGTGCCCGGGAGTAGTATTTGAATATGTCCAATATATCGGCACCGGCAAAACGGGTTTGTTCCAGTGCCGCTGCAAATTGGGCAAAGGAAATGGTAATCGATGATTTGTTATCACAGTTAAGCCGGAAAAAGGCCGCCAGTGCCTGTACTTCTTCCGGGGAAGGCTTGGTCAGGGTTATTCTTCCCGCCAGCCGGCCTAAGGACTGATATTTTTTTATAAACAGCGTAAGCAGGCGGTCAAAGCCGCGCCGGCTGCGAAAATAAGCGGCCGCGGCGGCAGCCGCAGTGCCGGGTGTGTTCATTACATCACCTCATCATGGAGCAGATGGCGGGTATGTCCGTCCCAATGATAGCGGACAAGGGTGACATAGGGTGCATTTTTCGGTCTGACCAGCTCATAGATGGCGAGTTTTTTTACTGTATCGTAGTCACCCCAAAGTGCCTGTGAGTTCATGATGTAGTTAAACCCCAGCTGTTCGACTAAAGCAAACATTTCTCTGATGTTATTTTCATCAACCCCGGCAAAGGCTTCATCCAGCGAGATTACACGCGGAGCATCGGCTCTGGCTTCACGGTAGCGTGAGCAGGCGGCCGAAAATAGCGGAGTATACATCGCCATGGCTTTTTCACCGCCGCTGAACTTGCCAAATACATTATTTGTCAGTTCCTTCTTGGGCATACCCTCCCGGCGGTAGAACAGGGTAAAGGTAAACCATTTGCGAAAATCCAGGAGTTCTCTGACAATATGCTGGAAGGAATCGGCGCGGGAAGCGGATTGGATTTTGGCTTGCTCGATGCGTGACTGGAAATGGCGGACAACGCGTTTCATGTCCTCTTCTTTTAACAGGCGGTGGTCAGCCCGGAGCAGGTTTACCAGGTCTTCGGTATCCAGCTGACTGTCGTCATCGGCTGTGAGCGGTTTCCAGCGCAGCGAAAATGCCAGGCCGCTTGAGGTATCAAGACTCTCCATTAAATTGTTCATTTGGGCTACCCAGTTTTCAGCACTGTTTATTCGTTTGCTGATAATCCGGCCAATGCTGTTCATGATAACTTCTTCATATAGCTCTCTATCCTGCTGCGATAACAGCACCTTTTGGTCGGAGATTTGCTTATCAATCAGCTGGAATGCAGACTGGGGCGTCATTCTCCGCCCGTCATACTCCAGTGTAACCCGTTTGCGCCGGGTTATTTGTTTGAGTTCATTGTTATGACGGACAAAAAAGTCCTGGTCTTCTACCGGCGGAATATCAGGTAGGTCAAGGGTGTCGGTCAGTATTTCATCAAGCTGCAGGCGGTATTCGGTCAGTAAGGCGTTTTCTTTGTAGTAGCTTTCTGTCAGCCTTGTGCCTACTTTGTCGCGGTCCAGCTCGGCGGTTTCCAGCAGGGCAGCATAGGTGTCGGCGATTGTCCCGGCATCAGGCAGTTCCTGGCTTGCTTCCTCTTGTTGCCCCACCAGGCGCAGGGCGGCTTCTTCGGCAAACACCTGCTGCCAGCAGCTGCACAGGCGGCGAATAAAGGTCCGTTCGTGTTCGAGCAGGGTAATCTGGTTTTCCAGGCTGTCGATTTCCGCTTTGAGGCGGGCAATGGCAGTTACCGCTGCTTCAATGAGTTCAGGTAATTCAGCCAGGCGGGCAACCACTTCCTGGCTGCGCCGGCGGATATCTTCGGCGCCAAGCGCTGCCAGGCGGGCCGTGACAGCCTTTAATTCCAGCTCCAGTCTGGCCAGTTCTTCGGACAGCACCAGGCATTCGCCTTTTAGTTCGTCAACATCGGTTTGCAGTTCGGTCAGACGCTTTTGTGTCAGTTCGACATTGCTTTGGCTATTGAGAAAGTTGCAGCAGGCCAGCTCAAGGGTGTTCAATTGGGTGCGGTATTTTTCGGCCTGTTCCCTGGCGGCGGCGTAAGCCGTTTCGGTGAGCGGCAGCTTGAGGCCGGCAGATACATCTCTTAGCTGATTGGTCAGGGCTTGGACTTTGTTTAGGTTCTCACGCAGTGCCGCATTTTTCCGTGCGGCATCGGCCTCCAGAATGGCGGCTTCCCGCCGGGAATTTTGCCATTCCTGATAGGCTGCGTCCAGGCTTTGCCCGGACGGGAAGAGGGCAAGGCAGGTTTCCAGTTCAGTGATTTTGCTCATAACCGTATTGTATTCGGCAGTTAATGCCGCCAATGCCTGTGAGCATTCTGTAATCGCGGCTTCCAGTCTGGCCATTTCCTGCAGACGGTATTGCCGTCGCGCTTCCTGTCCGATGTATAAAGCGGTATCGCGGCCGGGCGCTTGTCCGGCAATAAGTCCGCTCCGGTACGCGCCATAGCTGACCGATACGACAGGGGCGGCACCGTCGGCCGGCAACGGGGCCGGGCCGGCTTCGTTGACAATAATGCTGCGCAGCACTTCATCAATGTCGGTGGCCGATACTTCCTGCCCGGCAGAGGGTGTCGGATGCAGATAATCGGCAAGGGTAGCGCACATAATGGCCGGTTCGGGATGAATGACCCGGTCAAACAGTTCGGACGGTAGCAGGCTGATGGCTTGGCGCGGAACAATCAAGGCGTCAAGCAGCCCGATCTCGGCCAGGATTGATTCAATCCGTTCACGCTCCCGGGCTGAGACATTAGGATTAAATTCAACGGCGGCATAAAAGGGCAGATGGGGAATTGCCGCAGCAGTCAGAGCCGCACGGGCCTTGAGGGTATCAGGATGACGCACCGGTTCAGGGTCTTTTTTTGTTTTCCAGGACTGAAGCTCGGTTTCCAGATTGCGGCATTCGCTCTTTTTTTGCTCACTTTGAAGTGTAAGTTCCAGTGCCTGTCTGCGCCACATGTTCTCCCGGCGTTTAAAGGCTCCTTCTGCCGGTCTTAGTACATCCTGCCAGGCGGTATCTTCATAAAGACGCTGTATGGCTTGCGCCAGCAGGCTGATTTCTTCCGGCTCAACAGGCAGAATGTCCCGGCTGCGGGTAATCCATTCATAGGCCTGGGCCAATAGTTCTTCCCGGCGGTTGAAAAAGGCTTGTTCGGTATTGCGGGCTTTTTCCCGGGTGGTATCAAAGGCTTGCTGGGCCTGTTCGGCCGCTGCAGCGGCTGCCTGCTGTTCACGTTTGGCGGCTGCCTGTAAGCGGAGCTGGTCGATAATGGTGCTTAGCCGCCGCTGATGGGCGGCAGTTTCACTTTTCCAGATGTCGAAAGAATAATTGTTATTATAGTTTTTTTCAAAGTTGGCAGCCGCTGCCGTATGGGGAGTGAACTCGGCTGCTTCCGCCAAGGCTGTTAATTCTTCCAGCACCTCCAGCATTTCAGTTTCGGCTTGATCCAGTGTGTGCTGCTGTTGCCTGAGGGTGAGGTTTTCCCGCTGCTCGGTCTGTTTTTTTCTGGTCAGTGCCTCTGTTTTATCACGGTATTTTTGTTTTTGCCGGTTTATTGTTGTTTCGGTTTCGTATTTTTGCTTTTCGGCCTTAAATACGTCATGGGTATCTAACGCTTCTTTTTCTTTTTGGCAGGCGGCAAGCTCCCGGTCATATTCGAGTTTGCTTTCCTGCTCTTGTGCCAGTTGCTGGGTTTTTGCTGCTTTGTCTTTATTGCGCTCCAGATAAATGCGCTCCAGCTTGGCCAGGGCCTTATCCGCCCTGAGTTTTTTCTGGGCCTTTTCGGCAAGGACGAAGGTGTTATATTGATCATATTGGCGAATCAGGCGTCCCAGGGCTGCCTGGTCGCGTTCCAGCAGGGCAATCTGCTCCTTTGTCTGCTCCATATTCTCAATGGTATCAGAGAGCGGACGCAGTTCCTCGTCAGACAGGGCAGGCAGCGAGTTTGTCAGAATTTCGTGAATGACGCTGGGACGAAAATCCTTGGACAGCTTGGGACTGCGTAGTTGGATTAAAAGTTCCATGAGGTCTTTGTAGTTTTCTATGGAGGCAAAGCCGAAAACGTATTTATTGACCAGAGCGGCATATTCGTTTTGGCTGCGGGCAACAAAGCCGCCTTGCGGGCCGATCGCCCGCTCCAGTTCGCCGCGGGTGAGCGGGATGTGCTCCGGTTTGCCGTCGGCATTGTATTCTGTTTTGGCCAGGGCTAAATCATGGTGGATGCGGCGGTTATCGGTAATGACAAAGCCCCAGAAATCAAGACTGCTGCCGCGCCTGGCTTTCAGTCCGATACCGGTGGTCAGGTATTGCTCGCTATGCTCGCGCTTATACTCCAGGTATAGGTAGCCGGTGCGTTCGTCGCGTTCGACAACATCCTTTTCGCCTAACAGATAGTCTTCCATGCGCCGGTCTTTGGAACCGAAAGGGTCTAACCGGTTGGCGGCGATTTTACCGTCTAAGAGTACGGTAATCAGACTTTGCATGGTAACCGATTTACCGGAGCCATTGAGTCCCCGAAGCAGCAGTTTTCCGTCAGAGAAGAAGTAGTCTTCCTGGTCATAGTACCAAAAATTGAGAAATCCGGCGCGATGCATTTGCCATTTATTTGTGTTGTTCATCACTATTCTCCGTAGTTTCTCCTGATTTTCTTTCAGGATTATAGTCGCCGGGGTAAACGCCGATTGTGCGGCCAAGCAGCGGACTTAGGACTATCAGGCCAAGTTCAGGATTCAATCTGGCCATCTTCCAGTCGACAAGTGCTGCCAGCAGTTCTTTGGTCAGGCGAGGCAAGGTCATGTCCCGGTATTCTTTAGTCCAGCCCGAACCGGTGGATTTGCGGCATTTTGCCACTAAACGGTCAAATTCTACCGGAGTAAAGGTGAGTTCCTGCCCGGTAACTGCCATATCGGCTGGCCGGTAATTACGGACAACGGCGGCAAAGTGCAGCATAACTCCGGATATGCCGCTCCTGTCCGGGAAGGCGGTGAGTTGAAAGCGTCTGTCGCCCGGAACGGTGAGCATAGCAACATCTTTATATAATTCGAACTTAAACAGGCTATGATCTTCCAGGTCTTCCCGCAGGCGGTTACGCATGTTTCTAAGGTACAAAAAGTCATCCTCTTTGGCTTCACAGCGTTCATAGCCCGGTGTCAGGTAAAGTTCCCGGTAGACGCGGTGTTTGCGCACCCGTCCTGTAAGTTCGTTGTCGTCAGCGTATTCTGAGGCCAGCAATTCTTCAAGGGTGCTGTATTGGCATAAATCCTTGGGATAGGAGCGCAAAAGATAGCGGGACATTAACGGTACCTCAAATAAGGTCTCACTGTCGGCGTTATTCATAAAGCCAGCGATATCTCCGTCCACCCTGGTTACGAACCGGTATTCGCATGCCATGGTAAGCACACGTACCAGGGATTTGCGGCATTCGTAGCTTTCCCAGCTGATTTTGGGTTCGCCGGTTTGCTCATCCTGGGGATAGATGGCCAGCAAGCTTTCACACAGGTCGCTTAGCAGAAATTGTTCGTCAATGTTCTTTTCCTCAAGAAAAGCCAGCAGACAGCAGAGCAGTGCATAATCACGCGGCTGCTGCAAAGCGGTGAATCCCATCCAGCCGGCCGGTTTTGCGGGGATTTTTTCCAGCTTGATAAATTGCCTGTTTACAATTAACTGAAACCCGCATTTGTCGGCAAAATAGCTGCGGAGCGCTTGTTCCCGCCGGCGGATAAGCTGGTATACTTCAGGGGTCTTATCGCGGATTATCCAATAATTTTCCAGTAGCTGCAGTGCGGCTTCCCGGTCTTCATCATCAAATTTTTCAATTACGCTGGCCATAAGGATACTCCTTTGTCTTAATCAAACTTAGGCCAAGAATTCAATGGCCAGGTCGGGCAAGGTTAATTTGCCGTCAGGACAGGTGAGGGTGATTTGGCGGTCGCTCAGCCGGATAAGCCGTATCTGCCGGCCTGTTTCGGTTTTGGTGGTACGGGTGGAACTGGCCATGCATTTGCCAATCCAGTTTAACAGTGTTTTGCGAATAAACGGCGCTTGTTCACCCAAGGCGGCAATGACAATGCGGTTGCCGTCAATGAGCCGGTCAATTAAGGCCTGTTCCTGTGCTTTTTCTTTAATATATTCGGCCCGGGCGGCGGCTTTTTCCGCTGTACGGCTGACGACAGCACCCGGTTTGAGCTTCTCACGGTAGGTACTGACGCTCGGTTTTACGGTTACGGTTGTCGGCGGATTATCCCAAATGAGGCTGTACATATCTTCGCTTTCGGCAGGTTCGGCATAGATGTGGCGGATGCCGGCCGTGCCGAATAATACGGCTGACAGCTCATGGGCAGTGCGGATATCCTCTAAACGGTCAAACCAGGCAGCCAGATAAAGGTAATCCCGGTAGCGGCTGCGAACAGCGTGCTGCCGTTCACCCAGACGCTGGGCGAAACGGGTGATCCGGCGGATAGTTTCGGTGGTCTCCCGTTCGAGGGAGAGCAGCTCGCTGTCATGACCTGAAGTTCCGAAAAACCATTCGTTAAGGCTTGTCCATTGGTCCTGGCAGCGTTCAATAAGCTGCGGGCGGTCGGCTTTTTCCTCCAGACGGGGAATACTAAGCTGGTAGTCGGCAATTTTTTCGGCTGCCAGGGTGAATTGCCCGGGCGTAATTTGTTTTAACAGGGTTTCAATATTATAGGAAGCATGCTGCAATCCCAGGATAAAGCGCCTGATGTATTCGGCGAACGCATCTTTATAGGCAAGAAAGGCTTCATTCATCATGCGTTCTTCCACTTTTTCACTTTTCAGGTAGGCGATATAATCGGAGGCGTTTTCGACAATCCTGCGGAAATAGCTGTAGACGTCTTCCCAGGCTTGGTTGATTTGAGCGCCATCCGGATTGCCGGCCTCTTCGGCAAAGCGCCGTAAAGCCGCCAGCAGTCTGTCAAACAACGTAGCTTCCAGCGAGCCGCCAAAGGATTGTCCCAGTTCAAGCAGTCTTTCTACCATCCGTTCCATTTCAATGGTATAAGGGGTGCATTGATAACGGAACTTTTTCTTTTTAAAGTCTTCAATTGTTGCCACCCGTCCGGTTTCCTGGCGGGGAATGATGTTTTTCCAGTCGCTGAGCTGCTTTAAATCAGACTGTAACTGGTCTTCGGTATATTCGCTGAAATACGGATCCTGCTTTAAGTAAGCATAGATATCTTCCGGATACAGGTAATGCTTTAGTTTTTCGTGCTGGACATAAAAAAAGCGTAATATACTCCGGTAACGCCAGGCATTTTCTGCGGTTAGATAGGCCGCTTCCGTGATAGGCTTGAGCCGTTGTTCGTACATAGTAAAACCTGCTCCTATTTGCTAATATTGCTCTATTTTTAGGTTAATTTCTGCGTATTGTGGCATAAATCCTTTTATTCATTATTGCCAGGAACAGGACAAAATTAGCATGGGCATGCCGGTCAGAAAGCCTATAAAAAGAACAAGGCTCTTTTGTCATTTATCCGTAATACTTACGAATCAACAACGAAAGAGCTTTGTAGGCTTTTTACTCTAATGCAATTGTAGCTTCAGGCTGGGTGCGTCGGCTGATGTGATAGGGCAATGTAATGAAAAACCAAATCGGCGAGGTAAAAATCAGCAAAAGCAAGAACGCAAAAAACAGCGGGCTGACAATTGCCAATGTCAGGTAAAACACCAGATTCTTGAACACAAGCTCACCCCCTCCCTTCGAATAATAAGTCAAACGCAGAAAGGTAACTGGACCTGATAGCCTTATTATACACTAACATTTTTGTGAAAGAAAGTACAAATTTTGCAATAAACTAAAACTATTTCAATTTTATTGGCTATTTTGCACGGATTTGTCTTAAAATAGAATAATTTGCATGATAAAATCTATGCTTAAACAAATTATATAAGGTAGAATAGGTATAGAGCTAAAATAATGCAAGGAGGAAGCTATGCATGGAGTTATGGTTTACAGAATATCAAACTGAAAACCTGGGACTTACCGTCAGGATAAAAGAGACTCTTTATACAGGCCGGTCGCAGTTTCAGGAGATTGCGGTAATCGATTCATACGAATTCGGCCGGATGCTGGTATTAGACGGTGTTTTCCAAACATCCATTGTGGATGAGTATATCTACCATGAAATGATTGCCCATGTGCCGCTATGTGTACATCCTAACCCTAAGACTGTCCTGGTTATCGGTGGTGGTGACGGCGGTACGATTCGTGAAGTGGTTAAGCATCAGTCGGTCGAAGTGGCGGAGATGGTAGAGATTGATGGTACGGTAGTTGAGGTTTGTAAAAAGTATTTACCGGAAATCAGTGTGGCGCTCAATGTAAACCATCCGAAGCTGCGTCTTACAATTGGTGACGGCATTAAGCACATGCAGGAAGTGGAAAACAAATACGATGTCATCATTGTTGATTGTTCTGATCCTATTGGTCCCGGTGAAGGCCTGTTCACCCATGCCTTCTACGAGAATGTACATAAGGCCTTGAAAGCCGATGGCCTGTTTGTACAGCAGACCGAGTCGCCGTTTTATCATCAGGAATTGATAAAACGGCTGCAAACAGATATCTCCTCACTGTTCCCGATCACGCGCCTGTACCTGGCCAATATTCCGATCTACCCGAGCGGCCTGCACTGCTTTACCATCGGTTCCAAGCAGTATGACCCGGCGACAGTCGACATCTCCCGGATACCGGAGATTGCCGATACACGCTACTATAACCGGGATATTCAAAAAAGCTGTTTTTCCCTGCCGAACTTTGTGCGGGAATTATTGAAGTAGCTTACGTGTACGGAAAAAGCGAGATTGCCACACCATTGCTGCTAATGACGGCGGGAAAGGAAGGCTGCCGGTCATGCAGGCTTTTGTGAGGCAATCTCGCTTTTAGTAATTTACGGACACAATAAACTACATCAGGTTTTCTGGATTTAGCCCCTCCAGTGCAGACAATACGAACCGCCCGTCTTTGCGGATGAGCTTGTCGTCAAAGTAGATTTCACCGCCGCCGTATTCGGGATTTTGAATGCAGACAAGATCCCAGTGAATGGCTGATTTGTTGCCGTTAAAGGCGACGTCATAGGCATTACCAGGAGTAAAGTGGAAGCTGCCTTTGATTTTTTCATCAAAGAGGGTATCTTTCATCGGGGTTTCAATATAGGGATTAACGCCCAGGGCAAATTCGCCAATATAGCGGGAGCCTTCATCGGTGTCAAAAATTTTATTGATTTTTTCGCTGTTATTGGCAGTAGCCTTGACGATTTTGCCGTTTTGGAATTCCAGGCTGATATTTTCGTAGGTGAAGCCTTGATATACTGCCGGCGTATTATAGGTCAGTACGCCGTTTACCGAATCTTTGACAGGCGCGGTATAGACTTCGCCGTCCGGTATATTTCTGAGTCCGGAGCATTTTACAGCCGGAATGCCTTTTATGGAAAAGGTGAGATCGGTGCCGGGGCCGGTAATTTTGACTTTATCGGTTTTTTCCATAAGCTCAATTAAGGGGTCCATAGCTTTGGCCATTTTGGCATAGTCAAGGTTGCAGACATTGAAATAGAACTCTTCAAAGGCTTCGGTGCTGCTGTTAGCCAGTTGTGCCATAGAGGCATTAGGCCAGCGTAAAATGCACCATTTGGTGTCGGGAACGCGGATGTCAAGGTGTACAGGCTTAACCCAGTTTTGCTGGTAGCTTTGCAGTTGAGCAGAGGGGACGTCAGCCATTTCGGTAATATTAAAACTGGCTCTGATGGCAATATAAGCATCCATCTCTTTCATCCGGGCCTGTTCCCAGGAGCCGGCTAATTTCAGTTGTTCCACAGAGGCGCTCATCAGCAGCGCGCGCTGTAACTGACTGTTTTTTATTTCGAGAAAAGGGATGCCGCCGGCGGCGTAAGCTTCATCAACAAGGGCTTTTGCCAGAGGGAGAGCATCGTCATACATTTCAATTAATATTTTTTCGCCTGGCTTGAGGCTGGTTGAATAGCCAATCAGGTTTTTGCCGAGAGTTTTGACTCTTGGATCCAAAATACGACCTCCTTACAGTTTGTTAACTATCTATATCAGTATTTGATGTTTTAGCAAAAATATCCTTTGCATTTATTGGCCTATTACATAAAAAAAATGCCGTAAGTGCTTGCAATTTTATTTTTCCTAGTATATAATTCATTATGTCATAATAATTCCTCGATAGCTCAGTCGGTAGAGCAATCGGCTGTTAACCGATTTGTCGTAGGTTCGAGTCCTACTCGAGGAGCCATATGGCCCGTTGGTCAAGCGGTTAAGACACCGCCCTTTCACGGCGGTATCAGGGGTTCGAATCCCCTACGGGTCACCATAATGGGCGATTAGCTCAGCCGGGAGAGCGCCTGCCTTACAAGCAGGATGTCGGCAGTTCGATCCTGTCATCGCCCACCATAGAAAAGCTTCAGATATCATAATATATCTGAAGCTTTTCTGTTTTTTGCTTGTGAAAAAGCACACCAACGCCGTAACTTGCAGGAAAAGTATGAATTTTGGCGAATCATGTCAAAAAGGTGGTGAAATTTGGTGCAGCTTTCCAAATCTAAACATACCGTAGCGATGCTGTTTGTTGGTATAGGACTTTTGGTAATAATGAGTGGACTTATTGTAAATTATTATAATTATCAATACCAAAATGTAGTGGCAACTGAACGGGAACAGCTGGCTACAGTTGCCGAGTATTTGAACTTGTATTTTGATACTAAATTAATAGGTCTGAAAGTGTTAGCCGGTTCTCCTAATGTACGCAGCCTTGAAGTGGAACGGGTTCGCAGTGATTTGCTGTCAGCCGCCGCAGTATTGGGAGTAGATAATGTTGCTGTATTTGATCCGAAGGGTAACTTAATTGCTGATTATTACTCCAACTCCGGTTCTGTACCGTCTGCGGCCGGCGATCCGAAGCTGGTGGAGACGTTTACCGCGCCACTGGCAGGGCGGACAGAGATATCTGGCAGGATCGTGCATCAGAGCCTGGAAAACGCTTATATAAACTTGCGGGTTCCTGTTATGAATGAGAATAAGGTTATTGCAATATTGGTAGCTTATGTGCCGATTAGTGATATGTCGATGGCGCTTTTCCAGGGAAATATAGCCGAGTGTCAGTATATCTTCATTCTGGATGCCAGCGGCCAGTTTATTTATCATTCGCGTCTGGCTGAATTGTATCCGGAAAACTCTTTATTAAAAGATCAGCTAAGTGGCTTGTTGTTTAACGGAGAAGGTGTAGTGCAATTTAATTCGATGGTGGATGGGGTAGACAAGCTGCTGATACATACTGCTTTGAATAATGCCACATGGCAGGTGGCAACGGCGGTGCCTCTGCATGTTGTATATGCCAGAGTGCTGCGAGAATCCATGGATGATGTAGAGAATCTCCTGCTGCTCTTGGTTTGCATTGGCCTCTTGTATGGTGTGTGGCGGCAGGCAAAACGCCATGAGCGGGAGCGTGAGCAGCTCAGACTGGAGCGCATGAAGTGTGTTAACCAGTTGGCGGCTGGAATTGCTCACGAAATCAGGAACCCGCTTACCTCCATAAAGGGCTTTATTCAGCTTATGACCCGCCGTACCGACAAACCGCCAACGCCGGAGCACCTGGAAATTGTGCTTGCCGAAATTGGACGGATTGATAATCTGATCAGCGAATTTCAAATGCTGGCGCGTCCGCTCAAGGAACCGGTGTTTGAAGAAGTAAATATCTGTAAACTATTAGAAAATGTAGTTTTACTTATGGAAAGCCAATTGCATACTAAAAATATTACCTTGCAATTGCAGCTGCCTCAGGAGCACTGTTTGACTTTTGGTGATATATCGCAATTGAAACAGGTATTTATTAATTTATTAAAAAATGCCATAGAAGCTGTGCCGTTTGCCGGCATTATCAGTCTTGCCGTCAGCAGACAGCAGGATATGCTGGCAGTGACGGTGGAGGATAATGGTGAAGGCATTGCGGCAGCAGTTGTCGAAAAACTGGGAACTCCCTTTTTTACTACTAAAGAAACTGGTTCTGGTCTAGGGCTTTCGGTATGTTATCGCATAATCCAAAATCATGGCGGGACTATCAAGGTTTTTAGTGAGCAGGGGAAAACGACATTTACCGTGTTTTTGCCGGCGGCTGTTGAAGATGAAGCTGTTGAGGCGATATGCTGTTAGTAGTCTGCCAAGTTTAGATTTTTGGTGTATAATATAGTTATATATGCTAGCGCAGCCGGAGGGGAGTTGCGGTTTTACCAGAGTTGGTTTGGAGCGGGGGTGTTGGTATGGAAGCAAAAGAACGGCGTGAAAAAATTGCCGGTTTGCTAAAAGCAAGCGGGCAGCCGATAACCGGTACGATACTGGCCAGACAGTTAGGAGTAAGCCGGCAGGTTATTGTGGGGGATATCGCCATTTTGCGGGCAGCAGGGCTTGATATCTACGCTACTCCTCAGGGTTATGTTATGTTACCGGCGACTGCCGCCCCGGCGGTTATTACCGCCAAATTTGCCTGCCGTCATGGCGTTGAGCAGATGGGGGAAGAACTGGCAATAATTATTGATAATGGCGGCAAGGTACTTGATGTCAGTGTGGAGCATCCGGTATATGGGGAGATTAAAGCCAACTTAATGCTGGCTTCCCGGCGTGACTTAGCCGAGTTTTTACACAAATCAGCAGAAGGCGGGGCTGCACCGCTTTCTCTTGTTACCGGTGGTGTGCATTTGCATACAGTGGAAGCCGCATCAACGGAAATTATGCAAAAAATTGCAGCAGAGCTTAAGAAAACCGGAATATTGCTGTACTAACTCTGGTTATAATGAAACGCTGTCAGTTTACGGAAGCTGACAGCGTTGTTTTTTTAGCCTTGCTGCTAACACTAAGTAGGCCGCAGATTATTTATTGGTTTTTTTAAAAAAGTAGTTGTCTTTCACGCAGAAGAGAGCTATAATAGCTGACAAGACAGTTGTAAAGACATTGGGGGTTCTGGTATGGATATAATACATCGGTTAGAGCGGATTCCGGTTAGTCGCTTTCATTATAAGCTGCTGGTTTTGACCGGATTAGGCTGGTTATTTGACGCTATGGATACAGGCATTATTGCTTTTGTGCTGCCTGTATTGGCAAAGGAGTGGGGATTATCTGCCACGCAAATGGGTTTTATCGGCAGCATGGGACTGCTGGGAATGGCAGTCGGTGCGGTACTTGCCGGTTCGGCGGCCGATCGGTTTGGGCGTAAAACGGTATTTTCGGTTACTTTGGTTATTTATAGTGTAGCTACCGGCTTGTGCGGACTGGCCTGGAATTATGAATCTTTACTTTTTTTTAGATTTCTGGTAGGTTTTGGTCTGGGGGGAGAACTGCCGGTAGCGGCAACACTCATGGCCGAATATTCGCCGCCTGCCAGCCGGGGGCGGTTCATTGTCTTATTGGAAAGCTTCTGGGCGGCCGGCTGGTTGGCAGCAGCACTCATCTCTTACTTTATTATTCCCCGGTACGGCTGGCAGATGGCCTTTTTCATTGGTGCGCTGCCGGCGCTGTATGTGTTTTTTATCAGATTGGCCATGCCTGAATCCATTCGCTTCCTCATGGATAAGGGACGCCAGCAGGAGGCTCTGGCGATTGTCGGCAAAATAGAACAGTCGGCAGGGGTTGAGTCAGTTGTACAGCCTGCGGCTATGTCTAACACCACTGTAGAACCTGCCGGCACTAAGGTGGTGTTTAAGGAACTATGGACTCCCCGGTTTGCCAAACGTACAATTATGCTCTGGATTATCTGGTTTGGCATTGTTTACTCCTATTATGGTATTTTTACCTGGCTGCCGTCGCTGATGGTTCAGCAGGGGCATACGGTAATTAAGACCTTTGAATATGTATTAATTATGACGGTGGCGCAATTGCCCGGTTATTTTAGTGCGGCTTACCTGGTTGACCGTATCGGCCGGAAAGCAACTCTGGCGATCTATTTGGCGATGAGTGCGGTCAGCGCTTATTTCTTCGGTCAAGGCGGCAGTGCCGAAGTCGTGCTTCTCTGGGGCAGCCTGATGTCGTTCTTCAATCTCGGCGCCTGGGGTGTCGTCTATACGTATACCCCGGAACTGTATCCCACCCGGATACGGGCCTTTGGCTCAGGCTGGGCGGCGGCAGTCGGCCGGTTCGGCGGGATATTGGCACCGACTATTGTCGGTTACATGATTGCCGGCCAGCAGGGAATGGAACAAGTATTTACCATGTTCACCGGCGTCATGCTGGCTGTGGCGATTGCCGTATGGCTGTTTGGTGAGGAGACCAAAGGCCGGACGCTGGATGAAATCAGCAGTTAAATCCTATAGAAGGACAAAACGACAGTAAAACCATGCTCCGCTTTATTGGCAAGAAATCAGAGGAAAGAACCGCGAACCATCCACCACCAAATAGCAGGAATACCCGGCCTTATAGGCCGGGTATTTTTATCTTAACAGAAAGTATAAGTTTCATCACCGGCTATAATTGACCTATAGCGTTGGAAGAGAATCCGATAGCTGGCTTTCACGGATTTTTTTCAGCTTGCGGGTGAGGGTTGATCTCCCTATTCCCAGATGATTGGCTGCTTCTTGTAAGGTTTTGTGTTCGGCGACGGCTTTCAGAATTAACTCGTGCTCAAGATCTTGTATTTGAGGGCGGATTTGGGATTTGTCATCTTCAGCAGAAGTAGCTATTGCTCTCAATATATTTGGTGCCACCAAGCGGAGAAAGTCTTTAATATCCTCTTCTGCTACGAAGGATTCCACAAAAAAAGATAACCGCTGGATGGTATTGTGTAATTCACGGATATTACCAGGCCATGTATATTTTTCAAAGTACGGTAGTATTTTCTCAATTATCGGTCGCAATTGCTGCTTGTTTTCTTCGGGGAGAAAGTGCTCGCATAAATGCTTGATATCTTCACGGCGTTCAGCCAGTGTCGGCAGTTCAAGCCAAAGTACATTCAGCCGGTAAAAAAGATCTTCTCTGATAATATTCTTTTGCAGTAAGTCTTCAGCGCTTTTATTGGAGGCTGCTATTACGCGGATATTTATGGGAATGATCGATTCTCCGCCAATTCGTAATACCTCACGTTCTTGCAGCACCCGCAGCAGCCGTGCTTGCACTTCGATCGGAAGAGCATCAATTTCGTCGAGAAATATGGTTCCGCCATGTGCCAGCTCAAACAAGCCGTGTTTGCCCTTGCGGCGGGCTCCGGTAAAGGCACCTTCTTCATACCCGAATAACTCACTTTCCAGGAGGGTAGGGGGTAAGGCGCCGCAATTAATAGCTACAAAAGGATTTTGGGCACGTTCGCTGGCGTTATGAATACTCTGGGCAAAAAGTTCTTTGCCTGTTCCTGAAGCTCCATAAAGCATTATGGATAAGGGTGATTGGGCAAAGTTTCTCGCTATTTTCTTTTTTACCTCCAATATTTTCGATATGCCGATAATATCTGAGAAAGTTGCTTTGGCTTTGAATTGGCTCTGGGAGGTTAACTCTTTACGGATTTTGTGCTCAGCTTGTACCACTTTCGAAGACTCCATAAAAGTGGCAACAGCACCAACAATTTTTGCACCGTATTTTACCGGGACGCGGTTAGTAAGTATGCGGGTATTGTTGGTATCCTGCAGCTCGCCTGCTTCCGCTTGCCCTGTTTGAAGGACATGGTCAAGTCTGGAATTCGGAACAATGTCTGCTATGTTTTTACCAATTGCTGCTGCGGCGCGAATATTCAGGGTCTTTTCTGCTGACTTGTTAAATATTTCAATTGCGCCACAGGCGTCAACGGCAATAATTCCGTCATAGGTTGCGTTCAGGATAGCTTCCAGGCGGCGTGATTTTCTCATCTCTTCCCTTCGCAGTGAAGTTAGTTTCTCAGCTTCGAGAAAGGCTGAGTGCAATGTTGCGCGATTGGTTTTTAGAAAAACATTGGGCAAGCCAAATTTTTGGGCATAGGCAACCGAGGGCCCTCCCCCAACAACGCAGTAATTTCCCGAAGCAAGGGAAGCAATTTGCTGTTCCAGCGTTTTTAAATCAGTAATTATAACTTCTGTAATAGAAATATCTAATACCTTTTCCATGAGTGGCAACCCTATATACCGCTCTCCATACGATGTTATCGCAATATTTTTGCGAAATTGCCTGGCTTCATTTAGTGCATCTAAAATTTCATAAGGTCCTGTATTGACAGGGATGACGGGGATGGGAAATTTTTCAGCCAGGAATTTGGCCGTTCCGCCACGGCTCATAAGTATATCAATTGGCGGGCCGCTTAAGTTTTCAATGATTTTACTGGCTTGGTCCAGCCACCCTTCATAGAATTCTACTGTTAGTCCCAGCTCTTTCGCCACTGACTGTGCCATAGCAGATAATTCTTTATAAGAAGATATGAAAATAATACGGTTCACACAGACACCCTCTTTCCGGCGATGAGTTATAACAACTTTTCATCTAAAATACTGTTTATGTGCATTAGTATCATTATATCATTACAAATAATTAAAGCATTTTTCATGCCAACAATGGCAGATAAAGTCTTGGTTAAGAAGACTTTATGATTTTACTTATAAATCGCTGGGGTTTGGATGCCAGAAAATTAATACTATACAAAATTATGATTAAAAGATAAGTCAGGCTCAAGCTCATGCGTGGGCCTTGACTATAGAAGAGAGGCTCATAAATGAGCTTCTCTTCTTGTTGTTTTTGGCGCAAAAAAGCCTAAAACAGGCTGTTTGTAAGTTGGCATGATTCTTGCTTGATTATGATATAGCTGCAGCTTATCCGATGACTAACTCGCTCTAAGACTCCCACCTCTCCAGGTGGGAGTATACCCCTACGGGCACAGGCGAGCGACTAAGTCCCTGGATAAGGGCGACTAACCTTCAGATAGGGTTAAAACCCCACCTGAAGCTAAGTCTACTTTATGGAGCATGGGTAGAGAGGAGTGACAAATGTAAAGTAGGACATACTGCAAGGTACTGCAACATATTTGTACTGCTAGATTAAAAAATGGAGGTTTCGAAATGAAGGAGAAAAAAAGTGGGTACCGCTGGGTTGTCATGGCATTGCTTTTTATACTCTATACGGTAGCAAATGCTGACAGGGCAAATATTGGTTTTGCTTTGCCTTATCTCCGGAAAGAGTTTGCCATGAGTAATACTGAGGCGGGAGCTATCATCAGCTTGTTTTTTGCAGGGTATGCGCTTATGCAGATTCCTTCAGGTTTCTTGGTTAAAAAGTTTGGTATGCGGACAATGTTTTCGGTAGGCATGTTATTCACCTCCCTGTTTACAGGGATGATCGGTATGGCAAATTCTGCTTTTGCGCTTAAAGCTTTACGCGTAGGGGTGGGGGTAGCCGAAGCACCGGTGGCGATTGCCTGTACAACTGCGATTAATAATTGGTTTCCCGCTAAGGAAAAAGGTACAGCATCAGGTATTTTTCTTGCCGGATCCAAAGTTGGTCCTCTAATTGTGCCGCCGCTTTGTGCCTGGATTATTTCAGTTTGGGGTTGGCGGGAAATTTTTTATGCATTTATGGTGCCTGGAATGCTATTAGCGATTGTATGGTACTTATTGGTAACTAATAAGCCGGCTGATAGCAAATTTGTTTCGGCAGCTGAGGCCGAATATATAGCCGATACTTCGGTAGTGCAAAAAGAAGAAAAAAAGCGTGAATACAAGCTCTGGTGGGTAGATAAGCTTGTTCGTGCCAAGAAGGTCAATCCTCTTACAAATTCGTCGCAGGTATTTAAATGCTGGGACATCTATGGGGCTGCTATTGGTTATTTCTTTATGGTGGGAATTGTAAGTGTGCTGATGTCCTGGCTGCCAACTTATCTGGTTACAGTAAAGCAGTTTGCGATTATGAAAACGGCTTTCGTTTCATCTGCGCCTTTTGCCGGGACTGTGGCAGGCAATTTTGTCGGCGGCTGGGTTTCGGATAACATTCTAAACAAGCGTCGTAAACCGATGATGATGGTCACCGCTCTGTCGACAACGATCATGATGTATTCACTGATCAATGCGCCTGCTGATGCCACCCTGCTGGCAATATTGCTGTTCGCAACAGGATTCTTGCTTGCTTTGGGCTATTCGGCCTTTATGGCCTATCCGATGGGACGTGTAAATAAAGAAAGCTATCCGGTTGCTTTTAGTATTGTCAATACTGGCGGACAATTGGGCGGAGCAGGAGCACCGTTATTTGTCGGCATGATTTTAGATAAATTTAATTGGGATGCAGTATTTTTGGCTTTAGCAATTGGTTCATTCATCTGTTTGGCTGTTGTTGCAACCATTGTTGAGCCTGTTGAAGATCCGGTAGCACGGACCTAGAACATAAAATTTATACACATCAGGGGGAAAACGTATGTTAGCAAATGCAATGACACCCGGTGCCCTGGAAGGGGTAACGGTACTGGATTTGACAAGAGTTTTGGCAGGACCCTACAGTACGATGCTGTTGGCTGATATGGGAGCAAATGTAATCAAGATTGAAGAGCCTGTCAAGGGTGATGACACCCGCCATTTTGGCCCGTTTAAAAATGAAGAAAGCATTTACTACATTACCAATAATCGTAACAAAAGAGGTATTACCTTAAACCTAAAAGATCCAAAAGCAAAAGAAATGTTTAAAGAAATGGTAAAAAAGGCTGATATTGTTACAGAAAACTATCGGCCAGGCACTATGGAAAAGCTGGGGCTTGGTTATGATGTGCTGAAGGAAATCAATCCTGGGATTATCTATGCTTGTATCTCCGGTTTTGGTCATTATGGCCGCTATAAGGAGCGCCCGGGTTATGACATTATCGCTCAAGCCATGAGTGGATTAATGAGCACTACCGGTTGGCCAGGCGGACCTCCCACACGCACCGGCACAGCAACCGGCGATGTATTAGGCGGGTTGTTTATGGCGATTGGGGTACTGGGAGCTTTGAACTATCGTCAAAGAACAGGTATCGGCCAAAAGGTTGATGTGGCGCTGGTAGATGCGGGGGTATCTGCTATGGGCAATGTCAATATGCTGTATTTGGCTGACGGTTATCTTCCCCAAAGGATTGGTAATCGCTATGAATCAACCTATCCGTATGACTCCTTTGAGTGTCTTGACGGCAGTTGTGTTATTGGCGCGGCAAACGACAAGTTCTGGCAAATACTGTGCGGAGTTATTGAAAAACCGGAAATTGCAGAATTACCCCAGTTCCTGCGTATCCGGGACCGTTTGAAAAACCATGTTGCAGTTAAAGAGCAGATTGAAAATTGGACAAGGACCAAGCCGACTAACGAGGTTGTGGAGGCTTGCCTGGCAGCCGGAATACCGGCCGCACCGGTATATGACATTAGTCAAGTGGCAGTAGATCCGCATATTGCGATCGACCGGGAAATGTTTGTTGAGCAAGAGCATCCTAAAGCAGGAACAGTTAAAGTTACAGGAACCCCGTTTAAACTGTCGGCTACTCCTGCGACCGTCAGAACTATTGCACCAGATCTTGGTCAAGACAATATCGAAGTTTACAAGGAACTTTTGAATTTAGATGAACAGCAGCTGGCTGAATTAAAAACAAACGGTGTAATTTAGCGTTTTGTGAAGTGGTTATTGATAAGAGACAGATGAAAGAGGCGATCATTTTGAAGCTCCCGCAAGAGGTTGAAATCATTGAGGTCTGTCCGCGAGACGGATTCCAAAATATAAAAACACCCATTCCGGCTGAGACCAAAATAGAGATTATTGATAAATTAGTAGGTTGCGGTTTTAAATGGATTGAGGCAACATCTTTTGTTCATCCCAAAGCGATACCACAAATGGCAGATGCCGCTCAAGTGTTACAGACTGTCAAAGAAAAACATGCAGGCAAGGTTAGTTTTATTGCCCTTGCCCCCAATTTATTCGGCGCACAACGGGCAATAGAAGCCGGTGCTGACGCAATTACCTTCGTTATTTCGGCCAGTGAGAAACACAACCTGGAAAACACCAAGCAAACTATCGAGCAATCGGTTGCCGCATTAACTGAAGTTTGTAAAATCAAAGGCGATTGCAAGGTGCGTCTGGCAGTGGCGACCGCATTTGACTGCCCTTTTGCCGGCAAGGTAGAACCAGGGCAGGTTATCAGTCTGATTGAAGCAGGATTGGCTGCCGGAGCGGACGATATTGTGCTGGCAGATACGATCGGTACGGCGGCTCCTTTGCAAATGGAAGCCTTGCTGAAGCCGTTAACGCAAAAGTACTCACAGCTTTCGTTTATTTTGCATATACACGATACGCAAGGTATGGGACTTGCAAATGTTGTCACTGCACTCAGTCTTGGCGTGACACGGTTTGAAACAGCGGCATTTGGCCTGGGGGGATGCCCGTTTGCGCCGGGAGCAGCTGGCAACATTGCTACCGAGGACTTGGTTAATATGCTGCATAAGATGGATATTGCCACCGGGCTAAATTATGAAAAAATCTTGCAGGTTGCTCACTGCATTCAAGAAAAATTAAGGATTCCACCGATGGGACATCTGGCTAGAATTGCCGCTTGTCAAGGGTAAGGTCCTGTCGTTATTGATAATACAGACTTTAGCTTCAGGCGGGGCTTCAACCTCGTCTGAAGCCAAGTCGCCGGATAAATAGCTGTTTTTATTAAGAGAGACTAACTATTAAAAGTCAAGCCCGAATTTGAGGATGGAGGACAAAAAACAGATGGTTCAAAAAAGGGTATAGCAAAACAGACGTCCACAGGACGCCATGCGGGCTATCGAGAGAGAATCAGGCTGCCAGACGATAAGGCTCGCCGGATTTCTCCAGAGCATAAATGAGCCGGACCAGCTTCTTGGCAGCATGAGAGATGGCCACATTGTAATGCTTTCCCTCGGCGCGTTTCCTGGCGAGGTAAGCGGCAAAGACAGGGTCCCAAAGGCAAACAAATTTTGTGGCATTGAAGATGGCATAGCGTAGGTATCTGGAGCCGCGCTTCTCCATATGGGCATAGCAATTTTTAAGCTGCCCGGATTGGTAGGTAGAGGGCGACAGGCCGGCATAGGCCAAAATCTTGTCAGGGGAATCAAAGCGTGAAAAGTCACCCACCTCAGACAGAATCATAGCCCCCATCCTGTAGCCAATGCCGGGAATCGTGGTAATAGGCGAAAGCATCTTGTCCATGATGCGTTGGATGACCTGTTCAATTTCCGCAATCTCGGCATCGAGTTCACGGATGAGCCGGATGGTATGCCGCAGTTCCAGTGATTTCGCGGTCGTCACAGAGCCAATCGATTGCCTGGCGGCTTCACGTATCTCTATGGCTTTGTCCCGTCCGTAACGGCCTTTGGAGGATTCGGCAAGCAAATGGGTGAGCCGCGTCAGATGTGCCGCTGCAATCTGCTTAGCCCCCGGGAACTCATCGAGCAAGGCGTAAACAGAGGCCATATGGAGTGACGATACCAGCTTTTCCAGCTCCGGGAACAGGATGCATACCAGCCTGGCAATTGAGGACTTCAGCTTAGCGCGTACCTTCACCTTGTCGAACCGGTATCTGGTGAGTGACTTTAGCTCCTCATTGTGGTAAGCTGTGTCTGTGTAGGGCTTGAGGCCCACATCAGACATGAGCATAGCCGCAATTGTTCGCGCATCGACACGGTCAGTCTTCGTCTTTCGCAGGGTGAGGCTTTTCCGGTAAAGATTGGTGTGCAAGGGGTTAATGACATAGGTGTCCAGACCATTGTCAAGGAGAAACCCGAGAATGTTGTAGCTGTAGTGTCCGGTAGCCTCAAGCCCTACCTTTATTTTGTCCAGGGGCAAAGAACAGGCACGGATTTTTTCCAACAGGTAGCCAAATCCTTCCATGCTGTTTTGGATGGTGAACACATTTGCAAGGACTTTACCCTCCGAACTGATGATGAAGCAGTCGTGTTTATCCTTAGCGACATCAATCCCGACACAAATCATAGCAAGACCTCCAACGGTATTATTTGATGCTGTACCCACAGAACACTTTGCTCTTGTAACCTTGTTCTACATCAACCGTCTGGCGGTATCTAACTGATTAACAAACCTGCAAAGGGCTGCGGTTGGAGCCTCTCTTGAACCATCTGGTGGTAGGAGATAAAACCAATCCACAGCATCCTTTACAGTGTAGCATATAGCCCTTGGAGAGGGGCTCTAATAACTACTACTCTATAATACAAGGAGATAATTATGCCTAGACCTGTGTTTAACACCGAAAAATGCAAAGCCTGTGAAATGTGTATTCAGGCTTGCCCCAAGAAGCTCTTAGAGCTTAGCGATAGTTACAACAAGAAGGGATATTGTACTGTACGCTGTAATGACGACGATGCCTGTATCGGTTGTATGTTATGCGCCAGAATGTGTCCTGACGCTGTAATCGAAATTTATCCGATGGCTAACTCGCTCTAAGACTCCCGCTTCCATAAGCGGGGGTTAAGAGCGAGTAAGCCCCTGGATAATTCCGACTAGGATTCAGATGGGGTTAAAACCCTATCTGAATCAAGTCTCCATTTATAAATAAAACATATAGGAGTTGACATAAATGAGTGAAAAAATCCTTTTGAAGGGTAATGAGGCTATCTGCGAAGCTGCAATTCTTGCAGGCTGCCGGTATTACTTCGGGTATCCGATAACACCGCAAAGTGAGATTCCTGAAGTTATGGCCAAAAAACTGCCGACAGTTGGCGGCGTATATTTGCAGGCCGAAAGTGAAATTTCAGCAATCAACATGCTCTACGGAGCGGCAGCGGTCGGGGTACGGGCTATGACCTCCTCCTCAAGTCCGGGCTTCAGTTTAAAACAGGAAGGCATTTCATATATTGCCGCAGCCAGTTTGCCTTGCCTATTGGTGAATGTTCAGCGCGGCGGCCCCGGGCTTGGCACAATTCAACCGGGTCAAGCCGATTACTTCCAGGCAACCAAAGGCGGCGGCCATGGCGACTATCGTTTGCTCGTTTTAGCTCCTAATAGCGTCCAGGAAATCTTTGACCTGACGGTTGAAGGGTTTGATTTGGCCGATAAATACCGGATTCCGGTACTTATTCTGGCAGATGGTGCACTGGGACAAATGATGGAGGCCGTTTCTACAGAAGTAAAACCCGCGCTGCAAGTGGAAAAGCCCTGGGCCATTACTGGCCGTAATGGTAGAAAAGACACTAATGTTATCAACACCTTGTCATTTGATAACGATGCATCAGAGCAAACCAACCGGGATTTGCAGGCAAAATATGCTGCCGTCAAACAGCAGGAAACTCGCTGTGAAGAGTTTTATACAGATGATGCTGAACTGGTGCTTGTAGCCTATGGTATTACGTCACGGATTGCCAAGTCGGCTGTAGACAAGGCCCGTGCGCAGGGATATAAAGTTGGACTGGTAAGACCCATTACGCTTTGGCCGTTCCCTTCGGCTGAGCTCTTGCGGGTAGCTCAAACAGCAAAAGCCTTTTTGGTGACTGAGCTTAGTACCGGGCAGATGATTGAAGACGTTGAACTGGCTATACGGTGCCAGAAACCCGTGCATTTCTATGGTCGTACAGGCGGCAATATGCCAACCACCGATGAACTGTATCAAGAAATATTGAAGATTGTCGCTGAAGGAGGAAAGTAGGATGCAGGAAAAACTGTTTGCCATTACTAAGGGACTAAAAGAAACACCAACTCATTATTGTCCTGGCTGTCATCACGGCATTGTTCACAGGCTGATTGCGGAAGTAATTGAGGAACTGGATGTTCTTGAAAAGACAATACTGGTTGATCCGGTAGGGTGCTCTGTTCTTGCTCATAACTATTTTAATTTTGACGCCATTCAAGCTGCACATGGGCGGGCGCCGGCGGTGGCTACTGCGGTTAAGCGGGTGAAGCCTGAGGCGGTGGTATTTACCTATCAGGGAGATGGTGACCTGGCGGCCATTGGCTGTGCGGAGATCGTTCATGCTGCCATGCGTGGTGAAAATTTTACCGCAATATTTATCAATAATGCTATTTATGGTATGACCGGCGGGCAGATGGCTCCCACGACGCTTGTGGGTCAGGTTACGGCAACTTCACCTTATGGGCGCAAGCAGGAGTTAACCGGTAAACCGATGAGGGTATCGGAAATGCTGGCCACACTGGAAGCACCACAGTATATCGCGCGGGTTGCGGTAAACACACCGGCAAATGTTAACAAAGCCAAAGCGGCAATTAAAGAAGCTTTTACCAGACAAATTCGTGGTGAAGGATTTTCCTTTGTAGAAGTGTTGTCTACTTGTCCGACGAACTGGGGGATGAGTCCGCTCAAATCAAATAAATTTGTTGAAGAAAGCATGATGCCCTACTACCCCCTGGGAGTTTTTAAGAATTCGGAGGGAAAACAATAATGACACATGAAATAATTTGTGCTGGCTTTGGCGGGCAGGGAGTATTACTCATTGGACGTCTGGTAACTTATGCCGGTATGCTGGCTGACAAGCAAGTATCCTGGATGCCTGCCTATGGTCCGGAAATGCGCGGCGGCACTGCATCCTGTTCGGTGATTATTTCAGATGCTGAAGTTGCCTCACCGGTTGTATCGCAGCCAACGGTTTTGGTTGCAATGAATCAGCCTTCGCTGGAAAAATTTGAGCCAACCGTTCAAGCCGGCGGAGTGGTAATAATCAATAAATCCCTGATTGAGGTTTCCGCTTCACGGGATGATGTAACCGCTTATTGCGTGCCGCTAAACGAACTTGCCCTGGAAGTCGGCAATGCCCGCTATGCCAATATGGTTGCCTTAGGGGCATTGATTGGTGCGACAGACATGGTTCCCCTTGAAGAAGTCAGAAAGACGCTTGCTAAAAATTTTGCCAAAAAACCGGAAGTGGTTGAACCTAACATGCAGGCAGTTATGCGCGGCGTACAGTTTGTACATGACAGCAAAAATTCCAAGTAGTTTAAAATATAGCAATTAATAAGTTGCTGTGCAATAGTTATAGGCAGGAAAACATGACTCAGACTGTTTCCCTGCCTATATTAATAAGATAAGGTGGTGAACCCGGATGGAAGATAGAAGTGACAAGAGTATATTTTATAACAGTGGTCCTAAAGTAAAGATATTTCTTGGCGAGTATGGCAGCGGGAAAACGGAGCTGGCAATAAATTATGCGGTAAAAATAAAGAAGCTGGGCTACAAGACAGCACTTGTTGATATGGATATTGCAAAGCCCTACTTCCATAGCCGTGAGCATAGGGCCTTACTGGAACAGCGGGGAGTAGAGGTTATAGCAGCAGATCAAAGGCTAACCAACGCGGAGCTGCCTGTACTTCCTCAGGATTTAAATAAAGTATTCTGTCAGAAGGATTACCGAGTGGTAATGGATGTTGGCGGAGGAGATTCTGCCATCGTACTGGGACAATTTTTTGAGAAGATTGCAGATAGCCCATATCAGGCTATGCTGGTGATAAACGCATTACGTCCTTATACCAGTACGGTTGAAGGCGTAGTGGAAGTATATCACCGGATTGAAAATGCATGCGGACTTAAAATATCCAGTCTAATCAGCAACACCAATCTGGGTAATGACACAGCCCATCATCATATTCAACAAGGTATTGAGTTAACAGAGGCTGTGTCGAAACGCTTAAGGCTGCCCATTCATTCGGTAGTGGTACCCGAATGTCTGTGGCGGTGGCAAGGTAACAAGATACGTACAGAACATAACATTTTCCTGTTACATCCGTATACACAATATCCCTGGCAAACAGGACCCACAGTGTAACAATAGCGGCTTGCGCTTTGCTGTAAACCTGGTGCAAGCCGTGTTTTCTTTACCCCCTGGCTGGGACATGCTATAATTGTACATATGCCGGTTAAGGGGGAACTGTTTTATGATGACATTAAGTTTGTTAATTGGTGCAATTGCTGCCTATTGGGTATATAATGACGCCAGAGGCCGCGGCCATGATTTGACTACCGCTCTGTTATGGTCTGTCGGCACCTTAGCGGCGCTGTATATATTTTTACCGCTATACCTGCTGCTTGGCAGAAAACAGCCGGTACCGCCCAAACGGATTGAAGAAGTGATCGATGTTGAGGCAGTGCCGGTGGAAGAAACCATCAAATGCCCCATGTGCGCCCGCCGGGTAAAAGACGATTTTAAAATGTGTCCGTATTGCGGTTTTTCATTAAAGCCTGCTTGCACTTCGTGCGGCCAGGAGCTTAACCGTGAATGGCGGGTATGCCCTTATTGCCAGACTCCTGCTGATACTAAGTGATCAGTAGGTGATCAGTAGTGGCTGTAAAAAAATGCAAGAAAAAAATATAATAAATAGATTGGACAGAGCGCCGTTGGTGTGTTATAATCTTATTCGTGGCTGAAGTCACGATAACGCGCCCGTAGCTCAGGGGATAGAGCACCGGCCTCCGGAGCCGGGAGCGCAGGTTCGATTCCTGCCGGGCGCACCATAAGGAAAATCAGGCATTTGCAGATATAGTGCAAATGCCTGATTTTTGTTTATGGGGTAATCCGTGGGGTAATATCATATTTTGTTAAGTAGAAATATACTTCAGGAGTCAGAAATAATTATCCCGCCTACAAGGCAAAAAAATAACCGGCGCATGGCCGGAAAGACTACTTTACTGCTTTTAATTTGTCTACTTCGACTTCCTGCCTAAACAGCCGGTCATTCAATACTCGGAACTGGGCAGACAGATCGGCAACGTCCTCTTTGGTAGCCGCTTTGCCGGTCAAGACATTCAGTCCATGACCGATGCTGTGAGTTTGGGCATTTAATTCTTCAGTTCGGTGCAGCAGGGCTTTGATATAGTCAGTGTTTTCGCGCTGCTGACCTTCGATGTTGCTGAAAGAGGTTTTTAGGTCGGTCAAATCGGACTCTATACGATCAAGGCGTGTATTAGTTTGTTGTTGACCTTCTTCCATGCGGTCAAGTCGAGCGATAATCTGTTTTAGCAATTCCTCCGTGTTGATCACCGTCCTTTCGTGTATTCTCATTGTAGCATTATTGAGGGTGGGTAGCAACGTACATATAGAAGTTTGTAGTATCTCTTTATTAACGTTTTCTTTTCGAAAAGAAGACAAGATAGATAATTTCCAGCACGCCAATAGTATTAATAATGAATAGTGCAATAAACCAGCCTAATTGACTATTACGGGCGGCATGCCAGGTAGCTATAGCCTTCCAGGTTATACTCCATACAGTAATTAAAGCAAGCAGCCAGGGGTTATATTGGAGTGTGGACAATATGCTATCCATAAAAAATCTCCTTTATGTTTAATTTAATATATTATACTAAAATGAGGATGTTTTTAGCCAAAAAGGAAACTATAAACTCGTATAAACGAATTGGAGGGAATATGATGAGTTTAGATACTTTAGTCCAAAATGATTTAGTGAATTTTAGGCGCGAGGTGATTAAGAGTTTCAGGGAAAACCATCCGACCATGTTTACAATGATGGAACGAGTATTTGCCGGACGGAGAAACATGGTGGGGATGCAGGTTACTGAAAATGGTGCAGTCGCCGGGACGTATACTTTTATCACAAATGGCATAGACATTGCTGAGGTAAAGAGCGGTGTTTTAGAATCCGAAATTCACCATCCCCTATTAGGAGTTGTTAAACCGTATATGACCGTTGAGCGTAGCGCTCTCGAAGCCATGCTTAAGGATGAGAGATTCAAATCAGAGGTGTTTTCTACATTAGTGCATTATTTGCCGGATTTAACTATTCGGTTCCTCCGTTAAATTATTGAGATGAAAGGCGCTTTTTACACGCAAACTAATCATTATGATTAACAGATAGCCATAATGATTAGTTTTTGTAGTAATCCTGTCATAAATAGGTTATAATAGTCATAGAAACATAATAACCACCCTTGCTCGCAACAAGAGTGGTCGGTGAATACCGGAGGTTAGCCGCTTAGTTGCTTCATAATCCAGAAGATTATTAGCGCGAATTCACTTGAGATTGTGATCTCGAAATCGGAAATCTTCAAGTGCATGGTTTCACCTCCCGTATTCAGTTTAGGACGGGCCGCAAACCCGTCCTTTACATATTATACCATAGGCCGCCTCATGGGGCGGTTTTTGTTTTGCCTTTTTCCTCATAATTTCCAAATCGTCATTACGAAAATTGCAAGAGTTTAATGAAGTGGCGGGCACTTTTAGACAGATACCGGTTCTGCAGCCAGACAACCCCGACTTCATATTGAAAGCCGGTGTCGTCAATGTCCATCATTTCGATTTCCAACAGTGGAAAAGAGCTCATTACCGATTTTGGCAGGATGGTTGCGCCGATGCCGGCGACAACCAGCGAAATGAGGATGGCAACACTGGGACATTCGCAGACAATTGTGGGTTCAAAGCCAAACTGCCTGCATTCGTAAACTATTTTTTCATGTAATTTCGTTACTTTGTCGCTTTTTAAAGATAAGAGCGGCATATCAGCCAGGTCTTTGATGCTGATTGACTGTCTGGATTTACTCAAGTCCCATTGTTTCGGCAGCACCAGCACAAACGGGTCTGATTTTATGGGGAGAGTCGAATATGTATCGGCCTCGTAATTTGATTCCAGGGGCAATCGGGTAATCCCCAGTTCGATAACACGGCTTTGAATCCATTCGCCAAGGATATATTGATCTCCCTCCAGGATGGTAAAGGTAACTTCCGGGTATTCGTCACGGAATTTCTTGATGGGAATAGGCAGCAGCGATATGCAAGAAAAGGTAGAGCCGATGGATAGGGTGCCGCGAATTCCCTGTTCGATCTCTTTTATCTCAAGTACAGTTTCCTCCAGCTGCTGAACCAGAGCTTTGGCCCTTTTTTCAAAAACCGTCCCGGCCTTAGTTAAAAATAACTCTCTGCCTACACGGTCGAACAATTTTACACCAAGCTCCTCCTCCATCAGTTTTAGCTGCCGGCTTAGCGGGGGCTGCTCCATATTAAGTGTTCTCGCGGCACGCGTAACTTGTTCTTCCTTAGCTATCGCCAGAAAATAGCGCAGTTGACGTATATCCATGATAACCTCCCCTTTACCCAGAAAAGAATAAAACAGTGCACGGCAGTAGTATAGAATGTATTGCCGCTGCAATTTAGCTGCTGTTGCAGGGTATAGTATTAGCTTACCGTATAACCCCTGTTACATTCAAGCTGCTAAACGTATGAACCATAAAAAAGCCAGGATTTCAGATAGGAATCCTGGCTTTTTTATGTAAAATAAACAAACTTAAAAGGTATGGTATCCAGACAAAACAGATATTTTTTATTCGTTTTAAATGGTGCTACAATCAAAACAGAAAGTTAAGAAAAATCCAACAACAAATCCTAAAGGAAAGCGAGGCGATAGATTATGCCAAGGCCGGTGTTCAACTCTCAAAAATGCAAGGCCTGCGAATTGTGTGTATCTGTTTGTCCCAAGAAAATTTTAGAATTAAGTGCGGTTTTTAATAGCAAGGGCTATCTTGCCGCACATTGCCTGAATGATGATGACTGTATCGGGTGTGCTATTTGTGCCAGGATGTGCCCTGACACGGTAATTGAAATCTTTAAGGACTAGGAGGTAGTGTAATGAGTGAAAGAGTCTTAATGAAGGGCAATGAGGCCATCGGCGAGGCGGCAATCCGTGCAGGCTGTCTGTACTATTTCGGCTATCCTATTACGCCGCAAAGCGAGATTCCTGAATATATGGCCAAACAATTGCCGCAGCGCGGCGGGGTATACCTTCAGGCGGAAAGCGAAGTGGCCGCTGTCAACATGGTTTATGGAGCCGCGGCGTGCGGTGTCAGGTCAATGACCTCGTCTTCCAGTCCGGGATTTAGTTTGAAGCAGGAAGGCATATCCTACATTGCGGCAGCCGAACTACCCTGCCTTTTGGTAAATGTGCAGCGGGGCGGCCCCGGACTGGGGACCATCCAGCCCGGTCAGGCAGATTACTTTCAAGCGACAAAAGGCGGCGGCCATGGCGACTATCGCCTGCTGGTCCTGGCGCCCAATAGTGTCCAGGAAATGTTTGATCTGACCATACTTGGCTTTGAGCTGGCCGATAAGTACCGTATCCCGGCCTTATTGCTGGCAGATGGCGCTCTGGGTCAAATGATGGAAGCGGTCAGCCTGGAAGTCAGCCTGCAGGCCAAGCCGGAGAAGCAATGGGCCGTTACCGGCCGCAGGGGAAGAGTGGAACCCAATGTAGTAAAAACCTTATGCTTTGATCAGGACACCCTGGAGGAGCATAACCGCTCGCTGCAGCGCAAATATAAGTTGCTGGAGCAACAGGAAGTTCGTTATGAAGAGTTATATACAGAAGATGCCGAGCTTATTCTTGTGGCCTATGGGATTAGTGCCCGGCTTGCCAGATCGGCGGTAATGCAAGCGCGGGCAAAGGGGTTGCGGGTTGGGCTGTTTCGTCCGATTACCCTCTTCCCGTTTCCTGAAGAGGCGTTATTTCAGCTAACGGCGAAAAATACCCAGGCCTTTCTGGTTGTTGAATTAAGCTCCGGGCAAATGATCGAAGATGTGGAACGGGTTACCCGCCGCCAAAAACCGGTTCACTTCCATGGGAGAACAGGGGGCAACATCCCCACTGTGGATGAAATATACGACCAAATCGTGCAGATTATGAACAAAGGAGGAAACTAGGATGGAGGAAAAAATATTTGCCATAACCGAAGGCCTCCTGGATACTCCGACCCATTACTGTCCCGGCTGTCATCACGGAATTGTGCACAGACTTGTGGCAGAAGTAATCACCGAACTGGGTGTGCTGGATAAAGCGATTCTGGTAGAGCCGGTAGGCTGTTCGGTAAATGCGCATCAGTATTTTAATATGGATGCGGTTCAGGCAGCGCACGGACGGGCGCCGGCTATCGCTTCCGCCGTGAAGCGGGTCCATCCCGATGCGGTGGTATTTACTTATCAGGGGGACGGAGACCTGGCTGCTATCGGCTGTGCTGAAATTGTGCATGCCGCTTTGCGCGGAGAAAAGTTTACCACAATATTCGTAAATAATATCATTTATGGAATGACTGGCGGTCAAATGGCACCGACTACCTTAGAGGGGCAAACTACAGCCACCTCGCCGTTCGGCAGGAAAGTTGAGGAAGCAGGGTCGCCGATGCGGGTTTCGGAAATGCTGGCCACCCTGGATGGGGCCAAGTATCTAGCCCGGGTAGCCGTTAATACCCCGGCTCATCTTACTAAGGCGAAAGCCGCCATCAAAGAGGCTTTTACACGGCAGCTGCGGGGCGATGGCTTTACTATGGTGGAAGTTCTGGCCACCTGTCCGACGAACTGGGGGATGACGCCGGTAAAAGCAAATGCATTTGTTGATGAGACCATGACGCAGGTATTCCCGCTGGGGATCATTAAAGATAAGGAGAATTGCTGACATGATGCATGAAGTAACATTTGCTGGTTTTGGAGGCCAGGGCGTATTGCTGGCCGGACGTTTGCTGGCTTATGCAGGAATGCTTGCCGGCAAAGAAGTATCCTGGTTTCCGGCATATGGTCCGGAAATGCGCGGCGGAACTGCGTCGTGTTCGACGATTATCGCTGACGGGGAAATAGGTTCCCCTATTGTGACCAAACCAACGGCGCTGGTTGTGATGAATGCACCGTCCCTGGATAAATTCGAGGCAGCTGTCCGGCCGGGAGGGGTCCTGATCATTAACAGTTCCCTGATAGAGCGGCAGTCCACCCGTACGGATATTCAGGTATATTATGTGCCGATGAATGAGATTGCGACTGAGTGCGGTAATATTCGTTTTCTCAATATGATTGCGCTCGGAGCTTTGGCTGGCGCAACTGAGATTGTTGATAAAAGTTTTCTGCAAAAGGTTTTAGAAAAACAGTTTGGCAGTAAACCAGGAGTAGCAGAAGCCAATATGGATGCCGCCACCCGTGGCGCGCAATGTGTGGCCAAGCAAGCTGCCAACTAGTCAGTGACCATGGAAGAAGCGGAGGACTTGAGTTTGGATGTACAGATCCAACCGGCTCTCCGCTTTTTATTACCTTTGTCAGCCTTGCCGGTCAGGAGAATCCTATGTCCTGGCTGTAACAGCGGCTAAGCCAATCATACAAGGAGTGAAGTAATTATGGGATTAATGGAGCAATACCGGGCAAAGCTGGTTTCTGCCGGGCAGGCTGTAAGTGTCGTGAAAGCCGGCGACTGGGTTGACTACAATTTCGGTTTGGCGCAGCCGGTCACGCTGGATAAAGCGCTGGCCGCCCGCAAAGACGGATTGAAAGACGTTAAGGTGCGGGGAGGACTTGCCCTGCAACCGTTACATATTGTTGAGGTAGATCCTGAGCGGGAACATTTTTGTTATAATAGCTGGCATCTGAGCGGCTATGAAAGAAAGCTGAGTGATCAGGGGTTATGTCATTATATCCCGATGATTTACCGGAACATGCCGCTGTTCTACCGAAAAAGTCTGGAAGTGGATGTGGCTATGTTTACCGTCGCGCCAATGGATGCACAGGGAAATTTTAGTTTTTCTTTAACCAACTCTGCTTCCAAAGCCATTGCCGAAAAAGCGAAAATTGTTATTTTGGAAATAAACGAGCGGCTTCCTGTTGTTGCCGGCGGCAGGGAGAACTGCATACACATCAGTGCGGTTGATTTTATTGTTGAAGGCGACAACCCGGAACTGCCTGTAATTGCCCCGGCAGCTGTTTCCGCCGTAGATAAAAAAATTGCAGCGATTATTCTGGATAACATTCAGGATGGCGCAACTATTCAGTTAGGTGTTGGCGCACTTCCCAATGCGGTGGGGACAATGATCGCCGAGTCGGATTTGAAAAACCTGGGCATGCATACCGAGATGCTGGTGGATGCATTTATGACCATGGCTAAGGCTGGCAAAATAACAAATTTGGCCAAAAATATTGACACCGGCAAGGGCATATTTTCTTTTTGCGCCGGCAGCCGGGAACTGTATGACTGGGTTAATGCCAACCCCACCTTGGCGTCTATGCCTATCGATTATGCGAATGATCCTCATACGATGGCCCAAAATGATAATCTTGTAACCATTAACAACTGTATCGAAGTGGACCTGTTTGGCCAAGTCACGTCAGAAACCTCGGGAAGCCGTCAAATTAGCGGTACCGGCGGCCAACTTGATTTTTTAACCGGCGGGTATCTGTCAAAGGGAGGAAAAAGCTTTATCTGTTTTACTTCTACCTTCACCGATAAGCGAACCGGGCAAATGCACTCCCGGATACAGCCCCATCTGCCCGAGTGTGCGGTGGTTACAAACCCCCGTACCCAGGCGCATTATCTGGTAACCGAATGGGGAATTGCCGATCTGGCAGGGCGTTCTACCTGGGAGCGGGCAGAACGCATTATCAGCATCGCCCATCCGGCATTCTGTGAGGAATTGATTAAGGGCGCCGAAAAGCTGGGCATCTGGCGGCAATCAAACAAAAGAGGTTAGCCGGCCGGTATGTATTTGATGAATTGTCAGGCTTAGTATTGAATGTCAGAGGAATGTTGTGTAAAGTATAGTAACAATAATAGTTAATGAATACTGCCTGCATTGCGGGTTAGGAGCAAGAATATGACACAATTTGATTCCGGAGGAAAAATTCAATATTTTGACTGGGGGACAACGTTGTGGTATGTGGATCCCAGTAACCTGGAGAGAGGGCGGCTATGTGCCGGTATTGTAACCTTCAATCCTTATACTGTTGAGGAACTGCATGTCCATTCTAATAATGAGCAGGTCATTTATGTAATTTCCGGCAGCGGCAAGCAAAGGATTGGGACCAGGGAACATGATATATATCCGCGTGATATACATCATGTTCCCCCACATTCCCAACATCAGATTATCAATACAGGTTCTGAAGAGCTCAAATTATTTATTGTCTATACACCGGCGGGGTTTCAGGTTCCCATGAAAGCACCGGCAGCGGTCCCGCTGAACGGCGACGGGGCAGATATTAAAGCCTTTATTGACTATCAGGCGCTTGGTGATATTCTGAGCAAGTTTTCCGATGTCATTGGCATGGGGCTGTCAATTCTTGATAACAACGGCGAGCTTATCATGCGGACCAGGAATTATCCTGAATTTTGCCAGCTGCTAAGCGACAACAGCTCACCCAACTACTGCACCAGCAAAATTCAAGAGGCTTGCCGGCAAATCGATTGCTTTGATAAGCCTTATTTGTTCAAATGCTGTAATGATATTATGAGTATTATTATCCCCATATACAGCGGCAATCAGGTTTTTGGCTACATTATCTGCGGACAGGTATTTTTGAGAAAAGTCGATGAAGGCATTACCAGGAAAAATATGAAATATCTCTCCGGCAGGTTCCATATACCGGAGGAACAACTGTTGCGGCTATATTCTCAAATACGGCTGGAACTGAAAAACAGATTATATTTGTCGGCAGAAGCTATGCGTACTGTAGCCAGCTGCATAACCGACATGGTAGCTTCGGCAAAGCGTCAAAAAGAATTAGACAGCAGTAAAATGTCCATCATTGAAGAGCAAATAGCCAAAGCAAAGCTGGAAAAAGCCCTGCGGGAGGCGGACTTAAAGCTATTGCAATCTCAGATACAGCCGCACTTTTTATTCAACACGCTTAATACCATTGCGCAAATGGCGTATGTCGACGGGGCGGAACGAGTCGCCAATCTTGTATGGAACTTATCTGATTTGCTGCGTTATACGCTGAAAAAGAATGAACAACTGGTTCCACTATCGGAGGAGTTAAAAATCCTGAACAGCTATCTGCAGATTCAACTATCCCGTTTTGGTGATCGCTTGACAATTGATCTGGATGTACAGGAAGCTCTTGAAAACTTCCTAATCCCCAGCATGCTGTTGCAACCTCTGGCTGAGAACGCAATTATTCACGGCTTTGAGGGCGAAGTCAGGCAGGGCAATATTAAAATAACAATCGGTGCGGTAGAAAACTATATCCATTGTACGATCCAGGATGACGGCATCGGCTTTGATCCCGAAAACAAAAAAGATTCACCTCATGGGTGCAATAACATAGGCTTAAGCTCGGTTAAAAACCGTCTGCAGTATTATTTTAATAATAATTATACCTTTGAAATCAAGAGCAAACCTCAGGCAGGTACAACCGTAAGCCTGTCATTTCCTAAAACAGGAGATACTCATCATGCGGGAAATTAAACTGTTAGTAGCCGATGACGAACAAATGGTGCGGACCTTTGTTAAAAGTGTTATTGATAAAGAAAAGCTGCCGGTAGCGCAGGTGTTTGAAACCGATAACGGCGTGGATGCCATTCACCTTGCGCAGCAATATCATCCCGAACTGGTTCTTTTGGACATTCGCATGCCCGGCTGTGACGGCCTGCGGGTGGCTGAGCAAATTATTGAGGAGAATAAAAACACCCGGATTATCATTATTTCCGCGTATAACGATTTTGAATATGCCAGAACGGCTTTTCGGGCCGGTGTAACCGACTACTTGTTAAAGCCGGTTCGTCCGAATGAAATTGCCAATCTCATTACACGCGCCGCCGAGCAGGCTTTCGCCGCGACGAAAGCCGACGATACCAAAAAGGCATCTTTGGTAGAGGCTGTTGAACATTTTGTAGAAAAAAACATAGAGTCACCCATACAGTTAAAGGATATTGCGGCAGCCGTATTTGTCAGTCCGTCGCATTTAAGCAAAATGTTTAAGCAGTATACGGGAAAGTCGCTGGTTGACTATATTCAGGAGGTTCGACTGCTGGCAGCGGAAAAACTGCTGCGCGATACTGATTTGACAATAACTGAAATTGCCGGCAGGGTTGGATTTAATGATGCGGCTTATTTTGCCACCTGCTTTAAACATCACATGGATATAACCCCTCTGCAATTCCGTAAAACCTATTTAAAAAAGCAGAAATAAACAGGTGGTGAAATGCCATTACCTGTTTATTTTTTTGCGAAAAACAGAAATACCGTAAAATTTTAAAAGAATCTCATACATTATCAATGATTTACAGGTAAGCAGCCATATTTGAACAAGATTTTAAAAAACAAAAGAAACATTCTCAAAGAATAGTATGAAAAATTTGATTATAATAAAAATACAAATTAATACAAGGAGTGATCAAAGAGTGAGAAGTGATATTGCGAAAAAGGGTTCAACTCGGGCCGCACACCGTTCTTTGTTTTATGCCATGGGATATACGCCTGAGGAACTAAACAAGCCGATGATTGGTATCGTAAATGCTTTTAATGAAATAATCCCCGGACATATTCATCTTAGAAAAGTTGCCGAAGCCGTTAAACTTGGGGTTGCAGCCGGAGGCGGCATGGCTGTTGAATTTCCGGCCATTGGAATTTGTGACGGCATTGCCATGGGGCATGATGGTATGAAATATCCGCTGCCAAGCCGTGAATTAATTGCCGATTCTATTGAAGCTATGGCTATCGGACACGGCTTCGACGGCTTAGTGCTTGTGCCTAACTGTGACAAGATCGTACCAGGCATGCTGATGGCTGCTGCCAGGCTGAATATCCCGGCGATCGTGATGAGCGGCGGGCCGATGATGGCCGGACGGTATGAGGGCCGTGATATTAGTGTCAGCACCATGTTTGAAGCGGCAGGCAAGTTTGAAGCCGGTAAAATAAGCGCCCAGGAGCTTGATGAAATGGAGAAATCGGCCTGTCCGGGCTGTGGCTCCTGTTCCGGGATGTTTACCGCCAACACCATGAACTGTATGACTGAGGTCCTGGGGATGGCTTTACCTGGCAACGGTACAATACCTGCAGTGCAATATGGCGTCAGGACCATGATGGCAAAACGGGCCGGTTCATTAATTGTTGACCTGGTGAACCAAGATCTCAAACCCCGTGACATTCTGACCCGTCAAGCCTTTGAAAACGCGATAGCCGTTGATATGGGCATTGGCGGTTCCTCCAATACGGTACTGCATCTTACCGCTATCGCTCATGAAGCAGGGGTAGAACTGCCCCTGACTTTGTTTGAAGAAATGAGTGCCAAGACGCCTTACATCACTAAACTTAGCCCTGGCGGCACTTATCACATTCAGGACCTGAATGAGGCCGGCGGTATGGCGGCAGTTATGAAAGAACTCGCAAAACGCGGGATTATCCATTGTGACGCTAAGACGGTAGAGGGTACTGTTGCCGACCGGCTGGAAACAGCGGCGATTAAGCGGGCGGAAGTTATCCGGACAGTGGATAATCCATACCGCAACAAGGGGGGAATTGCCATATTATACGGCAATCTGGCACCGGATGGCGCAGTTGTTAAGGAAAGTGCCGTTGCTGAGGACATGCTTGTATTCGAAGGTACTGCCCGTGTCTTCAATTCTGAGGATGAGGCCATCGAAGCTATTGTCGGCAGGCAGATTAAAGATGGCAATGTAGTTGTTATTCGCTATGAAGGGCCTAAGGGTGGTCCCGGCATGAAGGAAATGCTCAATCCGACGGCGGTTATCACCGGCATGGGCCTGAGGGTGGCTCTGCTCACCGATGGCCGTTTCAGCGGGGCAACACAAGGGGCTTGCATCGGACATATTTCGCCGGAAGCTGCGGAAGGCGGACCTATCGGCTTATTGCAGGACGGCGACCTTATCAGCATTGATATTCCGGCAAGGAAACTGAATGTCAATATCTCTGATGAGGAAATGAGCCGGCGTAAAGCGGCCTGGGTTGCGCCGCAGCCTAAAGTTACCACCGGTTACCTGGCTCGTTATGCCAAGCTGGTTACCTCCGGCAGCAAGGGCGCTGTTCTGAAATAAGAAGGAGGAAGTTACTTGAATACATTTGAAAAAATTGTTAAATTTATTACCAAGCTGTTCCCTCTCTGGGTTGTGATTTTTGCCGGCATCGCTTTTTTCTCGCCTGAGCCGTTTAAGCCCTTCGGCAAATTTATACCATATCTGCTGGGCTTGATCATGCTGGGTATGGGGCTTACCATGAGTCTGGATGACTTCAGATTAGTATTTACGCGTCCTAAAGATGTACTTTATGGTGTTTTTCTGCGTTGCCTTATTATGCCTGGTGTGGCATTTGGCGTCGCCAAGCTCCTGGATTTGCCGCCGGCTCTTGCCGCAGGCCTGATTCTGGTAGGCGCGTGTCCGAGTGGAACGGCCTCCAACGTAATGACCTTTATTGCCAAAGGTGATACGGCGCTGTCGGTAACCGTTTCCAGTATCAATACCATTCTGGCTCCGATTCTGACACCCTATATCTTCTTATTCCTGGCAGGGTCGCTTATTCCCATTGATGCCAAGGCATTGCTTCTCGATATCCTGATCATCGTCCTTTTTCCCGTAACCTTAGGCATTTTAATCCGCGGCTTTGCTTCCGATTTTGTTGACCGTATTGCCAAGGTCATCCCCTTGGTTTCCGTCCTGTCCATTATTGCGATTATTTCCATCGTGGTTGCACTAAGCGCAGCCAAGCTTGCCGTAGTTGCCGGCATTGCCTTTGTGGCGGTTGCCTTGCATAATGCGCTGGGCTTGGGTCTGGGGTATGGTGCGTCACGTGCTGTGGGAATTAATCATAAGAAATCAAAAGCAATTTGTTTTGAGATCGGTATGGAAAACTCCGGCCTGGCTGTGGCGTTGGCCGTTGCCCACCTGGACCCGATAGCTGCCATTCCCGGAGCCATCTTTAGTGTCTGGCATAACTTTACCGGGTCATTGCTGGCCGGCTACTGGGGAGCAAAAGATGAAGACGAACCGGAAGTTCCAACCGGTGTAAAAGCCTAAATAAGCAGCCCCGCTTCTGCGGGGCTGCTCGGACTTTCAACAACATTGGCGCCTGCTTTCGGTACAGGTGCCAATGTTGTTATTATTTCATTCAGACTGCATGATGATCTGACCGATTCTTAAGGGAGGATACCGGCTAATTTGAGCTGCTGCCGGCAGTATCTTTAAAGAATATGTAAGCTTTAAAAGCAATACCCATCGTCAGACCAAAACCGGCAGATCCAACTATATGGAGATAATAGTCGCCAATGGGCCTGAGCGGGATATGGGTCCCTTCAATGACTGATGAAAAAATCATTTCCGCTATTGTTGTGGCAAGCATTCCCACAAAGGCACCTTTTACTATTAGGTTAGCCTGCCCAATACATTTAATAAGATAATAAAATATGAGTCCTACCAGTCCGCCGATCACGAAATTAATATAAAGGCCCAGGAAAAAATTCGGCCTGTTCATAGTTAAGATCAGGCTGTCCAGCAGATAAATACTATACTGGCCAATACCGAGAGCAAGCATAATACGGGAAATAATTTCGGCTGAGATAGTCGATAGTCCCCCAATTATCGCGGCCAGCAGCGGTTTATCCTTATTCATGAGCCGTTCCTCCTTAAACACCATGATAGAGTCATAGATATTATGGCAAATAGCCATGACTCTATACGAAGGCCGGTAAAACCCTTTCACATCAGCCGGATAGGCGCTGCCTTACATCAGGCGGCTATGCAGCAGCAGGCTGCAAAGTAAATTATGCATAGCGCGGAAACAAAAAGGGAACGATAGAAAGCAAACAATCATTATTGCACGAAAGGAGTAAACAATCATGCAATTGATTTGGTTTTTGGCCATTGGCTTGATTTCCGGCTGGCTGGCCGGGATGATTTCACGCGGCGGGGGATTTGGGCTCTGGGGCGACCTGGCAACAGGCGTCGTCGGTTCTTTTATTGGCGGATATCTATTCGGCTTCTTGGGAATAACCACATATGGCACCATCGGAGCCATCATTGCAAGTACTGCCGGAGCCATTATACTTCTCTGGGTTATAAGGATGTTTTCCCATGTCGCACCTGCGGCCAATAAGAAAAAACCATAATATTTCCGCTGCTTGCCTGTCCTGGTGACTTGATGTTGCCGGGTATTTTTTTGTACAGGCTTGTAATGCAGCATAAATTATGGTAAAATACAATCAATATTAATTAGTAATTATATTTAATTGAGACAAGGATGTGAGATTGATGTTACTAGCTCAAAACTCAACAAAACAGCAGGCCGGCAAACCGGAAGCACGGGTATGGCCGCTAAGAGGGAGCCTGATGGTTTTTGCCGGTATCGTTTATCTGGCAGTGTTGCTGGCATAAGCTGTCAATGGCTAAGACACTGAAATATTTTGGATAATCATTATTGACAAATAACAGTAATTGATATAAACTTAAACCAAGAAAGGCAGCAATGCCATTCCCTCTTCTTCTTTCTTTGACATACATTTCTTTTATGGCCTCCTGCAATTGCAGGAGGTTCTTTCTGTCCAACAGGATGTATACATGTTTTGCGCGCTTCAGCATTTTCTTAGTCCTACCTAAAGCGGCAAATAGTTAAGCCTGGATAAATCATACTATTTATCCAGGCTTAACTATTTGGCTCGCTCATTGCATGAAGGGCTGGAGTTTTTCCTGAAGATGACTCCATGAGCGCTTGGAAAATACTACAGGCAGTGTTGCTTCCTTGGCTTTGCGTTTTACCAGTTCGGCAATATTATGAGATAAGTAATCGGTAAAGACTAATACTAAATCAGTGTCTGCCGGTATCTGAATATCTTCAGACACCCGTTTGCGTCCTTTGAAGTGCTTCATTGATTTAACGCCTGCTTTCAGGAGATTGGCGGGAATATTGCCTAAGTCGTCAGCACCTACGATAAATACGGACATGATTGCCACCCCTTAAATGAAAATTATTCTCAATTAAATTATAAAGTGAATGATACGTCACGTCAATAGCATGTATGGAAAATTTGAGAATTATTCTCATTAATTTTATTGTAAGGTTAAATTTACGTTACCGCTAGAGGGAGTTTGCCCCCGGCAGCGCAATCTGGCATTGACAAAAATGTCCAATCAAGAGTACAATAAATACATAAATTCTTCTACCAGCATGCTGATAGCGTGCTTTTTTTCTTATCCTAACAGCAAGTATAGCTTTTTATCAATAAATAAGGCAGGATATGTGCGTATGATTACCGTACGGGATAAAGTAAGATTTGTTGAAACCGATTTGATGGGAGTGGTACACCACTCCAATTACTTTCGCTGGTTTGAAATGGCCAGAGTGGAGTATCTGCGGCAGATTGGCATTTTGCTTACCGATATGCTGGATGAGGATATTGTTTTTCCGATTACCGATGTGGCGTGCAAATACCGGGCTTCGGCTAAATTTGATGACTGTATTCTTATCGAAGCTGTTTTGGCTGAAGTATCAAAAGTAAAAATGATTTTTACTTACCGGGTGCTGAGAGAGCATGACGGCCTGCTGCTGGCTACCGGGCGTACCCAAAACGCCTTTACGGACAGACAAGGCCGGATTATCCGTTTGCCGGACAAGTATTTTGCCAAACTCAGTACGCCTTTCCCGTAAACCTGTTCGTGTACCCTTTGCCTGCATATTATATATGGCGCCAAGAAAGACTAAGTAGATAGGAGGTGGCGTCATGGGAGATAGTGCGCCAATCGGGATTTTTGATTCCGGCCTGGGTGGGCTTACCGTTCTCCGGGAAGTGCTTAACTTATTGCCGGGAGAAGATGTTATCTATTTTGGCGATACTGCCCGGACTCCATATGGCTCACGGCCGCCTGCGGAAATTTTACGATTCTTGCATGAAATCCTACCTTTCTTTTCTGCACAGCAAGTCAAGCTGGCGATTATTGCCTGCAATACCATGAAAGCAATTGGTTTTGAACAAGCAGGTACCAAAGTCCCCTTTTTATTGACAGGAGTAAACTATGGTGCCCGGGCGGCACTGGCTGCCAGCCGCAACAAGCGCATTGGCGTTATGGCTACAGCGGCTACCATTGCCAGTGGTAAACATGTCCAGGCAATTAAAGCCGAAGAACCGGCGGCAACGGTTGCGGTTCAGGCCTGTCCCCGGCTTGTACCCCTTATCGAACAGGGAAAGCTTTTTGGGCCTGAGCTGGAAAGTGCGGTTACCGATTATCTGCTGCCACTCAAGGAAGCCGCGATTGACGCCTTGATACTGGGTTGTACCCATTATCCGTTTATTATTCCGGTGATCAGGCAGGTTATGGGTCCGGATGTGGTGCTTATTGACCCGGCCAGAGAAACGGCTGCCGAGGCGCGTACTACACTTGCCCATCATGACAAGCTTACCACGCGGGCGCAAGGACGGGTGCGGCTGTGCTTTTCCGCCGATTTGCCGCGGGCTGAGCAGTTTGTCGCCGGTGCTATTGAATTTCCCTGGGCGGAGGAACTCTCTCTCAGGTTTGAATTGGTTAATTTATTGGATTATAGATAGAAGTTTAAATTATAGGGTTTCTGTCCGATGATACCCGGATACGGAGGCAGTAGTGTGGAGTTTCTAGCTATTTTATTACTTATTGTGGTAGGCGCGGTGGTTGGCATATGGCTGTTTATCGCTAACCAGGGGGATGCTAATTTCAAATTCGTGGTTGACCAGCGTACCGCTTTCAGCCTGACCGGCATCACCGAGGATACGGCAACTTTTGTGAGCCAGATTCCCTTTGTCAATAATGGAACCCAGGGCGGTACCTTAATGGACGTATATCCCCGGCACTTGTTGCCCTGTGAACAGTTTGACGCCGTGGAGGTTGATTCCCGGCTGACGCTGGACAAGGCTAACCGGAGTGACGGTTACTGGGAAGCCTACATTGTTCTTAAGAATACCGGCGGCTCGATTATTTTGACGGTGAAATTTACGGCAAAATCAGGCGATATCAAGGCTGCACTTGCCGATATGGTAGACATGCCTATTGACATTGTCTATCAGGTGGTTGCCCGCGGTCCATGGTATATAAACAAAGAGCGGCTGGTTATGACGGCCGACGAAATACATAGGGCTCTTGCTGCCGGCGAACAGGCTGCAGCCAGATAGGGGGAATACATATGACTGAGCAGGCGCTAGCGCTACAACCGGTGCCTACCCGGATACTTACCGATAAAGATGATATTGTTGATATTATTGAAAAATATGCCAAAGAGGATATTGGTCCCCATGATGTGGTAACTGTGGCTGAAAGTGTTGTCGCCATTACCCAGGGGCGAATTGTGCGGCCGGAGGAGATGACGCTGTCCTTATTGGCCAGGGTGCTTTGCCGCTTTGTGCCGCAGGAAGGCAGTTTATCCAGCTCCTATGGCATGCAGAGTGCCATGAATGCAGAAGGCAGCTGGCGGATAGCCTGGTCGATGTTCATTGGCATGCTTGGCAAACTGGTGGGGAAAAACGGTTTGTTTTACCAGCTGGCTGGTGGGCAGACAGCGCTGATTGACGATGTTACCGGCACGATGCCGCCTTTTGATAAGCACCTGGTGTACGGGCCAGCCGACCCCCATGGGGTGGCGGAAGCCATAAAACAGCGGCTGGGGTGCCATGGTGCCGCGGTGGCTGATGTCAATGACCTCAAGCGGGCGGCCGTGCTGGGAGTGACGCAAGGGCTTGACCCTGCCGAACTGGCGCGGATTCTCATAGATAACCCGTTTGGTAATGCTAGTCAGAAAACGCCGATTGTTATTATTAAAAACTATGGTTTGGTTGCCCAAAAAGCTGCCGCGCAATAATATTCTTTCCATAAGACAGAGGATAGAGGCTATCCTCTGTCTTACATGTCTGGAGGCGAGATAACTATGACCCGCATCGGCATCACAACAACTGTGCCGGTTGAAATTATTCTGGCGGCAGGGCATATCCCTGTTGACCTTAACAATATATTTATTACCAGCCCGGAAGCCGGAAAATTTGTGGAAGCTGCCGAAGAGGCCGGGTATCCCCGCAATATTTGCGGCTGGATCAAGGGCTTGTATTCCATTGTGGTTAATCGGGATGGTAATACCGGTGACGGTATTGATAAGGTCATTGCCGTTACCCAGGGCGACTGCAGCAATACTCACGCATTGATGGAAACCTATGAGCTGGCAGGGGTTGAGACCATTCCCTTTGCCTATCCGTATGACCGGGATTATGATTTATTGAAATTGCAAATGGAAAAGCTAATGGGCGCCCTGGGAACCGACTGGGAGGCGGTAGCTGCCGTCAAACGCCAGTTAGATAAGCTGCGCCTGAAAGTAGCTGAGATTGACCGGCTAACCTGGGAGGAAAACACGGTTAGCGGTTTCCATAACCATTTGTACCAGGTAAGCTGCAGTGATTTTAATAGTGATCTGACTGCTTTTGAGGCAGATGTGGATGCTTTCCTGACCAAGACGGCGAGTGCCGCCGAATATACCGATGATCTCCGGTTGGGCTTTATCGGTGTGCCGCCGATTTTTCCTGATTTATACCCCTATTTGGAGACTATGGGGGCCCGGGTGGTGTACAATGAAGTGCAGCGGCAGTTTGCTATGCCGTTTGTTACCGACGATATTGTTGAGCAGTACCGGCTTTATACCTATCCGTACGGTGTATTTGGCCGGATTAAGGATATTGAGGCCGAGATAGAAAGGCGCAATCTGGACGGTATTGTCCATTATGTGCAAAGCTTCTGTTTTCGCCAGATTGAGGACATTATTTTACGCGAGAAACTGGACATACCGATTCTGACCATTGAAGGGGATAAACCCGGAAAAATAGATGCCAGAACCAGGCTGCGGATTGACAGCTTTCTGGAGATGCTGCGTTAGTCTTGGCAGACTACTAGAAGGAGGCAAAGCTTATGCAATGTGGTATCGATCTGGGCAGCCGTAGTGTGAAGCTGGTCATTATGAATCCCGGCACCAAACAGCTTGCCGCCGCCAATGTATATGAGACAGCCAGGTTTTACCGGGAGTATGGCCAGCGGACAGACAAGGGCCTGGCGGTGGACTTCGGGGCGCTGGGGTTGCCGGCGGTGACCAGCCTGACGGCCACCGGTTATGGCCGCAATACCATTGCTATTGTCGGCGCAACCATTATTCCCGAGCTGAAGGCCCATATGCTGGGCGCAAGCTATCAGACCGGACTGACAGACTTTACGCTTTTGGATTTAGGCGGACAGGACAGCAAAGTCATCAAAGTCCGCAAAGGCCGGATGGTGGATTTTCAAACCAATGACAAATGTGCGGCCAGTACCGGACGCTATCTGGAAAATATGGCAGCTGTGCTGGACATTTCGCTGGCAGAATTGGCCGATTACAGTGAAAATCCGGTAGAGCTTAGCGCTACCTGCGCTATTTTCGGGGAATCGGAACTCATCGGGCGAATGGTGGAAGGGTATACTACGGCTGAACTGGCAGCCGGGGTCAACTATAGTATTTATAAACGGATTAAACCCATGCTGAGTGCGCTCAAAAGCGATAAAATCGTATTTACCGGCGGTGTGGCGTTGGGCAGTGCCATCAAGACATTTATTACCCGGGAAATGGGGGCAGAGGTTATTGTCCCCGAGCATCCCCAGCTCAATGGGGCGATTGGCTGTGCCGTATATAAAGCAGATAAATAACTGACAGAGTTTTAGTGCCGGGTACAGCCGGTTTTGTTTGGAGGCGAAGGGCATGTTATTGGGAATTGATGTTGGCGGAACCTTTACCGATGCGGTACTTATTGCCGACGGCCAGGTTGTGGCTGCGGCCAAGACTCCCACCACCCGGCAGTCGCTGCTAAACGGGGTTGTTACCGTTATCGACAAGGTGCTTACAGGGGTTGATGCTAAAAAAATCCGGCGGGCTGCCCTTTCGACAACCATTGTAACCAATGCGCTGGTGGAAGGGAAAACCGACAAAGTAGCTCTATTCCTGCTGCCGGGTCCGGGGCTGAATGTAACCGGGCTGATACCCGGCGAACCTCACTTTTTGTCAGGTTATACCGACCATCGCGGGCGGGAACAGGCCTGTCCGGCAGAAGCAGAAGTGGCGGCCGTTTGCCGTAAGCTTGAGGACCATGAGGTGGCAGCCGTAGCCGCCAAATTTGCGGTGCGTAATCCCCGGCAGGAGCAGCTGGTAACCGATTGGGTTAATAAGTATCTGCAGCCCAAGCATATCACACTTGGCACCCAAGTCTCCGGTTCGCTCAATTACCTGCGGCGCATTAATTCAGCCTACTATAACTCGGCTGTTTGGCGCATCTTCAGCCGTTTTGCCCAAGCCATAGAAGCGGCTCTGGCTGAACGGGATATTATTGCGCCGGTATATATACTCAAAGCTGACGGCGGCACGCTGCCGCTGACGACAGCCAAATCAACGCCGGTTGAGGCCATCTTTACCGGACCGGCAGCCAGCGTGCTGGGGATTATGGCTTTGACCAAGCCGGTGGAACCGGCCATCTCGCTGGATATGGGCGGTACCACCACCGATATTGCTTTATGGCAACATGGTATGCCGTTATTTGCCCCGGACGGAGCCAGGGTGAAGGATTATCCTACGGCGGTTCGTTCTTTTTGTCTGCGCTCGGTGGGGATCGGCGGCGACAGCTATGTGCGCCGGGAAAACGGCCTGCTGGCTGTTGGCCCGATGCGCTGCGGCCCGGCTATGGCCAATGGCGGCTTAGCGCCTGCCGTGACGGACGCGCTTAGGGTTGCCGGGTTAATTGACTATGGCGACATCGGGCTGGCCAGGCAGGCGATGGAAAGGGTTGCTGAGGCTACGCAGACAGCGGCAGAGGCTGCCTGGGAAACGCTGCGGCTGGCCGCCGCCACCGTATGTCAGGCAGTGCAGGATATGCTGGCAGAACAGGCGGCAAGACCGGTGTACAAGGTGGAAGAACTGGTGGCAGGCCGGCCGTTTAAACCGGAATTGCTGATTGGGGTAGGTGGTGCGGCCAGCGGGCTTGCGCCGCTGGTGGCCAAGCAGCTGGAACTGCCCTGGCAGATACCGCCGGGACATATGGTAGCCAATGCTGTCGGTGCCGCTGCTGCCAGGCCGACAACCGAAATTACGCTCAGGGCCGATACGGCGCAGGGTTTTTATACAGTACCGGAATTAGGCGTTATCCAGGAGTTTGCTAAACGGCGCTTTACCTTACAGGATGCCTGGACTGCCGCCGGTACTCATCTGGCAGAGCGGGCGGCGGCCGGAGGAATGGCGGAAGCCGCCGACTGCAGTGAACGCCTGTACGAAGAAGAATTCAACCTAATCCGCGGTTTTAACACCATCGGGAAAATTATGACCTGCAAGCTGCAGATCAAGCCTGGTGTGTTGATGCCGGTACAAATGCGGGAGGCGGAACTATGAAGGCTGCATCGCTGGGATTAGTATTTTTTCCGGCGTTTGATTGGGCGATAACCCCCACTCACCCGGAACGGGAAGAACGCCTGCTCTATACCCGGGATCAAATTGTGGAAGAAGGACTGCTGGATTTGCCGGCTATCAAAGAATACCGGCCGCAGCTTGCCGGACTGGCCGATATTGAGCGGGTTCACATCGGTGTGCCCAATATTGAATCCCTGATTACCGATGCCCATCTGCTTTCCGCCGGTGGCGCCATTGCCGCGGCCCAAGCCGTGATGCGCCGTGAGGTGACCAATGCCTTTGCCCTGGTGCGGCCGCCGGGACACCATGCCATGAGGGTAGTGCATGGTACACGGGGTTTTTGCACCATTAATATTGAGGCCGTTATGGTGGAATATTTGCGCCGCCATTATGGGGTGCAGCGCATCGCCATTGTCGATACCGATGTCCATCATGGCGACGGCACCCAGGATATTTTTTATCATGATCCGGACACGCTGTTTATTTCCTTTCACCAGGATGGACGCACCCTGTATCCGGGAACCGGCGCCATGAGTGAGCTGGGCAGTCCGGGAGCCTTCTGCTCTACGGTTAATATTCCGCTGCCGCCAGGCACCACCGACGCGGGGCTGCATGAGGTGCTTGACCGGCTGGTGCTGCCGATGCTGGAGGATTTCAGGCCGGACATGATTATTAACTCAGCCGGGCAGGATAATCATTATAGTGATCCACTCGCCAATATGGCGGTGACAGCCCAGGGGTATGCCCGCCTGGCGGAAAAGCTGAAGGCCGATATTGCGGTGCTGGAAGGCGGCTATTCGATTGAAGACGCGCTGCCTTATGTTAATACCGGCATCATTTTGGCGATGGCAGGTCTGGACTATAGCCGGGTAATTGAACCGGATAATGCCCGGTGCCCGCGCCAGTCGGTGGCAACCACCAACTATATTGCCAAACTGGTAGCCGAGTGGCAGGACATTTGGCAGGGGCGGGACAGGTTGCGCCGCGAAGCCGTCGCCAAGGCCGGAGGCTGGTGGCAGCAACGCCGGAACATCTATTATGATGACAGCGGTATTCAGGAACGGCAAACGGAAACGGTGCGGCTTTGCCCCCGGTGTCATGGCTATCAGCTCATTGACACCCAGGCACAGGGCTACCCGTTCGGGATGAAATCAGCATTTGCCGCCATTATCCCCCGCAACAGCTGCCCGGCCTGCCGTGCACAGGCGCGTGATGCGGTACATAAGGCGCGGCAAGCGGGGCGGCATGACTGCTGCTTTATCCAGGATAAGCAGGAGGATATACTAGTACCTTGCGGCACTTAACATTTGAGAGTAGATAGTAAGGATTTTTTCGCCCTGCTAGGCGGAGGAGCCGCGCATATCGGACATATGTAAGGCGACGACAACGACGCAGGGTGGAAAAAGACTGCTATATAATCCAAATAGTTAGGTGACGCAAGGTACTAAACAACTGTAATCCAATCTTCGATATTTTAATATTTTTTAGGAGGGCTTTTCATGGCCAGAGCAGACGGACGCACAAACAGCGAACTCAGAAAAATAAAAATTACCCGCAATTATTTAAAATATGCCGAAGGATCGGTGCTTATTGAGTTTGGCGACACCAAGGTGATTTGTGCGGCTACTATTGAAGAAAAGGTTCCGCCATTTTTGAAAGGGTCAGGCGAAGGCTGGGTGAGTGCCGAATATTCCCTGTTGCCGCGTTCCACCCAGAGCCGCAATGTCCGGGAAGCTGCCAGAGGCAAGCAAAGCGGCCGCACTCACGAAATTCAGCGGTTGATTGGCCGGGCGTTGCGCAGTGTTATTGACCTTAAAGCCTTAGGGGAAAAGACCATCTGGCTGGACTGTGATGTGGTGCAGGCTGACGGCGGAACCCGGACAGCCGCCATTACCGGTTCGTTTGTAGCTCTGGTTGATGCGGTAAGCCGCATTTGGGGCGATAGTCAGAAGCCCTTTCCGGTCAAGGACTTTTTGGCGGCCGTGAGTGTCGGCGTCATGCCTGAGGGAGTTTATCTTGATTTATGTTATAGTGAAGACTCCATGGCTGTTGTTGACATGAATCTGGTCATGACCGGCAGCGGTGAATTTGTTGAAGTGCAGGGAACCGGTGAAAAAGGAACCTTTAGCCAAACACAGCTAAATGAAATGATTGCAGTGGGCAGTCAGGGGATTGACATTCTGCTGGACATCCAAAAAGAAACACTGGGCCAGTTGGCATGGAAAGTAGGCCGGGAGGGATAAACGGTGCAGGAAAGCATGATTGAAATTATTGTCGCCTCCAAAAATGCCGGCAAAATTGCCGAATTTAAAGAGGCGTTACGCGAACTGCCCTATAAGGTTAGTTCATTGGCCGACCTGGGGAGCTATCCGGAAGCACCGGAAGAGGGTGTGACCTTTGCCGAGAACGCCTGCGCTAAAGCCAGCTTTTACGCGCGGCTGACAGGCAAGCTTTGCCTGGCCGATGACTCCGGGTTAGAGGTGGATTATCTGCAGGGAGCGCCGGGCGTGTATTCGGCCAGATATGCGGGCGAACACGCCGGTGATGAAGATAATAACAAAAAGTTATTGGCCCATTTAATTGGTGTACCTGATGAAAAACGGCAGGCAAGATTTCGTTGTGTGCTTGCTCTGGCTAAGCCGGAGCAAGTGCTGCTCACCGCGGAAGGGACAGTGGACGGGGTTATTCTCTCCAAGCCGCGCGGGGGTAAGGGTTTTGGTTATGATCCGCTGTTTTTGGTGCCGGAGTTTGGCCGCACACTGGCAGAAATGTCATCAGCGGAAAAAAACAATATCAGCCATCGCGGCCGCGCGATACAAGCATTAGTGAAGCAACTGGCGGCGCTTGAACATGAGAATCGGCGTTATCAGTGACACCCATGGCGATATAGCCGCACTCCGGCAGGTAATTGCCGCCGCCGGTCCGGTTGATCATTGGCTCCATGCCGGCGACTACTTTCAGGATGGCTGGAAACTGGCAGAACTGACCGGCTTGCCGGTAACGGTGGTGGCGGGAAACTGTGACAGGACGACGGCTGTGCCTGTGGATGCCTATGCGGAATTGGCCGGTAAAACTATTTGGCTGACCCATGGCCACCGCTATAATGTGAAGTATGGCATGCAGGAGCTTGTCTGGTGGGGGGCCCAATATGGCGCTGATATCGTGGTTTTCGGTCATACGCATGTTCCCTATAGCGGCTGGCATGACGGACGGCTGCTGTTTAATCCGGGCAGCCCGGGAGCGCCCCGGGGCGGTTCCAGGCCGGGCTACGGAATCTTGCATATTCAGGAAAATGGTGTAATTGAAGAACATATTATGGAATTATAACCTCGCCTTTACGGCGGGGTTTTTCTTATTTTTGTTTTGCGAGAAGGCTAAAATAGTGCGTGAGAGCACTGTTTTTTGAAATGTAAAAGAAAATAAATAATATCATAATATCTTTCGCAATTGACAGATTATTTACTCAATGGTATGATGATAATATGATATTAAGGTAATACGTTGCCTGTTCATTATTGACAAAGACCAGGCTGAAAGAAGGAATGTGGAATTCATGTTTGGCAAGCTTAGTCAATTTTTAAGGAGGGGAAAGTATGCCAAAACCAACTTTTCGTGAGGAAAAATGTAAAGGTTGCGAGTTATGTTTGGATGTGTGCCCAAAAAACATTATTGTAATGTCTCCTGATTTTAATGCTAAGGGCTATCATCCCGCAACTTGCCCTGATGCTGACGAATGTGTGGGTTGCGCCTTGTGTGCCAAGGCTTGTCCGGATGTAGTAATCGAAATCTACGAATGAATGGGAGTGGAGAAATGGCAGAGAAGGTATTGATGAAAGGTAACGAAGCTATCGGTGAGGCCGCTGTTATTGCCGGTTGCAGGTATTATTTTGGTTATCCTATCACCCCGCAGTCTGAGCTAATCGAATACATGGCTAAACGCTTGCCGCAGGTAAACGGTGTATTTCTCCAGGCGGAAAGTGAAGTAGCTGCCATTAATATGGTTTATGGTGCAGCAGGTGCCGGCGCGAGAGTAATGACTTCTTCTTCAAGCCCGGGCGTAAGCCTTAAGCAAGAAGGTATTTCCTATATTGCTGCCGGTGAATTACCCTGCGTAATTGTAAACATCATGCGAGGCGGCCCGGGTCTTGGCGGCATACAGCCTGGTCAGGCAGACTACTTTCAGGCGACTAAAGGCGGCGGTCATGGTGATTATCACTGTATTGTGGTTGCACCAAACAGTGTTCAGGAAATGGCAGAATTGACTGTGCTCGCGTTTAACCTTGCCGATCAATATCGAAATCCGGTAATGCTTTTAGGCGACGGTGCTCTTGGTCAAATGATGGAACCTGTTGATTTTCATAATCTGCCGGTAATCCCGGTGGAAAAGCCGTGGGCGACAACCGGCATGGGTGAGCGGGACAAACCTAATATAATAGATACGCTTCGTCTTAACCCTGAGGCATTGGAAGCGGTAAACGACGCGCTGCAAAAAAAATACGCACTGCTTCAGGAACAGGAAGTGCGCTGGGAAGAAACCTTCACCGAAGATGCCGAGTTAGTGCTGGTGGCTTATGGAATATCGTCGCGTGTTGCGTATTCAGCGATGGAAATGGCAAGAGCACAGGGCTATAAAGTGGGTCTGTTCCGGCCGATTACCTTGTGGCCTTTTCCGAAGGCGGCGTTGTTAAAGGCGGTTGATAAAGCGGCTGCTGTTTTAACAATAGAGCTTAGTGCCGGGCAGATGGTTGAAGATGTTAGCCTGGCTATCCGATGCTCCAGGCCGGTTCACTTTTATGGCCGCACCGGCGGTATGATGATGAGCCCGCAGGATGTTTACCAACAAATAGTGGAAATATTTGAAACAAAAGGGGGCAAATAACAATGGCGGAGAAGTTGTTTGCTAGACCGCAATCGCTGCTGGATGTATCGACACACTACTGTCCGGGTTGTCAGCATGGTATTATTCATCGTTTAGTTGCAGAAGTGATTGATGAGCTGGGGATACAAAAAAAGACGATCGGTGTTGTACCTGTTGGTTGTTCTGTACTGGCAGATCAATATTTTAACATAGATTCCCAACAGGCAGCACATGGCCGTGCTCCGGCGGTGGCTACCGGTATTAAGCGTGTGCATCCGGAAAATGTAGTGTTTACATACCAGGGAGACGGAGACATCGCCGCCATTGGTATGGCGGAAGTAGTGCATGCCGCTGCGCGGGGTGAAAAGATAACAACAATATTTGTAAACAACGCCATTTATGGTATGACCGGAGGCCAAATGGCGCCGACAACCTTGGTAAACCAAGTAACCGCAACCTCTCCTTACGGACGCCAGCTGGCAGTGGCGGGGTCGCCTATCCGTTTATCCGAACTTTTGGCAACCCTGGACGGAGCTAAATATATAGCCCGTGTTTCGGTTAATGATCCGGCTAATATGACTAAGGCCAAAAAAGCCATTAAAACCGCTTTCGAAGTTCAGATTCGCGGTGAAGGTTTTGCCTTAGTGGAAGTATTGGCTACCTGCCCGACAAATTGGGGCAAGACGCCGGTAGAGGCCAAAACCTGGTTAAAAGAAAACATGCTGCCGCAATTCCCGCTTGGCGTTTATAAAAATATTGAGGAGGTGAAACAATGAGACACGAAATTGTCATGTCAGGCTTTGGCGGTCAAGGGGTTATGGTTATGGGACAATTGTTGACCTATGCGGGAATGCTTGAAAACAAGAATGTATCATGGATGCCGTCTTACGGTCCTGAGATGCGCGGCGGCACCGCTAACTGCTCTGTCATCATTACCGACGGGTCTGTGGGGGCGCCGATTGTTACCAAGCCGGCAACTGCCGTAATCATGAACTTGCCGTCACTGGATAAGTTCGAGTCAGCCATGGCGGTTGATGGAGCGATGATTATTAATAGTTCTCTTGTCAGTAAGGAGGTGGAGCGCCAGGATATCAAGAGCTACCTTGTACCCATCAATGAAATTGCTAATGAGTTAGGTAACATCAAGATGATCAATATGGTGGCATTAGGGGCATTGCTGGCTGCTACCGCTGTGGTAGCCAAAGAATCTCTTATGGATGCTTTTGCCAAGAAATTTGCCGCGAAGCCCGGAATGATACCGGCAAATCAAGCGGCGCTAACCAAAGGGTATGATTATGTGATGCAGCTTAAAACCAAGCAGTAGCTATTTTTCAGTTGTAACTTAATAAGGGGTAGTAAGTCTGCGTTCTTCCAGGTGAAATATATACATTGGAGGCGTGACGATGAGTAATATCAATAAAGGGCAGCAACTGACCGGTTTGCCAAGTGCAGAGCCAGGCGGGAGAAAACCGATGACAATGGGGTGGGGAGTCGGGCTTTCCATGGGAGCGGCCTGGTTTGCCACTCATTGCGGCGGGGGATTTGCCACAGGCAACCAGGAAGTTAATTTTTATGTCAGGTTTGGCTGGTATTCGATTATCCTGCCAATATTTGCGATGATTATTCTGGGCTGGTGTCACCGGAATGCCCTCGTATTGGCCAAGGATCATAAGGCGTACAACTATAAAGCCTATGCCGATGTTCTGTTTCATCCCTATGAAAAATATTTTGGTCTTGTATTTGAGTTCGGGAATCTTATGCTGATTGCCTGTGCTGTGAGTACGGCGATAGCGGGCGCAGGTTCCCTGCTCCAGAGCACCATTGGACTTAATTACGGTATCGGTATCACGGCGGTAGGATTTGTCACCTTAGTCTTAACCATCTTCGGCGGCCAACTGGTTATTAAGGCCTTAAACTTTAAGGCGTATTTCCTGGTTCCCACTCTCGGTCTTTTAGCCTATCTGGGCATTGAGTCCGGTGCGCTCCAATGGAAGAATTTTCTTGCTACCCAGGAAAGTTTCGGGACCAGCTTCGGGGAAGCCTTTTGGCTTATGCTGATCTATATCGGGTTCCAGTCCTTTACCATTATGCCCATGCTGTCGGCAGCGCAAGGTATTAAGAGCACCAAGGAATGCAACTGGTTCATGGTCTTTGGCACCCTGTTCAACGGCGTATTTTTGCTGCTTGTCTGCATCATGCTGTTGGGGTTTGCGCCCGGTTCTCTGAAACAGACCTTGCCGGTATATTATGTTACTACTCAATTGGGTATAGACTGGCTGAAGGTGCTGTACAGCGTCATTTTGTTCGTGGCTCTCTTAGGCAGTGGGGTAGCGCTGACCTTTGCCGCCGTTGCCCGGTTTGAATCAGTGATAAAGCCTGCCGGCATGTTTGCAAGCCTCCAGATGCGAAGAGTTTTTGTTTCGTTTATCACCATCGCTATCTGTACCGGTATATCGATTTTCGGCCTGACCAATATTGTTGTAAAAGGTTATGGCTCGGTTGGTTATATCGGCCTGTTCTTCGTAATTATCCCAGAGCTTATCGTCGGTACCATCAAGATCAGGAATAACGCCAGAAAGCGCAAAGAAATGGGCATTGACGAAGAAGCGCTGTAAAAGGCAAGGCAGAAGACGAAAAATAGGAGGGATAGTATGCGTGAATCCGTATTTGAGTTTGGTTACGGCAATGGCAAGATAGCGGTAGCCCTGCCGGAAGCAAAGATCATTAATAATGTTGTGGGCAAGCCATGTCCGGCAATTGCCGATATACCCTCAGCCGTGCGTGAGGCACTCCGTAATCCAATCGGAACGCCGCCGCTTAAGGAAGTGGTAGAGCCTGGCGACAAGGTTGCCATAGTAGTTAGTGACATAACCCGCGCCTGGGTAAAATTTGATCAATTTCTGCCGGTTTTATTAGATGAATTGAACGATGCCGGCATTCCCGACCAAAACATATTTATTGTCATTGCTCCCGGCGCCCACCGTTTGAATACGGAAGAAGAGTTTGTCATATTGTGTGGCGATAAGGTCTGCAAGCGGGTCGCCGTTGCTAACCACGACTGCCATAATCAAGATCAGCTTGTATACACCGGTAAGACCAAAAACGGGGTTGATTGCTATATCAATAGAAGCGTTGCCGAGGCCGACAAGGTGATTTTGACCGGTGGCATTGTTCACCATTTAATGGCCGGTTTCGGCGGCGGACGCAAAGCCATTTTGCCTGGTATTAGCGGTTTTAAGACAATTCAGGGTAATCATCTGTTTTGTATGAATAAAGAAGTGGGCAAAGGTCTTAATCCGAACTGTATTTCCGGTAAGCTGGAAGGCAATGAAATGAATGAGGATATGATTGAGCAGGCGGCTCTGGCTAAACCGGACTTTTTGCTGAATGCCGTATTTACACCGGAGAATCAGTTTGCCAGGTTTGTGGCCGGACACTGGCATGAGGCCTGGCTGGCAGGAACTAAGATGGTAGATGATATCTACGGAGTTCCCGTTACGGCGCAAGCTGATTTGGTTGTTTCCAGTGCAGGCGGTTTTCCCAAGGATATCAATCTATATCAGGGCGTGAAAACAATCGACAATGCCTATATGGCGACTAAGCCGGGAGGTGTTGTAATTTGTTTCATGGAATTGCCGGATATTATGGAGCCGGCCGAATTTAGTAATTGGTTTAACTATCCGACAATGTTAGAGCATGAGATGGCTCTGCGGGCCAACTTTACCATCCCCGGATTTTTGGCTTACAGGCTGCTCGATATAGCTCGCCAAATATCGCTGATCATTGTGACCAAACAGGAGAATGCCGGGTTTATCCGGAAAGCCGGCATGATTCCGGCGGCAACTGCGGCAGAAGCGCTGGCAATAGCGCAAGAAAAGCTTGGACGGGAAGATTACACAATTACGGTAATGACTGCGGCAGCAAATACAGTACCTGTAGTTAGGTGAAAACAACAATAAGTATAGTTTTTTAATACACCACTTGTATTTGGGACACGCTTGGGCGTGTCCGCTTTTCTATAACACTAAAATAAAAGAAAGAAGTGAAAAAAGTATGGAGAGCTGTTTGTTAAATGAATTAAGAAGGATAGTAGGAACAGCGTATGTTCTAACCGATAAAGAAGATCTTCTCTGCTATGCCTATGATGCGACTCCTGGTTTTTCACATATGCCGGATGCCGTCGTGTCTCCTGCAAATACAAATGAAGTTTCCCAGGTATTAGCGCTGGCCAATACGGAAAAGATACCCGTTTACCCTCGCGGTTCAGGCACCAATCTGAGTGCCGGTACTGTACCGACAAAAGGCGGGATTGTCCTTCAGATGACCCGTTTTGATAAAATCCTTGAAATCGATGAGGCGAATCTTGTTGCCACCGCCGAGCCGGGAGTTATTGTTGCCGCTCTTAACAAAGCGGTCGAGCAGTTTGGGCTGATCTATCCGCCTGACCCCGGTACCGTAGCCACAGCAACCCTTGGCGGCACGGTAGCGGAGAACGCCGGCGGCTTGCGCGGCCTTAAATATGGTGTTTCCAAACACTATGTAATGGGTTTGGAAGTTGTGCTTGCCGACGGCAGTATCTTACAAACCAGTGGCAAGAATGTGAAAGACGTAGCCGGCTATGACCTAACCAAGCTATTTACCGGTTCGGAAGGCACCTTGGGGGTTATAACCAAAATCATTGTCAAATTGGTGCCCGCCCCGGAAGCAAAAAAATCCATGATGGCCATATTCTCGAACTTAGACAATGCCGGCAACTCTATTGCCGCAATCATTGCCGGCAAAATCATTCCCGCTACCCTGGAAATACTGGATAACGCAACCATACGAACGGTAGAAGATTACGCCAAAGTGGGGCTGCCGACAGAAGCCGAGGCCGTGCTGCTTATTGAGGTTGACGGTATTCCCGAAGTAGTGGAAAAAGAAGCCGCCAAAGTGGTGGAAGTGCTCAAAGCCAACCATGCCGATCAAATCCAGGTAGCGAAAGACGCTGCCGAGCGTGACAAAATATGGGCAGCCCGGCGTGCGGCCCTGCCGGCCCTGGCAAAACTCAGGCCCACTACGTTTACCGAAGACGCAACTGTTCCACGCAGTAAGGTACCGGAAATGATCCGGGCGGTAAATCAGGCAGCCGCAAAACATAAAGTCACAATCGGCACCTTCGGCCATGCAGGCGACGGCAACCTGCATCCTACCATCGTCTGCGATCTGCGCGACAAAGAGGAAATGGAACGGGTCTATAAAGCAATGGATGAAATCTTTACCACTGCCATCAGGCTTGGGGGTACTCTTAGCGGTGAGCATGGAATCGGGCTGGGAAAATTGAAGTATATGGAGGACCAATTCGGCGAGGTCGGTATGAAAACCATGCGCGCTATTAAAAAGGCGTTAGATCCTAACTGCATCCTCAATCCTGGAAAACTAGTCGGGGAGTGTTAAGGTATGAAAGAGGATAAAAAGCTGCTGACAGACATTGAAGATGCTCTTGCTAACTGTATGAAATGCGGCAATTGCATGGAAGTATGTCCCATCTATAAAGAAATTCAGACAGAAGCGGCGGTGGCCCGGGGTAAGCTGTCGCTTATGGAGGCTGTAATCAACGGTAATGCCGAAATTTCCGCAGGCTTTGATCAGCGGATGGCTATGTGTGTGTCCTGCAAGGCATGTGCTGTTAAATGTCCCTGTGGTGTCAAAGCTGACGAACTTATCTTGCGCGGACGCCAGGCAGCGGTTAAAGCCAGAGGTCTGAACCCGATAAAAAAACAAGTGTTTGCATTGCTTGCTAACCGGACGCTGTTTGATTTCGCTCTGCGCATGGCCGGCCTGTTCGGTCCGCTGCAAATGAAAAAACTGCCCGGACGAATGGCTGTTGTTGCCCGCTTTCCGATGCCCGGACTTGACCGGCGGCGAGTGTTAGCTCCCTTTGCGGCCACGCCGCTGCGCAGCCAATTTCCTGAACATATTAATGCAGCTAAACCACGGATGAAAGTGGCATTTTTTACTGGCTGCACCATTAACTATGTATACACCGATATCGGTCAGGCAGTAATCAATGTACTGAAAGCCAATAATGTGGCAATCACCATACCGGCGAAACAACACTGCTGCGGTACGCCGGTGTATATGTCCGGTGACGTTGAACTGGCTAAAGTTTTTGCCAAACACAATGTTGAAACTTTTGAACGCGTCAATGCTGATTATATTGTTGCCGCCTGCGGCTCTTGCGCGGAAGCCTTTAAAATCGAGTATCCGGAACTGTTCCATGATGAGCCGGACTTACAGCGGCAGGCCAGGAACCTGGCTGCTAAGACCTATGAAATCAGTGAGTTTTTGGTTGATGTCTTGCGATTCCGGCAAGATACTTTGGGACCGGTACCTGCCACGGTAACTATGCATGATCCCTGCCATATGGCCAGGGGAATTGAAGTGACTGCTCAGCCGCGTGCCATTGTCGCTGCCATCCCGGGAGTGAAATTCGTCGAAATGAAAGAACCGGCCCGCTGCTGCGGGGCGGGCGGCTCCTTCAGTTTGGCGCACTATGATGTTTCCCGAAAAATCAATGATCGCAAAATTGCCGATATTGCTTCAACGGCTGCCGATACGGTTGTAACCAGCTGTGGTTCCTGCCGAATGCATATTGTTGACGGACTGGTTCAAAATGGAAGAAATCAAGAATGCCTTCATGTTGTGCAATTGCTCGACAAGGCATATGAAGCGGGGAAATGCCTGCAATTCAAGCAGCCATAAATCAGGAAACACCCAAAATTACATTACCTGGCCGCCTGGCGGCTGCTATTTTCCGTAAAGCAGGCAGCCGCCGGGCAATATGCCGGTCACTGGAGACCTCAGGCTAAGACTCATAGTAAAAACATGAGAAATTCAAGGGGGCTGAACAGAACTTTATGGGGCGCAATATGAAAGTAGGTACAAAAATTACGCTTGGCTTTATGGCAATGATGTTCTCAATTATAGTATTAAGCATAATTTCCTATTACTCCGTTAACGGCATCCGGGATCAGGTAATAGAATTAGAGAGGGCTACCACTAGGTTGACCTTATCATTAAAAGTAGAAAATGAATTTACCGGGGCGATTGGTGAGGCACGGGGTTTTGTTGCGTATGGCAATGAAAAAATGTTAGATAACTTTAGTAAAAAGTTAAATAATGCCATTGAAATAGAAAAACAGATTATGGCAGTAACTGATGCGGCAGAACAGCCTGTAGTAGAAAAACTGATAAGCGACACTACTATATATACAAAGGGGACAGAAAGTGAATTTGTGACAATTATCCGGGAGCAAATGGCCGAACAGAAAGCCGGTAATTTGGAACAGGCTAAAGCATTACAAATCCAGTCTGTTGAAATCGGAAAAAAATATGTACCTTTTGCTGAAGGGATTATGAAAGGCAGTCACATGTTAGCTGAGGAAAATACGCAAATTGTTAAATCCCGCCTGGCGGTTATCCGGGAAATTATACAAAAGATTATCATGATTTCTGCCGTCATTGGTACTGTAACTATGCTTATTGCCGGATTTTTGACAATCACCATTCCCGGCTATATAAAAAAATCCTTACATTCCATTCTTGATTCAACAAAACGCTATGCGACAGGCGATCTAAGGTTAGCTATCGCTGCTGACAGACCTGATGAATTTGGTGAGATTAGCAGTGCTATTAACGCAATGGCCAAAGGCATTAGCAATATGGTGGTAATGATGGCTCAATCCTCAGAGCAGTTGGCGGCAGCTTCCCAGCAATTGACTGCCAGCGCTGAACACTCAGCTCAGGCGGCAACCCAGGTGGCCGGATCAATTAATGATATTGCCCAGGGTGTAGAAAAACAAATGAACGAAATCGATGCTGCAACCACTGTAATTGAAAAGATGTCAGTCAGTATCACCGAAGTGGCTGCTAATAGCAGCCATGTATCGAAAATCTCATGCAAGGCCGCCGATAAAACCCAAGAAGGTAATGCCTCTGTGGTGAAAGCTGTCAATCAAATGACTTATATTGAACAGACTGTAAACCATTCTGCCCAGGTTATCACGAAACTGGGTGAACGCTCCCAGGAAATTGGCCAGATTGTTGATACAATATCAGGCATTTCCGGGCAGACAAACTTACTGGCGCTTAATGCTGCGATTGAGGCTGCCAGAGCGGGAGAGCAGGGAAGAGGCTTCGCGGTGGTAGCGGAAGAAGTGAGAAATCTTGCGGAACAATCTCAGCAAGCAGCAAAGCAAATCGCCACTTTGATTTTTGAAATTCGGGAGGATACCAATAAAGCAGTGGTTGCAATGAGTGAAGGTACCCGGGAGGTTAAGGTGGGAACAGAGGCTGTAACTATGGCCGGGTATGCGTTCAGTGAAATAGCAACACTGGTAACACAAGTATCTGAACAAGTGCAGGATATTTCTGTTGCCATAGAGCAACTGGCAAATAGCAGTGAACAAGTGGTAGCCTCTGTGGAACATGTCGACGATTGCAGTAAAACGGCAGTTGGACAAGCCCAAAAAGTAACGGCAGCTACCGAAGAACACTCGGCTGCCATCGAGGAAATTGCCGCTTCCAGCCAGAGCCTGGCCAAGCTGGCTCAGAGTTTCCAGACAACGATAAATAAGTTCCAAATTAGTTGATCCTATTTTAGCTGGAGGAGGTAGTGCATGATAACAAGGTTCGAAGAAATTGTAAAGATTTCTCAGCTGAAAGGGCCTAAAACCATTGCTGTGGCAGTTGCCCAGGACTGTGAAGTGCTGCTGGCAGTCAATAGTGCCCGGGAATTAGGGATAGCTGCCGCCATATTAGTCGGCAATGAGACTGAAATCCGGCAGATCGCGCAAGACAACCATATTGCTATAGATAAGTTCAAAATCATTGACCAAAAAAACAGTATTGAAGCCTGTAGAACGGCGGTACGACTGGTTGCACAGGGAGAAGCGCAAATAGTTATGAAAGGACTGGTAGATACTGCCGTAATACTAAAGGCTGTACTTGATAAAGAATTCGGGCTTAGGACGGAAAACGTACTGTCTCATGTGGCGGTAGCCGGTGTGACCGGCTATGACAGATTGTTTTATATTACCGATGCGGCCATGAATATTGAACCAGATGTAGCGGTAAAAAAGCAGATCATCCAAAATGCAGTACAAGTTGCTAATGCACTTGGCAATGATAATCCCAAAGTAGCTTGTATCTGCGCGGTAGAAAAAGTGAATACCAAGATGAAGGCTACCCTGGAGGCCGAGGCATTGGTAAAAATGAACCAAGCCGGCGAACTAACAGGCTGCCTTGTCGCAGGACCGCTTGCCTTGGATAATGCAGTATCACCAGAGGCCGCTAAACATAAGGGCATTACCCAGCCGGTGGCAGGTAATGCCGACATTCTGCTAATGCCGTTTATCGAAGCGGGAAATGTATTGTATAAATCCATCGTGTTTTTTGCAAGAGGCCAAATAGCGGGAATCATCGTGGGAGCTAAAGCCCCGATTGTTTTGACATCACGGGCCGATTCCGATATTGTAAAGCTCAACTCCATAGCAATCGGTGTTTTAATGGCAAGTAAAAGTGAGGAGGAAAAAAGCTATGAAGGATAAGTTTAGAATATTAGCAATCAATCCAGGATCAACGTCGACCAAAGTGGCGGTCTATGACAATGAACAGTTGCTGTATGAAGAGGTAGTCAGATATTCGAATGCGGAACTGGCAGCATTTACAACTGTGATTGGACAATACCAGTTTAGAAAAAATGGGATACTTACACTATTGGCTGAAAACAACATAGCTATTGATATCCTGGATGCCGTAGTGGGGCGGGGCGGCTTGTTAAAACCCATTGAAGGCGGCACATATGCGGTTAACGAAACCATGATCAAAGATCTGCGTCTTGCCCACAGGGGGGAGCATGCTTCGAACCTGGGTGGAATCATTGCGAAGGAAATCGCGGATACTCTGGCTATTCCTGCGTTCATTGTTGATCCGGTGGTGGTTGATGAACTTGCCGACATTGCGAAAATATCCGGTCTTCCCGCTTATGACAGGATAAGTATCTTTCATGCGTTGAACCAGAAGGCGGTTGCCCGTAAAATCTCCAGGGAGTTGGGAAAACCGTATAATGAAGTTAATCTAATTATTGCCCATATGGGCGGTGGTATATCTGTCGGTGTCCATACGGGAGGAAAAGTCGTTGATGTCAATAACGCCCTTTGCGGAGAGGGGCCATTCTCCCCGGAACGGGCAGGTGGTATTTCTACCGGCTACTTGATTGAATTGTGCTTTTCCGGGAAGTATTCAATGAGTGAAGTCAGGAAGTTGCTTGTCGGCCAAGGGGGATTAGTAGGTTATTTGGGCACCAATGACGGCAGGGAAGTGGGAAGAATGATTGCAGCAGGTAATGCCAAAGCAAAACTTGTTTATGAAGCCATGGCTTATCAGATTGCCAAAGAGATTGCGGCAGGTTCGGCCGCAGTGGCCGGCCGGGTGGATTCTATTGTTCTGACCGGTGGCCTTGCATATGATCAGCTGCTTGTCAAACTGATTACAGACCGGGTACAATTCATCGCCGATATTAAGGTTGTTCCGGGAGAAAATGAAATGATTGCTTTGGCGGAGGGGGCGCTGCGAGTGCTTAGCGGTGAGGAGCAGGCCAAAGTATACCAGTGAACTTGTTCCAGCTTTGCTGAAACATCGTGGGTTCAGGTGGAGAGTCGACTCCACCTGAACTGACACCGCCTGTAGCGGCGGGAGTCTTGACTCACCATACCAATAAAAATAGCCCCTGGAAGGGGCTATTTTTATTGGTATGGTTCCGTAGAACCTATTTGTTATTTTCCCGGCTTTTTCTGTGAGAAACATCTGATAAAACAATTCCCGGCAATAAGGATAAATGTTGCTGCATGCAAGCTTGGGCTTTCTTGGCATCGTTTTTTTCAATGGCTTTAATAATCTGTTTGTGGGTTTCCCATGCTTGCTCCGGCACACCCGGTATATTGGCTATGCGGGTTTGTTCTTCCTTAATCAGAGACATGATGGAAGTCCAGAAACCCAAAAGAATTGGGTTGTCACTTAATTCAATAAGCAACTGATGAAATAAGAAATCCTGTTTTGGGAAATTTTGGGGAGTCAAGTTATCTTTTTCTGAGCTAATACTCTCATAGAGTCTGGCAACATCCTCGGCGGTAGCACGGTTGGCAACTAATTTTATCGCATACATCTCTAAACATTCTCTGGCTTCCAAAAGCTTGGTCATATCGGTATTGCCGAATATGAAGGCAGAGTTGATATGGTTATATATAGTAGGTGGCGGACCATCGTTTACATAGGTTCCGTCACCTTGGCGAATAGACATTTTGCCCAATAATTCAAGTTTTTGAAATGCTTCTCGCAAGGTCGTCCGGCTGACACCAAATTCTTTTGTCAAAACACTTTCTGACGGGATTTTTTCCCCAGGCTTAAACCGGCCGTTTTCAAGAGCCTTTAAAACTTCTTCGACTACTGTATCAGATAATTTGACTTTTTTAATTTGAGCCATAGTTGATCCTCCGGTAAATCTAGGATATCTTATTTATATTACATGAATTTGAAATATTTTTCAACTCGACAGGTAAAAGTTTTCAGTTCAAAGATTCAATTTTTTTCAGATTCATAATTATGGAATTATGAATCTCGCCTTTACGGCGGTTTTTTTTGTCCTGACAGCAAGTATAACTTTCTGCTAGGACAGGATAAGGGTAACACCGATGCCATAATATCTTTCGCGATTGACAGGTTATTTACACAATAGTATGATGGTAATATCATATCAAGAAAGGAAGAGTATGCCAACAACGAACTTTATTATTTTTAGGCCATTAAAGGCGGCGGTGAACTACATACATTGGAGGCGAGAGGATGAGTAATATCAATAACGGGCAGCAGATGACCGGCCCGGGAAATGCAGAACCAGGCAGGAAAAAACCGATGTCAATGGGGTGGGGAATCGGACTTTCCATGGGGGCGGTCTGGTTTGCCACCCACTGTGGCGGGGGGTTTGCCACCGGCAACCAGGAAGTCAACTTTTATGTTAAATTTGGCTGGTATTCCGTTTTTCTACCAATAATCGCTATGATTCTTTTAGGCTGGGGCCACCGGAATGCCCTTGTGTTAGCCAAAGATCACAAGGCATACAACTATAAAGCCTATGCCAATGTTCTCTATCACCCGTACGAAAAGCAGTTTGGAATTATATTTGAATTCGGGAACCTTATGCTGATCGCCTGTGCCGTAAGCACGGCGATAGCGGGTGCGGGCTCCCTGCTCCAGAGTACCATGGGACTTAATTATGGTATCGGTATTACGTCAGTGGGTTTCATCACCTTGCTGTTGACGATCTTCGGCGGCGGTTTGATTATTAAGGCCTTGAACTTCAAGACTTATTTCCTGATCCCCACCCTTGGCCTGCTTGCCTATCTGGGTATTGAGGCCGGCGCGCTCCAATGGCAGAATTTTATCGCTACCAAGGAAACCTTTGGCACCGGTTTTGGAGAAGCCGTTTGGCTGATGCTTATTTATGTCGGGTTCCAATCGTTCACGGCGATGCCGATGCTGTCGGCGGCGCAAAATATTAAGACCACCAAGGAATGCAACTGGTTCATGTTCTTCGGCACATTGTTCAATGGCGTCTTTCTGTTGCTTGTCTGTCTCATGCTGCTTGGTTTTGCGCCCGGTTCTGTGAAACAGACGCTGCCGGTATACTATGTCACTACCCATCTGGGCATAGACTGGCTGAAGGTGCTGTATAGCCTCATTCTGTTCGTTGCCTTGCTGGGCAGCGGGGTAGCGCTGACCTTTGCTGCCGTTGCCCGGTTTGAATCGGTGATAAAGCCTGAAGGTATGTTTGAAAGCCTCCGGGTGCGCAGAATTTTTGTTTCGTTTGTCACGATTGCAATCTGTACAGGCATATCGATTTTTGGCCTGACCAATATTGTCGTAAAAGGTTACGGCTCGGTTGGTTATATCGGCTTATTCTTCGTACTTATTCCGGAAATCATTGTCGGTACCATCAAAATCAGGAACAATGCCAGAAAGCGCAAAGAAATGGGAATTGACGAAGAAGCACTATAAAAGTAAGGCAGAAGTCGAAATGCCATATATATCAGTAGGTTAGAATAAAAGACAACAATATAGGGTTGCTGATGCATGATTTGTACTTGGGGCACGCTTAGGCGTGCCCCAAGTTTTGTTATAACCCCTCTTTGTTTTGTCCTGACAAGATATATATGTTTTGCGTGCCCAACATAAGACCTGGCGGACGGCTAAAAATACATAGCCAGGAAACACTATTTTCAGAGGTGAAAAGCAGATAAAAAAAGTTTAATGAATACAGTATTTTTTTGTAGAATTTTCTTGCTTTTTCGCAAATGGTATGAGATAATAGCTTTAGAAATTCAAATTGGATTAATCCAATGGTCCAATTTGGTGGGATGATGATATTATGATTGTGCAAAAACTTGGCATACCTATTTATTTGCAGGTAAAAGCGTACATCTTGGACAAAATCAAGACAGGCTATTACCAAAAAGGCGATAAGCTGCCGACAGAACGCAGTTTGGCCGAAGAACTGGGCATTAGCCGCAATACCGTCAGTGTTGCCTATAAGGAACTTTTGCTTGAAGGAGTTCTTGAGGCCCGGCAGGGACGCGGTACTTTTGTCCGCGGACAGGCTGGAGATATAACGGCGGCTGGCGCGGATGTCGCAGGCAGCCGGATTGAACGGGCGCTCAAAATTATTGACGCGGCAATGGTACAGGTGGTTGAACTGGGGTTTACTGTGGAACAGTTTGCCAACATTACCGCCATCCGGGCCAAAGAACGCGAACTGTCAACCAGGCAGCTCAGGGTGGCTGTTGTGGATTGTACCCTGGAATATGTGGAACAGTTCATCGCTCAGCTCAGTCAAACGGCGCATGCGCAATTTGAACCGGTAGTGCTGTCAGACCTCTTAGCCGGTGTGGTAAAGGTTGAATTTCTTGCCGCCTGTGATCTGGTGATCACGACGGCGGAACACCAGTCGGTTGTTGCGGGGGTGCTCGGCAATACTGCCAAGTTGCTGGCTGTGGCTTCTGTACCCAATCTCGAAGCGGTCATTAAGCTGGCCCGACTGCAGCCTGGTACTGAGGTGGCTGTTGTTGCTAAAACACAGGAATTTGTGGATGCGCTTGATCGTCTCCTGACCAAGATTGGCTGTAACGGTATTGGGCTGAAAGCCTGTACCGGGACTGAACGGGAGCAGGTTAGGCAATGTATAGCCGGGTATAAGGTCATTATTGCCGCCGAGTCGATGAAGCAAATGGTACGCCAGGCAGCTGCAGAAACACAGGATATCATCACTTTTTACTACGAAATAGACCAGGGATCGCTCCAACAGGTCATCGGCCGGTTGGTAGCAGAGACTGATAAAGCAAAGGAGTAGTGGAGATGACAAACAAGGAAAAGGTTATTTTAGGCGTAATTGGCGCTGACTGCCATGCAGTCGGCAACAAAATCCTCAACCATGCTCTCACAGCGGCCGGTTATGAAGTAATTAACCTGGGGGTGCTGGTGCCTCAGGAAGAATTTGTTAATGCGGCAATCGAAACCGATGCCAAGGCAATTTTGGTGGCTTCGCTTTATGGACACGGCGAAATTGACTGCCGTGGTTTAAGAGACCGTTGCCGTGAAGCCGGCATTGAAGACATTCTGCTGTATGTTGGCGGTAACCTGGTTGTTGGTAAATCTGATTTTACTGAAGTTGAGAAAAAGTTCCTTGCTATGGGCTATGACAAAGTATATGCGCCAGGCACACTGCCTGAGCAAGTGCTTGCCGATTTGAAAGAGGACTTGAAATAATAAAGGGGTCTTTGCTTTGAATAACGTTTTGCTTATCGATTTTGGCAGTACATATACCAAAATTACAGCAGTAGACGTTGAACAGGAGCAAGTGTTAGGTACTGCCAGAGGTATTACTACTGTCGAGACAGATATCATGGACGGTTTGAATCAAGCATTAGCCGCACTCACTGCCAAGACTGGCAAGCTGGAGTTTGAGAAGGTGCTTGCCTGCTCAAGCGCTGCCGGCGGGCTTAAAATGATAGCTGTCGGCCTGGTGCCTGAGATGACTGCTGAAGCAGCCAAACGGGCTGCCTTGGGAGCCGGTGCCAAGGTGCTGAAGGTATTTACTCATGAACTGAATGAATATGAGATTGAAGAAATTGCCGGACTTAAGCCGGACATCATTCTCTTGGCCGGCGGCACCGACGGCGGAAATCAAAAAGTAATTTTGCATAATGCCAGGATGCTCGCTGAACTGGGGCTGGATGTGCCTGTTGTCGTGGCAGGCAACAAATCGGTAGCCCCGGCGGTGGTCAAAATTCTATCAGAAAAGCTTTCTGTAGTGCGTCCTACCGAAAATGTTATGCCAAAGCTGGATGAACTCAATATTGAGCCCGCCCGCGCCGTGATCCGGGATATCTTTTTGAAGCGGATAACCGAAGCAAAAGGCTTGAACCGGGCCAATAAAATGGTTGACCGTATGGTAATGCCGACACCGGCTGCCGTGCTTAGAGCCGCTGAGCTCTTAAGTCAGGGAGCGGGCAAGGAGCCTGGTCTGGGTGATTTGATGGTTGTTGATATCGGCGGGGCAACTACTGATGTCTATTCCATTGCCAAAGGCGACCCGACGGTCGGCGGGGTAAACTTAAAAGGTTTGGCTGAACCGTTTGGCAAGCGCACGGTCGAAGGCGACCTGGGTATGCGCTACAGTGCCGGAGCGCTGTTAAAGGCAGCCGGAGCTGAGTTGATTGCCGAATTTGCCGGAGTTACCGAAGCAGAAGCTGCGGCCTATGTGTTAAAAGTGGAAGCTGATATTGATCACCTGCCGCAAACCGAAGCCGAGGCCAGGATTGAAATTGCCATGGGCAAAGCCTGTGTGCGGCTGGGGGCGGACAGGCATGTCGGACACTTAATCACCTACTTTACGCCAATGGGCAGCTCGTTTGTCCAGCATGGCAAGGATTTGACAAAAGTGACGGCAGTAATTGGCACAGGCGGGGTTATTGTCAACAATCCCGAGCCGGAAGAAATTTTAAAAGGCATATTGTTTGATGAAGCCGATCCGCTGGTGCTCAAACCGAAAGAAGCCCGGTTCCCTATTGACAAAGAATATATCATGTCCGCAATGGGCCTGTTGGGAGAAGAATACCCGCAGGTTGCTGTACGGATGATGAAAAAGTATATCGTAACGAAATAAATGATTAGAGGAGGCTACTTAGCATGGAACTTAAGAATAAAAAGTGGTCGCTTGACGAATTTAATGCCATTCGCGCAGAAGTTCTCAAAACCTGGCCAACTGGTGAAGGTGTAAATTTTGAAGAAGGCGTAAAATATCAGGAAACTATTCCGGCCAAGCGTCATTTTGCCAAGCTGTTGGTAAAAGCTAAGAAAAACGGGGAAACCCTTACTCAGCCGCGTGCCGGTGTTGCTCTGATTGATGAGCATATCAACCTCTTGAACTTCCTTAGAACAGAAGGGGAAGCTGATCTTCTGCCTTCGACTATTGACAGCTACACTCGTCAAAACCAATACAAAGAAGCCCAAAACGGCATCGAAGAAAGCCTCAAGGCCGGTCGTTCACTTTTGAATGGCTTCCCGGCTGTTAACCATGGTGTAGAAGGCGTTCGCCGCGTAGTGGAAAGCGTAGACGGAGCGCTTCAGGTTCGTCATGGCACTCCTGATGCCAGACTGTTAGCAGAAATTACCATGGCTGCCGGTTACACCTCTTACGAGGGCGGCGGTATTTCCTACAATATCCCGTACGCAAAAAGCGTTTCTCTGGAAAAAACCATTTTTGACTGGCAGTATTGCGACCGTCTGACCGGTCTGTATGCTGAGCACGGTATCGAAATTAACCGCGAGCCGTTCGGACCGTTGACAGGTACCTTGGTACCGCCAAGCATTTCCCATGCGGTTGCTGTAATTGAAGGTATCCTGGCTGCCGAGCAGGGTGTAAAAAATATTACCCTGGGCTATGGCCAGTGCGGTAACCTGGTGCAGGATATTGCTGCCATCAGAGCATTGGAAGAGCTGGGCGAAGAATACATGGCCAAACATGGCTATCAGGATATGGTTCTTACCACTGTTTTCCATCAATGGATGGGCGGATTCCCGCAGGATGAAGCGAAAGCCTTCGCTGTAATTTCCTGGGGTGCTGCGGCTGCGGCTCTGTCCAAAGCCACGAAGGTTATTGTTAAGACTCCGCACGAAGCGCTCGGCATTCCGACCAAAGAAGCCAACGCTATGGGCCTGAGGACTACCAAGCAAATGATCAACATGCTCAAAGATCAGGTATTCCCACAGACCCGCGAACTGGAGCTTGAAATTAACATGATTAAAGCCGAAACTCGCTGCATTCTTGACAAAGTATTTGAATTGGGCGGCGGCGACTATGCTATCGGTACTGTACGCGCTTTTGAAGCCGGTGTACTTGACGTACCGTTTGCACCAAGCAAATTCAGCCTGAACAAAATCCTGCCTGCCCGCGACAATAATGGCGCTGTTCGCCTGTTTGACGTTGGCAACCTGCCGTTCACGCCTGATATTGTTGCTTTCCACCAGGACAAAATTGCTGAGCGTGCCAAGGCAGAAGGCCGTGCGGCAAGCTTCCAGATGGTAATTGATGATATCTATGCCATCTCCAAAGGCCGTCTGGTAGGCCGTCCGTAATCCGGATATAAGAACGCCGTCCAAATCGTAAATTAAGAAAAAACGGGGGGTGAGATTGCTGCGCAATATTGCAATAGCTACAGGAGGGTACCAATCTCATCTGTTGTCAAGCAAAGGCAAAGCAATCTCACCCCTACATTTTTAAAAATAAGGAGAGATTTTATCATGAAAATAGTTGACGTAGTATGCTCCAAAGGCCGTACCGGTTTTTACTTTGACGATCAGCGGGCGATCAAAGCCGGCGCTGGCCATGACGGTTTCACTTACATCGGAGAACCTATTACCGAAGGTTTTAAATCAGTTCGCCAAGCCGGCGAAGCGGTATCGGTAATGCTTGTTCTTGAAGACGGACAAATTGCTTACGGCGATTGCGCAGCCGTTCAATACAGCGGTGCAGGCGGACGCGACCCGCTGTTCCTGGCCGACGACTTCATTCCTGTTATTGAAAAAATGATTAAGCCCCGTCTGGTTGGCCGTGAGCTTTCCTCTTTCAGAACGCTTGCCGAAGAAATTGACAGCCTGAACGACGAGAGTGGCAAGCGGATTCATACCGCCCTGCGTTATGGCGTAACCCAGGCCATCCTTGACGGTGTTGCCAAAGCAAAAAAACAACTCATGTGCGAAGTGGTTGCCGAAGAATACAATACTACCGTCAGCGACAAAGCCATTGCTATCTTCACCCAGTCCGGCGACGACCGCTATAACAATGTTGACAAAATGATTATTAAAGCCGCTGAAGTACTGCCGCACGGTCTTATCAATAATGTTAAAGAAAAACTGGGCGAAAACGGCGAACTGCTGGTTAAATATGTTGCTTGGCTGAGAGACCGTGTAGCCCAGCTCAAAACCACTGGCGAGTACCAGCCGGTATTGCATATTGACGTGTATGGAACTATCGGCCAGGCTTTCAACAACGATGTTGAGCGCATCGTAAGCTATATGCGTGAACTGGAAAAAACCGCAGCTCCTTTAAAACTCCGCATTGAAGGTCCTGTTGACGTGGAAGAGCGTGAAAGACAAATTGAAGTACTTGCCCAAATTACTTCCCGTCTGCATGAAGAAAAAATCAATGTTGAAATTGTTGCCGACGAATGGTGCAACACACTGCAAGACATCAAAGACTTTGCCGATAAAGGCGCCGGTGACATGCTGCAAATCAAAACTCCTGACCTTGGCGGCATCAACAACACCATCGAAGCTGTACTGTACTGCCATGAAAAAGGGGTTGGCGCTTATCAAGGCGGCACCTGCAACGAAACTAACCGTTCAGCCGAAGTATGCGTCCACGCTGCTATGGCTACCAAGCCTGTACAAATTCTGGCTAAACCTGGCATGGGTGTAGACGAAGGTTATATGATAGTTTATAATGAAATGCAACGTATTTTAGCAGTACGTAACGCCCGTAAGTAATAAAGGGGGAGCTCGTTTATGAAGTCTGCCATGATGCCAGGTTACGGCAATCAACTGATGTATTCCAGTTATTTTGCGCCGCGTGGACGCAACCGGATGTACGCTTTGGGACAGCAATTAAGTGAACGGTATTTATCGCCGCTTGACCGGCTTATCGGTATTATCGGTGATGCCGGCGCAGGCAAATCATCCTTGGTCAAGGGCATGTTTCCCGGTCTTGAGCTTACCAATGATGACGACGGCGTAAATATCAGACCACTGCCGCTGCTCAAAAATATCGACAGAGGCTTTTTTTCAAGCCATACCTATCATGTGGATATCCGGTTTGAACTGGCGTTTACGCAAATACACGAATTAGTTGAAGCTGTTACCCTGGCGCTGGCTCATAATAAACGGGTTATCGTCGAACATTTTGATCTTTTGTATCCTATGCTCAAAACCAACGCCGATGTACTCATCGGCGTTGGCGGCGAGGTTATTGTTGTAAGGCCGACGGTGTTCGGGCCGGTGCCGCAGGAAATACGCGACGTTGTTGTCAAAACTTTGCAGTTCCGTAAGATGGCACACACGGCGGAAGACCTTACCAACCGCATTCTGGTGGAAGAGTATGGCGCTATTCTGGAATTTAGCCATCGTGATGTCCATCACGGTTTTGTCCTTGAATATCCGCTGGAGCTATCTGCCGATATTAAAGAAGTTGAAGCTAAGGTTAAGAAGCTGATTGATGAAGGAATAGCTATAAGCTACTGTGATGAAGGCCATATTAAGATTGGCGATTTGTCCTGGTCGTGTTCAGGACCGCGCACCCATGTGCGCAATACTGAAGATATTGAGAATTTCCGGCTTGTGCCGGAATATAAATATGACCCTAAAACGCGTACCTATCTCATTATCGGTCTTGTTGGACCGAGGTCTGACACCCTTGATGGCTTTACACTTTTAAATACCATCAATTGCTAGAGGTTTTCAGGAGGTTAGTATGAATGCACTCAAACCGGCGCAAGCCGGTACTTTAGAATCGAATGATATTATGATAACAGTTGCGCCGGGCAGTAAAGGCAGCGGTGTCGTTATTGAGCTTGAGAGCAACGTTTTGACCCAGTACGGTCAGGCGATCAAGCAAGCTATTGCCGCCGTAGCTGCCAGGCAAAATGTTACCGATGTATATATTAAAGCCGTTGACAGAGGGGCACTTGACTGCACAATTCAGGCCCGTACCCTTACGGCTCTGAGCCGGGCCGGCATTATTCTCCAAAAGGAGATGATATAATGGATTTGCGCCGGACTATGCTCTTTATGCCAGGCAACAATCCTGGCATGCTGCAAAACGGCGGCGTATTCGGGGCCGATGCCCTGATTCTCGACCTGGAGGATGCAGTAGCGCCTCAGGAAAAAGACGCTGCCCGTCTGCTGGTTGCCCAAGCATTACAAACCGTGGATTATGCCACAAGTGAAAAAGTAGTGCGCATCAATCCCCTTGATACCTTTGCCGCAGAAGACATCAAGGCAATTGTGCCTTGCCGCCCGGATGCGCTGCTTGTTCCCAAAGTGGAAAAACCGGAAGATATTATTGAAGTGGTTCGTATGGCAGCAGCTGCCGAACAGCCGGGACAACCCCCGGTTAAGCTGATTGCTCTGTTGGAAACTCCTGCCGGTATTGCCGAAGCTTATCGCATTGCCAAAGCAGATGCGCGGGTAGTGGCGCTGGCTTTTGGCGCGGAAGACTATACCGCCGCCCTTGGTGCCAAACGTACCAAAGAAGGAACCGAAATTTTCAGTGCCAGGAGCATTGTGGTCAATAGTGCCGCTGCTGCCGGCATTCAATCGATCGATACCCCGTTTACCGATGTAAATGACCGGGAAGGTCTGCTTGAGGATACTGAACTCGCCAAACAGCTTGGGTTCAAAGGCAAATTAGCCATAAATCCGCGGCAAATTGACGACATCCACAAAGTGTTTAATCCTACTGACAAGGATATTGACTGGGCACAGCGGGTGATAAAATCCATCCGCAAAGCTGAAGCCGAAGGCTCAGGCGTAGCTTCGCTTGACGGCAAAATGGTGGATGCGCCCATTGTTGCCAGAGCGGAACGTATCCTGTATTTAGCCCGTTTGCTGGGCCTGGCAAAGGAGGGCGTATAATGAATCAACTGAAAAATGCCATCGGCCGCGAACTGCCTGAATATATTGAGGGGTATGGCAAGGTACGGCCTTTTGCCGGCGCTTTTGCCACCAGGCCTGATATGGAGCGCCGGGCACCTAAAGTGAAACGGATTCTGCCTGGTGAGCAAAAACTGGCAGATGATTTGGAAACCGTGTTTAAACGTATCCCGGTTACCGACGGTATGACCTTGTCTTTTCACCATCACCTCAGAAATGGTGACGGTGTTGTAAATATGGTGCTGGCAGTGGCTGCCAAGCTGGGAATTAAAGATCTGACCGTTGCGTTAAGCTCTGTTTTCCCGGTGCATGCGCCAATTCTTGAACATGTTAAAACCGGTGTGGTTACAGGACTGGATACCAACTACATGTCCGGTCCGGTAGCCCAGGCCGTATCACGCGGTGAGTTTCCCCGTCCGGTTGTACTTAGAACCCATGGCGGCCGGGGCCGCGCCATTGAATGCGGCCAGCTCAAAATTGACGTAGCCTTTATTGCCGCCCCGGCGGCTGACGACTACGGCAACCTGAATGGCATCGAAGGTCCTGCGGCTTGCGGCTCACTGGGCTATGCCATGCCTGACGCGCAATTCGCTGATCATGTGGTGGCCATTACCGACAACCTGATGCCTTATCCGCTGTCTCCTATCTCCATCCCGCAAACCCGGGTGGATTATGTGGTTAAAGTAGACTCAATTGGTGACCCCAAAGGGATAGTGTCCGGCACAACCAAGATAACCCGCGACCCGGTGGGACTTAAAATTGCCGAAACTACCGCGAAAGTCATCAAAGCCGCCGGACTTATTAAAGACGGTTTTTCTTTTCAGACCGGAGCGGGCGGAGCATCACTGGCTGCTGCTTACTATGTGCGCCAAATGATGGAAGAAGCCAATGTCACCGGCAGTTTTGCCTTAGGCGGAATCACCGGCTATATGGTAGAAATGCTGGAGTGCGGCTTATTTAAGAAGCTTATTGACGTGCAAGGGTTTGATTTGGAAGCCGTACGCTCTCTGGCAGCCAATCCCAATCACTTGGAAGTGGGGGCCGACTTTTATGCCAGCCCGTTCAACCAGGGGGCAGCCGTAAACAAATTGGATGCTGTAGTATTGGGTGCTACTGAGATTGATACCAATTTTAACGTCAATGTTGTAACAGGTTCTGACGGTGTGGTTATGGGCGGTTCCGGTGGACACAGCGATGCTGCCGCCGGTGCTAAAGTAACCATTATTGTTGCCAATTTGCTGCGCGGTCGCCTGCCGATCATCATGGACAGGGTGCTGACAGCAACCACACCCGGCGAAACCGTCGACGTGCTGGTTACCGAACGCGGTGTTGCGGTTAATCCCCGCCGTACCGATTTGTACGAGCAGTTTAAAGCGGCAGGTTTACCGCTTAAAACTGTGGAAGAATTAAAAGAACTGGCTGAAAAAATTGCCGGTGTACCGGAAAGCATCTCCACTCAGGACAAAATTGTTGCTGTAGTTGAGTACCGTGACGGTACGGTAATTGATGTTGTAAAACAAGTAGGCTAGTACTATGTTGACCATAACCTGAGATTGCTCCGGCTGCCTCCTGGCAAGTGACTTACCGTCATTGCGAGTGCCAGCGTGGCAATCTCGGTTTTTCATGTAGTACCTTGTCGCATCTAAAATTTGAGATTAGATGGCAAGGATTTTTTCGCCCTGCTAGGCGGAGGAGCCGCGCATATCGGACATATGTAAGGCGACGACAACAACGCAGGGCGGAAAAAGACTGCTATATAATCCAAAGAATTAGGTGCGATAAGGTACTATGGCGCCGGTGTTTTAAGGAGGGGTGTGTGTGTATGTGGGGTAACTATGATATGCGGGAAATTAACCTTGACAGTACCCGGGAAGTGGAGGCTGTCCGTGCCTTTTTGGCAGACTTTGACCTCACTTTTGACGGTGCTGTTGAATATACGGTAGCCTTTTTTCAGAATGAGGAGATGGTTGCCACCGGCTCGCTGGCAGGTGAAGTGCTGCGAAATATTGCTGTTTCACCCCGGCTGCAGGGAGAAGGGCTAACCGCCAATGTGGTAAGCCAGCTCATGCAGCAGGCCAGACAGCGCGGCATATATCATTATTTTATTTACACCAAACCTACTGCCGCTCCGATGTTCGCCGGATTAGGTTTTAAAGAAATAGCCCGCGCCGAACCGCACGCCGTGCTGCTGGAAGCAGGCTTAGGTTCGATTGAGGAATATTGCCGGGAAATAGCTAAAAAGGCTGAAAGCCTGCCTGCAGGTCCCCGAGCGGCGCTTGTTGTTAACTGCAACCCGTTTACCCTGGGGCACAAAGCGGTAATTTCCAAGGCAGCCGCAGATAATAAGGCAGTTGTTGTGCTGGTTGTCAGTGAAGAGCGGTCTTTGTTTCCTTTTGAAGTACGCTTGCGCCTGGTACAGGAAGGTTTGGCCGAATTTGATAATATTCTGGTATTGCCTGCCGGAAAATATATTATTTCAGCGGCGACCTTTCCCGCTTACTTTACCCGGGGGGAGGCTGCTTTTCAAGCTCAGACCCGTCTGGATGCCACGGTATTTGCCCGCTACATTGCGCCGGCACTTGGTGTTGACAGGCGGTATGTCGGTGATGAGCCATATTGTGCGACAACTTCCAGTTATAACGAAGCTTTGGCTGACCTATTGCCGCAATATGGAATCAGTCTTACTGTTATGCCCCGGATTATGAGCGGCAGTGAGCCCATCAGTGCCTCGCGCGTGCGAGAACTCGTGCGCCAGGAAAATTGGCCTGCCATCAAAGAACTGGTGCCGGCAACAACCTATCAGTATTTGCTGTCACCGGAGGCTCAGCCTGTCATTGCCCGCATTAAAGCCAGTCATTCACGGCATTAATGTAACCGTCTTAAACCGATTCGAATCGTACAACGAGTTACGCGTAACCGTTAAAAAGGAGGATATGATGCGTACAATTGAAGCTTCTCAAATCACAGCCGCTGTAGCTAAACTGGCTGTTGATGCCAACTATTATTTGACAGATGATATCCGCGCCGCTTTGGAGGCTGGCCAGGAAAGAGAAGAATCACCCCTGGGCAAAGCCATTCTTGGCCAGTTAGTAGAAAATGCCTGTATTGCCCGTGACGAGCAAATGCCTATTTGCCAGGATACCGGCATGACGGTAATTTTCATGGAGATTGGCCAGGATGTCCATATTACCGGCGGCAATTTAGAAGATGCCGTTAACGCCGGGGTAGCCAAAGGCTATACCGAAGGCTATCTGCGCAAATCAGTGGTTATGGAACCGCTGTTTAACCGTAAGAATACCGGGAATAACACTCCTGCAGTACTGCATACCAGCATTGTTCCTGGTGACAAATTAAAAATTACCCTGGCTCCCAAAGGCTTTGGCAGTGAAAACATGAGCACTTTAAAAATGTTCAAGCCGTCCGATGGATTGCCGGCAATCAGAAAATTCCTTGTTGATACCATCTTTAACGCCGGCTCTAATCCCTGTCCGCCGATCGTTGTTGGTATTGGCATTGGCGGCACTATGGAAAAAGCGGCCCTGCTGGCGAAAAAAGCCTTGTTGCGCCCTATTACCAAACGCAACCCGCATGAAGAGTATGCCAAGCTGGAACAAGAATTCCTTGAGCTTGTCAACAATACAGGTGTCGGTCCGCAAGGCCTTGGCGGCCGGGTGACAGCGCTGGCTGTTAACATTGAATATTATTCAACACATATTGCCGGGTTGCCTGTGGCGATTAACATCAACTGTCATGCTACCCGTCATGCCGAAGTTGAATTGTAGGAGGAACGCCAGATGAAAGAAGCTATTAAAATAGTCACCCCGTTGACTAAAGAAAAAGCCTGTGAACTTAAAGCCGGTGACCTGGTGCTTATTACCGGCACTATCTATACATCCCGGGATGCTGCTCACAAGCGTATGACCGAAGCCTTGGCGGCAGGTGAGAAGCTGCCGGTTGATTTCACCGACCAGATCATCTATTATGTCGGTCCGGCTCCTGCTAAGCCAGGCAATGCTATCGGTTCAGCCGGCCCCACCACCAGCGGCCGTATGGACGCATACACTCCGCGTATGCTGGAAGAAGGCTTACGTGGCATGATTGGCAAAGGCTATCGTTCGGCGGAAGTGGTAGAGTCCATGAAAGAGCATGGTGCCGTATATTTTGCCGCCACCGGCGGTGCAGCGGCGCTTATTGCCAAAACCATTAAGAAATATGAAGTAGTAGCTTACGAGGATCTTGGACCTGAAGCATTGTCCCGCTTAACGGTAGAAGACTTCCCGGCCATTGTTGTTATTGACAGTGAAGGCCGGAACTTCTATGATGAAGGACAGGCTAAATACCGCAATCTGTAAAATAACAGGCTGCTGCCCAATGCCGAAACAGGTGTTGGGCAGCAGTAAAAAATACCTTACAAGTAGCTGCTTGACAAACAATTGAAATATCAGTATAATATGTTTTGTGACTACGGGGCGTGGCTCAGTTTGGTAGAGTACCTGGCTTGGGACCAGGGGGTCGCAGGTTCGAATCCTGCCGCTCCGACCACATCATATATGACCATTTGTTGCGGGTGTAGCTCAATGGTAGAGCACTAGCCTTCCAAGCTAGCTACGAGGGTTCGATTCCCTTCACCCGCTCCATTCTATTTTCATAATTATGCGCCTGTAGCTCAGAGGATAGAGCAACCGCCTTCTAAGCGGTTGGTCGTAGGTTCGATTCCTACCAGGCGTGCCAGAGAAATCAAGGCTTCCGAGAAATCGGAAGCTTTTTGTTAGTTTGCCTCGAATGGGTGATAACTTGGTGGTGAAAGTCCACTACAGGCTTGGCAGTAGGAACTGTTAGCAGAGGGCAAGGGTGTCCGCCGTGAGGCGGAATCTGAAGTAAGCCTAATGCAAACCCTTGGTCTGACGAATAGAAACTACATATAAGGCATATGCAGGGAGGACGAGTTTGCTAACTAAAACAAAGTCCAATACTGCCCGAACCCTGTGGTGTAAATGTAGCAGATATATGAGGGGAAGGTTATCGCTCTTAACGGGGGAGGTCTCGCAAGGCTCCGAAAGACATAGGCAACCCCATGACACCCGGAGAACCCATGCAGTGATGTATGGCTAAATTGCAAGAAGTCAGCAGAGGTCATAGTACCGGATTTTTTTTCCGGGAAGGACCGAACAATAGTAGTCTTTGAACGAGAGGACGGTGAAGCAATGCAAAGAGAGCAGAAAACGACGAAAGTCGGCTACCGGTGTGAGGGTATGTTGGAAACAGAGAGTAATAGCGGAGCGCGGAGCATTGTTACGCCTGAAACCGCAGAGAAAGACGGTGCAAGTCGTTTGCTCGAAGCCATATTACACAGGGACAACCTCAATGCAGCCTACCTACGAGTAAAGCGAAACGGCGGCGCTCCGGGAGTTGACGGAATGGCAGTAGAAGAAATGCTGCCCTATCTAAAGGACCATAAAGAGGAACTGTTGGCAAGTATTCGTGCCGGATGGTACAACCCCAAACCGGTCAGACGAGTAGAAATACCAAAGCCAGACGGGGGAAAGAGAAACCTTGGAGTACCAACGGTCATAGACCGTATGGTACAACAAGCCGTAGTACAGGTAATGCAACCCATGTTTGAGCCCCATTTCTCCGAAAACAGCTACGGTTTCCGACCGGGGCGCAGCGCCCATCAAGCCATGAAGAAGGCCGAAGAATATTATAAGCAGGGTTATATCAGAGTCGTAGACATAGACCTCGCTAAATATTTTGATACAGTCAATCATGACATTCTCATAGATAGGATAAGAGAAGTAATTAAGGATGAGCACGTCATCAAGCTGATACGTAAGTTCTTAAAGAGCGGCGTTATGGCAAACGGCTTAGTCAGTCCGACAACGGAGGGAACGCCACAAGGAGGCAACCTTTCACCACTTCTCAGCAACATATACCTTACGGCTTTCGACCGAATGCTGGAAAGCAGAGGTCATAAGTTTGTAAGGTATGCGGACGACTGCAATATTTACGTCAAAAGTCAAAGAGCGGCCGAGCGGGTAATGACCAGCAGCACGAAATATCTTGAGAACAAATTAAAACTTAAGGTAAACCAGGAAAAGAGCAAGGCGGGGAGCCCATTAAAACTTAAATTCCTAGGTTTTTCCCTATTTAAGACAGGGAAAAGAATGGGTATACGGCCACATGCCAAGTCGATGGAGAAATTCAAGAACAAAATCAGGCAATTAACAAGCAGAAAGCAAGCCAAGCCTATCCCGGCAATTCTAAACAATATCAGGAAATATACAACCGGATGGTTAGGCTATTATGCAATAGCTGAAATGAGTTCCAAGATAAAATCTCTTAACGAATGGATACGCCGAAGAATAAGGCAAATCTTTTGGAAACAGTGGAAGAAACCCTCCGCAAAATTTAAGAACCTCATGCTCCACGGTATACCAAAGCAGAAGGCTAGAGAATGGTCTTATTCCCGACTAGGATATTGGCGTATTGCAGGTAGCTGGATTTTATGCAGGTCATTAACGAACGAATACCTCGCATCCATCGGCTATGATGATATAGCCAAAAGATACGAGGTATTGCACTTAAGCTATTGAACCGCCGTATACGGATCCGTACGTACGGTGGTGTGAGAAGTCGGCTACTCAACTAATGCGTAGCCTCTTACTCGATTGTAAATGTTGATGTTTATTTCAAAACAGGGAGGATTTTACAAATATATGTATAATTTGTAAAGTATTTATATATAGTTTTGGGGGTGGATACTCTGCTAGACATACAAAACATAACGCATCATAGTGATCTGCTGAAACTTTCAAAAAATCAATTAGTTGAAATTTGTACTGATATGAATTTACCGACTGATGGTTACCGACCGGAGCTTGCCTTTACTATTTGGGAAAAGATAAAGGGAAATACTGAACTTCAAAATGAAAAACTGAAGGCTTGGAAAACAAGGCTTCTGTGTGGACGTACATCCGTGATGTGGTACCAGTTAGATGTAGGTACATCCAAAGGGATAAAAGAAACCCTTATAAAGCAATGCGGTTTTAACCCGTTTAATTATATAAAAATGCCACCGAAAGAAGAATTAACGAGTACACCAATTTTAATTAGTGCTGCTAATGGTGATACTGAAAGCGAGTATTTCCTAAGGTTCATTTATAAATCTGGAGTAACAAAAAATATTTATGGAGATGAAATGCAGCTAATCCCTAGCAGTAGTATTGTTACGGTATATGTTAATGAAGAGTTAAATTGTTTTGAAGTTCGCTCTGAACCTGGAACTGCTTCAAAGGTGGCAAGAAGTTTTGCGCGTTTAATTAACCGTGAAATAGCATTGACACCTAGGAACATACTAGTTCCTTTTGGTAATAATGTAGAAGCAATGGCAGATGCGTTGGAGGGAAATTTGATTGAAGCTCTTTCCAAACCTGAGTCGTTGCTTGAGGATTTTACAGCAGAACAAACAGAAGCTATTGCAAAAGTGCTGACTGCATTTGATGAATACTTGGCTGCTGAGGATGTCGATAGTTTAACTAAAGAGCTAAAAGACGCAAAGATTGCTTTCGGAGGTGAAATGCTAAGTGTTCCTTTTGCAGCATTAATATTATCGGGAATTGAAAAGGTATCATTGGGCGTTGCTGGTCGGGATCTGAGAGAGCTAGTATTATACGATTTTTTAAAACCGTATTTGCAGCATCAAGGTGGTTTCATTCAGTTTGTAGTATCGGATGAAGGTTTGCCACAAAGTTATACAATAAAGGTAGGTCTTAAAAGCAATAGTGTATATTTTGTTACACCTGCGACAGAAAACGTTTTAAAATTTGTTCGCGAACGTATCTTTTAACCTTGACAAATGGTATAATTTATAGTAATAAATATATACAAAAAGAGGGAGGTGACTGGGTATGGCTTTAGTATGGAAGATAGATGAGGTCGTCAATGAAATAGCATTGTGGCCTGTAAAGAAATTCTATCCTACACTGATTGCAAAGCGTACCGGCCTCCCGATAGATACTGTTTTTACTCGCCTTCTGGAATTAACCAAGGATCATAAACTATGTGTAAAGTGGGAATTAAGATGCCCAGGAGATAACTGTGCACGTACACTGCTGGTTCTTGACGAAAAAGCTGTTAAGCTTAGAGATGTGTTTTGCCAGTATTGCGGTCATGATTTTTGTGAAGGCGACGATGGTGATGTATATGATTATATCTATCCTGCTTTTGAAGTCTGCAAAGATTACAAAGAATATCTAAGGCAATTGGACCTGCAAACTAAAAAAAAACAACCACCAATGAAAGGCAAGAAACATTTAAACTAGCAGAAAACCAACCAATATCTTTAACGCAGATATTTAAGGGTAATATTGGTAATCTTCCATCGGAAATAAGTGCACCACTTATGGTTAATATTTTTCGGAATTGCGATTTTGCGGAGGGGTTACTAGTGAATTCCAAAAACAGTTTTGGCGGAGTTACTGTTAATGATAACCATGGCTCTTTAGGGATCGGTTCTGATCAGACAATTGTTAATATAAATCAAACGGCTAAAGAATTGTCAGCAAATTTAATTAGAGAAATAAAAGCATCAGATATTCCAGATACAACTAAAAAAGAGCTGGAAGAATCTATTAACGAAATTGATAAACAGGTTAATTCAGGCAGCCCTAATAAAATTACCTTAACCGGCATATTAAGTGGAATTAATGCAGTAATCAATACTATAAATAACTCCCCGTCATTAATAGAAACATTTACAAAGTGGAAAGACTTTATAATTCCTTTAGTTGGAAAATAATTGGTAATTGTAATAGCCGCACCTCATCCGGGGTGGGGCTTTTTTTTTTGTCAATAATTTAAATTTAGTGAAATATTTGAGTACACCTTGCATATATTTGGCACAGTGAGGTGCTTCTGATGAAGCGAAGGGAGGTAAGTACCGATGAGAAGATTTCACTTGATGCTATGCGCTGCAGTAATAATGGCTGCAATGTTTGTGCTAATAGATAGGGAGTCATCCAACGATACCAAAATAATTTCTAAAGTTCCTACTACTCAGAAAGTCGTTGCATTGACAATAGATGATGGACCACACAATAAGGTGACCCCCGAAATACTTGCAATCTTAAAAGATAAAAACGTAAAAGCAACATTCTTTGTTTTAGGAAAAAACGTTGAGGATAATCCTCGAATTTTTGCTCAAGAAATAGCCGACGGTCACGAAGTTGGAGTTCATACTTATAGTCATTCGTCGTTACCAAAGTTAAGCGATAAAAAAATTGAAGAGGAATTTGAAAAAGCGGAAAAAGTGATCCTGCCAATTACTGCTATGCCGACTTTATTCAGACCTCCCGGAGGAGCTTTCAACGAACGGGTGATTAGGATAGCCAAGCAACGGGGCTATCAGGTGGTTTTATGGTCAATAGATACACGAGACTGGGAGTGTCCACCAGAAAAGAGAATTATTGATGAAGTTTATAAAGCAGTAAAGCCTGGAAGTATTATTTTAATGCATGATGGACAATATCCAATTCCAACGCCACGCGTACTTGGTACTATAATAGACGGTCTTCGGGAGCGTGGTTATATATTTGTTACCGTAAGTGAATTATTACAGTACAATGAGGTTGGGCATACATTCAGGCCTTTTGGTAGTCCTTTTTAAAATTAAGCCGGAGATGTTTTTGGGACTGTTACTTGCTTATAAAGGTTTTTAAGGACAAGGGAAGAAAATAGAAGTAGTATAATAAATGAGTTTGTGAATTCCAAGGATGTGAATGCATGTTTAAATTCGGTAGTCACAGCAACAGCGAATCCCAGGAGTATCATTACTTTGACATATATAATGTGGAGCAAAACAGTAGCTATGAAAGAATTGTTTTGGGACTCACGCAAAGCCATATTGATACAATGTTAGATTTAGTAGGCGTATGCAATGGACCGTTTTACATCTTGTATGTCCTGCACACCCCGCATTCATGTGAAGAAGGTAGATACCAAACTGGGGAACTTACTTATGATGAAGTCAGTACGCTGCTTAATTGCTATAAAGAGTTTTTTGAGAATGACGGACGTCATGATATATGGATTCATTCACCTGAAACAAATACAACGATCGTTTATGATCGGCATAATCTCATATATTTATATGGTTTTACAGGTGATCACCTACATATTATTGACAGAATGGGATTAAAGAAGGAATCAGTAAATATTCCATGCCCTCACGTGCATTGCTATAACTCCGAATATGACAACTTTGAACTAAAACTCATCAATGAATATCGATGGAAAAGGAGGCCGCTGCATGAAGAGGATAGGCAGTAATCAAATATGCTACTTGTGGAATCTTTTAATAAAGGAAGAATGGAGTCATGTTTGTTGTAGAAGGTATCTTTAAACCTGCCGTATCGCAGGACCCTGAGCAAATACAGGAGGTACTTGATCATTTATTAGGCGCATTAAGGATGAATGGGCAGATTCTGGGGCGAGAAGTATGTATCACTTGAATCACCCATCCGGTGTGGAGATTGTTTTGGGGGTATACCTTTGTATCGATTGCCGGCAACCAGGGATGATGAATACGGGGATATCATTACCTGGGAAAGCGATTATAAAGCCTGTGATACTCTTCAAATGAATTGCAGTACAGGAGAACGGTTTGGCCTTTCTCAACTTTCGAAACACGATAGTAGTTTAGCAATAAGAGGAAGAGAGATTTGTAACCGAATAACCGTTACGACTGGAATACCCACATACTATTATCTGCTGAAATCAAGCGGTAAGGGACTGAAAGCAGAGCAAGCAAGGAAATGTCCATCATGTAAAGGTGAATGGTTACTCCAAGAGCCACTTCATGGATTATTTAATTTTCAGTGTGACGGTTGCAGGTTATTATCAAATATTGCCTGGTCAGTTCGATCAATAGGCTAGCAATAAGTATTTATTACTTATAAGACAATAGAGGATGGCAAGGGCAGATTTGTCATGGAAAGAAAAGTTTTCGAACTTCGTTATCGTGGCAGGCATGATATGCTATAATAATTGCTAAGAGGTGGTATGGTGGAAGAATTACTAAAACAGATGCTTGCTGAGATTAAGGAACTCAAAGCAGGACAGGCACGTATTGAAGCTGCTACAACACGCATAGAATATAATCACGGTACTATGTTAAAGGCTTTAATTGACGCTAGAGAAGTTCAACAAGATGTTAATGATATGATAATAGAGAAGCTTAATACTATAGCTATGAAGGTTGATACACAAGACTTATTAATACGTAAACATGACAGAGAGCTAGATAGGCTTAAAAAGGTTATTAATATATAAACCGGTATAATAGCCGGCTTTTTTTTTATCCAACAGAAAGTAGAACTTAATTGGGGTTGGGTTCTGAAATAAGCCTGCTGGCCTTGAGTGGTTAAACATCACTATGTGGGCAGGAACAAGGGGCTTGTCCATGATTGGCTAGTTATTTCCACCTAATACAATGTAAAGCATAAGAAAAAAACCTAACACAATGATCCAATTTTTTATCCGTTCTTTTATCTTTGGGAATTTTGGCTGGTTGCGCCGAGCACGTTCAGCCTCGATGCGTTCTCTGGCCCTAATACGTTCACGTTCTTCTTCATAAATTTTTTTCTTTTGCTCTTTGGTTAATGGCATATGAACCACCTCCAAAACCTTCCTATATATTAATTGCCATGTTAATATTTTCCAATTATAAAATACGATTAACTTACAGTATATTCCTGCTTAGAATGTAATATTATTACAGGGACAAAGACCAGGTACCTTGTCCCTGTGTGATTCCCTTCATCCGCTCCAGTATGGAAGACATAATAGATTACATCACCTAATTCTGCGCAGCGTCATATAATGGTAATAAACTCCGGAAAAGGAGGATGATATCAATTGTCTGACCATGGTCCAAAACCTTTTGTTATAAATATAGCGCAGACAGCAAAACAAAATAAGGCATTTCGCACCACTATGTGGACGGGCGAATTTATGCAGCTAACTCTAATGTGTATTCCTGTTGGCGGTGAAATCGGGTTGGAAGTTCACTCCGATCTTGACCAGTTCATTCGTATTGAAAAAGGGGTAGGGATTGTTAAAATGGGTCTTCGCAAAAATGATTTATGCTTCCAAAAAAACGTAGGCCCTGGTTATGCCTTTATTATTCCGGCAGGGACCTGGCATAACTTAATTAATACTGGGGAAAGACCGTTGAAACTGTATTCAATCTATGCGCCACCCCAACATCCAAAAGGAACAATACATCTAACAAAGGCAGATGCCGAGGAAGACGAACACGAGCACAGTTATTAACAAACTAATAAACAGCCCGCAGCTAGAGCATGACCCATTCAGAATTGCTGATATTTTAAATAGTAAAGAAACGGTATTTTCGGAATCGATATTACGAAAGAGCGGCTGGTCAATTGACCAGCCGCTTTACAATGGAATTTATAATCTGAGCACCAAAATACTGGTACTTAAATTTATGCCAAACGCATAATCAGACCGCCATTAAATCCCATCGTTGGTGCTAGCGCCAATGATGGACCTACGGGCATTTTAAGTCCCAGGCAGATCATGACTTGTGTTCCCTTTGTCAATGTAACACTAATGTCATTTGATTCGCCGTTTACAATAGTAGTATTAGCGGGGTAAATTTGTCCCCCTAGATATGGTGCTGTATCAAAATAAGTTTCTGGAACAAATGTGAAGTTTCTGCTATCAGGTGGTGCAGTCGCAATAACAATATAGGGAACAAGGTTGTTAAAAGCAGTGAGATCAATAGCTGCGCCGTTCACCACACTTGCCACTATCTTAGTGAGTATTACGTCAGCAGGTAAGGTAAACATATAAAAATCATCCGCTATAACAGGCGAAAAAGTATTGCCGTTAGGCGCTCCTAGTGCAATGTTAAGTCCACTTTCTCCAAATCCAGTAACCGCAATGCGCAAAGATTGGCCAGCTGCATTTGTTGTGGGGGTTGCGATAGCAGTATATCCAGTAGAGAATGGGACCATAAATAGACCAGCCGTTCCAGTAGGTCCAGTCGGGCCGGTAGCTCCAGTTTCGCCGGTAGGTCCAGTCGGGCCGGTAACTCCAGTTTCGCCGGTAGGTCCAGTCGGGCCGGTAACTCCAGTTTCGCCGGTAGGTCCAGTCGGGCCGGTAACTCCAGTTTCGCCAGTAGGTCCAGTCGGGCCGGTGGTCCCAGTTTCGCCAGTAGGTCCAGTTGGTCCGGTAACACCAGTTTCGCCAGTAGGTCCAGTTGGTCCGGTAGCTCCAGTTTCGCCAGTAGGTCCAGTCGGGCCGGTGGCCCCAGTTTCGCCAGTAGGTCCAGTTGGTCCGGTAGCTCCAGTTTCGCCAGTAGGTCCAGTCGGTCCGGTAGCTCCAGTTTCGCCAGTAGGTCCAGTTGGTCCGGTAGCTCCAGTTTCGCCAGTAGGTCCAGTTGGTCCGGTAGCTCCAGTTTCGCCAGTAGGTCCAGTTGGTCCGGTAGCTCCAGTTTCGCCAGTAGGTCCAGTCGGTCCGGTAGCTCCAGTTTCGCCAGTAGGTCCAGTCGGTCCGGTAGCTCCAGTTTCGCCAGTAGGTCCAGTCGGTCCGGTAGCTCCAGTTTCGCCGGTAGATCCAGTCGGTCCGGTAGCTCCAGTTTCGCCAGTAGGTCCAGTCGGACCGATAGGAGTAATATCTTCAATTGTCACAATTGCAGAGCCTTCAGTCACAGTAATATCCAGTGTTGTGGATTGGAAGATTAAACTCTCGCCAAACCCTACAGTGGCTGTTCCTACAGGGCCAAGTACGCTAAAGAGAGTTTCTCCGGTATCAAAGGCGCCAGTAGCACCTGTAGGTCCGGTTGCACCGTCGGCTCCAGTGGGACCCGTTGGACCGGTTACTCCGTCAGCACCTGTAACACCAGTCGGACCTGTTGCTCCCGTAGCGCCTGTCGGTCCAGTTGGTCCCGTGGGGCCGGTAGGACCTGTCGACAAGTTGGAACCTAAACAGTTGTTAATTATAACCGTAGGTTCACAACAGCATTCTTTCTCGTGAGGATGATAGCAGCATTCCTTTTCACTATAATATTTTCTGTCCATACGCTAACCTCCAATATAATACCACATACAAAAAAAAATACTTTATGCCATTATATGCAGTATTACATAAATATGCTTTGGTAGTGAATGCTAAAAACAAAAAAGGGGTGTCGCAAAACGCTTTATGAAAAAGCGCAAAGCGACCCCTCTTTTTAATGGGACAAACGGCCTGTCCCGGCGTCCCTTGAAGTCGATAGAGTTACCGGGGGAAAAAGAATATACCGCCTTTTAGGCGGTATATCGTCATTTTTCTCTATTTCCCTCCGGTAACTGAGGTTTATTGATCGAATTTACTTCTTTGGCACTTTCCTTGTTGGAAACGTATTTAGGATCACCAAGGGTAACGCGGGGAGAATTTCCGGTTTGCTTGCTTTGATATAGATCGCTCATATTGCACCTCTTTGGAGTAATGGTTGATATTAGCGTTTCCCTGGATGAGGCAGGCCATACTCTCAGTAATAATTGATTGGGAGAATAAGCAATGAGAATAGTTCTCAAAGCAATGAGCACGAAGTTAGAATAAGATGTAGTTAGTCATTGGGATTATCATCACGGAGTGACTTCGCCGCTGCTGGTTGTAATTTTGTTCTGCAGATGTTTTTTTCAGACCTAACCAATATTCCCTCTTGCCACATTTGATAACCGTATATTAATACACCATCAAGCGTAGTAATTACAGCGTTTACAAAAGGGGTAATGCCTACTTCCTGAAACAGTCCTCTACTGCCAAGAAAATAAACATGAAATAAATAGATAAATCCAAAGTTTAGGAGTATGTCAATTACCAGATAGAACCAAAATCTACCATAGGCAAAGTGGAATAACCATATAGTTGTCACAATATTTAATCCAAAAATAACATACGAATGCGTTCTTAGCGGCAAAGCAACTTCTGCATAAATAAACCAACCTAGATTTTCTCCTGTCTCTACAACCAGTATACTTGTAAGTGCAGAGAATAGAGCGACAGGCATATAATATTTGATATTTTCTTTAGGTATGAAGAATAGTGTTAACCAAGGAACGATCAGCATTGACCATAATATAGCTTGATTACTCATAGGGCTCACTCCTTATTTAATGTATTGCTTAGTATCTGTCTTTTCAGATTTTTAATGCCCGCATAACTATAAGGACAAGGTGGCGGATACCTAGTCCCATTATATTTTCAGATATGATACTTTCTCATATCTGAAGTAAGAATTTGTCGTTTTACTTTATAGTAAACCCGTTGTATAGTACAATAGGTAAATGACAAGGTACAGGTGACAGGGGGCAATTGTATGCAATATGGATATTACGGCAAGTGAAAGTTGCGCTAGCTGACTTTATTGGGCATTTTTAACAAGCCTGAATTACTACTTCATTAAAAAGGGGATTATGTCGTTGAATACACGCACCAGGAGCAATGCTACTTTTATTGGACTAATTGCTATCATACTTTGGAGCACAATGGTTGGTTTAATTCACAGTGTAAGTGAACTGCTTGGCCCGATTGGAGGTATTGCTATGATCTATACCTCCGCGTCTGTGATTCTTATTGTTACGTTTGGAGTACCCAAAATAAAAACTTTCCCTTGGAAATATTTGCTACTGGGAGGTTTTTTATTTGTGGCCTATGAAATATCTTTTGCGATGGCGATTGGCTTTGCCAACAATGGGAATCAGGCAATTGAAATCAATATTATAAACTATCTGTGGCCTTGTCTTACCATTGTATTTGCTATCCTTTTTAATAAACAAAAATCCACACTTCTGATAATTCCGGGGCTGATCCTTTGCCTTCTTGGCGTTTGTTGGGTATTAGGAGGCGAGAAAGGTCTGGATGTAAGTGGGATGATTAGCAATATAAAAAGCAATACATTTAGTTATGCTTTAGCCTTTGCAGGCGCTTTCATTTGGGCTGCATACTGCACTATCACAAATAGGTTAGCGGCAGGGAAAAACGGAATTACCCTATTTTTTATTCTTACTGCTGCAGTTCTTTGGGTTAAGTTCTTCATTAGCGGAGCTGCTGTGCCCAATCTTAGTGTGCGGGCCATAATGTATGTGCTGGTGGCAGGCTGCGCGATAGGTTTTGGGTATGCTTCCTGGAATTATGGTATTTTGCATGGCAATGTCTCAGTACTTGCCAGTGCCTCCTATTTCACGCCGATATTATCATCGTTGTTAGGCTCGTTGCTTTTAAATGCCCCGCTTTCAGTTCCCTTCTGGCAGGGTGTATGTATGGTATGTTTGGGATCAATATTATGTTGGCAGGCAACTAAGAACCAGTCAGAGAAAAATAAGGTTTGCGCTTCATAATTATTTTTGAGCACTTTCGTACCTGTGCGGGCAGTTCAAGCTGTCTGACACAGGTATAATAATATTGTGATATCATCTTTGAGCCGCTAACATTGTTAGCGGCTTTAGGTATTGGGAGAACACTTAGTGTCCGGCTATTGTGCTTGCAGGAATTTAATGGAATTTGTCGAATGATTTAGTGTATAAGCTATCAATGCAGCTAGGGAAGCGATGCTGTAAATTGACGCGTCAGCAAACAGCTTATTACTTCAGCTCCAAGGATTTTTCTACTGAAGCAGTTTTACAGGTAATTAGAGATTGACAAGTTTTAATTTATTGAATAAAATAAAAATGTAATCATTACAAAACTGTAATGATTATTGTTAACAAGAGAGAAACGCAGGGATTATAATGCTGAGAAACAATCCGTTTGTGCAGGAACTGCTAAAAAGAAATATTACCCCGTCGCATCAGCGTGTCATGATTTTACGGTATTTGATTGAAAACCGATGCCACCCTACGGTGGAGCAGATTTTCAGCGCGCTGCGCAGTTCGATCCCTACTTTGTCCAAAGCTACCGTATACAACACATTGAATATCTTCCTTGAGGCCCACTTAGTTCGCATTTTGTCGGTTGAGGAGAATGAAACGAGATATGACATCGTGATGGAAAACCATGGGCATTTCAAATGCTCTTCCTGTGGCAGCATCTATAATTTTGCAGTGAATATCGACCAGTTCGTATCAGAAGAACTGCGTGGTTTTCAAATTGCGGAAAAGAATGTCTATTTCCATGGTGTATGCCCTAGTTGCATTGCCAAAATAGAAAAATAAAAGAAGGAGTTGGTCTCATGAGTAATGAAAGCAAGTGCCCGGTGACAGGCATGACCAGAAAAGCCGTTGCCGGTGGTGGCACCTCAAACCGGGATTGGTGGCCTAATCAATTGAACCTGAATATTCTGCATCAGCATCCTGCAAAATCCAATCCGATGGGCGAGGATTTCAACTATGCAGAAGAGTTCAAGAGTCTGGACCTTGACGCCGTAAAGAAGGACCTATATGCGCTGATGACCGATTCCCAGGATTGGTGGCCTGCTGATTACGGTCATTATGGACCGCTTTTTATCCGGATGGCGTGGCATAGTGCCGGTACCTATCGTCTGGGGGATGGACGCGGCGGCGCGGGTTCCGGCTCACAGCGCTTTGCCCCCCTCAACAGCTGGCCTGACAATGTAAATCTCGATAAAGCCCGCCGGCTGCTTTGGCCGATTAAACAGAAATATGGCAGGAAGATTTCCTGGGCAGACCTGATGATTCTTGCCGGAAACTGCGCTCTGGAATCCATGGGTCTTAAAACCTTCGGTTTTGCCGGTGGACGCGTTGATATTTGGGAACCGGAAGAGGATATTTATTGGGGCTCTGAAGGCGAATGGCTGGGCGATAAGCGTTATTCCGGCCAGCGGGATCTTGAAAATCCGCTTGCCGCCGTGCAGATGGGCCTGATTTACGTGAATCCGGAAGGTCCTAATGGACAGCCCAGCGTACTTGCTTCCGGCCGTGACGTTCGCGATACCTTTGCCCGTATGGCTATGAATGATGAAGAAACGGTCGCACTTGTTGCCGGCGGTCACACGTTTGGCAAATGCCATGGCGCCGGCCCCGCGACCCATGTAGGGCCTGAACCTGAAGCCGCCGGCCTTGAAGAGCAGGGCCTCGGCTGGAAAAACAGCTTTGGGAGCGGCAATGGCGGTTATACCATCGGCAGCGGCATTGAAGGCGCCTGGAAACCAAACCCGACAACCTGGGATATGGGTTATTTAGAGACTTTATTCAAATATGACTGGGATTTGGTTAAAAGTCCTGCCGGCGCCTGGCAGTGGATACCGACCGACCCGGCTGCGGCAACTACGGTGGAGGATGCGCACGACCCGTCCAAGCGTCATGCACCGATGATGACTACCGCAGATCTTTCCCTAAGAATGGATCCCATCTATGGTCCGATTGCCAAGCGGTACCGTGATAACCCTGAGGAGTTCGCAGATGCTTTTGCCCGGGCCTGGTTCAAGCTGACACATCGTGATATGGGACCCCGTTGCCGTTATCTCGGACCGGAAGTTCCGGCAGAGGAGCTAATCTGGCAGGACCCGGTGCCGGCGGTCGATCATGAATTGATTAACGAACAGGATATTGCAGAACTCAAGGCAAAGCTGCTTGCTGCCGGTCTGTCGATTCCCGAGCTGGTTTCAACAGCCTGGGCGTCGGCCTCCACCTTCCGCGGCTCTGACAAGCGCGGTGGAGCCAATGGGGCGCGCATTCGTCTCGCTCCGCAAAAAGACTGGGAGGTTAACCAGCCGGAGCAGCTTGCGAAGGTGCTTGCAGCTCTGGAAAAAATTCAGGCAGAGTTCAACAAGGCACAGCAAGGCTCTAAGAAGGTTTCCCTGGCCGATCTGATTGTTCTGGGCGGCTGCGCGGCTGTCGAGAAAGCGGCAAAGAATGCCGGTTATGAAGTGACTGTTCCCTTTACGCCGGGTCGCACGGATGCCACCCAGGAACAGACTGAAATTTATTCTTTTGCCGTGATGGAACCAAAGGCGGACGGCTTCCGCAATTATATGAAGGCCAAATATGCCGTATCAGCCGAGGAAATGCTGGTAGACCGGGCACAGTTACTGACTTTGTCCGCTCCGGAGATGACCGTTTTGGTCGGCGGCATGCGTGCCTTGAATGCCAACTTCGGGCAGTCTCAGCACGGCGTGTTCACCAAGCGTCCGGAAGCGCTTACCAATGATTTCTTTGTGAATTTGCTGGATATGGGTACGGTGTGGAAGGCCGTTTCCGAGGAAGCCGAGGTCTTTGAAGGCCGCGATCGCACCACCGGTGAACTTAAATGGACCGGCACCCGTATTGATCTCATTTTCGGCTCCAATTCACAGCTCCGGGCAGTTGCGGAAGTCTATGGCTGCCAGGATTCTCAGGAGAAATTCCTGCAAGATTTTGTAGCGGTGTGGACTAAGGTTATGAACCTTGACCGTTTCGAGCTTGCCTAAGTCTGGTTGGGTGCTGTAACCAACTGCTAAACAGCCGGACAACGAAGCTTCCCATTACCAGCGGCTGCTGCCGGGGAAGCAGGCGACAGAAAATAATTTAACAGGAAACAGCCTGGGATGATCCGCTTTGGATTGCCTCAGGCTGTTTTAGTTGCTTATCTCATTCCTCATTAAAGAACTTCACCTTTAAGGTTTAGCAATTTACAAGATTTTCTTGCAAAACTCGGGGGATTGTGGTACAAAAAAAGTAAGGAAGGCGTGTCCAAACACAGCAGAAGGCGAATCAGGGATGAACGTCCGGGTGCAAAGGAGTGAGCAGCGTGTTTAGGAGCGGTTCTGTTGCTAACCAATATACCTCGTGGGGACAATATGGCATTTATGCGTCAATGCTGCAAAGGCAGGATTTTGCCAATAACGGTCAGACAGGCCGCACAGGCACCCTCTTGCCCGGCGGGTCTGATGTGCTTTATGATTATGCGTCAGACAGCAGGAACCAATTGGCCAGTATCCTGGCTGACCGGCAGAAAAAACTTGCTATGGCCACAGAGATTGTCGAGAATTACAATAACCTGGCGTCAAGCTTTTACAACGGCTTTGATTCGTCGATGAAAGCATTGAAGGATGCAGCTTATGATCTGAAAAATACCAGCCTGAACAGCGCCGTCAACCAAATTGGCTATGGCAGTGATAACAGCAAGGTCGTCACGGTGACGTCCAAGTTTGCACCAGGCCGTGACAGTTTTAATGTGGAGGTAAGTCAGCTTGCCGGCGGACAGAAAACGGCCTATGCTGCTCTGGCTGCGGAAGGTGCGGGAGCTTTTGCCGGTAAGAGCAGTCTTACCTTGAACAGCGGTGATAAAACCTATAAGTTTGACTTTAATTTCACTGCCGGCACGACCAACAAGCAGGCCTTGCAGTCAATCGCAGAGAAGGTCAATGAATCAGGCGGCAGCCTGAAAGCCAGCGTCACGGAAAAGGACGGTAAAAGTCAGCTGCAGCTTTACACCAGCGGAACAGGAGCCGCAACCGCCTTCAGCGTGACCATGACCGGAGCGCTGGAGCAGCAGTTGCAGACAGAGCGCCAGGAGACGGCGCAGGATGCTGTTTACCGTGTGAACGGTGTTAGCCATACTTCCGGGAAAAATGAAATTGAACTGGCCGAGGGCGTTTCCGCTACCCTGACCGGAACCGGCGAGGCTAAGGTAAGTCCGGATCAGATGGATGCCGGTAAGCTGGTGAACGCGGTTAAACAATTTGCCGGCGCCTATAATGCTGTGGTGGAGCATCTGAAAGCCAATGCCGGTTCGTCAAAAGCTATTTCCAATCTGGCCGGTTCATTTGCGAACATTCGCTTTTCCGCTGGTTCTTTGTCCCAACTGGGGATTGACGTGGGTGCCGGCGGCAAGCTCAGCGTTAACGAGAATCGGCTGACAGAAGCGGCAACGAACAATCTGGATTCCTTGCAGCGGCTGGTAGGCAGTTCGGACGGCATTGCCGGTGTAACTTACAACAAGGCTTTCAGCGCGCTTATCCATAAGGATAATCTGCTGCCGCTGCCCAGTCTTACCAATGGCTACTACGGCGTTGCCAAGGGATTATTTTTTGATATAATGGCATGACATGTTAAAGAAGCCGCCAGCTGCGAGTTCCACTCTCGCGCCTGGCGGCTTTTGTTGCAGTGTAATTAACCGGTTACGGTGGTTGGCGGCCACAGTAACCGGTTTTCGTTTAAGGCACAGGGGAATCTGTTGCATCGCCGACAGACTGGGCTTTATACAAAACAGCTTTAATTCCATGCCGGCGGAGGTGATAATGCAAATTTTGCCTGGTAATTCCCAGTTGAATAGCGCACTGGCTTACGTTCCCATTCTTTAGTATCAGTGCGTTTTCAATGGTTTCTTTCTCGTATTGACGCAACAGTTCGGCTAGCGACTTATTGGCACCTGCTTCACTATCACTTGAGCCGGACTTTGTTTGATCACTCATCAGTCTCTTTTTTAACATCCTGGGCAGATGCTCCCTGGATAATATGGTTTCTGTATTTTCGGCCAGGCTCATCGCGCTTTCAATGATATGCTCCAATTCACGCACATTTCCCGGCCAGCGGTAATATAAAAATAGCTGCATCAAATCCTGGGATATGATTTTTATGTTTAGCGCCAGTTCATCGTTAAAGCGGTCTACAAATTCTCTTGCCAGCAGCGGTATGTCCTCTAACCGCTCACGTAAGGGCGGAATATCCGCAATAACGGGAGTCAAACGGTATAACAGATCTTCACGGAAAAGGCCGCTCTTTGCCAGCGCAAATAAGTCCTGATTGGTTGCACTGATTATCCGGCACGAAATCTTGCGTTCTTTATTATCGCCCAGGCGTCGTATTTTTTTATCCTGCAGTAATCTTAGCAGTTTTGCTTGCAAGGAAATAGACAGCGAGTTTATTTCATCTAAAAATAAAGTTCCATTTTCAGCCTGCTCAAAAAAACCGGGCGTATCCAATGCTCCGGAAAATGCACCCTTTACAGTTCCCATCATCAGGCTTTCCATCAGTGTTTCCGGGATTGCGGCGCAGTTTACGGCAATAAAGGGGCGGGATTTGTAAGGACTGGCGTTATGTATACCTTGGGCAAACAACTCTTTACCTGTGCCTGTTTCCCCCACAAGCATGACGGTAGACTGGCTCTGCGCCATTTTGCGGGCTTGTTTCAGGGTTTGCCGGATGACGGTACTGCTGCCGATAATATCTTCCAACGTATAGATGGTGCCATTGGTGACTCTGTTAGATTTTTTACTGTTAAATGAATTTAGCACCATGGTAACTAATTCGTTTATGGAGGGCTTATCTCTGCCAATGGAAATGACGGCAGATAATTTTCCATCCTGAAAAAACGGGTAGGAATTATATACAATATCAACTTTTTTGCCGCTTATCGACGTATAGGTCATATGCTGATCCCGCAATGGTTCGGGATTTTTGCATACAACATGCCGCTGGAAGTTTTCAAATCCCGGATATACGTCAAAATCTTTTTTTCCCACCATCTGGCTGCGGGTTGTCCCCTCCATTTTTTCAAAGGCTTTGTTGTAGAAGAGAACAGTGCCATCCACGCTTACTGCATAAGCCCCGTCGGATACTACATCAAACATGGCATGCAATAAGCGGTTTTCAGACTCCAGCTCTTCATACGTTTTTTTTACCATTAAGCGGCCTCCCTGTCAATAAAAAGATCGGCACATGTTCTTATCAACTGAAGGGATTTTTTCAGTTATTATAACATCTTTTGCGATAATTAGTAAACTGCATTTATTTTAAATATTCGCAAAACAAAATTATCCATGTCCGGTTGCGGTACAAGTTTGTCTTGCTAAAAAATACGTTGCTTTTTAACATATTCAAAAACTGGTACGAATTTTGCAATAGTCAAAGGTGATGGCACGATAGTTGTGTCATACTACATAATATTTTTTAGGAGATGTTTTAATGAGTACAATAGTTGGCTGTATAGGAGCTGGTAATATTGTAAAGGCATTGCTTGCAGGGGTAGAGAAGAGCGGTGTTTATTTTCCGAACCGGATTGGAATTTTCGATGTCTCACAAAAAGTATGTGATGATTTTAGGGAAAAGGGGTACACCGTTTTTTCATCAATTGATGATTTGGTTAAAAGCGCTCGCGTTGTTGTAGTTGCTGTAACCCCTCAGGTAATCGATTCAATCATGCAGCAAATTAAGAATGCTTTATCTGCAGACACTATTTTTCTTTCACTTGCAGCAGGAGTCAGCATCAAATGGTATCAGGAACAATTGGGAAAAGACTGTAAAGTGATTAGGTGTATGCCTACGCTAACGGCCCAAGTGGGATTGGGCGCTTTTGCAGTTTCACGCGCTGAAACAGTAGCTGATGATGACTATAAAGCAGTTGAATGTTTTTTGTCAAGTTGCGGTATTGTAGAAGAAATACCGGAGTCGCTTATGTGTGAGGTGGTTCCAATTAATGGATCTGCCCCGGCTTATTTTTACCATATGACTCGTGTTATCTTGAAAGAAGCCGTACATATGGGATTTGACGAAGATACTGCATTACGGCTTTTTGTGCAAACCATGAAAGGCGTGCAGAGATGCTGCTGAATTCCGGGATGAGTGCCGAAATGCTGGAGGATAAGCTCCGCTTGAAGGGTGGAACAACGCTTGCAGCGCTTGATAAAATGGACGAACTCGGCTTTGACCGTTGCTTAACAGAGGGTATAAAAGCATGTGTTTCACGTTGCAAAGAGCTGGGTAATTTATAATTATTTATAAGACGGGGGGCGGTGGCATTGTCTTGCTTGAATTGGTAAGACGATACCACCGTCCCCCGTCTTGCTGGTTTTTGAAAAAGAGATTATGTTATTTTTGCAACATAATCAATAAGTGGCACGAATTGTGCAATAGTTATGGGCAGTGGCACAAGCACGTTTTTACCGGTGTCATTATGCGTATAATCAATACCAAATTTTTAGGAGGTCGGTACTGTATGAGCAATTTCGAAAAGCTGGCAGAAGCGGTGTATCAGGGTGATGATTTAGCGGTAAAGACAATTACCCAGGGTATGGTAGCAGCCGGGGTAAATCCGATGGAGATTGTCAGCAAGGGCCTGCTGGCCGGCATGGACATCGTCGCGCCCAAGTTCAAGGCCGGAGAGATGTTTATTCCGGAAGTTATGATGTCGGCCAAAGCCTTATCCGAAGGGCTGAGCATTGTCAAGCCGCTGTTGTCGGCGGAGGATTCGGCCAATGTATCCACCTTTGTCATGGGCACGGTAAAAGGCGATTTACATGATATCGGCAAAAACCTGGTAGTCATGCTGCTGGAAAGCGGCGGCTTCAATGTAGTAGATCTGGGTGTGGATGTTACGCCAGAGGCTTTTGTTGCGGCCATTAAGGAGCATAAGCCCCGGATTGTCGGCATGTGCGCACTGCTCACCACTACCATGATGGCCATGCAGGATACTCTTGATGCCATCACCGAAGCCGGCCTGAGAGATAAGGTGAAGGTGCTGGTTGGCGGCGCTCCCTTATATCCGGAGTTTGCCGAAAAAATCGGGGCTGACGGCTATTGTGTCGATGCCGTGGCCTGCAAGGAAATGGCTGCTAAGATAGTGGCCGGTAACTAACAGAAAAGGGATAAGAATAGGGGGATGGACATGAGTGTAGCGACTATGACGGAAGACTTAAAGCAGATACATCTGGCAACGGTGAAAATTCTTGAAAAAACCGGCATGAAGTTTCTTCATCCGGACGTAATTGAGCTTTTACAGAAAAACGGAATCAAGGTTGACGGGCAAACGGCTTATTTTACCGAAGAACAACTGCTGGAGTGGATTGGCAAGGCTCCGTCGTCCTTTGCGATGTATGCGCGTAATTCCAAGTATGATATTACCGTGGGCGGCGATAACGTCGAGTGCTTCCCCGCCTATGGTCCGCCGCTCGTACTGGAGCTTGATGGCAGCAAGCGGCCGGCGCAAATGGAGGATTATGTCCGGTTTTTGAAGCTTTATCAACAATGCGACCATTTTAACGCCAATGGAGGGATGATTGTCCAACCGGCTGACCAGGGTATCGGTGCCTTGTTATACGCTACACTGCTGCATTCCGATAAATGCATTGTTACCGGATCAGGCAAAGCCGATGAGGTAGAAGCGCTTATGGACATGTTAGGCATCGTTTTTGGTAAAGCTGACTTGGTAAATAAGCCCAGGGCGACGACCATTGTCAATACTAATACGCCGCTGCAGTTAGACCGTACGATGTTAGAGACCTTATTAGTCTTTACTAAGTATTCTCAGCCGGCAGTTATTGCGGCCTGCGCTATGGCGGGGACGACTGCGCCGATAACCCTGGCAGGCACAATGGCCTTGCATAATGCAGAAGTTTTGGCCGGTATTGCCGTCGCTCAGATGATGAATCCAGGCACACCTGTGGTATACGGAACCCAAACCACCACCTCTGATATGAAGAGCGGCAGTATTGCCAGTGGTTCGCCGGAAGGAGCGTTATGTTATCAGTACGGGGCGCGGCTGGCAAAGGCCTATGGACTTCCTTGCCGGGGAGGTGGTGCTGTAACCGATGCGAAGTCGCTGTCAATACAAGCCGGTTATGAGAGTATGCTCACACTGTTGGCCGCACATGGGGCAAAAACCAATATCATTATCCATGCTGCCGGTATTGTTGACAGTTATAGCTGCATAAGTTATGAAAAGCTGATTGCGGATTTTGAGATTATCGGTATGGTCAGACGTTTCTTAAAAGGGATAGAGGTTAACGAGGAGACTCTTGCTATTGATGTAATTAATAACGTAGGCATTGCTGGTCATTTCTTAACTCAGACTCATACTATGCGGCATTGCCGTAAAGAATCTTTCTTACCGGAAATCAGCCTTAAAGGGGCTGTTACCGGTGATCCAAACCAAGAAATACTGCAGAATATCAATAAAAAGATGGATAAAATGCTGGCAGCGTACGCAAGACCGGAACTGCCTGAGGCTACTGTCCGGGAGCTTAAAAAATATCTCGCAGATAAAGGGCTTAACCAGGCAGAACTTGATAAACTGGGCTAGACAAAAAGGCCGCGTTGGACTGTCGTTCAACGCGGCCTCTTTTTGCTGATTCACAGGATGTAAGGTTGTGTGTGTTTAAAAGGGCAACTTCGGCTTCCATCGTCGCCAAAGGCTCGGCGCAAGCCGTGTTTTCTTTACCGCCTGCAAATATTCCTATCAACTGAAAGAAAAACTTTCACTGCCTTGCACTACTTTTCACAATAGTCAGCAAGGTGCTATTTTGTTGAAATATTCGAAAAATAATGACAGCAGTAGCTGTAATTTTCCTGTATTTGAGTGAAAGGAATCCTTTCGGTAGGGAAGGTCCGCGGCACTGATTTCGTGGTTTTCAGGGAAAGTGGTTAATCTAGGCACCCGGGTTTACCGGCTAAAATGCCCCAAAATGCTTTTATTACGAATAGTTTATTGAAAAAAATGAGTAATTTTAAAAAATTTCCATTCTTTACACTATTTTTATCGCCTGCAAAAAAGGGTGGCACGAATTGTGCAATAGTTAAAAGTGACGGCACAATAACGCTGAAGGAAAGCAAAATTCAAATTTTAGGAGGTAGATATTGTATGAGCAATTTCGAAAAGTTAGCAGAAGCGGTGTATCAGGGTGATGATGAAGAGGTAAAGACGATTACCCAGGGGATGATAGCAGCCGGTGTAAAGCCGATGGAGATCGTCAGCAAGGGCTTGCTGGCCGGCATGGACATCGTTGCGCCCAAGTTCAAGGCAGGCGAAATGTTTATTCCGGAAGTTATGATGTCGGCCAAAGCTTTGTCTGAAGGGTTAACCATTGTTAAGCCGCTGTTATCGGCGGAGGATTCGGCTAATGTATCCACCTTTGTCATGGGCACGGTAAAGGGCGATTTGCACGATATCGGCAAAAATCTGGTAGTCATGCTGCTGGAAAGCGGCGGCTTCAATGTAGTGGACCTGGGTGTGGATGTTACACCAGAGGCTTTTGTTGAGGCTATCAAGGAGCATAAGCCACAGATTGTCGGCATGTGCGCGCTTCTTACCACTACCATGATGGCCATGCAGGATACTATTGATGCCATCACCGAAGCCGGCTTGAGAGATAAGGTGAAGGTGCTGGTTGGCGGCGCTCCCTTATATCCGGAATTTGCCGAAAAAATCGGCGCTGACGGCTATTGTGTCGATGCGGTGGCTTGCAAGGAAATATCTGCTAAGATTGTGGCCAAAAACTAAAATGGAGGTTACATTGTGCTAATTGTAGGAGAACTGATTAATACCAGCCGAAAAGCCATCAGTGAAGCCGTTGAAGGAAAAGATGCCCAATATATTCAGCAAGTGGCCCGGGAGCAATTAGACGCAGGCGCTAACTATATTGACGTCAATTGCGGCAATAAGGTGTTTAATGAAGTGGAGTATATGCAGTGGCTGGTAACTACCATTCAGGAAGCCGTGCAGGCGCCGCTTTGTATCGACAGCCCCAACCCGCAGGCGCTGGAAGCCGGTTTGGCCTTGGCTAAATACGGTACACCAATGATTAATTCCATTACCGACGAGGGTCCAAGATTTGAGGCCATCCTGCCCTTGGTACTGAAGTATAAAGCCAAAGTAGTCGCCCTGTGCATGGACGATCATGGGATGCCGGAGACAGCGGCAGACCGGATGCGGGTGGTGGACAGCCTGTATCGCAAACTGACTGCGGCAGGGGTTAAGGATGACGATATCTATTTTGATCCTTTGGTAAAACCGGTAAGCAGTGTGCAGACAGCAGGAGTCGAAGTGCTGGAGACCATCAAGCTGATAAAACAGAACTATCCTGACGTTCACTTTATGTGCGGTCTGAGCAATGTGTCGTACGGGCTGCCTAACAGGAAAGTGCTGAACCGGTTATTTGTGGCTCAGACTATGACCCTGGGAATGGACGGCTATATTTTGAATCCTACCGATAAGAGCATGATGGGAGTCATTTACGCCGGCGCGACGCTGTTAGGCAAAGATGATTACTGCATGGGCTATTTAAAAGCTCATCGTAAAGGGATTTATGAAGAATAAACAAATTATAGCTTCCAGTTCTAAGAGGAGTTATTAATGAGGAGGAAATAAAACAGATGCAAAGATATCAGACAGTTCGCACAGAGGATATCGAGACAATCCATCAAACCTCGCTTAAAATCATGGAGGAAGTCGGCGTTATCTTTAGTTACGCGCCGGCCCGGGAGATTTTGGCCAAAGGCGGCGCTAAAGTTGAGGGAGAAACAGTCTATTTCCCTAAAGGTATGGTGGAACGGGAACTGAAGCATGTTCCCTCCTCGTTTACCCTGCATGCCCGCAACCCGGAAAAGAACGTTGAGTTTAATACGGAAGAGACGAGATTTGTGGGTCCTTATGGTGCGCCTTTCGTCATGGATCTGGATAATGGCCGGCGTCCAGGCACCTTGGATGATTTTATCAAGCTGGTAAAATTATGCCAAATGATGAACAATATCGACGTTCAAAGCCATATCCCCTGCGAACCTGGCGATACGGATGCTGACACCCGTCATCTGGATATGGTTTACAACACCATTAAATACAGTGATAAACCGCTTATGGGCAGTGTTTTGGGCTATGAAGCATCCAAAGAAAACATTGAAATGGCAGCAATTGCTCATGGCGGTCTGGACGCCATCAAAGATAAGCCTGTAATTATTTCTATTCCTTGCACCTTGACGCCACTTAGCTATGACGACAAAATGGCCGGCGCCATCATCGCTTATGCCGAATACCGCCAGCCGCAGCTGGTTAACTCGCTCTGCCTTGCCGGAGCCACCTCGCCGGCAACTATTGCCGGAAGCATCGCCGTGCAAAATGCGGAAATTTTGGCAGGGATTGTTTTGGCTCAGTTAGTAAGTCCCGGCACTCCTATTGTCTATTCTGCTTCCGGTTCCAGTACCGATATGCGTTATGGCAACCTGTCCATTGGCGCCCCCGAAAGCGCTCTCTTCTCGCTGGTCAATGGACACCTGGCAAAATATTATAAGATTCCCTGCCGGATAAGCGGTACTCTCTCTGACAGTAAACAGGTCGACGCCCAGGCAGGTTATGAGTCTATGATGACCCTGATGATGGCGCAAATGGCCGGCGGCAACTTCATTCTCCACTCTGCCGGTATTTTGGATACTTATAATTGTGTATCTTTCGAGAAATTAATGATCGACGATGAAATTATCGGGATGGTAAAACGGATTGGCCGGGGCGTTACCGTAAATGACGAGACTTTGGCATTCGATGTCGCTAAACAGGTCGGTCCCCGCGGCGAATATATCACCAACAAACATACCTTCGCTCATTTCCGTAAAGAGTTTTATCAGGCTCAGTTGAGTGACAGAGCCAGAGTTAACCAAGACGGTCTGACGATAGAAGAGCGGGCTAATGCACGCTGGAAAAAGATGCTGGAGGAATACGTACAACCAGTATTGCCTGAGGATGTAGACGCTGAGCTGCAGCGCTATATCGCCAGCAAAAGATAATTAAAAACAAGTCAGCAGCCAGATAATAAAACCCCATTTCCTTCTGTGAAGGGGTGTCCGGAGGGCGGGGTGGTTTCCACTTGCCGAAAAGACCACGCCGTCTAAAGCGACACCTCTCCACTGGGGGAGATGGGGATATTTTTTATGGGTTTGAGGCATTGAAATATAGGGGGAATGGCGCATGAAAAAAGATAGTGGTGCAATTGATAAACTGTTGTTTTGGCCGCCCTTAGTATTGGTTGGGATTATTAGTGCAGCAATTATCGCTAATCCCGAGGCGAGCTCTGCCACCGCAAATAAAGTATTTGCGTTTTTAAGCGGCCCGCTGGGATGGACATATCAGCTCTTTGTTTTGATTAATTTTGCCGTGGTGCTTTATTTTGTATTTGGCAAGTTTGCCAATAAACGTTTTGGCGGCGATAAACCCGAATTCAGCACTTTGAGCTGGCTGGGGATGCTGTTTTCCGCAGGCACGACGGCAGCCATTGTGTATTGGGCTCCCATTGAGTTCTACATGTATCTGTCAGAACCGCCTTTTGGCCTGGAACCGTTCTCACCTCAGGCCGCGGCAATGGCTTCCGCGTATCCGCTGCTTAACTGGGGGCCGAGCAGCTATGCTCTCTATGTGGGGATTGGCGTAGTATTTGGCTACATATTCTTTGTGCAGGGTACAGATGTATTCAGGCCCAGTGCGGCTTGCCAGGAATTCATGGGCGAGTACGGCGGCAGATATGTCGGTAAGGCCATTGATGTTTTTTATATGGTTGGTATTATCGCCGGCATTGGTACCTCCATCGGTCTGGGGACACCGCTTTTAAGCGAGGTTATTACCAGGATCACGGGTATACCGCACACGCTGGGCATGGATGCGGCGCTGCTGGTTAGCTGGACAATTCTTGTGGCCATTTGCGTCTATGGCGGACTGGATAAGGGGATTAGATTCCTGAGTGATTTCAGGAACTATCTGGGCTTTGGTTTGCTGGCCTTTGTGTTGGTGGCTGGACCGACTTCGTTTATCTTTAACAATTTCTTTGACAGCCTGGGCGTAATGCTTACGAATTTTTTCCGTATCAGCTTATATACTGATCCGATTCAGCAATCGGGAATTCCGCAGAACTGGACGATCTTCTACTTTGCCTGGTTCCTTTCCTTTGCGATCAGCACAGGGATGTATCTTGCCAGAATATCCCGAGGCAGAACAGTGCGGGAGTTTACGCTGGGTGCGACACTTTCGGGTGTAACCTGTGTATACACCTATTTTGCGATATTTGGCAACTACACGCTTGACTTACAAACCAGGGGAGTAATCAATCTGGGGAAAATTATTAAAACCCAGGGTGTCCCGGGAGCCATTGTCGAGATATTTTCCACCTTGCCTATTAGCTTTATTATCTTACCTATAGTTTTGGTACTGCTGTTTATCTCCAATGCAACCGTTATTAACGGTATCGCCTATACACTTGCTATGGTAACAACAGCAAAGCTGGGGGCCGGCGAAGAACCGGCAAAATGGAATCGCGTATTTTGGGCGGTGGTTTTAGGCGGTTTTTCGCTCACGCTGATATTCCTGGGAGGTATGAAGCCGCTGCAGACCTCAGTAGTTGCCAGTTCCTTCCCGGCCATGTTTATCATTGGGATTATTGTATATGGCTTTATCAAGAAGGCAGGTAAGGACTGGAACGATACACAGCCGGAACCCTGTGAAACGCCCCATAATTTTACCTCAGGTACAGGTACTGAAGTACCGGTTGAGCCGCGCAATGGTAATGAGTCCTGCTGATATTGAATGTAATTAATCAGTTGCTTGACTGACCGGAATTATTGTGCCGGTTGCAAACACTATGAGAGAAAAATACAAGGTTACTACGGAAGCTAATTTCGGCATACCTTGTATTTTTCACTCTATGGCTAAGCTTTAGCCGGTGTATTTATTTCAGGAAAAGAGGGCTAACCCATGACTAATATTTTCGGCAAGATTGATAGAGCGATGTTTTGGACAGCCATTATTATTTCCGGTATTTTTGTTGGCTGGGCTGTTATCACGCCGCAAGGTATGACTGAGGATCTGGGGAAGATTTTAAAGTTTTTCACAGAATATTTTGGTTGGCTCTTTATCAGCGGGGTAACCATATTTTTGGCGTTTTGTCTTATTCTCGCCTTCAGTAAATATGGAGATATCAAACTTGGAAAAGATGAGGATGAACCGGAATACAGTACCTATGTGTGGATTGCCATGCTATTTAGTGCCGGTATGGGGATCGGGCTTGTTTTCTGGGGGATTGCAGAACCAATGACGTATTTTGGCAACCCGCCTTTTGGGGAGGCTAATAGCCCGGAAGCAGCAGCTATAGCTATGCGTTATTCCTTTTTTCACTGGGGTCTGCACCCATGGTGCATGTACGCAGTAGTTGCAATGTCTTTAGGCTATTTCCAATACCGGAAAGGATTGCCGGGTTTGGTCAGTTCCTGCCTGTATCCTATTTTGGGTGAAAAAGGTATCAAGGGTCCTATTGGCAGAGGCATTGATTCTTTTGTTGTAGTCACTACTCTGTTCGGTCTTGCCAATATTTTGGGAATGGGCAGCATGCAAATTAACAGCGGTTTGAACTTTGTTTATGGCCTGCCTAATAATACGGCAGTAACCTTGGGGATTATCGCAGTTCTTACTGCGATGTTTTGTGTTTCCTCGGCTGTTGGCATTGAAAAAGGCATGAAATTTTTGAGCAAATCTAATATGGTGCTTTTCTTTTCGATGATGGCGTTTATGCTGGTTTTTGGTCCTACAAGATATATTATTAACATGTTTTTTGAAACGCTGGGACAATATTTTCATAACATTGTATGGATGAGTCTCTACCTGGATGCCACCGGAACTGTTGCCAAAAAAGTGGGATATAACTGGGTTGGCAGCTGGACCATATTTTACTGGACATGGTGGATCGGCTGGGCGCCATTTGTAGGCGGATTTATCGCCAAAATATCCAAGGGCCGCACCATTAGGGAATTTGTCCTGGCGGTTTTATTTGCTCCTTCTTTGCTTAGCTTTGTTTGGTTTGCGATTACCGGAGGATTAGGTATGGATATCGACTTAAACGGAGCTGGAGGAATAGCGGCAGCCGTGGCTAAAGATGTTAGCAGTGCATTGTTTGTGGCTTTGAGTCATCTGCCTATACCGGCAATAACCAGCACAATTTGTATAGGGCTGATTTTAACTTTCTTCCTTACTTCTGCCGATTCGGCAACCTCTGTATTGGGGCAAATGACCTCCGGCGGAGATTTGAATCCCTCCAAGGCTTCAAAAGTGCTTTGGGGAGTTATCGAAGGAGCTGTTGGGGCAATTATTGTAGTAACCGGAGGAGTTAATGCCGTAAAATCTGTTTCTGTTGCTTTTGGCTTTCCTATAATGATTATCATGTTGGTTATGTTATATCCATTTGTTAAGGCAATGAATGAGGATTTGATAAAAAATCAATCTGACAAGAAATCTCAGTAGGAATCCTCAACGATAGAAGAAGTCTCTTATAGAACAATGGATACGTCCGGTTCGGGATTACAAGTGTGATTGCGGAAGGGAGATGCGGGAAATGGCGTTTAGACTTGGCATAGACACTGGTGGCACCTATACTGACGGAGTAATATGGGAGGATTCCGAACAAAAAATAGTTACCAAAGCCAAAGCACTAACCACACATGGCAATTTAGTGGAAGGAATAACTAACTGTCTGCAGGCATTGCAGTTTGATGATTTGACCAGGATTAAAGGGGTGGCACTGTCAACGACCCTGGCGACCAACGCCATTGTTGAAGGGCGGGGGTGTGAGGCTGGCCTTCTGTTAATCGGTCATCAGCCGATAGCTGCAATACCGACTCCCTATGTTGAGGTTGTTACCGGCGGACATGATGTGCGGGGCAATCCATTAGCTGAGCTTGATACTAATGGCATTCATTTAGCTCTGGACAGGTTTAACGGCAAAGTGGAAGCGGTGGCAATTTCCGGTTATTTCAGTGTCCGCAATCCCGAGCATGAAGCGATCGCCCGCGAGCTTGTCAGCAGTAAGCTGGGAATTCCGGTGGTATGCGGCCATCAATTGACAACAGCACTGGGGTTCCATGAACGGACAGTAACGGCGGTATTAAACGCCAAACTCATTCCGGTTATCGCGGAGCTAATCACTTCTGTAAAAGCGGTCATAAGCAGCATGGGTATTACGGCACCCTTAATGCTGGTAAAAGGTAATGGCACCCTGATGAACGAGGAAACCGCCAGGAAAAAGCCTATTGACACCATTCTTTCCGGACCGGCTGCCAGTGTTATTGGCAGCACTACGCTTGCCGGCTGTCCGGAAGCTGTCGTCATAGATATGGGCGGAACAACCACCGATATTGCGATATTAAAAAATCATAAGCCGCGCATCAGTCCGGAAGGAGCCACGATCAATAACTGGCTGACACGGGTTGAGGCGGCAGAAATATATACATACGGCATCGGCGGTGACAGCTATATTCATCTGCATAATGGCAAAGAGCTGGTGGTTGGTCCCCAAAAAGTGTGGCCGTTGTCCCTGGTAGTTAAGCAATATCCATATCTGCAGGAAGAAATACAAGAGCAGGCGGAAATAAAAAGCTGCTGGACTGATTTTCAGCCTACCGATGCTTTTATGTTAGTAAAAGACAAGTATGAAAAAGGCACGGCAATGGAGACAAGTATCATAAAATTGCTGGCAGCCGGCCCGCACACTTTTGACTATCTCGCAAGGCAGCTGCAGGATGAAGGGCTGGAAGACTATCAGCTGTTAGCTGCCCTGAGGCACCTGGCCGGAAATGGCGTTTTGGTTAAAACATCCTTGACACCCACCGATTTGCTGCATGTTAGGGGGCAGTATACTGCCTGGGATACTGATGCTGCGAAACTGGGTGTAGCCATTATGGCTAAAGAATTGGGCGTGGATACTGAGCAATTCTTAACAAGGGCATGGGCTGCCATTATGGAGAATCTCTATTTTGCGGTTATTCAAAGCTTGCTCAACTATGAAGGCAGTTCGATTTTGCTGCATAAGAATAACGACATTAAATACTTATTCCAACAGGCGTTCTATGCAGGCGGAGAAACTTTGGGATTAAGCGCTCACGTTACTTATCCCATCATCGCCATCGGCGCACCGGCTCATGCCTATTTGCCGCAGATCGCCAAGAAGTTGAATTGTGAATTGATTATACCTGAGAATGCGGATGTTGCCAATGCTATTGGTGCGGTAGCCGGACAGGTGGTCGAGAAGCTGAAGATACTTGTTAAAGCCCTGCCGGGACATGGAGCAGTCGTACATTTTCCATGGGAAAGAAAAACGGTTTCCGACTATCCGGCGGCTAAGCAGTTAGGAATCGAACAGGGACAATTGCAGGCAAAAGCGATGGCTGAACAGTCAGGCGCAGCCGATATTGAGATTGTAATGGAAGTGGAAGAGGTTTATGGCGACTCAAATAGAAGCTTAGGCGACAAAACCCTGCTGGAAACAAGGATCACGATAATAGTACTGGGTCGTCCAAAATGGTGAGTCTAGAGTCAGGGAACAGTCCCTTGACTTGCGCAGCCAAATTTGCCGGGGAGTGGTAGTATGGTAATCAGGCCTTTATTAAACGCTATCGTATGTGTAGGGATTAATATACTGTGCTATTTCTCGTTAAACTTCTACGAAAAAATTAGCGTTTGGTCATTTCTGGCCATGCAAGTAATTGTTGTATTCTTCATCCTTATTTTTGATAGGGTTTCTTTAGCAATAGACAATAAGGATAATCTTGCTGACCAGATTGCGGAAGATTTAATAGCCGGTAATTTTTCCAGTAGTAATCACAATAGCAAAGCCAGCTTGCTTGAAGGGAAGCTAAGTCAATTTACGGGACAGATACGGAAAACCATTGCCGAGATATACGGGGTGGTACGGGTGGCAAGCAGTACCGGCATCTATCTGGCAAAAGATATTGCTGGCATGCTGCAAGCTACCGATAAGATTTCAGGTACATTGACTTATATGGCGCAAGGAAATTCCGAAGTTGCGTATTCGGTATCAGAAGCATCTGGTAAAATGGCGAAAGTGTATCAGGCAGTGGTGGAGATAAAAAATCAAATTGAACTGATTAACGACAGCTCGCAAAAAACCATGCTGCTGGTTACGGAAGGGAACCTGGCTTTAGAGGTTCAAAGCCAAAAATTGTATGAAAGTATCCAATCCTTTAAACAAGTTGTCGGTGTTATCGGTATTTTGAAAAAGAATGGGCTTGAAATTAATTCAATTGTTAACACCATTTCCAATATTTCTTCGCAAACCAACTTATTGGCGTTAAATGCAGCTATTGAGGCGGCTCGTGCCGGTGAAGCCGGCAGAGGCTTTACCGTAGTGGCGACAGAAGTAAAAAAGCTTGCGGAAGAGTGTAGTAATTCGGCTGTAAAAGTCAGGGAATTAATTGGAAAGATTAATTGTGAAATAGATACGGCCACAGAAGTGATAAATAACAATAATCAAACTGTATTGGAACAGGAAACTCATTTAAACAATACCAAGGAAGCATTTTCAAAGATAAATGGGGCAATGAATGTTGTTGAGAAAGAAATAGAAGATATTTTTGCTAAAATAAATGCGCTTACTACTTCCAGTGAAAGCATAAATGCCGATATGGAAAGCATTTCGGCGGTGTGCCAGGAGGCTGCAGCCAGTTCTGAAGAAATAGGCGCAGCGATGCAGGACAATGCTAACTCCATCGGCAGTATAACCGAAAGGTTCAGTGAACTGACCCAAAAAATTGATCAGATTTCCACTCAGCTTGAAAGCTACAAATATGTTAAGATTGCACATACCGAATTTACCGAGTCGCTATTTCAGGTAGAAATATTAAAAGAAATAATAAGACAAAAGTTGGGTATGGCAGCCGAAGGGATACTTGTACCTAATCCGGAAACCTGGAAATTGATAGCTGCAGGCAAAGCCGATGTCACGCTGTCATCGTGGCTGCCCTATGTGGATGAGGAATTGGAGCAGCAATACGGACATCAGGTAGAGAATCTGGGACCAAACCTTCCGGGCTGTAAGTTCGGTTTAGTGGTTCCCTCCTATGTTACGGTTAAGAGCATACCGGAACTGAAAAATCATTCATATAAATTTAGAAATAGAATATGTGCGCTGCAAAGGCGTACCAAAGTCAGTCAATGTACGGCAACGGCTTTAAAAGTATATGATTTACATGATTATATCATCGACTACAGCGACGAGGAAACCATGCTGCAGGCGGTGGAACAAGCGATTAGGAATAACGAATGGGTGGTTATGACCGGCTGGCAGCCTCATTATAAATTTTCGGTATATGACTTGAAATTCTTAGAAGACCCTAAAGGCGTATTTGGCAAGGAAGAGCATCTTACTACACTGGTTAGAAAAGACCTGAAAGCAGAGAATAAAGAGCTGTATGAGATCATCAGGAATTTCAAACTAAACATGGTTGATGTCAATACTGCCTTGCATGAAATAAAACAGGGAGCAAGGGTTAAGGATGTAGCCATGAAATATTTAAAGTCGTAATTGTTTTGTTCCTGTAAGTCATTAAACAGACCGAGTTTTTGACCATATTGCCGCATAGCCGGGTAAGAGGAGAAGAGTAAAAGATATCAGGTGGTGGAATGAATGTCACAATTACAAAACATTCAGGATAGCAGGCAAAGAACTTGTAACCATGAAATTATAGAAGAAGATACAGCGAAAACTATTATTAAAATTGTGGACATTGCAAAAGAAATTTTATTAATAACTGAACGTGGCTTGCCCATGGACGGCAACAAAAAGGAAGAACAGGATACAACCCAATAAACCTGTTAAAAGAAGGAAAAACTGTATGGCACATATTGAATATCATAGGTAATTGAGCTATAGTAAACTTAACTATTATAGGGTGAGTTGAGGGCGGGTTCTCTGACTCATTTCGTTAGGCACCTTAAAAATACGGACGAGTCAGGAAGTGTTCCCTGACTCGTGGAAGGGTAGTGATATTATGATTACCAAGCTTGTATATGAAGGTGATTCCATTACTATCGATATGGAGCAGCTATGTAAGGTTCTGCGTGTGAAGGCCGAAAGCCCGCATTTTGCTGGGATTCAGGAATTAGCTCTTGCAGCCCGGAAAATTGCAACCGTCAAAGCAGTATATAAAGTTGCTTTTGTAGAAGCAAAAAGTGAGAGTTCTGTTACAATCGACGACATAACATTTACCAGCCGGGTGCTGAGTGTGAATCTTGCCGATACTTACCGGGTATTTCCTTATGTAATAACCTGCGGGGAAGAGCTCGCCGCCTGGGCTAAAAATCAGCAGGATATGCTTGACAACTACTATGCTGACACTATCACCGAGATGATACTGAAAAATACACGCCAGACTTTCTTTGAGCAGCTTGATGAACATTGGGGTCTGGAGAGTACTGCCAATATGAATCCGGGTTCACTGGCTGACTGGCCAATTACCGAACAGAGGCCTCTCTTTAAGTTAATCGGGGATGTAGAGGCTCTGATTGGGGTTAGACTTAACGAAAGCTGTCTCATGGTACCCATAAAAAGTGTTTCCGGTATTCACTTTCCCAAGCAGGGCTCCTGGGAAAACTGCCAGCTATGCCCGCGGGAAAACTGTCCGGGGCGAAAGGCACCCTATGATGAGCATCTTTTTGAAGAGAAATTCAAACTGTGAAGCAGTACCGGATGCTATGCTTCACTTTTGCCGCCAGATAGGCTGGCTCCAGTTCACATGAGAATAAGCGCTCCTAAAAAAAACGTGAGTCAAGGAACAGTTCCTTGACTCACAATTATTTGTAGTTGCTTCCGCGGAGGTGCCAGTATAATCAGGGGTTATTTCACTTGATTGATATCAATGAACGGGGTGGCTCCCCCTGTTACTGAAGGCATTTTGCCATCCCATTTCTCAATAGCCCTCATTTGCGCTTCAATGCGTCTTAAGTCAATCAATTCCTGTGTAACCTCTTGCTTTTGCAGGCGCAGGGATTCAGCCTCCGCTTTGGCCCGCTCAACTTTTTGCTGAGCCTCAACGGCGATACGCTGGAGGTCAAGCTTAGCCTTTAAGGCATTTTGTTCAGCAATTTGCTTTTGTTCAATGGCATTATTGTATTCTGTGCTGAATTTGAATTCGGTAATATTGATTTCATCAAGTGCCATATGGTAGGTTGACAGTTTGGCGGCCAGGGTTTCCTTGACTTTGGCGCTAACCTCTGACCGTTTGGAAATCAGTTCTTCCGCCGTGTACTGAGCAGTAACAGCTTTAACGGCCTCGCCAATAGCCGGGGCTACAATGCGGTCTTCATAGGCTAACCCGACATTCTGGTAAAGCGTATTGACCTCGTCAGGTACCAGGTGAAAGTTTACTGCAATCGTAGTGGTCACAATTTGCAGGTCCCTGGAAGCGGCAGTTTGATCTGACTGGGCTTTGCCAACCCGCACATCAACGGGGATGACTTGTTGGACGAACGGAATTTTAAAATGGAGTCCTTCATTCAAGACCAAAGGTTGCACTGCTCCCAACTGGAGTACGATTCCACGGGTACCGGCTTGTACAATAACAATCGAGTTGAAAGCCAGGAGCAAGAGAATAATTCCTGCTAACACAAACGGAAGTAACACTTTAGTAAATTTTTCACCATTTTTGAGATTCATTTTTATTACATTGTCTTTTTCCATATTAGCCCCCTTAAAAAAATTGTTTCTCCAAGTATAACAGCACTATGCAGAATATGCAAAAAATTCTGCTCGATTTATGCAAAAAAAATGTCAACCAAGACCTTAATACCCCAAACTGGATCATCCCTAACCACTTCAGCCAGTGAGGAAGGTACCAGATTCGATTGATTCCGTCTGGGTAATTAGTAATGTATTACGATGCAAAATTTGGCTAATTATGGAATGTTTATAAAAAAGGGTAAGCAGTCTTAGTTCGATGGCGGTTCGAACCAGGAATGCTTACCTTTTTTTGCGGACTCGTCATACCTGCCCTTGTTTCCCGGTCAATATGGCTTGCCGGATGGCTGTTGTAATAGCCGCTTTAAAAGCGGCCAATCCTCCTTGCTCCACTTCAATGGGAATCCGGGTATGTTCAAAAAAATCCAGCAGTTGTTCATCGGTAATTTCGCTTACACCGGTATCTGTAAACAATATCCTGTCATAACAGGCAAAACTCTGGCGCATGGCAACCTCATCCACACCCCAGCCGGTGTCGAAAATTTCCCGCCATTTGAGCATCCAGCCGGAAGTCAGGCAAAAAGTCCGGGAATCCTGGCTGTGTTCACCCAGAATCAACTCAATACAGTTAGCCGGCTCGAACCGGATTACCGGATAATTTTGCAAAAACTCATCAAACTCGGGGTGACATTTGGAACCATAGAGCAGGATGATGCGGTCAGCAGCTACAGTATCCAGCGCCTGAAGGACAGCCGTTTTCAATTTTTTTAAATCCACATGCAATTTTGCTGGCAGATAGGTTAGCTCCAGTTCGCATGAGTACAACTTTTCCTGCTTAATTTGCGCTAAAACCTGCTCTAATTCAGGCTGATAAATTTCGCAGGCCAGGAAACATATTTTCATCATTGGCTGGCTCCCTGTTTATATTTACGCTCTAGGCTAATCCTATTGGACAGCTCTTGAGACAGTTGAAGCACATATACTGGTTGCCTAAATGCGCCGCCTGCCGCAACCGGGCATATTGTTCGTCCATAAGCATCTGCTTTTGTTCCTCCGGGGAACGCCCTAGTTGCTGTAACTGGAATGTAATATCCGCTATCAGGCCATAAGGCTGGGAATGCCCCAAACATTTCCTGATATCGGTTTTTCCCGCCTCGTCTAAGGCGCGGGCAGGGCAATTTTCAACACAGAGATTGCATTGGGTGCAAAAATCTTCACATTGGGGTGAAGGCTGCAAAGTGAGGTTGGTAATAATACTGGTGAAAATAACCCGGGTGCCAAACTGGGGATGAATCACCAGATTATGGCGGCCAAACGACCCCAAGCCGGCGGCCACGGCTGCATGCCGCTGGGAAAAATCGGCAAGCGCTTTGCGGTCGTTATGAATTTCAAACGGATAAGCAATAGGCATGGTAGCAATTTTGGCCTTGTAGTTACGCTCCAGAAAGCGGGAAATCCGATAACTGGCAGACCGCGCAAATGAGCCTAAGTCCAGATAGCCGTTCTGAGCTGCGCTCATACTGGGACTTTCACAACTTGAAAGCGGTTTGAACGCCAGCACAATGATGGATTTGGCCTCAGGCAGGAGTTTGGTGATTTCGTAGGACTTAGGACTGTGATAGTCCTGGGCGCAGGCAAAGCCAACGTCATCCACACCCAGATCCAAAATATAATTGCGAATTTGCTCTTCCAATCTAAACACTCCTTGTAACTTTATTTATGTGTATATACACTTGTTATAAGAAAAAAATTAGGGCACCAGCGCTTCCAGCTTGGCAACCAGACGGTTAAATTGCGCTGTCTCTGTTTCACCCAGATATTCCTGCAAGGATGCCTGGGCCTGGTCCCATAGCGCCAAAGCACTGCCCAGCGCCGACTTGCCGGCCGCAGTAAGCTCAACCTGCCGGGACCGGGGATCTTCGCCCGCACGAACGGCAATAAGTCCGGCACTCAGCAGCGGCTTCATATTCCGGTTCAAGGTAGTCCGGTCAATCCGCATGATGTGCGCCAGCCTGGTAATGGTAACCGGCTCGGTTTGTTCGAGGTGCCGCAGCAGGGAATATTGGGCAATTTTAAGTCCGCTGGGTTCCAGCATCTTTTCATAAAACGCGCTCACTGCCCGGGAGGCACGGCGGATATTGAGACACAGACAGGGGCTGGACCGCTTCGGGAAATAACCGGCATCAGATTGCATCATGTTGATCACCTTTTCTGTAGTTAGCTGTATTAATGTGCATATACACGTATGTGATGTCTTTATATTATATCCTAAAACTCGTCATGTCAAGCAAAAATTCCACCACTGTGGCTGCCGTCCGATTGTCTTTTAAACGGTCGGTCCACACCTTGACAACATCCCTTTTTAGTGACATAATAAGACAAAATAAAAGGCACCTTTAAAGGCAGTCCAGAGAGGCTGATAAGGTGAGCGGATTTGCGATTAGCTACGCAATGTATTAGCTATCGTGGAAGGCTCTCTGTCAGCAATGGCAGAGAGCCTTTCCGTGTCTACAGGGTGCCTGACCTGAGGAGGAAAAATATGAAAGAAAATGTTCAGCTTGTTGATCGCGATTTTTCATTATCCGAGGTGCCGCAAACGGAAAGACGCGGGTTTTGGTCCATGTTTGTGCTGATGGTTGGTTTTACCTTTTTTAGTGCCAGCATGTGGGCCGGTGGCACACTGGGTGCCGGCTTGACTGCCTGGGAATTTATTTTTGCAGTCCTGGGCGGCAATATTCTTTTGGGTATTTATACCGGGGCCTTGAGTTATATTGCGGCCAGTACCGGGTTGTCGACCCATCTGCTGGCAAGATACGCGTTTGGCGAGAAGGGCTCGCAACTCGCATCGCTGATGCTGTCAGTGACGCAAGTCGGCTGGTTTGGCGTCGGTGTAGTTATGTTTGCCCTGCCGGTGCAAAAGGTTACCGGTCTGAACCTGTATCTATTGATTGTCGTCGGCGGGCTGCTCATGTCGACAACCGCCTACTGGGGAATTAAGGCCTTAACTATCCTGAGTGTGATTGCTGTGCCCTCCATTGCCCTGCTGGGAGCTTATTCTGTGGGTAATGCCGTGGAATCCATCGGCGGCTTGCAAGCCTTAATGCTGCTGGAGCCGGCCGAAAAGCTATCCTTTGCTACGGCACTGACGATCTGTGTCGGTTCTTTCATCAGCGGCGGCACGCTATCGCCTGATTTTACCCGGTTTGCCAAAACCAGGACTGTCGGTGTGTCCACAACAGTCATCGCCTTCTTTCTCGGCAATTCGCTGATGTTTTTGTTTGGCGCGATGGGGGCTGCCGCTACCGGTCAGGCTGATATCTCTGAGGTTATGTTTTTGCAAGGGCTGATTGTTCCGGCAATTATTATTCTTGGTCTGAATATCTGGACAACCAATGACAATGCCTTATATGCTTCCGGTCTCGGGTTTTCGAATATTACCGGCATACCGAAACAGAAGCTTGTCCTGTTCAACGGCTTCATCGGGACGCTGCTTGCTTTTTGGCTATATACTAATTTTATCGGTTTTCTGACCTTCCTGGGGTCAACACTGCCCCCCATCGGCGGCATCATTATTGCCGACTACTTCCTGGTACAGCGCAGATGTTATCCGCCCATTGCCGACATGCAGTTTGAAGCCGTAAGATGGCATGCGCTTGCCGCCTGGGCCGGCGGTGTGGCATTAGCCCACTTCGCGCCGGGAATTCCGCCGGTTAACGCCATTCTTGGCTCCGGGATCGTATATGTAACGCTGTCAGCTTTACGGGGGACAGCGAAAGAGTCTGCCATGCAGCCGCGAAAGGCAGGGTAAGCCCATGTATATCCGGAATGCGCGTTTATGCGGAAAAGAAGGTTTGTGGGAAATTGCTATTAAGGCCGGTCAGATAGTGAGTATTACCGCACAAGCAGACGGTCTTGCCGGAAACGGGGAAGACATGATTGATGCTGAGGGTGGTCTGGTGCTGCCGCCGTTCGTTGAACCGCATGTGCATCTTGACGCGGTGCTAACCGCCGGCGAACCAAGATGGAATGCCAGTGGCACACTGTTTGAAGGCATAGCCTGCTGGTCGGAAAGAAAGCAGCTGCTGTCGCGTGCCGACATCAAGGCCCGGGCGACGGAGGCGTTAAAATGGCAGCTGGCCCAGGGTATCCAGCATGTAAGAACCCATGTTGACGTAACTGACCCGCAACTGGTGGCTTTGCAGGCCATGCTGGAAGTAAAAGCTGAAATGGCGCCCTGGATGGATTTACAGATTGTAGCTTTCCCCCAGGAGGGCATCGGCTCCTTCCCGCGGGGCTTTGAACTATTGGAAGAGTCGCTGGTTATGGGCGCCGATGTTGTCGGTGCCATTCCACACTTCGAATTTACCCGGGAATATGGTGTACAATCGGTCAAACAAGCCTTTGACCTGGCGGAAAAGTATAACCGCCTGGTTGATGTTCACTGTGATGAAATTGACGATGAGCAATCTCGCTTTATCGAAGTTGTAGCAACCGAGGCGTACGAGAGAGGCATGGGCGAACGAGTGACGGCCAGCCATACCACGGCCATGCATTCCTATAACAATGCTTATGCCTACAAGTTGTTCCGCCTGCTGAAACTGGCTGATATTAATTTTGTCGCCAACCCGTTGGTCAATATCCATTTGCAGGGGCGTTTTGATACCTATCCTAAACGCCGCGGTATTACCCGGGTGAAAGAACTGCTTGAAGCCGGCCTGAATGTTTGTTTTGGCCATGATGATATTGTCGATCCCTGGTATCCGCTCGGGACCGGCAATATGCTGCAGGTGCTGCATATGGGGCTGCATGTATGCCAGTTGATGGGGTATGACCAAATTGCTGCCGCCTTGCAACTGATAACCCATAATAGTGCCAGAACCCTGCATATTCTTGACACCTACGGCATTGAGGCCGGGAAACCGGCCAATCTGATTATCTTGCCGGCCACCGACGGCTATGATGCCATCCGCCGTCAGGTTCCTGTGCGTTACTCGCTGCGGCAGGGCCGGGTAGTCGCCCAAACCCAGCCGGCCCAATCACAACTGTTTTTGCAGGCAGAACCGGAAATGGTGACTTTTGCCAGAAAATAATTGCAGTACATCCTTTGCAACAGCTCCAGCTCTCGGCCAGTGGCCGGAAGCGGGGGCTGTTTATATTTTGGCGTATACGCAAAAAAAGAACCCACCCGGTAGGCAGGTTCATTTTGACTCACTTTCCAAGAATGGAAAGGGCTAATATATAAAAAACCAATGCTGCAATTGCAAAACAAATTCCTAGAATGAATGGAGCGGCGCGATAGAAGAAGTGCAAAGTATCTAGTGATTTTTCAACAGAACTGAGAAAAGATGCTCTCATTTCAATCCCTCCCTAGATATAATGCTTGTACCTATATTTTATCAAATTTTTGTTGGCATGGATAGTCTTTTCCTATTTATCTTTTCCCATCCGGCTTGCTAATTTTTTGCCGGCCCAGTAACAAAACTCCCCCCTGGTTCATAGCATGTAATATCTCCCCTATCACACAAAAAGGAGGTTTATACTTATGGGATTCGGTTTTGGCGGTGGCTGCGGCAATGGCAGTAATAGCTGGATTATAATCATCATTATAATCATTCTCTTATTCTGCTCGTTCAATAATGATTGCAATTCAACCTGCTAACATTATCCTGTGACTAAACTGCTCCGCACTTGCAATTCAAGCAGGAGTTAAAGACAGCTAAGTCCCTGGATGAGGGCGGCTGACGTTCAGCTGGGTTATATCCAACTGGAGCTGAGTTTGCTTTATCCTGTCATTATTATGCACAACGAATCTATGAGTATCGCCCGCTTAGATTACCGGTTTGTGCCATAGCCCCAAAATACAAGCCGTCTGCCTTCGGGTCGGCGGCCTGTTTATTTTTGTCTGGAATGCATAAGTTTGGCGCCTCAATAATGTCAGCAGTTGTAAGGACCGGCGTCAGCGGGTTTTAGCAGAGGGCATATGGGCCTGTATTGCGCTGTCTGCATAGTTAGCTTAGTCCATACACATTATGTTATAATGTAGAAAAGTAGATAAGCCAGGTGATGTAAATGGGGAAAATTGCCTTCATAGCACCCTCGCCCGAGATGCTGGTGGTAGGCCGGGAAGTAATTGCAGAATTAGGAATGGGGGAGAAGGTTGAGACTTTTCTGGGGGGCTTGCAAGAGGGAGTTGAGATAGCCAGACAGGCAGAGGCCGATGGCTTTGACGTTATTGTTACCCGGGGCGGTACGGCCAAGCTCATCCTTGATTCTGAGATAAAGATACCGCTTATCGAAATACCCATCACTATTCAGGATTTAGCGGAAGCCTTGCTTGCCGCACAGGTTATTACCGGGAAAAGCAACCCCAAAATCGGGGTATTGGCTTTTAGTAATATGATTTACAGTATTGAGGTCTTTAGTAAAGTAACAGATATTGATTTAACGATTTATCCTGTGTGCTCGGCCCTGGATTTTGCCAAAGAGGTTCACCGCGCGCTTAGCGTGCAAACAGATGTTATCATTGGCGGAATCGAGATCAACAGACTGGCGGCCAGCCTGGGGTCTAAAACCGTTCTGCTGGTTTCCGGCAAAGATTCCTTCCGGACAGCCTTTCTTCAGGCCAATAGCGTGTCCTATGCCCGAAAGATTGAAAAAGAGCGGCTGCAAAAATTCCGGGTTTTGATTGATTATTCCGTTCAGGGGATCATTGGCATTGATTGTGAAAAAAGTGTTGAGGTATTTAATAATGCCGCCGAGCGGCTGTTGGGGTGTAAGGCAGTCGCTGCTGTCGGCAGGAATATTGAGGAAATATGTCCGTCCTTGCCTGTGGACAGGACTTTGCAGAGCGGCCAGGCCGGGCTTGGCGAGCTTATCGAGTTCAACGGCCGCAAGCTGGTGGCCAACATTATCCCTATCACGATTGACGCCCATGTCACCGGTGTCATGATTACGATTGAAGATGTAGGACAAATCGTGGCAATGGAAGCTACGATCCGCAAAGAAATTTATAGCAAAGGACTCACCGCTCAATACCGTCTGAGCGACATTCTGGGGTCATCGGCCAAGATGACGGAAGTAAAGCGAATTGCCGAGGAGTACGCCGCTACAGACGCCACTGTATTAATTATGGGCGCGTCAGGGACAGGCAAGGAAATGTTTGCGCAAAGTATTCATAATGCCAGCAGCCGGCGGCAGCGGCCTTTTGTTGCGGTAAATTGCGGGGCCATTCCCTCCAGCATATTGGAAAGTGAATTATTTGGCCATGTGGAGGGCGCGTTTACCGGAGCCAACAGGAAGGGCAAAGCCGGATTTTTTGAGCTGGCCCATGGCGGCACCCTTTTTTTAGATGAAATTGGCGAGATGGGGAAATTAGCGCAGACAAGCCTGCTGCGCGTGATTCAGGAGCGGCGGGTAATGCGGCTGGGGGATGATAAATATCTGCCGGTTGATGTCAGGATTATTGCGGCTACCAATAAGAATCTGGCGCAATTGGTGAAAGACGGCCAATTTAGAGAAGATCTTTATTACCGGATCAATGTATTGCCCTTGGAACTGCCGGTCTTAAAAGATCGTGCCGGCGATGCCGTCAGTATTGCCGAATATTTCATTACTACCTATAACCGCAGATTTTTCCGGTCGGTAACTTTGAGCCCGGAAGCTAAGGAATATATTCGTGTTTATGATTGGCCGGGCAATATCCGCCAGCTTCGCAATGTTATGGAACGCATCGTAGTTGTGGCCAAGGAGAATGTTATCTCCGGTGAACTGATGCGCAGCATGCTGGATATACCGGAAGAAGTTATCATCCCCCGCACCGAAACCGTGCATGAGGATATTTCGGAAAAGGCCCGGATTCTGCGGGTGCTTGCCGAAAATGGATATAACCAGAAGGAAACGGCTAAATGCCTTGGCATTGACAGAAGTACGCTGTACCGGAAATTAAAGGCCCTGCGTATCGAGGTGAAAAAAATCTGCAACACGTGATGTGGTGTTTGCAACACGTGAGGAAGTCTGCAACAAATGTTGCGGGCTTTTTTTTATATTTCAGAAATTACCGTTTCGATTGAAAAAACTAACAATTGAGACTTTATCGGTGTTGTTCCCTATGATTCGACAAAATAATGAAACATACACGGCTTTGGCATGCTACTTGCATTATCATAGAAACATACAGAGCAATTCTGAAAATCGCATAACTGAATGGAGTGAAATTATGGACTGCCAAAAAAAGCCGGCCGGTACACCGGTTATTACCGAGATGCTGGTTATCCCTGTTGCCGGTCATGATAGCATGCTGCTTAATCTTAGTGGTGCCCATGGGCCCTACTTTACCCGGAATATAGTCATCCTCAAGGACAATGCCGGTCACTCTGGGGTTGGCGAAGTGCCGGGCGGCGAAGGGATCCGCAAGACCCTGGAAGACGCAAAAGCCTTGGTAGTGGGACAATCTGTCGGGAATTATAACAATATTCTTAACAAGGCCCGCAAGAATTTTGCTGACAGGGATGCCGGCGGCCGTGGTTTGCAAACCTTCGATTTGCGTATTGCCATCCATGCCGTTACCGCTCTGGAAGCAGCACTGCTGGACCTATTGGGCCAATTCCTGAATGTCCCTGTTGCCGCCTTGCTGGGTGAAGGACAACAGCGGGATAAAGTTGAGATGCTGGGCTATCTCTTTTATGTTGGCGACCGCAGCAAAACCGATCTGCCTTATTTGAGCGCTCCTGAGGAACAAGATGCCTGGCTGCGTTTGCGCCATGAAGAAGCGTTGACGCCGGAGGCCATCGTCCGGCTGGCAGAAGCGGCCCATGCGCGTTACGGGTTCAATGATTTCAAGCTAAAGGGCGGCGTGCTGCGCGGTGAAGAGGAAATTGAGGCGGTGACTGCGCTGGCCAAGCGTTTCCCCAACGCCCGGATTACGCTGGACCCTAACGGCGGCTGGCTGCTGGCAGATGCCATTAGGCTTTGCCGCGATATGCACGGAATTCTGGCTTATGCCGAAGATCCCTGCGGGGCTGAAAACGGCTATTCCGGCCGTGAGGTTATGGCTGAGTTCCGCAGAGCCACAGGCTTGCTGACCGCAACCAATATGATTGCCACCGACTGGCGGCAAATGGGGCATACCATTCAATTGCACTCGGTGGACATTCCGCTGGCCGATCCGCATTTCTGGACAATGCAAGGCTCGGTACGGGTTGCGCAGATGTGTCATGAATGGGGACTTACCTGGGGCTCTCATTCCAATAACCACTTCGATATATCTTTAGCCATGTTCACCCATGTAGGTGCCGCCGCACCGGGAAAAATTGCGGCCCTGGATACTCACTGGATTTGGCAGGATGGTCAGCGTCTGACCAAAGAACCGCTTAAAATTGTAGAAGGCATGATTGCTGTTCCGGAAAAACCGGGTCTTGGTATCGAGATTGACATGGAGCAGGTGGCAAAGGCCCATGAACTGTACCGGCAGATGGGACTGGGTGCCCGTGATGATTCGGCAGCTATGCAATATTTAATTCCCGGCTGGAAATTTGACAACAAACGTCCTTGCCTGGTTCGCTGATTTGCCAAACACAGAAGTGGTCTCCCGGAGGAAAGGATTTTGACCGCTTCTCAAGAATAAAACATAAAAACTGGAGGTTATGTTAACATGAAAATTGGATTTATTGGATTAGGAATTATGGGTAAACCCATGAGCAAAAACTTGATCAAAGCTGGTTATGATCTGGTAGTGCTTGATATGAACCAAAGCTCGGTGGATGAGGTTGTTGCCGCCGGCGCGGCGGCCGCCGCTACGCCCAAGGCGGTAGCGGAACAGACAGATATTATTATTACCATGCTGCCCAATTCCCCGCAGGTAAAAACGGTAGTGCTGGGAGAAAACGGTGTCATTGAAGGCGCTAAGCCAGGGGCTGTTGTGGTGGACATGAGTTCGATCGCACCGCTGGTCAGCCGTGAGGTGGCCGGGAAACTTGCTGCCAAGGGTGTTGAGATGCTGGATGCGCCGGTAAGCGGCGGTGAGCCTAAAGCCATTGACGGCACGCTCTCGGTTATGGTTGGCGGCAAGAAGGAAATATTTGAAAAATGCTACGATGTTATGAAAGCCATGGCAGGTTCGGTTGTACTTACCGGTGAGATAGGTGCAGGCAATGTAACCAAACTGGCCAACCAGATTATTGTAGCCATCAATATCGCCGCTATGTCGGAAGCGCTTGTTTTGGCAAGTAAGGCCGGCGTTGAACCGGAACTGGTGTATCAGGCTATCCGGGGCGGTTTGGCAGGCAGCACTGTGCTTGACGCCAAAGCACCACTGGTACTGGACCGCAAATTTGACCCGGGCTTCCGCATTAATCTGCATATCAAAGACCTGGCGAATGTGCTGGAAACCTCGCATGAAGTCGGAGTGCCGCTGCCGCTTACCGCCGCCGTTATGGAAATGATGCAGGCGCTCAAAGTGGATGGCATGGGCGATAACGATCATGGCAGTCTGGTAAGATATTATGAGAAGCTGGCACAAGTGGAAGTGAAGCGCTAAAGCATCAATAAGTTCAGCAAAAGGCGGAAGGATAATGACAAAACAAGAACGTATGGCAGGCCTGTTGTTAGTTTTGCTTGGTATGGCAGTGGTGTACTATGGCTTTTCCGTTTTGACGGTCGGTACGATCCAAGAACCCGGTCCCGGCTTCTTCCCCGCCATCTGCGGGACAGGTATCGTTATTCTCAGTGTAATCTGGTTTATCACCAGTCTTAAAACAGAAGCCTGCGCCGCGCCGCTCTGGGAAAAAGGGGCATGGTTATCTCCGTTGATAGCTGTTATTCTCATAGCCGTTTATGCCTCCATTATGGAAATATTGGGCTATATACTGGCCACAATCGTGTTTTTGATTGCCTGGCAGCAGGCGATTGAACGGGAGAAATGGTTAAAGACAGGGATAATAGCCATTGTCGGCACCACGGTTATGTATGTGCTGTTTGCCTATTTGCTGGGAGTGCCGTTACCGGAGGGAATACTAATAGCTGATTAAAAAGGTGGCTTAAAATGGAAATATTTCAAGGATTAGTTGACGGCTTTGGTATAGCGTTGACTGGAAACAACCTGCTTCTCTGTTTCCTAGGGGCGCTTTTAGGCACTGCGGTAGGCGTATTGCCTGGATTGGGGCCATCTGCCACAATATCTCTGCTGTTGCCGATTGTCTATTCGCTGGGTTCACCGGCTTCGGCGTTAATCTTTTTAGCCGGAATATTTTATGGTGCCATGTATGGCGGTTCAACAACCTCGATACTGCTTAAGATACCCGGCGAGGCGGCATCGGTAGTTACTGCCATTGATGGTTATGAAATGGCCAAAAAAGGACGGGCGGGGGCGGCGCTTGCTATCGCGGCCATCGGCTCCTTTGTCGCCGGTACGGTAGGGGTTATCGGGCTGACCTTTGTCGCGCCGCCGCTGGCGGAATTCGCTCTCCGGTTTGGTCCGCCCGAATATTTTGCCCTGATGCTGATCGGTCTTTTATTGGCGGTGTTTTTGACCGGCGGCTCGGCGCTAAAAGGAACCATCATGCTGTTTGTCGGGATATTGCTGGCCAATGTAGGCGTTGACCCAATATCCGGCAAAGAGCGATTCACGTTTGGCGTTCTGGCATTACAGAACGGATTTGATTTCGTAACCTTAGCCATGGGCTTGTTCGGCTTAAGTGAAGTTTTTGTTACCCTGGAAAGCAAGGGCGGAGCCGAATTTGTTACCAGAAAGATTGGCAAGCTTTTCCCCAACGCGCAGGAGTGGGCCGAGAGTAAGTGGGCCATCTTCCGCGGCTCGATTATCGGCTTTTTCACCGGCGTTATTCCTGGCGGCGGCGCTATCGTAGCCTCGTTGACCTCCTATGCGGTGGAGAAAAAAATAGCCAAAAATCCGGGCGAATTTGGCAAGGGGGCCATTGCCGGGGTTGCAGGTCCCGAATCGGCGAACAATGCGGCCTCCAGTTCTTCCTTTATTCCCTTGCTGACGCTGGGAATCCCCTGTAATGCGGCTATTGCCATGATTTTTGCCGCCTTGCTGGTTCAGGGCATTACACCTGGTCCTTTCCTGATTGTAGAACATCCCGATGTTTTCTGGGGTGTAATTGCGTCAATGTATATCGGTAATGTCATTCTGCTTATCCTGAATCTGCCGCTAGTGGGGTTATGGGTGCAGTTAATCCGGGTGCCGTTTGGGATATTAGGACCAATTATCGTTATGTTTACGGTGGTTGGCTGCTATAGCCTGGAAAATGACATGTTTAATGTGTTTATGTTTCTTGTCTTCGGTATTGTGGGGTATATTCTGAGAAAACTGTGTTTTGATCCGGGCCCCATGTTGATGGCGTTTATCCTTGCTCCGCTAATAGAGAACGCGTTGCGCCAGTCGCTGTTGATGTCTGCCGGTGATTTTTCGATTTTTGTTTCACGGCCGATATCTGGCACACTGATGGCTGTTTTTGCACTTATCATCATTGGCCAGCTGGTTGTGGCCTTTAAGAACAGGAACAAAAAGGCTGAGTGTGTAGTAGACGAGTAGAACGGTGGGTTTTCTGAGAGGGGTAAAAATAAAAAGAGGGGGAGATACAATGATTGGTAAGATGAATAAGAGCAAGTGGAAAGTGGTCGTAGGCGGATTGCTGGCAGTTTCTATGCTGGGACTTGTCACCGGATGTGGCAAATCAGCCGACACGAAGAAAGAGGGGGAAAAAGCTGCCTTTAAACCGGATAAACCGATTACGCTGGTAGTACCCATGGCAGCCGGCGGTTCTACCGATATGCTTGGCCGTACAATCGAAAAAGTCTGGACAAAATATAGTTCACAGCCGATCCAGATTCTGAACAAGCCGGGCGGCGGCGGGGTTGAAGGCTCCAAATATGTATCCCGTGCCAAGCCTGACGGCTATACCTTGCTGATGGGTACCGGTTCCGGCCATGACATTGTTATGCCGCATATTCAAAAAGTAGAGTATGATCCGTTCAAAGATCTTACCTTTGTTTCGCGCCTGTCCATCCACACGGTAGTTGTGCTGGCGCCGGCCGATTCGCCGTTTAACTCCATCAAAGATGTGGTTGAGTGGGCTAAGAAAGAGAATAAACCCGTTACAGCCGCTGTATCCACCAAGGCTGGTGCCGTTGACCTGGTAATGCGTGGTTTGGGCAAATCGACAGGCATTAACATTACTCCCATCCCGCATGCCGGCGGTGCACAGGCATTGACCTCACTGATGGGCAACCAAACAGCCATCGGTGGTGCTCATCCTACCGAAGCCATGTCCCAGATTAAGGCCGGCCGGGTGAAACCGCTTGGTATTGCCACCCTGGAAAGAGACCCTGCTATGCCTAATGTTCCTACATTAAAAGAGCAAGGAATTGATTTCTATACCTGGGGTTCCATTAAAGGCATAGCTTTACCGAAAGATACTCCGAAAGAAATCGTCGACTACTATGCCGATATCTTCAAAAAGATCAGCGAAGACCCTGAATACAAGAAAACTATGGATGATATGATGCAGCCGGTCATGTATCTTGGACCGGACGAGTTTGCCAAGAACCTGAAACAAGCGAGTGACGACTATGCCAAACTGATCAAAGAAACCGGTTTGGATAAATAGTAAGACCGCCGAACAGGGTGCCGGCAGTGCAGCAGGCGACGGTAAGTGCCTGCTGCCCCGTCCCCCCGGTTGACATACTGGGAAAAGGATGAAATTGCCATGTTCATGGTTGTTTCTTCAAACGTCCACTGCTTATGGTGATTTGATCCTTTTTAATAGAAGGTATACGTTGTGCGCGCCAACACAAAATCCGCGCAGACGCGCCGTTATACAACGCTGCGCCGCTGGCGCTTAACCTCCGTTTATGGATAACGGCCGCCTGCGCCTCAATTGTTTTGTTTACCTGCAAGACAGCAATAGCTATCAATAAATGAACTAAATGGGGGAGAAAGCAATGATGACTTACCGGGAGAGAATGCTGGCAACGCTGGAGGGACGGCCAACCGATTGTATTCCCTTCGTGCCGCGTCTTGATTTGTGGTATCGGGCAAACAAATATAAAGGTACGTTGCCTGACAAGTATAAGAATGCCACCTTGATGCAGATTGTGGAAGATTTGGACATCGGGGTTCATACTGTTTCGGCTGACCGCAGTCTATATGACGATTCGCTGGATATCGTCGACAGGGCGCTTGGCATTTGGCGGGTCCATCACAAGCCGCACCGTCCGGCGCTGAAGAATATCAAGCGGAATATCACCTATCAGGGCGATACCACCATTGTTGAGTACCTTACACCGCATGGCAATATCCGGACAAAAACAGTTTATGACGAATCTATGCGTAAAGCCGGGATTTCGTTATCCCATGTCAGCGAGCACGCCATTAAGAGTGTGGATGATTTTGAGGCTGTGGGTTATATCTTTGAAAATATGGATGTTTATGCCGATTATGAGGGAATGGAGCGGCAGAAAGAGGAAATTGGCGACCGGGCGCTGCTAGTGGGTACGGCCAATATGGGAGCTTCGGCTATGCACTATATCATTCACGAACTTATGCCCTATGACTTATTTTTCTGCGAGTATTATGACAACTATGATGAGTTGGTACGTCTGGCTGAACGCATCACTCCTTATTTCAACAAAGTTGTTGACATTGCAGCCAATAGCCCGGCTGATATCATCCAGTCAGGCACCAACTATGATGCCTCGATTACCTGGCCGCCTTTCTTCGAAAAGCATATAATGCCCAATATGATTGAGACTGCCGACAAGCTTCATGCTAAAGGCAAGTTTATGCTGAACCATACTGACGGTGAAAACAAGGGGCTCTTGCAGTACTATGTACAAGGCAAGCTTGATATTGCCGACTCCATTTGTCCTGCACCGATGACTTCGCAAACCCTGCGGGAGATCAGAGAAGCCTTTGACGGCAAGATTACTATCTGGGGCGGTATCCCCTCGGTTTCCGTTCTGGAAAATTCGATGAGCGACTATGAATTTGAAAGCTATTTGGACGACTTGTTCCTGCAGATGGGCAAGGGTGATCATCTTATCCTGAGCATCGCTGATACAGCACCGCCGGAAATGAAATTTTCACGCTTAGAGCGGATTGCCAGACTTGCCAAAGAGTTCGGGCCTGTTAATTCTTAATACAGGCAAAAGTGATAAATAATGGGGGAAGAAATTATGGAACAATTAATGAGTGCCATTCGCGAAGCCGTTTGGAACCACGATTCTAAAAAGGTTAAAGCCTTGGTAGAGCAAGCTGTGGCCGAGCAGGTTGATATTAATACAATTGTTAATGATGGTCTTGTCAGCGGCATGAATGCCTTGGGAGCAAAATTCAAATCAGGTGAGGTATTTATGCCGGAAATATTGGTCTCCGCCCGGGCCATGGGAGCCGGCATGGCGGTCATCAAACCGCTCCTGGCACAAGCCGGGATTAAGGAGAAAGGCATTTTCCTCATCGGTACAGTCAAAGAAGACCTGCATGATATCGGCAAGAACATTGTCAATGCTATTTTTGAAGGCTCCGGTTACAAGGTTGTTGATTTGGGCATTAATGTGCCGTCAGAAAAATTTATCGAAGCCATTGAAGAACACAAGCCGGATATTGTGGGGTTGTGTGCCTTGCTTACTACTACTATGGTAAATATGAAGGAAACGACAGCTGCTATCAAAAACAAGTTTCCTGGCACAAAAATTATTGTCGGCGGCGCTCCGATAACCCAAAACTTTGCTGATGAAATCGGCGCCGATGCCTATGCCCAGGATGCAGCCGTTGCTGTCGAAAAGGCTAATATGCTGATTGGCGCATAAGCTTCAACCATTGTTATGAAAGGGGATTTCTCGCCATGATCATTGTCGGGGAAAGAATTAATACCAGCCGCAAAGGTCTGGAACCGGCTGTTAAGAGCCGGGATGCCGCATTCATTCAGGCAGAGGCCGAAAGCCAGCTGAAGGCAGGCAGCACTTATATTGATGTAAATTGCGGCACACTGCTTGGCGATGAGCCGGAAGCCTTAAGCTGGCTTGTTCGGACAGTACAGGAAAAAACAGACGCTGCCTTATGCATCGACAGCCCTAATCCGGCAGCGTTGGCAGCGGCGCTGAAATTCCATAAAGGCAAAGCACTGATAAACTCTATCAGCGGCGAAAGCGGCCGCTATGAGCCGGTTGTGTCTTTAATCCAGGAGTATAAGGCCTCGGTTGTGGCTTTGGCTATGGATGATGCCGGGATGCCGTCAACAGTGAAAGACCGTCTGGCGGCAGCCGACAGGCTGATTACCCGCCTGACCAAAGACGGGGTTGCGGTGGAAGATATCTATATTGATCCGTTGATTCAGCCTATTTCAACAGACGGAACACAGGCAATGGCAGTTTTTGAAACCATTTCCACCATCATGAAAGCCTATCCCGGAATCCACACCATCTGCGGCTTGTCCAATGTTTCTTTTGGCTTGCCGGGACGGGGTCTCTTAAATCGTTCTTTCGTAATTATGTGTATTACCGCCGGCTTGGATGCGGTTATCTGCGACCCTTTGAATACCGAAATGATTAAAGCCATCTACGCTGCCGAAGCCTTAAGCGGCAGAGACGAGTTCTGCATGGAATATATTGATGCCTTCCGGGCCGGACGTCTGGCTTAGAGGGATACAGGGAGGATATAGCATGAGTAGCAAAACCAGCTTCAAACCCCAGGGAATTATTCCGGCGGTGGTTACACCGCTTACACCGGCAGGTAAATTTAATGAACAGGCAATGCGCCAGTTAATCAAGTACCTGATTGACGGCGGTGTACACGGCCTCTTCATTACCGGCACAACCGGAGAATTTTACGGGTTGACGCCGGAAGAAAAACGTGAGATTTTCCAGGTTACCTTAGATGAAACCAACGGCCGGATTCCTGTTTATGCCGGAACTAACGGGATTACCACCCGCGAGAGTGTCATGCTGACCCAACTGGCCGAAGAATGCAAGATCGATGCGGTTTCTGTTTTGACGCCGATGTTTATTACCCCCAGCCAGGACCAGTTATATACCCATTACCAAACCATTGCCGCTAATACCTCGCTGCCGGTATTGCTGTATAATAATCCGCCCAAAACCGGCGTTAATCTCACGGCGGCTACTGTGGCTAAGCTGGCTGACATTCCGAATATTGTCAGTATCAAAGACTCCAGCGGCGACCTTACGCTTACTGCCGAGTACATCCGCCTGACTCAGGGCCGTGAGGATTTTAACGTGCTTATGGGCCGCGACACATTGATATATGGAGCACTCTGCTATGGTGCGGCAGGTTCAATTGCCTCCTGCGCCAACGTGGCACCAAGGCTTTGCGCCGATATTTATGACAAATTCATGGCCGGTGACCTTAAAGGATCGCTTGAAGCTCAGTTTAGGTTAGCGCCGCTGCGCATTGCTTTCACTATTGGCACCTTCCCGGCGGTTATCAAGGAATCGCTGGCATTACTCGGTATCGATGCCGGACCTTGCATGGAACCGGTAGGCCCGATGACAACAGAGGAACGGGAAAAACTTCGCCAGGTGCTTATTGGCATGGGGCTGCTCAAGTAAATTAATTAGGAAAGGTCGCTTAGTTCACGCGGCGGTAATGCCGCGTGAGAGGCGGCCTTTGTTTGTCCTGGCAGAAAGTAGAGCTTTCTATAAACCATAGCAAAAGGCGGTGGAGAAATGTCAATTATTACAGAAATGCTGGAACAGGTAACTTTGCCCAAAATGGTTAAAATCAGGCAGAAGTTTCCGGCTGCCGAGCTTCAGGATGTGGCCCAAACGGTAAGGGAACAGCTTGCCAAACCGGAGATTGCCGGCCGCGTCAAAACCGGAATGCGGGTGGCCGTGGCTGTGGGCAGCCGGGGGATGACCGATATTTCATTAATTGCCCGGGTTGTTGTTGCAGAACTTAAAAGACTGGGAGCAGAGCCCTTTATTGTGCCTGCCATGGGCAGCCACGGGGGCGCTACGGCTGAGGGACAAAGCGCAGTGCTGGCCGGCCTGGGGGTTACCGCAGAGAGCGCCGGCTGTCCGATACTGTCGTCAATGGAGACGGTGGAATTAGGTGTAATAGAGAGCAGCGGCCTGCCGGTGTTAATAGATAAACATGCCTTTGAAGCCGATGGTATTGTGGTTATTAACCGCATCAAGGGGCACAATGCCTTCAGCGGAGCGGTGGAGAGCGGTCTGAGTAAGATGATTTCCATTGGCCTGGGCAAACAAAAAGGCGCCGATGCCTGCCATGCCTTTGGCTTTAAGCATATGGCCGAGCAGATTATTGCCATGGCTGAGATTAAATTAGCCAAAGCCAATTTCCTGTTTGGCGTTGGCACCGTAGAAAATGCCTATGACCGGATTACCAGGCTGGTGGCTGTACTGCCGGCAGACATTATCGCCACCGATAAAAGACTGTTGCCGGAAGCAAAGGCCAATCTGCCTAAGATTCTGTTTGAGCATATTGATGTGCTGGTGGTTGATCAGTTGGGCAAAGAGTTTTCCGGCGGCGGGATGGACGTGCACACCATCGGGCGGTCTTCTACCGATTATGCCCGCTCGGCAGTTGCTTCGCCGGAACGGCTGGTAGTCCTGGATGTTACCGACTACAGTCATGGGAATTGCTGTGGCATGGGTTTGGCAGACTTGGTGACAAGGCGGCTGTTTAACAAGATAGATTTTGAAGTTACTTATGCCAATGTCTTAACCTCAACAGGCACCCGTTCGGGGCGGATACCTTTGATTATGGACTCAGACCGCCTGGCGATTCAGGGGGCGGTGAAGACCTGCGGCGTTCCTGACAGCAAGCGGCTGCGGCTGGTGCGTATCCCCAATTCGCTGCACCTGGAAGAGATTTATATATCAGAATCCATGCTGCCGGAAGCCAAAGCCTGTGCCGATATCGACATTCTTACTCAACCCCGGGAGTGGACGTTTGACGCCGCCGGCAACCTTAACGACATCGGTTTTGCTAAAAAGGAGGGTTAATGTTATGGAAAAACACATGGAACGCCTGCCATTTCCTGCGAAAGTTTTTCGGGGACCGGGCGCGTTAAAGCATGTAGGCGATTTTTGCAGGACACAAGGTAAGAATGCCTTTATTTTGGGTGGAAAAACCGCATTGCTGAAAACAGAGGAACAGCTGGCAGCCTCGCTGACTGAAGCAGGTGTCAAAGTTGTTGCCACTGAATGGTATGGCGGCGAATGTACTATGGAAAATATCGAACATCTGGCAGGGGCGGCGGCAGCGCAAAAGGCCGATTTTATTATTGCAGTTGGCGGTGGCAAGGCACTTGACACCGCCAAAGCGGTTGCCGCTAAAAGCAAGCTGCCGGTAATTACGGTACCGACGATCGCGGCTACCTGCGCGGCTGCAACACCCCTTACGGTACTTTATAACAACAAAGGCGAATTTACCAGTAACCTGTTTTTAGCAGACTGTCCGGCTGCCATCGTTATTGATACAGCTATTATTCTGGCTACTCCGGTATCGTGGCTGATTGCCGGCATGGGGGATACGCTGGCGAAAATGTATGAACTGCGTGCCGCAGCCTCCTGCATGACACCCACAAGTTTAACAATATCGGCTGTGATGAATGGTCAAATCTGCTATGATATCATTAAGCGGTTTGGCGGTGAAGCCAGACAAGCGGTTGAAAGCCAAACCCTGTGCGGTGCTTTTGACTCCATTGTGGATGCCATTATTCTGGCTGCAGGTATTTCTTCCATCTTTGGCGGGGACAAGCTGCGTAATGCTGCGGCGCATGCCATTTATAACGGCTTTACTAAAATACCTGCGACCCATGCTGTTGCTCATGGTTCGATTGTCGGTTATGGCAATTTATGCTTGCTGGCATTGGAAGGCCGTGCAGATGCTGAAATTATAGAAGAAATTACACTGGCGCAAAATTGCGGGATTCCTACAACCTTAAAACAAATTGCCGATTTGTCGGACGATGAAATGCGGCTGGGTGCCGAGGCTTCCTGCAAGGCAGCGGCCATGTCCTGCATGCCTTTTCCTGTAACGGCCGAGATGGTGCTTGACGCTATACGGCGGGTGGATGCTCTGGCCGCACGTTAGTTTGGCTTACACTTATATTTAGCTAAGATATAGCCGGCCCCGGAGGTTTTTTCAGACAAAGCTGCACCGCTGACGCTTGACATATGCTGTATATTTAGTGATGCTATGGAGAAATTCTTTTGGGCGGGCGGGAGACGAGAAATGAAATTACTTTGTAAAATTGTGCTGTTGGCTTTGGCAGGTCTGCATCTTATCAAACCTTTTGTCACTATTGATCTATCGGCGGCAATATGTATTACAGCCGTTGTTGTTCTGCTTTCAGGCATGACCATGATGGGCAAAGGCTTTTTTAAAGCAACGCTGACTTTTCTGTTTATTGGCCTCGCGCTGCTATTTTATTTTGGACAGCCGCTGTCAATTTGGGCAGAGGCTGTTACTTCCATGACCAATGTTATTGCCATACTGGTAGTTATGCAGACCTTTTCCATACCCATAAAAATTGGCCAATATAATACCGCGCTGCAATATTGGCTCAATAAATCTGTCAGGGGGGAAGGACCGCTCTTCCTGCTGACCACTGCCGCTACCCATGTTTTTACCAGCTTTTTAATGTTCGGCGCTATTCCTGTGATGATTTCGCTTATGGAACATACGCTGAAAAAATCGGTGGGCAATTATCAGCGCTTTATGGCGGCAGCCGTGTCGCGCGGCTATGCGCTGGCCTCCTTATGGGCGCCTGGGGCCATTAATCTTTTTCTGGTGATTCAGGCAACCGGCGTAAGCTGGTCTGCCGTATTCGTACCCGGTGTGATATTAAGTTTTATTGGGATGGCTATATCGTATGGTATTGAGAGCAAGCTGCAGCTGAAAGCTGACGCTGTCCGGCCTGATGTGTCCGGGGCGCAAGGCCTGCCGGCTGAAAAACCGGCAGGGCGCAGAGTGCTCCATATATTTTTGGCAGTCGCCGGCCTGATAATGCTTACCCTGCTGTTTGACAGGCTGCATATTGGCGCCACCTATAACCGGATTATTTTAGCCGGTTTTGTGGTTATTTTCGCCTGGCTGTCCTGGCTTAGCCGTGAAGTCAGCATCACAGCGGCAGTTAAAAGTTACTGGCAGGAAGGTGTTCTCAAAACAGCCGACCTTGCGCCCTTTTTTATCGCGATGGGGATTTTCTCCACCGCTCTGGAGCACTCCGGCTTTATGGTACTATTGCAGGCCGCTTTGCAGCAGGCTGCCGGCGTCTTAGGTGTTTTCTCCATTGTCCTGGTGCCGCTGCTCATCATCCTTGCCGCAGTATTTGGGCTTCACCCGTTTATGACGATTGTCATGTTTGGCAAAATCCTCACCCTGCTTTCCCTGCCGGTTACTTCGCTTACCCTGGCGCTGTGTCTTGCCGTGGGCGGGTCAATTTCCTATATGGTCTCGCCGTTTGCCGGGTTAATTCTGACACTGGCAAAAATGATTAATGCCAAGGCGGAAGAGGTGGCGCTGCGTTGGAATTGGCAATTTTGTCTGGTATACTTTTTTGTAGGGATAGTATTTGCATATTATTGGGGACAGAACATGTAAAGGGGGAACGGGTATGATTAAGCAGGAGCTTCACGTAATATATGGCACCAATTACCGCCAGATGGTTAAAGACCTGCTGGCAAAAATGCAGCTGGCCGCCGGGCTTGACAGTCAGATGCAGGTGGCCATTAAGCCGAACTTAGTGGTTGCCAAGGAAGCCAGCCAGGGGGCAACCACCACCCCGGCTGTTATTGAAGGAATTATTGAGTACCTGCAGGCGAATGGCATACATAATATCAGCATTATGGAAGGCTCCTGGGTTGGCGATGATACCAAGCGGGCCTTCAGGGTCTGTGGGTATACCGATATTGCCCAAAAGTACGGCGTGCCTTTGTATGATTTGAAAGATGATGATTTTCTGGTGAAAAGAGTAGGGGAGCTGGAGCTAAAAGTCTGCAAGAAGCCGTTAACAGCGGATTTTCTGATCAATGTACCGGTGCTTAAGGCGCATTGCCAGACCCTGCTTACCTGTGCCCTGAAAAATCTAAAAGGCTGTATTCCGGACAGTGAAAAACGCCGGTTTCATCAAATGGGCCTGATGAAGCCTATTGCCTATTTGGGCAAAGCATTACCCCCGGGAATAACCATTGTTGATGCGATAGCCGGTGATCTTACTTTTGAGGAAGGCGGCAACCCGGTGCGGATGGATAGAATTATTGCCGGACGCGATCCGGTGTTGCTTGATGCCTATGCCGCCTGGCTGCTGGGGTATTCGCCGTCAGATATTGAATATATTGGTATTGCTGAGCGTATCGGTGCCGGTTCTGCTGATTTGGCCGGAGCCCAAATCATCGAGCACAACACCGAGCATAAGCAGGCAAGCCGGTTCCAGCCGGGCAACCGGGCCAAACAGCTGGCGCGGCATGTAATCGCGAAAGAAGCCTGTTCTGCCTGTTATGGCAGTTTGATCCATGCGCTGCAGCGGCTGGAGGATAACGGTACTCTCCGGTTGCTCAAGCAGCCTGTTTGTATTGGGCAAGGTTACCAGGGGCAGGCGGCAGCCGGCCTGGGCATCGGTCAGTGCCTGCGGCAGTGCGGCAGCTATGTACCCGGCTGTCCGCCGACCGCCAAGAGCATTGTTGACTTTCTCGAAAAACAGCTACGTTAACTAAATAGAAAAAAGCGGGTCGGCCTGATTGTGTCAGGCCGACCCGTTTGGCTTTATCCGAGGTGTTATCGTGACTGCCGGCTGTTCATTTTGCTGCCGGTAACCAGCAGGCGGCACAGCCTGCCTGTTGCGGCTTGCACCAGTGCGGCAGCCGAGCTTAGGCATTCATCAAGTGTCATGGGATGGGGAATAATGCTCATTATGCCATCAATACCGTGCGCTAAGACCTGCTCATGATCTTTGCCCAAACCGCCTGACAGGCAGACTGTGGGGACATTATGACGCTGGGCAATTTTGGCTACCCCGACAGGGGCTTTACCGAAGGCTGTCTGAAAATCGGTATTACCTTCGCCGGTAATAACCAAGGCGGCCTCTTTAACTATGTTTTCAAAACCGGTGGTTTCCAGCACAATTTCCACCCCGGGTTTAAGCTGGGCATTGGTAAAGAATAGCAGTCCGGCGCCTAATCCCCCGGCGGCTCCTGCTCCCGGCAGCTCGGCTATGTCCTTGCCGGTAGCGGTTTTGGCGATAATGGCAAACTGGTGAAGCGCGGCATCCAACTCGGCTACCATGGCCGGAGTAGCCCCTTTTTGCGGTCCGTATACGGCAGAAGCGCCTTTGGGCCCGCACAGCGGGTTATCCACATCGCACGCCACCATAATCGAGGCCTCGCTCAATCTGGCATCCAGGCCGGAGAGGTCGATAGCCGCCAAACCGGCAAGGGCGGCGCCGCCATACGGCAGTTCCTGCCCGGCGGCATCCCGGAATTTGGCGCCCAAAGCCTGGGCCATGCCGACACCGCCGTCATTGGTTGCGCTGCCGCCAATACCAATAATAAACTTTCTGATGCCTTGTTCCAGGGCGGCCTTAATCAGCTGGCCTGTACCAAACGTAGTGGTGATGCGCGGGTCCCGCTTTGCTTTAGGTACCAGCGGCAGGCCTGAGGCAGCCGCCATTTCAATGACTGCCGTTTCGCCGTCGCCTAACAGGCCCCAAAAAGCTGTTACCGCTTCACCTAAAGGCCCGGTTACCGTTTGCTGAATTATGCGGCCGTTGGTGGCTGTTACCAAGGCTTCTACGGTGCCTTCGCCACCGTCGGCGATAGGAACCTTATACACCTCGGCCTGCGGGAAGACAGAGAGGATTCCCTGTTCCATAGCTGTAGCCACAGCTACGGCCGAGAGGCTGCTTTTATAGGAATCGGGAGCTACGACAATACGCATTGAGCAATCACTCCTTAGTAAAATAACTATGTATCTTTATTGTACTGATAATTCCGACCTTTTTCAATTATCGGCATTTACTAACATTAGTGCCTTTTACCTGGCGCAAATTAGTGATTTTGTACAATGAAAGTGCAAAATAATCCCTATTATTGCCGATATTTATGTATAATATAAACAGTAGGCTGGTGCCCTGCCTGCGCTTTCAGGCAGAGACGGGCCACCAGGTGGGAGGCAAAGCTATGATTATCACGGCAGAATTAGCTCAGCACATTGTGGATAATATTATGCCGCTGGTCCAGCAAAATATCAATATTATGGATAGTGCCGGCGTGATTGTCGGGTCCGGCCAAAAGAGCCGGCTCAATACTTATCATCAAGGTGCGATGGAGGTTATCCGCAGCGGGCAGGTTGTAGAAATATTTCCTGAGGATATGGAGCGTTATCCCGGGGCGCTTCCTGGTTTAAACTGGCCCATTGTTCTCGGCAGCCAGGTGGTTGGTGCGGTGGGGGTTTCCGGCCATCCCGACAAGGTGCGCAATACCACCAAGCTAGTAAAAATGGTCACAGAACTCATTTTGGAGCGGGAAAACCTGGTGGAGGAATTCAGAGCCAATCTTCAGCTCAGGGAACAATTCATGCAGCATGTTTTGTCAGACCGCTATCAGGACAATGCCATAGCAAAAACAGCAAAATTGTTGCGCTTTAGCCTAAACCTGCCGCGGCTGGTGGCGGTTGTTTCTGTTGGCCTCATCATCCGGGATGCATGTAATCAGTATGGAGTGCATGATTTGGTAGCGCTTAGGACAAGGGAAACACTCGCCCAACTGCTGGAGCATTCCTCGCTGCTCGATTCCCAGGACCTGTTTGTTTTTTTTGAAGATGAATTGGTTATTCTCAAACAATTCCCGGCAGATGCCGGCGAGGCTGAGTTTTACCAATGGGGCTCAGCCATACTTTCACTGCTTGGCGGCCCGCAGCAGCAAGGTTTGCGTATGGGGCTGGGGAGCTTTACCGGCTCGCCGGCAGAACTTCATGAGTCTTACAAGGAGGCCCTATTCTCGCAAAATAATAAAATGGACGGCACTGCTGTTGCTTCCATTTATGATTTTGATATACTTGTCGATTATCTTATCAAGGAGCCGGGCGCTATTCATTCTTGTCTGGCGTTGAAGAAATTGAAAGACCTCATACTGGCACAGCTTGACCGCAAATATGATATGCGCAATACTGTCAATGCCCTGCTGGATAATAACCTGAACGTGTCAAGCGCGGCTAAGGCATTATTTGTCCATCGCAACACCCTGGTTTTCCGTTTGGAAAAACTAAAAGAACTGACAGGGTTGTGTCCCAGTCAGTCCTTAAATCATGCAATGCTTTGCCGGATACTATTCAGTTATTAATCCTGATGGGCCGGGCAGCGTTCGCCGGTGAGCCTGTCCAGCCAGGTAAGCCCGGAATAGTTTATTGCTTCACGCGGGTCGAGACTGAGAATGCTGTTTAAGCAGGTTTCACAAATTTTTTTGCCGGCGCTGGCAATGAGTTTTTCGGAAACCCCTAATTTTTGCAGCCGCAGCCGGCGGTCGTCGACAGCAATATCCTGCAGGTCTACTGCCTCGCTGCCTGCTACAACAAGGCCTGCCGCCCGGGCACAATCAGCATCGGCAACCATGGTGTAGGCTTTGTTCTTTTCTCTGGCCAGCGTTTGGTATTTGTTGGTATAATAAGCAGCCAGGCTGCTGTTGATAATCAGTTTTTGAAATTTCTCATGCTCCAGGGCTTCGGCAATTTCCGGATAAAGGGCAGCTTCTTTCACCTGGTCCTGGGTAAGGAAAGCAATGACCTGTTCTCTGAATACCCCTAAATAAGCCTGCTTTTCTTCCTTCTTTATTTCCGGTCCGCCATGCAGGCCTGCAAGAAGGGTTTGCTCCAAGGCGTCTTTCTGGTTCCAGACTTGACAGATTTTGTTGGTATCATTCAGCATGCTGCGCACCTCACTCTTTGTATATATGTAGTACAGGTTATATTATGCCCTAATTGGTCGAAAAAAGGAAGTCAATATTTGTGGGGCCGCGGCAGGAGAATAAGGTTCAATCGCCAATTAATATATTGAATATTCTAATAAAAAGAAAGGGGTGTTCGTATGCGCAGTGAAATTGCGGAGCGGTTAAAACTTAGATATGCGCCGGTAGCCATTCTTTTTACCAATGAAAAGCCGGAAAAGGCTTTGGAGTTTGCGGAGGGGCGCTGGGGGTGTGCGGCGGCCATGTTAACTGCTGCCGCCAAAGGGCGGCAGGCGGTGTTTAGCCGCAGCACCTTTGGCTGTCCGGGTGGTAGTGTTGGCTTAGGTTTAGGCAATATGTATCCGAATTTCCCGGGCGGTTTTGAATATTTTTTGTCAATTGGCAAAGAGGGGTACCGGGAAGGCGAGGCTTACAAAAAGACGCCGGAACTGGCGGAAAGTTTTGTCGAAGCCTTGCCTATTCAGGAGATACCTGAACAATATGTTGTTTTTAAGCCGCTTGCCGAGGCAACTGCCGAGGAACCCCGGGTGGTTGTCTTCTACGCCAACCCGGATCAGTTGTCGGCATTGGTGGTATTGGCCAATTATGGACGTCCGGGCAATGACAATGTAATGATCCCTTTTGGGGCAGGCTGTCAGAGCACCTGCCTGATTCCCTGGAATGAAGCTTCGCAGGAACGGCCCAGAGCTGTGGTGGGCATGACCGATATTTCGGCCCGTCCGGTTATTGATGCCGATTTGTTGTCCTTCAGCGTTCCTTTCTGTATGTTCAAGGAAATGGAAGCCAACGTAGCAGGCAGCTTCCTCGACAAGCATGCCTGGGAAAAAGTAGTTAAACGCATTCCGGCAAAGTAGCTCTATTTTGCAAGTTATGATGCCCTGACCGGGCTCACCGGCAGGGCATCAACTATTAAAATTTAACAGATATATTGAAATTTTTTGTAAGTTGGCTAATAATAGGAAGTAAGTGCTATTTATATAGAGAGCTTTAACAAGCAAGATTGAACTGGAATCAATGTCTCAAGAGGAGCGATTTATATGGCTGAAAGTTATACTATTATAAAATGTTCTGTCCACCAACTCCGTCCGGGCTTCGAACTGGGGGAATCGGTATTTTCACCTGACGGCAGCGGCTTGCTTCATGCGGGCACCATACTTACAGAAAGGCAAATTGCCCGGATTCTCAATTATGGGCTTGATTCTGTTCGCATTCGCCAAACGGTTCTGACGCCGGAGGCGGCACCAGAGCCGGCAGCAGAGGCATATTGTGAACCAGATATGGCTGCCGGTGTATCGGAGCAGGAAAACGAATTTTCCGGCCTCTATAGCCGCTGTGTGCAGGATATGAAAAAATGCTTTACCCTTATCAGACTGGAAAGGCACCTGGATTACGCTTTGCTGGATACCCTTGTTGACTCGGTGGCTCGTCTGGCCTCCCGCGGCATTGCCGCTACGGCTTTGCTGCACACGCTAACCCGCACGGAGGATTATTTGGTTCATCATTCTGTCAATGTTGGTATCTTAGCTCATATTATCGGTGAGTTAAGCGGTGTTTTTAGTTTAATCCAGCAGCGCAACCTGATTTTGGCAGGTATTCTTCATGATATCGGCAAGCTGGAAGTGTCGTCCAAGGTATTGTATAAAAATGGCGCACTGACAGAGGACGAGTTAGCTGCCGTGCGTCAGCATCCGGCGATAGCCTTTAAATTTTTCAGCCGGTATAAAGAAATTCCGGAAAGTGTTCGTTTTGGGGTCCTGCAGCATCATGAGCGTGATGATGGCTCAGGCTACCCGCTGCATACCAATGCCGCCAAAAATCATCCTATTGCCAAGGTGCTTGGTATTGCCGATGTATATGATGCCATGACTTCAAAAAAAACCTACGGGCAGGAAATATCGCCCTTTGCCGCTATTGACACCATCCAGGCCGATATGTTCGCCGGCAAGTTTTCGCCGGATTACAGCACACCGTTTTTGCATGAATTGTGTCAGACGCTTATCTGCAGATATGTAACACTCAGCGATGGACGTACCGGGCAGCTGGTTTTTTGGAACCGGAGCGGCAAAGAAAACTGTTTAGTCCGGTTTTCTGACGGGAAAATACTGGATGTCAGTCAGCAGCCTGGCCTGAAAATAGCCAAATTGGTATGCTAATGGTAATATTAATCTGAAAATATCTGCTTGCTTTTTTTCTTATGGAATTCTATAATTTAAGATAAGAACCAATTTGCTTAGGTCTGTGGTTGAAAGTCGATGCCAGTCGCAGGCGAAACGACCCACGTAAGAAGCCCAAAGCGGCTTTGAGCATGGTGCGGCTTAGAGGTAAGTCCTGCCGGTCCGTAAAACAACAGTTACATATATTTTGATCGAGAGAAGCAGTAGTGAGGGGATTGAGTTCCTAGTAGCGACCCTTCCTGCAGGCGAGTGTGGGGTCAAAGACCAGGTCGGCTAAGCAGTGGTTTTTAAATTCATAAGGTGAGGGGATTTCGTTAATGGCTTTTCAGGACAAAACTCTTAAGTGCAAGGACTGTGAAAAGGACTTTGTTTTTACAGCTGGGGAGCAGGAGTTTTATGCGGAAAAAGGTTTTGAAAATGAACCTGCTCGTTGTCGTGAATGTCGGGGTAACAGAAGACGCAGCCGTGATGGCGGTGAAGGACAGACAGCTCCCAGGGAAATGCATGAAGCGGTATGTGCCGAATGCGGTGTAACCACCCAAGTTCCATTTAAACCTCGCAATGATCGTCCGATTTATTGCCGTGACTGCTTTATCGCCCAAAAAGGGCAATAATACATATACATGCAGTAACAGCCCGGGATTTGATTCCGGGCTTCTTGCGTTCCCCTGATGAAGCTACACTACGCGCCGGAGCTGAACGGCTTTGTACCTGATTTTGTATACAATTTGACTTCCTGTTTAACCTGATAGGACAACGAAAGGTTGCGCATGTATACATTATCAAACTACTTGTGTAATTATGCATTGAATTGTATAATTACTAGTAATCTGCCAAGTCTGATGCAGGTCTGGCGGACTATTGCGTGAAGTGTACATTATAGAGGGGGTTATTGGTGTGCCGAAAAAAGTTGGTATTTTATCTATTTTCCTTATGTTCCTTCTGGCCGCAGGTCTAACCGGCTGCGGGCAGCAAACGGCAAAACCGGCCGAGACGCCGAAAGCTAAGGTGCTTAAGGTTGGTTCCGAGACTACGTTTGCACCGTTTGAGTTCCAGGATGAAAAGAGCAAAGAATATGTGGGCTTTGATATGGACCTGATCCGTGCTATCGGCAAGGAAATGGGCGTAGAAGTGCAAATTCAGAGCATGGGCTTTGACGGCCTGATTCCGGCGCTCGAGGCCGGCAATATCGATGTTGCGATTTCGGGGATGACGATTACTGCCGAGCGGGCGAAGAAAGTCGATTTTTCCACTCCCTATTACAAGTCTGGTCTGTCCATGGTTGTTAAAGTCGATAATGATACATTAAAGACGTTTAAGGATCTTGAAGGCAAACGCATTGCCGTGCAAATCGGCACTACCGGCGCCATGGAAGCTAAAAAAATTAAAGATGCCACCATCCGTGAGTTTAACAATGCGCCGGAAGCTTTTATGGAGCTGAAGGCAGGCGGTGTAGACGCGGTTGTTAATGATCTGCCTGTTAACGAATATTATATTGCGCAGGCCGGCGGCAAGGATGCCAAGGTTGTAGGCGAACCACTCACTTCCGAGGAATACGGTATTGCCATCTCCAAGAAAAACACCGAGACAACTGAAAAAGTCAACAAAGCTATCGAAGCATTGAAGAAAAATGGCGAATATGAAAGAATATACATGAAATGGTTTGGCAAAAAGCCTCCCCAATAGTTGAAGAAAACATGGCCCCGCTCAACTGCGAACGCAAGCAAAGGCCGATGCTGTCTTAAGGCTTTCCTGACCAACTCCAATGGAATGGCGCGAACTCTCGCGCCATTTTTTGTGTCTAAAATTGTATTGACACCCATGGTATGTCCGCATATAATTGACATGTGATTTTTATGCAACCTTGTTAATTTTTATTAAGGGTGAGAATGTTGGACTTTGATTTTAATTTAATTGTTGACTCGTTTCCCTTGCTCCTCATGGGGGCCGGTGTCACCGTGCAGATTACTGCGCTTAGTGTCGGCTTTGGTCTTTTGATCGGTATGTTTGTCGGTATAGCCAGGCTATCAACCCTATGGCCAGTGAAAATGCTGGCTGCCATATATGTGGATTTTATCCGGGGTACACCACTGCTGGTACAGATTTTTCTCATTTATTTTGCATTGCCCCTGATGGTGGGACAGCGGATTGATCCTTTTATTGCCGCCATTACGGCCTGCAGTGTGAACAGCGGCGCTTATGTTGCCGAAATTTTCCGGTCAGGGATTCAGTCCATTGACAAAGGACAAACAGAAGCCGGACGGTCGCTAGGTATGACCTGGGCCCAAACTATGCGCTACATAATTCTGCCGCAGGCCTTCAAGCGCATTATTCCTCCTTTGGGCAACGAATTTATTGCCATGCTTAAGGATTCTTCGCTGGTGTCGGTAATCGGTTTTGAAGAGCTTACCCGGCGCGGTCAGCTGATTATTGCCCGTACCTATGGCTCATTTGAAATTTGGCTGACTGTCGCTTTTATTTACCTGATTATGACCTTTACCATATCCCGCCTTGTGGATTATCTTGAGCGGAGGTACAAGACTGATGATAAGCATTAAAAATCTTCATAAAAAATTTGGTAATTTGCATGTGCTAAAAGGCGTTAATGCCCATATCAGCGAACAAGAGGTTGTTGTTATTATTGGACCGAGCGGCTCCGGCAAGAGTACGCTGCTCCGGTGCATGAATTATCTGGAACAGCCTACAGAGGGCGAAATCATTGTGGACGGCATTCCCCTCACTAATGAGGCTAATATCAATAAAGTCCGGGAAGAAGTCGGCATGGTTTTTCAGCGCTTCAATCTGTTCCCTCATATGACAGTACTGCAAAATATCGCTTTGGCGCCGGTAAAAGTCCGTAAGCTGACGCAGCCGGAAGCCGACAAGATCGCCCGCGACCTGCTGGAAAAGGTTGGGCTGGAGGACAAAGCCGACGCTTACCCTGATCAGCTCTCCGGCGGCCAGCAGCAACGGGTGGCTATTGCCCGGGCGCTTGCCATGAAGCCGAAAGTCATGTTATTTGATGAGCCTACCTCGGCACTTGACCCGGAAATGATTAAGGAAGTTCTGGATGTTATGAAGACTCTGGCTAATGAAGGCATGACCATGGTGGTGGTTACCCACGAGATGGGTTTTGCCCGCGAAGTGGGCGACAGAGTCATTTTTATGGATGAAGGCCGGATTGTGGAAGAAGGCACGCCTGATGCGGTATTTTTGCATGCTAAAGAAGAGCGGACCCAGGCCTTTTTGTCGAAGATTTTATAAATTGACACTGCTGCCAATATATGTTATACTTCCTCTTGTGGCTGCATAGTGCAGTCGGTAGTTTATCTTAGGAGGAGTTTCACATGATTGGTAAAGTTAAATGGTTTAGCGCAGAAAAAGGTTACGGATTCATTGAAAGAGAAGATGGCGGCGACGTGTTCGTACACTTCTCGGCTATTCAAGATCAAGGTTTCAAAACCCTGAATGAAGGCCAGCAAGTTGAATTTGAAATCGTTGAAGGCGCTCGTGGACCGCAAGCCAGCAACGTATACAAGTGCAACTAAATATAAACATATACCCGGCAATGTAACTACATTGCCGGGTTTTAATTTAGTCTGCCAGAAAGTATACGTTTTCGCCTGGGTATAATTACCAATTTGCACGATTCTGAGTTTGTAGAAAACACAGAAAAAATATTGCAAATTAGGACAGGAATTTTACGTTTTATAGGGAATATTAAATATATAGGATCCAGAAAGGGGATGGGTAGTATGGCAATTACAGTACGAGGAAGAAATATTGAGATTACACCGGCACTAAAAGATCATGTCGCAAAACGCATTGGTAAAATTACCAAGTATTTTGACAGTGCCAATATGGGAGAAATTACTGCAATCCTCACTGTTAACAAGGGTAGGCATATTGTTGAGGTTACCGTACCGATTAATGGCATACTCTTACGCGGCGAAGAAGCTACCACCGACATGTACGCGTCCATTGACTTAGTTATTGATAAGCTGGAACGGCAAATTGAAAAATATAAGACGAAATTGTCCCGTAACCTTAAAAACGGTACTTTCAAGGCAGAACCGGTGCCTGCCGCAGCCTTAGCCAATGATGATGAGGATTCCAATATTATTGTTAAAACCAAGCGCTTTGCCGTCAAACCAATGGCAGTTGATGAAGCGGTTATGCAAATGAATTTGATTAATCACGACTTTTTCGTATTCACCAATGCGGAAACAGAAGAAGTGAATGTTGTATACCGGCGTAAAGATGGCCAATACGGATTGATTGAGCCGGAATTCTAGACCTTAAAACCAAAAAATGAGCCGGGTACGCGTCCGGCTCATTTTTGTGTAAAGTATTATTTTCGTTAACGCGGCTTTCGCAGTTCTGAGCGGCGTTTAATAATCATCTCGGCCAGGGAAGCTGATTCGAGTTCCTGCGTTTTTTGCGCGAACTCCTGTCTGGTAAAGAGCCCTTTATCAATTAATAACTCTATCAGTGCCGCAATTGCCAGTGTATTTTTATAATCAACATCTTTTAGGCTGGCAAGCTGACCGGCTATATCCAGTATCCCAAGCACATCACGACTCACAATGATACCTCCAGGAAAAATCGATACTTTATATAGTATGCACAAGGCGGGACATTTTTAAACCATTCTTTGAATATTTTGTCAATGAGTGAAATAAATAACTTGTTCAGACTATTCCAATATTTATTGACAAGTCCTGCTTTTTACACTACAGTTAAATCGTGGCAATTCTCTAATACCAAATAGGCTTTAAACGTTCCAAATTTCACAATACCGGTTTTGTACAGGAATTTTATATCAATTTTTATGGGGTGAGGAGGTTTTGTCTTGAAAGGTTTTCAATCACAGGAGTTAACCAGCATCATTGAGATTGACCGCAAGACATGCAAAGGCTGTGACTCATGCAAGTCGTTTTGCCCAACAGATGCAATTGAGGGCAAGTATGGAGCCGTTCACAGAGTCAACAGCGAGAAATGTATTTCCTGCGGTCAATGCCTTATCAACTGTCCGTTCGGGGCTCCCAAGGATACGGTTGACGTGGTGGATAAGGTAATTGAAAAACTCAAAAACAAACAGCTGACAGTAGTTGGCACCATTGCACCGGCTGTTAGGGTGGCTATCGGTGAAGAGTTTGGCATGGAGCCGGGCAGCCTGGTAACGGAAAAATTGTATGGCGCGATGAAACAAGCCGGGTTCAAGGTGCTTGATACCAACTTTACTGCCGACCAGACAATCATGGAAGAAGGCATGGAACTGATTGCCAAAATCCGGCACTTTGCTCTGGGTGAACCGTCAGAGCATCATTTAGGGCCATTGCCGCAGTTTACTTCCTGCTGTCCGGCCTGGGTCCGGTATGTAGAGCTTTACTATCCGACACTGCTGCCGAATATGTCTTCCGCCAAGTCGCCGATGATGATGGCCGGCGCGCTGGCTAAGACTTATGGGGCTAAAGAGGTTTGGAAAGTTAATCCGGAAGACATTTATATGGTTGGGATTATGCCCTGTACGGCTAAAAAGTTTGAAGCTTCACGGCCTGAGTTCCACAGTGCGGCCCACTATTGGCAAAGCCAGGGCAAAGCAGGCAGTTATCCCGATATTGATGTGGTGTTAACCACCAGAGATCTGGCCCGCCTGTTTAAAAAGCTGGGGATTGATTTTAACACAGTACCGGAATTTACCGATAAAGATAATCCGTTGGCCCAGTACAGCGGTGCAGGCACTATTTTTGGCAATACCGGCGGGGTAATGGAAGCGGCGTTAAGAACAGCCTACTTTGTTATTACCGGCAAAGAGCTGGATGTGCTGGACTTCAAGCCTGTACGCGGTCTGCAAGGTGTGAAAGAAGCCAGTGTTACGATGAAAGACGCCAAGACAGGCAAAGAGGTTACCCTTAAAGTTGCAGTGGCGCATGGCATTAAGGAAAATGTGAAAGCGCTGTTGGAAGAAACCAAAGCCGGCAAATCACCTTATCACTTTATTGAGATAATGAACTGTCCCGGCGGCTGTGTCAACGGTGGTGGCCAGCCAATCAATCCAATGGGCACCTCATGGCTGGGTAAAGCCAAGGCCGTATTGCCTTGGTCATAAGGAGGGAACAAGAGTGGCGCGTTATGATTATGTAGAAAAGGCCGTCAAAGTAACACGGCGCGAATTTTTAGGAGTAATGGGTGTGGCTGGTGCAGTCTTGTGGACCGGCGCTTATGTGGCCACCGATTTGGTTCAGGACCGCACAAAGTACATTAAGATGCGGGCGCAGGGCATCTACAAAGATGATGCAAAAGCAAAAATCCGTCAAAGCCACAACAACCAGGCGGTAACGGATGTCTACAAAAAATTTGCTCAAAACCCACTGAGTCATTTGGCCGAAGAACTGTTTCATACCAAATATGTAGACAGAACTAAGTTGGTGTAGGAGGGATAATCAATGAGTCATCATGATGAACATGGTCCGCGGGTACTCAAGCACCCTCTTATCTCACGGTTGTTTCACTGGGGCTTGATTTTAGGTTTTTTACCGGCTGCCATTACCGGCTTTGCCATTTGGCTGCAGCCTTTTAGCGAGAATGTACAAAATCTGATCATGCAAATCCATATTATTGGTGCCAGCATTCTTACCATATCTTGTATACTTTACACCATATTTGGATTTGACAGAGTGATTGCTTTTACCCGCCGCATATTTTCCTGGGATGACCGGGATATTGCCTGGATGATGATTGGCGGCGGCTATCCGCAAAAAATGCTGCTCGGGAAAAAGATTCCTGTGCCGCCGATGGGAAAAATGAATTCAGGGCAGAAACAGATGGGAATTATGATGCTGTTCGGCGGTATCATTCTGATTGTTACCGGGTGGGCGCTGTACGCTTTCCTGCCGGTAGCTCCCAAAGCAGCTATGTACTGGTTTGATATGGTGCATTTGGTTATCGGTATCTTCCTTGGATTATGTGTATTTGCTCATATTTTCCTTGGCATCTACAATTGGGGTGAGTTCCTGTGCATGTTTGGCGATGGTACTCAATCCATTGAAGAAGCCAAACATCATAATCCGGTATGGGTAGAAAATGAAATTGAGCCGGTTAAAGGTGGTCAAACCAACCTTCCCGGTCAGCATCAGGCAGGTTAAATCTTCATTTGACCTGAGCAGTTAGGCGAAAAAGTGAAAAGCGAGATTGCTTGCAAAGCAATCTCGCTTTTGCATGTTTTAACCAATCCAGTTTTTGACTTTGAACCGGGTTTCTGTTAAAATCATATATTAGGCACATACTAACCGTAGGACTGTTTATAATTGCGGCCTCTGCGCACTTGTAAGCCGTCTTTTGGGCTTACTGTGTATTCATTGTTTGGCGGGGAGTTGATATTTTGTTTAAATTTTTGAAGAACATATTTGGCGATGATAACGAAAAAGAAATTAAGCGCATGTTAAAGCTGGTGGAAACCATTAACGCGTTTGAACCCGAGCTTCAGAACATGAGTGATACGACGCTGACTGCCAAGACGGCTGAGTTTAAGCGGCGTCTGGACAAAGGGCAGACAGTGGATGACATTTTGCCGGAAGCCTTTGCCGTTGTGCGGGAAGCGTCCCGCCGGGTGCTGGCCATGCGTCATTTTGATGTGCAAATGTTAGGCGGCATTACCCTGCATGAAGGCAAAATTGCCGAAATGCGGACAGGCGAAGGTAAAACCCTGGTGGCCACCCTGCCGGTGTACCTGAATGCTTTAACCGGCAAAGGCGTGCATGTCGTTACTGTCAACGATTATTTGGCTCGCCGTGACAGCGAGTGGATGGGAAAATTGTATCGCTATCTTGGCTTGTCTGTGGGACTTATTGTGCATGGACTTGACTTTGATGAACGTAAATTAGCGTATAGCGCTGATGTTACATACGGAACCAATAATGAATTTGGCTTCGATTATCTGCGGGATAATATGGTGATTTATCCGGAGCAGATGGTACAGCGGCCGCTTAACTATTCTATTGTCGACGAAGTTGACAGTATTTTAGTCGACGAAGCACGGACACCGCTCATTATCTCCGGACCTGGCGAGAAGTCTACCGAGCTTTATTATGTGCTGGCCAAAATTGTGCCAAAACTAAAAGCCGTCGAAGATTATACCATTGACGAAAAGGCCAATACGGTAGCACCTACCGAGGCCGGTGTTGCGAAAGCCGAGAAGCTGTTAAATGTTCAAAATCTCTATGACAGCGAAAATATGGAGATGTCCCATCACTTTAACCAGGCGCTCCGGGCGCATGCCTTGATGAAGCGGGATAAGGATTATGTGGTTAAAGACGGCGAAGTGGTTATTGTCGACGAATTTACCGGCCGTTTAATGTTTGGCCGGCGCTACTCCGAAGGTTTGCATCAGGCCATTGAGGCGAAGGAAGGCGTTAAAATTGAGCGTGAAAGCCAGACACTGGCCACCATTACCTTCCAGAACTATTTCCGGATGTACAAAAAATTAGCCGGCATGACCGGCACGGCCAAGACCGAGGAACCGGAATTCCGTAAAATCTATAATCTTGACGTTATTGTTATTCCTCCGAACAAGGATATGCAGCGGCAGGATTTGTCGGATGTAATTTATAAAACCAAACGGGCAAAATATAAGGCAGTTGTGACTGAGATTGTGGAACGGCATAAAAATGGCCAGCCTATTCTTGTCGGTACGACCTCGATTGCCCAGTCGGAAGAATTGTCGGCCATGCTTAAGAAGCAAGGCGTGCCCCATAATGTGCTGAATGCCAAGTATCACGAAATGGAAGCCCAGATTGTGGCGCAAGCCGGTCAGGCGGGCGCGGTCACCATTGCCACCAACATGGCCGGTCGCGGTACCGACATTGTATTGGGAACAGGTGTGGCTGAACGGGGCGGTCTTCATATTATCGGCACCGAACGCCACGAAAGCCGCCGGATTGACAACCAGCTGCGCGGCCGTGCCGGACGTCAGGGCGATCCGGGTTCCACCCGTTTTTATTTGTCCTTGGAAGATGATCTTATGCGCTTGTTCGGTTCTGACAACATTGCCGGTATCATGGATAAGCTGGGCATGGAAGAAGACGAACCAATTGAACATGCGCTTATTACCCGTTCCATTGAACAGGCGCAGAAGAAAGTGGAAGCCCGCAACTTTGACATCCGGAAATATGTTCTGGAATATGATAATGTCATGAACCAGCAGCGGGAAGTTATCTATAGCCAGCGCCGGAAAATTCTCACAGGCGAGAATCTCAAAGAAAATATCTACAATATGATTGAGAAAATCATTGACCAGGGCATGGATGTATATGCCAATGAAAAGATCTATCCGGAAGAATGGGATTATGCCGGCCTGATTGAGTTCTGCGAGGGTTATTTTGCACCCGCAGGCGAGCTTACAGAGGCTGTGCTTGATAAAATGAGCCGGGATGAACTCAGGGAAGAGCTTATGCGGGTGGCCGATGCCGCTTATAGTGGCCGGGAAGCCCTGTTTGGCGCCGAAAATATGCGCGAACTCGAAAAGGTGGTTATGCTCAAAACGCTTGACGCCAAATGGATGGAGCATCTTGATGCCATGGATATGCTGCGTCAGGGGATTGGCCTGAGAGCCTACGGGCAAAAAGATCCGCTGATTGAGTACAAAATTGAAGGCTATGACATGTTCCAGCAAATGATGGAGTATATCCAGGAGGATATTGTCCGTTATATGTTCAGAGTCAATATTATTTCCCAGGCGCAGCCGGAGGATCATCTGCGCGGCGCTCAGGCAATGCGTGGCGGTGAAGAAGGCGAAGAACAGACTCAGCCGCTGGAGCCGATTGTAAATAAGGATGTAACCGGCCGCAATGAATTGTGCCCCTGTGGCAGCGGCAAGAAATATAAGCGTTGCTGCGGCGCTAACTAAGGCTGGCAGTCCAAACCTGAGTTTGTAATGGGGAGTTGAAAAAATGCTGTTGGAAGATTTACGCGGGGCTATTGAGACCCTGGCCCACAGGCTTGATGAAATGAGGGCTTCTCTTTGACGTTGCCGGTAAAACGGAACAGATTGAGGAACTGGAAGATAAAATGAGTGACCCGGCCTTCTGGGATAATCCGGACGAGGCGCAGAAAATTGCCCAGGAGGTCACCCGGTTAAAAGACAGTATCGGCCAGTACCGGGACATGGCTGACCGCCACAGCGATATGGCTGTTTTATGGCAACTGGGCATGGAAGAAAATGATGAAAGTGTTTATCCTGAGGTAGCGGCAGCACTTACCGCTCTTGAACGGGATATGGAACACCTGGAACTTACGCTGATGCTGTCAGGCGAATATGACGCGAATAACGCCATCCTGACCTTGCATGCCGGTGCCGGTGGTACCGAAGCCCAGGACTGGGCGCAAATGCTGCTCAGGATGTATGTCCGCTGGGCGGAAAAAAATAATTACAAACTGGAAACCATGGACTTTTTGGCCGGAGATGAGGCTGGTGTGAAAAGCGTTACCATTATGGTGGCCGGTACTAACGCGTACGGTTACTTGAAATCCGAAAAAGGCGTCCACCGCCTTGTCCGGATTTCACCCTTTGACACCAGCGGTCGCCGCCATACCTCGTTTGCCGCTGTCGATGTCATGCCGGAAATTGATGATTCGGTGCAAATTGATATTAACCCGGCTGATCTTAGAGTAGATACCTTCCGCGCCGGCGGTGCCGGCGGCCAGCACATTAATAAAACCGATTCGGCTGTCCGCATGACTCACCTGCCGACAGGCGTTGTGGTGCAATGCCAAAGCGAACGGTCCCAGATTCAAAACCGCGAGCAGTGCATGCGCTTGCTGCGGGCCAGGCTGTTTGAGCTTGAACGGCAAAAGCAAGCAGACAAGAAGGCGGAACTGGGCGGCGAATATCAGGCAATCGAATGGGGCAGCCAGATCAGGTCTTATGTTTTTCATCCCTATAATCTGGTTAAAGATCATCGGACAGCCGCGGAGACAGGCAATGTTCAGGCTGTCATGGACGGAGAGATTGAATTGTTTATTGAAGCTTACCTGAAAAGCGGTACACGGTAAGCTTATTCGGTAGTTTGCTTAAGGGGGATTCCCTATGAATCGTTTTACCAGAATCATCCTGTTTCTCGTAATGGTGATAGCTGCCGTGCAAATGATCTTACCCAAGGTTGTGTCAGATGCGGTGGCCCAGGGACTGCGTGAAATGACCGGCAGCAAGCAGGTGACGGCTAAGGTTGATAAAAGTCCGGCCCTCTTAATGCTTGGTGGTAAGTTTGACAGGGTAACGGCAGAGGTCAGCGATGTAAAAACCGAAAAAATCACCTTTCGCACAATGCATATCAATCTCACCGATGTTGATGTTGATATTAAAACCTTGCTAACCGGCCGCAAACTGGTGCTGGAAAAGCTTGGCGACGCTGCGATTACGGCAACGCTTACCCAGGAAGAACTGGCCGCTTTTCTCAACAGCTCGGTAAAAGGGGTTAAAAACGCGGTTGTATCCATACACTCCGGCAAGGTTGAGGTCAGCAGCTCTTTGACGTTAGGCGGGTTTGCCCGTGTTGATGTCAAGTTTGAGGGACGGATTGCCGGTGACCGCGAGCAACAGCGGATTACCTTTGTTACCGACCGGTTTTTGTTAAACAACACCCCGGTAGGCAATATTGGCGGCTCGCTGCTGACCGAGGTGCCGCTGGTTGACCTCAAGAAACTTCCGTTTGGTGTGAATGTGCGTGAGGTTGTCATGGAAGATGGCCAGGTTATTATTTATACCGATAACCGGGAATAGTAATAGTATACAGTAGATAACATTTGAAACCGTACTTGACAGTTTCAAAAAGGTGGAGAGATTTTGTCAACCTTTCAATATAATAAATGGCTGATTGCCTTGATCATCCTGGGCTTATTGGCTTCGCTTACAATTAACTGGCAGCGTCATACTGTTGAACAAGCCAATGCTACTGTTGAAATGGTCATGGAATATGAAGATATTATGGAATTGGCGCAGATGGAAGGCGCTGAGCCGGCCGGACTGTTTCAGCAGTTTAAAGCAGCAGGCATTACTTCTTTGGCTGTCTATGAGACCACTCTGGAAAAGCTTAATAAAAGCGGCAAGCTTACTGCACTGCCTGGGGCGGATATTCTCCACCAGGACCGCACCGGCATGCTGACAGATCCTTTTTGGCGCAGCTTAATTGCCGGTGGCAGGGTATTGGCTGAGGATGTATATATTGTCGGTCAGGATAAACAGGTTTTTGCGGAAGTCATGAGTGATTTAGAGCGGCGGTTAGGCCCGGACAGGGTGACGCTGCTGGCCGAGGGCGACCGCCCGGTACTGGCGGTAAAAGCCAACTTTGAAAAAGTGGTAAAATGGAATCTGGGATTGCCGTCTGACGAGCTTAGGGCTGTTGATAACCTGGGCTTCTACATAGTGGCCCGTCCAACCAACTATACTAAAGTAACGGCAGACGATGTCAATGCGGTATTTCAACGCCTGGCAAGCGCTAAAAACCTTTCGGCCATTATGTTTTCCGGGGATGAGATACTGGGTTATCCGGATCTGCTGCCACTGACTGTCAGTTATTTTAAAGAGCGCCAAATAACCCTGGCCATGATTGAGCACCCGCTGCAATTGCAGTTTTTAAAACAGGAAGGTCTGACTCAGGTGGCGACAGCTATTAACTATCAAGCTGCCCGGGTGTATGCCATTCCGAAAGATGAACAGCCTAAACTTAAAATGCGTGATGCCATTCAGCGTTGGGCGGTTACGGATCAGGAACGCAATATTCGTATCAATCTTATGCGCAAGTATGACAAGCCTGAGCCTGGAAAAACGCTGGTGGAGACTAACCTGCAGTATATTGCCGATACGAAAGCGGCATTACTGGCCGAGGGCTTTGTTATGGGGAAGGCGGCTATTTATCAGCCGTACTTTGCTGCGCCCTGGCTTTTAGCTTTAATTGTGCTGGGGGCCACTGCCGCCGGTGTATTGTTTTTGTCACAGGTGTATCCGTTTGCCGCCCGGTGGCAGTATCTGCTTACAGGGCTCATCGCTATCCTGTTAATCTTCCCGGTGCTTAAAGGCGGCGGGACTTTGAGCCGTCAAATGGCTGCCCTGGCCAGTGCCATTATTTTTCCCGTCCTGGCTATGACCTGGCAGCTTGACCGCTGGCGCAAACAGGAGGCGGCCGGCCAATTTGCCGGTTCTGTAGGCATTGGGCGCATTATTACCGCCGGTATCGGCGCGCTGATTGCCACCACCTGTTTATCGTTAATCGGCGGACTGTATGTCGGTGCCGTTCTTAGTGATGTGCGCTTTTTCCTGGAGATGGAAATCTATCGTGGCGTAAAATTAACCTTTGTTGCGCCGCTGATTTTAGTGACTGTCATATACTTAACCCGTTACAATGTATTTGATAAAGTTCAGACAGTCAATGCCCGGGGCTTGTGGCGTCAGCTAACCGGGATTATGGAACACCCGGTCACCATCAAAATCCTCTGCCTGTTCGGCGCAGCCGCCGTGGTGGCCTGGATATTTATCGGGCGTTCCGGACATACCGCCGGTGTGCCTGTACCAGCTATCGAACTCAAGCTAAGGGCACTGTTGGAGCAGGCCATGTACGCCAGACCCCGCAGCAAGGAATTTTTAATTGGTCATCCGGCCTTTTTGCTGGCGGCAATGGCTATATACCAGCAATGGCCGCGGCTGGCTCAGTTCCTCCTGATTGTGGCGGCTACACTGGCCCAGGGTTCACTGGTTGAGACCTTTGCACACCTTAGAACTCCGGTGTTGATGTCAACCATCCGCGGACTTGACGGTTTGCTGCTGGGGGCCGTGATTGGCGCGGCGGCGGTGGTTGGCGTATATGTGATCCAACTCATAGCGGCCCGGTTGGTGGGAAGGAGTCCGTCAGCCCATGAGTGATATCGTTGTTTCAGGCTATTATGGTTTTGGCAATGCCGGTGATGAAGCTATGCTGGCGGCCATGATTGAGGCTTTGACCGACATTGAACCCAATGTTCAGATTACGGTTATTTCCGGAAATCCTGATGATACTAAACGGCGGCACGGTGTTTGTGCCGTCTATCGCCTCAATTATCCGGAGATTGTTAAAGCGCTGGCCAAAAGCCGGCTCTTGATTAGTGGCGGCGGCAGTTTGCTGCAGGACGTGACCAGTGATCGCAGTCTCTACTATTATCTGAGCATTATGATGCTGGCCAAAAAGCTGAACAAACCGGTTATGCTTTATGCGCAAGGCATTGGGCCGGTGCAGGGAACGCTGGCTCAGAGTGCCATGCGGTATATCGGCAATATGGTGGATTTGATTACCGTCCGTGATGACGGATCTTATGAAGAGCTCAAGCGGCTGAAGGTAACGGTACCGCCCATTTATGTAACAGCCGATCCGGTGCTGGCCATGCATCCGGTGGACAGGCAGATTGGCCGCAGTATTTTGCGCAAACACGGTCAGGAAGGGGTGGCGCCGCTTATCGGCATTTCGGTGCGGGAGTGGAAGGAATGGGGGCATTTTAAGCAGGTATTGTCCCACGCTGCCGACCGGATGATTGAGGAATTGGGCGTCCGGGTTGTATTTATTCCCATGCAGTGTCCTGATGACCTGGGTGTTTCACAAAAAATAGCCGGCCGGATGAAAAATAAAGCCGAAGTGCTGCCAGGTGAATATACTACCAGTGAGTTATTATCACTTGTCGGCAACTTGGATCTGCTAATCGGTATCAGGCTGCACGCCCTTATCTTTGCCGCGGTTATGCATGTGCCGATGGCCGGTATATCCTATGACCCCAAAATTGACCGTTTTTTGGAAACCATTGGTGAACGGCATGTTGGTACCTTAAAAACAGTTACTACCGACAGCCTGATGGCACGAATACTGCAATTGTGGGATGAACGCAAACATCCTAATAAGCAGCGGGAAGAACGGATTACTATGTTAAGAAATAAAGCTTTTCAGAATGCCGAACTGGCGCTAAGCCTGATGAAATAATGCAAGCAGGAGGTAGCCATGGTAAAATGGAAGTGGCTGCGGGGCTATCTGGGAATCGTGCTGGGTACGGTGATTACCGCCCTGGCACTGAATATGTTTCTCATTCCTAACAAAGTCGCGGCAGGCGGCACAAGCGGCCTGGCTACAGTACTTCATCATACTTTTGGACTGCCGGTGGGTTTGACCATGCTGGCCATGGATATTCCCATGTTTTTGCTCAGTATTAAATTATTAGGTGCCCGTTTTGGTGTGAATACGCTGCTGGGAGCGGGCGTTCTGGCGCTCACCATTGATCTGACGGCAGCGTATGTGCCGCTGTTAACCCGGGACTTATTGCTTAATTCCTTGTACGGCGGCGTTCTTTCCGGTATTGGCATGGGGATTGTGTTTAAGTTCAAAGGAACCACTGCCGGTACGGATTTAGCGGCCGCGATTATTAATAAATTAACAGGCATTAGCGTGGGGAAGGCACTTCTGTCTGTCGACCTGTTCGTTATTGCTCTGGCCGGAGTGGTATTCGGCAGCGCGGAATTAGCCCTGTATGGCATTATTTCTTTATTTATCACCACGCAGATTATCGACCTGGTGCAGGAAGGCCCCAGTGCCGCCAAAGCCTTTTTCATCATGTCCCGCTCCTCGAAAGAAGTGGCAGATGCCATTATGGACGAGCTTGGACGGGGTGTAACCCTGTTAGCCGGACGCGGCGGCTATACACAGGCTGACGGCGAAATTGTTTTCTGTGTGGTCAGCACCAGGGAGGTTTCACAAATAAAAGAACTGGTGTACCGTATTGACCGCCAGGCGTTTGTTATTGTTGCCGATGCGCATGAGGTTTTGGGCGAAGGCTTCCAGTCCCCGCGCTGAAACTGGCAATAAACGCCCATCTACTTCGTTTCTCCTGCGGGCGTTCCCTCCGACGTACTTCCCAGTACGACTGCGGTCACGTCCTCGTCGCGCCTCGCATATGGACATTTCTTGCCAGTTTCAGGTCTTGTGGCTATGAAGTTATATAGTGCATACCCGTTTAAGCTAGATAGATTACAGGAGGTTGAAAGAATGACACAGAAACTTACCCCTAAGCAGCTTGCAGAATTGGCTGTTCGGGCCACATCCATCAGACGCAATATTGTAAGCATGGTTACCGAAGCTAAATCCGGTCATCCCGGCGGTTCACTGTCGGCGGCGGATATGCTGGCGGTACTTTATTTTGCCGAAATGAAGGTAGACCCTGCCAATCCTACGGATGCCGGCCGTGACCGCTTTGTGCTGTCAAAAGGTCATGGCGCTCCGGTATTGTATGCTACCCTTGCGGAGAAAGGCTATCTGCCGGCGGCAGAATTGCTTACCCTGCGCAAAATTGACAGCCGCCTGCAGGGACATCCGGAAATGAAACACATTCCCGGTATTGATATGTCGACAGGTTCTTTGGGACAGGGCTTAAGCGCCGCCAATGGCATGGCGCTGGCCGGCAAACTGGATGCCAGGGACTATCGTGTATATGCCCTGCTGGGAGATGGCGAGCTGGAGGAAGGACAGATTTGGGAAGCCGCCATGTTTGCTGCTCACTACAAGTTGGACAACCTTACGGCCTTTGTTGATTTTAACGGCTTGCAGATCGACGGCCCGGTTGCCGAGGTTATGTCGCCGCTGCCTATTCCGGAGAAGTGGCAGGCTTTCGGCTGGCATGTACTGATTATTGACGGCCATGACTATAATGCCATTTATGACGCCATTCAAACGGCTAAGACCGTAAAGGGCAAGCCAACCATGATTGTGGCCAAGACCATTAAAGGCAAGGGTGTTTGCCAGATGGAAAATGTCGCCGACTGGCATGGCAAGGCTCCCAGCCGCGAGGAATGTACCAAGTTTTTGGCAGAGCTGGAAGACTTGAAAGATAAATAAAAGTTACCAATACATATCATCATTGTTTGCAACTTCAAACTGAAAGAACGAGGTGTGAGATACATATGGCTAATCAATTAGCAACCAGAGAAGCCTACGGCTTAGCCCTGAAAGACCTGGGCGACCGTAATAAAAATGTTGTAGTTCTGGACGCCGACCTGTCCAAGTCTACTAAAACCAATGTATTTGCCAAAGCCCATCCTGACCGGTTCTTCAATGTCGGTATTGCCGAGCAAAACATGATGGGGGTTGCGGCAGGACTGGCTGCTGCCGGCAAGATTCCGTTTGCTTCCACTTTTGCCATGTTCGCTACCGGCCGGGCCTTCGAACAAGTCCGCAATTCCATTTGCTATCCCAAGCTCAATGTTAAGATTGCCGCCACTCATGCCGGACTGACTGTCGGTGAGGACGGTGCATCCCATCAATCCATTGAGGATATTGCCATTATGCGGGTGTTGCCGAATATGACAGTTATTGTTCCGGCAGATCCGGCTGAAACCAGGCAGGTAATCGATTTTGCCGCCGAATATCAGGGGCCTGTATACATCCGGCTGGGCCGGGCGGCCGTGCCGGATGTTTTCGGCGAGGACTACCGGTTCCAGCTTGGCAAAGCGGCTTTACTGGCTGACGGCAAGGATGTAACCCTTATCGCTTGCGGCATTATGGTGGCTCCGGCGCGGCATGCGGCCGAGCAACTTATTTCCCAGGGAATAAGCGCCAGGGTGCTTAACATGGCCTCCATTAAACCGATTGACAAAGAGGCCATTATTGCTGCCGCCCGTGACACCGGTGCGATTGTTACCTGTGAAGAACACAGTATTATTGGCGGCCTTGGCAGCGCTGTTGCCGAAGTACTGGGAGAAAATGAGCCTGTGCCGCTGGAGCGGGTAGGTGTCATGGATACCTTCGGTGAATCCGGTACACCTGGTGATCTGTTGAAAAAATATAATTTGACTGAAGCGGCTGTTGTGGCTGCTGCTAAGAAAGCAGTCAGCCGTAAAAAGGCTTAAAAAATCAGTCAAGAGCATTAAAGGAGCCCGCACGTGCATATGTATTATGTATGTGCGGGCTTCTTTTGGCTGTCTGGCAGAATTTATAAATTTTGCACGCCGGCACAAGACCCGGCACGAACGGCCGTCATGCAACACTGCTATGCCGGCGCTTAACCTCCGCTTATGTGTAACGGTCGCCCACGCTTCGGTACTGTTTATACGGTGCACCCCTGGTAACCCCCGTTCCCCAGCGGCCATTGCCGGAAAAAGCGTTCCGCAGGAGAAAAGCCGGGCGGTATTCCGTTAAGAAATCTGTACTGTTTGAGCGTAGCGAGTTTACAGATTTTAGGAATATTGTCCGGCTTTTCAGTTTTTGGAGGCTTTGGGCCTAGACTTTTTGTTACTTTTGGGGCGATGCCAAAAGTAAAACCACTTCTCTTGTATTCCAGGATTAACTATGCGTGCAAAACCAAAGGATCGAGTTAGTGGTTTTTCTATTTTGAGGAGGGATGGCAGTGAACTCCTGGAGAGTGATTAATCTGGGCCGGCGGGTAGTGCGCCGGGCCGGAATTGGTTTAGTTGGCCTGCTGGCGCTGGTACAAATGGGCGGAGCCCTGTCAACCACCGCGTCGATGCTGGTGTCGCTGGCCTTCTATGCAATGGCTTTTGGCTTTAGGTTTGCCGCTGGCTTTGTCCTATTGCTGCTTGTGCATGAATTAGGTCATGTAGCTGCCTCGCGCATTGTCGGGCTGCGGGCAAAGGGGCCTACCTTCATTCCGTTTATTGGTGCTGTTATCAGTCTGAATCGTGCGCCGGTTAACGCCAAAATGACAGCTAATATCGCTATCGGCGGACCGGCTGCCGGTACTCTCAGTGCGCTGGTGTGTCTGGCGTTTTACCTGTGGAGTGACAGTACCCTGATGCTGGTATTGGCGTATACCGCCTGTTTGCTGAACCTGTTTAATCTTATTCCCTGCGCGCCGCTTGACGGCGAACGGATTGCTGCCGCTATTTCCCCGCGGCTTTGGTGGCTTGGCAGTTTGGTTATCGGTATTGTGTTTTTATATACACACAATATATTGGTTTTAATTATTTTCCTATTTTCGCTGTTTGCCTTATGGCGCGGCGAGGAAGAACAAGATGAGCGCTATTATCAATTAACCGCCACCCAGCGTCTTAATGTTGCTTGGTGGTATTTTGGTCTGTTAACTGTCCTTGCCCTGACAACACTCTATACGATGGATCTGCTAAAGTGACCCGGGTTTCAGGTGGAGCGCCTGCTCCGCCTGAACCGACACCGTCTGCAGCGGCAAGAGCCAGGGGCAGGCGTTTGTGAGAAAAATGTATGGAAAAATATAGAAATAAAGGTATTAAATTTATAGAAAAAAGAGGTTTTGCATGACAAATGTCGAATAAGTAATCGTTTTGTCTTTCACTTTACAATGGAGGTACTTTAGTATTGATTTACATGAATGAAGTGTCGAAAGTATATAGTAGCGGCTCGGTTGCATTATCAGATATTACAGTGGAAATTGGCAAAGGTGAGTTTGTTTTCGTAGTAGGTCCGAGCGGTGCAGGCAAGTCGACCTTCATAAAGCTTATCCTCCGGGAAGAATTGCCTACCAGCGGGCGGCTTGTAGTTAATGGCCGCAGCTTGCTTGAGATGCCGTCAAACCAAGTGCCGTATTTACGGCGGGGCCTGGGGATTGTTTTCCAGGATTATCGCCTGTTACCCAATAAAACGGTATATGATAATGTGGCCTTTGCTATGCAGGTCATTGAATCTTCCCGCCGGGAGATGCAGAAGCGGGTACATAATGTGCTTGATCTAGTAGGTCTTAGACATAAGGTGCGTACTTATCCGTCAGAACTGTCAGGCGGTGAGCAGCAGCGGGTGGCGATTGCCCGGGCCATTGTCAATAACCCGGCAATTGTTATTGCCGATGAACCGACAGGCAACCTGGACCCGGAGACTTCATGGGAAATTATGAAGGTTTTTGACACCATCAACAAAGCCGGTACCACTATTGTTATGGCTACCCATGATAAGACGGTGGTTGATGCCATGCGAAAACGGGTTATCGCTATAGAAAAAGGCCGTATTGTCCGTGACCAGGTGAAAGGGGTATACGGCTATGAAAATTAGAACCTTGGAATATTTTGTGCGGGAGGCTGCTTCCTCCATCCGCCGCAATGGCCTTATGAGCATTGCTTCGGTGAGTACGGTGGCGCTGTCGCTCCTGATATTGGGCATGTTTTTGGTTATGGTGCTTAATCTTAACCATATGGCCTCCACCTTGGAAACCCAGGTGCAGATTACTGTCTATATGGAAGACGGTTTGTCCGATTTGGAAATGCGGGAAATCGGCACCCGGATTACCCGGTTGCACGGTGTTACCCAGGTTATGTTTGTGGATAAAGAAGAAGCAATGACCCGGTTTAAGGAACGTTTGGGAGAACAGCAAGGCTTGCTTACGGCATTAGGGGAAACCAATCCGTTGCCCAATGCCTTTGAAGTGAAAGTGGACAGGCCTGAGTATGTTAAGCCGGTGGCCCAGGCCATTGGCGAGCTAAAAGGGATTGAAACGGCCAAATATGGTCAGGAAGTTATTGAACAATTGTTCTCGTTGACAAAAATGATTCGGATTTTTGGCTTGATCCTGATTGTCTTCCTGGCGCTAGCCGCTTTGTTCATTATTTCCAACACCATCCGGATTACCGTTTTTGCCCGCCGCCGGGAGATCGGAATTATGAAGTATATTGGTGCTACCGATTGGTTTATCCGGCTGCCGTTTATGATTGAAGGCATGATTCTGGGCTTTGGCGGTGCGTTGTTCGCGGTGCTGATTCTTAGTCAGACCTATAGATCGCTTACCGAAAAAGTGTATGAGTCACTGGCGTTTTTGCCGCTGATTCCGCAGGATCCGTTCTTAACCCATATCAGTATTGTGCTGCTCATTGTCGGTACGGCGATTGGGGCGCTCGGCAGCACGATTTCCTTGCGTCGGTTTATGAATGTCTAGGAGGGAGAATTTTGCCAAGTAAACGAATTTTATCGGCAGGGCTGGCCGTTGTTCTGGGCATTAGTGTGCTGGGAACCGCGCTGGCGGATGAGCTTGACCAGAAGCAGCGTGAACTGCAAACGATTCAACGGCAGATGGAGGCGCAGCAAAGCAAGGTTGCGCAGGCACAGCAGCAGGTAGACAGCGTATCAGACCAATTGCGGCTGATCCAGGGAGATTTGGATGCTGCTGCCGCCGATTATAAATCAATCTTAGCCAAACTGGAAGCCACAGAACAGCAAATCGAGCTTAATACGGAATTATTGGCTAAGGTGGAGAAGAATCTGGCTGAGCGCAGCCAAATTCTTAACAAGCGGATGCGGGATATTTATAAGAATGGACAAGTCAATTATCTTGATGTACTGTTTGGCGCAGCCGATTTTGTCGATTTTACCACCAGAGCCGATTTGTTGAAGCGGGTGGTTAACCTTGATATGACACTGGTTGCCCAGGTAAAGGCCGAGCGCGAGCTGGTAGTGCAGAAGCGGGCTGAGCTGGAGCGGGATAAAGCCGCTATTACTGAGCTTAAAGCCGAGGCTGCTGCCAAAAAAGCGCTCATTGAAGTCAGGAAAAACGACCGGGAAAAGGTTCTGGATGATGCGGTGAGTGAACGCGACACTGCTGAGCGCGCCTATCAGGAGCTTATGGAAACTTCCCGCCAAATTGAACAAATGATTCGCCGCAGTCAGAAGGGCGGTGCTGTCGAAGGCACCGGCGCACTCTTATGGCCGGCTTCAGGTCCGATTACTTCCCCCTTCGGCTGGCGGACCCATCCGATTTTTGGCACCCAGCGTTTCCACAGCGGTATTGATATTGGCGCCGACTATGGCGACGCCATTGCTGCAGCCGACAACGGTACTGTTATTTTCAGCGGCTGGATGGGCGGCTATGGCAAGGCTGTTATTATTGATCACGGCGGCGGCATATCAACCCTGTATGCTCATAACTCCGAACTGCTGGTGGAGGAAGGCTACCGGGTATATAAAGGCCAGACAATTTCCCGCTGCGGTTCGACCGGTTACTCGACCGGCCCGCACCTGCATTTTGAAGTACGGGAAAATGGTTCGCCGGTCAGTCCGATGGGATATTTGCCCTAGTAGTCTGCCCAGTCTAAAGCCATAGGATGAATTGCGCGAGATTTTTCGCTCAGCGAGGCGGAGGAGCCGCGCATATCGGACATATGTAAGGCGACGACAACGAAGCTGGGCGGGAAGTATCGCGCCAAGAACACTGTGGATTTGGGCTTGGCGGACTACTAGAATATTTACAGCCATTTTGACATATAGTTAAAAGGATGAAATGAAAAAAGGCGTAGTCCGGAGCGAGGCGGCTGCCGGGTTCTGCGAATGCGCAGAACCCTGTATCCATCCAACCCGCGACTCTTGCGAGGTGTGTTGATTGAGCCGCCGTAAAATACTTTTTGGCGCAGTACTTTTGGTTTTGATGACATTTTTGGCTACATCTGCCGGCTTCTTATATTTGATGAATGCCTGGTCATCTGATGTTGTGAGCACGCTCAGAGTGCTACGTGCATTGCAGGTCGTTAAGTCACGGTATGTCGAGGATGTGTCTGTTGACACCCTGATGGCCGGGTCAATCAAGGGAATGGTCAACTCCCTGAATGATCCGCACTCCATCTATATGGACAACAAGATGTTTAAGGATTTCATGATTGAGACAGAAGGCTCTTTCGGCGGTGTCGGTATTGTTATTGGCACCAAAGATAAACTGCTTACCGTGGTAGCCCCCATTGAAGGAACCCCTGGTGAAAAAGCCGGCATTAAGAGCGGTGACCAGATCATCAAAATAGACGGCCAGGATACCAAAGATCTGGCCCTGGACGAAGCCGTCAATAAAATCCGCGGGCCGGAAGGCAGTAAGGTGGTCCTGACCATTAAGCGCGGTGAGGATACCCAAGACTATACCTTAACCCGTTCCAACATCCAGATTAAGACAGTTGCCGGAAAAATGATGGATAATCATATTGGCTATATTCGCATATCCATGTTTAACGAAAATACCGGTGACGATTTTATTCATAAGCTGCAGGAACTTGAGAAACAAGGGATGAAGGCAATCGTACTGGATTTGCGGGACAATCCGGGCGGCCTCCTGAACGAAAGTGTTGAAGTGGCCAGCCAGCTTGTACCAAAAGGTCCGGTGGTTTCGGTAGTTACCCGGGACGGGCAGCGGGAGACGCATTCCTCTAACCTGGCAGTACCGAAATATCCGGTAGCTGTTCTGGTTAACGGCGGCAGTGCCAGTGCTTCCGAAATTGTAGCCGGAGCTGTCCAGGATACCGGTGTCGGCACCCTGATTGGCACCAAAACCTATGGCAAAGGTTCTGTTCAAACGGTTATTCGGCTTGATGAAGCTTCGGCTGTCAAACTGACCATTGCCAAATACCTGACGCCAAAAGACCGCTCCATTAACGGGGTAGGTATTGAACCGGACATTACTATTGAACTGCCTGAGACCAAAGACAAAGATGTACAGCTTGAAAAGGCGCTTGAGGTTTTGCAAAGCAAATTATAATAAAAGGTGAGGTTGGTTTATATATATAAACCAACCTTATTGTTCATTGAGGTGAGGACAAGTTGTTTCCATGGTCTGATATTATGCTGCTTATTGTTCGCGGTGCTGTAGGTATCGTATTTAATTTTAACTTTTGGCTGATCCTGGCGCTGGTTGGTTATCAGTACTGGCAGATGCAAAAACGTCAGCTCCAAATGTTTGGCGTATACAACTACTCGCTGACCCAGCAGATTATGCTGGCCGGGGCTTACGGCCTGCTTGGCGGCATAGCGGCCAGCTGGCTGCTGACCCTTGTCGGTGTCACCATCAACCAACTTGGTCTTGCCTACATTTGGCCGGTGGCGCTGGCACTTATGCTGATTAACATGCGGTTTTTGTGCTTTGCCTATGCCGGTGGTTTGGTGGCTTTGTCCAATGTATTGTTTGGCTGGCCTGAGGTCAATGTGCCGCAGGTATTGTCGCTGGTTGCCGTACTGCATATAACCGAGAGCTTGTTAATTGCCGTCAGCGGCGGTTACAGCTCCATGCCGATGATTATTAAAAAGAGCGATGGCACCTTGGTCGGCGCCTTCAGTCTGCAAAACTTCTGGCCTTTGCCGCTGGTTATCCTGGCCGCGGTGGCTGTTCCCACAGGTACCGGAACCGGTGGCATCCTCAACATGCCGGACTGGTGGCCGCTGCTGCCGTTAGTGCAGGAAGCACCGGCCGGTTCGGCCTGGGTTTATGTTATGGCACCGGTGGTAGCCGCCCTTGGTTATGCCGATATGGCCATTGCCAGCCTGCCGCAGCAGCGGCGGCGGCAATCGGCATTGCATTTGGCTGCCTACAGTATCGTGCTGCTGGTGCTTGCCATATTATCGGCTAAATACACCTGGCTTCAGGCCATTGCCGCCGTATTGTCGCCCCTCGGGCATGAATTTCTTATTCAGCGTGACAACCGGCGCGAGATGGACGCTCCTCCCCGTTTTGTTCCGCCGCCGTATGGCGTAATGACGCTTGATACGGTTGTTGATGCACCGGCAGCCAGGGTGCTGGCGCCGGGAGATATTATTACCCATATTGCAGGCTTTACCATCAACAGCCGTTATGACCTGGCAGTGGCTCTCGCTCAAGCGCCGGAACGCTTTGAGCTTGTGTTTGAACGTGAAGGGACCACGCAGGTTAAAACTATTAAATTCAAGCGCGGCGAGCGCCGTTTGGGGGTAATTTTGGTCCCCGACGGAGATGAACAGTTTTACGCCGTGATGACAGAGGAACGCTATGGACTGTTTGACTGGGTCCGGGATAAATTGAGAAGACTTTGAAATGCTGAGATATTTGACCAGAACATATGTGCGTGCTATAATAAAAACAAAGCAAACATATGTTCTGGATAGTGATATTTATGAAAAACTTTCTTATCTGACGGGGATGCAGATGGGGTTGGAGCCTCATCTGCATCAAGTCTCCATTTATTTATAAAGTAAGATAGGTGATAACTATGGCAACCGTACCAAAACTCAATACCGTCCACCATGAGGGCAGTATTCCGTTCAAGGTGGAAGCGCCCTTCGTGCCGACAGGTGATCAGCCGGCAGCTATTGTCCAATTGGCTGAAGGCATCAAACAGGGTGATGCCGCTCAGGTGCTGCTGGGAGCTACCGGTACCGGTAAGACCTTTACTATGGCCAAAGTTATTGAGGCTGTACAAAAGCCGACTTTGGTCATAGCCCATAACAAAACCCTGGCGGCTCAGCTGGCCAGTGAGTTTAAGGAGTTTTTCCCCAATAATGCTGTTGAATATTTTGTCAGCTATTATGACTATTATCAGCCTGAGGCCTATATTGCGCAGACCGATACCTATATAGAAAAAGACGCTTCCATCAATGATGAAATTGATAAGCTGCGCCACTCGGCCACCAGTTCGCTGTTTGAACGGCGGGATGTTATTATCGTGGCCAGTGTTTCCTGCATTTATGGTTTGGGTTCGCCGGATGAATACCGGGGGCTGGTGCTGTCGCTGCGGCAGGGTCAGCTAAAAGACAGGGACGAAATCCTGCGTAAGCTTGTCGATATCCAGTATGAGCGCAATGATTACAATTTTACCCGGGGAACCTTCCGGGTCCGTGGTGATGTTGTGGAAATTTTCCCGGCAGCCTACGGGGAAAAGGCTTTGCGGGTCGAATTGTTCGGCGATGAAGTGGAACGTATTTTGGAGATTGACACCCTGACTGGTGAAATTGTCGGGGAAAGGAAACATATTGCGGTTTATCCGGCCTCTCACTATGTTACCTCCCGGGAAAACATGCTGCGGGCAGTGCAGGACATTGAAGCCGAACTAGATGACCGCCTGGCCTCTCTGCGGGCCGGCAATAAGCTGCTGGAGGCCCAGCGCCTGGAGCAGCGCACCCGCTATGACCTGGAAATGATGCTGGAAATGGGCTATTGTTCAGGCATCGAAAATTACTCCCGCCACCTGACCCAGCGTCAGCCGGGAGAGTCTCCCTATACGCTGGTGGATTATTTTCCGGAGGATTTTCTGATTGTTATTGACGAATCTCATGTTACCCTGCCCCAGATTAGGGCCATGTATGCCGGCGACCGTTCACGCAAAGAATCGCTGGTTGAAAATGGCTTCCGTTTACCCTCGGCGTTCGATAACCGGCCGCTGACCTTTGATGAGTTTGTCGAGCGGATTAATCAGATTGTCTATGTTTCGGCCACACCGGCTGCTTATGAACTGAAGGCAGCCAGTCAGGTAGCCCAGCAAATTATCCGGCCAACCGGACTTATTGATCCTGAAATTGAAGTACGTCCCATCAAAGGGCAGATGGACGATTTGCTGGATGAAATCAAGCTGCGCACAGCCGCCAATGAGCGGGTGCTGGTTACTACCCTGACCAAGAAGATGGCGGAAAACCTGACAGAATATCTAAAAGGCATGGGCATCAAAGTAACCTATCTCCATTCTGATATTGCGACAATCGAACGGGTGGAGATTATCCGGGATTTGCGGGCCGGGGTGCATGATGTGCTTGTCGGTATCAACCTGCTCAGGGAAGGCCTGGATATGCCGGAAGTATCGCTTGTCGCTATCCTGGATGCCGACAAAGAGGGTTTCCTGCGTTCAGAGACCTCGCTGGTACAGACCATCGGCCGCGCTGCCCGTAATGTCCATGGCAAGGTTATTATGTATGCCGATACCATCACCGACTCCATGCGGCGGGCGATGGGTGAGACCGAACGACGCCGCGAGATTCAGATGGCTTATAATACCAAGCATGGGATTACGCCGAAAACCATTGAAAAACGGGTTAAAGAACTTATCGAAACCACCAGGGTTGCCGAAACTCCGGCTGAATATAAAGCCGACCGTATTGGCAATATGCAGCGTGCCGATATGCTGGACTTGGCGGACAATTTGGAGAAAGAAATGCGTCAGGCCTCCAGACAGCTCGAATTTGAGCGGGCGGCTGAACTTAGAGATATGATTGTCGAACTCCGGCAAAAAGCCGGGGGTGGAACAGGTAAAGGCAAAACAGCCGGCAAAACCGGCAGTAAGACGAATAAAGCCAGGAAGAAGTAGCAGCTCCTGTTGCCCTTATCCGCTGGCTAAACTCGCTATAAGACTCCCGCTTCTAAAAGCGGGAGTTATACCCATACGGGCACAGGCGAGCGAGTAAGCCCCCTGGATAATTCCGGGTCGCTTTGTAATTTTACGCTGACAAGATGCTACCATTATCATTAAGATACTGGTATAATATAAAACGAATAATTGCTATCCATTAATATGCAGTAGTTAAAAGAGGGGAATAAGACAAGCATGACAGACAGTATTATCATTAAAGGTGCCAGACAACACAATTTAAAAAACATTGACATAACTATTCCACGCGACCAACTGGTGGTTATTACCGGGCTGAGCGGCTCAGGCAAATCATCACTGGCGTTTGATACCATTTATGCCGAAGGGCAGCGGCGCTATGTGGAGTCATTGTCCGCCTATGCCCGGCAGTTTCTGGGCCAGATGGACAAACCGGATGTCGACTATATCGAAGGCTTATCGCCGGCGATATCCATTGACCAAAAGACCACCAGCCGCAACCCGCGTTCCACCGTGGGGACCGTTACTGAGATTTATGATTATCTTCGCCTGCTGTTTGCCCGGGCGGGACGGCCGTATTGTCCCAAATGCGGCAAGCCTATTGCGCAGCAGACGGTGGAACAGATGGTCGACCAATTGCTGGCTTTAGGCGAGGGTGCCCGACTGAGCATTATGGCACCGGTAATTCGCGGGAAGAAGGGCGAGCATCAGAAAGTTCTGGAGGATATCGGCAAACAAGGCTATGTCCGGGTGCGGGTGGACGGCGAGGTCCGTGATGTTACGGATGAGATTAAGCTGGAAAGGCACAAGAAACATACCATCGAAGTTGTGGTCGACCGCATTGTAGTGCGTGACGGGATTGCTACCCGTCTGGCCGACTCTATTGAAACTGCGCTTGAACTGGGCGGCGGCATTCTTACTGTCGATACCGGCGGCACTAACGAACTGATATTCAGCCAGAATTTTGCCTGTGTGGATTGCAGTATCAGCCTGCCGGAGATTGCCCCGCGGATGTTTTCTTTTAACAATCCCTTTGGTGCCTGCCCGGACTGCACCGGTCTCGGCAACAACCTGGAAATAGACCAGGCGCTGGTCATTCCTGACCCGGGCAAGTCTTTTATTGACGGGGCCATTGCGGCCTTGAGCAAGAATACCAATTCCTATTTCATGTGCCAGCTGGAAGCCGTGTTGGAACGCTATGGCAAAACCCTGTATGACACCTGGGAAAATACCCCTGATGATCTGAAGGAGATTATTCTTCATGGCGGCGGGGCTGAGAAATTCACTTTCCGTTATGATAATATGTATGGCGAAACCAAAACCTATTACTCGGTGTTTGAAGGGGTATTGCCGATGCTTTCCCGGCGGCACCGTGAGTCCACTTCCGACTGGTCCAGGGAAGAAATTGAAGAATACATGAGCTCCAAGCCCTGCCCGGCGTGCAAAGGGGCAAGACTTAAGCCGGAAGCGCTGGCCATCAGGGTCGGCGGCAAAAATATTTATGAAATCACCCGCCTGACGGTGGCTGAGTCTCAAGCCTTTTTCAGCAAGCTGGAGCTTACTGAGCGGGAAAAAGTCATTGCCAACCAGATATTAAAAGAGATTAATGCCCGTCTGGGCTTTTTGCTCAATGTCGGCCTGGATTACCTGACGCTTGACCGGGCTGCCGGTACGCTTTCCGGCGGTGAAGCTCAGCGCATCCGGCTGGCGACGCAAATTGGTTCAGGCTTGGTCGGGGTGCTGTACATTCTGGATGAGCCCAGCATCGGCCTGCATCAGCGCGACAACAACCGTCTCCTGGACACGCTGAAGCATTTGCGCAATCTGGGAAATACGCTGCTGGTGGTGGAACATGATGAAGATACCATGTATACCGCCGATCATATTATCGACATTGGCCCGGCTGCCGGTGCGCACGGCGGCAATATTGTCGCCGCAGGTACTGTCGATGACATCAAAGCCTGCGAAGACTCGGTAACAGGCCAGTATTTAAGCGGACGCAAAGCCATTCCCGTACCGGCCGAGCGCCGTCAGCCAAACGGCAAATGGCTGGAGGTTATCGGAGCTAAGGAAAACAACCTCAAAAAGGTCAATGTCCGGTTCCCGTTAGGCGTGTTTACCGCTGTTACCGGGGTGTCGGGTTCTGGCAAAAGCACGCTGGTCAACGAAATTTTATACAAGGGCCTGGTCAGTCAGCTGTATCGCGCCAGCCGCGCCCGGCCGGGAGACCATGACAGTATTCGCGGTCTGGAATATATTGATAAAATTATTGATATCGACCAGTCGCCTATTGGCCGGACACCGCGCTCCAATCCGGCGACCTATACCAGTTTGTTTGACAGCATCCGGGAACTGTTCAGCCAGACGTCAGAAGCCAAGATGCGGGGCTACCGTCCGGGCCGCTTCAGCTTTAATGTCAAAGGTGGCCGTTGCGAAGCCTGCAAAGGTGACGGCATTATTAAGATTGAAATGCACTTTTTGCCTGATGTCTATGTGCCTTGTGAAGTGTGCAAGGGAGCCCGCTACAACCGTGAGACGCTGGAAGTCCACTACAAGGGGAAAAGCATTGCCCAGGTTCTGGACATGGTGGTCGACGAAGCGGTTGAATTTTTCCAGAATCTCCCCAAGATTCACCGCAAGCTGCAGATTATGAAGGATGTGGGCCTGGGGTATATCAAGCTTGGTCAGCCTGCGACCCAATTGTCGGGCGGCGAGGCGCAGCGGGTTAAGCTGGCCACCGAACTGGCACGGCGCAGTACCGGCAAAACGCTGTATATTCTGGATGAGCCCACTACCGGTTTGCATACCGCCGATATTCACCGCCTGCTGGAGGTGCTGCAGCGGCTGGTTGACGGCGGCGATACGGTTGTGGTTATTGAACACAACCTGGATGTGATTAAAACCGCTGATTATATTATTGACCTGGGGCCGGAGGGCGGCAACCGGGGCGGCACCATTGTCGCGCAGGGTACGCCGGAGCAGGTGGTGGCTGTGGCGAAATCGTATACCGGTCAGTATTTAGCCCCCATCCTGGCGCGCGGGCCGCGGCAGCAGCGTGAGTAAAGGAGGTGTCCGGTCATTTCTGTAATATCTCCTGCAGTTGAGGAAAAACTGGCATTATTGCCTGACAAGCCTGGCGTCTATCTGATGAAAGACGGGAAAAACCGGATTATCTATGTCGGCAAAGCCATTAATTTGAAAAACCGGGTGCGCTCCTATTTTCAGTCAAGCCGTAATCATTCGCCCAAAGTAATTGCTTTGGTGGCGAGGATTGCCGACCTGGAGTATATCATTACTGCTTCTGAAATTGAAGCCCTGATACTGGAGTGCAATCTGATAAAAAAACATCGTCCCAAGTACAATATCAGCTTACGGGACGACAAAAGCTACCCCTATATTAAGGTGACGCGAGAAGACTATCCCCGAGTATATGCCACCCGTAAGGTGGTAAAAGACGGTGCCAGGTATTTCGGTCCGTACACCAGTGCCGGCGCGGTGCATGAAACGCTCAAGCTCTTAAAAAACCTGTTTCCGCTGCGTTCCTGCCGCCAGCTTGACGCCAAGCGTCCTTGCCTGGAACACCATATTAAACGCTGCCTGGCTCCGTGTGCCGGGAAAGTGGATCATGAAACCTACGGCGGGATGATTAAAGCCGTGGGTCTGTTTCTGGAAGGCCGCAGTGACGCGGTTGTTAAGCAGCTTAAGCAGGCCATGGGACAAGCGGCGGAAGACCTGGAGTTTGAACAGGCTGCCAGGCTGCGCGACCAGCTTGCGGCTGTCGAGAAAATTATTGAAAAGCAAAACATGGTAACAGGCAGCGGCGACCAGGATGCCATTGGCTTGGCCAGGTCGGCCGCCGGGATTTGTGCCCAGGTATTCTTTATTCGCAGCGGCAAAATGGTGGGACGGGATCACTTCATGCTGACAGGCGGCGAGGATGAAACCGATCAGACTATCCTGGAAGCCTTTGTTAAACAGTACTACAGCCAGGCTGCCTTTATTCCCCGGGAAATCCTGCTGCCGCTGGCGCTGGCGGAGCAGCATCTTTTAGCCGAGTGGCTGAGCGGTGTCAAAGGCGGGCGGGTACAGGTAGAAACCCCGAAACGAGGCACGAAGAAAGATTTGGTCAATATGGCGGCAGGCAACGCGGCCACCGTACTGGAAGAACAGGCGGTGCGGCTGGAAGCCGATGCCGGCAAGACGGCCGGCGCCGCAGCCGAGCTTGGACAGTACCTGGGCTTGCCGGGTGCGCCTGAACGGATTGAGTGTTTTGACATTTCCCATATACAAGGTTCGGAAACGGTGGCGTCGATGGTGGTGTTTGAGGGCGGGCAGCCCAATAAGAATGAATACCGCCGCTATAAGTTAAAAACCGTCGAAGGCAAGCCGGATGACTTTAAGTCCATGCAGGAGGTAGTGGGGCGGCGTTATCGCGAGGCAATCGAAAAAGGACCTGTGCCGGATTTGATTATTATCGACGGCGGCAAAGGCCAGCTTAGCTCGGCCCTGCCCATTATTCGTGCTGCCGGGCTTACAGAAGTGACGGTAGTGGGGCTTGCCAAGGAATTTGAACATATCTTCCGTGAAGGAATCAGCGAACCGCTCATTCTGCCACGGCACTCCCAGTCGCTGTATTTGGTGCAGCGCATCCGCGACGAAGCCCACCGCTTTGCCATTACCTACCACCGAAAATTGCGGTCCAAGCGTAATCTGGTGTCAGTGCTTGACCATATCCCTGGCATTGGCGCCAAACGCCGGAAAGCGCTGTGGGATCATTTCGGCAGCCTGCCCAAAATTAAAGCCGCCGAGGTAGCGGAACTAACGAAAGTTAACGGCATGACGCTGCCTGCGGCTGAAGCGGTGTACAATTTCTTTCGCAAGAAAGTGTATGAATAAGTACAGGTACTTATTGGCAGCTTTTGTTTGCAATCTTCTTGTAAAAATAGTAAAATATTAGACAAGTAGTTTATTATTAATAAGGAGTGGATAGTAATGGAAAAGTATAGATGTATGGTATGCGGTTATGAGTATGATCCGGATCAGGGCGACCTGGACCATGGCGTTCAGCCGGGAACAGCATTTGCCGATGTATCGGAAGACTGGCAATGCCCGGTCTGCGGCGTAGGCAAAGACCAGTTCGAGCAAATATAGCACATAAAACAAGACTTGGCTTATGCCAAGTCTTGTTTTATTTAATAGCAGGTGTAAGGCTTGTAATGGTGATTATTTCACCGGCAGTAATGAACAATAATATCATGAGGAAGTATATTATCCTTGTCGTAAATCATAAAGGCAAAAAGCCAGTTGAATCCGGCAACGCTCTTGTGCGGAAGACAAGTCGCTCTGGAGTAAGCTTTTGATTTTGGCAATACGGTAGTTGATGGTATTTCGATGGGTAAAGGTGTGCTCAGCAATGAGTTGTACACTGGAGTTAAATTCAATATAATAGCGCAGCGTTTCTAAATAACTGGATTTGTGTTGTTGGTCGTACTCTACAATAGGCTTCAGCGTTTGCGCATATAAATTGTCTAATATCGCCTCATTGGAAATGCCTAATATAATTTGATACAAACCTAAGTCATTATAGAAGCAATAAGTTTTGCGGGTAGCCATTGCTACTTGCAGGGCTTTATCTGCTTCTATTCGTTTATCAAATAGCGAGTGTATGCCCTGCCCCAAAGCGGCAATGCCATAATGAATAGATCCGGTGCTTAAGGACTTATGCAGGAAAGCTATTACAGCCGAAAAATTGCTTTCGGTTATGTTATACAGGATGGCATACTGTATCGTTTTTTTCGTCAAAATCAAATATTTTTGTTCCACTTGATTTAACAACGCAGTTAATTTATCGGCAGCAATGTTTTTGAAAGCGACAATTCCATAGGTGGAATAGACATACTGCTCCATATCTTCATGTTCAGCAATAAGTGCATTATCAATCCGATTATCAAACATGGCACTGGAAAATATTTTGCTGAAATATTGTGCTTCTTGTTTCTCTTTAATAGTATCATCATAGTAATCCTGCATAATATCAACCATGCGTATTTCCCACGGTATGATAAGTAGCGGCAAGCCATTGGCGTTGCAGTAGTCAATAAGAGAATTCGGCACATCCTTAATATAAGTTCCAATACATAAGATAATACCGCTTACCCCTTTTTTATGTACTGAATAAATGAACTCTTCAAGCCAGCGGTCATAATTGTTGGCAAGCCCGGTCGTAATTATTAACTCTCTGCCGCGCAGGTATTTAACATTATTCAGGTCCTCTAGCAGATAAACCCATTCGACAGGCTCATAGATACCCTTTTCACCAGCTAGTAGTGTTAGCTGGTGCTTTTTTTGAAACTTTTCATAAAATTGTTTTAGCGTCAATGATATACCCCTCATTTCATTTACTGAAACTATAAATAGTATAAATCGAATAGCAGTTGGTTGTGCAGCACGAAAAAGCAGAGTTTTTTTTAGGCTCCAATCTCATTGAACGCCGAAAAAACAAGTGCTAAAATACATACAAATTCAAAAATACACCAATGGGAGGAAATTATTTATGGATGCTGAAAAACCACTGAAAGATGTAATAAAAAATTATGTAGAGGAATATCACAAGTGTCCAATCCTCATACAGCTTGTAAAAAACATATCCGTATTCGACAAAATTCCCGATATAAGCAGTCAGCAAAAGAGCAAGAAACAGGGGAACGCGAAGCAGGGGAACATTCACTTTGCTTTGGAATAGTATCTTGTTTTCTCGAACATATAAGTTACCTGTTCTGATCATCAAACGATACCTGCGAGACAGAGGTCAGCGGATTTTTTGCGTCCGTTGACCTTTGCCGTTTCTAATATAACCGTCTCTCTGCTTCACTGCTGTAAGTCATAAAGACAAAAAGCCAGTTGAATCCGGCAGCGCTCTTCCATGGAAGACAAATCGCTCTGGAGTATTTTTTTGATTTTTCCAATACTGTAATTGATAGTATTTCGATGTGTAAAAGTGTGTTCAGCAACCCGTTGGACACTGGAATTAAATTCGATATAATAGCGCAGTATTTCTAGGTAATTGGAGTTATGCTCATTGTCGTAGTCGACAACAGCCTTCAGCGACTGTGTATATAAATCGTCCAATATCGCCCCATCGGAAATACCTAATATAATTCGATAAAGGCCTAACTCATTATAGCAGCAGTAAGTCTTGCGGGTAGCCATTGCTACTTGCAACGCTTTATCTGATTCTATTCGTTTGTTAAATAGCGAGTGTATACCCTGCCCCAGAGTGGCAATCCCATAATGAACAGGCTTGGTACTTAGAGACATATGCAGCAAAGCTGCTGCTGCCGAAAAATTGCTTTCAGTTATGTTATATAAAATGGCATACAGTGTAGTTTTTTTCGTCAGAATCAGGTATTTTTCCTCAGTTTGATTCAGGACGGCAGTTAATGTGTCCTTAGCAACATTTTTAAAAGCAACAATCCCATAGGTAGAATAAGAATACGGTTTCATATCCTCATGGTCTGCAATAAATTCATTGTCAATAGTATTGTTAAACATCGCATTGGAGAATATTTTACCAAAATATTCTCCTTGTTGTTTCTCTTTAAAAAAATCATCATAATATTCTTGCATAATATCAACAATATATATGTCCCAAGGTATGACAAGCAGCGGCAAATTGTTATAGTTGCAGTATTCAACAAGAGGAAGCGGTATCTCGGTAATATAAGCCCCCATACATAGGATAACACCGCTTGCGCTTTTTCGTCTCGCCGCACAAAGGAGTTCTTCAAGCCAGTAGTCGTCATAATGGTTGGCAAGTCCGGTTGTAATAATCAAGCCTCTGTCGCGCAGAAATTTAATATTATTCAAATCCTCTAACAGATAGATGCCTTCAATAGAAGCATGAATACCCTTTTCGCCGGCTATTAATGTCAGCTGATGTTTTTCTTTGAACTTCTCATAAAATTGTTTCAGTGTCAATGCGCTACCTCGCTTCTCACTATATTTTGTATAGATAGTATAAAATAGTACAAGTTGGTTGTACAGCACAAAAATGCAGAGATTTTTTAGGCTTTAGTTTTGTTGATTAGTTTAAAAAACAAGTGCTAAAATACATATAAATTCAACTAGTAGTCCGCCAAGCCTAAGATATAGGATGAATTGTGCGAGATTTTTCGTCCAGTAAGGCGGAGGAGCCGCGCATATCGGACATATGTAAGGCGACGACAACGAAGCTGGGCGGAAAATCTCGCGGCAAGAACACTATAGATTTAGGCTGGGTGGGCTACTAAGGAAATTAGGTGGAGAACAAAATGAAGAATAAGATAAGAATTTGGACCAAGCAACATGAAAACATCCTCAAAGATTTAGAAGCCAATGACCGGTATATCGTAAAAAAAGAATACATAGTGGGTAAAATGGAGGAACACGCCTCGCTGTACCTGGATGTATACAATTGGTATTATTTAGCAGCAAGCAAGTTGGTCATGCCTCCTCAAGATGTACAATACCCTATCTGGGTGTCTTTAGCAGAGGAAGAAAAAATAGCGAACAGCCCGGGCAATGTGCAGATAGAAATCCTGGTAGACGAAGATCAGCTTATTACCATGGATTTTGATAAATGGGGCCGGATCGTCAACTATATGTATATCCCTGCTGATGCACAGGATGAACAAGAACATGCGGCACTGCTGCGCCGTTATGGAGTTGACGATTGTACTGCTTATATGAAACCTTTCTACCCCAATATCAGACAAAAGATCATTAAAAGCTGGGATCGACTATTTGACGAGAGTATCGTTTTGACTGAAGCCAGGGTGGGAACTATATGGGAGTTGAAGAAAGAATGGATTGTCAGCATAACCAGATAACACTGTACACAGCCCAGACTGATGAAGTAGTCGCTAACCTCTTGGCGCATGGGCATCATTATGTCAAACTAGAGTACATTTCCCGGAAATATGCCGAAGTATCTGCTGTGTTTCTCCAGGCATATGCCTGGTATACTGAACATGCGCAGCGTATTGTTCCCAAACCGCAGCAAGCCGAATCGGCTGTCTGGTCTTTTTGTGATATAAAATACCTGGAACGTCATCCCGGCCACCAAATATTGAAGCTCAGCGTTCCCCTTGCGAGCGCGGTATTTTTCCGGATGAGCGACTGGAACAAGATACTGAACCTTAACTATATTGGTGAATCAGCAGCAGAGGAAGCTCTATTTGCCGAAAAGCTAGCTCGCTATGGCATTCGTTATGCAGGGGATATACACACAACCCCCTTTTATCCCCACCTCAAAAAAGAGTGCCGGGACAGCTGGCAAAATTTGTTTCGCTATGACCAAAAGGTAAAGGCGACCGGCTCCTGCCTGTACCCGGATATGCAGGCAGGTCTGTGGCAGGTCAAAAAAGAATGGATTGTTGCAAAGGTGGGAGACTGATTGCAGCACCGGTTTTCATCATTCTTGCGGGCTGTTAGCCCTGAATTAAGTCTCCATTTATCTATCGCAATCTGATTTAGGAAGCAAAGTGACTGTCCCCCTTTGCTTCCTAAAATTAAAATTATGCTTGCCTTTGCGGTTTTACCGGCAGGATTTTGACAGACAAACAAGAATTTCATCAAAATACTGAATGTATAATCAGGAGGGACGAAATGGATATTATAAGCATTAAGACGGCTGCAAAAGAAAAATTTCAGGGTGCCTGCCGGCTTTGTCCTGTATGCAATGGGATTGTCTGTGCCGGAGAAGTGCCAGGCATGGGCGGTTTGGGTACAGGTGCGGCCTTTCGGCATAATGTAGAAGCTCTGGCTGACTGCCGCCTGAATTTAAGAACCATTCATAGTGTGAAAAATCCTGATATGTCCTGTCGGATATTTGGTTTGGAATTAACGCTGCCCATTATTGCCGCAGCTATTGGCGGCATTGCGATGAATATGAAAGGTGCACTGACAGAGGAAGAATACGACACAGCCATTGTCAGCGGCTGTCGTAAGGCCGGCACTATCGGTATGACCGGTGACGGCCCCAATCCGGCGGTTTTTTCCACAGGTATGGCGGCAATTGGCAAGGAACAGGGCTGGGGAATACCGATTATCAAACCGCGTGAGACAGATAAAATTGTTGAACTGGCTAAACAGGCGGCTGCTGCCGGTTGTCCGGCTTTTGGCATAGATATCGATGCCGCCGCGCTGGTTAATATGACTAATGCCGGACAGCCTGTAGGCCCTAAGACTATTCATGAACTGGAATACATCAAAAACCGTACCACCATTCCTTTTATCGTTAAAGGGATTATGACCCCTGATGATGCTGAGGCCTGCTGGCAGGCCGGTGTTGATGCCATTGTCGTGTCCAACCATGGTGGACGGGCGCTGGATTATACGCCTGGTACGGCCGAGGTGCTCCCGTATATTGCCGAAGCTGTGAAAGGCAAGATGACTGTATTGGTTGACGGCGGCATCAGAAGTGGAGCTGATGTATTAAAAATGCTGGCTCTGGGTGCTGATGCCGTGCTGCTCGGACGGCCGCTGGCCATTGCCGCAGTAGGCGGCGGGGCGGATGGGGTGGATTTTATGATCAATAAATACCGGGCCGAACTCAGTGCGGCCATGACCTTGACAGGTACAGCCCAGACCAATGACGTGCCTGTAGAAATATTATGGTAAAGCCCACAGCAAAGCCACCGGCCTTGTATTGTGATCTGATTTCCACTGCCTGGGGTCCGATTGCTGCCATATGGTCTGATGTAGGCTTGTGGGAATTAGGGTTTCCGTGTGCTGACGAAACGGCTGCCTTGGCCGATATCCGTGTTAAAGAGTTCACCATGCTGGAGGCAGGCCGGGAAGCCTGCCTCTGGTCTGAGGAACTGAGCCGGGAGTTGCAACTATATTTTCAGGGGTTTCCGGTTACTTTCAGCGTACCGGTTGACTGGCGGCTGTATACCCCGTTTCAGACGGCGGTGCTCACCTATACGGCAGGCATCCCGTACGGTACTACTGTCAGTTATCAGGCGGTAGCCCAGGCTGTCGGCAATCCAAAGGCGGCCAGAGCGGTTGGCGGTGCGCTGAACGGCAACCGGACGCCGCTGGTGGTGCCCTGCCACCGGGTAGTGGGGGCTAATGGCAGTCTGACCGGCTTTGAGGGCGGTATCGACCTGAAACGGGCGCTGTTATTGCTGGAAACAGAGATTGTAGAGTAAAGCCGCAGCTGGTATGATGACAACTGCAAAAAAAATGGTAATAACCATATTGCCGAATTTTTGTCTCTTGGGATATAATAAATAGTGTCGGTTGATTTTGCCAGACCTTGGTGGAAGGAGTAGTACGGTGAGTGGTTTTTTGCTGCGGATTATTATTAATGCGGTAATTCTATTTATGGTAGTGGTTGAACTACCGGGTATTTTTGTGGATACTTTAGGCGGGACTTTGTTGGGTGCGACTATCGTCGGGGTGGCTAATGCCGCCATCAGGCCGCTCTTGTCAATTGCCGATTTGCCGCTTTCATTCATGAATCTGGGCGGTATTACTGTTGTGACCAATGTGTTTACTCCGTTCATGGTGGTCAAAGCATTGCCGGGGTTTCAAATCACTGGTATGGTAGCATCGCTGGCGGGGATTTTGCTAATAACCCTATGCAGTGTCACGCTGTCAAAAGTAATACATGACAGGTAGATAATTGGCAGGAATTTTGCGTGCAGCGAGATTCCTGTTTTTCATTATGGAGAAAAAGGAGAGTAACATGGCAATAAAATTAGTAGCATTGGATTTGGATGATACCTTATTAAACAGTAAACTGGCCGTCTCGCCGCGGGCGTGTGAGGTCATTCGCCAAGCCGTGGCGCAGGGGGTAACGGTGACGATAGCCACCGGGCGGATGTACCGTTCGGCCTTACCGTATGCCCGGCAACTGGGGTTGGATGTGCCGATTATTACCTATAACGGGGCGCTGATTAAGTCCTGTTTGTCAGGAGAGGTATTACTGGATCAACCCATTGAGCGGAAGCTGTCGCAGCAGGTGCTGGCCCTGTGCAAAGAACGGGGCTGGTATATTCAAAATTATGTCCGGGATGAACTGTATGTGGAAAAAATCAACCAATACGCTGAGCAGTATTCGCGCCTGGCGGCGGTACCGGTCACCGCTGTGGGGGACAGGCTGTATGACGGGGAAGAATCTTCCAATAAAATGCTGATTATGTCCACGCCGGAAGGCATTCTTGAGATATATGACATATGTAAGGCTCTGTTTGGCAATCAGCTCAGTATCGCAATATCCAAGCCAACCTATCTGGAGATAACTGACCCGTTGGCCAATAAAGGCAGAGCGCTGGCTTTTTTAGCCGATACGCTGGGAATAACAAAAGAGGAAACAATGGCTGTCGGCGATAGCGGCAATGATGTCGACATGCTCAAGTACGCCGGTTGGAGTGTGGCGATGGGCAACGCCAGTGCGGCCGTGAAAGCCATTGCCCGTTTGGAAACGCTGGCCAATGATGCCGATGGCGTGGCGGAAGCTATTGAAAAATATGTGCTGGCATAACGGTATGCATGCCTGTTGCGTCCGGCAAGCTAGCAAATTAATTATGTAACTTGCTGTCACAGGCAGGAAAATCCGGCCAATGGTAAGAACTACCTATGGTAACTGGTAGTCAGGGGGGCGCAGTATGCGGGATAAGAGCATGAACATTCTGCTCATCGAAGACGATGAAGTCGATATAATGAATGTTGAGCGGGCTTTTAAACGAATTAACCTTACGAATCCTCTCTATATTGCCCGTGATGGTGTTGAGGCATTAGCCATGCTGCGTGGTCAGAATGGCAAAGCCATTGTGCCCTGGCCCAGATTAATTTTGCTTGATATCAATATGCCCCGGATGAACGGTATCGAATTTTTACACGAAATCAGACAAGACCCTGCCTTAAAAATGATAACAGTGATTGTTCTGACAACCTCGAATGAAGAACGGGATGTTGTTGCTGCTTACCAGTTCAACGTTGCCGGCTATATTATTAAGCCGGTTTCATTTGAAGAATTTGTTAAAACCTTGGGAGCGCTTGACCATTATTGGACGTTAAGCGAGATGCCGTAAGGAGTTGTTTGGCTATGGCGGAAGAACTGAGAATACTGTTAATCGATGATGATGAAGTTGACCGGATGATGGTTAAGCGAGCACTCAGGGCTGCTCATGCCCAGATTATTATTCACGAGGCTGTTACCGGCAGCCAGGGGCTTAATGAGGCGCAAACAGGCAGATATGACTGTGTTTTTCTTGATCAATGCCTGCCAGGGGACAGCGGCCTGGCTGTACTGTCAGCCATTCGGGCCGCCGGGGTCAAAACACCGGTCATTATCCTGACAGGTCAGGGCGATGAACAGCTGGCTGTTGATGTAATGAAAGCCGGTGCTACCGATTATATGGTAAAAAACAAGCTTTCGGCCGACAGCCTGTCCCAGTGCCTGCGGGCAGCCATCAGGCTGGGACGGGCGGAGGCTATGATTGAATATCTGTCCTATTATGATGCTGCCACCGGGCTGCCTAACCGTCTCCTCTTAATTGACCGCTTAGTGATGGCTTTAGCAGGTATTGAGCGCAGCGGCGGCATGCTGGCGTTGTTGTTTGTCGGTGTTGACCGTTTTAAATTGGTAAACGATACCCTCGGACATGGTCTGGGTGACAAACTCATCCATCTTGTTGCCAACAGGCTGAATGCCTGCGTAGGCAAACAAGCCGTGGTTTCCAGGGTAGGCGGTGACGTGTTCGGGATTTTGCTGCCGGAACTGGCTGATTCCCAGGTGGCGGCCAGTATTGCCGAGGACCTGATCGAGGGCATCAGACAGCCGGTTGACTTGAACGGCTATGTCTGGCATACCTCTGCCAGTATCGGTATTGCCGTATGCCCTGACGACGGGCAGAATGTGGATGTGCTGCTAAAAAATGCCGAGTCGTCCATGTACCGGGCAAAAGAACAGGGTGGCGACGCGTACCAGTTTTATACTAAAAGTATGAATGAACGGGTTCTTGAGCGGATGCTGCTGGAAAATAGCTTGCGTCAGGCGATCGATAATAATGAACTGGTGATTCATTATCAGCCGCTCATTGATGGCACAACCGGACGTACCGTCGGCGTGGAGGCCCTGGTACGCTGGCTGCATCCTGAGCGTGGCCTGATACAGCCGATGGAGTTTATTCCCCTGGCGGAGGAAACCGGACTGATTGTACCCATTGGCGAATGGGTGCTCCGTACGGCGTGTGCGCAGAATAAAGCCTGGCAGGATGCCGGTTATCCGCCGGTGGTGATGGCTGTTAATTTATCCGGACGCCAGTTCCGTCAGCCGGATTTCACCGGCAGGATCAGCAAGGTACTGGCTGCTACCGGCTTGGCGCCGGAGTATCTGGAACTGGAAATTACCGAGAGCATTGCGCTGGAAGATGTGGAATATACCATTGCGATTCTCAAAGAATTAGGTGCTATGGGTATCGGAATTGCCATTGATGATTTCGGCACAGGGTATTCTTCCTTAAGTTATCTGAAACGCTTTCCGATAACAACCCTGAAGATCGACCGGATTTTTGTTCAGGATGCTGCCAAAAGCCAGCAGGATGCCGCCATTATATCGGCCATTATTTTACTGGCGCACAATCTGAATCTTAAAGTTGTTGCCGAAGGGGTGGAAACCCCCGAACAGCGGCTATTGCTGCGGGAACGGCATTGTAATATGATGCAGGGCTTTTTATTCAGCCGGCCGCTGCCGGCAGAGCAGGTGGCAAGTCTGTTTGATTTTTGCTGGTGAACTTGCAGTTCCCATTAATAAAAATAATGGGAACTGTATTTTGCTTTTTTGCCAATACTACCCTATAATTAAAGTAACAATCGCCTAGAAGGAAAAATTGAGGTGTATGTGTATGCTGGATAACTTTCGCCTGGTAATTATCACCGGTATGTCCGGTGCCGGTAAATCACAGGTGATGCGGGCTATGGAAGACCTGGGTTATTTTTGCGTGGATAACCTCCCGCCGATGTTAATTCCCAAATTCGCCGAATTATGTGCCCAATCAGGCGGTAAGGTCTCCAAGATCGCGCTGGTGGTTGATATTCGCGGCGGCGAATTTTTTGACACACTGGTTCAGGTGCTGGAAGATATGGAAAAGCAAGGCTTTCTTTATGAGATAGTATTTTTGGAAGCAGCGGATGCCACCATTATCCGCCGCTACAAGGAAACCCGCCGCCGTCACCCCATGGCACCTCATGGCCGCATCAGCGAAGGCATCTGCCGCGAACGGGACCGGCTGGAACAAATCCGGGGACGGGCCAATCACATCATTGATACTTCCGGTCTGTCAACCGCTGAATTGCGTGGTAAGATCACGACACTGTTTACCGAAGAGCGTGAACATGAGCGCATGACGGTTACGGTAGTGTCATTTGGTTTCAAATACGGTATTCCGCTGGATGGCGATATGGTATTGGATGTCCGTTTCCTGCCTAATCCCTTTTATGTGGAATCACTGCGGCGCAAAAGCGGACAAGAGGCTTTGGTCGGGGAATATATCTGGAAATGGCCGGTTACCCAGCAGTTTATGGAAAAGCTGTCAGGTCTTATTGATTTTCTTATTCCGCATTATGTTAAAGAAGGCAAGAGCCAGCTGGTTATTGCTATCGGCTGTACCGGCGGTTTGCATCGTTCTGTTTTTGTCGCCGAAAAAATGTTTGAATATCTCAAAGGCAAGGGCTTTAAGGTTAACGTCGAACATCGGGATATTAAACACAATATTATTGAATAGCAGGGAACATAGTATAAGTTCAGAACAGGTCGGAAATATCCGGTTGGGAGTGCCATGAGGCGCAAGACCGTCGCCTGTGAGACTGCGATACGCTGCTGGCAGACAGTATGCGTTGGCAACAGCAGCGGCAGCTAGGTGTTTAATCACCTGTTCGGGGGTGAAAAAGTGCATTTTTTAAAGTGGTTGTATCCTGGTATGAAGTTCAAGCGTTGGCTGCTCCTGTTTTCGGCAGGTGTTATCTTTGTCAGCATTGGCTTGGCCATTGTTTTTAACTATAAATATATCGGAGTGGTGGAAGAAGCCATCTTCCGCCTGTTTTATCTGACAACAGGCAGCTATTACTATGCTGTCACTACCATTGCCGGCAGCGCGATTGTTGTCCTGGGGCTGGCAACCATGCTGGCGGCAACCCGGCAGATTATTAAGTCTGTCATTAGTGTGCTGGTGCCGGAAGGCTCTGACAAGCTGGTTGAGATTATTTTTGAAAAACGCAAACTCAACCGGGGACCGGCAATTGCCGTAATTGGCGGCGGTACCGGCCTGTCGGTGCTGCTGCGCGGCATCAAGAGCATTACCAGTAATTTGACTGCCATTGTAACGGTGGCCGACGACGGCGGTTCGTCCGGACGCTTGCGGGAAGACCTGGGGATTATTCCTCCCGGTGATTTGCGCAATTGCCTGGTAGCGCTGGCCGATACCGAGCCGCTGATGGAAAAATTATTTCAACACCGGTTTGGCGGCCATGGTGAATTGGCCGGTCATAGCTTCGGCAACCTGTTTATTGCCGCTATGGCCGAGATTGTCGGTGATGTTGAGCTGGCGCTCAAGGAATCCAGCAAAGTACTGGCCGTACGGGGGCAGGTACTGCCTTCCTCTACCGAAAGGGTGCTGCTGGCAGCTGAAATGACAGACGGAACGCTGGTGGAGGGCGAATCGAAAATTTCGCTGGCAGGCAAAACAATTAAACAGGTATTTATCAAACCCGCTGATGTCGCGCCGGTAAAAGGGGCGGTAGAGGCCATTCATGAGGCTGATGCCTGCATTTTAGGGCCGGGAAGCCTGTATACCAGCATCATTCCCAATCTACTGGTCCAAGGCATCGCAGAAGCTTTACGGGAGAGCGATGCCGTTAAAATTTATATTTGCAACGTAATGACCCAGCCGGGGGAAACTGACGGCTATACCGCCTGTGACCACATTAAGGCCATCATCGACCATGCCGGTCCCGGCTGTATTGATATTGCCGTCATCAATGTGCAGGAAGTGGCACCCGAACTGCGTGAACTCTATGCAGAGCAGGGAGCGCAGCCGGTGGTGCCTGATGTGGAAGCCATTGAGGCCCTGGGGATTAAGGTGGTCAAAGCCAACCTTATCAGTGAGACTAATTTAGTACGGCATGATCCGGGGAGATTGTCGCGCACCATTATGTCAATGGTGTATGATTTGAAAATTAATTCAGACCGGATGCGGCTCCTGGATTACTACATCATGTCGGAAAGTATAAAAAAACTAAAAGATTAACCAAAGGACTGACGCATTTGTCTTTTTCAGCAGATGTAAAAAATGAGTTGGCCCGCATAGCCGAAGAAAATAGCTGTTGCTGTGGCGCCGAACTGGCGGCATTAATCCGGATGGGGGGCGCGATGGCTATTGGCGGCAATGCCAACTTAGGAATTAATTTCAGCAGTGAGAATGCCGCTGTTACCCGCAAGGTACTCAGCCTGATCAAACAATATGCCAATATTAAAACCGAAGTGATGGTTACCCGGGGACGACGGCTTAAAAAGAATAATACCTACCATGTGCGGGTGGTGCCGTCACCGGGAGTGAATAAGCTGTTGGCATCACTGGGAATTATGCGCGGCGATGCCCTGAACGTTCACTCTGACGGCGCTATTTTGCGCAAAACCTGCTGTCGCCGGGCGTATCTGCGGGGAGCGTTCCTGGGGGCCGGTTCTGTTAACCGTCCGGAAGGCTCTTATCATCTGGAGCTGGTGACAGGCAACGCCGAACTGGCCAAGTCACTGGTCAGGATTATGAAATCGCTGGGCCTGCCTGGCCGGATTACCGACCGCAAGGATGATTATATTGTGTATTTGAAGGACGGTAACGCGATTACCGCTTTTCTCCAAATCATTGGTGCCCACAGTGCCCTCCTGCAATTTGAAAATGTGCGGGTAGTTAAAGATATGCGCAATCAGGTTAACCGCCTGGTTAACTGCGAGACAGCCAATCTGCAAAAAACGGTAAATGCCGCTGTGCGGCAGATTGAGAGCATTCACCTTATTGAACAGTTCATGGGGCTTGACAAGCTGCCGGCACCGCTTAAAGAAGTGGCTGAAGTCCGGCTGGCTTATCCGGAAGCCACCCTGACCGAGCTGGCAGCCATTATGGAGAAACGGGTTGGCAAATCGGGCATTAATCATCGTCTGCGCAAGCTGGGAGAGATTGCCCAGGCCCTGGCCGCCAATCGTTCATCTCAGCCTGAGTTGGGGAGCAAATGATCAGAATTCTGCAAAGTGCTGCTGCCGTTATTTTACTGATAAGCGTTTGGCTGCTGGCACCTGGCACCGGTGTTCCTATTTTGGCCTATCATCAGGTTAGCAGTGCAGCTGAAATATATAGTATTGATCCGGCAGATTTTGAACAACAAATGCAGTATTTGGCCAGCCACGGCTATACGGCTGTCTCGTTGTCCGAACTTTTTGCCGCCAGGGAAGGGACCGGCCGGCTGCCGGAGAAACCGGTTATTATTACTTTTGACGACGGCTATGCCGATAATTATCTGACCGCATTGCCCATCATGGAAAAGTACCGGATGAAAAGCACGGTATTCATCATTACCGGCCAGGTGGGACAGCCGGCATATCTAACCTGGGAACAGATCCGGGATATGCAGGCCAGAACCACAGAAATTGCCTCCCATACTCACAGTCATGTGGCGTTAAATCAAATCGACCAGGCTGTGGTGGCGGAGGAGCTTAGACGTTCCAAACAACTATTGGAAGAGCATTTGCCGCAGCCGGTGGAATTTCTGGCCTATCCTTTTGGCCAGTATAATCGGCAAACCATGGCTGCCGTGCAGCAAGCCGGTTATCGCGGCGCTTGTACCGGGCTGCCCGGTCTGGGCACAACAGCCGGCGATGCTTATCAACTTAAACGGGTTAATGTGCCGCGACCCAAGTACGGTTTATGGGAGTTTCGCCTTAGACTGCTCCGGGCCCAGCTATATGCCAAGCTTTCCCGGCAGTGACAGGCAATTGGTAAAGTATCCTAACGGTTGAAGGCCGGACCATAGTCTGTTATAATTTTTGTTAGGTGGCCAAGCATTGTTAGGAGGTATGTATTTGTTAAAATGGTTACGCCAGGCAAGTGTGGCAGTTGCTGTCACGATTGCTGTATGCGTTATTTCTTCTCCCCAGCTGGTGCTGGCCAAATCCGGTGTTCTGTCTCCCGCTGATTTGGAAAGGCCGTCCGAGCTGCCTGCCGCTGTGACAGAGCAAAGCGGCAAGCTGCTGTTGTCAGACAGCCCTGAGATGGTACCTGATGACGGTATTATGTATCAGGATACGGTAAGTGGAGATATCCGGCTATTTTTCCATCATGTTAATGCAACTATGGAACCGAAGAAAATTGTGGTGCTGCTGGTTAACGACACCACTGAGGCTGCCGATGTGATTGTCAGCAGGCATGGGCTTGGCGGTCCGGATGTGGATTATCTGGCAGTAGGTAAAATTGCGCAAATGGAGTATCTGAATCAAGAGGAAGTCGAACTGATACATGTGCCGGCAAATGGCACGGCCCATCTGGTATCAGTCTTAAGAGATACTGTTGTTTTACCCAATGAGCTGGTTAACGGCATCTACGATTTTAGAACCAAAATTCCGCTTAAAGTTGTTGTCATGATGCTGCCTGTCGAGGCGGAAGCGGCTGAATTTGCCGCCACTGCGGCGGTATTGCCTGCCGATAGTCAGCGGCTGCGGGGAACCTTTCACGGCAGTGACCGCCTGATTGTTCCCAGTAAGGTGTATAATGCCAAGAAAGACGGCATTATTGCGATTACCCTGGCTGATCATAAGCGGGATATGTATGTGTCCGGTATTGATGCTACTGATGGTTCGGAGACGCTTAACTACGGGAATTATGGTGTTGTGTACAAAGTATTTCTGCCGACAGCTTTTGAACAAAAATATGCTGTCTACTTAAATCCCCGGGGTGGGGAATATGCCGGTGGGATAAAAGTAAAATATCGCCACCAACACGAAAATACCATCGGCACTCCGGCAGACAAATTATTTTTTGGCACTAAAACGGTAACCGATGCGGCTCACCTTGGCAACTATGAGGGCGGCCAGTCGCTGTGGCTGACCTTTTCACCACCAGGTGCTTCTAACCTGCCGGTAAAAATTATTTTGGCTCCGGCCGGTAAAACGGAATAACCCGCACATTTCCCCTGTTTCTGCTTTTCCTATTGATTCCTGGCGGCAAAAAAGCTAAAATAATAGAGTAGCAGTTTAGTAAGGAGGGAAATTGAATATGAAAAAACATGTTGTGACAATTAATAAAGCATCACTTGCCCAAACTGTACATACCGGCGGCTGCGGGGAATGTCAGGCTTCCTGCCAGTCGGCCTGCAAGACTTCCTGTACTGTTGGCAATCAGGTCTGTCAGAAGTAGGCCGTGGGACAAGCCCCTTGCACAACAAGGGGCTTAATTTTTTGGGCGACGGCTTACAAACGCCCATTTGCTTAGCTGCTCCTTAAAACGCTTGCTTGCGTATGCACCCATGTACGCGGCGCTGCGCGTTTTCCGGGGGCCTTGCATGTGGACATTTCTAAGCCGCCGCCAATTTAGAAAGGATTAACTATTTCATGCAAGTTCATAAGTTTCAGTTAAACGGATTATATATTGTACTGGATATCAATAGCGGCGCCGTACATGTTGTGGACAAGATGACCTTTGATATCATGGATTTTTTTACCGGCGCCAATGATGAGGAAGTTATTGCCGCACTTAAAACTGCCTATGCTGTCGAAAATTTGCGTGAGGCGCTGGAAGAGCTTAAAGAACTTGTCAGTGCCGGGCAGCTGTTAGCCCCTGAACTGACTGTGCCGCTTACCTTCAGTGAGAAGCCGCTGGTTAAGTCGCTTTGCCTGCATGTGGCGCATGATTGTAACCTGCGCTGCGGCTATTGCTTTGCCGGGACAGGTGATTTCGGCCACAGCCGTGGTCTGATGCCTAAAGAAATTGGCGAGCGGGCCGTTGATTTTATTATTGAAAATAGTGGGCAGCGCCGCAATTGTGAATTGGACTTTTTTGGCGGCGAACCGCTCTTAAATATGGATACCGTGCGTCATGTTGTCAGCTATGTGAGAAAACGCGAAGGCGAGACAGGCAAGGTGTTTAAACTGACACTGACCACCAATGCCGTACTGCTCACAGATGACATCATTAATTATCTGAATGACAATAACATCAGCCTGGTGCTTAGCCTGGACGGACGGCAGGAGGTTCATGACCGCATGCGTCCTGCCGCTAACGGCAAAGGCAGCTATGAGAAGGCTGCCCGGTTGTCCAAACAGGTAGTGGATGCGCGCGAGGGCCAGAATTATTATCTGCGTGGCACCTTTACGGCCTATAACCTTGATTTTGCCGCCGATGTGCTGGCAATGGCCGATGCGGGCTTTGCCCAATTATCGGTGGAGCCGGTAGTGGCTAAAGATGCGGACTATGCTTTGACTGAAGCTCACCTGCCGGAACTGTTTCAACAATATGAAATTCTGGCAGAAGAGTATCTGGCCCGCAAGCTGGCCGGCAAAGGCTTTGAGTTTTTTCACTTTAATCTTGATTTAAGCAACGGCCCCTGTGTTGCCAAACGCCTGAGCGGCTGTGGCGCCGGACATGAGTATTTTGCCGTAACGCCGGAAGGGGATTTGTATCCCTGCCATCAGTTTGTCGGCCGTGACGAATACAAATTAGGCAGCATTTATGAAGGCGTGACCAACACCGCCATGCCGGTGCAATTCCGTCAGGCGCATGTGCTGAATAAGCCGGCCTGCCGCGAATGCTGGGCCAGATTCTACTGCAGCGGCGGTTGCCATGCCAATGCTGATTTGTTCCATAATGACCTGCATCAGCCCTATGAGCTGGGCTGTGAACTCCAGAAAAAGCGTCTGGAATGTGCCATTATGATCCAGGCCAAGCTGGCGATCGCAGGCCAGGAGTAAGCTGGTCCCAGCGGCATGACCAACCGATTAAGCTAAAACGGGAGCAGTAAGGAGTCTGTTTATGACTAACACAGCTGTTCATATCCATATAACCGGTATCGTCCAGGGGGTGGGTTTCCGCCCCTTTGTCTATAATCTGGCCGAGCAGTATGGGGTACGCGGCTGGGTGTCAAATAATGCCAACGGTGTGGAACTGGAGCTGGAAGGAAGCCAGACGGCCATTGACGGCTTTATCGCGGCCCTGAAGCACCAGGCTCCGCCGCTGGCCGTCATTGATGCCATTACGGTGGCCTGCCGTGAACCCTGCGGCTATGCCGGCTTCAGCATCAGGCCCAGTGTTGACGGCCAGTGCAAGACAGCGCTGGTTTCGCCCGATGTGGCCACCTGCCCTAACTGTGTCAGGGAACTTTTGCAGCCGGACGACAGGCGTTACCGTTATCCTTTTATCAACTGCACCGACTGCGGTCCCCGTTTTACCATCATTGAGGATATTCCCTACGACCGGCAGGCTACCACCATGCGCCGGTTTACCATGTGTCCGGCCTGCCAGGCGGAATATGACAATCCCGCCAACCGCCGTTTTCATGCCCAGCCTAACGCCTGTCCGGTATGCGGCCCGGCTTACCGGCTGCTTGATAATGCCGGGCGGCCGCTCAGCGACGGGGATATATTTGCCAGGGCCGCAAAACTCATAGCAGGGGGTTCCATTCTGGCGGTAAAAGGGATTGGCGGTTATCATCTGGCGGTTAACGCCAGGGACGAGGCGGCGGTGGCCCGGCTGAGAGCGCGCAAAGTCCGCGAAGATAAGCCGTTTGCCTTGATGGCCGGCAGTCTGGCAGCCGCCAAAGCGCATTGCCTGGTGTCTGCTGCCGAAGAACAACTGCTGACCAGTGCGGCAAGACCGGTGGTGCTTCTGGCGAAAAGGGACAACTGCCGGCTGGCTGGCAGTATTGCCCCCGGCAATCCTTATATCGGCATGATGCTGCCCTATACCCCGGCGCATTACCTGCTGCTGGGCCAGGACGATATCTGGGTTATGACCAGCGGCAACAGCAGTGATGAGCCTATTGCCTATCAGGATGATGACGCATTGGCGCGTCTTAATACCATTGCCGATTATTTTTTGGTTCATGACCGGGATATTTATTGCCGGGCTGATGATTCGGTAGTCAGAGTGGTGGAGGAGCAGCCTTATTTTATCCGGCGCAGCCGGGGGTATGTACCGGCGCCTGTCAACCTGGCGCGTGAGCTGCCGCCGGTGCTGGCTGTGGGCGGTGAACTGAAAAACACTTTTTGCCTGACAAGAGGCAAGCAGGCTTTCTTAAGCGCCCATACCGGCGATTTGGAAAATCTGCCTACCTATCAGTCCTATGTGGAAGCCATTGAGCATTATCAGCGGCTGCTTAGTGTTACGCCGCAGGTGGTTGCCTGTGACCTGCATCCCGGGTATCTGTCAACAAAATATGCGGCGGCGCTTGACTTGCCGATAGTTGCGGTGCAGCATCACCATGCCCATATTGCCGCCGTTATGGCCGAACATCATTTGCAAGGTCCGGTTATCGGCATTGCTTTTGACGGTACCGGCTATGGCCCGGACGGCACCTTGTGGGGCGGCGAATTTCTGGTAGCTGACCTAAAAGAATACCGCCGGGCAGGACATCTGGCGACACTGCCGCTGCCGGGCGGGGCTAAAGCCATTCGCGAGCCCTGGCGGCCGGCTCTCTGGTGGCTGCAGGAACTGTATGGCCAGGACTTTGTTAACCGGAATATACCGCTGGCACAGGCGCTGCCGCCTGGCTGGGAATTGGTGCTGGCGGCTGCGGCAAAGGGCATTAATACTCCGCTGGCCTCAGGTGCCGGCCGGTGGTTCGACACTGCCGCCGCGCTGCTGGGTATTCGCCGCACCATTAATTATGAAGGCCAGGCCGCTGTTGAGCTTGAACTGGCGGCTCAGGGCCATAACGGCAGGGTGCTGCCATATGCTGTCAGTGAAACCGGGGGAAGCTGGGTACTGGACTACAGGCCGCTATTTGGCGCCCTGTGCCGGGAAATCCAGGCAGGCACAGCCAGCGCGCAGCTTGCCGCCGACTTTCATACAACGCTGGCGGCAGCTACTTGTGAGGTTGCACGACATATCAGCCGGGCCGCCGGCATCCGGGAGATCGTCTTAAGCGGCGGGGTTTTCCAGAATATTACCTTATTACAACAAATTATCGGAATGCTCGCGCAAAACAGGCTGACAATATATCTTCACCGGCAGGTACCGACCAATGACGGCGGTCTGGCGCTCGGCCAGGCCGTCATTGCCGGGGAAAGGAGCAGATAATTATGTGTTTGGCCGTTCCTGCCCAAATAACAGAACGCAGCGAATATATGGCCACCGTTACGGTCAGCGGCGTAACCCGTCAGATTAGTCTGATGCTGCTGCCGGAGGCTGCGGTGGGCGACTATGTGTTAATCCATGCCGGTTTTGCCATTCAGGCCATTGATGAGGCAGAAGCAAGGCGTACTTTGGAATTATTTAAGGAGCTGGAACAATATGCGGTTGACAGCTGAGGAAACAGCCCGCGCCGCGGCCTTTTTTACGGAAGGCATAGCCAGGCGGGTCAGCCGGCCGGTGCGCCTGATGGAAGTATGCGGCACCCATACGGTGGCCATTTTCCGCAGCGGTATCCGGCAGTTGCTGCCGGCGTCTGTGGAGCTGGTCAGCGGGCCGGGCTGCCCGGTATGTGTCACGCCCAATGAGTATCTGGATACCGCGATAGCTTATAGCCGGCGGCCGGACACCATTATTACCACCTTTGGCGATATGCTCAAGGTGCCGGGTTCCGACTCCACGCTGATGGCGGAAAAAGCGCGGGGAGCCGATATCCGCATTGTTTACTCGCCATTGGAAAGCCTGCCGGTTGCCCGGGATAATCCGGGGAAAAAGGTGATTTTTCTGGCGGTTGGTTTCGAGACAACCGCTCCCACCGCGGCGGCTACCGTGCTGCAGGCTGAGCAGCAGGGCCTGGACAACTTTTTGGTACTGTCGGCGCATAAGCTGGTGCCGCCTGCCTTGCAGACCATCCTGTCGGCACCGGACGGCAAGGTAGATGGCTTTTTGCTGCCAGGGCATGCGGCAGCTATCAGCGGCCTGGAACCTTACCGGTTTGTCGCGGAAACCTATCAGGTGCCTGCTGTCGTTACCGGTTTTGAAGCTCTCGATATCCTGCAGGCCATCTATATCTTAATCGAACAGCTTGCTGGCGGCAAAGCCGAGTTGGCCAATCAATACCGGCGGGTGGTAAAGCCGGAAGGTAATCCGTCAGCCAGGAAGATTCTTGAACAGGTATACCAACCTGCAGCCGCCAATTGGCGCGGGTTTGGCGGCATTGACGGCTCAGGCCTTGCCTTACGGCCGGAGTACCGGCATTTTGACGCGCAAACCAGACTGCCGTTAGACAATGTGGTAACCCGTGAACCGGCCGGCTGTCGCTGCGGTGAAGTGCTGCGCGGCCTGATTGTGCCGGATGCCTGCCCGCATTTTGGCCGGAGCTGCACGCCGGAGCAGCCGGTGGGAGCCTGTATGGTGTCGGTGGAAGGAGCCTGCGCCGCCTGGTATAAATACGGCCAAGGACGGTGGACCTATGCATAAAAAACAGGAACAGATTCTGCTGGGACATGGCAGCGGCGGCCGCCTCAGCCATGACTTGCTGAAAAATATTATTCTGCCGGCTTTCAGCAATCCGGCACTGGACGAACTGCATGACGGGGCCAGAGTCCTTGCCGGCGGTGCCAGCCTGGCGTTTGCCACCGACAGCTATGTGGTAAAACCGCGCTTTTTCCCCGGTGGCGATATCGGCAAATTGGCTGTTTGCGGTACTGTCAATGATTTGGCTATGTGCGGTGCCGTGCCGCTGTATCTGAGCGCCGGGTTCATTTTAGAAGAAGGGCTGCCTGCTGCTGAACTTGAGCGGATTGTAGCCTCCATGCGGCTGGCTTCCCGGGAAGCTGGTGTTCAGATTGTTACCGGTGATACGAAGGTTGTGGAAAAAGGAGCGGTGGACGGTATCTATATCAATACCGCCGGCATTGGCCTCCTGCAGCCTGGGGCAGATATTACCGCCAAACGGGTTAAGCCGGGTCAGGCAGTTATTGTCAGCGGTTATCTGGGGGATCATGCCATTGCTGTTATGAGTGAACGGCATGGACTGACACTGCCGGCAAAGATTGTCAGCGATTGCGCGCCGCTGAACAAGCTCATCCAGGCCATGCTTACCGAAGTGCCGGCGATTACTATGCTGCGGGACCCTACCCGGGGCGGGCTGGCGACAACGCTGAATGAGATTGCCGGCGACGCCGGTGTCGGGATAATTCTGGAGGAAAGCCTTTTGCCGGTGAGGCCGGAAGTACAGGCTGTCTGCGAAATATTGGGATTTGACCCTTTATACCTTGCCAATGAAGGAAAAGTGGTTGTTTTTGTCGAAAAAGAATATAGTGATAAAGTTCTGACAATCATGCGCCAGCATCCGCTAGCCGGTGAGGCCTGTATTATCGGCAGTGTGACCGAGCAGCCGGCCGGGCAGGTGGCACTTAAAACCACAGTAGGCGGATTGCGTCTCCTGGACATGTTGTCAGGTGAACAATTACCGCGAATTTGCTGACATAAATTAGTAAGAATTGTCATAGTATTATGATAGAAGGACAGGCATAGACCTGAGGGGGGGTTAACGCTGTGCAATTGGATTACGGGCTTAAACTGGAAACCACACAAAAGTTAATAATGACTCCCCAATTACGCCAGGCAATTGCGATTCTCCAGCTGCCGGCCACCGAGCTGGCGGCATTGGTGGAAAAGGAATTACTGGAAAATCCGGTACTTGAACCAACCGCAGACGGGAACGGGGAGGAACCTGCAATGGAAGCCGAAGCACCCGTCCGTGAGTACGACACCCAGCCGGAAGCCGATGGCTGGATGGAATATTTACTAAGCGGCAAGCAAACAACCGGCAGTACCCATTCAGGAGCCGCCGAACCGGCACCGCGGCGGGAAATCGCTGATACTGACGCCGTTTCGCTGCAGGATTATCTGGAAATGCAACTGCATTTTGCCGTGTTTGAGGCCTCGCACCTGATGATCGGCAAATATCTTATCGGCTGCATTGATGATAATGGTTATTTATGCGACACAACCGCCGAGGCTGCGCTTCGGCTAGGGGTGGAAGAAGCGGCGGTAATTGAGGTGCTGCAAATTATTCAAACCTTTGATCCCCTGGGCGTAGGCGCCCGCAGCCTGCAAGAATGCTTGCTCCTCCAACTGGAACACAAACAGTCGGAAGGCGACAGCGCGAAAATTGATTTGGCAATTGCCGTGATCAAAGACCATCTTGACCAGGTAGCCGCAGGCCGGTATAAGCAAATTGCCGACAAACAGCATTGTTCGATGCATGAGGTGCAGCAGGCTGTTGATATAATCCGTACCCTTGATCCCAAACCGGGGCAGGCCTTTGGCGGTGGCCAGGCAGCCTATATTATTCCTGATGTTACTGTCGAACGGGTGAACAATGGCTATAGCATCCATATTAATGATAATTATGTGCCGCAGATATCCATCAATCCCTATTACCGCGAAATTGCCCGGGATGCCGACAGCGATGCGCGAAAATATGTGGAAGGCCGGATTAATGCCGCCGTTTGGCTGATCAAAAGCATCGAACAGCGCCGGCGTACCTTATATAATGTGACAGAGGCCATCATTGGCCTGCAGAGTGAATTTTTTGATGCCGGCCCCAAATGCATCCGGCCGCTGACCATGAAAAAGGTAGCCGAGCAGATCGGGGTTCATGAATCAACGGTAAGCCGGGCTACAGCCAATAAATATATGGCCACGCCGCATGGGGTTTTCGGTATGCATAGTTTTTTCACCTCCGGCGTACAGGGAGCCGATGGGGAAGACGTATCGGCCAGCCGGGTGAAACAGGAGATCAAGGAACTGATTGCCGCCGAAGACCAGAGCCAGCCGTTAAGCGACCAGGCGTTGTGCGATACGCTTAACAGCAAGGGAATTATGCTTTCACGGCGGACTATTGCCAAGTACCGGGAAGAATTGGGAATTGCCGCCTCCAGCAAGCGCAAAAGGCATTAAGTACTGGAAAAGCTGTAAATTCACTGTTACCTTTTCAGGTTGACAGTGAATTTACTTTTAAAATTTTACATTAAATGGGAACTAAATATTGTAATGCCGAAAGGTATCTGTAAAGTAATGGCGAATAAAGAACAAAAAAACTATTATTGAGGCGGTGAATGCCTGATGGCAGCGTGCAGTATTGTAAAACTGCTATGCAACGGCTATGTCATACCCGCACCACGTAATTATGAGGATTTTAAGTATGCGCTGGAGCATTCCTCCAGTCCCAGTATCAGCCTGCTGTTTGGTGATATCAACATATTGCCGGAGCTGTTGGTGCAAGCCCGGGCCAAAAAGAAGCGCGCCCTGGTGCACCTGGATCTACTGGGCGGTGTTGGCAAGGATAAAGCAGGTATTGTATTTTTAGCCCGCATGGGTGTGGCAGCTGTTATTACAACTAAACCGCAACTGGGAAAACTGGCCCGTGAATCCGGGATGCTGGTTATTCATCGCTTATTTTTAATGGATTCGGAAGCCATTAAAACCGGCGTAAATTTGCTTAAAGGCTATAAACCGGATGCACTGGAACTGCTGCCTGCTTCTGTTCCGGCGAACGTGGTGGCAGAATTGGCCGCTTTGACCGGGTTGCCGATTTTGGGCGGCGGACTAATGCATACGGCGGAAGATATTAAGCAGGCCATTAACAGCGGTCTAAGTGCCGTGAGTGCCAGCAAGCGCGAATTATGGGGATGACTCAGGCAGGGAGTCTGCCTCTTCCCGGCAGCGCCGCAGCTGCAGCCGTAGTCATAATTCGTGAAGTAAATAAGCTGGAAGATGAGTGAAAATAATAACTTTTCAAACTCTTCGAAATAAGCAGGAATTATAAAAAGGGAGTAGAATATATATACTCATAAGAATATGGGACAGAGATAAAGAAAAGTCCGAATTTCCATCTGGACAGCATTGGCTGTTCTGGTGTTAATTTTGACTTTATTTTTTTGTCCCTGTAAGGAGGCGGTCAGACGGCAGACAGGATCAGCAGCTATTGTCAGGAAGTCTAATGCGTTATAGAAGAAGAGGAGGGTCTTATTTATGACAAATTTGTTTGGTGAATTTTTTGGCACAATGGTTCTGTGTATTTTTGGTTGCGGCGTTGTCGCTAACTGCCTTTTATCAAAATCCAAAGCCGAGGGTGCCGGTTGGCTGACTATTGTAACAGGCTGGGCCATGGCCGTTATGCTTGGCGTATTCAGCGCCATCGCTACCGGCGCGCCCCAGGCCGATCTTAACCCGGCAGTTACTTTTGCTAAAATGTTCTTAGGCGTATATGAGCCTGGTCATGCGGTTGTTACCATGCTGGCTGAAATTGCCGGCGGTATTGCGGGTGCCACGATTGTTTGGCTGGCCTTCCTGCCACACTGGGAAGCTACGGAAGATAAAGGCTTAAAATTGGCGGTATTCAGTACAGCTCCTGCAATCCGTAATACCTTTTCCAATCTCTTATGCGAAATTATCGCCACTGCGATGTTAGTTATCGGAATATTTGCTATCTTCTCCAAGCCTGTTGGCGGTCTGGCTCCTGGTTTTGGCCCTTATCTGGTAGGTATGCTGGTATGGGCACTGGGTCTCAGCCTTGGCGGTCCTACCGGTTATGCGCTTAACCCTGCCCGTGACCTTGGTCCCCGTATTGCCCATGCTATTTTGCCGATTGCCGGTAAAGGCGGTTCTGACTGGGGGTATTCCTGGATTCCGGTGCTTGGCCCAATGATGGGTGCAGGGCTGGCCGTAATAGTGGCTAAAGCCGCCGGAATGCTGTAATTGGGATTTCACACAAGAAATCTCCAAATATAAATTAAAAATAAGGGAGTTGCTGTCATGTCTAAAAAATACGTACTTGCGCTTGACCAAGGAACAACCAGTTCGCGGGCTATCGTCTTCGATTCGGAATCCAATATTGTTGCAGTTGCCCAAAAAGAGTTTACTCAGATTTTTCCCAAACCAGGCTGGGTAGAGCACAATGCCGATGAAATCTGGGGTTCCCAAATTGGCGTTGTCGCTGAAGCTGTGGCCAAAGCCGGCATCAGTACCGCCGATATCGCGGCCATAGGGATTACCAACCAGCGTGAAACCACGGTGGTATGGGAGAAAGCAACAGGCAAACCGGTATATAATGCGATTGTCTGGCAGTCCCGCCAAACCATGGACATCTGCAATGACTTGAAGGCCAAAGGCCTGGAAGACACTTTCCGTAAAAAAACCGGTCTGGTAATTGACGCTTATTTTTCCGGCACCAAGGTAAAATGGATCCTGGATAATGTCGAAGGCGCCCGGGCTAAAGCGGAAAACGGCGAACTGCTTTTCGGCACGATTGATACCTGGCTGATCTGGAAACTGTCAGGCGGCAAGGTACATGTCACCGACTACTCCAATGCCTCCCGGACTTTAATGTATAATATCCGCGAGCTCAAATGGGATGAAGAACTGTTGGCCGCCCTGACTGTGCCGGCTTCCATGCTGCCGGAAGTGCATCCGTCAAGCGAAGTTTACGGTCATACCGACCCCGCGGCATTCTTTGGTGCTGCTGTGCCGATTGCCGGCGCCGCCGGTGACCAGCAGGCCGCCTTGTTCGGTCAAACCTGCTTCCAGCCCGGTATGGCGAAAAACACCTATGGAACCGGTTGCTTCATGCTGATGAACACCGGCGACAAGGTGTATGAGTCAAAGAACGGCCTGTTAACCACCATTGCCTGGGGAATTGAAGGCAAGGTTGAGTATGCTTTGGAAGGCAGTATTTTCGTTGCCGGTTCGGCAGTTCAATGGCTGCGCGACGGTCTCAAGCTGATTGATGCCGCTCCTGACTCCGAATACTTTGCCCAAAAAGTCAGCGATGCCGAAGGCGTGTATGTTGTTCCTGCCTTTGTCGGCCTGGGTGCTCCATATTGGAACATGACCGCCCGCGGCGCGATTCTCGGTCTGACCCGCGGCACTACCAAGGCCCATGTGGTTCGGGCTACCCTTGATTCCATGGCTTATCAGACCAAAGATGTGTTAAGCGCGATGGAAGCCGACTCCGATATCAAGCTGCAAGCCCTCAAAGTGGACGGCGGCGCGGTGGTAAACAATATCCTTATGCAGTTCCAGGCAGATATTCTGGGCGTTCCGGTTGACCGTCCGCAGGTTACCGAAACTACCGCTTTGGGTGCCGCCTATCTGGCCGGCTTGGCTGTTGGCGTATGGGGCAACAAGGAAGAGTTGATTAAGAACTGGAAACTTGACAATCGTTTCGAGCCGAAGATGGCAGGCGAGCAAAGTGCCAAACTCTATAAAGGCTGGCAAAAGGCAGTTAAGCGCTCGATGGATTGGGAAGAGTAAAGAATTCAGTTTTTAAAAACGCTATACAACGGACTTAGAGATGAAGAGAAGTCCTTCTTGCGCCGGATCGTTGGCCCAAGGGGACTTCTCTACCTTTTTTTGCCCTGACAAAAGGCAGAATTCTCGCAAAGGGGATATAAATTATGAGGCAAGCTACTGTAGTAGTCATCGGCGGCGGGGCAACCGGGGTTGGTATTCTCCGGGATTTGTCCATGCGCGGTGTAAAAACAATTTTAGTTGAACAAAAAGATTTGGCTTATGGCACAAGCTCGCGCTTTCACGGGCTGTTGCACAGCGGCGGCCGGTATGCGGTAAAAGATGCCGAATCGGCGCAGGAATGTATTGAAGAAAATATGATTTTGCGGAAAGTGGCCAGACACGCGGTGGAAGAAACTGAGGGTTTGTTTGTCAGGCTGCCGGAGGATGACGAAGCCTTTGAAGCCGCGTGGGTGACAGCCTGTGCGCAGGTGAATATTCCGGCCATCCCCATAACCCCGGCAGAAGCCAGACGCCTGGAACCGCAGCTTTCCGGCAGGGCGGTTGCCGCTTACCGGGTGCCGGATTCCGCCATAGACGGCTTCCGTCTGGTTTGGCAAAATGTTATATCAGCCCGTAAGTATGGGGGGGAAGCATTAACCTATACGGAAGTAACCGCTATTGAACATGTAAATAATCAGGTGGTGGGAGTTAAGGTCAGAAATACCCTTACAGGCCAGACCGGCTCAATTGCCTGTGATTATATTGTCAACGCCACTGGCTCCTGGGTGGGACAGGTAGCGCATCTGGCCGGAGTGGACGTTCATGTCAGTCCTGACAGAGGGGTGTTGATTGCCTTTAACCACCGGTTTACCAGCCGGATTGTCAACAGGCTGCGGCCGCCGTCTGACGGTGATATCTTTGTGCCGCACGGTTCAATTACTATTTTCGGCACAACTTCTTCGCCGGCAACCAGGCCTGACGACACCATCCCGCGGGCAGCCGAGGTGGCCACCCTGCTGAAAATCGGCCAGCCATTATTTGAAGATATTTATCATTACCGTATCCTCAGGACCTTTGCCGGAACCCGCCCGCTCTACAGCGCCGATCCGGCGGCCGGCAGGGCGGCCTCCCGCAATTTTACCATCATTGATCATGAACAGGACGGCCTCAAAGGCATGGCGACAATTGTCGGCGGTAAACTGACGACCTACCGGCTTATGGCCGAAAAGATGGCTGACAAGGTATGTGAACACCTTGGTGTCATGGCTGAGTGCCGGACTGCCGCCGAACCGATGATTGCCGATGCGGCAGCCGCCGATATCGAAGCGGCCAGACGGTTTTTCCCGGCCTATGGTGTTGACCGGGCGGCTTCCCGGCTTGGGCCCAAATTTCCCGAAGTCGTAAAAGCCATGGAAACCGACCCGGCTAAGCGGCAGCTCTTATGCGAGTGTGAAATGGTTACTCTGGCTGAAGTCGAGGCTATGGCGGCCGATGATACCAGCTACAGTCTGGAAGATGTACGGCGCAAAACGCGCATGGGTATGGGGACTTGTCAGGGAGCCTTTTGCGGTTTTCGCGGCGTAGGGGCAGCTGCAGCCAATGAGTTAATTACCGGCAAGGATGCCCCCCGGCTTATTGAGGATTTTTTGGAGGCCCGCTGGAATGGTATCCGGCCGGTGCTGTGGGGGAATCAGTTGCGGGAAGCCGAATTGATGCGGGGCATCTATGCGGCGGCATTAAATATAGATGGAGCGGTCGATCATGAGAACAAGTGATGTTATTGTAATCGGCGGCGGTCTTGCTGGCCTGACAGCAGCCATTACCGCAGCCGGACGAGGAAAAAAGGTTACGCTTATGACCGCCGGTGCCGGCACACTGGCTATTGGCGGCGGTACTATCGATATCCTGGGCTATTTGTCAGGCGGCACCCCGGTGGCCAATCCCCGTACAGGACTGGCAAGTTTGCCGCCGGAACATCCGTACACCAAGGCCGGTATGGAGACAATTACAGCGGCAGTGGACTTTTTTCTGACGCTTTGTCAGCAAGAAGGCTTTGCCTATCAGGGCAGCCTTAACGAGATGCAGTGGCTGCCGACAGCTATCGGCACCTTAAAACCCAGCTGTCTGGTGCCGCTGACTATGGATACGGCGGCTGTTCAGACTGCCAGCCAGGTAGTGGTGGCCGGATTTACCCGGTTGAAGGATTATTATCCTGAACTGGTGATCAAAGGCTTAAGCAAGCTGCCGGGGTATCAAAAACAGTATGAAAAGCTGGAAATTGATCCTGGCTTTCGCGGCGGGCGGGATGTGAGCACCGTGGATATTGCCAGATGGCTGGACACAATTCAGGGGCAGCAGGCTTGCCGGGAACAATTGTCAAAACAGCTAAAACCAGGCAGTGTTGTAATTATTCCGCCTGTTTTGGGGGTCCGGCCGGGTTACGCCGTTAAGGATACTTTGGAAAAAATGCTTAACTGCACTTTTGTGGAAACCGTCATTATGCCGACCTCTGTTACCGGTTTGCGGTTACGCGCCATGCTGCTCGAGCGGGCTAAAAAGCTGGGAGTCAGCATCATGGAACAGGCACATGCCATTGGGGTAAAGCAAGACGGTAACGGGGTTGCGGCTGTTGTCACCGGCAACATTGACCGTGAACGCACCTATCATACGAAGGCGGTTATTCTGGCTACCGGCGGCTTTTTTGGCGGCGGCCTTGTGGCAGAACATGACAGTGTGAGTGAAACCGTATGCAACCTGCCGGTAACTGCTCCGGCCGATAAGGAAGACTGGGGAACCCTCAGACTGTTTACCGGTACAGCCCAGCCTTTTGCCAAAATTGGTATTAACGTGGATGCCAGCCTGCGGCCGGTAGATGCACAGGGGCGGATACTGCTTGATAATGTCTATATTGCCGGTCGTAACCTGGCTGGCTACGATTATTGCCTGGAAAAGTCGGGCAATGGAGTAGCGCTGGTATCTGGTTATAAAGCCGGTATGTCTGTATAGGAGAGAATAACTATGAAAAAACATCATTACAATCCGGACAGTTGTACGTCCTGTACCGCTTGTGTGGTTCACTGCCCGGTCACTCAGGCTGTGCGGGAGTTCCGGGGCCCCAAGCTGGCAGGTCCGGCCGGTGAACGGTTCCGGTTATTGGACGAAGAGTATGAGGCTGCGCTGGAATATTGTTCTAATTGTAAAAACTGTGATATCAGCTGCCCCTCGCGGGTACCCATTTCCACCTTGAATATGAAGGCCAGAGCCAACTATTACAAGACCCATAAGCAGCCGCTGCGGGATTGGCTGTTGTCCCATGGCGAGCAAATGGCCAAAATGGCCGGCCTTACTCCCGGTCTTGCCAATATGGGCATGCATAATCTTCTGAGCAAGACGGTACTAAAGGGGATCGGGATATCTGACCAAATGCCGCTGCCGGCCTATGCAGCCGCATCCTTTACCAAACAGTTCCGGAAAATTAAACAAAAGCCGCAGGCCGATAAGGTGGTATTTTACCCGGGGTGTTTTGTGAACTATAATCAGCCGCAGGTCGGACTTGATGTTGTGGCCGTGCTGCAATTGAGCGGCTTCCAGGTAATTGTCCCGGAAGATACCGTATGCTGCGGTTCGCCGCTGGTGGTTAACGGGTATATGGAGGAAGCCGAGGCCAACGCCCGGAAGAATATGACGATCTTACAGCAGTATGCTAAGCAGGGGCTTCCGATTATAACGGCTTGTACCAGTTGTGGTTTGATGCTTAAGCAGGAATACCAGGAGCTGTTCGACATTGAGGATCAACAGCTTGTGGCCGGCCGTGTCTATGATATCTCGGAGTTTTTACTGGAGCTTTATGACCAGGGACGGCTTAATACCAATTTTGCCAAACAGGCAGGCCGCTATATGTATCATGCCCCCTGCCATCTCAGAGTGCAGGGCATTGGCACCCCCGGCCTGGAACTTATCCGTATGCTTCCCGGTATTGAGGTGGTGGCTGCCGATGCCGGCTGCTGCGGCATCTCCGGCAACTACGGCTTTAAAGCAGACAAATATGAGATAGCCATGAATATTGGCAGCAATCTGTTCGAGACCATTAAGGCCAGCGGTGTAACTACCGCGCTTTCCGACTGCGGCACCTGCCGCCTGCAGATTGCCCATGGTGCCGGGGTTAAGACAGCCCATCCCATTTCCCTCGTAAGGGCTGCCTACGAAAGGAAATAGTAGCACATACGTAAGAGGTGAAGGATGACGTATGGAAAAAAGACGAAGCTGGATGGCACAACTTGCAACAGGACTGTTCAAACAAGCAGCCTGCGCGCAGGAACCGGGAAAAGTAAAAACAGTCCCACTTGCTGCGGCGCATAAACCGGATGGCTCTGCCGATACCATTGACATGTTTGGCATTGCCGGCGATTTAGCGTTTATATCTCAGCAGGTAGTCTGGGAGATGCAGCAAAGTAAAACCGCGTTAACCCAATTGGGAGAACTGTCAAAAGCCGTAGCCAGAGAAACCGAAAATAATGCCAGCAGTACAGAGGAGACCGCTGCCGGCATCGAGGAAACCGCAGCCACTGCCGGCGTTGTGACCCATTCGTCGCGGGAAGTGCTTGAACAATGCAGGGCTTCCCTGGAGTTGACGGTAAAGAGCCAGGAAGAGTTTATTCATGTGACCAATACCATGACCGATGTAGCGCGGGTGGTTGAGGCGGCGGCGCGCTCGGTAGACGGCTTAAATGAAGCTTCCCGGCGAATTAGTGAGTTTACCGGCAAGATACAGCGGATTGCCAGTCAGACCAATCTGCTGGCATTAAATGCGGCCATTGAGGCCGCCAGGGCCGGGGAACACGGGCGGGGGTTTGCGGTTGTTGCCCAGGAGGTAAGAAACCTTGCCGGGGAAAGCGCGCAAATTACCCAGGAAGTGGATGCCGTTATCGGTGATATTACCAGAGAGACTGCCCAGGTAACGGCAAGCATGCTGGCAGGCCGGGACAGACTGGCAGGAATGGAAACCATGGCCCGCCAGTCCACCCAGGCCATGCAGGACATTGTTGAACATATTACCGGTATTGGCAGCACGGTGGAGCGGCTATGCCAATTATCTGAAAGCCAGACACTTACCACCGAACAAATGGCGTCAGCTATCGGGATTATTGGCACGGCGACGGTGGAAATTGCGGCAAATACCCAATCCATACAGGCCAGTGTCAACCTGCAGCAAGAAAATCTGGAACAGGTTTTTGCCCATGCCAAGGCCATTACCATCGTGGCCGACAAACTGCAATCGGTGGCTGTGAAGTCCAAGTCGGCCACAGATATTGTAGTTGGTGTAAATCCCTTTACCATTCCGCAAATCATCCGCGAAACCTATGTCCCCATCTTGCAGCATGTGGCCCAAAAGGTTGGCTTGTGTGCCCGGGTTATCATCGTCTCCGACTATGATGCGCTTGGCCGGGCCATGTTTGACGGAATTGTGGATGTAGGCTGGTTTTCGCCGTTTGCTTATGTTTCGGCGAAGCGGGCGGGCGAACTTATGCCGCTGGTTACGCCTGTTGTCAATCATAGCGCGTCCTACACCGGCCTTATCATTGGCGCAAAAGAAAAAGGCAATACGCTTGATGCCTTACAGGGTAAAAAGTTTGCCTTTGTGGACCGCCAATCGGCATCCGGCTATATCTATCCGCGGGCCCTGCTGGCGCAGCGCGGTAAAAATGCCGACACTTTCTTTGGGGAAACGGTATTTTTAGGCAGTCATAACCGGGTTATCGAGGCAGTGCTTGAGGGGATTGTTGACGGCGGCGCCACGTATTCTGAGGCGATAGAGACTGCCAGAAGCAAAGGGTATCCGGTGGAAAGGCTGGCAATTCTGGCTCAGACAGAAGCAATACCCAAAGATGCCATTGTCTGCAGGCCGGAAATACCTTCTGAGCTGTCAGAGCGGTTACGCCAAGCCTTCCTGGAGACTACCGATAAGGATAAACGCTGTGCGGTTTTGCTGGCAAAAGCCGGGATCAATGGTTTTACCATCGCCCGGGATCAGGCCTATGATGTGGTTAGAAAAGTTGCTCAGTACTAAATAATAGGGGGATGCAGATGAAAAAAACAAAGATTATCTGTACAGTCGGGCCAAGCACTGATAAACCCGGTGTGCTGGAAAACCTGCTGCTGGCAGGAATGAATGTCGCCAGATTTAATTTTTCCCATGGTTCTCACGAAGAGCATGCCCGGCGCATCGCTATGGTGCGGGAAGCGGCGCGGGCCACTAAGCTGGCGGTGGCCATTATGCTGGATAATAAAGGGCCGGAAATGCGGCTGGGAAAGTTTGAAGGGGGCAAGACAATCCTGTCACAGGGCCAAACCTTCACCCTGACCACCCGGGATATTGTCGGCAATAATTCGGTGGCGGCAGTCAATCACCCGCATTTTCATGAAGAAATAGCGCCAGGGGATATGATTTTGCTTTCTGACGGACTTATCAGCCTGAAGGTGGAAGCCGTATCCGGGCAGGATATCACGACAACTGTGCAAAACAGCGGACTCATTTCAGACCGCAAGCGGGTGGCTGCACCGGGTGTATATGTCAAATTGCCGTTATTAGCCGACCAGGATGTCGCCGATATTCAATTCGGGATCAAACAAGGCATCGACTTCATTGCCGCTTCTTTTGTGCAGCGGGCCGGTGATATCCTGGCTATCCGCAAGCTGCTGGAAGAGGCCGGTGTGCAAAATGATATTGATATTATCGCTAAAATAGAAAATGCCGAAGGTGTTAAACGGATTGATGAAATTCTTAAGGTAACCGACGGGGTAATGGTAGCCAGAGGTGACTTAGGGGTGGAAATTCCGGTAGAAGAAGTGCCGCTGGTGCAGAAGATGATTATTGAGAAATGCAATAAGGCCGGTAAACCGGTGATAACGGCTACCCAAATGCTGGAATCCATGCTGACAAATCCCCGGCCTACACGGGCGGAAGCCAGTGATGTCGCCAACGCGATCTTAGACGGGTCTGACGCCATCATGCTCAGTGGTGAAACGGCGTCAGGGCAGTATCCGGTGGAAGCGGTGCAAACTATGGCCAAACTGGCTGTACGCATAGAAGCGTCCCTGCCGTATGACCGAATGCTGCTGGCTAAAGGGATTGGCCAGGAAAAAACGACAACCGAGGCCATTAGTCATGCCAGTGTCCAGGTGGCTCACGGTCTGGGAGCGGCAGCCATACTTGCTGCAACCCACACAGGCCATGCCGCCAGAATGGTATCAAAATACCGCCCGAAATCAGCCATTATTGCCGTTACTCCCCGGGAAAATACCTTGCGCCGTTCGCTGCTGTACTGGGGTGTCTACCCGGTATTGGCGCCGGATGCAACCAGCACGGACGAGATGACGGCCAATGCCATCGGCAGCGCGTTAGCGGCCGGCGCAGTCAAAGAAGGTGATCTGGTTGTTGTTACTGCCGGCGTTCCGTCAGGAACCTCGGGAACCACGAATATGATCCGGGTGCATGTTGTCGGCAATATTCTACTTAAAGGGACGGGGATTGGCCGGTTGGCGGCGGCCGGGAAACTGTGCATTGCCCGCTCGGTCAAAGAGCTGAAAGCTAAATTTCAAAAAGGCGATGTTCTGGTACTAAAGGCGGTTGATGAGGAAACCGCGGTGTATGCCGCCCAGGCGGGAGCCATTATTGCCGAAGAGGGCGGGCTTACTTCTCACGCCGCTGTTGTCGGCATTAGCTTTGGCATACCTGTCATTGTCGGTGCCGATGGCGCCACCGAGCGTTTGACTGACGGCATGACGGTTACTGTTGATCCAAAACAAGGCATTGTGTATCAGGGAAAAATTAACGCCAGGTAATTGCAGGAGAAAAAATGCCGGATAATAGATAATCAGGCAGGATTTTCATTATGACTAGCGAACATTATAAAGTGAAATCGATATTTTTTATTCAATATGGGACATGATATGTACATGTGGGACTTACTTTAGCCCGGGGAGCTAGTATGGAAAAAATCATTCAACTGCAGCGCAAATTTGCGCCTGAACTTACACAAATTATTGAAGCAAGATACAATCTCCTGCGCCATATCCAGCATACCCAGCCGGTAGGCCGGCGGGCGCTGGCAACGCTGCTCCATATGGGGGAGCGGGTGGTCAGGGCACAGGTGGATTGGCTGAAAGATGCCGGACTGGTCGAGTTTTCGCCGTTAGGGATGAGTGTAACCGCCGAAGGGCAAGCTATAATGGCCGATTTGGCCGAATACATCCGTCTGCTCAGGGATTTAGTCGGCTTGGAGATTGAACTGAGCCGGCAGCTGAACCTCAGAAAGGTTATCATAATTCCCGGCGACAGCGAGATCGACCGTGCTGTACGGCGCGAACTTGGCCGGGCTACCGCCGGTGTGCTTGGTCAGTATCTGACAGACCAGATGGTGGTGGCTGTAAGCGGCGGCTCCACTATGGCCAAGGTGGCGGAAGCCATTAATTTCAGTTTTCCTGCCACTACCGTTGTTCCCGCCCGGGGCGGCCTGGGGGAAGTGGTCGAATATCAGGCCAATACCATCGCCGCGGTTATGGCCGGCAAGTTAGGCGGGCGCTATCGGATGCTGCATATTCCTGACGGAGTCAATGAAGAAACGCTGGAAGCCATATTGGACGGCGACACGAACCTCAGAGCGGTGGCGGAAATGATCAAACACGCCGACATTCTGGTTCATGGTATCGGTGAAGCCGCCGAGATGGCTGAACGTCGCGGCGTACCGCCGGAAACCTTTGCCAAGATTGAGCGCTGCGGCGCTGTGGGTGAAGCGCTGGGGCAATACTGCGCTTTACCGGGGAAAATTGTGCATGTTACCAGCAGTATCGGTTTACGACTGGATGACCTGGCCGGAATTGGAACCGTAATTGCCGTAGCCGGGGGCAGCGCCAAAGCTAAGGCCATTTTGGCCGTAGTTGGTGCAGGCGGACAAGATGTCCTTGTTACCGACGAGGCGGCGGCTAAGGCCATTCAGTTATTAATAAAGTAGACTTAGCTTCAGGTGGGGTTTTAACCCCAGCTGAAGGTTAGTCGCCCTTATCCAGGGGCTTAGCCGCTCTTGACCCCCACTTATAAAAGATGGGAGTCTTAGAGCGGGTTAGCCATCGGATAAATACTAATCATTAATATTGAGGAGGAGTTCTATTATGACTATTAAAGTAGGTATTAACGGTTTTGGCCGTATTGGCCGGAATGTTTTTCGGGTAGCACTAAATAACCCGCAATTTGAAATTGTGGCGGTAAATGACCTGACAGATGCAAAAACTCTTGCCCATCTTTTGAAATACGATTCGGTTCACGGCACCTTAGCCGGCGACGTTAAGGCTGTTGAAGGCGGTATCGAAGTTAATGGCAAGCTGGTAAAAGTGCTGGCGGAAAGAGATCCGGCAAACCTGCCGTGGAAGGCCATGGGTGTTGATATTGTTGTTGAATCAACAGGCCGTTTCACCGAAAAAGACAAAGCCATGGCTCATATTGAGGCCGGCGCTAAGAAAGTCATTATTTCGGCTCCCGCCAAAAACGAAGATATTACCATCGTTATGGGTGTTAACCAGGACAAATATGATGCCGCTAACCATCACATCATCTCCAATGCTTCCTGCACCACCAACTGCCTGGCACCGTTTGCCAAAGTGCTGCATGAAACCTTCGGCATTAAGTCCGGCTTGATGACTACCGTTCATGCGTATACCAATGACCAAAACATCCTTGACCTGCCGCACAAAGACCTGCGCCGGGCCCGTGCCGCCGGTATGTCCATTATTCCGACAACTACCGGTGCCGCTAAAGCGGTAGCGCTGGTGCTGCCTGAACTCAAAGGCAAGCTGAACGGTTTTGCCCTGCGCGTGCCTACCCCGAACGTATCTATCACCGACCTGGTAGCGCAGCTGGAAAAACCGGCCACCGCTGAAGCCGTCAATGCAGCGTTAAAAACCGCAGCCAATGGTGAACTCAAAGGCATTATGGCGTTTGCTGAAGAAGAGCTTGTTTCCAAAGACTATAACGGCAACCCGCATTCCTCCATTGTAGATGGCCCGTCCACCATGATGGTAGGCGACAATCTGGTAAAAGTAGTATCCTGGTATGACAATGAGTGGGGCTATTCTAACCGGGTCGTCGATCTGATTAACTTCATTATTGGTAAAGGTCTGTAAGTCTTATTATAAAGAAGCAATCTCAAGCATTGGGATTGCTTCTCCTACCTCACCTTACCTAATGCGGGAGGAGTACATATGAATAAAAAAAGTTTGAATGATATCTGGGTATCTGGCAAAAAAGTGCTGGTCCGGGTGGATTATAATGTGCCGATGGATAAAGAGGGCAATATTACTGATGATACCCGTATCCGTGCCACCATTCCCACCCTGGAGTTTTTGCTTTCGAAAAACGCTGCTGTTATTATTATCAGCCACCTGGGACGTCCTAAAGGCAAAGTTGCGCCCGAATTCTCGCTTAAACCGGTGGCGCAAAAGCTGTCCCAGCTGCTCTATGGCCGGGAAGTGCAGTTTGCCGCCGATTGTATCGGCCCAGAGGCCCGCAGCCTGTCAGCCGCGCTTGGCGCAGGCCAGGTGCTCATGCTGGAAAACCTTCGCTTCCATGCCGAGGAAGAGAAAAATGATCCGGAATTTGCCAAACAGCTTGCCGGATTGGCGGACATTCTGGTAAACGATGCCTTTGGGGTATCCCATCGCGCCCATGCCTCGGTGCATGGCATTGCCAAATATATCCCGGCAATATCCGGCTTCCTGATGGATAAAGAACTGTTGTTTCTGGGGCAGGCCGTTACCGACCCGGTACGTCCGTTTGTCGCCATTATCGGCGGGGCCAAGGTTTCCGATAAAATCGGCGTAATCGAAAATCTGCTGCAAAAGGTAGACACCCTGATCATCGGCGGCGGCATGGCCAACACCTTCCTGGCCGCCCAGGGCTACAAATGCGGCAAATCGCTTGTGGAAGCCGATAAGCTGGAATTGGCCAAAAACCTGATAACTATGGCTAAAAGCAAAGGCGTCAGCCTGCTGTTGCCGGAAGATGTGGTGGTTGCCGACAAATTCGCCGCCGACGCCGACCGGAAAACAGTCCCTGTTGATCAAATTCCGGCAGAGTGGATGGCGCTTGACATTGGTCCGGCTACTGCCGCCAAGTTTGCTCAAAGCCTGCAGACGGCCAAGACAGTAGTATGGAATGGCCCTATGGGAGTGTTTGAATTTGACGCTTTTGCCGTAGGTACGGAAGCGGTTGCTAAAGCCGTAGCCGCCTCAGGCGCCAAGAGCATTGTCGGCGGCGGTGACTCGGTAGCCGCGCTGGAAAAACTCAAGCTGGCTGCCCAGATTACGCATATTTCAACAGGCGGCGGTGCGTCGCTGGAGTTCCTGGAAGGTAAGGAACTGCCGGGGATTGCTGCGCTGGCGGATAAATAAAATAAGGAGTGATATGATGCGCAAGCCCATTATTGCCGGTAACTGGAAGATGTATAAAACTGCCGGTGAAGGCGCTCTACTTGTGCGGGAATTAGCGGCTTTGACCAAGACTGTTACCGATGTGGATATGGTGGTGTGTCCGCCGTTTACGGCGCTGGCAGCCGCTGCCGGTGCGGTAGCAGGGACTGCCATTGGTTTGGGCGCTCAAAATATGCACTGGGAGGAAAAAGGCGCCTTTACCGGCGAAATCGCTCCCGGCATGCTGAAAGATATTGGCTGCACCCATGTGATTATTGGTCACTCTGAACGGCGTCAGTACTTTGCTGAAACCGACAAAACCGTAAATCAGAAAACCAAGGCTGCTTTCAAGGCCGGTTTAACTCCCATCGTATGTGTGGGCGAGACGCTGGCTGAGCGGGAAGCCAATGCCACGGAAAAGGTTGTCGGTATTCAGGTTGAGGGCGGCTTGGAAGGTCTCACCGCCGAGCAGGCCGCGAACCTGGTAATTGCCTATGAGCCGGTTTGGGCTATCGGCACCGGGCGTACGGCTTCGGCCGGGGATGCCAATGCGGTATGCGCTTTTATTCGCCGTACGGTAGGCGCGATGTTTGGTCAGACAGTTGCCGACAGTCTGCGTATTCAATATGGCGGCAGCGTCAAACCGGACAATATAGCTGAACTTATGGCCCAACCTGACATTGACGGCGCCCTGGTTGGCGGAGCGAGTCTGGAAGCAGATTCTTTCAGCAAGCTGGTGATGTTTTCGGGGAAAGCCTAGACCTTATGAATAAAGGAGAATAAACGTGGCTAAACTTTCTTCCCCCATTGCGCTGATTATAATGGATGGCTGGGGTATTGGCCGTGTTGATGATGAATACAACGCTATTGCCAAAGCCGGTACCCCGCATATTAAGCTGTTAACCGAAATGTATCCCAATACTGCCCTTGTTTGTTCCGGTGAGGCGGTTGGTTTACCGGAAGGGCAGATGGGCAACTCCGAAGTAGGTCACCTGAATATCGGGGCAGGCCGCGTTGTTTATCAGGAGCTTACCCGTATCAGCAAATCTATCCGGGACGGTGATTTTTTTCATAATCCGGTGTTTGTCAAGGTTTGTGAACAAACCAAAGCTTCGGACGGGACGCTGCATCTCATGGGCCTGCTTTCCGACGGCGGCGTACACAGTCATATCAACCATTTGTACGCCCTGCTGGAATTAGCCAAACGACAGGGGATAACCAAGGTCTATGTTCACGCCTTTCTGGACGGGCGGGATGTGCCCCCCTCCAGTGCTGTTACCTATATTAAAGAGCTGGAAGCCAAGATGGCGGAAATCGGCGTTGGCGCTATTGCCACCATCTCCGGGCGCTACTATGCCATGGACCGGGACCAGCGCTGGGAGCGCACCAGCAAAGAATACCAGGCACTGGTTTATTGCCAGTGCGCCCAGGCTCCCACCGCCGTCGAAGCCGTCGAAGCCTCCTATAAAGCCGGCATAACCGATGAATTTGTAGAACCGACCGTGGTTGCCGGTTGCGGCTATTGCGGGATAAAACCCAGAGACGGCGTCATCTTCTTCAACTTCCGTCCCGACCGGGCCCGCCAACTCAGTCATGCCTTAAAGGATGCCGCGTTTGAAGGATTTGAACGGACCCAGGAGGACCTGCCGCTCTACTTTGTGACAATGACCCAGTATGACGAGACGCTGGCCTTGCCGGTGGCCTTTCCTCCGGCTCACACGGCCAATACCCTGGGCGAAGTATTCAGCCGGGCCGGTTATACTCAACTGCGTATTGCCGAAACGGAAAAATATGCTCATGTTACCTACTTCTTTAATGGCGGCGAGGAACAGCCTTTTGCCGGCGAAGAACGGCTGCTTATTCCTTCACCGAAAGTAGCCACCTATGATTTACAGCCGGAAATGAGCGCACCTGAAGTTACCGACAAGGTAGTTGACGCCATAAAATCCGGTAAATATGACCTTATCATTCTTAACTATGCCAATGGCGATATGGTAGGCCATACCGGTGTGCTGGAGGCCGCGACCAGTGCGGTAACAACGGTTGACCAGTGTGTCGGCCGCGTGGCCGGGGCGATGCGCGAACGGGGCGGGATTACGCTGATTACGGCCGACCACGGCAATGCGGAGGTTATGCGTGATCCGGTAACCGGGGAAGCCTTTACCGCCCACACCACCAACCGGGTGCCCTTTATTCTGGTTTCGGAAGCCCACCGGGGCGCCAGCCTGCGTGAGGGGATCCTGGCCGATATTTCCCCGACGATTTTAGCGCTGGCCGGTATTGCTCAGCCGGCGGAAATGACCGGCAAAAGTCTGTTAGCCAAATAAATATGCAGGAGGAAAACACATGTCTACAACCATTGTTGATGTTTTAGCCAGAGAAATTATGGATTCCCGCGGCAATCCGACCGTAGAAGTCGATGTACTGTTAGAAGACGGCACCATGGGCCGCGCCGCTGTTCCTTCAGGGGCATCCACCGGCGCTTATGAAGCGGTGGAACTGCGTGACGGTGATAAAAGCCGTTATCAGGGAAAAGGCGTACTGAAGGCTGTCGAGAATGTAAACGAAATTATTACTCCGGAAATTATCGGCATGGATGCGCTTGACCAAATCGGTATTGACCAAGCCATGCTGGAACTTGACGGTACACCCAACAAAGCCAAGTTAGGCGCTAACGCCATTCTGGGCGTATCCATGGCGGTAGCTAAAGCAGCGGCAGCCGCTTCCGGGCTTACCCTGTATCAATACCTCGGCGGCGCTAACGCCAAAGAAGTGCCGGTGCCGATGATGAACATCCTCAACGGCGGCAAACATGCCGACAATAATGTCGATGTTCAGGAATTCATGATTTTGCCGGTAGGCGCAGACAGCTTTGCCGAAGCTCTCCGCATGGGTTCGGAAATTTATCACAGTCTCAAAAAAGTGCTTGGCAGCCGCGGTTTAGCTACTGCTGTCGGCGATGAAGGCGGTTTTGCTCCGAATCTGTCTTCCAATGAAGAAGCGCTTAAAGTTATCATTGAGGCGATTGAAGCTGCCGGTTACAAACCGGGTGAACAAATTATGCTGGGACTTGATGTGGCTGCCACGGAAATTTTTAAAGACGGAAATTACCATCTCGAAGGCGAAGGTGTTGTGAAAACTCCGGCTGAAATGGTGGAATACTATAGTCAGTTAGTTGAAAAATATCCGATCATTTCGATTGAAGACGGAATGTCTGAAGACGATTGGGATGGCTGGAAGCTGCTGACAGAACGTTTGGGCGGCAAAGTGCAGCTGGTCGGCGACGATTTATTTGTAACCAATGTCGAGCGCCTGAGCCAGGGAATTGCCACCAGAACCGCTAACTCCATTTTGGTTAAAGTAAATCAAATCGGCACCCTGACCGAAACCTTTGACACTATCGAAATGGCGAAGCGGGCCGGCTACACTTGTGTTATCTCCCACCGTTCGGGTGAAACCGAGGATGCCACTATTGCCGATATTGCCGTAGCCGTTAATGCCGGTCAAATTAAAACCGGTGCTCCGGCCCGTACCGACCGGGTGGCAAAATACAATCAATTGCTCCGGATTGAAGAGCAATTGGGTGATCTTGCTCAGTATCGCGGCCGCAAGGTCTTTTATAACCTAAGATAAGTTCGCGCCGGAAGGAGGTGAACTCATTATGCCGAAGGGATATTTTATTCGATGCAGTGACTGCGGTTATCTGTATGAGTGTGAAGAAGATTTGATGGAGTGCCTGAATAAGCATATCTGCGAGCATTGCGGCAGTTCCAATATGGAAGTCATTCAGCAGCAGGAAGGCCGGTTTGGCTGCACCAGCCGCATGAATACGCATGTCGTTAACGCCGACCTGCATCCCGATTTTCCCTAACCGGTTCTCACCTCCGTTAAGGCGTAAAACAGTATGGAAAGACAGCCGGTACCCCCGGCTGTTTATTTTTGAAAATTTTGGGTAAAATATTGTAGCAAATATGTGAAAAAATCGACTAGATAATTGTCAAGCATCCTGGAGTGTGTTAGAATGTTGTTATGCCTTGGCAACGTGATTTGGCAACAAGAAATAACGGTATCAGTCGTGAGGGGGGTTAAGAAGTGATAACAGGACTGATGATTTTGGAAGGCATACTTTCGATTGCATTAATTGCCGTTGTAGTGTTGCAGTCGGGGAAGAGCGCGGGTTTATCGGGTTCGATTGCCGGGGGAGCCGAATCTATTTTCGGTGGTAAAGGTAAGGGCCTTGATGGAATTCTGGCAAAGGCAACCATTATCCTCGCCACTTTGTTTGGAATAGTAACATTGATTTTGGTTAAATTGATGCAGTAGCGTCACTAACCTCAATGGCTGGATACTATCCGGCATATTGGGGTATTTTTGAGGGGTTTATTTCAAAGGAGGAAAAGTTAACAATGGATTTATTGTACTTTGCGCCGGTGGCAGGTATTGTCGCACTGGCTTTTGCTGCGTATTTGATGGCCAGCGTTTTAAGAGAAAGCCCTGGCAATCAAAAAATGCAGGACATCTCTCAGGCTATTTTTGAAGGTGCTATGGCCTTCCTTAATCGTCAGTACAAAACACTTATTCCGTTTACTATCGTTATTTTCTTAATTCTATTTTACATCGACGGTTACAAATTGGCTGTATCCTTTCTGGTAGGTGCCGTTTGTTCGGCCATTGCCGGTTATGTGGGTATGACCTCAACCACCAAATCCAACGCCCGTACCACCGAAGCGGCCCGTCACAGCCTGAACAAGGCGCTGAGTGTTTCTTTCCGCGCCGGTGCGGTAATGGGTATGTCGGTTGCCGGTTTAGGACTTTTAGGTGTATCCGGTCTATACATAATCTTCAAAGACCCTGTTGTTATTAACAGCTTTGCGTTTGGCGCAAGTGCTATCGCTTTCTTTGCCCGTGTCGGCGGCGGTATCTTTACCAAAGCAGCCGACGTTGGCGCTGACCTGGTCGGTAAGGTAGAAGCAGGCATTCCGGAGGATGATCCCCGTAATCCGGCTGTTATTGCTGACAATGTCGGTGATAATGTTGGCGACACCGCCGGCATGGGTGCCGACCTATTCGAATCCTATGCGGCTACCGCTATTGCCGCTATGCTTATCGGTCAAACTGTGTTCAAAGGCGATATCAATGGTGTACTGTTCCCGCTGGTTATCGGTGCGGCCGGTATTTTTGCATCCATTGTCAGCACCTTCCTGGTTAGAACCAGTGAAGACGGCGACCCTCAGGCGGCCTTAAACAGAGGTATCTGGGGCACCAATATCCTGGTGGCTTTTGCTACCTATGGTTTTGCCAGCATGATGTTCCCGGCTCAGGCTATGGGCATTACGATTGCGGTTATTTGCGGTCTGGCGGTTAACGTACTTGTTGGCGCTATTACCGAATACTATACTTCCAATAACAAGCCTCCCACACAACACATTGCCGATGCTTCCCAAACCGGTCCGGCTACCAACGTTATTGCCGGTATTGCCTGCGGTCTGAGAAGTACCGCACTGCCGATGCTGGTATTTGCCGTTGCTATCTGGGTTGCCTACAGTGCAGCCGGTATCTATGGTATTGCTATGGCAGCCATGGGCATGCTGTGCACAGCAGGCATGGTTGTTGCTGTTGACTCCTTCGGTCCGGTAGCCGATAATGCCGGTGGTATTGCCGAAATGGCTGAACTTGGACCTGAAATCCGTAAAACCACTGACAAGCTGGATGCGGTTGGTAACACCACTGCGGCTATTGCCAAAGGTTTTGCCATTGGCTCGGCGGCGCTTACCGCCCTGGCCTTGTTCACCGCGTTTGGTGAAGAAATAGCTAAAAACCCCAAACTGTCCGGTCTTCTGGTTAATGGCCATCTGGTAATCAACCTGACCGAACCGGCTGTTATTATTGGTATCTTCCTGGGCGCGACCCTGCCGTTCCTGGTGTGTGCTTTTACTATGGAAGCAGTTGGTAAAGCTGCCTTTGAAATGATTGGTGAAGTTCGCCGTCAGTTCCGTGAAATCCCCGGCATTATGGAAGGCACAGGCCGTCCTGACTATGCCAGCTGCGTGGATATCAGCACTAAAGCCGCTATCCGTGAAATGATGCTGCCTGGTCTCTTTGCCGTAGGTTCTCCGATTCTGGTTGGTTTCGTACTTGGCGCGAAAGCGCTGGCAGGCTTCCTGGCCGGTGCTACTGCTGCCGGTGTGCTGCTGGCTCTCTTTATGTCCAACGCCGGCGGCGCCTGGGACAATGCCAAGAAATGGATTGAGACAGGCAAATTAGGCGGTAAAGGTACTCCTGCCCATGCTGCCGCAGTTATCGGCGACACGGTTGGTGACCCGTTCAAAGATACTTCCGGTCCTGCCATGAACCCGCTGATTAAAGTTGCCGGTACTATTTCACTTATTATTGCTCCGCTGCTTTTCTTCTAAAATCTAATGATGAAACGCCAAGCTATTGTAGCTTGGCGTTTTTTTAATCTAAAGGAACTTCTCTCCTAATAACTTGGTTTTCTGCTTACGGGGCGATGCCAAAAGTAAAACCGCTTCTCGCGTTTGTTTTCTTTCTGTGGGAGATAATGGTATAATAGTATAAGTAAAATAGGTGGTGAGGTGAAGCGATATGCGCAAACCGCTGATTGGTATTACTGCCAACCAGTTTGTGACAGAAGGCGGGATCATGGCCGGCACCAAACGGCAATTTGTCAGTGATGCCTATGTCCGGTCGATACTTAGCGCCGGCGGGGTGCCTGTGTTGCTGCCAATTATTACCGAGCAGTCAGCCATTGAGCAACAACTGGCTGCAATGGACGGCCTGCTGCTCACCGGAGGTGGCGATATGCAGCCACAGCTGTTTGGGGAAGAGCCGGTGCCGGCACTGGGTAAAGTCATCCCTGAGCGCGACACGCATGAATTGCTGCTTGTCGCTTTGGCACTGAAGGCAGATAAGCCGGTACTGGGCATTTGCCGGGGCTGCCAGGTGCTGGCCATCGCGTCAGGCGGCACTATTTATCAGCATTTATCGGCAGATGAAGCCACTATTCAGCATGACCAGAATTCTCCTGCCGATTATGCCGGACATACCGTTTTGCTGGAGCCTGGCTGCAAATTAGCCACGATATTAGGGGACAAAGTTATGACCAACAGCTTCCATCATCAGGCCGTCAAGAGCGCTGGCCGCGGGCTTACCGTGAGCGCACGGGCCAAGGATGGAATTATCGAAGCCATTGAGCATGAAACAGCCGCTTTTGCGGTGGGCGTTCAATGGCATCCTGAACTAATGATTGACAGCAATCCGGCCATGCTTGCATTATTTGAAGCGTTTGTCAGTGCGGCCGGCCGGAAATACTAGTAGTAATTGTTCAATGGGGGAGTTTGAATTGGCTATTATGCCAGGATCTGAACCTTTTTTTCTGCCTGGTGGTGAACAGGGTGTACTTTTGGTACATGGTTTTACCGGAGCGCCGTCAGAGATGCGCTTGGCAGGAGAATATTTACATAAGTTAGGCTATACTGTATTAGCGCCCCGGCTGCCGGGGCATGGAACAACGCCCCGGGAAATGGCGAAAACAACCTGGAATCACTGGTATGGCAATGTTGAGGACGGTTATCATTTATTAGCGGGAATATGCAGCAGTGTTTCGGCGGTGGGGTTGTCCATGGGGGGGCTTTTGACCTTGAAACTGGCCAGTGAATATCCGCTGAGGCGGCTGGCAGTTCTTAGTACACCCATCTATATTGCCAACAAGCAACTGCCCCTGCTGCCCTTGTATCGCCTGTTTACCGATTTTGTTCCCAAGAAGCGCAAGCGCCTGCCGGATATTGGCGAAGACTATTCGATTACCTATGAGGTAACGCCACTCAGCAGCTTATCCAGCCTGCTTGCCCTCATAAAAGAGGTTGACGCCTTATTGCCTTCAATCACCGTACCGACACTGGTTGTACAATCAAAGAAAGAACACACGGTTAAGCCCGAGAGTGCGCAGCATATCTATGATAATCTGGGAAGCACCGGAAAAAAACTGGTATGGCTTAATAATTCAGGTCACATTGTGACCCTTGACAGGGAACGTGACACTGTTTTTCAGGAGATTAGTCAATTTTTTACGCTATAAAATTCCAGGTTTACCTGGATAGTATATAGGAAAATGAAGAGGTGTGTTGATGAACAGAAATGATGAATGGTGCTTTGCCTGCGGCCGGGATAATCCCATAGGGCTGAAACTTGACTTCCGTGAAGAAAATGACACATATATATCAACCTTTACTCCCGGTCCGGAGCATCAGGGCTATGGCGGCATTATGCACGGCGGTTTGGTAAGCACGCTGCTGGACGAGATTATGGCGCGCTATTTGTATGCCAAAGGCCTTACCGCCGTTACGGCCAAGCTCGAAGTACGGTTCCGGCATCCCACTCCCATTGGTCAGGAATTACGCATCTGTGGATGGATTACCGGCCAACGGGGAAAAATGTATGAACTAGCCGGTAACATTAGTTTGCCGGACGGAACAGTAACGGCCGAAGGAAAAGCGACGGTTGCCGTAAAAGGAGATGAATAATATGGACTTAGCTGACAGAATACTGGAGTTCATGCGGGAGGAAGCCTATAAACCACTTATGGCCGAGGACTTAGCCGCCGGGATGAATATCCGCGGCAAAGAACTGGAAGAATTTTGGCAGGTATTGGACAAGCTGGAGGCTGCAGCGGCGATCATAAAAACCCGCTATAACAAGTATGGTGTGCCTGAGCGTATGAATCTGGTTGTCGGCAAGTTTTCCGCAACAACCAAGGGTTTTGGCTTTATTTTACCGGAAAACCGGGAACTGGCGGACGTTTTTATTCCCCCTGACGCTATTGGCGGCGCCATGCATGGCGACCGGGTGGTAGCGCGGATGCACCACCGGCATGTGTCCGGCAAAGCAGTAGAAGGCGAGATTATCCGGATTGTTACCCGGGCCAATACTAAGGTCGTGGGCACTTTGGAAGCCAGCCGTAATTTTGGCTTTGTCTTGCCGGATGACCGGCGCATTGGCCGTGATATTTTTATTCCCAAAGAGGAACTTGCCGGCGCTAAAACCGGCTCCAAGGTTGTCGTCGAGATTACCGACTGGCCGCACAAGCAGAAAAGCGCGGCAGGCCGGGTTATCGAAGTGTTAGGCCGGCAGGGCGACCTGGGGATTGAGATACTCTCCATTATCAAAAACAATAATCTGCCGACAGAGTTTCCGCCCGATGTCGAAAAGGCTGCCGCCCGCGTCACCACCACCATTAGTGATGAGGATTTATTAGGCCGCCGCGACCTGAGAGACTTAGGTCTTGTGACCATTGACGGTGACGATGCCAAAGACCTGGACGATGCCGTGTATGTCGAACGCCTTAAAAACGGGAACTATCTGCTGGGTGTGCATATTGCCGATGTCAGTCATTATGTGCGGGAAAATACGCCGCTGGACAATGAAGCCAGACTCAGAGGCACCAGCGTGTATCTGGTTGACAGGGTACTGCCCATGCTGCCGCCGCGGCTGTCGAACGGCATTTGCAGCCTGAATGCCGGGGAAGACCGGCTGACACTGTCGGCCCAAATGGAAATAGACGGGCGGGGTCAGGTAGTCAATCATGAAATATTCCCCAGTGTTATCAGAGTCAAAACCAGACTGACCTACAACATCGTGCGGCAGATTCTGGCCGATCATGACGAAGTGTTACGGGACAAGTATGCCGAGCTGGTCAGTCCTTTAGAGCAGATGGAGCGCCTGTGCCGGATTCTGCGGGACCGCCGCATGCGCCGGGGCGCCATTGATTTTGATTTCCCGGAAATAAAAGTAAAATTAGATGATGAAGGGCATCCGATTGCCATTGAAAAAAGGATTCGCAGTATTGCCGAATCCATTATCGAAGAGTTCATGCTTGTGGCCAATGAAACGGTAGCAGAGCATATGCACTGGCTGGGTGTGCCGTCCATGTTCCGGGTGCATGAAGAACCTGACGAAGAAAAAATGAGCAGACTCAACCTGTTGCTTAATAACTTTGGCCAGCGTTTGCCGAAGACACAGGAAATTGAGCCCATGGCGCTGCAACGGGTACTTAGCAAGATTGCCGGCAGGCCGGAAGAACGTATTATCAGTACTGTTGTGCTGCGGTCCCTGAAGCAGGCCCGCTATGATGCCGAAAACCTGGGGCATTTTGGGCTGGCAGCCACCTATTATACCCACTTTACCTCACCCATCCGGCGTTACCCGGACTTAATTGTTCACCGTCTTATCCGGGAGACCTTTTCCAAAGGGGATATCTCGGCCAAACGGCGGCAAAAACTATCGGTCATGCTGCCGGAGATTGCGCTGCATTCCTCAGAACGCGAGCGGGCTGCCGCAGAAGCCGAGCGGGCAACTGTTGACCTGAAAAAAGTGGAGTACATGGCACAGTTTGTCGGCCAGGAATTTGATGGTATCATTAGCGGTGTTGCCGCCTTCGGCTTTTTTGTTGAGATAGAAAATGGGGTGGAAGGCTTGGTGCGCGTATCCAGCCTGCAGGATGACTATTATCAGTATGTGGAAGAGCAATATGCCTTGATTGGTGAGCGTACCAGTAAAATCTACCGGCTGGGCAATAGTGTCAGGATTACTGTTACCAGAGTCAATCCGGCAGAACGGACCATTGACTATGTCCTTGCCGAATCCGGCAACTTGCTGCAAGCCATTGACAATCAGGTCTCAGACCAAAAACGCAGCACCCCCGGAACAAGGCGCAGCGCTAGCAAAACCCGGACAAGTACGGCAAAAAGGAAAACTGCCTCTACTGCTGCCAAACCGAAAAAGCCCAGGGCGCCGAAAAAGTAGCCAGGCAAAGCAATTGACGTAAGACTGTAAATCGGCTACAATAGGTATGCATATCAGCAGGATTCTAAGAGGTGACAAGCGGTGAGCAAAGAAGCAGGCATAAAAATAGCGGCGGAAAACCGGAAGGCCCGCCACGATTATCATATTCACGAAACCTATGAGGCCGGGATTGCACTTACCGGCACGGAAGTTAAATCACTCCGGGCCGGCAAAGCTAACCTGAAGGATGCCTACGCCCGCATTGATAATGCCGAGGTTATGCTCCACAATATGCATATCAGCCCTTACGATCAGGGCAATCGCTTTAACCATGAACCGCTGCGTACCCGCAAACTATTGATGCACCGGTATGAAATCAATAAATTAATTGGCAAAACCAAAGAAAAAGGCTATACCCTGGTGCCGATCAAATTGTATTTTACCAGAGGCAAAGTTAAGGTAGAACTGGGACTGGCCAGTGGTAAACATACCTATGACAAGCGCCAGGACCTTGCCGAGCGGGATGCTAAACGCGATATGGAGCGAGCGCTGCGGGACCGGCAAAAAGATTAGTTTAAGGCTTATTCTTAGCAGTCATTAGCGCAGCTCATTTCTTTCGGCCGCTTTTCCTTATTTCCGGCCCAAAGCTGCAAAATCAATATACCGAAAAGTATTAGTACGCCGCCGCCTATTTGCTGCGGCGTTACTTTTTCATTAAGCAGTGCCACCGATAACAGCACGGTAATGACAGGTTCCAGGGTACTGATAATGGAAGTGTTAGTAGCGCCCACACGGAGCAATCCGGCAAAGAAGGCGATAATACTGACAATGGTGGGCAGCAGTGCGATGGCGATAATGGACAGCCACCCTTGGGCTGGCAGGTTAAAAATCAGCGTGTTGGTGGCGATACCGCTGAGTACAAATACCAGGGCTGCCGCAATGCAGACATAGGTGGTAGTAACCAGCGGATCGGTATTTTTCAGAACCCTGTTGCCAACAACAATATAAATGGCATAGACTATCGCCGCCCCAAGCCCCAGGATAAAGCCAAACGTATTGATATTATCAAACGATACACCCAGCACAAAAAACAAGCCTGAGAAACAGATGCCCAGTGCCAGGCCTTTTGACCAACTGAACTGTTCATCGCCAATAAAAAAAGATAGTACGCTGACTATCGCGGGATAAGTGTACAGCAGCATGGCGGCCAGTGATGCCGGCAGATATATGACAGCCAAAGCAAAAAGCATTGACATTGCTCCATAACCCAGTCCGCCCAGTAAAAACAGCCGTTTCATCAGGCTTTTTTCTATCGTCAGTGGCGTACCGCGCAATTTTAGAATAAGTGCGAGGCAGATAGAAGCCAGTACAAAGCGTCCGGCAAGGATCGTAATCGTATTCGCCCCTGCAGCGTAAGCGAATTTAATAAAAATGGCTAATGTGGCAAACCCGGCAGCCGATGTTGCCACCAGCAGCATACCGGTATGTTGTTGTTTCAAGCAAAATCACTCCTTATCTTACAATATATTCGGCATTAAGCCCGATGTATCCTGTAGAATAAGTTGACTGGGAAAAGTTTTATTTGGCTAGATTCAATCTTTATGCTATAATAAACTAATGTAATAGGAGAGTATTCTTATTTGCAAAAGACATGACATACCATTCCAGCATACCCATTTATATGGGGGCGTACTGGTTTCGACAGGGGTAGTTATGGTATAGGTAGCGAGCCGGGGTTCCATTTGCCCGTCAAGACGGTGGAAAATAGTAAACGCAAACGAAGAATACGCTTTAGCAGCTTAATGCTAACGTCCTGCCTACGCACTCCCGCGGCCTAGGATAGGGCGTCACTTAGTGGGATACCTGAAGCTCAATTCTCGGAGAGCCGACTGGGAACCTTTATCGAGATAGTGCTTGCGCAGCCTGTCTGTGGGCGGCAAGGGCGCGAAATTTAAATCACCGACTGCGCTCGGAGAAGCCTATGCAGTAATGCCTTTGGACGCGAGTTCGATTCTCGCCGCCTCCACCACAATTTGAATGTCGCCTCCATTTTTGATATTAGGATAATTTATATCAAAGGTGGAGGTTTTGTTTTATGAAAGTAATATGTCATCTGTGTGGTGTGGAATTTGAGAAACCGGATAAAGAAGTGCGAAGGCAACAAAAAGAAGGAAGAGATTATTTCTTTTGCAGCCGTAGTTGTACAGGTATTTATGCTAATAAAATCCGGCATAACACTCCGGATGATGTTTTACGATATTGAGAATATAGCTTTTAGCCATGCGAAATGTAACTATGAGGCAGGAACTAAGACATTTGTAAGCAATTGTAAGAATGAGATAAGGGAAGAAGCAGGTTTGTACATATATTAGGTAGAATTATGAGATGAGTATATCAGGATGCATTACAATACAAATGAAGCAGCTACCGGGGACTATTTGTACGAGCTCTGGTAGTATGTGACATAATAAGCATAAAGAGGAAGAGTTATGAAGAATGTAATTTGTAAAAAAATATACCTTGAATTGAGAACGCCGGGTAACGGAGACTTTGTGGCTGACATTGACAGAATCCTTCAAGCTTTAAAACCGGAGTATGGAGAGGTTCAGATTTCTATTGAAACTATTAAATTATCCTATAAGCTGCTGCGGGATTTTGACTGGAAGCTCACAGTTACCTTAGTACACAAAGGTTTTGCCTGGGAGATTGTAAACCTTGAGCGGGGAAATACTTCAGATAAGAATTTCGCTTATGCAGCTGATCTTGGGAGCACAACGGTTATTATGCAGCTGATCGATCTGAATACTGGAAATATTTTGTGTGAAGAAAGCAGGGTCAATCATCAAGTCCGTTTTGGTGATGACATCCTTAGCCGAATCTTTTACGTTAAAGATAATGATGCTCATTTAAGAGAACTCCAGCAATGTACGCTGTTGAATTTTATTGAACTCATGGAGAAAATTCAAACTGCGACAAGCATTTCTCCGGACAAATGCGGGATATTCATTATCGGCGGCAATACTACCATGATTCATTTTCTGTTGGGGATTGATCCCTGGTTTATTTTCTTTACTCCCTATACGCCAGCTTTTAATCGGAGCGGTTTCTTTGTTGGCCGTGAAATAGGTTTACCCTTTAATGGATTAGTATACTGTTTTCCTTCTGTAGCTAATTATTTAGGTGGCGATATTATCAGCGGGCTGTTGGCGTCCGAGATGTATGCACAAAATGAACTGGCTCTCTATATGGATATTGGAACAAACGGCGAAATGCTTTTGGGCAACAATGAATTTCTGATTTCAGCTGCGGGTGCGGCAGGACCTGCCTTGGAAGGCGGTATCAGCAAGCAGGGAATGCGGGCGAAAGCAGGAGCGGTAGATTCGGTGCAGATTGTTCAAAATCAGTTGAAAATCACTACAATAGACAATGCAAAGCCAGTGGGCATCTGCGGTTCAGGGATTGTTGACCTGCTTGCTGAAATGTTGCTGGAAGGCTGGATTGATTACTCTGGTCGGTTTATTCCCGGCAGATCAGAGAGAATCCTTATGCGGGACGGAGAATATGTCATTGTTTACGCATGGGAGTATGAATCAGCCTCTAATGAAGACTTAGTATTCAGTCAGACGGACATTTTAAGATTTATGGATACAAAAGCAGCAGCAAATACCATGGTAGCGTTTTTACTGGATGCAGTGGGTATTACACCGGATAAGATTCAACGGATATATATGGCCGGAGCCTTTGGAACCTACATCAATATTGAGTCAGGGATAACCATTGGGTTATATCCCGACCTTCCCCGAGAGAGGTTTGTTCAGCTGGGAAACGGCTCTATAAAAGGAGCCTGCAAGTTGTTAGAAAATGCAGATCAATTATTGGTTGTAGAAGATCTAATTAGCAATATAGCCTATCTTTCCTTAGCTGAGGCACCGGATTTTCTGAATAAAATGTCAGCAGCCAACTTTTTGCCCCACACGGATTTTTCATTATATCCCACGGTCATTGAAAAGATCAGAAGCCGTAAACACTTGGAACGTAGTTCCCGTTAACAAACCTTAAACGGTTGCGAGAATGGGTGGATTTGCAAGGTTTTGGATCGCCTCTACCTGATATATAATGGATTTAGAGACTATTATATATCAGGTAGGGAAGAGTTTAAGCTAGAAGTTGTGAAAGTAGTGGGGATTACCGATTTATAGATAAACATGGTATCTTAAATTACGAAGCTGAGGTAAATAGTATGAGGATTGTTGACCGGATATTGGCAATATCTGATATTCATGGTGAGAACCAAAGATTTCAGTCTCTATTAAAACAAACTCAATATGACCCGGCAGGTGATTTACTGATTATCTGTGGCGATATGATAGATCGTGGCCCGGAAAATTTGGAGGTGCTAAAAACTTGCCTAATACTTCAGGCCCAAGGTGCAGTGCTTTTAAAAGGGAATCATGAACAATTTTTAGAGCAGAGTGTAATTGAAATGATTGAATCCGATTCCTGGCGGAAAAAGCCATCAGAGAACTTATATAATTGGGTTAAATATAACGGCGGCGCTACTATGTTTGAGGAAATAGAAACCTTAGCACCCGGTAAACTAGCAGAAATTCTTCAGTTTGTGCAAAGTTTGCCGTTATATTTTTCAACCGGTAAATTCCTCTTTTCCCACGCGGGTGCTAATACGCGGAAGCCCATAGAAAAGAATATTGAAGATGATCTGGTTTGGATGGAGGATCGCTTTCCTTATTGTCCGGCGTACAAAGGGAAGATACTTGTTTTCGGACATATTCCCACGTGGAATCTCTATCGCTACGATAAGAAATTCAAAAAAACAAATGCCCGGATTTGGTTTGACCAAGAGTACCAGGACAAAATAGGCATCGATTGCGGCGGGTGTTTCGGTGGCCGGCTGGCGGCTTTAGAATTGCCAAGTTACCGGGAATTTTATGCTTAAGAGTACTTCCGGAAACCTCTATAATTAATCTGACACTAATGATTACCGCAAGTCTGTTTAGGGATACTAGTTTGAAAAATTAAGTATATGGGGTGAAACAATGAAAAAAATCTGGTTAATTCGTCACGGCGAAAGCGTGGCTAACGCCGGGGCCGCTACGGAAAGTAGAAGCAAAGGGACGAAGCAAGGGGACGTTCTTTTTGCTTCTTTATCTTTATATAAAATGATATAATAAAGACCAAGAAGGATAATGTACAATAAGTTTCGCAAATTCAATTACGACAAAAAAAAGAGGACAAGTTTACAGTCAAAAGGTAAAGTGAAGTCACAACAACACCATTTACCGAAGGAGACTGCAAACATGTCCAAGGAATTTATACAGTTTAACGAGGAAACCATCAAAGAAGCTTATGTCGGTAAGCCTGCCCCCGCGACATCTGGGGAGCAGGCTTTACATATTGCATTATGGTCTGCCATCATCCGTGTATCACAGGTACATTGTTCCACTTGTGTTTTTATTTCCGGCTGATGGCTTTGAACGCCCATATGAACGGCTTTACCTTGCTTTTCTGAACAGGCTTTACATATTGCATTGTGATCTGCCATCATCGAGATAGTACACGTGCATTCTCCCATAACAAACACTTCCTAACTATTTAAGAGTCGAGTATTCTCCCACTTTACGCTAGCAGGTAATGTACGTGATAACTTCGGGAGATGTGTTTAAACGTTGAGGTCCGGTTTCTGTCATAACAAAACTATTTTCCGTACCAATAGCCCCTTCGGGGAAAACGAACTTTGGTTCAAGTGCAAAAGTCATTCCCGGCATTATCGGCGTCTTCATTCCTTTGGCTAAAATTGGCCATTCATCCAATTCCAGGCCGATACCATGGCCAATAAATTTGACCTGGTCCTGCTTATAGCCCATGAAATTATCCTGATACCCCAGCTCTGCTGCCAGCTTGAGTGCCAGCAGATAGGGTTCCTCGGCTAAAGTTCCCGGCTTAATGCTTTTTACTATTTCTGTTTCAATGAGTACCGCATCATCAAAGGCTTTAACCAGCTTAGCCGGAAGCTCGCCAATGCAGAATATCCGGGTTTGGTCACCTGTATATCCCCTTACGATACAAGTATAGTCTATATAAATAACCTCATTGCGGTTTATCTTTTTCCAGCCGGCTCCTTGCGGCTGGGCTACACTGGCTCCCTGCCCACCAACCGGTCCATCGAAATAGTTGGGATAAAAGCCGCTGCCGCCGGTACATATATTACCCAAGTAAAAATCTTGATTGAAGGCTCGCATCTTGCAAGGGCCGGCAAAGCCGCGTTTGCGCATCTCAGCCTCAAATAAGGCAGCTAATTCAAGTTCTGACATTCCCTCCCGTAAAAAGGAAGGTACTGCTAAAAACGCTTGATCACTGACCGCTAATGCACCGCGCAGTAGATCAATTTCATAGGATGACTTTATCGCACGGGTTTCTTTGATAGCAGGAGAACAGTCGACAAATTCAGTATTCGGAAAAATCTTTTCATAAGACTTATAAATATTAAAGGGTAGTACATCTAATTCCAGCCCAATTTTGCTAAAACCGTTATACCCGTAGGCCGCCAAAATTTCCGGGATTTGCTTAGGGTTCTTAATTGCAACAATATTTTTTAACGGAGACTCCTGCTGACCGCGTGTTATGCTTTTTTTCACCATAAGCACCGGCTCGCCGCTGGCAGGTATAAACAAGTAGGAGTTTTGTACTGTCCCGGTAAAGTAGAAAATATCACTTTGCAGTAAAACAACGGCCCCATCGACTGCTTGTTCAACAAGCTTCTGCTGAAAGTTACGGGTTCTACACTGGATTTCTGATGCTGGTGTTAATTCCATGATAAAGTTCCTCCCATCTGTATTTTTTGATTGCCTTGCTGATATCCCTTTGTTTTCCCAGTACTTGAGTATATGGCAGCAACTAACACTTCCATTTGTGTCCATCAGCTATTTTATTCCATTTCTCCATTCCATATCCTCGTGCTAATCCTATACTAATTCGACTTATTCCAGAAGAAACCTGCCCAGGCAGGAAGGTGGAATAGCAGGAAGACAATAACCGTCCCTGCGTGTTCCAAAATCTTGCGTGAATAGATGAGATAAGAAAAGACACGTAATGACGTTTGTCAAATTTACGTGTCTTTGTGTTCCATGAGAAAGACTTCCAGACGGAAACCCCTATTTGTTCATATCATTGGTTTGCGATCCATTTTTGTCACTTCCACGTTCTAACTCTTGTTTGAGTTTTGCGAAATCCAGTTCATTTTCCCACTTGGAAACAACAATTGTTGCAACACCGTTACCGACTAGATTGGTTAATGCTCTACCCATTGACATGAAACGATCGATGCCGAATATAACGGCGAGAGCTGCTACCGGAATCCCCGGTATAATCGATAGGGTGGCAGCCAGAACGATAAAGCCGCTGCCGGTAACACCGGAAGCTCCCTTGGAGGTTAAAAGCAGCACAGCCAATATTGTTATTTCCTGTATTAGGGTAAGATCCGTATTTGTGGCCTGCGCCAGGAAGATGGCAGCCATTGTCAAATAGATGGAAGTGCCGTCTAAGTTAAATGAGTAGCCTGTCGGAATGACAAGGCCGACAACCGGTTTTGAACAGCCGAGCTTCTCCAGCTTTTCCATCATGCGCGGCAGCACACTTTCGGAAGAGGATGTACCAAGTACGATGAGCAATTCTTCTTTAATATAAGAGCAAAACTTTATAATACTGAATCCGGTCCATTTAGCAATAGGTCCAATAACCAAAAAAACGAATGCCAGACAGGTTAGATAGAACACAATTAATAGTTTGCCCAGCGGACCAAGAGAGGCTATGCCGTACTTACCTATTGTGAATGCCATAGCGCCAAAAACGCCAATCGGCGCTGCTTTCATAATCATGTCCACCATCTTAAAGAGGGCCTGGGTTATCTCGACAATAATTCCATATATAGTCTTGCCTGCTTTCCCCATGGCAGACAAGGCTCCCCCGAACATTACCGAGAACAGCAAAATCTGAAGTATATCCCCTTTGGCAAACGCGTCTATTACCGTGTTGGGAATAATATTCATAAAAAAGTCCACTGTACTCTGAGATTTGGCTGCAGTTGTATATGCAGCAATATCTTTGGTGTCTAAAGCTGATACATTTACATTCATGCCTGCCCCAGGTTTTAATAAGCTCACAGCTACTAAACCCATGATCAACGCAAATGTCGTTACAACTTCAAAATATATTAACGCTTTCGTTCCTACTCTGCCAACCTTCTTCATATCATCCATACCGGCGATTCCGGATACGATGGTGCAGAATATAATCGGCCCAATAATCATTTTGATCAGCTTAATGAAGGCATCCCCTAACGGTTTCATTGCAGCCCCGGTGTCGGGAGCAAAATGGCCTAAGGTTATGCCTAAGAAGATGGCTAGGAAAACCTGAAAGTGGAGGGATTTGTAAAACGGTTTTTTATTAGTATTAGCTGGTAGTGTTGTTGCATTATTGGTTGGTTCCATGATATTCTCCTTTTTTTGTCGTGACAAAATAGTCTTTCCTATGATGATTGCTGCCGCGTGTCATCCGGTTTTTCTGGCCAAGATTTAGGATAATGTAAATAGAGAATAAAAAAATTCACCTTTCATAGTACCAAATCTTAGGACCTAATATTAAAATATCATAGCATTACCATTTTGTAAATGTTTAAATTTTGTCCTGGCAAAAGGTAAAACCGTCACTATTGTCCTCAAAGTATAAAACACGCAGCAACCGTCCCTGCGTGTTTGTCTGAGAGAAATATAGCATAGGTAGTTCAATTCGGCTTTTCCAGAGCAGTTATCACATAATAAACCGCCTTATTTAGTACTATAAAGGGATTGATGTCTAGTGGTAAATAGTAGTATAATTGACATTACTTTCTGGGTGTCAGGTGGGGCGGCGTTGTTGCTACCCTAATTTTGCGAAAATATGGAAATAAAATTTGAGAAAATTATATATTGATGCTGTATACTTATAGTGGAGGTAGGAAATGACTGAATCAGAAGAGTTGTCCCCCCTGACATCGTCCTTGGTTATGTTTGGGAAAAATTTTCTTTTCCGTGTATGAAGAAGCCGAATACGTCATACTATTTATTCGGAACACATACAGTTGAGGGAATTTTTACCAGGCAATATGCCGAGATGAATATACTGGCTTAACGAATTGTTACTATTTTTGAAAGGAGTATGTTTATGCACATACCTGAGCTTATTTCCGATTTAGCTCTCATGCTGCTGGTAGCTGGGATTATGACGCTGATCTTTAAGCGGTTCCGGCAGCCTTTGGTTTTAGGGTATATTATTACCGGTTTTATGGTTGGGCCTTATTTTACACTGGTTCCGGCAGTTACCGATACAGTAAGTATTAGTACCTGGAGTGAAATCGGCATTATTATCCTGATGTTCTCATTGGGGCTGGAGTTTAATTTACATAAACTAGCTTCTGTCGGTGGTACGGCAATTATTACGGCAATTACCGAAGTTGTTTCCATGTTGGCGGTTGGTTTTGTCTGTGGCCAGTTGATGGGCTGGAGTGTTATGAACAGCGTATTTCTCGGCGGCATGCTGTCGATGTCGTCAACAACTATTATTATCAAAGCCTTTGAGGATTTGGGCTTAAAAGGGAAGAAATTTACTGAACTGGTATTTGGCACACTAATTGTTGAAGATATTGCCGGCATTTTTATGATGGTCATGTTGTCGACTATTGCTGTCAGTCAGGGAATTTCCGGCGGCGAGCTGGCCGTGCATTTGCTGAAAATGATTTTTTACCTGGCTCTCTGGCTGATTTTAGGGATATATCTTTTACCCACGATACTCAAAGATGTGCAAAACCTGATGAATGACGAAACATTGTTAATTGTGTCGCTGGGCATTTGTTTTGGCATGGTTTTTTTAGCCCATCATCTGGGCTTTTCTTCGGCGCTGGGATCTTTTTTGGCCGGTTCATTACTGGCAGGCACTATTCATGCTGAAAAAATCGAGCATATTAATAAACCGATACGAGATTTATTTGGCGCCGTATTTTTTATTTCGGTCGGTATGATGGTCGACCCGGCGCTCATCGTAAAGTACGCAGGGCCAATCGTGCTTATTACAATCGCCACGATTTTCGGTAAGGCGGCGCTCTCGTCATTAGGCGTACTGCTTTCGGGGCAACCGTTAAAAACGGCGATATTATGCGGTTTTTCACTCGCACAAATTGGGGAGTTTTCGTTTATTATCGCTTCGTTAGGCATATCGCTGGGAGTAATCAGTGATTATATCTATTCGATTGTCGTTGCAGTTTCGGTTATTACGACATTCACCACGCCGTTTGTTATCAAGGCGGCCGAGGGGAGCTACTACTATTTAGACAAATATCTTCCCAATAAAGTTTCTAAATATCTAAACAGACATACCTCAGAAAATCAGTCTGAAACTGAAAAAGACGGCGACTGGGTTGCTTTCTTTAAAAAGTATTTTTCCCGTTTGATACTTTACAGTGTTATTATGCTGGGAATCATTTTGGCAGGGACTTCATTACTGGAACCATTTTTAGCGGCGCATCTGCCGCCAAAAATTGCGGACATATTGGCAACGCTGGTTACTCTAATACTGATGGCGCCATTTCTTAAACAATGTTTGTTCAGAAAGAATGAATATTTTATCCCGCTGTGGTTTAAAAGCGCAACAAACCATTTGCCTTTGATCATGCTGCTTTTACTAAGGAAGGGAACGTTACTCTTTTTGGTTATGCTTCCCATTTCCATTATGCTTGAGTTGTCTACGCCATATATATTGGCAATAGCTGTCGGGCTGGTATTTCTTATCGCCCGCTCCGACTGGCTTATTAATCCGTACTTAAAAATAGAAGCGCGTTTTTTGGCTAACTTTAATGAAAGAAAATTAGAGGCAAGAAAAGGGAAAGATATTGGCCACAGCTGGCTGGATGAGCGGATTTACGTCAGTAAGTTCCGGTGCAGTGACCAAGTTGCCGTCTTAGATCAAACATTAGCCAATTTGCCGGGCACCGAACATTCAAAGCTGAAGGTTATTAAAATTATTCGGGGTGGCAAACATATTAATATTCCGGAAGGATCGGAACATATCCGGGCAAACGATATCGTTTTTGTTGCTGGCAGCGATAGAATGCTCGATTCTTTTGCTATTTTAACGCAGGTTGAATTAGATAAAAAGGCAGACGGCATGTATGCGACCTTGCGGGAGTTTATCAAAAATCAGGAAGCCTATGCTGAAGATGACCAGCTGTTTTGCTATGCCGTAACTGTTGAAAAGGAGTCTGACTTGTCAGGTGTGGCGATTAAAGACTCTAAGATAAAAAGCGAGTGGGGCGGGTTTCTGCTTGGCTTAGAACGAAATCTTTACCCCATTCTGGCTCCGGATATTAATATGCACCTTCAGGAAAATGATTTGGTCTGGATTTTAGGTACACAAGAAATGGCCGGGAAATTGGCCAAAGACGACTTGCTGTAACAGCAGATTAATAAATGAGACTTGATTCAGATGGGATTTTAACCCCATCTGAATCTAAGTCATTGGATAAAAAGAGAAGGCCTTGCCGCGGCAAAGTCTTCTCTTTATTTAATACTTTAAATTCTATGATGGGGATCAGCATAGGATTAATTGCATTACTTCCATGGGGCGTAGTGCTTACAAACTCAGTGATCAAACTATTTAGGATAGTGCATAAAGGTATGATGCGGAAGACTTAGTTAATATCCCGCGATTAAAAGACTTCGTGATGATTGTACCAGGGCTATATCTAGGTTTTTTTTGATATCGCCCGGTAATCCGGGATCAAAAACTCTTCCCTCAATAAATTGCCAAGAAGTAATTGACAAATAAATGTTAATATATTAACATTTATTTGTTAGCATGCTAACGTTTTACAACAATGAGCTCACCTCCAAAAGAAAAACAATTTATAGCAACAAATGAATAACAACAGACTACAGTATGAAAGGAAGGCTAATTATGCTCTGTACCAAATGTAATAATGAAATCCCTGAGGGAGAACAATGCCTGCATCGGAACCAACTGCTTTGTGAGGATTGCTATCTTGAAAGGCTGGAGCCCCCACGTACCTGTGACGTTGCCGCTGTGCACAGTGCCAAATTATCCCGTAAGATGGCTGGGCAGGAAGGCACCGATGGGTTGACCGAACTGCAAAAAAGCATATACGATTACATTAAGGCCGAAGGTCCGGTTACTGCTGAGCAAATTATGAATAAACTCAGTTTGACTAAGCTACAGTTGGAAAGAAATTTTGCCATATTAAGACACTGTGAACTTGCCCATGGGTTTAGAGAAAATGGTAAGATTCTGATCAAACTTTGGGGAGAAGATACACTAGGCAAAATGAATATCGCTGATTAACAAAATCCGATAAAGCAACGTCGACCAACTATCGGCCTAACCAATGTATAAAAGCAGGGACAATTTTGCCTCTGCTTTTATACATTTGTATTTATTTACCTGAAGCTCACACTTCTTCCAACCCTTTTTTCAACTTGTCCAACAAAGAAATCAGCAGTTTTTTTTCATCTGTATCAAGTGTGGACATGAGCTTATGTACATACTGGTTATGAACGGGAACGAAAGCATGCATGAGAATATTGGCCCGGTCTGTAAGATACAGTTGAAAAGCCCTTTTATCGACAGGATCAGTCTTGCGAACCACCAGGTCTTCTTTTTCTAACCGATCAATCAGTCTGGTGATATTGGCGCGGGAAACCAGCAGCTTTTTACCTAATTCTGATTGTGTCAGGCCTCCTCCTCCGGTCATATATAACTGAATTAAAGCACTAAACTTAGCCCTGGATAAACCGTACCGTGAAAAGTGCATCTCCAAAACATCATCTAAATTATCCTGGAATACTGTCAGTTCAATCAGCGTACGTATTGAAAAATAACTATCCGAAATATCATTGTGCGTGATCTCTGTCAGCCTCCCCAAGCTCAATTGTTAACATACTAGCAATATTGTAAAAGCATTACCAGTTTAAGTCAATAGCTCAGGTGACTGCTTATGCTATTATACTACTGGCGGAAATGAGTGATGAGCACCCACTTATACGCACAAGGGGACGGTCCGAAACCACTGAAATGACCCGTTCGGGCATTTTTTTGACGGTGTTGGCTATGGTATGGGTGGCATCAATGCTAGCGCCGGCCTCAGGGTTAATTCCCGTCTTTGTCCACATAATAGCGGAAATATATGATAAAGTTGTTAATTTTGCTATAATAGAGAGCGTAGTAACGGTTTGACTCGAAGAATGTTCTACTTAAACCTGAACGGGGAGAATTTACAATGATTTATATAACCGGGGATTTGCATGGAGAAATCGATAAGGCCAAATTAAGTACAAAAAACTTCCCGGTGCAAAGGGAATTAACGAAGAATGATTATGTCATAATTGCCGGTGACTTTGGCTGTATTTGGTCAGGCGGCAAACAGGATGAATGGCTTTTGGATTGGTTGGAAAGCAGGAATTTTACCACCCTTTTTGTAGACGGCAACCACGAAAACTTTGATCTTCTGTATCAATTCCCTATCATGGACTGGAACGGTGGCAAGATCCATCAAATAAGGCCATCTGTAATTCATTTAATGCGGGGCCAGGTGTTTACAATTGAAGGGAAAAAAATCTTCACATTTGGCGGTGCCGAATCAGTAGATAAACAATTCAGGAAGGAATTTATCTCGTGGTGGAGAGAGGAAATACCTAGCCGGCGCGAATTTGAAGAAGGCATCAAAAACCTGGAAAAGCATGATATGACTGTGGACTATGTAATAACACATACTGCTCCCCGGGATATAATCGGTCAGCTTAATAGTTTTTTTGGTGACAAAATCAATGATTCTACCAGTGAAATGCTGAATTATTTTAAGAAAAACATCAGGTTTAAGCACTGGTTTTTTGGTCATTTCCATACAAACAAAACCATCGGTAAATTTACAGTATTGAATGATAGAATAGTGGTATTGCAGGAAAATGTATTTATGCCCAAAGACCCGGAGCCGCGAGATTGGAAGATAGAAAAATACAGGAGTAAGTTCAAAGCAGCCTTTCCGGATATGAAACAGCCGACATATGAGGAAGCCGGAGCGCTGATTGACCAGTGGGATCAAGAAGGCAGACATATAACCTACCCGTTGGCGGGGCTGAACTGGAATGAACTGGAATGGAAAAAAGAGTATCGGCGAAAAAGAGAATTTAAGATATTGGCTGAAAAAATTATAAATCATCAAACCGATGGAGAAGAAAATTTTATGGCTTGCGGCAATGGTGAGCAATGTCCCCAAAGTGATAATTGCAAGTGCTGGAAGCTTTATCAATACATGCTGGAGAATGAGATAGCAGGCCATACCTGCAAGTTAAACAAACCGGAAAATTGTAAGGAATTTAGGTCGTATGGAGATAAATAGGAAAATCGAATATGTAATTGGAATAGCAGTAACAGCAAGCCGGTCGGAGTGGTTTTATCACCTCGACCGGCTCTTTTTCCATTTTAGCTGGATAGGGGCGGTATCGCCTGGTAATCCAGGCGTATCGGATTGTCCATAGCATAAGTATACATCATAAAAAAGTTTGCGACTTGGAGGAATATATTAAATCAAGGGAGAAATTTACATATATTGATTCATTTGGGAAATTCAAAAAGACAATTAATGTCGGAGGCTAACCATGGAGAAGAAAGATGTTGTCCGGTTAGAAGAATTAGAACGCGAGAATCAATTATTGAGGAATATTATTGACAAAATTCATGAATATGTTTTGGCTATTGATGAAAAAGATAACATCGTTTTGTATAATCCTGTGGCTGAAAAAATAGAAAAGCTAGATAGGAAGGACGTAGTTGGCAGAACACAAAAGGAGACCTTTAATCATTGCCCCGATTTCTCTGAAAATGTATGCGAAAAAGTATTAGATACCGGTGAGCCGCTATTCGACCAGCAATACCAGTACCTGCTCAGAGACGGGAGAAAAACCTATATAGTTTTTAATGCTTACCCGTTTTTTTATAAAGATGCGATAGCCGGGATGTATGTAATCGGCCGCAATATGGAGACTATGGGTGAATACATCGCTAAAACACTGGAAATTCACAAGTGGATAACAAATCAGGAAGACCCGAAAACAACGGGCGCAAACTTTTGTCTTAGTGATATTGTCGGCGAAAGTAATGCTATAACCGAAGCTATTTTGACAGCCCGAAAATTCGCGCGCTATAACTCTCCCGTGATGCTTATTGGCGAGACGGGAACAGGAAAAGAGCTTTTTGCCCAAGGCATCCATAATGCCAGTACCTTTGCCGAGGGACCTTTTGTGCCGATTAATTGTGCGGCGATTCCCGATACACTGCTGGAAAGTGTGCTATTCGGAACCGTGAGAGGCGCCTTTACCGGTGCTGTTGATATGCCGGGCCTGTTTGAGCAAGCCGAGGGCGGTACGATATTTTTAGATGAGATAAACTCGATGCCATTTTTTCTTCAGGCCAAACTGTTGCGAGTTCTGCAGGACCGGGTGATTAGAAGAATAGGCGGGAAAAAAGAAACACCGGTAAACTGCCGGATTATAAGTGCTGCCAACGCCGATCCTTTTTCTATTGATAATGACGAGATCCTCCGGTCTGATTTACTGTATCGCTTAGCCAAAGTAACTCTGTACATTCCACCACTGAGAGAGCGGCAGGGAGATGTTACTTTTTTAGCCCGGTATTTCGCCAAACGGGCAAGTAGTAAATTTGGGTTGGTAATAAGTGAGATAGCCGATAAACTACTTGAACTGCTGGAAAGCTACCATTGGCCGGGTAATGTACGGGAACTGGAAAATGCTATTGAAACCGCAATGCATTTTGTGGGGAGTGAAGAGTCACTCCTGCAATTTAAGCACTTGCCCCCCCATTTTAAAAACAGAATCAATGGTAAGCCGAAAACAGGTTACCCGGAATTGCAAACTTCCAATACCACCTTTTCCGGAACTTTACTGGAGATTGAAAGAAGACTCATTAAGGATGCCTTATTAAGAAACGCCGGCAACATATCCAAGACGGCCAAAGAATTAAATATTTCCCGGCAGAATTTACATTATAAGATAAAAACCTATGAAATTTAATAAAAAAACTGACCCGTTGCCGAGGGTCAGTTTTTTTTTGTTGACCGGATTTCTTTTCTTGTGCCGCCAAAGAGTATGAGGCCCTGCTCGCGTCTAATGGCGACCGGGAAAAGACCGGTCGTAGTATTTACGCTTTGCTAGTTGCTTTTATTTATGCCCCGTCATGTCTTTGTCGGCTTGCTCGACAATGGCGCGGAGTTCTTTGAGGACAGTAGCGGGCAGCGGTTTCGCCTTGTGGTTTTCGATAATATCGATAGCCTTCTTGGTAGCTGAATCAATAAAGGTGACGCTGCCGTTTTTGACCCATTCGGACCGGTTGTCACGGTCAATGAATTTGGGAAGTACATGAGCCGTTTTCATCCGGTCGGAAGTATGGTCTTCTAAGAGATAGTGGCCGCCGGGTCCTACCTTGCTGACCACATCCAAAGCCATAGTATCCTCACTAACCGGAATACCCTCAAGGGTTCTTCTGAGTACACGGACAATTTCATTATCGGCAACATATTGTCCGTAACTAAAAGTCATGCCAAGCTCTAACATCCCTGAACCATAGATGATGTTGGCGCCTGCCAGCATCGGTAACAGGTAAGTTACAGTCTTTTCAAGACCTGTTTGCAAATCAGACACTTTGCTGTCTGCCTATCCACCGGCAACAAAACTGGGCAGGTTATAATACTGCGCCATTTTGGCCACACCGGCACTAATTAGCCCTAACTCCGGGCTGCCTACCGTAGCGGTTGCTTTTCTCAAATCAAAGTTGGTGGTTGAGCTGCCGTAAATTACGGGAGCTCCTTTTTTGACCAGCTGACTTAAGACTACGCCTGTTAATATTTCGGCATTGATCGTAACTAAAGTACCTGCCAGAGTAACAGGCCCGGTACCGCCGGCCATAGCCATGGTAAGTACGAGGAAGGGGAGATCCTCTTTGGCAAATTCAATTAGGCTGTCACTGAGAAACTCAGGCCAGGTCAGAGGGCTTATCGGGCAGCCCAGACCGGTAATGATCGGCCGGGCTTTTAGATTTTCTTTGCCGCCGACAACCTTCCCGGCCATTTCAATGAGAAGCTGGGCTGTTTCCGTATTTTCGGGGCTGACAAACATGTGCTTAGTGGTGTTGGCTACATGCGCTTCATAAGAATGCAGGCAAACCGTATGCGGGTTGACATCTCTGGGAATTACAGTATCCCAGCACACATCCATTTGATCCAGATAGTCGGTAATTGTGGCAAGCTGCTCAATGTCTTTTTTTGTTGACGGCCGGCATTCGCCGGTATAAGGGTCAATAACCGTTACGCCTGTCCCAAAGGGAGTGACGTAGACCCGTCCATATTCTACAATGATATCATTTTCAGGGTCTCTTCCCGCTAACAGTATTTTTCTGGGAGCGGTGCGCACGGCTTCCTCCACCATCCAGACAGGAATCCGCACAATTTTATTTTCACGGTCGACATCAGCGCCTGCTTGTTCGAAAATATCAATAGCTCTATCGCTTTTTACATTTATGCCGGTTTTCTCCAGCACTTCCAATGTACTGCAATGGATGGCTTCCACATCAAAATCAGAAAAAAGCTGAATGCCGCAGCCGACCCAGTTATAATGACCTGACGGCAGATTTCTTTTCATGCTCTAGCAACTCCTTTTTGTGATAATATCTTAAGCGACCCATTCCTTGCATATATCAACCGCGATGGCTGCATCCGACGCGTAGCCGTCAGCGCCAATCTGGTTTGCAAAATCTTGCGTTACCGGAGCGCCGCCGATGATTACTTTCACTGTGTCGCGCAGCCCTTCTTCGGTCAGTAATTCTATAGCATGTTGCATAACAGGCATGGTGGTGGTTAAGAGTGCCGCCATGGCCAAAATGGTTGCTTTGTGTTCTTTGACGGCAGCAATAAACTTCTCGGTGGAAATGTCGATACCCAGGTCAATAACCTTAAAGCCGGCGCCTTCCAACATCATGACTACGAGGTTTTTACCGATATCATGAAGGTCGCCCTGAACCGCGCCGATTACAACTGTTCCTGTGGCAGGCATATCTTTGTCGGCTATGTGGGGCTTAACTATAGCAAGACCGGCGGACATGGCTTTGGCGGCACGCAAAACCTCCGGCACAAACATATCCCCTACTTTAAACCTGGCACCAACTACATTCATTCCGTTAATCAATCCGTCAGTAATAATAGCCAAGGGATTTGTACCGGAATCAATCAAGGCCTGTACCTGTTCTTTAACCTGACCTTCCCGCCCGGAAATAACACTTTGGGCTAAGCTTTCAAAACTCGCCATCTTCTCCACTCCTTCTCTACATTTTGTGTGCCATAACCAATAACGTTTTAGTTACTTATCACCTCCTGACCGGCAGCATAGCAGCCGGGAATGGATAGTAGGTAACCAAAGGTCATTCACACATTCCTGCCACCCGGAGGGTGAAGGGTTGTGAATTTGCAATTTGGTTTCTCATTTCAAACTTATTGCAAGAATAATACCAATGTAAAACAGGAATGATTTTATTTGCGAATTAGACCGATATAGCTGTCGGTGCGGCTACCTGCCGGAAAAAGTTTTGCAAGCAGAGGTCCGGATTAGTGATTGCCGGTGGAAAAATATGTAAAGATTTTTTTCACAGTGTAATTTTTTTTTTCACCTTTTACCAGGAGTTGGCAAGCAGGAAAGAGAAAAACAGGCAACCGGTATCAAAAATATCTGCAAGTGAAAAGTTCATAGTATTACTGGAAATAGAAAGGAGCAGCCATAGTGTCACAGGCAGCTCCTTTGTTTTGCTCTTACTCTTGGCATCGATTTTGCATAACTGATAAGCAAACCAGTTAACGTGAAGATTATGGGGGGTGGATCGGATAGATCACGCGGACTCTAAATTCGCGCAGGCGGGTGAAACTCCCGTACTCCCCGCCACTACTTTACAAGGAGGTATCTAGGTGGATATTACCTGGACACCCATACAAAAACAACGGTTAAAAGAACTTAATGCCAGTCCGGTTTGCCAGGAAAAGCGTTTTGCATCAGCCAACGAGCGTGATTTTTCGTTTCAAGACCTGGAGAGGCAGTTGGTGGCTAAGGGACGGCAGCACTTAACGGAATTTCAGAACAATAGTAAGCGGCCGCTGTTGAGCAAACTTGAACAGCGACTTATCGAAGCCCTGAACCTGCGGGGATTCGTTCAGGTCATGACGCCGACAATTATATCCAAGGGCTCTTTGGCAAAAATGTCGGTCGACGATCAGCATCCGTTATTTTCCCAGGTATTTTGGCTTGATTCCAAGCGGTGCCTGCGGCCGATGCTGGCGCCGAATCTGTACACCTTATGGAAAGATTTGCTGCGCTTATGGAAGCCGCCGATCCGCCTTTTTGAAATCGGCACCTGTTATCGCAAGGAATCCCAGGGGGGATTGCATCTCAATGAATTTACCATGCTCAATATAACCGAATTGGGGTTACCTCTTAACGAGAGACAGCAACGCCTGGAAGAAATGGCTGCATTGGTTATGTCTGTCGCCGGTATTGATGAATATCAGCTGGAAGTAACCAGTTCTGTCGTGTATGGCGATACCTTGGATGTGATAAAAGGCATTGAGTTGGGTTCCAGCGCCATGGGACCGCATGTACTTGATAAAAAATGGGGTATCACTGTCCCCTGGGTAGGAATCGGTTTTGGGCTGGAACGCTTGTTAATGGTTAAAGAGGAGGCGCAAAATGTCCAGAGTATGGGAAGAAGTCTAAGTTACCTGGACGGAGTGCGATTAAATATCTAAGTCCTGACAAAGCTGGAAAAAGCCAATGCATTTCTATAGGTAGGTGATGATTGATGGCACTGCAACAACCGGCTATCCTGACCAGGATACTGGGAAAAGCTTTGGAGGAAGAGCCGCTGACCAGGGCTGAGCTTTTATATTTATTGAGAATTTCCTCAGCGGATGAAATCTCCAGCGTATTTGCTATAGCCAGAATGCTTAGGAATCGCTACTTTAAGAATAAAGTATTTCTCTATGGTTTCGTTTATTTTTCAACATACTGTCGCAATGAGTGCACGTTCTGCTTATATCGTAAGTCCAACCAAGCGTTGCGCCGTTATCATAAAAGCCAGGCCGAGATCATGGAAACGGCTTACCGGCTGGTAGAATCCGGAGTACATTTACTGGATTTAACGATGGGGGAAGACCCCCGGTATTATAGCAATAATGGCGCCGGTTTTGAGCCGCTGATAGCAATGGTGCGGGCTATAAAGAAAAGTACAGATATACCGGTTATGATTTCGGCAGGCGTCGTCCCGGAAGACGTATTACAGCAATTTAAAGATTCCGGTGCCGAGTGGTATGCCTGCTATCAGGAGACTCATAACCCCGGCTTATATGCAAAACTAAGACTAGGTCAAAGCTTTTCTGAACGAATGGAACGAAAAAAGGAAGCCCGGGATATGGGCTTCCTGATTGAGGAGGGCTTACTGACCGGGGTCGGGGAAAGGTATGAGGATTTGATTGATTCCCTGGTGGCTATGAGGAGCCTGGGCGCAGATCAGGTACGGGTGATGAGCTTTGTACCGCAGAAGGATACACCCATGCAGCATGTTCCGTCGCTGCCGCGGACGAGAGAATTATTGATGATTGCAATCATGCGCTTAATCTTTCCCGACCGTCTGATCCCCGCATCTTTGGATGTGGACGGTATCCATGGCTTAGCTGACCGCCTTAACGCCGGCGCCAATGTCGTAACCTCGATCATTCCGCCGGAGGCCGGTCTGGCCGGCGTATCCAATCAGGAACTGGATATCGATGACGGTAACCGTACGGTTGACAGTATCCTGCCGGTATTAGCGCAATGTGGTCTGGTGCGGGCCAGTATGGAAGAATATACGGAATGGGTATCAGCCCGTTCGGCAAGACTCGCTCCTTGCCAGCGGCTGAACAACGAAGTGAAAGAAACTTATACAGGCTGGGCTGTACAACGTCATTAAAGCTCCGGAAGGGGGGATTCATAATGAAAGTTGCCATCGTCGGCGGCAAGCTCCAGGGAGTCGAAGCTGCATATCTGGCTAAAAAAGCGGGCTGGGAAGTTTTCGTTGTTGATAAAAAACCTGAGGTCTTGGCTGCGGCAATCGGTGATCATTTCTGTGTCATGGATGTCACTCATCGGGCCGATTGGTTACTGTTTTTAAAAAATATCGACCTGGTTATCCCGGCGTTAGAAAACAAAGAAGCGTTAACCTGTTTAGTCAGAAGTGCCAAATACGCAAAGGTACCTTTGCTTTTTGACAAGAACGCATATTCTATTTCTTCCTCAAAAATTATTTCCAACGAAATCTTCAGGCGCCTTTCCATCCCCGCGCCTGTGCCTTGGCCGCGGTGTGGTTTTCCTATTATTATCAAGCCTTCCGGCGCTAGCGGGAGTGTGGGAGTGATTAAGGTGGAAACTGCTCAGGCGCTTCAGCGTTTGCAGGTTAAAAGGTCTATAGCCGATACCGTGATTGAAGAATATTTGTCAGGCCCCTCTTATTCGCTTGAAGTCATTGGCTACCAGGGCGTATATAAAACCTTGCAAATTACCGAGATTCAGCTGGATGCCCAATATGACTGCAAACGGGTGCTAGGTACGGCGGTGCTGACAAAAAGACAGCAAGAAAGCTTCGAGCAGATCGCGCTAAATTTGGCTGACTTTTTGCATCTGAATGGAATTATGGATGTAGAAGCCATTCTCCATGCAGGCCAGCTAAAAGTTTTGGAAATCGATGCCCGGACTCCCAGTCAAACCCCGACAGCCGTTTATCATGCCACCGGTATTAATATGCTGGAGCTTCTCGGTAAGGCATTTGTCCAAGGAAGCCCGTGGGAGGACTTTAGCATCAAAGCGAAAAGAGGCGCCATTTACGAGCACATTCACGTAAAGGGCGATACCCTTGAAGTGTTGGGTGAACATATTCTGCCTGACGCCGGCGGGCCGCTTCGCCTGTGTACAGATTTTTTCGGAGCAGATGAAGCACTGACAACGTATTCACCAGGCAAAAACGAGTGGGTAGCTACTCTCATCATCACCGGCGCGACCATGCGGGCGGCATGGAATAAGCGGGAGCGGATTATGGGTGCGATTAAGCAAGCCTGCCGGCTTCAACATTATTGTGAGCGTTATCCCACGGTTGAGGTTGAAACCGGTGCAGCAGAAGCGGGTGGGGGACAATGACACGGCTGAAAGCAGACGATATCAGTAAAGTGGTAGCCGGACTAACGCAGTATGATGTTGAGTTAATCAGCAAGACGGGGTGCAGTCTGAAGGCCATTGCCGCCCGGGCTGCCCAGCGGGACTTGGACCATATCTCAGCGTCCCGCCTTAAAATCGCTGTTATTCCTGTTACCAGCGGCCAGGGAATTATTGGCGGCTTTACTGCGGCAGTGGCCGGTATCCTGGATTATCTTGGTTTTGATACGTTTATTACCCAAAACTCTGATGTTGCCGGTATTGCCGAAGCTATACACGGTGGGGCCGAGGTGGTATTTGCGGCCGATGATCATAAGTTTATTGCTTTTAATCTGCGAACCGGGGCGATAGCCGATAATGGAGCAGCGACAGGCCAGGGCTACATAACGGCCTTAAACCAAATGTGCTGCGGGTTGACGGAAAAGCCTGTGCTTGTTATTGGCGCCGGGCCGGTAGGCCGGAGCGCGGCCGGTTTGGTCGCAAAACTGGGAGGACTGGTTTCCGTATACGATATCGATGTAACCGCCAGCCGGGCGTTAGTTGATGAGCTGAGGAAACAAGGGCAGCCGGCCAAGGTGGAGACTGATTTGGATTATGCTTTAAGCAGGCACCAGGTTATAGTGGACGCCTCGCCGGCGGAGGCTGTTATTCCTCCCCGGCATATTACCGAGCGCACAATCATCGCAGCGCCGGGAGTTCCTTTAGGGGTACCGCCAGAACAGCGCGGGAAACACAGTGCCAGAATACTGCATGACCCGTTGCAAATTGGGGTAGCTACCATGTGTTTTTTAGTTATCTGAAGACTTTGGGCGATTATGAATGACGGGAGTGAAGGTGTATGGCCCTTACCGCAACCAAGCAGAAGCGCTATTATCGCAAAAATGTCGACTTTTTTAAACTTGTTACCAAACTTAAGCTTTGGCCCTCAAGAAGCGGGAAACTGCACGGCATCAAAAGTATGAAGATTATCGGCAACACCGCAGAAATTACTACCCATTGCAATGAAACATTCCTGATACAAAATTCGAAGCATAGCCGGGCTGCCCGCTGTTTACGCAATAAATTATTTTTTCATTCCTGCCGTATCTGCAAAATTCCCCAGTGGAAACTGGAGAAATACGCGGGAACGTATATGAGCCAAAGCTATGGAGCTACTTTATAGATAAAAAAAATCCCGTGGTTTTCTTATCCATATCCTTTGCGCAAAAGACGCAAGCTGCGAAAGGAGGGGGGGCTTATGTAATACCAAGGGAAATTTAGAAAATAGAGAGAAGAAGGGGGCGTATCTATGGCAAAGAAATATTTTGTCCGTTATGGAGATGGCTATGGGGCCGAAATGACAATGGATGAAATCCGGGAAGAAATCCTGCTCGGCACCCAGGATGCGGCGGAAAGGGGTCAAATTCCGCCACTGACGGCTGAGGAGCAAGAGCATCTCCTGGAAATTTGTACAATGCCGGCAAAGTTTGTGACGGTAGAACCAGGGAAAGAAGTTGTCATGACCAATGATGAGGGAACTTTAAAAGTTTCCGTGCGCTGCGGTCTGTCTATCGACAGAACTACAGCGTTGTTGATCAATGAAAAGATTTTATGTATGGATTCTGCGGAACTGGCCCATATCGATTATAGCTATAAACCCATCAAAGGCATCATTCATGACGAGGTTTGCGCCATGCATCATGCTCAGCTTAATACCATCATACCGGTATTTTACGGTGCCATGCCCAATTTGGGTCTATATACCAAGCCTGACGGGCCTGTGGGAAATTGGGCAGAACTTCTGCCTGCCGGGAAGATTGCCGCCGCCCGGGAGGCCCAGGAAGAGGCAGTGGAACATTCGATAAGAGACATCGTTACTGTCGCCCATAAAATGTATGAGGCCGGTGCCGATGGCATTAATCTTGATACTGTGGGCGCTTCCGGTGATGCCGATGCGCTGGCTGCTTTCAGGGCTGTGAAAAAGATCCGGGAAATGCATCCCGATTTTGCCATTGAACTGGGGATGGCCGGAGAATTCATCCTCGGCATGCATGGCGGCCTGCAGTTTGAAGGTAAGACCCTGGCTGGTCTGTATCCTCATGAGCAGGTAAAACTGGCGGAGGCTGCCGGGGTGACCATCTTTGGCCCCACCGTCAATACCAATAGCAGCCAATCCTTCCCCTGGAATATCGCCCGGGTCTGCACATTCGTGAAGGCCTGCAGTGAGGTGAGCAATATTCCTATTCACCCCAACGTAGGCATGGGGGTCTGCGGTATGCCGCTGACAGATGCCGTTCCTTTGGACGCTGCCTCCCGCGCGGATAAAGCGCTTGTGGAGATTTGTAAGATTGACGGGTTGTAGATAGGCGTAGGTGATTGTTATGGTATGCCTATCAATCATGGAGTCGCAGCCGGGATGAGTGGAATCAGGACCTCCGGAGATCTGGTGGCCCGGGTTCAAATGGCTAAGGGACTTCGTATTGATGCGGCTAAACAGTATGTCGCTGATAAACTGAAGATCAGTTTAAGCGATTTGCATGATTCTTCTGTAATGAGGGATATCCGCAATCAATTGAATATCGGCGAAACCAATGCGCGGCCGGAATCTGCCGATGCCCTGGCGGCGAAGAGCCGCATTGCCCAAATACTGGATATTGAGATTAATTCCGTTACGCGTTTCAATAAAATGTCTAAAATTTAATTGAATTTGAGTGGAGAGAAAGGAGCGAAGAATAGTATGACCCAAGATGCTTTAATTTCAGCGGCAATCGCCAGCATTCTTAAACAGGATCTGGATGCTGCGCTTGAAACCGCTAAAAAAACACTGGCGTCCGGCGTTGACCCCATTATCATTTTGTCACAAGGCTACAGCGAAGGAATCAGGCAGGTTGGCGACCTTTTCGGCAAAGGCCGGATGTTTTTGCCAGAGTTAATTTCCGCTGCCGAAGTCATGAAAAAAGCCACTGCTGTTCTTGACGAGGCGCTCCAGGCGAAAGGTGAAAACAAGGGACATACAGGCAGGATGATTATGGCGACTGTTGAGGGCGATGTTCACGATATTGGCAAAGGCATCGTTGTTTCCTTAATTAAAACCCAAGGGATAGATGTTATTGACTTAGGCCGGGATGTGCCTGTAGCCACCATTATAGAAAAGGCGGAGGAGTACCAAGTGGATATTATTGGGACATCCGCTTTGCTGACAACTACTTTGGTTGAACAGAAAAAATTAGAAGAGGTCTTGAAACAGAGCAATCTGAGAGGAAAATATAAAACCATTGTCGGCGGTGCGCCGGCGACTCAAAGATGGGCTGACCGCATTGGCGCCGACGCCTACGCCGAAGACGCAGCAGAAGCCGTTACCAAGGTGTTGAAACTGCTGGAAGCCTAAAAAACTTTCCTATCATTATTACAGGGAGTGAATGTTATGATTATTGTCGGCGAACTGATTAACGCCAGTCGCAAGCCAATTGCGGAAGCCATCAGAAATAACGATGCCAGCTATATTCAACAAGTGGCTAAAGATGAACATATGGCCGGGGCCAGCTATATTGATGTGAATGCAGGAATTTTTGTCGGCGAAGAGGCTGACTACCTAAAATGGTTGGTTCAATTAGTCCAGGCAGTTGTTGATGGCCCTTGTTGTATTGATAGCCCTGACCCGAAAGCCATTGAGGCCGCATTAGCGGTTCACAAAGGGCCGGCAATGCTCAATTCCATTTCACTGGAGAAAGAAAGATATGATGCCTTCATACCCTTAGTGAGTGGAACAGCTCATAAAGTCGTCGCCTTATGCATGAGTGATGATGGTATGCCGGAAACGGCAGCGGCCAGAGTCAAAATTGCTGATGAACTCATTAACCGCCTTGTCAAAAAAGGACTGTCGCTTGATCAGATTTACGTCGATCCTCTGGTACAGCCGTTATCCACCAGTGACATTTACGGTATCGAATTTCTGAAGGCGATTGAGATGATTATGGACAATTATCCCGGCGTTCACACGATGTGTGGCTTATCTAACATCTCTTTTGGCCTGCCGTTGCGTAAGTTTCTCAATAGAACCTTTGGCATTATGGCGATAGATCGCGGTCTTGACGGCATGATTATGAACCCGCTTGATAAAGAGTTCATGGCCAGCATTATTGCTGCCGAAGCGTTACGGGGGAAAGACGAGTATTGTATGAACTACCTTCAGGCTTATCGCGATAAACTGCTTGAATAGTAATCATATCAATGATCCCTTGCCAGTTGCCCGTAATTTCACTGGGAGGGATTGGATATGAATTTTGGAGAAAAAGTGCGCTATATACGCAAGAAGTTTTCGCTGACTACCGAGCAATTAGCACGGTTATTAAATGTGACACAATCCTATATATCCCATGTGGAAAACAATCGCCGGAAATTTGGTCGTGACAAGATTGCGTTATTGGCTAATAAACTATACATTCCGGTTGAATTCTTTCTGCGTGAAGATGTAAAGACGCTGGAACAGATTACATTTAATAATCACTTGACAGCCATATTCAAGGATGAAAACTATCCCAACTATTTCGGGGTGGTGGACCAGGCTGTAAAAGCTAAAATTAGCCCGGAGGAATTGGAACAGGCAATAGAATTTATAAAGAAATATAAGAGAATGTACTGAATTTTTACAAACCGCGACTGTCTGCATTTATGTTGCAGACAGTCGCGGTTTTTTACTATAATAAAATATCCGGGAGGCATAAACGGTTACGAGGAGTTCAGAGAGAATGATGGGGTATTTACCATTTTCTGAAAAAAATACTAGAAAATCTAAATATAATACAAGGCCGGGTTATAAAATCTGTGATATAATTTTCAAAATAGAATAAAATACCGAACGTTTAGAAATTCGGAACTTCCCGGACGGTAAACGTGCTGCCGGAAATGGCCAGAGTTGATGGTTTGTAGAGACATAGGCGATTGTTACAAGAAAAGCTTGTCATGATGCAGTCATTCCAAAACGTCTTGACTAAGGAGAGCGATGTATATGTCTAAAACACAAGATCATAGTTCTCACTTTCTTACAGATATCAAGGCGGCCATTCAGGATTACGAATTGGTAACAAGAGTTAACTGCTATTTTTTTGATAAAGCAGGTAAACGCGTTGGCAATAGAACCTGTTACCAGTGCAATAATCTTTGCAATTTTATCAAACGCTTTGATCCCAGCGGCGGCTGCGTTCATGACTATCTCGGCAGCTGCCGGCCGGCACTGGAAATGGGGACAAGCCATGTATATTACTGTCCATACGGCTTGTTGAATATTGCGGTTTGCGTTTTGCTGGAAGATGAAACGCTTTACTTTGTTTCCTCCGGTCCTTTGCGGCTGGAGCCAGCGGGAAAAGGGTTCATCAATCGTTTTATAGAAACAAATGAGCTGCTGTCCTCCCATTATGCTGATATTGCACAATTAATGGGGGGCGTTCCTTTGGTGGATGAACATTATCTCGATGCATTGGGAAATATGTTGCAACGGTCAGTTTCTGCTTTTACTACTGATGCTACTAAGAAGTTCTGGAAAAAACAGGATGTACTTGCCTTTTTGGTGAAATCTTTAGATAAAGCGGCGAACGAATCCTTTTATCCTGAATACCGCCAACAAGTTTATGTAATGGAAAGAGCAATTGAACTGCTTTCTTCCCGGCATGATGGCAGCGAGAATCTGAAAAAAGAGGCACTGCAAACAATTCTTTCTGTTTTAATTGACAGCATATATGAATATAGGTCTTACACAGAGGTAAAATCACGGAGTGCGGCGTTTTTTCTTTCTTTAATTGAAATTGGCAAAAAAAGAGACATGAATTTGGAGTTTGTTTTTAACAAAAACTATGAGGCTATTTTTCAATTGTTAGAGGCAGAAGATTATATCATTTTGGGTGAGGTTATTTATGCGGCGGCAGACCGTTTTCAGAATGCATTTTTGCAGGAAAACAGCTACCGGATTAATGAAGCTATCCTTCAGGGCATGAATTATATCCGGCAAAACTATATGAATGTGAGCTTAGCTGATGTGGCAAAAGAGGTTTCTTTAGCCCCCAATTATTTTAGCGATCTTTTTAAGAAACAAACAGGACAAAGTTATTCGGACTATTTGAATAAGGTAAGAATTGAATTTAGCAAACAGTATATACGGAAAAACGTACCGCTTGCTCAGGTTGCGCAACAGGTGGGGTTTGCCGACCAAAGCTATTTTGTGAAAATATTTAAGCGATATGAAGCGATTTCGCCCTCAAAATGGCGGATGCTTACCTGCAAATAAGCGCAATTTACTATATATGCTAGTTTAAGCGGGTTAACTTAATGACATTGGGTAGTTTCCACGGGTTTTGCCGGGAAACTGCCTTTTTTTTATTTGGTGAGTTACCTGAAGATAACACCAGAAAATCCTAACATAATACAATACCGGGTGATGGGCTGTTTGCTATATTTTAAACATAGAACAAAATATTGATTATTCAGAAAGGATGGTGCTATTGATGTACTTGTGCAGCGGCAAAGAAGAATTGTTATGGCTGCTTAGAAGTAAAAAAGGACCATAACGCCGGCCGCGGACCCAAGGGACCCCACTTTTAAGGAGAGTATTCAGGAGGTGTTTCAATATGAGCAAATATGCTAAATTAAAGGATGCTATCAGCAATCTGGATAAGGACCTGGCTGAAGCGGCTGCCAAAGAGGCCGTCGCCGCCGGCCTTAATCCACTGGATTGCATCAGTGAAGGGCTTTCCGCAGGTATGCAGATCATAAGTGATCGCTTTGATGACGGCGAGGCTTTTGTTCCGGAATTAATGCTGGCGGCGGAAGCTTTTGAGAAGGCGGTGGCAATCCTGACTGCCTCGGTGCCGCAAAGCGAAATGAACACTATGTCTGCCGGCAAAGTGCTGCTGTATACTGTTGAGGGCGATGTGCATGACATCGGTAAGAATATCGTCAGAACCATTCTCAGCGCCAATAATTTCGAAGTCACTGATCTTGGAAAAACCGTGCCGGCACGCACGGTTATTGAAAAAGCGGAGGAGTTGAAGGTCGATGTAATCGCCGGTGCGGCTCTCATGTCGACCACCATGCCCCGCCAGCGGGAGGTTGTGGAACTGTTGAAGGAAAGAGGGCTGCGGGACAAGTACATTTGCCTGTTCGGCGGAGCTCCGGTCACTCAACAGTGGTGCGACAATATTGGTGCGGATGGATACTGCGACTCCGCGACAGCTACGCCGGTTCTCGCTAAAAAAGCTTTGGCTAAAAGGAAAGGAGTATGACATGAAAGCAATAGCAAAACCGATAACCGTCTTTGATGTTTACGAGCGGGCGCAAAGCGGCCCCGAAATGTCGGAAGCCGACTGGGATTTTGGCGTCATACCCCAAACCGCCAAAAAGCTCAAGGAAAAGTACGGCATAAAGATAGACCGCAAAACCATTATCCCCGAGGACGAAGACCTTATTAACAATCTGTTCCAGGCCGGTCTTGACATGCTGGTGGAATGCGGCGTTTATTGCATTGACACCAACCGGGTGATTAAATACACCCGTGACGAGGTGCTCTTGGCCATCAAATCCGCTCCTGACCACTTTACTTATGGAGAAAACCAGGAAGCCATTCATGTGGTTCCCCGGGCTTACAACTCAAAGAAGGTACCGGTCATTCAGGGCGGACCCACCGGTTCGCCTTGTTCGGAAAAACTGTTCATGCCCATCCATCAGGCCTACGCCCAGGAGCCGATTGTGGATACCATCGTTAACGGCGTAATGCAGACCGTGATGGGCAAAGACCCGGTACCCGAATCTCCGTGGGAGATTATGGCCGTGCGTTCGGAACTGCTCCAGGTGCGCGAAGCGCAGAGCAGGGCGGGGCGTACAGGCATGGGATTGTAGGGGAGTGAAACTTCTCTGAGCCCGGCCGGCGTAATTATGTCGGATTTTCCGGGCGGCATGCGGGAGTCTGATTCTCATGAAGTGTCACAGCTCTGTGAGCTCAAAATCGACGTAGGTGCGTTGGTTGTTGGTGCTTATTACGCTGTGTCCGGTGTATGCGTCATGGTCGAGCAGATGCCCATTTTCGGCGGCTATTCCGGAGGTCTGGAAGAAACGGCGATAGTTGATGTGGCGACGACCCTGAACTCTTTTGTGATGATGCAGGCAACCTGGCATTTGGACGGACCGGTTCATGTCCGCTGGGGCATTACGACCACCAGAGAGGCTCTGGCAGTCGCAGGCCACGCGGCCAGGGCCATCGAAGAAAACACTCATCTGCTTCTAGGCAACCAGTATTACACTTTGGCCGGCCCCTGCACCGTAATGTGCCTGCTGGAGACGGCGGCCCAGGCTATCACCGATACGGTAAGCGGCCGTGAAGTGCTCTCCGGGGTGGCCGCCGGCAAAGGCGTCACTACCGATCTGTTTACGGCCATGGAGGCCCGGTTTATGGGCGAAGTGGCTCACGCTGTGGCGGGGATGGATCTGCACGAGGTCAACATCCTCCTGGATAAACTGGTCGCCATGTATGAAAAGAATTATAAAACTGCGCCGGCAGGAAAAACCTTCGATCAGTGCTATGATCCGGTGAAACTGGTTCCCACCGATGAATATGTACAGATCTATAATGAAGCCGTTAAAATCTTGTCCGATTTGGGGCTGACTTATTGGGATTAATTATAATTAGACAGACGCGTTAAGATTGCCGTTTACCATCGTTTGGACAGGGGTGTATATAGATATTATATGCGCCCTTGCCATTTCGTTTTACCTTTGCTATACATTGTGCTGGCAAGATTACGGGGGGTGGATCGGATGGATCACGTGGACTCTAAATTCGCGCAGGCGGGTGAAACTCCCGTACTCCCCGCCAACAATTTCAAGGAGGCAGCTAGGTGGATATTACCTGGACATCCATACAAAAGCAGCGGTTAAAAGAACTTAATATCAGCTCAACTTTGCAAGAACAACGTTTTGAATCAGCCAGCGAGCGTGATTTTGCGTTTCAAGACCTGGAGAGGCAGTTTGTGACTAAAGGAAGACGCCATTTGGCGCAATTTCAAAAATTTATTAAGCGGCCGTTGCTGAGCAGGCTTGAACAGCAACTTACCGAAGCCCTGAACCTCCGGGGATTCGTTCAGGTCATGACACCGACAATTATAGCTAAGGGTTCTTTGGCGAAAATGTCTATAGACGATAAGCATCCACTATTTTCCCAGGTATTTTGGCTTGATGCCAAGCGGTGCCTGCGGCCGATGCTGGCGCCAAATCTGTACACCTTATGGAAAGATTTGCTGCGCTTATGGCAGCCGCCGATTCGCCTTTTTGAAATCGGCACCTGTTATCGTAAGGAATCCCAGGGGGGATTGCATCTCAACGAGTTTACCATGCTCAATATAACCGAATTAGGGTTACCCCTTAACGAGAGGCAGCAACGCTTGGAAGAAATGGCTGCATTGGTTATGTCTGTCGCCGGTATTGATGAATATCAGCTGGAAGTAACCAGTTCTGTCGTGTATGGCGATACCTTGGATGTGATGAAGGGTATTGAATTAGGTTCAGGCGCCATGGGGCCGCATGTACTTGATAAAAAATGGGGAATCACCGCGCCTTGGATAGGCATAGGCTTTGGCCTCGAACGTTTGTTAATGGTTAGGGAGGGAGCGCAAAATGTTCAGAGTATGGGAAGAAGTCTTAGTTACCTGGACGGAGTACGATTAAATATTTAAGGCCAAAGAAATAGCAGGAAGCTAAATGTACTTTAAAAGGTAGGTGATTTTCATGGGGCTGCAACAACCTGCCACCTTGATCAGGATATTGGGAAAAGCTTTGGAGGAAGAGCCGCTGACCAGGGCTGAGCTTTTATATTTATTGGGACTTTCCGCAGAAGATGATATCGCCAGGGTATTTGCCATAGCCAGAATGCTCAGGCATCGATATTTTAAGAATAGAATATTTCTCTATGGTTTCGTTTATTTTTCAACCTATTGTCGAAATGAGTGTGCTTTCTGTTTATATCGTAAATCCAATCAATCGTTATCCCGCTATCATAAAACCCCGGCGGAAATTATGGAGACCGCTTACCGGCTGGTGAAATCCGGAGTACACTTGCTGGATTTAACGATGGGGGAAGATCCCCGGTATTATAGCAATAATGGAGCCGGCTTTGATTCGCTGGTAAGAACGGTGAGGGCCATCAAGGAAGACACCGACATACCGATTATGATTTCGGCAGGCGTCGTCCCGGAAGATGTATTAAGAGCGCTTAAAGATTCCGGTGCCGAGTGGTATGCCTGCTATCAGGAAACCCATAACCCTGGCTTATATGCAAAACTAAGAATAAGCCAAAGCTTCTCGGAACGAATGGAACGAAAAAAGGAAGCCCGGGATATGGGTTTCCTGATTGAGGAGGGCTTACTGACCGGTGTCGGGGAAAGATATGAGGATTTGATTGATTCCCTGGCGGCCATGAGAAGCCTGGGAGCTGATCAGGTACGAATTATGAGCTTTGTACCGCAAAAGGATACACCCATGCAGCACGTCCCGTCGCTCCCGCGGACGAGAGAATTATTGATGATTGCCATCATGCGCCTGGTCTTTCCCAACCGTCTGATTCCCGCGTCTTTGGATGTGGATGGTATCCATGGTTTAGCTGACCGCCTTAACGCCGGCGCCAATGTCGTAACCTCGATCATTCCGCCAGAGGCCGGCCTGGCCGGCGTATCCAATCAGGAGCTGGATATCGATGACGGTAACCGTAGCGTTGACAGCATCCTGCCGATATTAGCGCAATGCGGTCTCGAACGGGCTAGTATGGAAGAATATATGGAATGGGTATTGGCCCGTTTGGCAAGACTCGCTCCTTCCCATAGGCAGATTAACGAAACGAAAGAAACCTATACAAACTGGGTTGTACAACGCCATTAGCCGGAAGGGGGATTCATAATGAAAGTTGCCATCGTCGGCGGCAAGCTTCAGGGAGTCGAAGCTGCGTATCTGGCTAAAAAAGCGGGCTGGGAAGTTTTCGTTGTCGATAAAAAGCCTGGGGTTTTGGCTGCGGCAATCGGTGACCATTTCCAGGCAATGGATGTTACGCATCGGGACGAGTGGCTAATGTTATTGAAAAAAATTGATCTCGTTATCCCGGCATTAGAAAACAAAGAGGCGTTAGACTGTTTAGCCAGCAGCGCTAAATATTCAAATGTACCTTTGCTTTTTGACGAGCAGGCTTATGCTGTTTCTTCCTCAAAAATTACTTCCAACGAAGTATTTAACCGCCTTTCCATCCCTGCACCCAAACCATGGCCACGATGTGGTTTTCCTATTATTATAAAACCCTCCGGGGCTAGTGGCAGTGAGGGTGTGATTAAGGTGGACAATGCTCAGGCGCTCAAGCGTTTGCAAGTTGAAAAAGCTATAGCTGATATGGTAATTGAGGAATATCTGGAAGGACCCTCTTATTCAATCGAGGTCATTGGCTGCCAGGGAGTATATAAGGCCTTGCAAATTACCGAGATTCAACTGGACGCCCAATATGACTGCAAGCGGGTGCTCGGTACGGCAGTGCTGACAAAAGGACAGCAAGCAAGCTTCGAACACATCGCGCTTAGTTTGGCTGGATTTTTGCATCTCAATGGAGTTATGGATGTAGAAGCCATTCTCCATGCAGGCCAACTAAAAGTTTTGGAAATAGATGCCCGGATTCCCAGTCAAACCCCGACGGCGGTGTATCATGCCACCGGCATTAATATGCTGGAGATTCTCGGCAAGGCGTTTGTCCAAGGAACCCCGTGGGAGGATTTCGACATCAAAGCGAAAAGAGGCGTGATCTACGAACATATCCGCGTAAATGGTGATAAGCTTGAAGTTTTGGGTGAACACATTCTACCTGACGCCGGTGAGCCGCTTCGTCTGTGTACAGATTTTTTTGGAGCAGATGAAGCGCTGACAACTTACTCTCCAGGCAAAAAAGAATGGGTAGCTACGCTCATCATCACCGGTGCGCATATGCCGGAGGCATGGAATAAAAGAGAGGGTATTATTTACAAGATCAGGCAGTCCTGCCGAATTAGCAACTATTATGACTGTTATCCCGCAAGTGGAGCTGAGGGTATGTCATTAGAAACGCGTGGGGGATGGTGCAATGACACGACTAAAAGCAGACGATGTTAATCAGATTGCGGCCAGACTAACGAAATACGATGTTGAGTTAATTAGCAAGACAGGATGTAACCTAAAATCAATCGCGGCTCGTGCTGCGAATAGGGATTTGAGCACTATCTCAGTGGCCCAATCCAAAATTGCGGTTATTCCTATTACCGGCGGCCAGGGAATTATTGGCGGCTTTACTGAGGCAGTGGCCGGTATCCTGGATCATCTGGGTTTCGATACTTTTATTACTACAAGCTATGATATCGCAGGTATTGCTGAAGCTATCTTACATGGTGCTGAGATATTGTTTGCAGCCGATGATGATAAGTTTATTGCCTTTAATCTAAGAACCGGTGCGATAGCCGATAACAGCGAAGCGACAGGCCAGGGCTATGTAACGGCCTTAAACCAGATGTGCTGCGGTTTGACGGAAAAGCATGTGCTTGTTATTGGTGCCGGGGCGGTAGGCAGAGGCGCGGCCGGTTTAATCGTCAAACTGGGAGGATTGGTTTCCATATATGATATCGATGTAACCGCCAGCCGGGCATTGGTTGATGAGCTGAGGCGACAAGGATATCCGGCCAAGTTGGAAACAGATTTGGATTATGCTTTAAGCAAGCACCTGGTTATAGTGGACGCTTCTCCGGCAGAGAATGTTATTCGTCCTGCATATATTACCGAGCGCACAATCATCGCCGCGCCGGGAGTTCCTTTAGGAGTACCGGCAGAACAGTGCGGGAAACACTTTGCCCAAATACTGCATGACCCGTTGCAAATTGGGGTAGCCACCATGTGTTTTTTAGTTATCTGAAACCTATGGCGATTATCGATGACGGGAGTGAATGTATATGGCCCTTAGCGAAAAAAAACAGAAACGCTATTATCGCAAAAATATCGACTTTTTTAAACTTGTTGCCAAACTTAAGCTTTGGCCCTCAAGAAGCGGGAAACTGCACGGCATCAAAAGCATGGAAATTATCGGCGACATAGCAGAAATTACTACCCATTGCAATGAAAAATTCCAGATACAGAATTCGAAGCATAGCCGGGCTGCCCGCTGTTTGCGCAATAAATTATTTTTTCATTCCTGCCGTACCTGCAAAATTCCCCAGTGGAAGCTGGAGAAATACGCGGGAACTTATATGACCCAAAGCTATGGATCCAATTTATGAGTCATTGCAGACTGTCAAAGAGGAGGTGTACTGAAACATGTAAACCACCGGCAGGCATGGGTAAAAAAGAAAAATATAAAATTACGGGGAGTGAAGGTTATGATTATTGTCGGCGAACTGATTAATGCCAGTCGCAAGCCGATTGCAGAAGCCATCAAAAACAGGGATGCCAGCTACATTCAACAAGTGGCCAAAGATGAGCAGGCGTCCGGAGCCAACTATATTGATGTGAACGCCGGGACTTTTGTCGGCGAAGAGGCTGAATACCTAAAATGGTTGGTTCAATTAGTTCAGGCGGTTGTTGATAGCCCGTGTTGTATTGATAGCCCTGATCCGAAAGCCATTGAAGCCGCATTAGCGGTTCACAAAGGGCCGGCAATGCTCAATTCCATTTCACTGGAGAAAGATAGATATGATGCATTCATACCCCTGGTGAGTGGAACGGCTCATAAAGTCGTCGCCTTATGCATGAGTGATGAAGGTATGCCGGAAACGGCAGAGGCCAGAGTCAAAATTGCTGATGAACTTATTAACCGCCTTGTCAAAAAAGGACTGACGCCTGACCAGATTTACGTCGATCCTCTGGTGCAGCCGTTATCCACCAATTACATTTTCGGTGTCGAATTTCTGAAGGCGATTGAGATAATTATGAACAATTATCCTGGCGTTCACACGATGTGTGGCTTATCTAACATCTCTTTCGGCCTGCCGTTACGTAAGTTTTTAAATAGAACCTTTGGCATTATGGCCATAGACCGCGGTCTTGACGGTATGATTATGAACCCGCTTGATAAAGAGTTCATGGCCAGCATTATTGCTGCCGAAGCGTTACGGGGGACAGATGCGTATTGTATGAATTATCTTCAAGCCTATCGCAAGAAACTGCTTGAATAGTAATCATATCAATGATCCCTTGCCAGTTGCCCGTAATTTCACTGGGAGGGACTGGATATGAATTTTGGAGAAAAAGTGCGCTATGTACGCAAAAAGTTTTCGCTGACTACCGAGCAATTAGCGCGGTTATTAAATGTGACACAATCCTATATATCCCATGTGGAAAACAATCGCCGGAAATTTGGTCGTGACAAGATTGCGTTATTGGCTAATAAACTATACATTCCGGTTGAATTCTTTCTGCGTGAAGATGTAAAGACGCTGGAACAGATTAAATTTAATAATCACTTGACAGCCATATTCGAGGATGAAAACTATCCCAACTATTTCGGGGTGGTAGACCAGGCTGTAAAAGCTAAAATTAGCCCGGAGGAATTGGAACAGGCAATAGAATTTATAAAGAAATATAAATGAATGTACTGAATTTTTATAAACGGCTCACTGTCTGCACTGGTGTCGCAGACAGTGAGCCGTCTTTTGCTGTTGTGGTACAATATAATTGGCATTTTGCGAAGCAAAATGTACGTCCCGTGCGCCAAGAAGCGCACGGAGTAAAGCGGGTGGAAATCCCGTCTGGGAAGGTCTAGCCAACCACCCAGTATCCAGCCTTGGGACTGAAGCGGTAACGCCAGGTCTAAGCGTAGGCAGGAAAGGTAGTAGGCCGAAAGCACAAGCTGAAGATGTAGAATCCCGAAATCATCAATGGTCAAGGTCGATGCATGGGACGAGCAGAAGACAACACCGCAGTTAGCGATACAGGCGAGCTAATCGCGGCAGCCCGGGATCGTAGGTCTTGGCATGCTACACACTGTTACTCCGTGTGAACTTGGGAGACCCTGCCGCTCTCAAAGGAGTATGGCGGACAAGTCGAAGATGAGGAAGCCAAATAAGCGACAGGGAGTCGGATTACGTCGTAGTACCGAAGAAGCCGGGTAATGCCAGCGGAGGGAAGGACGTAACATAGTAGTGGCCTTGGAAAAAGAAACAATGCTGCACTGGAGGCAGAGAACCCATTGGAAACAAAGCTGACAAGGATAGCTGAATTAGCCAAACAAAGACCGAGAGTCAAGTTGCAAACCCTTATCCATGCTATTGACGAGGAAAGCCTGAACGCGGCCCATAGTATTCTGTCAGCAGACAAGGCAGTAGGCGTTGATGGTGTAACCAAAGAAGAATACGGTGAAAAGCTACAGGAAAACATCAAGAATCTCCTGGAAAGAATGAAGCGGCAAGCGTACAAGCCGCAGCCAGTAAAGAGAGTCTACATCCCCAAAACGGATAAGAAGAAACGCCCACTAGGGATACCTGCCTATGAGGACAAACTGGTGCAGAAAGTACTTAATGAAGTCCTGACAGCCATCTACGAACCGGAATTTCTGGACTGCTCCTACGGTTTCAGACCAGAGAGAAATTGCCATGAAGCGCTGAAGGAAATCACCAAGATTCTCGAAAGCAAGAAGGTCAGCTATGTAGTGGATGCGGACATTAAAGGATTCTTTGACAACGTAGAACACGGGTGGATGGTGAAGTTTCTACAAGAACGAATCCAAGACCCGAATCTATTGAGACTGATAGTACGATTTCTTAAAGCAGGTGTCATGGAACAGGGGAAACTAGAAGAGGCGGACACCGGAACGCCGCAAGGGGGAATCATATCCCCAACCCTGGCGAACATATACCTGCACTATGTGCTCGACCTGTGGTTTATGGTAAAGATAAAGCGGGAATGCAGAGGCGAGGCCTATTTAATTCGGTACTGTGACGACTTTGTATGCTTCTTTCAATACCAAGAAGATGCCGAAGATTTCTACGGTAAGTTGATAGAACGATTGAGGAAATTCAACCTAGAAATAGCAGAGGAGAAAACAAAGACTATCGAATTCGGGCGCTTTGCTGAGGAAAGACGGAATAACCAAGGGGCCAGCAAACCGGAGACATTCGACTTTCTTGGGTTCACGCACTACTGTAGCAAGAGCAAGAAGGGAAAATTCCGCGTCAAAAGGAAAACCAGCCGGAAGAAATTGAGAGCAAAGCTAAAACATTTCGCTGGATGGCTCTATCAAAATATGCATACAGAGATAGGAAAATTGATTAAGCAGATAAACATCAAGCTGGTTGGTCACTTCCGCTACTATGGAGTAACCGACAACAGCAGCGCTATCAATACATTTGGATACTATATACGGCGTAAATTGTTTGAAGTACTTAATCGAAGAAGCCAAAAGAAGAGCTTGACCTGGGAAGGATTTGCAAAACTCAAAGATAGATTCCCGCTAGCTAAAGCGAGGATCTATGTAAATATCTATGGCTAAACGTAAGTAAATGCTGCTATGAAGAGCCGGATGCCTTAATAGGGCACGTCCGGTTCTGTGAGGGGGGCGTGCCGCGAGGCGCGCTTCTACTCGACCTCGCTTCCGTCCCTTCGCTTCCTCAATCTTTTGTAACCTCATTCTCATTCCGTAATATGATATAACAACGGAGTTTATAATATGAGGAGGTATAAGAGATTTGTTAGATCAAGCTTTAGGCCGATATGTACCACCAGGCAAACACAAATTACCACCGTTACCCTATCCATATAATGCATTAGAACCGATTATCAGTGCTGATACGCTTAAAATCCACCATGATCGTCATCATCAAACGTATGTAGATGGTTTAAATAAAGCAGAATTAGCGCTAGTAAGGGCAAGGGAGCGAAATAATTTTACATCTGTGAAGTATTGGGAAAACGAACTGGCATTTAACGGTTCAGGCCATATTCTTCACAGCATTTATTGGACAGTGATGGCACCTGCGGGCTGTGGTGGTGAACCTGGCCCATGCACTAGCAGAGAAATCAATAAATATTTTGGTGACTTTGATAGCTTCCTGGAGCAATTTACCAATGCAGCTATAAAAGTTGAAGCGTCTGGCTGGGGAATACTCGTTTGGAATCCAGCCTGGAAACATCTTGAAATTTTAACTGCTGAGAAGCACCAAAATCTTACTCAATGGGGGACTATTCCTATACTTGTCGTAGACACATGGGAGCACGCATATTATCTGGATTACCAGTATAATCGAGAGGCGTATGTTAGAGCATGGCTAGAATTAATAAACTGGTTTGAGGTTGAAAACCGTCTCATTTTAGCGATGGAAGGACAACTTCCTTTGCTGCAAACTATATGTGATGATGAGGGGCATTAATATGTGTTAGATAAAAAGTAAAGCAATCGTTTTTCAACGATTGCTTTTATAATTCACATGCTATGTATGTGGTTCCAAAAAGCTTAAGGGAAACATAGGGATGTTGTTTTTGCTTCTTTATTTTTATTGCATTTCACGAAGCAAAAGCAGCCATTATTTATGAAATAATGTGTTATGTTAAGGATTTTTAAGCTTATGGTACAATATAATTGTGATGATTAAAGGCTTGTATTGTATAATAAATATAATGTCCCTGATTAAGAACAGGAGGTATGGTAATGCCACTGGAAATACTGCATAATGATATAACGAAAGTTCATGCAGATGCTATTGTCAATGCGGCCAATTCGTCCTTGCTTGGCGGCGGAGGGGTTGACGGCGCAATCCATCGGGCCGCAGGACCGGAATTGCTTGCAGAATGCCGCACCCTGGGCGGGTGCCAGGTTGGACAGGCTAAGATAACAAAAGGCTATAAGCTGCCTGCAAAATATGTAATACATACTGTTGGTCCGGTCTGGCACGGTGGTGAAAATGGCGAGGAAAAACTGCTGGCCGATTGTTATCTGAACTCACTTTTATTGGCAAAAGAATATAAGCTTGAGAGTATTGCCTTCCCGCTGATATCGTCGGGTGCTTTCGGGTACCCCAGGGATAAGGCACTTAAAGTAGCGATTAACGTAATAGAAGACTTCCTGCTAAACAATGCTATGACAGTGTACCTGGTACTTTTATGAATGGCCTGCAACAGCTTGCTTCCATGCCTTAGCAGTGGATGCTAAAATAACACCTGGTTTGACAGGAAGGGCGGAACTATCATAATCTTCTATCCTCGCTAATACACTGTACCATGCCGGTATGAGAAGGAGGAAGATAGATGCACGATAACAACATCCACGAATGCCACTACAAGGTGAACGCGCCGTATCCGCCAGTGCGCGTGGATGGACCCAATCCCGTTTATGCCGACAAGATGCTTAGCAATATGGGAGATGTTGTCTCCGAGATGAGTGATATCACTCGGTATTTTTACATTGCTGTGGTAGCGAAGCCGCAGTTTGGTGCAATTGCGACCTGCTTCCACCACATCAGCATTGTTGAAATGCATCACCTCAATATCTTTGCTGAGCTTGCAATGCAGCTTGGCGCAGACCCGCGGCTCTGGTGCGGGCGGCCACGCAAACGCTGGTGGTCGCCTTCGTTTATCAGCTATCCGCGTGAAATATGCGCCCTAATTGCCGAATCAATTGAAGCGGAAAGAGCAGCCATCCGCAAATATACCAGACAGGCGAATATCATCTGCGATAGGAATATCGTGGCGATCTTAAACCGCATCATACTTGATGAGAAACGCCATATCCAGATTTTTAAGGAGATGTATCAGCAGCTTCAATGCTTGTAAAACGGACTTCAGTTTGTCTTCGGCAACATAAGGGCCTAATATGGCTATTTGCGGATACTATAAGGATAAAGCAATAAGCTCCGCAACAGCCTGAAGCAGACTGAGCGGAGCTTATTTATTGGAACTATCCCTGAAGCGCAGAATTTATACCGATCGTATCTTGGCGATGAGTTTGGCCGCCCTATACAATCTAAAAACCCTATCTTTTCTTACTTTTCTCTTTGAGAAACTTGCGTGCATTCTTTATTCCGCCTATTTCTGCGAACATGCTGGAAAGCTTTTCCGTCTCAATCTGCTTAGCATTCAAGCCCGCATACCTGGCCTCTTTTTTTAGCTTTACATAGCTTGCAAGCCGCTCGGCAGCTAAGAAGCCGTCGCTGATGGCCTGTTGTACTGCACAATGGGGTTCACCCGTATGAGTACAATCATGGAATTTGCATTTTGTTGAAAGTTCGTCAATATCGGCAAACGTTTTTGCCAGGTCGGCACTCTCGAGTCCCAGCTCTCTCATTCCCGGGGTGTCAATAACGATACCGCCGTCCGGCAGAACAAAGAGTTCGCGTCTGGTAGTGGTATGCCTGCCTTTATCATCACTTCTTATTTCTTTAGTTTCAAGGGTGTTTTTGCCCATGAGCTTATTAATTAAGGTTGATTTACCAACACCGGATGAGCCGATAAAAGCAATCGTTTTGCCGTTGGCAATATAATTGTTGACAGCTAAGAATCCATCCTGGCCCATACTGGAAGTAACAAGCACGTCAACACCGGCGGCCACAGCAGCAAGCTCTGCCAGCTTTTGCGGAAGATTATCACACAAGTCGGCCTTCGTAAGCACAATGACCGGAATGGCCTGACTATCCCAGGCGACACCAAGATAGCGCTCTAACCGGCGAAGATTAAAATCATTATTAAGCGACATGCAGATAAAAACCGTATCAATATTTGCGGCTACCACCTGTTCTGCATTTGCTGTTCCAGCAGCCTTTCTGATAAAGGCGCTTTTTCTGGTCAGAACGTGGTGGATAATTGCATTCCCTGCGTCAGCATGATTGCGGTCAAGCATAACGAAGTCGCCTACTGCAGGATAATCTGCCAACGTTGTGATTGTGAAACGAAACTTGCCGGAGATTGTTGCAGCCAGCTCACCATTTTCTGTTACGACTTTGTATAGGTCTTTATATTGGGAAATTACCCGCCCCACATAAAGACCGGCATATAATGCAGACTCAGTAATAAAGCTTTGGCTGAGTCCTAATTTACTCATAGTTGTTTCACTCAATTTTTTACCCTCCAAAAGTTTGGCTACTACCTTTTGGGAGGCATATACACTAAATTATTTTGTACACACCTCCCGGCTTGTTACAATCTCCGTTATAGTAGTGTTAAACATAAGAACAGCTCCTTTCGTTAATCATATGCAGCCTGCGAGCGAAAGCCTGGTGCTTCCTGTCGGCCGCATATTCAATGATTGTATTATAACACACTGCTTATTGTCAGGCACATGAAATTCCTAGTAGTCTGCCAAGTTTAAAGCTATAGGATGAGTGGAAATAGTTTCCATGATATAATTTAATTTATTATGAATAAATGACTTGCAAAAGCGCTATTGTTATGTTATTATTCAAATAAGCACCATCCTTATAGTGATCTGGATTCAACCAAGTATGCGGAGGTAGAAACTTTTCAGTTTCCGTAATTGCAAGAGGTTAGTATATCTGGTTCGGGATTGTGTTTTTTGTTTTAGTTTGCTGGTTTTAGTTTTCTGATCTCTAAGTATTGAATCTAAGTAGTGACTGTTTGAAACAAGTTTTTTCATTTGGTTTGTAGTGAACGGATGATTCTATCTGGCGTTACCTTAAGAGTGCGGACAAATCAATTTAGTAAGTTTGGAACAGGTTGTTTGAGATTGTCGTGTAAGTTTTATGCTATAGGGATGGATGCGAATAACAGGCAGGAAGGTTAACCTTCCTGCCTGTTTATTTTTAAGTCTGACAGCAGGTATCCGTTTTGCGCGCCAACACAAGACCTGGTACAGACGGCCATCCTGCCTGGTTCTGGCTGACTATGGAAGGGGATACTGCTATGATTGTACAACCGACTGTTGATGATTATGAAAAGCTGATTCAGATTTGGGAAGCTTCTGTGCGGGCCACCCATGATTTTTTAGCAGAGGAAGACATTCAATTTTATAAGCCGTTAATTTTGAACGAATATTTTTATAACGTGCAGTTATTATGCCATAAAGATAACGGCGGCAAAATAACCGGATTCATAGGAATCGCAGCTGATAAACTGGAAATGCTGTTTATTGATGCTGATGAACGCGGCAGGGGAATCGGTAAAAAACTGCTTACATATGCAATAAATCAACTGAAAGTTAAACAGGTAGATGTTAATGAACAGAATGATCAGGCTGTTGGCTTTTATAAACATATGGGGTTTTGTGTAGTTAAGCGGTCTGAATTTGACGGGGCCGGCAAGCATTATCCTATTTTATCCATGGTATTACAATGTTCCAGGTGATAATTATTCCCTGCAGTTCCCTTCAAGCAGAACTGCAGGGCATATATTGTTCAATGATTACTACCGGTCACACCGTCAGGTATTCAGCGCAGGGCAATAGAATTTTCAGGAGCCTTCGCCGTGGCGCTGACCGGTGTGATTTTGATTTTTTACTTTCTTAGATCCTGAAAGCGGCTCAGGCATAGGATTGTCATGATGCTTGGTATGGATGGGTGCATCCGGGGGTTCTACAGGGTAAGTTTCGGGCTTAGTCATAGTATCGCCTCCAGTTTATAGTTTGCTGCGAAGGTTTATTGCGCTTGGGGCATTTGCTGACCAATGGCTGGGAGAAACTTAACTCTTGGGTACAGTGATTGTCCATTGCTCGGAACCTTATACATAGCTTATGGCGCCTTACTTGCTTTTATTCGTGGAAGCTTATACCCTATTTTCAGCCCAAGAATAATTTGACAAGTTTATATCCGGAGTTGCAACAAAACAGTTACTGTGATATCTTTATATTATTTGAAATAAACGTTAAAAAAATTAAAAATATATAAGGGATAAGGGGACACTGGCATGCAATACCACAATCGACAGGAAAAACAATTACAAATGAATGATAAGCCGGTAATTAAGGACGACAATAAGATATACCGTGTCCAGAACCCTGTTCGCAACGAGTTATCGTTATCTGTTATTTTTCTCTTTAAATTCCATATTGCCCGCAGTGTGAAAAAAACAGCAGCAGCACACCCGCAGACTAACATTATTTTTGGTAAAGTCGGCGGTTCCTGGTGGAAAACTGAATACCACATTATCGTTGGCGGCAAGACAAAAAAGACAGTTCAGGCTGCCGCCGAGATGCTGCAAAAAGCTTTCAATGGTGGAAAATAGAAAACCTTAACAATGGAGACAACACAAAAAAACCGCGAATTTCGCGGTTTTTTTGTTGTTGCTTTGTTTATTCAAGAAGAAAAAGAAATCTTCAAGAGAATCGGGGTTCGCTATGGGCTTCGCGATGCCGTTTGCAAGTAATAAGCCCAATACTATGGCAAGAATGGCGGCAAAAACGGAAATCGCCGCCATAACAATAAGCTAGCCACACTAGATGACCGGATCAACTTGATTCACAATCAAGGCAATAAATAACTCTGTCAAAACTGGGTCAAACTGTTTTCCCGCATTGCGCCGCAGTTCCTGCAACGCCTCCTCATAACTCATAGCTTTATGATACGGCCGGTCATTGGTCATAGCGTCATAGGCATCTGCCAGGGCAAGTATCCGGCATTCAACCGGAATTTCCTCTCCCTGCAATTTCAGAGGATATCCTCCTCCGTTCCACCATTCGTGATGCCGCAGAATCAATTCGGCGATAGGCATCAACTCCGGTACCGCTTGGGCTATGCGGTATCCTATTTCGCAATGCTGCTGCATAATGCTATACTCTTCAGGCAATAACTTGGCAGGTTTGAATAAAATGGCGTCCGGTATGCCAACTTTACCAATATCGTGAAACTTCGAAAATAAACGCAGGTTCCTGCAACTCGCCTCCGACAAACCGACTTTTTGGGCCATCCATACAACAATGTCTTTCAGCCGCTCGCCATGCCCCTCGGTAATATAATCGCGAACTTCCAGAGCCGCGATAATTGCTTCAACGACAGCTTTTTTTTGCCATTCGCTATTACGCAGTTTCTCCCGATACATCAACCCGTCTGCTTCCATAAACAAGGCGTCAAACTTGCGGCTTGTTTCCGTTGGTATCGACCAGCCCACAGAAACACTGACCGGAAGATTATTATTGGCTTTGTTGTGTTCGGCGACAGTTTTATTGATCCGGGCACTGGCATGGGCAACAACTTCCGGCTCGGCATCACACACAATTACCGCGAACTCGTCGCCGCCGATACGCGCCACCACGTCAATACTACGAAAACAAGACCGGATTAGGTGGGCTACCGTCTTTATCAAGTCATCACCCGCCGGATGCCCCAAGGTGTCGTTAATAAACTTCAAGCCGTCGATGTCGCAGACAACGATCCCGGAGAAAGAGGCAGAAGTAGTATTGAGCCTCAATATCTCTCTTTCGAAATATCGTCGATTGTGCAGTCCTGTTAAGGAATCACGCAGGCTGAGAAACTCCCATGCTTCTTCCATTTGCTTTCGCTCGGTCAACCCTCTGATGATAATCAAAACCTCGTTCTTGCCGCTTGGAATAATCTGTGCCTCATAGTGGGCTTCATTACCGTTATGATCAAGTCGGTACTCATACCGTTGGATGCTGTGATTATCTACGGCCCGATCAATATAATGCAATAAGTTTCTGGCAATTTTGTCAGGCAGGATTTCGACAATCATTCTTCCGGCTAAATCAGTGGTCGGCAAATAATTGGGATGATCCGAGATATTTCTAAAATCCATGATGCCGCCCTTGCGGCTAACTATCAGCAGCAAATCGCGAACCGACCTCAGCAGGGCAGAATTTCTCGCTTTTATCCTACGCCAGTCGGTGATTAACTTTAGTGTTCGTTTCTTACAATAGTAAAGGAAGCCCCCGCACACGAACAGCATTGCGAACCCCACAACCACAAAAACTGTCTTAAGTTGATCAAAGCTCATGGTGCTTCCTCCTTGTACACGTTTAACCCGGCATAACTTCCTTGTTTAAGCCTTGCATGCGGCATTAACCAGAAAAATAAAAGGCCTAGGACAGAAAAAGTCTGTCCTAGGCCTTCAGCTATCTGATCAGCCGGAAATAATCGACAGTAAATTATTAATTATTATATATAACGTAGTAAATATTGTCAACAAACCATTCTGTTCTCTGCGTCCTTATGTGTGCTCTGAAATGGGTTTGAGTCCCAGGCTGTGAGCGGTGTTAAGGTCGGCAGCGGCTCCGCGTCCGGATGTCGTAAGGTAGTTGCCAATTAGCATGCCATTGATTCCGGAAAGAAACCCAAGCGGCACAAGTTCTCCCAAGGCTTTTTCGCGGCCGCCGGCATAGCGCAGGATTTTAGTAGGCAGGATGAGTCTGAAAATCGCAAAGGTTTGCAGCACTTCCAGTGGTTTAAGAGGGGGACGGTCTTCGAGGGCCGTTCCTTTAACAGGATTTAGGACATTAATGGGTATTGAGTCAACATCTAATTCTTTAAGTGCAAAAGCAAGTTCAAGACGCTGCTCCCAGGTTTCACCCAGGCCAATAATACCGCCAGAACAGGCTTCTAAGCCTTCTGCCTTAACATTCTTAATTGTTTCTACCCGTTCCTCATAGGTATGAGTTGTACAAATTTGCTCAAAAAAACTTTTGCTTGTTTCAAGGTTGTGGTGGTAACGGGTAATCCCTGCTGCTTTTAGCGACTTAACATGATCTGGAGCTAAAATACCCAATGAACAGCAGCGTTCCAGGCCTGTTTCGTGTCCAATACGCTGGATTGACTGGATAATTTTCTCGAAATCCGGGTCATGCTTCATGCCACAGCCGGCAGTCACAATGCAAAAGCGATACGCGCCATGGGATTCTGCAGTTTTTGCCGCTTGCAGAATCTGATCTTCGCTCATTAAAGAATAGCTGTCGAATTCTACATCATGGTGAGCGGACTGTGCGCAAAACTTGCAGTCCTCCGAACAACCCCCCGAACGGGCATTAACTATCTCGCAAGTGTCTATCTGATCACCAGTAAATCTTATGCGCACTTTATTGGCAATACCCAGTAAAATTGGGATATCAGCTTCGTCAATTTGCGTAAGCTGCAGTGCTTCCGCAAAGGTTAATTGTTCACCATTAAGAACTTTTCTGCCTAATGTAAAAATTAAATCATAACTCATATTTTTGCCTTCATTAGAACCCATTTGTTAGTCCCCCTTGTTTTGCATATCGTTAACCTGAAAAAAATAAAGAGTTTACCAACTAATTGCTATTTTATAGTGTTTAGGGTGGATTGTAAACCTATATAAAAAACATAGTTAACCATCCATGCCGAAATGTTGTTTTTATCTGATGACTAATTTGCGCTGGTGAACTTGTTTCAGCAAAGTTGAAACATTGGGGGGCAGGCCGAGTGTCTGCAAATGGCAAAAGGCCGGAAAGCAATAACAGCTTTCCGGCCTGCAGTTGTTCTGAACAGCCGGTTTGGAACTATCCTGGCGGTTAATTTTTTCTGCCGCGGGTTAAATTGATGCGGAAAGCGTACATATCACTGCGATAAATACTTTTTTCGTATTCAATAGGATTGCTATTATGATCCATTACCAAACGTTTGGACAAAAGCGCGCAACAGGGTTCTACAGTTAAAGCAAGCAGCCTTTTTTCTACGGCTGTCGGGATTATTGCGGCAATTGTTTGCTTGGCCTCCCAGAGGCTGACTCCAAGCTCGGTTTCTAAAATATCATAAGTAGAAACATTGTTTAAATCAAAGTTTGCCAATTTTTCCCCAATATCTAACGGGTAATACTGCGTTTCCAGGACAACCGGTGTATCATTGGCCAAGCGCAGCCTGATTGTCCGATATACTTGGTCAGTTTTAAAGATTGTGGCTGCATCTTGAGGGGCTTTTACCACTTCCTGGCTTAGAACCTGTATATTGGGGGTCATGCCCATTTCCTTGATGATTTCAAAGAAGGTACTTAAATTACCCAGCCATTCTTCGATAGGTCTGACAGCGACAAAGGTACCCAGACCCTGGCGCGATTCCAGGACACCCTCCTCAATTAAGCTGCGGATAGCACGTCGTATGGTAGCGCGGCTTACTGAAAACTTATTCATAAGATCATATTCCGGAGGGATTTTTTCAGTGTAAGTACCTTTTAAAATTTCGTTTCGTAAAATGTTTCGTACCTGTAAATGCAAGGGTATGGAATTTTTCTTATCTAACATAGAGCGGTATCCTTCCTTATTGGAGAAAGTAATTGTGTTATGCAAAAATATCGCTTGTTCTAGTATAACATTATACGGATGTATGGACAATTGTAAGGATAGTTTATTTAAATAACTATTGACAGTATATTACTGATATGGTATAAAGTATATAACTTAATAGTGAGCTGATCAGAATAACTGAAGGCGAAGATTAACATTCTGTACGGATGTGAGTCTTTGTCTTTTTATTTTAAAAAGACAATAGGACTTGCATTTATTACAAAGAGGAGGTGGCGGGATATAGTTGTACGTACATCATGATGTCTGTATAAATAGAAGCTATAATCCACGCTTGCGAGTGTGTATCCCATCAGGAAGTTAGCAACCGGAGGGAAGGGAATAAAATGAGCACAGATTTAGGCGGGTTTAGCCATGAAGAGTTGGCAAAAATTCACCGTGATCATTTGTGGCTGCATCTGACAAACCATAAGTTATTTGAAAAACAAGAGCCGCCGATAATGGTGGAAGGTCAGGGCGTTATTATCAAAGATGCCCTTGGCAAGGAATATATAGATGGTTTATCAGGCGGTGTCTGGGCCGTAAATGTAGGGTATGGAAGAGAATCTATAGTTAACGCTGTCTGCGAGCAGTTACGACGCTTGCCTTATTACGCCGGTTCAATGGCTACGCCGCCATATATTTTGCTGGCTCAAAAACTGGCTTCGTTACTGCCTAATCTGCCTAAAGTGTATATTTCAAACAGCGGTTCTGAGGCCAATGAAAAATCTTTTAAAATCGCCAGGCAATATTTCCGGGAAAAGTACCCTGATAAGGACAAATACAAGATTATATACCGGGACCGGGATTATCACGGCACAACATTAGCCGCGTTAGCCAGCAGCGGACAACGGGAGCGAAAAGCAAAATTTGGTCCGCTGCCTGAAGGTTTTGCCGAAATCCCGCATGCGCTTTGCTACCGGTGCCATTTTGGCAAAAGTTACCCCGGATGTAATCTTGAGTGTGCCCGCGCTCTTGAAACTGTAATCCAAAAAGAAGGGGAAGACAGTGTTGCTGCAGTTATTATCGAGCCGGTAACTGCCGGCGGCGGAATTATACCGCCTGTTGCTGAGTACTATTCGGTTATTCGGGAAATATGTAACCGGTATGAAGTGCTGCTCATCCTGGATGAGGTAGTTACAGGCTTTGCCAGAACCGGCTTGATGTTTGGTCATCAGCATTACGGGATAGATCCGGATATTATTACAATGGCCAAAGGTTTAGCCAGCGGCTATATGCCGATATCAGCGACTGTTGCCAGAAAAGGTATTTTTGATCAGTTTCTGGTTGAGGCAGAAGATGTAAGTGGTTATTTCCGGGATATCAGTACCTTCGGCGGCTGTGCCGGCTGCTCGGCGGCAGCCTTGGAGAACATTAAGATTATCGAAGAAGAAAAACTGGCGGAAAACAGTGCAGCAATGGGAAAATACTTAATTGACAATCTCAAGGAATTGGAAGAACTCCCGATTGTTGGTGATGTAAGGGGTAAAGGCCTGCTTGTGGGCGTCGAATTGGTGGAGGATAAGAAAACCAAGCGACCTTTGAGCGAGAAGCTTTTGGCACAGATTGTGGCCGATGCCAAAGCCGAAGGCGTTATTATCGGCAGAATGGTGCGCAGTGTTCCCGGACATAACAATGTGCTTTATACCGCGCCACCGCTTATTATAAACCGGGAAGGCATTGAAAAAATTGTCAATGCGTTTCGTGTTGCGCTGGGAAAACAAAAGCTTTAATTAAGAGGCAAATTGGAGACCGAGTTGTGAAGTTAGGGAGAGGAATGATATGGCAAAACGAATCAGAATTGAAAAAATATTGACAGTTAGTACAATAGCTTTTTTACTATTACTCTGGTTTATCGTAACCGAGCTGCATCTATTCTCTGATGTTTTAGTTCCTTCTCCTTACAAGGTAATAAAAAGTTTCATTGAAATTGCCCGGGATGGCTACAAGGAAAATAGCCTGCTTACCCATCTCGGTGATAGCATGTTGCGGCTGCTTGGCTCATTCTTTTTGGTGATAGTAACAGCTGTCCCTTTAGGGCTAATCAGCGGTTACAATTCCCGGGTGGCTGCTGTTATTGAGCCGATAATCGAATTTTACCGGCCCCTGCCGCCGTTAGCGTACTATACATTATTGGTTTTGTGGCTGGGAATTGATAACTCATCTAAAATTGCCTTATTGTATTTAGCAGGCTTTGCCCCGGCCTACATTGCGTGTGCATCCGGGGTAAAGAAAATAAGGACTGATTACATTGATGGCGCCTATACACTGGGAGCGAATAGCAGGCAGATTTTCTTTCATGTAATTTTTCCGGCATGTTTGCCAGATATCTTTATTGGGCTAAGAACGGCAATGGGTGTTGCCTACACGACGTTAGTTGCGGCAGAAATGGTGGCAGCAGTCACCGGTATAGGCTGGATGGTGCTGGATGCCAGCAAGTTTCTGAGAAGTGATATTATCTTTCTGGGTATTTTTATTATGGGTATTACGGGAATTCTTATCGACGGGGTTATCAGGTTTTTTGAACACAAGGTTGTACCCTGGAAAGGGAAAGAATAAAAGGGGAGAGATTTTTGTATGAGTAAAAAATTGATGAGGCTGCTGGCAATAGGTGGTTTAATTATGGCGTTAGCACTGCAATTAACCGGTTGCGGCAAGACTACTAAGGTCAGCAGTGCCCAAAAACCGGAAGCAATAACGATTGGTTTTCAGGATATACCCAATGATGAAATTGTAGCAAAAGTAAAAGGGTTTTATGAAACAGAACTGGGGGTAAAAGTCAACTTTAAAAAATTTGATTCAGGCCGGGATGTCAATAATGCGTTTGCCTCAAACAGCATTGATTTTGGTTTGCTGGGCACTACGCCTGCGGCTGTCGGAATAGCAAACGGACTTAATTATGAAGTCTTCTGGATTCATGATGTGATTGGTGCGGCAGAATCATTAGCGGTAAAGAATACAGCTAATGTAAACTCAGTAAAGGATCTGAAGGGGAAGCGGATAGCCGTTCCCTTTAGCTCAACAGCTCATTATAGTTTGTTAAATGCCCTGAAATTAGAGGGCGTAAGTCTGGCTGAAGTAAAAATTCTTGATATGCAGCCACCTGATATTCTTGCTGCATGGCAAAGAGGAGATATTGATGCTGCGTACGTTTGGAATCCGGTATTAGGAAAGCTGCTGGCAGATGGCAAGGTCATCACTGATAGCGGAAAACTGGCGGAAAAAGGCATAGTTACTGCCGATCTGGGGATTGTTAGCAAAAGTTTTGCCCAAAAATATCCTGACTTGGTAACCAAGTATATAAAAGTACAGCAAAAAGCCTACGAGCTCTATAAAAATAATCCGGATGATGCTGCAGCAGCGCTGGCAAAAGGCTTAAATATTGAAAAGGCGGAAGCTTTGAAACAGGCGAAAGAATTAATTTGGCTGTCTGCGCAGGAAGAAATCTCGGATAAATATTTTGGTTCGAGTGCTAAAAAGGGTAATTTGGCAAATGTTTTAAAAGCCACGGCTGATTTTCTGGTTGAGCAGAAAGCCATCGAAAAAGCCCCGGCACAGGACGTTTTTGAAAAAGCGATTAATCCTAAATATATTGAAAACGCCTTGAAGTAAAGACAGGAGGCTGGCTGTTATGGTTTTGGCTGCATGTGGTTGGGCTGATGCGCAGACAGATGTTGTGATTGCCTTGAACGAGGTTTATCTGACCTACAACTCGGATAATAATGTGAACGCACTTGAAAACATCAATCTGAATTTGCATGAAGGTGAATTTGTCTGTCTGCTTGGATCTTCCGGTTGCGGTAAAAGTACATTATTAAAAATTATTGCCGGCTTTATTACACCAACAGGCGGTACTGCTCTTATGGAAGGACAGCCAATAAAAGGCGCTGACTGGCACCGCGGAGTCGTTTTTCAGCAGCCACCCTTATATCCCTGGTTAACTGTAGAAGACAACATCAAGTTCGGACTAAAGATGCGCGGGGTGGCAGCTAATGAAAGCCAAAAGCGTACTGAAGAGTATTTGAGAAAAGTCGGTTTGCTTGAGTTTCGTAATAATAAACCGTATGAATTATCCGGGGGTATGAAACAACGGGTCGCCATTGCCAGGGCATTGGTTAATAGTCCCCGGGTATTATTAATGGATGAACCGTTTGGAGCATTAGATGCTTTAACACGCGAGCAGATGCAGACACTTATCCGAAATATCTGGTGGGAAACAAAATGCACGATTCTGTTTATTACCCATGACGTTGATGAAGCATTAGCCCTGGGAACCCGGGTAGTAGTCATGTCGAGGAGACCGGGAAAAATCATTAAAGAGATTAAAACCGACTTTACGTATTCTATCACCGGGGAGAATTCGAATCGAACACGTTACTCCACACGCTTTCAAATGACACGGGAAGAAATTCTGGATTTAATAAATAAACAAGATTTATGCTACAACATATGAAATACGCAAATTGATGAACGGTTTCTCTCTTATTGTCACAGCAGGATTTTACACAAAAAGTATTGACCGGATCTGTAAAATGTTGTAATGTAATAAATATACATCAGAGTTAAGCAATACAATTGAATGACCGGGCTGATCAGATAACTGAAGGCTAAATGTGCGATAGCAACGCATATTTGGCTTTTTTTGTTGTCTTTTAACTACACAAAACAGAGGGGTGTTATTCATGGGAGTCAGTAATGCTGTGTTGTCTCCGCAGGAGCAAAGAGTAAAGGAAGAATTGGCAGGTAAAATTAGTGCTTATGACAGGCAGCGGCCTTCTGAGATCTTTAATTCTTTTAAAGGAGCTCAGCCCAAAATCGATATCGAAAGAGCCAGGTTTTTTACCGAGTCATTTAAAACCACTGAGGGACAGCCGTTAATTCTCCGGTGGGCGAAGGCGCTTAAACATATTGCAGAAAACATTACTGTATATATTGATGATAAACAGCTGCTGGCCGGCCGTGCCGGCTGCCCGGGAAGATATGGTGTTATTTATCCGGAGCTGGACGGCTGCTTTTTAGAAAAAATGGCGGAAGAGTTGCCCAAACGAATAGAGTCTCCTTTTTATATTGCCGCTGAAGATATAGCCTATATCAAACAGGAGATTGCTCCTTACTGGCAGGGTAAAACCTTTTACGAAAATCTTGCGAAATCTCTGCCGGAAGATGTGTTAAGGGTAACTTACGACCCGGCAAATGTATCAAAGTCAAGATTTATTGTTAATGAAACAGCCACAATGCGCTCAGCACTGCAATGGGTTCACGACTTTGAAAAAGTGCTGACAAAAGGCTTTAAGGGTATTAAGCAGGAGGCAGAGGAGCAGCTTGCGGCGCTTGATCCATTTGATCCGAATGATGCTCTGGAGAAAAAACCTTTTCTTGAGGCTGTTATCCTGGTAGCAGAGGCTATTGTCATATGGGCCAGGCGGCATGCAAGACTGGCTGCCGAACTTGCCGCAACCGAAAATGATGAAATTCGGAAGCGCGAGCTGCTGGCAATCGCCGGCATATGCGAATGGGTGCCGGAGAATCCTGCCCGTACTTTTTATGAAGCGGTTCAAGCACAATGGTTTACGCAAATGTTTTCCCGCCTGGAGCAAAAGACAGGGGCTACCATATCAAATGGCAGAATGGATCAATACTTATATTCATTTTACCGGACCGATCTGACAGCAGGGCGGATTGATCGGGAAAGGGCCAAAGAACTATTAGAATGCATGTGGGTAGGAATGGCTCAGTACATTGATTTGTATGTCAGTCCGGCAGGTGCCTGCTTTAATGAGGCCTATGCGCACTGGGAAGCCGTCACCATTGGCGGCCAGGATGAAAATGGCCAGGATGCTACTAATGAATTAACCTATTTGTTTTTGGAATCAAAACGGGAGTTTCCCATTAACTATCCGGATTTAGCCGCAAGGGTTCATGCGCGTTCGCCGGAAAGATATCTTTATGAGATTGCTGAAACAATAAAGGATGGCTCAGGCTTTCCCAAACTGATCAATGACGAAGAAGTTATTCCCCTGCTGGTCGCAAAGGGAGCAAGCTTCAAAGAAGCCAATACCTATGCCGTTTCAGGCTGCACTGAGGTGAGAATGCCTAACAGGGATACCTATACCAGTCCCTGCGCGTATGTTAATATTGCTGCTGCCTTAGAGCTGGTTCTATATAACGGCAGAATGAAAATCTACCAGGATGAATTACTGACGCTGGAAACCGGAAATCCCGGGGATTTTGCAACCTGGGAAGAATTTTGGCAAGCCTATCTCACGCAGCAAACCAATTTGCTTAAGCAGGCATTTAAACAACAGGTAATTGCCAATCGGTTAAGGGAAAAACATTTCGCCGCACCCTTAGGCTCTGCGTTGCATGAGCAGTGCTTAAAGACCTGCAAGGACCTGCATTCAGAAAGAATTGACGGCGGCATCGATTTAGGCTACTTTGACATTATTGGCTATGCTACAGTGGTCGATTCGTTAGCGGCCATTAAAAAATATGTCTATGATGAGCAGCAGATAACCATTGATGAATTGATAACAGTACTTGCAGATGATTTTCAGGGACATGAAGACATAAGACAACTGCTGTTGAATGCCCCACGGTTTGGGAATAATGACCCTGCCGCTGATGCTATTGCCCAAAATATCGATTTGGAGGCGCTGCGCTTTACTCACAAGTATTCTAAAGCGATCGGTGTAAGTCTTGATGTGCGCTATGTGCCGGTTACTTCGCATGTGCCTTTCGGCAAAGTTGTCGGCGCTACCGCAAACGGCAGAAAAGCCGGGTCGGCTCTTTCTGACGGATCCTCTGCTTCCCATGGCGCCGACGTAAACGGGCCTACTGCTGTGCTCATGTCAAATGCCAATTCTAAGAATCTGGGGTTCCAGGAGCGGGCCTCCAGGCTGTTGAATATAAAGATAAGTCCGTCCTGCGTGCAAGGCGAAGCTGGAACACAAAAAATCATTTCCCTTATCCGCAGTTGGTGTGACTTAAAGCTGTGGCATTTACAGTTTAATATTATTAACAAAGAAACTTTGCTGGCGGCTCAGCAAGAGCCTGACAAATACCGGAATCTGCTCGTGCGGGTGGCCGGATACAGTGCGTATTTCATTGATCTTTCCCCGGATCTGCAGAATGATGTCATTGCCAGAACCGAGCATAGTTTCTAGGAGGACCACCCATGGAACCCACTAATAAACAGGCAGGATATGTCTTTAATATTCAGCAATTCTCGGTGCATGACGGACCAGGAATAAGAACAATTGTATTTCTAAAAGGTTGTCCGTTGCGGTGCCGCTGGTGCAGTAATCCGGAATCCCAGGAGAGTAAGCCTGAACTGGCCTATAATCCAAACAAATGTATCGGCATTGCTGCCTGCGGCAGATGTCTCAAGGCTTGCCCCCACAATGCCTTGCTCCCGGGTGAGGATGACAAGCCGGTTGTTGCCAGGGCAGCCTGCCAAAAGTGTTTTTCGTGTGTACAGGTATGTCCTGCAACCGCCTTACACATATTTGGGCAAGTAATGACGGTGGATGATATTTTGGCGGTAGTGGAACGCGACAATATTTTTTTCTCCAGGTCAGGCGGCGGGTTGACAGTAAGCGGCGGAGAACCTTTGCTGCAGGCGGATTTTGTGCTTGAACTGCTGGCACAGGCCCGGCGCAGGCGGCTCAATACTACGATAGAAACCAGTGGTTATGCCGCATGGCCGATACTGGAGAAAGCCTGCCGCTGCCTAAATACTTTGATCTATGATATAAAGTGTTTGGATGCAAATAAACATCAGGAACAGACCAAACAAAGCAATGCTGTTATTCTTGAAAATTTTATCAAAGTGACAGCAGCTTTCCCTAATTTGCCCATATTGGTGAGAACCCCGGTAATTCCCGGCTTTAATGACTCGGAAGAAGATATTAAAGCTATAATGAACTTTATCTGCGGCAAACCTAATGTTCGCTATGAACTGCTGCCTTATCACCGTTTGGGACAGCCAAAATATGAGTATGTAGGCAAAGAATATCATCTGGATACTGTAACTTTGCCTAAAGAACAATTTGAGCGGTTGAACACGGTAAAAAATGCTTTTTATAATCCATAATTATTCAAATTTACCTATGTCAACATATTTCATATTGACAGTTGTCTAATGGTACTGTATACTAATTTACATACATTGGCTGATCAGAGAACTGAAGGCTAAGAATTCTTCTTGAATTCTTGGCCTTTATTTTTTTTGCTTAAAACATAAATTTGAGAAGAAAGGGGGGAACAATCAATGAAAAAATTCATTCTATGGATTAGAGAAAACTATCTTGCATTAGTGGCACCTATTTTGATTTTGGCTATTTGGGAGGCCGCCGGTCAATTGGGGTTGATTCGGGCCACCCTTTTACCAAAGCCTTCCGCCATTGCTGTTGTACTGGTCGAAGTATTATCTTCCGGGGAATTGCTTAGTAATTTGGGAGTCAGTATTTTGCGGGTTGCCCAAGGCTTCATTATTGGGGCAGGCCTTGGTATTTTAGTGGGTGTTCAGGTTGCACTGTCCAGGAAACTGCAGACAGCAGTAAGCCTGATTTTTGGAGTTCTCAGACCTATTCCGGTTATTGCCTGGATTCCGGTACTTATATTATGGATGGGGATTGATGAAGGCTCAAAAATTACCGTAATTGCCATTGGCAGCTTCTGGACGGTATTGGTCAGTGTCATAGAAGGAATCAAAAATGTGGATAAAAAGTTCTTAGAAGTAGCTACCATTCTGGAAAAAGATCATATCACGCTGTTAACCAAGGTCATTTTACCTGCAGCTTTACCGGCAATTTTTACCGGCGTCCGGGTCGGTATTGATGTAGCCTGGCGCAGTGTAGTGGCAGCTGAACTTATTGCAGCGGCATCGGGTATTGGTTATATGATCATGTATGCCAGGGAATTATCGCAAATTGATGTGGTACTAGTAGGGGTACTTTCCATTGGCTTTACCGGTATTATCATTGAACAATTATTGCAATTGCTCGAAAAGCGTTTGCTGCGCTGGAATGTAAACATTCACTAAAGGGGGTGAGCAAATGAGCCTGACATCAATAGAACCACAACCGCTTATTATCAATAATTTGAATAAGACATTCCAAATTGCGGGTAAGCCGGTGGACGTTTTGAAGGATATCAATCTAACGGTAGAGCCCGGGGAATTTATCAGCATCATTGGTCCCAGTGGCTGCGGTAAAAGTACGCTTCTCAGGCTTGTTGTCGGGTTGGAACGGGGATTTTCAGGAGAAATTCGGCTGGGTGAGGATTGGATTGAAGGGCCGGGACTAAACCGGGGGATGGTTTTCCAGGAAGCACGGCTGTACCCCTGGCTGACGGTTGAAGAGAATGTGCTGTTTGGTTTAGGTAAAGAGGAAAACAAGCAAGACAAACAGCGGATTGTCCAGGAACACCTGGAATTAGTGGGTTTAGCGGGATTTGCCAAAGCGTATCCGCATCAATTGTCAGGAGGCATGCAGCAGCGGGTCAGTATAGCCAGAGCATTAGTCAACCGGCCACAGGTTTTATTGCTTGATGAGCCCTTCGGTGCACTGGATGCCATGACGCGCATTACGATGCAGCAAGAGATTATCCGTATCTGGGGAGCAGAAAAGACCACAATTCTGCTGGTAACCCATGATATTGACGAGGCTATCTTTTTGGGAGACCGGGTCGTTGTAATGTCTAAGCTGCCTGCTACCGCAAAATCGATTATTCCTGTAGACTTACCTCGGCCGCGTGACCGGAACAGCTATGAATTTGTAAAAATCCGCAAGCAGATTTACACTGAATTTTTTTCGGATGTTGAATTGCCGTTTGCTTATAGTATTTAAACGACAATTTCTAAGTTTGGAACAGAAGGAGCTGACAGCTAAAAACAAGAGTAATTACCAGTATGACTTACATAGTTAACTAATTAAAGGGGATGAGAAGATGCAAAAGAAAAAGCTGACTTTGTTAATCCTGGTCTTATTTGTAATTGGGGTTTTGGCGGCAGGCTGCGGCGGAAATGATACGAAGACGGCGGCGGGAACTGATAAAAAGGCGGAGAAACCGCAAGAAATTCATGTTGCCTACCAGAATTCAAGCATAATCATTTTATTGGCTAAAGCCAAAGGCCTGTACGACGAAGAATTTGCCAAAGACGGAATAGCTGTAAAATATGATATGTATCTGTCCGGACCACCGATGATAGAAGCCTTTGCCGGCGGTCGTGCCGATTTTGCCCACACCGGTGATATGCCGCCTGTATCGGCAAAGTCGGCTGGTGTGGATATCAAAGTAATTAGCCGTGCCGGTTATACTCCCGGGGGTAATGCGTTATTAATTCGTCCTGATTCGCCGTATAAGTCGGTTAACGACCTGAAGGGGAAAAAGATAGCCGTGCAGGTTGGCTCAAGCGCCCATCATTTCTTAATTCTTCTGCTGAAGAAAAATGGCTTGAACATTAATGATGTTAATATTGTTAATCTGCCGGCAAGTGATCATCAGGCAGCATTGGAAACTAAAAACGTGGATGCAGTGGCAACCTGGGAACCGTGGAATTCTGTGTTAGAGAATGCCAACGCCGGGAAAATCCTGGAAGATTCTTCAAGTGGGGTTAAACGTTATATCGGTGTATTCCTGGCGCGGAATGAGTTTGCGCAAAAATATCCGGACATTACAGAACGTGTTCTCAAAGTGAACGAGAAGGCTGCTGCCTTCATCAAAAGTAATCCGGATGAAGCCTTGGAGTTAATTTCGAAAGAAAGCAAGCTTCCTGTATCAGCTATTTCACGAATTGTAAAAAGCTCTGATTGGGATTCCAAAATAGTTCAAGAGGATATTGATGCCCTTCAACAGGTAAAAGACTTCCTCAAAGAAACCAAAGTACTCAAGAAGGATTACGACATTAAGGAATTGTTTGACGATCGTTACTATAAAAAGATTAGACAGTAAGGCATAAATTATTAATAAGAATATTCTATGTCAAACGGGGTGAGCTTGTGTGCACGTTAGGAGCCATATACGGAAAGTTTTTGTTTAAGAACCGGGACATGGAACCAGGTGCAGGCATTACCGAAGATTTGCTTCATGGTCATGGCCGCTACCGCTATATTGGGGTGGCTGGCCATGCCAGTCCGTTAGAACGCGGATTGAATAGCGGCATTAATGAGGCCGGTGTAGCTGTTGCTATGACTTTCGCAGATTATATGCCGCTGCCTGAAGCACTTAAACGCAAGACTCCACGGGGAGTACTTGTTGAAAACATCTTGCAAAATGCCGGTCATTTAGAGGCTGCTTTGCAGATTGCCGGAAACTTCTTGATAAATACCCCCTTAGTAGGCGGCAATTTGGTAATAATGACTCCTGACGGCGGAGCTGTCATTGAACAGCTATATCCTAAATATGCTGTTGAACGCATAATACAGAATATTACTGTGAGAACCAATCATTTTTTAAATCTAAAGACCGATGAAAAACTCGCGGTAAACAAAGCAAATTCCCAAACGCGTTTTGCCCGGTTTACCCGGCTGTCAGTTTCACCAGATTTACGGGAACCAAGTTCGGAAGAGTTTTCGGTAGAAAGAATCAAAGCGATACTGGCTGATCATGAGGAACCACATCCTATCTGCCGGCATGGCGGGGATGCGCAAACAGTATCTGCCGCAATTTATGACATTGATAAACGGACAATCCATTATGCTTACGGTAATCCCTGCAGGCAGACTTTTACGCAGTATACCGTATAGGGGTGAGAATATGAGTTTTGAAACCTTGGCTCAACTGCTTACGTATCGCGCTTTACATGACAGCGAGCGCATTTTTATATCTGTGCCTGAGCAAGGGAAGGACTTAACTTATGGAGCATTTTATCTGGCAGCGCAAAAATTGGCACAACAGTTAACCCGGCAAGGTTTGCAAAAGGGTGGGCGGGCAGCGCTGATCTTAGAAAATGGAGCAAACTGGGTCATAGCATTCTGGGGTGTTCTTTTGGCCGGAGGGGTTGTCGTCCCGCTGAATCCCCGGTTTACACCAGCGGAAATTTCAGGCTTGCTGGATCAGGCAAAAACCCAATTAATTATTGCAAACCATGAGGGGGCAAACGCATTGCCCCCCGACTTATTACCGGGAAGCAATAGCTGGCAGCAAACGAGTATTGATGGAAACGAAGAAATTTATATTACTGTTTTGGAACAGCCCCGCAGAGCTGTAGTACACGAAAGTCAGCCAAGCTCTGCTGATGAGGCTCTGCTGCTTTTTACATCCGGCTCCACCGGAGTGCCCAAAGGTGTTGTCTTGAGCCATGGCAACTTGCTGGCTGAAGCCGGTTATATCGGGCAGGGGCACCAATTGACAGCAGCGGACATTGTATTGTGCATTTTGCCTTTTTTTCATATCAATGGATTGGTTATTACCATGATTACCCCGGTTTTTACCGGTGGGAGAGCTGTCATACCGCACAAATTCAGCGCCGGCAGGTTTTGGGAGTTGGTGAATCAGTATCAGGTGACCTGGTTTAGTGCTGTTCCTACCATTTTGTCGATATTGCTTTCTAAGGCTGAAACTATAACTGCCCGGACAACGAGCCTGCGGTTCGCACGTTCGGCCTCCTCGTCACTGCCGGTGGCAATTTTGCAGGAATTTGAAAAGCGGTATGGTGTGCCGGTGATTGAAGCCTATGGATTATCGGAGGCAGGCAGTCAGGTGGCCACTAATCCGCTGCCGCCCGGAGTCAGGAAAGCCGGTTCAGTCGGATTGCCTGTGGGAAACAAAATTCAAGTGGTTGATGAGCTGGGCAATCCGGTTGCTGCCGGCAGAGCGGGAGAAGTCATTCTCCAGGGGGCCAATGTTACAAAAGGATATCTCGACAATCTGCAGGCCAGCCGGGAAAGTTTTCAAAACGGCTGGTTTTATACCGGGGATTTAGGTTATTTTGATGAAGAAGGCTATCTCTTTTTGACAGGCAGAAAAAAAGAATTGATCAACCGGGCCGGAGAAAAGATTTCACCGCGGGAAGTGGATGAAATCCTATACCAACTGGCGGAGATTGAGCTAGCCGCTGCCGTGGGTGTGCCTGACGATTTATTTGGTGAGGAAATCGTAGCTTTTGTACAGTTAAGGCCAGGATTTCAATTAAATGCAGAAAGAGTTCTGAAACATTGCAAAGCATATTTGGCTGATTTCAAAATACCGAAGCAGATTCTATTTATTGAGGATTTCCCCAAAGGAGCAAATGGGAAAATTCAGCGGCGCAGACTCGCCGGGCTTTATAGCCGGCTTACGGCAGCTTCTGCCGCAGAGGCAGGGAATGAGGACGCCGCTGTGTCTCAGTACCGGCAGAAACCGTCGAGAAAGGAGCTATCAGCTATTATGGACTGCCAACAGCAACAAATCAAAAAATATAAGGTAGAGGTCGATGGACAAGGTTGCAAAGATTGTGGCTATTGCATCGAAGTGTGCCCCTGCGGAGTTTTTACCCAAGCCGATTATTTCAATGATAAGGGATATCGGCCGGTATTGGCTAAAGCTTCCGCTGCATGTATCGGTTGCCGGCGCTGTTTCTTTGCGTGCCCGGATTTTTCCATCAGTATAGATGAACAACCGGCAAAGGAGGATTATAGTGAAAAGAGTATTTGACACAGGCAATGCAGCTATTACGGAAGCAGCCATTTTTGCCGGTTGCAAGGTATTTGCAGGATATCCGATCACGCCGGCCACAGAAATTGCTGAAAATATGTCCCGGCGCCTGCCGCAGATAGGCGGCTATTATGTTCAGGCGGAAGACGAGTTATCTGCACTGCATATGTGCATCGGTGCTTCCTTGGGCGGGCTAAAAGCGATGACATCAACATCCGGCCCCGGCTATGTTTTGTATGCTGATCCATATGGCTGGGCTTTGGGCAGTGAAATTCCGGTGGTGGTGGTAAATGCCCAGCGTGTCGGTCCGGTAAGCGGAATTACGGGGGCGCCGGGTCAAGGTGAGTTCTATCTCAGCCGTTATCCGACCCATGGGGGAAATTTTGAGAGTATTGTATTGGCACCGAACAGTGTACAGGAAGCATTTTCACTGACGGTAGAGGCTTTTTATCTTGCCGAACGGTTTAGGATGCCGGTTACCGTGTTGGCAGATCAAATTGTTACCGATGGCTGGGAAACCCTTCTAATACCCGATACCGAGGCAGAAGCCCGGGAAATGGGACTTAGGGTGGTGCCCCGCCAAATTAATTACGGGCCTGAATTTTATCCGGCAACCGATGAAATTGATGTTCCGCCTGTCGTCCTGGGCCATAATACCGGCGCCGCCTGCTCGGACTGGACGCCTACGGCCGAAGGGTTTGATACCGAAGAAGTGGAATGGCAGCATAAGCATGCCTATCGCTTAATTTATAAAGTACGAAACCATAAAGATATTATTACTCGTTACGAGGAAATTGACACAGATGATAATCCGGACGTAATTCTTGTAGCCTATGGCAGTCCTTCGCGTGTAGTAAAAAGTGCAGTGAAAGCGGCCAGGGAACAAGGGTTGAAAGTGGGTGGCATTCGTTTGGTTTCCATATGGCCTTTTCCTGATGAAGCCTTCAGCCGGAATGCTAAGTATCTGTCTGTGGAGCTTAATTATGACGGTCAGCTGGTGCGGGAAGTTCAGCGATCAGCTCAGAAGGGCAGTGAGGTGCATTTTTTAGGAAGATGCGGCGAGCTGCCCAAGGTGGCGGAATTAGTGGAAGCAGCCCGGAACTTGCTTCAGAACCGGCCGCTGGCGAGCATAAAATGGCAGCGGGAGGCTTGGTAGCATGGACTATTTAGCAACAAAATACCTGAAGTCGAAAAAAATACCGAGTACCGCCTGCAGCGGCTGCGGCCTGGGGCAGGTTCATAAAAAAATACTCCTGGCTATTGATGAACTGGCACTTACAACCGGCGACATTGTATGGGGAACAGGCATTGGCTGTGCCGGGCGGCAGACGTTCAACACCTGGAAAGGGGATAATTTTGCCGGTACTCACGGGCGGGTATATGCCATCGCCACCGGGCTGCGGCTGGCGCTGCCGCCTGAGAAAAAGATAATAATCACAGCCGGTGATGGTGATGCCTTTGGCATTGGCTTGTTACACCTGCTGCATTGTGTGCGAAGAAATGTAGATATGACTGTCATTGTAGCCGATAATTTTGGCTATCAGTCGACTGGCGGCCAGTATGGCTACACCACCCCTAAGGGTTCGGTAACAGACAGCAGTCCTTATGGCATGCAGGATCCCAACTGGGTACAGGACGGACGGGATATTCTGGAGGTTTTGCGGGCAGCCGGTGCCGGCTTTTTAGCCAGACATACCAGTGTTGAAGGCCAGAATGCAGTAGAAAGTATCAAGAGGGCTATTCAATATAAGGGTTTTTCTTTGGTACACATAGCTTATCCGTGTATAACCAACTATGCCGGCAAAGCCTTGGGCTCACGCAAGCCGGTTATAGCTTACCGGTGGCTGAAAGAGCGGACCAATCCTGATCCGGAACAAAATATCGAGGGAATTGCCTTTACAACAGGCATCTATCATCAGGCTGCCATAGAGCGTCCGGAGTTTTCGGAGCAAATGAGAAAATTTACAGCGGCTGTGCGCAGGGAGGGGTAACATGAACCGAACAGAAATATTGGTCAGCGGTTTTGGGGGGCAGGGCGTTGTTCTGCTTGGCCAGATTCTCAGTACCGCTGCAGTCTATGAAGAACTGTTCACTACTATGCTGATAAGCCATGGGACCGAAACCAGAGGCGGTTATGTCCGCAGTCAAATTGTGCTGTCAGGTTCACCCATTGACAGTCCTGTAGTAGAAACCCCGGACTATTTTTGTGCAATGTCAAAATCGGCCTATACCAAATTTGGTTCCTTAGTACAGCATGGTACCATTATTTTTGATCCGGGATACATCGAGCCGATTCAGGGAGCAGGTGTTCAGCATAGCCCGCTTCCGGCCAGGGATATTGCCGTAAAAGAATTAGGACGGGAGATTTTCGCCAATATTATTTTTCTTGGCAGGCTGGGACAACAATTGCAGGGGGCGATCAGTAAGGAGAATTTTCTGAAGGCGCTGGCGGCAAGGATTCCTAAACTCATTGAACAAAATAGCCGGGCGTTTGAACTAGGCTATACTTTTGGAATATAGGGACAGTGCGATTATACAAGGAGGCAGCAGCTATGAAGATCAAAATAAATGGTGAAGATGCAGTGGTTGAAGAAAAAATCAGTATACAGCGATTGCTGGAAACGCAAAAAGTCGAAATGGCGAACTATGTAACCGTACAGCTTAATGATGAAATTGTTGACCGGGATGGGTTCGAAAGTACCTTGCTGCATGAAGGCGATGTTGTTGAATTTCTGTATTTCATGGGAGGCGGTGCGCATGGACTTTACTAATGAGCAGCTGGAACGGTATTCGCGCCATATCATCCTAAAACAGGTGGGAGTAAAGGGACAAAAAAAATTACTGGGTGGCAAGGTGCTTATCATCGGCACCGGCGGCCTGGGCGCGCCGGCAGCGGTTTTTTTAGCCGCCGCGGGAACCGGCACTATTGGCTTGGTGGATTTTGATGCGGTTGAGCTGTCTAATTTGCAGCGGCAAATCATCCATCAGACCAAGGATATTGGCAAACCCAAAGTTATCTCCGGCAAGGAGACCATTGAGGAAATGAATCCTGACGTTAAGGTTGTTACTTATCAGGAATGGGTTAATTCCGGCAACATTATCGATATTATCAGGGATCAGGATTATGATTTCATCATTGACGGCACTGATAATTTTCCGGCTAAATTTTTGATTAACGATGCCTGTGTTTTGGCAAAGAAACCATTTTCTCATGCCGGTATTATCCGTTTTGAGGGGCAAACCTTAACCTATGTTCCCGGTCAGGGCCCCTGTTATCGCTGTATTTTCAATAATCCGCCGCCGCCCGATGCTGTGCCTACCTGCAAACAGGCCGGGGTGCTGGGGGTAATGGGCGGCATCATCGGAACGATTCAGGCAACAGAAGCAATTAAATATATTCTCGGGGTAGGCGAACTTCTTACAGGGCAGCTGCTGACATATGATGCATTACATATGAACTTTAGAAAAATTAAACTGCCATATAACGAAAAATGTCAGGTGTGCGGTAAAACCCCCTGTATTACCGGGTTAATTGACTACGAGCAAGCAGTGTGTGAAGTAAAAAAGTAAGAAAAACGCGGAATTTGATGCTAGGGTGGTTGTGTTGATTATTTTACAAAAGCAAGATTACAAAAAAATTGTCCGGCAGGCGCTGGAGCAGCTTCCGGTGGAAGCTTGCGGACTGTTGGGCGGAACGATAGACGAAAACGGCAATAGCGTTGTAAAGGGAATTTATCCGCTGACCAATATGGATAATAGTCCGGAACATTTTTCCATGGATCCGAAAGAACAGTTTGCCGCCGTTAAAGATATGCGCAAACAAGGGTGGAGCATGCTGGGCAATTACCACAGCCATCCGGTGTCGCCTGCCCGCCCTTCGGCAGAAGATAAACGCTTAGCTTTTGATCCTAAGGTCAGTTATTTTATTATTTCTCTGCTGGAACGTGAGCAGCCGGTATTAAAGAGCTTCCGGATACAACAAGGTCTGGTTGCTGAAGAAGAAATAAAAATAATCGGGGAGGAATAACTATGGCACAGGTAGATTATAAAGCATTAAAAAAAGGCGGTTTCATGCGCCAGATTCAAAAAGATAGATTTTCCTTGCGGCTAAGAATCGTCGGCGGGCAGATTAAAGCCGGGCAGTTGAAAAAGGTGTATGAGATTGCTGAACAGTACGGGCAGGGCTATGTTCATATGACCTCGCGCCAAAGCATAGAAATTCCATTTGTCAAACTGGAAGATATTGAAGTGATAAAAAAAGAGTTACATGAAGCCGGGCTGCAGCCGGGAGCCTGCGGACCCAGAGTACGGACCATTACGGCCTGTCAGGGATCAGCTGTTTGTCCAAGCGGCAATATTGACACGGCTGCCCTGGCGCAGGAATTTGACAAGCGGTATTACGCCCGGGAACTGCCCCACAAATTTAAACTGGGCATTACCGGCTGTTCTAATAACTGCCTAAAGGCGGAAGAAAATGATCTGGGAGTAAAAGGCGGTATCTTGCCTATTTGGCAAGACAGCAAATGTACTTTTTGCGGATTGTGCGAAGCAGTCTGTCCGGCTAAAGCCATTGCGGTCGCCAAAGAAGAACGAAAACTTGAGTTTAAGCAAGCTGCCTGTACTTATTGCGGCAAATGCAATAAATCCTGCCCGGTAGACGCCTGGGACGGAAAGAGCGGCTTTATCGTTTCTTTCGGCGGTTTGTTTGGCAACCGGATCGCTATCGGCAAACAGACTATACCCATTGTGTTTGAAGAAGATAAGCTCCACGTGATTGTGGAAACCGCTTTGCAGTTTTTTGCAGATAACGGCAAACCCAGCGAACGTTTTCGCAATACTCTTGACCGGGTTGGCTGGGATGCATTCCAGATAAAACTGAAGGAGGTATTATAGTGGGCAAAGCAGATGCTTTTGTTGATATTACTGATGTCGTCTGTCCGATGACCTTTGTCAAGGTGAAAGTGGCACTGGAAGAACTTGAGGACGGCCAGCTGCTGGCGATAAAAATGAATGAAGGCGAGCCTATTGGCAATGTTCCGCGCAGCCTTAAGGAAGAAGGGCATAAGGTACATCAGGTGGACAAGAACGGGGACGCAACCTATACGGTGATAGTGGAGAAGGGCGGGTTAGAATGAAATTCAATACCTCGCTGCTGCATAGTGCTCATGCGCCTGAAGAAAAAAACGGGGCTACCTTAACTCCCATATATCAGTCATCTGCTTTTGCTCATCAGACGGCAGAGGATTTAGAGGCTGTATTTAATGGGAAAAAACCAGGTTTTGTATATACTCGCCTTAATAATCCCAGTATTGATTCCTTTGAACAACGGGTTGCCGCCTTAGAGAGCGGAATTGGCGCTATAGCCTGTGCTTCGGGGATGGCGGCTGTCACCCTGGCTATTTTGAATCTTGTTAAAAGCGGGGACGAGGTTGTGGCCAGCAGTGGTATTTTCGGCGGCACTACTTCCTTATTCCATTGCCTTGAGGAATTTAATATTACCACACAGTATGCAGCTGATAACAGGATAGAAAGCTTTGCCGCCTGCATCTCGCCCAGGACAAAAGTTATTTTCATCGAGACCATTGGCAATCCCAAGCTGGATGTGCCCGATATTGCCGCGCTGGCAGAGCTTGCTCATCAGCATGAGATTCTTCTGGTTGTTGATAATACTGTTACGACACCATTTTTGGTTAAGCCGATTAAGTTAGGTGCAGATGTTGTTATTCATTCCACTTCGAAATATATAAACGGCAGCGGCAATTCAATTGGCGGCATTATTATCGACAGCGGTAAACGCAAATGGAATTATGATAAGTTTCCGGCATTTAAAGAGTACGAAAAATTTGGCCGGTTTGCCTATTTAGCCAAATTGCGCAAAGGAATATTTAAAGATTTCGGGGCCTGTATGTCACCTTTTAATGCGTATTTGACCAGTATTGGCATGGAGACTCTTGGGCTTAGAATGGAACGTGCTTGTGAAACTGCTTATAAACTGGCTGTCAGTTTGCGCTCTTGTGCCAAGGTGAAAACGGTAAATTATCCCGGGCTGGAAGACAGTCCGTATTACCAGGTGGCGAAAGCACAGTTCAACGGTAAATTCGGGGCGATGTTAACGATCCGGGTCGGAACCAAGGACAATGCTTTTGCAGTGATCAACAGCCTGACATATGCGGCAAATCTTGCGAATATCGGAGATACGCGCACACTGGTTATCCATCCGGCGTCTACCATTTATGCTACAAGTCAGGAAGCGGAAAAGATTAACGCCGGCGCCTATGATGATTTGATCCGGATTAGTGTGGGCTTAGAGGACTTTGAAGACTTAGAAGCGGATTTTCAGCAGGCATTGGGCAAGTTGGAATAGCTTTGGCGCTAAACAGTAAAAACCCTAGCAGCGGCTAGGGTTTTTACTGTTTACAAAGAGGTATGTTCGGTTCTGGCGATAAGGTCGTCCTGCAAATCAGGAGATAAGTCGGTAAAATAGGCACTGTAGCCTGCAATGCGAACAATGAGATTACGGTATTTGTCCGGTTCTTTTTTTGCAGCAAGCAAGGTTTCGCGGTTAATTACATTGAACTGCAAATGCCAAAGTTTAAGATCACACCAGGTTCGAATAAAGGCTGCCAATTTATCGGTGCCTTCCTCGCCGGCAATGCAAGCAGGACTTAGCTTAACATTTAACAATCTTGCTGCACGTTCACGGTAGCCAAAGTTTTTTGAAGCATAGTTAGAGAGAAGAACGGCAGTTGGACCACTGGTATCAGCACCCTGGGAGGAGGAAGAACCGTCAGAAAGCGGAGTGTAGGCTTTTCTGCCGTTCGGGGTTGCACTAACTACTTTACCGAAGGGAACATGCGAGGTAAACGGTACTAACCGGAGATCCAGGTGAACTCCTAATTCTTTGGAATACTTTCGCGTGAATTCAAGGCACTGGCGGTCAAGTTCTTTAGCTATGGTATCTGCATAGGCATCATTATTACCGTACTTGGGGGCGTGGAGTAATAATTGGCGGGTAGCCTCATAACCCTCAAAATTATGCTCTACTGCTTCAAGCAGCTCAAGGATGGTCAGTTTCTTTTCTTCATAAACCAGTTTTTTAATGGCTGCCAGCGAATCTACCACTGTGCCATAGCCCATGAATTCAAAATAGCCTAAATCAATTCCGCCTTCAATTACCGGCGAATGGATGTCTTTATAGGTTTTCATGCACAAATCATGCAGTGCCGAACCTAACGGCCAGGCAAAGTGTTTTGCCCGTAAATTAATGATAACATGCTGTTGAATAAAGGCATGTTTCAAGAAGTTGATATGCTGTGCCATATACGCTTGCCAAAATTCCTCCCAGTGCGCGAAAGTCCTGGGATCGCCTGTTTCCAGTCCTATTTGCTCATTGCCATACAGTTTCATTTTGCCGTTATACAGGGTCATTTCCACAGCTGCCGGGAAGTTAATATAAGCGCAAGGACTGGTGTACGTATCCCGGTTGGGCATACGGCACTCAGAGCAGCCGGATACAGCATAATCGTAAGCTTCTGCAAAAGAGGCTCCTTTAGCCAGTAACAGGGGGACAACTTCTTCGTCATTGATTAACTTCGGAAAGCCGGAACCTTCTTTAATGGTTTCCGCTACTTCATAAAGGTAACGGGCAGGTACCCTTCCATGAATGCGGGCCGCGAGGTCTGGATAATGGAGCGGAAACTCGCGCTTTGAACGTAAAGTAAGATAGGTCAATTCATTGGTGGCGTCCAGTCCGTCAGGCGTTTGTCCGCCAATGGTGACGGCTTCCCAATGAGCATAACCCTCGTTAAAGGCTCCGCCTGTCGGCGAAAGGTACAAGTCGGTAAACTGAGCCATTGCCAGCCACATGCATTCAAAAAGCTGTAAAGCGTCAGCTTCTGTTATTATGCCGGCTGCAAGGTCCTGTTGATAATAAAGAAACAAATATTGATCCATGCGGCCATTGGATATGATGGTGCCGGTTTTTTGTTCCATACGGGAAAACATCTGGGTAAACCACTGCGCTTGCATAGCCTCGTGAAAATTACGGGCGGGATGCTCAGGCACCCGGCGGCAGATTTCGGCAATCTTTAGCAGTTCCTCTCTGCGTGAAAGATTCTCTGCTTTTTCTGCGAGAGCTTCAGCAAGCCGGGCGTGCCTGTTAGCCCAAAGAACAATAGCGTCGCAGATGATAATTATTGCCTGGAGAAAGGGGGCCCTTTCCATTGTATCAACTGAACTTAGCGGATCTAATTGCGCCAGTTTTTGTTCAGCCTCGTTTTTTATAGCTTTGAAACCTCGTTTTAAAACCTTTTCATAATCGTGTACCCACTGAATGGAGGAGCGAAAGGATGCGGTTTCATTGACAATGAAACGCGACTTTAGCGGATCCTTGGGGTCATAAGTATATTTCAGGGTTTCTGCCGGCAGTGTTTTGGCCAAATTTTCATGAAAGGTCTTTCCCTGCCAATAAGGAGCGATTTCTTCAATAATAGTACGGGAATCATCCTCAGAAATATTGAAAGGTGATTCAACCCGGTTAGGTATTTGCTCAATAGCTAAGCCGAGAAAATCGCCGTCAAGTTCGGGATATAAGATGCCGTATCGCCCTTGCGACCCCGAGCGGCCAACAAGCAGTTGATGATCGTCAATATAAACCGTGATATTTTCTGCAATGTGTTTCAATGCTTTTGCCCAGCGGAGCAGCAGTGGTTCTCCTTCAGTTCGACGAAAAGATTGAGTAAAGTATTTGGCTCGTTCTATGTCAATGCGTGGCCGGGTATTTTTAAATGTATGCAATATAGCGTTAGTTTTTTGACGGGTATGCAATACCTGTTCGCCTGCTATCTCGGCCTGAATACGTTGTTCTTGCGGGGATAATATGGGGTCAGTCATAGTTTTCACTCCTTTTCAAATTAGCTTTCAAGGACATCGAAGCTTGCTGGTTTGGCAGTGCAGTCTGGTAAAATCAAAAAAAGCTGAAACCTAAGAAACCATCGAAATGGCTTTTAGGTCTTCAGCTTTCTGATCAACCAAAATTATGAAATTTATTGACAGTATAGCAGTGAATAGTATTGATGTCAATAGAAGCAACAAGGAGTTTGTCGGATTTAGCTAGAATAGTTAAAATATGGTATAAAGATATTTTGAAAGAAAGATAATAGAAGGAGAAGCTATGATTGGATCACATGTCAGAGCCTTCAGGTGCCGCGCCTGTGGCTACTGTTGTTATCGAAATAAAGTCTGGGATTCATACCTTGCCGTGGATGAAGGAACTTTGGCCAAAATAACCGGCGAGGGAATCGAAGATATTACAAAAAATATATGTACAACGCAAAATCAGGTAAAACAGTTAAAATGCAGCGGCAATCAATGTTCATTTTTAAATAAAAACAACTTATGCCATATCAATTTGCAGTATGGTTATGAATATCTGCCTGATGCCTGCAAAAGCTATCCGCGAATCATCGGTGTAAGCACACGGGGCCTTGAAATTTCGCTGGTCTTTCTTTGCCGTGAAGCCATTAAAACCATTATCAGCCAAAATAAAATTACGTTCAGTGATGAAAAACTTACTGATTTAATCCTCCCCAATAATTATCACTATGAACTTTCCTCTGACGATGAATACGACCTGCAGCTTATAAAAAAATATTTTGAGTTTTTACCAAAGGCCATCGAGGGTTTGCAAAACCGCTGCCTGCCATTAAAACAACGGCTGCTGATATTGGGGGAGGAATCCCTGCGGCTGAGTGAATGTACCGAAACCATAAACTTCTCAGCAACCAGTATCCGGGATTCCTTAGGCATCCTAAAGGAAATTATTATCAGTAGAATTGGTGAAGCTGATACTGATTATACAGAACCGTATATTGATAACTTAAAGAAAATCCGCGGCATTATTGATGATAACACGCTTTCCCTGGCAGAATACCTGAGGATTAAAGAAACCTTCATTGACCGGGAATATGACAAATATGAATATGTACTGGAGAACTATTTAGTCAACTTTATGACAACCAACATCTATTTTTTCAATGGAGCGGCCTTCGGCTACACGATGATGATGCTGCTGCTGGCTTCGATTCAGTTATTTATGGCCGGGTATGCTGCTTTCTACCGGCGTTCCCTTGATGAAGAAATAATAATATTGGCCATTCAAAATGTAGACACAGCCTTCTTTGGCCATATGAATTGGTTTTCGCCTAAGATAACGGCTATTATTAAAAAGCATGGAATTTGTCATTCGGCAAAAATGGCCGCAGCACTGGGGCAAGTGTTGTAGAACAACACAAATAACACATAAAAAGAAAAAATAGCTTGACATAGGCAAAAAATGGACATATAATAATTATCAAATAGTAATTGTTATCAATGTGCAAATGCATAAATGCTGGCAGCCGCTGAAAAGAACCGTTTTATAATCAGGGTGTAATCATAGCCGGTTGCTATGTAAATAATACAAATACAGGGAGGACGAAAGTATGTCGTTAATCGGAAAAGAAGTCAGTGAGTTTAAGGTTCAGGCATATGTGAATAATGATTTCCAAGAGGTTACAAAACAGGATATTCTGGGTAAATGGACGGTATTTTTCTTTTATCCGGCAGATTTTACTTTTGTATGCCCCACCGAGCTGGAAGACCTGGCCAATAAATATGAAGAATTTGCAAAGATTAACTGCCAGATTTTTTCCGTATCCTGCGATACCCACTTTGTACATAAGGCATGGCATGATGCTTCCAAAACCATTCAAAAGATTAAATTTCCTATGTTAGCCGACCCGACAGGTGCGTTGGCCAGAGATTTTGATGTCATGATAGAAGCTGACGGACTGGCTGAAAGAGGTACCTTTATTGTAAATCCGGAAGGTAAAATTGTTGTCTATGAAGTGCTTGCCGGCAACATCGGCAGAAACGCCGATGAGCTGTTAAGAAGGGTACAGGCTTCCCAGTTTGTTGCCGAGTATGGCGACCAGGTGTGCCCTGCAAGATGGGCTCCGGGCAAGGAAACCTTACGTCCCAGCATTGATCTGGTAGGAACGCTGTAAACAGCCTGCGGTAAAAGCAAATAAGTAAAGAGTCTGTAATTTATTTACAGGCTCTTTTTGTTGTAGGAGCAAGCATATTTTCCTGATACATTTGGCAGGGCGGCAGCAGGGTTTGTTGGACAGGGAGAGAATCTAAGCTTAACAGGCAAGTGAGGTGGTAAGATGCAGGATATAACGATAGCAAGCGGCAGGCTAACAATAAATATGAAAGTGATTGCTGTGGGAGATGATCTCTGTGTAGTTATTGCCGGCGGTGACAGTCCGCATATCGGCTGTGTAACCCTAAGTGTTCCCAGACCAAGTTTGCGGGATGAACATGCTGTCAGCGCAACAACCTCGGTGCTTAATCTGGTAGGACATAAGGACGATGAGGCGGCAAGGTATGTATCGCACACCTTGTCTTCCACATTAAAGAAAAACACAGTGGTGACCTGTGGTATTCATGTTGACAATATAACTGACGACGAAATTCAGCTTGTATTTACGCTGCTGCAGCAGTTAACCGACACGGTAATTCAAAAACACAGGTAAGCCGGTATGATCCCAACCTCTGAAGCCTTCAAAGGCTGTTTTTTTTGAAGCAAAAAACCATGTCCGAAAATAGCCAGATATTTTCGGGAAGCATGATATACTAAATACAGTATCAGACAGGGAGGCGAAAGCAATGGTGGAAAACACCGCTGGTTTGTATACCGCGTTCAAGGCAAAAGATGCGCGTTTTGACGGGCGCTTTTTTGTCGGCATATCGTCCACCGGCATATACTGCCGCCCGGTGTGCCGGGCAAAGCAACCGAAGGCTGAAAATTGCACCTTTTATCATACGGCGGCGGCAGCGGAGCAGGCAGGGTATCGCCCCTGTCTTTTATGCCGGCCGGAGCTTGCTCCCGGCACCTCAATCACAGATGCCACCGCCAAGCTGGTCTATCGGGCGGCGCGTATGCTGGAAGAAAACTGCAGCAGTGGGCTAAGTATGGACGAAATTGCCGGGCGGCTTGGGTATACTGACAGGCACTTGCGCCGTGTGTTCACGGCTGAATACAACGTGTCACCGGTTCAGTATCTGCAAACCTGCAGATTGCTGCTTGCCAAAAACTTGCTTACGGACACAAATCTGTCCGTACTCGATGTGGCAATGGCTTCCGGCTTCGGCAGCCTCCGCCGCTTCAATGACCTTTTCAAAAAACACTATAGTCTTGCGCCCACGGCATTGCGCAAAAGAATGTCACATGAAAAAAGGCGTAACGGCAATGTCACGTTGGCTTTAGGCTATCGCCCGCCCTATCATTGGGAAAAAATGCTGAATTTCCTCGCCGGACGGGCCATCACGGGGATAGAAGCCGTAAAAGACGGCGAATATATGCGAACTGTGCATTTGCAAAATGCCGAGGGAAAGCAGGTGTATGGCTGGGTAAGCGTAGGCCACAACCCCCAAAAGAACGCATTGAACGTTACCATCAGCGAAACGCTGCTGCCTGTGCTGCCGCAGGTATTGGCGCGGGTACGGCATTTGTTTGATTTATACTGCGACCCAAACGCAGTGTATGAAACCCTCCAGGTCATGAACGACCTTCGCCCCGGCCTTTGTACTCTGGGTACCCGCGTACCCGGTTGCTTCAACGCCTTTGAAATGGCAGTACGGGCGGTGCTTGGACAGCAAATCACCGTAAAGGCGGCAAGCACATTGGCCGCAAGAATTGTAAAAAACCACGGCATTCCCATTCAAACAGAGATAGAGGGCTTGACCCACATTTTCCCGTCACCCGAAGCTATAGCAGCTATGGGCGAAAACATAACAGAAAATTTTGGTGTGTTGGGTGTTATTGCCGCGCGGTCAAATACGATTTACGAACTGGCAAGGGCATTGTCGCAAGGTGAGATTAATTTTGATCTTTGCGCCCAGCCGGCAGAAGAAATGAAAAAGCTGATGCAGATTCGCGGTATCGGCAGCTGGACGGCACAGTATATTGCTATGCGGGCAATGGAATGGCCGGATTCTTTCCTTGAAACAGATGCGGGTGTGAAGCATGCGTTGCCGGGTTACACTTCGAAAGAGCTTCTTAAAATGGCGGAAAGCTGGCGGCCTTGGCGCAGCTATGCCACCGTCAATCTCTGGAATACATTGTAGGAGGAACAGCAAATGTATTATCAAACGCGATACCTGTCACCTCTGGGAGTCATCACCCTTGCCTGTGACGGCGACGGCAGCCATCTTGTCGGCTTGTGGACGGAAGGCCAGAAGTACCACGGGCATACCATACCCGAAGCCATGGTAGAAAAGAACGACATTCCACTGTTTGCTACGGCTAAAAAATGGCTGGACAGATACTTTGCCGGCGAAAAACCAGGCATTTCCGAATTGCCGCTTGCTCCCATCGGCGGCGAATTTCGTCAAGGGGTATGGAATATCCTGCGCGAAATTCCGTATGGCAAAGTGATTACCTATGGCGGCATTGCTAAAAAGATGGCTGCAAAAATGGGTAAGCAAAGTATGTCAAGCCAAGCTGTGGGGGGAGCAGTCGGGCATAATCCTATCTCTATCATTGTCCCCTGCCATCGGGTTGTTGGTTCAAATGGCAGTTTGACGGGTTTTGCCGGCGGTGTTCAAATGAAGATTAAGCTGCTTGAACTGGAAGGCGTGGACATGTCCCGCTTGTTTGTACCGAAAAAGGGTACGGCACTCTAACACTATGATTCTTAACATCAGCGGCAGAACAGATATTATTAACCATTACTCGGATTGGATGTTCAAGCGGTTTGCGGCAGGCTATGTCCTGTCGCGGAACTCCCTGTTTCCCAATTCGGTCAGGCGGTACGAGCTGTCGCCGGACAAGATTGATTGCCTGATCTTTGGCTCCAAAAATTATGCCCCTGTCCTTGAACGTATCCACGAAATCACGGAGCGGTTCAATACCTATTTTTATTACACCATCACCGCCTATGGCAAGGACATTGAACCGGGTATTCCCGATATAGATACAAGCATGAACACTTTGCTGGCTCTTGCCGATATTGTGGGCGCGCAGCGCGTCGCCTGGCGCTATGACCCGGTATTGCTCACAGAGAGTTATACCGTAGCGCGGCATCTGGAAACCTTTGAACATATGGCGAAACAGCTGGCTGGGCGCATTGACCGCTGCATATTCAGCTTTGTGGAGATGTACAGGAAACACGAAACCAACCTGCCTGAACTGATTACCATAACAGCCGCTGAAATGGACGAAATCGCGCGAGGTCTTGGCGGGATCGCCACAAAATATGGCCTTATTTTGCAGACCTGCGGCCCGGAAGAAAACTATGCCCGCTATGGCATTCAGACTTCCGGCTGCGTGACGCTGGACATTTTGGGGCAGGCAAACGGCCTCCAATTCCGCGACATCAAGCACAAGGGCTTCCGCAAAGGCTGCCATTGTATCGAAAGCCGGGATATGGGTGCGCTGAATAGCTGCTTAAACGGCTGCAAATATTGTTACGCCAATAAAAACGCGCAGCTGCCCCGTGAAAACTACCTGCTTCACGACCCGGATTCACCGTTGCTGATCGGCCATCTGAAACCAACTGACAAGCTGGAACCTGGTTTGCAGAAAACTTTTTTGAAAAGCAAGGCGCAATTGCAAACCACCATTGATCTCGCTCCAAAGACCGAGGAAAAGAAAAGGAAGGAATCGTGTTAGCATGGAAGTGGGATACGCTATGAGCCGAGCGCCTGCCAGTCATTCGCTGCCATGCCACAGGGTAATAAACCGCACTGGCACCTTGGCGCCTGAGTATGTTTTTGGCGGTCAGGAGAAACAGCGCGCAATGTTGGAGGGTGAAGGAATCGCCTTTCTTTCAGACGGGAGAATTGACATGTCTCGCCATCTATGGGGTGAGCCTGAACAATTGGGGTTGTTTTAAGTTTTCCAATCAATTCTTTAGTGGGCTGGTTTAGCACAGGAAACAGTATCTGTTGATGGATGAAAACGAAAATATATATTTGAGGCCTTATAGGGCGTAACCAAGCCACCCGTTTTACGGGTGGCTCTAACTATATAAAACAGTTGTGAATTTTGGATGTTACTTAATTTTTGTCGGATAGACAACCTGTTTAAGTATGCTATGATTAAACTATCAGAATGTTATCCATTTTACATAATCAAGGAGGAGAAGGCATGAAAGGTTTCAAAAAGGCATTAGCCGTGGTGCTCGCGATGTCTTTGCTGGGTTCAGTTTTGGCTGGCTGCGGCTCAAATACCGCGGACAAATCCAAGGCGGCTGCCACGCAGGAAGAAAAGGTATTGACCGTTTATACTGCCCGCAGCGAAAGCTTAAACAATCTGGTGATTCCAAACTTTGAAAAAGATACCGGCATTAAGGTTCAGGTGATTGTAGCCGGTACCGGTCCTTTGGTAAAACGTGTTGCCTCGGAAAAAAATAATCCGCAGGGCGATATTTTATGGGCAGCCGACCAAACCATGCTGGAATCGCAAAAAGATTTGTTTATGCAGTATGTGTCTGCGGAAGATGCCAACATGATGGATGCGTTTAAGAACAAAACTGGTTATTTTTCAGCGGCTTTTGCCGACCCTACCGTGTTTATCGTTAATACCAATTTAGCAGGCAATGTCAAGCTGGAAAGCTTTGACGACCTGCTCAACCCTGAACTGAAGGGAAAAATCGCTTTTGGTGATCCTGCCAACTCAAGTTCGGCCTTCCAATCACTGATGGCCATGCTGTATGCCAAGGGCAAAAATGGCGACCCCATGTCAGATGAGGCCTGGGCTTTTGTGGATAAATTCATTGCCAACCTTAACGGCAAGATTCTTAACAGCTCCGGCGGCGTGCATAAAGGTGTTGCCGACGGCGAATATACTGTAGGGCTGACCTGGGAAGACCCGGCGGCCAATTATGTTAAAAACGGCGCCCCGGTTAAGGTGGTATTCCCGACAGAAGGGGCTATTTTCCCCGGCGAATCGGTGCAAATTATCAAGGGCTGCAAGCATCCTGAAAATGCCAAGAAGTTTGTCGACTATATGCTTTCACAAAAAGTCCAGGAACAGGCCGGTAAAGAACTGACTGTCCGTCCGCTGAGAAAGAATGTGGAGCTTGCCAAATACATGACCCCGATGGATTCAATTAAACTGTTTAGCAATTATGACGAAGGCTGGGTTGCCAATAACAAAAACGCCATTAGCGCTAAATGGACAAAACATCTGGAAAAAACTATAAAGTAACTGCCTTCTTAGTCGTGATAGAGTACAGAAGCTGACACGAAGGGCCATTGCGGCTAAAGTCTGAGGCGCAATGGCCCTTTTTTCCCCTGTTGTAAAATTCTTTTAAGCCGGAGGGATTGGCGTTGAGCGTTTCAATCGATATTGAAAATGTAGTAAAAAAATATGGCAACGATACCATTATTAAAGGGCTGTCCTTGCAGATAGCACCGGGAGAGTTTTTCACGCTGTTAGGACCTTCGGGCTGTGGCAAGACTACATTATTACGGATGATTATTGGCTTTAATTCGATAGAGGGCGGCCTGATTAAGGTCGGCGGCCGTATTGTCAATGATATCTCTCCCGACAAACGCAATATGGGGATGGTTTTCCAGAACTATGCCATCTTCCCGCATATGTCGGTAAAGGATAATGTAGCTTTTGGCCTGAAAATGCGGCGTATTCCCGAAAAGGATATTGAACAGCAGGTTGACGGGATTTTAAAAATTGTTAAGATCGATCACCTGAAAGACCGCATGCCGGCGCAGCTTTCCGGCGGACAGCAGCAGCGTGTGGCTTTGGCCAGGGCTATTGTCATCCATCCGGAGGTTTTATTGATGGATGAGCCGCTATCCAATCTGGATGCCAAGCTGCGGGTGGAAATGCGCAATGCCATCAAGAGCATTCAGCGGCAGATCAATACCACCACCGTGTATGTCACCCACGATCAGGAGGAGGCTCTCGCCATTTCCGACAGAATCGCGGTCATGTATAACGGTATCATCCAGCAAATTGACAGTCCGCGAAATATCTATCAACGCCCGGCCAATACCTTTGTTTCTTCCTTTATCGGTCTTTCCAATATTCTTGAGGCCAGGCTTGTCCGCCACGGCGACGGCGGGACCTTTGTTGATTTTGCCAACGGTTACCGGGTAAGCATGGATAATATTGACGAAACGGCAGCCGACGGGCAAGCCGTGCTGGTTTCGGTGCGGCCGGAGGAATTTCAGCTTAACACCACCGGCGAAGGCTTGCCGGCATTGGTTAAAAGCAGCGTATTCCTGGGCCTGAATACCCATTATTTTGTCACCCTGCAAAACGGACAGGAATTCGAAGTCATTCAGGACGGACAGGAAACCATTGCCGACGGCACGCCGGTTTATCTGACGGTAAAGCCGCACAAGATCAATGTATTTCATCATGAAAGCAAAAACACGTTGATTAAGGGTGAAAGCAAATGAGATACTCCGGTGAAAAGCGCTTTTCCATGTGGACTTCCTTTAGCCTGATCATTCTGGCGATATTCTCGGTTTTTATTATCTATCCCCTCGCCTTAGTGCTGTACAAAAGTGTGGTTGACCCGCATTCCGGCAGCTTTACCCTGGATTATTTATTGAAGTTTTTTACCAAGAAATTCTACTGGAGTACACTGGTAAACAGCTTTCAGGTGACTGTCTGCTCCACGCTGCTGGCCGCGCTGATCGGACTGCCGATGGCGTACGTGATGCGCAGTGTGAAAATCAGGGGCAGCAGCTGGCTGGATATTCTGATTGTCATTTCCTATCTGTCGCCGCCGTTCATTGGGGCGTATGCCTGGATTCAACTGCTTGGCCGCAATGGCATGGTGACCAATTTCATCAATGAGCTTTTTGGCATCACCTTTGACGGTATTTACGGCTTTGCCGGCATTGTGCTGGTCTTTACCCTGCAATCCTTTCCGCTGGTGTACATGTATGTCTCCGGCGCGCTGAAGGGCATGGACAATTCGCTTAACGAGGCTGCCGAGAGTCTGGGCTGCGGCAGGGTTGAACGCATCATGCGGATTATTGTCCCGCTGATTATGCCCACTTTACTTGCCAGCTCCCTGCTTGTTTTCATGCGGGTTTTTGCTGATTTTGGGACACCGATGCTGATTGGCGAAGGCTTTAAAACCATGCCGGTGCTGATTTATACGCAGTTTATGAGCGAAGTCGGCGGCGACGACGGTTTTGCCGCAGCCCTCTGTGTCATTATCATTACGCTGACCATCCTGATGTTCTTTGCCCAGCGGTTTTTGGCCAACCGCAGTACCTATTCCATGACTGCGCTCAAGCCGATGGCAGCCGAGCAGGCTGCCGGCTTGAAAAATATGCTGTCCCATGCCTTTGTCTATCTGGTAGTGGGCCTGGCCATTTTGCCGCAGGCAGTGGTTATTTATACTTCGTTCTTAAAGAGCAACGGCGGGCAGGTCTTTACCGGCGGTTTTGGCCTGCAAAGCTATGAGGCGACGCTGTTTGCCAAAGATAATGAAGTCATTTGGAACACCTATATGCTTGGCGTTATCAGTATCAGCATCATTGTCGTGCTGGGCATTCTGATTTCCTATCTTACGGTGCGCAAACGCAATGTACTGAACAGCACCCTGGACACCATTACAATGTTCCCGTATATCATACCTGGCTCGGTGCTGGGGATTTCCTTCCTGTTTGCTTTTAATAATCCGCCCATTCTGCTGAGCGGCACGGCCCTGATTATGATCATTGCCTTTACCATTCGCCGCCTGCCGTATACGGTACGGTCAGGCACTGCCGTCATCGGGCAGATCAGCCCCAGTGTGGAAGAGGCCGCCATTTCCCTGGGTGCTTCGGAAATGAAAACCTTTACCAAGGTGACGGTGCCGATGATGATGCCCGGCGTACTTGCCGGTGCGATTATGAGCTGGGTAACAATTATCAGCGAGCTGAGCTCTTCCATTATTCTCTACACCAACAGCACCCAGACGCTTACTATTTCCATCTATACCGAGGTTATCCGCGGCAACTACGGCAATGCCTCGGCCTATTCCACAGTACTTACCATTACCTCGATCCTTTCCTTGCTTATATTCTACAGACTTACCGGCAAACGGGACATCAGCATGTAACCGGTTAGTCATCGGCGAAACAGGGTTTCCTTATTGGAGGCCCTGTTTTATAATATAACAGTAGCAATACTCGCTGCCCGGCACTACCGGCGGCAAAAGAAATGGTGAAAACATGGGAAAAGCCGTATCCTTTAAGGACTATATGAAGCGCGTATTTGTCCGGTACATAATAGCTTTGATCTGTCTGATGTTTATTGTCTTTCTGGCCTTCATGCTGCTGAATTACCGGCTGTTTGTCGTGAAGGCCAACACCGACTGCAATCAGGCGGTAAGCGCTTTTGTTGCCGGTCAGTGGACTGGATATCAACAGGGCATCAAAGCTTTTGCGGAAAATGAGGAAGTGAAAAAGGCTCTTGCCGCGCAAGCTGATTTGCGGGAAGTTAACCAACAATTATATGAGTTTTCGCTCTCACAGCAGCTTAAAGCCAATTTTGTCCTGCTCAATCAGGACAGGGAGATTATCTCCACCAATCTCTATAAAACCAATCAACTGCTGTTTTTAGCCAACAGAACCGTACAGGAAGCGTTAACCCGTTTAGCCGGTGCTCCGGATATGACTTACAGCGGTGTGATTCACATCCCTTTTGACTATGGTCAGAAGTCGGATTTAACCTTTATCCGGGCCGTACAGGATGGTGGCAGGACGGTGGGCTATCTGGTCTTCAGTCTGCAGGAAGACAGCCTGGGGGTTGTGATGCGTAACCGGGAAGCCGATATTATTGTCATAACCGATGCCTTTAATAATGTCATTTTTTCCACCAATAATCTGCTGATCGATTCGCTTGGCAAATATAAAGACGACCCCGGGGAGGCCTCCTCCCTTATTATTGATGAAAAGCCTTATCATGTCGCCGCCAATATCCTGCCGGAAAGCAATATGAGGATCATAACCCTGCTTTCTGTTGTCCAGCAGCAGCAAATTATTCAGTTTGGCGGCATGTTTCTTCTGGGCATCAGTTGTTTCCTGCTGCTGCTGATACGCTTTTTGGCAGATAAAATCACCGCAAGACATCTCAGCTCCATTGACGAGCTGCTTTATGCCGTCAACGAATGCCGGCAAGGCAATATCGATTACCGGATCAAGTCCCAGAGCTTTAGCGAGTTTCAAATGCTGTATGACAATTTCAACAGCATGATGCTTAAAGTGCAGCAGCTGCTGCAGAGCAACAATGAAATGGCGGAACGCAAGCGCCTTATGGAGGTTAAGCAGCTGGAAGGGCAGTTCAATCCTCATTTTGCTTTTAATGTCATGGAAGCGCTGCGCTATGAAATCTTAATCAATCCGGAGCAGGCCGCCAGGATGGTGGTAGCCTTTGCCAATCTTATGCGCTACGGTATCAATTACGGCAGTACGCATGTGTCGCTGCAGACCGATATCAGCTATGTGCAGGACTATCTGTCACTGCAAAAAATGCGGTATAACCAGCGGCTGGAGTATAGTATTGACATTGAGCAAGCCATCCTGCCGTACAAGGTGCCGAAGCTGCTCATTCAGCCGATTGTGGAAAATAGCATCATCCATGGGCTGGAGAATTCCAAAAAGATAACTATCCGCATTACCGGCCGCAGGCAGGCTAAGCAGCTGGTGCTTTGTGTTGAGGATGATGGTCCGGGTCTGGATGCGGCCCGCCTGGCTGCGCTGCAGGCGGTGCTGGAGGATGAAAACGCAATGCCCAAACGCATCGGCCTGTATAATGTTCACCGGGTGGCACAGCTGCTGTATGGCCAGGAATACGGGCTTACCATTGAGTCGGTTTCTGGGGAGGGTATGCGGGTACTGCTCAAGGTACCGGTTATATTGGAGGATGACGATGTATAAGGTCTTGGTTGTAGAAGATGAGGACATCATCCGCAAAGGGCTTATCTTTATGGTGGACTGGCTGAAGGTAAATTGCGTTGTTGCCGGTGAGGCCGCCGATGGCGAGGAAGGGCTGGAGAAGATCAGGGAAATCCGCCCGGACATTGTCATCACCGACGTAAAAATGCCCTGTAAGGATGGCCTGAAAATGCTGGAGGAAAGCATCGGCCAGTACGAATATGAGGCCATCATTATCTCCGGTTATGGTGAATTTGAATATGCGAAAAAGGCCATTAGCCTCCATGTCACCGAATATCTGCTCAAACCGGTTGATTTTGACCACCTTTACCAAACATTGGAGAAGCTGACCCACAAAATTGAAGCCAATAGAAAAGTGCGGCAATATATGGAGGCGCTGGAGCATATATCTACTGATAAAATCATAGATTCCCACAGTCTGGAGACAGCTAAAAGCAAATATACCGCCAAGATGGTGGAATACATTAGGACCTGCTATCGCCAGAAAATATCCATTAATGACCTTAGTGAAAAATACGGTATTTCCAGCACCTATTTACATACAAAGTTCAAAAAGGAAACAAACTATACCTTTAATGATTTTTTAAACCGCTACCGTGTCCTGCAAGCAGTGGAATTGCTGAAGCAAGACAAATGGAAGGTGTATGAAATCGGTGAACATGTGGGTTTCCATGATTATAAATATTTCATCCTGGTCTTTAAAAAATATATCGGCTGTTCCCCCGGCAAGTTCCGGGAAGCCATGGTACAGACACCGCAAGACAAGTAACAGGTACCTGGCAAGGCTCTATTTTTGCGAATTTGACGGGCCGCGGCGGCGTAAGGTGGGGATTCAGGTTGTCGGAGGCTGATGCTATGAAGGTTGTTATCTGCACTATCGAACTGTTTTTGCCTGATGTGGGTTCTCTCAAGGCAAAACGGCAGATTATTAAAAGTATTACCCAGCGAATTCGTTCACGGATAAATGCCTCGGTTGCCGAAACCGGGTTCCAGGATTGCTGGCAGCGGGCGGTGATCGGCGTGGCGATGGTGAGCAGCAGCGGCACCTTGCTTGACAGGCAGGTTAATTTTATCCGGGACATAGTGGATGATTGTGCCGAAGCCGAAACTGTGGAATTTTTGGTTGAATATGTCTAACTTTCATCCGTAGTCCACCAAGTCTAAAGACATAGGATGAATTGCGCGAGATTTTTCGTCCAGCAAGGCGGAGGAGCCGCGCATATCGGACATATGTAAGGCGACGACAACGAAGCTGGGCGGAAAATATCGCGATAAGAACACTATGAATTTGGGCTTGGTGAACTACTAGCTGAATAATATATATAAATAGCCCTGAAGCTTAAAAAAAGGCTATTCCGGTTAGCGGCGGCAAGGACTTGGGTGCTTTATGGCGAAATAAGGTTAGACGCATTTCGAAAGGATTGGTAAGCGTGAAATTAGTTTTAAAGGATTATTTATTTTCCATCATTTTGCTGGCTTCGGTTCTTATCGGTGGAGCCGTGGGGGTGGTTTTAGGACCGGAGGCTGCTGTTCTTAAGCCGTTGGGTGATTTGTTTCTAAACCTGTTGTTTATGATTATTGTGCCGATGGTGTTTTTCAGTATTGCATCGGCTATTGCTTCGATGGGAGAAATGAGCCGGCTGGGCAAAATTATGGGCAGCACGATTCTGGTATTTTTTGTTACGGCGTTGATCGCGGCTGTGTTTGGCCTGGGGGTTGCATTACTGATGAACCCGACCGAGGGAATCAATTACGCCACCCTGCAAAATGTAGTTCAGTCTGAGCCGGGCAGCCCGGCTAAAACAAACCAGGCCGGCATTTTGGGACAGCTGGTGCAAACCTTTACCGTATCGGATTTTCCGCTGGCACTGTCCAAATCTCATATTTTACCTTTAATTGTGCTGGCCGCGCTGACCGGTCTGGCAACTGCGCTGGTGGGCGAAGCGGCGAAACCGGTGGCTGCTTTTCTGGCGGCAGCGACCCAGGTCATGATGAAGGTAGTCCAGCTGATTATGTATTATGCACCGATTGGTTTGGGGGCTTATTTTGCTAATGTGGTGGGTGAGCTGGGCACACAAATCCTGCAGGGCTATTTGAAGACCTTTATTACTTATTTGGTGCTGACGGTTATCTATTATTTTGGCTTTTTTACTTTGTATGCCTATGTTGCAGCAGGCAAGAAAGGGGTAAAGGCTTTTTGGCGCAATGCGTTAGCCCCCTCGGTTACAGCCATTGCCACCTGCTCCAGCGCTGCTTCGATTCCGATTAACCTGGTGTCGGCCAAGGCCATTGGCGTACCTAAAGATATGGTGGAAACCGTTATTCCGTTAGGCGCTAACATTCATAAAGACGGCTCTGTGTTCGGCGGGGTTCTGAAGATTGTATTCTTATTTGGCCTTTTCGGGATGGATATGAGCAGTTTCTCGACCTGGATGGGCATTGTGGGTGTGTCGTTTCTGGTTGGGGCGGTAATGGGAGCCATACCGGGAGGCGGCATGATCGGTGAAATGCTGATTATCAGCGTTTATGGGTTTTCACCGGAAGTGCTGCCTATCATTGCGGTCATCAGCACCATTATCGATGCGCCGGCAACACTGCTGAACTCTACCGGCAATGTAGTCTGTTCCATGCTTATTGCCAGACTGGTAGAAGGGAAGAAATGGCTTACTAAAACCTACGCATAAGGCTAAAAAATGTACTTGACGATTTTACCATGGTTGTCTATAATGTAAATACCGCATTACTAATAGCATATAAATGGTACAGAATGTATAGCTGATCAGACAAACTGAAGGCCTAATTTCTCGCAAGGGGAAACTAGGCCTTTTTTTGTTTGGCTGCAGGCTCATTTCCCAGGACAGTCAGTGGTAATAGAGGAGGAAACAAGGATGAATTCAAGCTAATACCTTCGTAAGGAAGCTAAGTCCACTTTATACGAAAAAGGAGCGAAGGATATGAAATCAGTTATTAACACTAAAAAGTACAGAAGCTTATTTTTGACAAGTATATTAATCCTGGGTCTGGCGCTTAGTGCGGGCTGCGGGTTAAGCGAGAATAGTAAACAGGCAGCTAAACAAGAGGACAAAGCAGTAAAAGTATATCAGGTGGCAACACGGGGAACCTTCAGACCGTTTACTTATATGGATGAAAAAGACCATTTGACCGGCTATGATATAGAAATTTTACGTGAAGTCGAAAGAAGAAATCCTGACATTAAATTTGCCTTTAAAACCATGAGTGTGGATGCCGGCTTTTTAGGTTTGGAAGCCGGTCAGGTTGATATTATTGCCAATCAGATTGTCGAAAACCCTAAAAGAGCGGATAAGAGCATTTTTACAAAAGAAGTTAACAATTATACCAGCCGTAAACTGGCGGTGAAAGGCGACCGGCAAGATATCCAGAATATTGATGATTTGCGGGGCAAGAAGGTGGCGGTTACCAGCAGCAGTGAAGTAACCCGTCAACTGCAAAAATACAACGAAACTGCCGAGCCTAAGATCGAATTGGTATACACTGACAAGGGAACCACCGAAACCATGAATCTGGTAGTTACCGGGCGGGTGGATGCCACCCCGGCGTACGAAGTAGCCATCAATGAAGCCAAAAAGACCCTGGGACTTGATGTAAAAGCGGTTGGCGCTTCCATCGCCAGCGATCCTACCTGCTTTGCCTTGCGTAAAGATGCAGCGTCCCAGCAATTAGCCGACAAGATTGATGCGACCTTAAAGGAAATGCGGGCAGATGGCACCCTGAAAAAATTATCTGAACAATTTTTAGGCAAGGATTACACTGTGCCGCAAACATAAGGGATTCCTATTCCAGCCACCTGCCGGAGCTAAGGTGGAGAAAGAGGGTGACAGCTTGGGGAGTTATTTCAGTATTGATTATATGTTAAAAGCGTTTCCGATTTTATTATCCTATATTGATGTTACCATTATCGTTACAATTGTTGCCGAGGTATTTGGTATTTTGCTTGGCTGCCTGGTTGCATTAATCCGGATTAATAAAATAAAAGCGTTGAATCAAATTAGCCTTGTATATATTTCTTTTATCCGCGGCACTCCGTTCTTAGTACAATTATATTTAGTATGCTTTGGCTTGCCGCAATTGCTGCAAAGCCTGGGTTATCAGGATATCCGCTCAATCCCCGGGCTGCTGTTTGTCTTTCTCGTCATGTCAATACATGCGGGTGCCTATATTGCCGAAATTATGCGCAGCAGTATTTTAGCGGTAGATAAAGGGCAGCTGGAAGCCGCTCATTCCATTGGCATGAATAGCCGTCAGGCGTATATTCGTATTATTTTGCCCCAAGCCTTCAGGATGGCGATTCCGGCTTTAGGCAATAACGTAATTTCAACCTTAAAGGGTACGTCATTAATCTTTAATGTCGGTGTTGTCGATATGCTGCGCAAAGCCGATTTAATGGGCTCTTACAGTTATCGTCATTTAGAATTATATGTGGACATCGCCATTATCTATATTCTCTTATGTTTTGCCATCCAGGCGGCGACCGGTTTCCTGGAGCGTCAAACCACTTTAGGCAAAGAATTAACTACCTGATTCATTGGATGAAAAAGAAAGAAAGCAGATAATATCATGATGAATACGATTATTGACCCTTATTTTCTGGGTGACATGTTTTTACAATTAATCAGATATATTCCCGTGACCTTAGGGCTGGCGGCCACCAGTATGCTGCTTGCCAGTATACTGGGAATTATGGTTATGGTTATTCGTATAAAAAGAATACCTGTTTTGAGTCGGTTGGCCGACCTGTATGTACTGCTGGGCAGAGCCTTGCCTACCATGATCGTATTGTACATCGTATTTTTTGGCTTACCGGTTGCCCTGATGCTGTTATCGGAAACCACCGGCAGGAAAATAGAGTTTCATCAAATTCCGGCTATGACTTTTGCTGTTATTGGGCTGACCATCAGCACCGGCGCTTACTTATCAGAAATATTTCGCGCTGCGGTACAATCGGTTGATAAAGGGCAGATGGAAGCGGCACTGTCTGTCGGGATGACCTGGTGGCAAGGGTTTTGCCGCATCCTATTGAGGCAGGCGGCGGTATTTGCCTTACCCCTGATGGCCAATCAATTCCTGAATTTATTAAAAAACACGTCCATCGCCTTTATGATTACCGTAATGGAATTATTTGGCGCTGCTACTGTGCTTTCGGCCAGTACTAACCGCTATTTGGAAATTTATATAGTGGTATCCCTTATTTACTGGGGCATGAGTATCATCTTTGAAAAGATATTTCTGGTAGTTGAAGATAAAGTTGCTTTTTTTAAGAGAGGAATTCAGCCATGATTACGTTTAAAAATATCCATAAATCCTTTGGGGCCAATAAAGTGTTACAGGGAATCAACTGCACAATTCCCACCGGTTCGGTAACGGTTATTTTAGGACCAAGCGGTTCCGGCAAAACAACGCTCTTGCGGTCAGTCAACTTTCTGGAAAAGGCCGACCAGGGAGAAATTATCCTTAATGATATCCATATCGACGTAGCCAAGGCATCGGCAGCCGAAATCCATAAAATCCGCCAGCATACGGCTATGGTTTTTCAAATGTATAATTTATTTAAAAATAAGACTGCCCTGGAAAATATTATGGAAGGCTTGACTGTCGTCAGAAAGCTGCCTAAAATGGAGGCTAAAGCCCAGGCATTACAGGTGCTGCACAAAGTCGGACTGGCGGATAGAGCCGATGCCTATCCGCATGAACTGTCAGGCGGCCAGCAGCAGCGAATCGGCATAGCGCGGGCTTTAGCCCTTAATCCTGATGTTATCCTGTTTGATGAGCCGACTTCGGCGCTTGACCCGGAATTAGTGGGTGAAGTGCTGGAAGTAATGAAAACGGTAGCGCGGGAGGTCAACTCCACCCTGGTGGTGGTTACCCATGAAATTAATTTTGCGCGGGAAGTGGCGGACAATATTATCTTCATGGACAAGGGCGTCATCGTAGAACAGGGACCGCCGGCGGAAATATTAAATAATCCCAAGGAAGAGCGTACAAAACAGTTTTTATCACGCTATATCTCGTTTACTGAGTATACCATCTGACAATAAGGGAAAAGGGGAAATGATCATTATGTCCGGTAAAAACGACAAAGAAAACCTCAGCTGCACCCATTGCAGCGTGTATAACTGTAGAACAAGAGACAAGCAGTTTCCGGGCTTTTGCCTGACCACCAAAGCTGTTGACGGCCATCCGGTCGCCGAGGATATTGAGGAAATCAAGCGGCATTTGCAGGGCGATGATCAGGACGCCGTTATTGCCAGGGCCTCAGCCCAGATAGAGGGGCTGTTTTATGGAAAGCTCAGCCGGGTAGAGGAGATTATCGAATTTGCCAACCGGATTGGCGCTAAAAAAATAGGCATTGCCACCTGCGCCGGCTTAATTGAAGAAGCCAAAATTTTCGCGGCTATTCTGGAAGCTAAAGGGCTGGCCTATTACAGTGCCATTTGCAAAGTGGGGGCGGTGGATAAAACGGAAATCGGGATACTGGAAGAGGAAAAAGTGCGTCCGGGGAATCCTGAATCCATGTGCAATCCTATTTTGCAGGCGCGTTTACTGAACTCCCAAAATACCGATTTGAATGTGGTTATCGGTCTGTGTGTAGGACATGATTCACTGTTCATCAAATATTCACAGGCGCTGGTTACTACGCTGATTACCAAGGACAGAATCACCGGACACAATCCGGCAGCGGCTTTGTATACGGCTCATTCCTATTACAAACGTTTGCTGCAGCCCAAAAAATAGCAGTAATCTATTGGCGCGAAACGGCGGCAAAAAAAGTAGACAAGCGAGGAAATAATTATATGGGAAACAGCAGCGCCGAGTTTGATTTTGATCAGCTTATTGCCCGGCGGGGAACCGATAGCCGCAAATGGGATGATATCGGCAGTGTGTTCGGCAGTGAAGAGGTTTTGCCGCTGTGGATTGCAGATATGGATTTTGCGTCGCCCCCGGCGGTCGCGGCGAAGATTAGAGAACGTGCCGGGCATTCTGTTTATGCGTACAACACCCGTGACCGGGCGCCCTTTAGCCAGGCAATTATCGACTGGGTAAGACGTCGGCATGATTGGAATATTGAAAAAGAATGGATTGTTCAGGCCCCCGGTGTTGTTCCGGCCATCATTTTATCTATTTTAGCGCTTTCAAAACCGGGTGACGGCATTATTATTCAGCCACCGGTATATCCCCCGTTTTTTGCTTCCATCAAAGATAATCACCGGAACATTGTTGAGAATCCGTTAATTTCACATAATGGTTACTATGAAATGGATTTTGCTGATTTGGAACAAAAACTGGCAAATCCGGACAACAAATTGCTCTTGCTCTGCAGCCCGCACAATCCGGTGGGCCGCGTGTGGAAACGGGAGGAACTGACAAGAGTATATAATCTTTGTCAAGCCTATCAGGTAGATGTATTGTCTGATGAAATTCACAGCGATTTGGTATACGGCGGGCATAAACATACCGTATTTGCCTCACTGGGCACACCGGTGTGCCACCAGAGCATTACTTTTATGGCAGCAAGTAAAACCTTTAATATCGCCGGACTCAATACCTCCTTTATTATTGTTCCCTGCAAGCAGAGACGCGGATTAATTGAGACAGAAATTAACCGCATGCATCTGCGGCGCAATAATCTTTTTGGCGTGTTGGCTACCGAAGCTGCTTATCAGGCAGGCGAGGCATGGCTGGATGCTTTGCTGGTGTATTTGGAGAAAAACGCGGCTATGCTTGTGGATTTTATGGAAGCAAGACTGCCTGGCGTTAAGGTGGTTAAACCGGAGGGAACATTTTTGGCATGGCTGGATTTTCGTGCATACTTTAACGAAGCAAATGAGTTGAGCAAATTTCTGGTAGAACAGGCACAAGTAGGCTTAAACCCAGGCCTGGCTTTCGGCACGCAGGCAGCAGGGTTTGCGCGCCTTAATTTTGCTACCCGGCAGAGTGTTGTGCTGGAGGCCGTAACGAGAATTGAAAAAGCAATTAAGCAGCTGGACAGGCGCGGCAGCTAACAAGCGTTCGCAGAGGATTTTGCAAAGAAAAGCTGGTGTATTAACAGTAATTAATGCTGCTTTTCTGTCATACATTAATGTCAATAGAAACTACCGCCAGAGCAATAAATGCGTAACCTACATTTATTGCTCTTGTTTTTTATTTCATTATTCATTAGGAGGGGCCATATGTTGATTAAACTGGTACCTGCTAATCGCTGGAAGACGGCGTTGCTCTGCTTTAGTCTCCTGCTCTGCTTTGCCACGCTAAACCTTGCCGGTGAAGAGAGCAGCCTGCCGCTGCCGGACTCGACCGGTGCTGCTAACTATTATGAAATGAAGGACGGCCCCTACTATACATACCTTGGGGTCAAAGGCTATCAACAGACCACCGATTATACCTGTGGCCCGGCTGCCGTAATGTCTCTGCTGCACTGGTACAATGTTCTTTCCGACCAGGCAATGAACCACGAAACTGAAATGCTGATTGCCCGGGAAATGGGAACCGGTGATATGAACTCTAAGCATCCTGGCACTCCCCCGGAGAAAATGGTAAACTGGTTACAGAAAAATGGCTTTCAAGCAACAGTTGGTTATAATGGAAGCATGGAAATGCTTCGGGAAAACCTGAAGAACGGAATCCCTACAATGGTGGAATGGATTGACTGGGGAGGGCACTGGGTAGTAGTCACCGGGTATTACGCAGCTTCTGAATCGCCGGGGAAAGGGCCGGATACCATCTTTTTCGCCGATCCTGCCGTGCATTGGTTGTCGGCAAATAATCCGGACGGTGTATCTTCCTTTAACGCTTTACGATTCCAGGATATGTGGTTTGACGCTCAATACCTTAAACCCGGCCATGTGGTGCGGAATGTATATATTATCGCTATCCCACGGCAGGATTAAGTTCTTGCCGGATAGGCAAGATTTTTCTTTACACAGAAGCAATGTAAGGTCTATAATTAACACTTATGAGATACTATAATCAAACAGTTTTCAAGCCGGCTATCGCCGGCTGTTTTGCCGGTTTTATCGTGCTGGGCATTATCTATCTTTATGGTTTCGGGCTGGAACGGTTTAAACCGGAAGCCATCCGGAACATGATGCTGTCATTAGGCTATTGGGGGCCGCTGTTATACATCATATGCAATATTGTCCGTCCGCTGTTTTTCTTTCCTGCCGCTGTTTTGGCTGTCGGCGGCGGCTTAGCCTTCGGACCTGTGTGGGGAACCATCTATCTGGTTATCGGCACAGCCGGCGGCGCTGCGTTATGCTTTGGGGCAGCCCGGCTGCTGGGGCGTGACAGGCTCAAAGCATGGTCAAGATGGTCAGTGCTGGAGGAATTGGACAATCAGGCGGCAAGTCATGGTTTCCGCACAGTATTGCTGCTGCGCCTGGCTCCCGTCATCCCCTGGGATGCGGTTAGTTTTCTTGCCGGCTTGTCGAAGGTGAGCTTTCGTCCCTATGTTTTGGCGACACTGGTGGGCAGTGTGCCTGGGGCCATCGCGTTCAGCTGTTTCGGCAATGTTCTGTTCAAATCCTTTCCCCAGGCGGCGCTGGCTGCGGCAGCGATTGTTATCATGAGCCTTTCCCTGCAGGCATTGTGCCGGGGACGCAAAGCATAAGCCGGAGGGACTGGCATGTTCACAGTAACAAAGGATAAAAAAGCTTGTAATAACGGAAAATAGGAAGGACTTGTTTAAGTCGGGGAAAACACAAGAGGAGGCGTCCTTTTATGAAGCAAATATGGCTTGCCGGCGGTTGTTTCTGGGGTGTTGAGGCTTATTTTCTGCAACTTAAAGGCGTGTTGAGCACCCGGGTTGGCTATGGACAAGGTGCCGCCGAACAACCCACCTATCAGCAGGTATGTACAGGAATGACCGGACATACCGAAGTATGTGAAGTAACTTATGACGAAAAGGTGCTGCCGTTACCGAAACTACTGGAGCATTTCTTCCGGATCATTGATCCGACCACCTTAAATCGTCAAGGCCCGGACCGGGGCACACAATACCGGACAGGCGTGTATTACAATGCGGAGGAAGATAAAGCCGTCATTAACGGTTTTATTGCAACCATGCAGGAGCATTATACGGCGCCGATTGTCGTCGAAGTGGAGCCGGTGGCGCATTTTTTCCCGGCAGAGGAATATCACCAGCAGTATTTGGCAAAAACACCGGGCGGCTACTGCCATATTAACTTACAGTTAGCCAAGCCGGAGGAGCGCAAATAGGTCGCAGTAATTTGCGGCTGCTGCCGGAAAGCTAAAACTATTACAGCAAGAGAATACAGGTGAATGACTAATATGGATACAATTGTAAATGTAACCGGTGGCAAAGGCGGCAACGCCTTTTTGCTATTAGGGAATGAAAAAACGGCATTAATTGATTGCGGCATGGCGTATTGCGCAGATCAGCTTATCAGTAATATCAAACAATATCTTAACAACAGGACGCTGGATTATATCCTTATCAGCCATTCGCACTATGACCACCTTGGTGCGGTTCCTTTTTTAAAAAAAGAATGGCCCAACAGTGAGGTATGCGGCGCCGGGTATGCGGAACGAATTTTAAAGCGGGAAAATGCCTTGGCGACTATTAGAAAACTGAGTGAGCAGGCAGCCAAGCTTTTTCATGCCGGCGAACTGGCCTGGTATGACGATGCTCTGATGAAAGTGGATACCATTATCCGGGACGGAGATATATTGGAGCTGGGCGGCTTGCGGATTGAGGTACTGGAAACCTTGGGACATACCCGCTGCTCCTTATCCTTTCTGGTAAATAACGAAACACTGTTTCTCAGTGAATCGACCGGCTATCTGAGTGCTTCCGGCAAACTTTATCCGGGATTTATCACCAGCTGTGCCGACACACTGGCTTCTATCGAGAAATGCCGCAAAGTAAAGCCGCGCTTCATCATTTCACCACATTATGGACTGGTGAATGACAGTGCTGCTGCCGGTTACTGGCAAAACTGCATCACCGCTGTCCGGGAAACTAAGGAATTTATCCTGCGCCTAGCAGAACAAGGCTATGAGGAAGAACAGATTTTGCACCGGTATGAACAAGAATTCCGGGATGAGCAAAGCCGCCTGGAACAGCCGCTCACGGCTTTTATGCTCAATGCGCAGAATATGATAAAAACGGTGTTAAGGGAGAAATCTTAACCTTATTCAGGCAGGATAATGGATAGTTATTCCGAAAGAATTGTTTGATAACCAATCAGACTAATGGTATACTGTGGTTAGAAAGTCTAAAGGTGGTGTTATGTATGGCTGTTGCGAAACCCAAGGCAATCGCTAAACAATACAACTCGGAAGAGGAGCACCGTTACCGCCAGGTCTTAGCTAATTTTGATGAAATATTTGAGCAAGGCCGTAAGGAAGCTGCTCAAAGTGATGGTGTTTCACTAGACGATTATATCAAAGCAGCAAGGACGCGTATCAAGAGTTAGACGATATTGTTTTGCACAGCGCCGACTGTTCCGCCGGGCGGAATCGTCGGCGTTAATTGACTATACGGGTATCCCTGTCCCCGTGTTTTAGATTCCTACATAAGGAGCTGGAGGTTATGAGACATTTTTTCTCTTTTAGGCGCGTGATGAGCGCCATGCTGGGTGTGGTATTGGCAGTTCTGTTGGTTGTTCCCTGCGTGCAGGCGGAAACCAGAACTTTGCCCAAAGACACGAAGCTGCATCCCCAGGGGTGGACGGTTGGTGATAAGGTCGAATTCAAAAAAGGCACGATTTTGACCACCAACGATTTGGGTGAAGTGATTTCCGGTACTTTGAAAGACGATACCTTTCTCCAGCCGCGCGGCTGGGAAAGAGTAATTAACGACTACTACTACGTTTCCGCCTATGCGGTCGGCTCCTTTTTCCCCCGGTTTCATCGCTCCTTTATCGAACGAAGTTATAATATGGCCATTCCCGGCTACGGGCATTTGCGCTATAAAGGCGGAACCCTGGTTACCTTCAGCGAACAGGGCGAAGTGCTTCGCGGCACACTTGCCGAGCAGGCCACCGTTCGTCTGGTGGCAGGGAAATACGGCTTTCTGACCTTGAGAGAAAATACCGTCCTGGCTGTTTATGATTCCGGGGCCATCCGGTCCGGTGTTTTGGCCGACGATACCCACCTGCGGCCTATAGGCTGGCGAACCAACCTTGCCGCAAACGACTCAGCCGGTTTTGTCAAGTTCAGCGCCAAACAAGCCATAGAATTCGACGAGAATGGGGAAGTCGCCGTTGGAACACTCAAAGAGAAGGTAACCTGGCGTTCAACGGCTGGGGAAGTGGTCGAATTTCCTGCCAATACCGTTGTCCGTTTTAATGACGAAGGCGCCTTGGTCATTAAAACTGCTATCTAAATATGTCGGAAAATGACGAAGGAAAAAGTGTGACAAGCAGAATTATCTGTGCTAGAATATAATTATTCCTGTTGCTTTATGACACAATATAGCTGCATAACATAAAATACAGACTAAAAAAGTTGTTGACAAAATTACCCAACAGTGCTATATTTGAAGCATAGAAAATAAAGGAATTCTTACCAAAAAAGAGAATAATGTACTTTGGTGCAGGTGCCCGTATGGGCCTAACAGAGAAGCCGGTTTAAAGCCGGCGCGGACCCGCCACTGTGATGGGGAGCGAATCCATGATATACCACTGAGATCCAGCGATCTTGGGAAGGTTTGGAGGAGCGATGAGCCAGAGCCAGGAGAACTGCCTGCATGACGATCACCATTTGACCTGCGATGAATCGGGGAGGGGATTGCGATGCAATTCGTATTTTGTGACGGCAGTTTCGCCTGATTACAAAAAGCCTTTCTGGATATTTCATCACAGGAAGGCTTTTTTATATTTGTTGCAGATAATTAGTTGCTTATTCAAGGTTATGATCTCACAAAACTTTATACGAAATCAGGTATCCGTCGTCAGGGCGGATTTAAAAGGGAAGTCCGGTGTGATTCCGGCGCTGTCTCGCAACTGTGAAGGAGAGCCATATTTCTGCAAGCCTCTTACCAAGGAGAATGTGGTGATGACCCAAGTCAGGGTACTGCCTGGTTTCTAGTGTCTCAGCTGAGACATGTATATCCGTACAGCCTGCGATGCACAGGTCTGGGATTAAGAACACTCGCAGGCATAGGCTAGCTCTGAGCTAACATATGACTGGAGGCTTGTTAAGGTGAGCTTTCTCGCCTGACAGCCAGCGAGCGGTTTTTGACCCGGCACCGGCAGCAGGCAGCTTTAGCAACAGGTAAAGCGTCGATTGTTCCGCCGGGCGGAATAGTCGGCGCTTTTTGTTTCACTTGTGAGCTGCTGTCATGGATCAGGCCCATGACAGTAATATACCCGGTGCCGTTTAGCCGGCACCGCATACAAATCATTGCCAAAGGGGGATAGCGACAGCCTGCAGCCCCATGCCGGCGCTTTAAAGGACAAGCAAACCAAAGCCGCTGCGCCGGCGGGGAGAAGTGAATATATTTTACCGCAGTCCGGTAGTAGGAGAGGTGAGCTATGAAACGCCGGAGGATCGAGACCTTAACCCGCGCACTGCTGGACTATGGCTATCATGTCCGGCAGGTTCAGCATATTGTTGAGGAAGCCGGAAGGAATGGCAGGGCTGAAATGATGGAAGATGCCATTATCGAAGCGCTGGAAGCGTATGTGAAGTTTGCTGCCAGGTGCAAACAGCAAGGGCACAATATCTGCTGATTTTCGGCATAATGCTTCGAAGTCGTGTATAGAATGAGAAAGTGATGACAAATGAATATCGTTGGGATAGGTGCCCTACGGGGCTTAATAGGGAAGTCCGGTGCAATGCCGGCGCGGTCCCGCCACTGTAACGGGGAGCAATCTCGCAGATATGCCACTGGAGCGAACGCTTTGGGAAGGTGCGAGAAAGCAATGAACCGGAGCCAGGAGAACTGCCTGTCTGACAATCACCGTTTGACCTGCGAGGTATGGGGAGGAGATTACGCAACAAGCCAGGACGGCTTTCGTCCGGACAGCGTAACCACTCCCGATGAGGGAGTTTTTTTTATTGCTTAGAAGCACAAATCAAATAGGAGAGGAAATGGCATGAAGCAAATAACACGCAGTCTTTTATTACTTATTGCCGTATGTTTCCTGGGCGGCATACTGGCCCCGGCCGGGGCGCAGGCCGCCAAGGCCAAGGCCAAACCGGAGCAAACCGTGGGCTATGTCAACCGGCAGCAGGTTTTCGCCAGCTACCCCGGCATCCAGGATATCATGAACCGCATTCAGACCATGCGGAACGAGGCGCAGCAAGACTACGACACCCGGAGCAAGGACCTGCCGGAGGCCGAGCGGCAAGCCTTAAACGACACCATCGCCCGCGAGGAAGCCCGGAAGGAAGACAACCTCATGAAACCGGTAGGCGACAAAATCGAGGCGTCCATTAAGGCCGTTGCCGAGGAAAAGGGACTGACAGTAATTATCGATGCAGCAACCGTGGTCTATGGCGGTATTGATATCACCGCCGACGTGATAGCTAAGCTCAAACAATAAGCGGGTAGTTTGGCCTTGAACATTAGATTGATTAATCATGGGAAAGATCACCGGGTTGATGCCGTACCTTGGCCGACAACGTGATATCCCTGATTGATAGATGAGACTTGATTCAAGCGGGGCTTTAACCCCAATGAATCCTGGTCGGAATTATCCGGAGGTTTAGCCGCTCGCCTGTAGCCCGTAGGGGCATAATCCCCCTTATAGAAGATGAGAGTCTTGGAGCCGGTTAACCTTCGGAGAAATTCCCTACTTTTGTAAAGGAGGTGAGCGTTAGCGCCTAACCTGCGAGGTTAAAACTCCAGCAGCCTAGTCTGCTGCTGCAAGGTAGTCAGGTAAGAAAAACTATTAAAAAACGAAAGCGAGGAATGTAAAATGGCGAGTGAATTAGCGTATGGGTTGTATAACTATGGAGTGGGTAGCGGTGTAGGCGAAGTCGGCCGTTGCAAGTTTGATGCGTCGACCACACCGACAATTCAGCATAATGTTACCAATCTTACAGGTTTAGCACCTGATCCGAAGGTATTCTATTTCCTGAATAAAGACGGTCAACCCCGCCTGTTGGTTGCGGAAACCGTCTATGATTCCTCTTATAATCCGCTGCCAAGCGAGTTCCGGATTCTTAATGCCGCAACCTTTGCCCAAGTGTATCCGACTTCCGGCACGGTACAATGGGGCTACGGCACCGCCACCGCGGATAAGCTGGTGAACGTATATGCTTTCAAGAGAAATGGCACCGATGATTATATTTACGGTATTGATTATGACCGCCAAACCGTTTTCCGCGTACAAAATTCCTCCGGTGACACCTATTCCTTCGACACGGTCAATAAGTATTACTTCAATACCGCAGCCGCTCAGGACTATGGCATTGATGTCGCTGTTGACGCCAATAATGTATACGCCCTCTTTATTTCGGCTACTGACGTTTGGGCCGGTAGTTATAATGACAGTACAGTGGTAAAATTAACGACGGCTTTGGCGCTGGCGTCAACGCCGAATACCAATAGCACCCTTGGCAAAAACGCCTTCGGCTTTGCCGAATATGGCGGCGACCTGTACATCACCTCCATCGGCGGCATGCAGCAGAACGGCTTCAGCAACGGTGCCGATTCCAAACTGGAAAGACTGGTGAAATCCACGATGGTTTCCAGCGTTTTGTTTGCCGGTAGCTCAACTTCTACGACAGATGCAGCCAAGGGTGATTTCCGCGACATTGCCATTGGCGCTGGCGGTGAGGTATTTGTATTAACCGGTTACTATAGTAATATAAGTACCGGTGCACTTACCGGTTACCTGTACAACACGGATGTGACAACTCTTAACACCGGTACTGGCGGTTATATAGATGATACAACCTTAAATCTGCCCAGTCAGTCACTTACTACTTTCGCCGGTTATTTCTGGTCGCTGATTTACAACAATTCCGACAATATGGTTTGGTTTGCCCGGGGCAACGATTTCGCGATGTATCAATATGATGTTGGCTTCACGGTAGAAGGCTCTATTGCCGCCAATGCTTTGGCGTCAAGCGGTACCGGCTGGAGCATTAACGGTGCGGCTATTTACGAACCGGTAGTCACAACGCTGGCCCTAAAAGCGGCTCCGGGCGGCATTTCCGGCGGTACGGTGCGGGCCTCGCATCCGGCTTTTGCTTCGGTATCGCAGCAAGCCTTTTTGGAAAGAAAGAAACTGCTAGGCATCTAATATTTGCAGCTGATAACAACATAATGAACCCGGGAAGCAGCAGGGCTAAGCCTTGTTGCTTCTCGATGGTTTATACAGAGGAAGGATGTTTTTGTGCAGTACAAACGTAAGTCTGCCGGTAAACAACATCGGCGCAAGCAGCGGCTGCTGGCGCTGGCTATTTGCCTGGCTTTATCCGCCCCGGTCTACGCCGCCCCCACTGTGACGCCGGTAGTCAAACAGGAAATTGATACAGCGACCGATACCACGGTGGGCAATGCGATTTACACCGACGCAGGCTATGAAAAGCCCAGCGGCAACTCCGGCAGAGCGGGGTATTACACGTCCGTAACCATTGGCGACGGCTATATCTGGCGGCCTGTCGATATCTATAAGACTACGGGTCATGTAGATCCAAATAGTGCCGCGAATAATATTGCAGTAGAAAAGCTTGTTTTAGGCAATAATGCCGCTATCGATTTAGCCTATTTCCGCAGCACGGCTTATGATCCGGATGTCAATGTGTATTATGATACCGATTATGACACGCAGGTTACCAGTAAGGGCCGTTCGCTTAGAATTACTAATCTAACCTTAAACGGTGATTTCACCTACCGGACAAGCGTTGGCATGAGTTCTACCGATCATGGGGGGCAGGCCAGCAATGTATTTGTACCACGGCTAGTAGTATTAAACAACCCTACCATTGCCAGGCTGAACGCTGAAGGCGGCATCCGGCTCTTTTATCAAATCAGCTATGTCAATGTGGCTACGGTAGAGATGCCTGACGGAACCTTTAGACCGCAGCTGGTGGATTTTTCCCAAAATCCTGCTTCCTTTGTTGCCGATCCGACGAAGACATCAGGCTCAGGGGGAAGATATTTAATAGCTACGTTTGGCGGCTTAACCGCGGAACAGGCTGCGGCCTTGGGCGAGACGCTGGATGTCGTCGGCCAGGCTACCCTGATGGATGCGCCTCTGACCAAGTATCTGGTAATACCGGGTGAAATTGAGGAAGATATTAATCCTCCACAAGGGGGCAATCCTGCTAGTGGTAGTGTTGAGTATAATATGAATGGCTACACCGTGACCAATTCCGGCTTGGCCTCCGAGTCGGTCATGGCTGCTGCCGACAACCAGCGGGCCTTGCTGAATTTGCACCGCTTTGAGGACAATGCTATTTTCGGTCATACCCAGGATTTGCGTCTGGCCAATCAGAACCGGGCCGCTACCAATCAACTGCTGACGACGCCGGAGGGCCATGCGGAAGCCAGCCTGTGGGCGAAAATGTCCCGCGGCAAGTACAAGTATGACAGCGCCTATGGCCGCAGCATTGACCAGTATTTCAGCAATATCCAGGTAGGCTTTGAAAAAGAGCGGCAGGGGGATTTTTATGACGGCAAACTGTTTTACGGCACTTATTTAGGTTATACCGACGCTAAAGCCTCCTTCCTGTCAGGCCAAAGCGACCTGACAGGCAATAGCCTGGGCGCCTATGCCAGCTGGCAGGGAAAAGACGGACGTTTCTTCGATCTCACCGCCCGCATTTCCCGGCTGGAAAACAGCTATGACTTTACCGATTCCTCCGGCATCGTCAGCCGGGACAATGATTACAAAGCCTGGAACTACGGGCTTAACGCGCTGTACGGCTACCGGAAAAATCTGGCCAACGGCGTCTACTTTGAGCCGCAGGCCGGCCTGTCCTACGCCAGGCTGGGCGCTGCCGCCTTTGCCCTGCGGAATGGCGTGCAAATTCGCCAGGACAGCCAGGACTTCCTCACCGGCCGGGTGGGGGTGCTGCTGGGCAAAAAAAATCAGGAAAATACCGATTATCCCAGTGATGTCTATGCCAAGGTCATGGTAAACCATGACTTCATCGGCGCCAAGCGCAGCCTGGCCGGCTTTGGCAACAGCACCCTGACAATGGAGCCGGTCACACATAAGGATACCTGGGTCGATCTGAGCCTGGGCGCCACCAAGGCCATCTCGCGCAAAGGCACCGCCTATCTGGAGCTGACCAAGACTCTGGGCGGTGAAGTCAAAACCGACTGGATGGTTAACGGCGGCTTACAATGGTATTGGGACGCCGGTCCCGACCCCAACCGGAAAGCGGCTGCAGACAAGCCGGCAGCCGTCGCTCTTAGTGTGGACCAGGCAGCAGCTAACCTGCAGCAAGCCGGTCCGCCGGCAAGTACCGGGCTGGCAGCAGGCCAGGCCCTAACGGCTGACAGCCAGACCGCTCAAGTGGACACTGCTAACCTGTCGGCGGCAACTGCCCCGGATGTCCCGGCAGCTTCGGCTGCGGCGGATGCCCCAACTGCCCCGGCACCGGCAACAGCTGGGTCTGACATCAGAAGCGCCGCTGCGGTGGAAAACCCTGCCGGCTACACCTTCGGTGCTGTCCTTGTTGAAGCGCCTCGGCCGGAATGGGAGAAAAAGCTCTCGCCGGGAACAGTTACCGTAGTGGATACTGCCAAATTCGCAGGTGAGCAAAAGACTCTGCCCGATATCCTGCAAACGGTAGCCGGCGTTTTTGTGCAGCGCGTCCAGGGGACCGGCCACTACGCCGTAGCCCGTGTCCGGGGTTCAACCGGCGCACAGGTCAATATCTATATTGACGGTATATTAGTCAATTCCGCCGCCGAAACCGGCGTCGACCTGTCTTTGATCCCGCTTGAAAATGTAGCTAAGGTGGAGGTTTACCGGGGCTATGTGCCGGCCCGGTTTGCCGGCGCGGCTATCGGCGGCGCCATCAACATCGTGACGAAAAAGCCTGAAAAGGTTGGCGTGACGGTGAAACAGGGTGCCAGCTCCTTCGGTGGCTATACCGGCGCGCTGGAAACCGTTGCCCCGTTAGGCAGCGGTACGCTGATGTTCAATCTGAGCCGCGACCAGGCCCGCGGCGATTTTAACTATCAGCAGCATCCGAGACCTTATTATCAAAAAGAAGTGGATACCTATGGCGCCGAAAGAACACGGCAGCACAATTACTACCGGAATACCTCGGCCATGCTCAAATGGCAGGACGACAACTGGTTTGCCAAATTCCAGTATGACCGGAAAAATACCGGCATTCCTGACGGCATCAATTCCGCCGCCCAGATTGACATCCCCGAGCTCAGCAGCGGTTACCGGTATATGATCACCGACAAATACCGGATGGAGGTGGGCCGCCGGCAAAGTGACGACAACCTGGAATGGGGCTGGAAGCTGAACTACGAAAATAACGACAAGCGCGCCCGGGCCACCTCGCCGGTAACCAAGTGGACGCCGGCCGGCATCAAATACTCCAACTTTGATAACGAAGTCTACGGCGCCGCCGTTGACGGCAGCTGGCAGCTGGGCAATCACATGCTGGAATTCCTGTTTAAATACTCTAAGGAAACGATGGATGTAAATGCCAGCTATTGGGGTTATACGACAGTCGTGCCAGCGAACAGTACCCGCCAATGGCTGCCGCATTATGACATCAAGAACTATTATTTCCAGCTTCAGGACAATATTGCGCTCGACCGGCATAAGTCGCTGCTGCTGTCGCCCATCGTCCGGGCGCAAAAGATGGAAATGAACACCTTTACGGACGAGGAAAATGCCTGGCAGTACTCCTATGGCGTCGGCCTGAAGAAAAACATCCACGACGGGCTGGCTGTCCGGGCCACCTACGGCACCTACAATAAAGCCCCCAACTTCTATGAAATGTTCGGTGACGGCAGTATGATGGTTGAGCCAAGAAATGCAGCCTGTGTCGGCGGCGACGTCACCTGGGAGCATGGCAATCAGTTTGATCTTGGCGTGGATTGGCGGGGCCGGGCCTTAGGCGCTGACGCCGACATGTCCCTGACCTATTTCAACCGTCATGTGCGGGATTTGACCTCCTATTTTATCACCTTTAGAGGAACGGCGATGTATACCAACTTCGGCGAAGGCCAGATTGACGGGATTGAGTACGAAACCCGCTTCAAGTGGAAGAACTGGGAGCTGGAGCAAGCCGTGACCTATAACAATTCCAAGCTGACCAAGCAATTGGGCAAATACGGCACCAAAGAGTCGGTTGATCAGCCTTTCACCAACATCCCCAAATGGGAAACCAATACCCGCCTGACCTATAACTTTAACGACCGGAAAACATCTGTCATTGCCGAACTGCATTATTTAGGCAAAGTTGTGAATCAGTACAGTACAGTTAACACGGAAGAAGCCTGGTGTGATCCGATAAGGTTTGTCAATCTTGCGGTGAAACACAGATTCAACCCCAGCGTTAATCTGACAGTCGGTGTCAATGATATTGGCAACGAAGGGCCTAAACAATTGATGTATCAGAGGTATATGAACCAGTCTCTAAATACGCCTATGCCGCAGCAGGGACGGACGTATTATGCAACCATGCAATATACGTTCTGATGCCAATATCCTATGAACCGTTTTAGCTTACTAAGAATGACAGTTAACCGGTTGCAAAAGGAGGAATAACAATAAACGCCGATAAGCAGGCAGCACAGCAGAACAGCACGTTTGTACTGGACATCATTCCCCCGGTGGCGTTGGCCATCGCGCGCAGGGAGCGCTTGTGCCAGGAACTGGACAGGCTTTATCGCGAAGAAGCTTTTTTGGGTAAGCCGGCGGCCGGTCAGCCTTTTTATGAGTATTATTACCGTCAGCAGGCCGATGCTTTCGTAGCAGGATATTGCCACAAAGCGGCAGGCTTGCTGTTGGCGGTTGAACAGACAAGGGACAACCAGGGCAGGGCACTCGAATTGGCTACCGCGCTGCTGCAAACCGGCTGGCCTGATATCGCAGCCCATTTGCGCAGCAGTGGCAGCATGGTGCCGTTTGACTCTTTTTGGCATTCGCCCCAGGCTTTGTCTCAGAGCGAGAAAGCCGAAATAACCCGCGATAATTTCTGTGTCTTTTTGTACCTGGCCAATTTGTTGCACAAAGAGATTAAGAACGATACGGCGTTATTTGAGCTGATTTTTACCAACTGTGTCAAAGAAGAGCTGTATTTCCGTACTAAGTTTGCAATTTCGCATTAAAAACGGGGAAGCAGGGTGATACATATATCCCTTGCTTCCTTATTATCATGGCAATGCTGTGTTAGCAGAAGCAAGGAAACAGGAAGCGAGGGGACAGTCATTTTGCTTCTGGCAGAGGAGGGATAGATTACATGAAACTGCAAGTAGTGTTACCTGGCAACCGCACGGTGGGGACAGGCTGGCTGCCGCCGCTGCCTGACCTGCGCGACTACACCGAATGCCATCCCAAATTGCGGGAAATCATCAAACGACTGGGGCTTGACAAGATTGCGCCGCTGCCGCCCAAGGCCGACCTGCGCCAATGGTGCAGCACGCCGGTGCCGGATCAGGGCCAGCTGGGGGCCTGCACCGCCCACGCGGCGGCGGCCATTATTGAATACTTTCAGAACCGGGCCTTTGGCCGGCATTTTGCCGCCTCGCGGCTGTTTATCTATAAAAATGCCCGCAACCTGCAAGGCGTGAGCGGCGACCAGGGGTCTTACATCCGCGATACCATGGGGTCATTGGTCTTGTGCGGCGTACCGCCGGAAAAATACTGGCCCTATACCGACAAGGTTCCCGATTTTGACAAAGAGCCGACGTCCTTTGTCTATGCCGTGGCCGACAACTATGAAGCGCTGCAGTATTTCTGCCACGACCCTGCCGGCACTAATACGGTACCGGCTGATGTGCTGTGCAGTGTGAAAAAATATCTGGCCGCCGGTGTGCCGGCCATGTTCGGCTTCTACGGCTTTGCTTCGTTTGCCGCTACCGATGTTCCCGGCGGCATCCCCGGTCCCGGCCCGGATGAAAAGGCCAGCTGGGGCCATGCGGTGGCGGCCTTTGGCTATGATGATAATTTGAAAATTACAAACACCCAATACAACCGGGAAACCACCGGCGCGCTTCTTATCCGCAATTCCTGGGGCAGTGCCTGGGGCGACTCCGGCTACGGCTGGCTGCCGTATGAATATGTCCTCAATAAGCTGGCGACAGATTTTTGGTCGCTCCTCAATATGGAGTGGATTGCCGCCGACCAGTTCGGGGTGTAACCAGGCCGGTAACGGCATCGGCAAAATTTAGACAGAATAGGGGAAAGACACATGCAAAACAGCAATATCAAAGCTAACAAGTTTCAGGATTTTTTAACGGCCGGTCAGATTACCTGTTTTGGTGTACAGGCTATGGACGACGATCTGCACACCGTTATCTTCCGCACCAATCTGGAGGTGGGCGGACAGCAACTGCCGGTCATGTTTGTCACCGACGACACCTTGCATACACCACTGCAGGTGCGGGTTGTGCCGGCGGTTGTCCAGGGGCCGGGCCGCCAAAGTGTTCTCGCCTATGTCAATGAACTGAACCGCACCTATAAGAGTTTCAAATATTTTATCAGCGAAGACGATGCCCTGATTCTGGACGTTTGCCTGACTGCTGTGCCGGAACAATTCGAACCGCAGCTCGTCAGTCTGACCCTTGATGTCATTCTGCGCCACCTGCAGGATGAATACCCTGTGCTCATGCGCAAAATTTGGGCTGACACTGCGCAGAATTAAAAACACGGACAGGAGAAGGAGATACTGTGAAAAAATTAATCTGGATTGCTATGGTTCTATTTTGTCTGGGGGTAGCAGGCCTGGCGCTTGCCGCCCAGGAGCAGCCGCCGGCGCCGGTGCCTGCCGATCCGGCGGCCACTAATTTTGCCGCCGTTTATCCGACTGTGCAGGAAAAGCTGCCGCCGCTGCCGGTGCCGCCGGTTTCCATGAATGATGCCAAAGCCACTGCCGCCTATATCGCCGCTGTGGACGCCTACTTAAAAGCCGCGCAGGGCTATATTGACGCTTCGGGAAATGATGTGAATTTCATTATCAGGGAAAGAAACGCCGCTATTGAAAGCGCTAACCAGGTAGTGGCCAACTACAACGCTTTTTTCAAGCTTGAGGAAAAAAAATAACAACGCCTGCGGCAGGGGGATACGACTTTGCCGGCAGGCGGCAGGAGGGAATAGTATGGGGCTGATTGACTGGTTTGCTCATTTGTTTATCAAGGAATCCAAGCATTACGTATACGCGCCGGTAACGTCCGACGTGGAAACGGTCGTGTTTCAGGAGGGCCAGCATTATTTCCGCCTGCGCCTGGCAGAAATGTTCTTGAAAAATGACCGGAAACTCTTTCGCAAGTATGTGCCGGTGGTCTCCTCTGTCGTCAGTCTGCAGTTCGGCTCTGATGCCGCCCGGGAATTGCCCAGTGTGGCCGGCCCGCTGGCCCTGAATCTGAATGAAAATTCGCTGGGAAAAGGGGTGCAGCTCAATTATTCCCTGACCAACCTGGTGCCGTATCGCGGCGGCAATGTATCCATCAGCGCCGCCTTGCTGGCCTATATGAATAAAGACTATTTTCCGGCCTTTCTTACCCTGGCCAACAGCATTTCCGGCCTGCTCACCATCGGTCAGCTTTCCGCCACGCTCAAGGTGGCGGAAAGCGCGGTTACCGCTTTGTCGGAACTGTTGGCCGGCGGCGACAGGGACATTCATTTGGTCTATCATAATGAATATGCCGGTACAGGCAGTTTGGGCGGCAGCTCCCTGCAAAACGGCTATTTTGCCGTGATCGGCGCCGATGCCGGCAAGTTTGACACCAACAAACTGGTTGTGAAAAACTCGCAGCTTTATTACGGCGACGACCCGCAGTCGGCCAAGCCGCTGACCGGCTATGACTATATGCTTTTTAGCGTGGAAGCCGCGCTGTACCGGGATGATTTCCGCTATTTTACCGAATACAATAGTTTGCTGTATGCAGCCATTGAAAAAGGCATGACCGACAAAACCGAGGGTGATGCCGTCATCCGGGCCGGCATGCTGGCCATATTCAAATCCGACGACCTGACCTATGTCGATAAAACACGGGTGGCGGCTGCGCTCAAAGCCGAGTACGAGGAACGGCTTTCCCTGCTGGGCAAGCTGAAAAGCCCCGGCAGTGAGGACAGCGAGTGGCTGAACACCAGGGCGCCGGCGATTAACCCGGAGACAACCCTTACCCGGATTTCCCCCCTGCTGGATAATCAGACCCTGAACGAGGCGGCGATTGCCGATGGGATAGTGACCATGATCGTGAATGGTGAAATAAGCTAACAGTCATTAATAGCACAACAAAAAGCCGCCCTCATAAAAGGGCGGTACGACAGCAACAAACCGGTAAAATTTCCTATATGTACCAGCAGAATATGCTATAATAAACGTAAGGTTGCTCCGGGACGGTTAGCCCCTTCCGTTAAGGAAGGGGGTGGTAGAAATGACAATGTTCGAGGCAATGTATCTCATGATAGCATTCGCAACGCTTGTCGTTTTACTCATAGAAAAGAAATAACCGCACCCCGGCCAAGGTCTGCGGTTATTTCCTGAAATAATCAAAGCTTGGGCTAACCGTTTACCGGTTAGGCAACCTGCAGGGGCTGACGTGCTAGCAACACGTCAGTCCTTTTCTTATATTATACCCACAGATTGTAAAATATGCAATTAGTCGGTGAGAATTTTACCGGTACCCAGGCCTTTGACTTTACACGGAAATATGTATATTATTAAATTAACTAATATGGTATAATTTTCTAACTAGTGTTGCTTTCTGTGATTAAGTTGGGGGAGGGCAAAATGAGAATTAAATTGCTTGGCTGCTGCTCAACCAGGAATGAAGTGCTGGGACTGGAGTTTGCCACCCGGATGGATTGTGAGTTTCTGGATTTTTCCCTGCATGCATTTCCCGAAAAGCTGCATCAGGAGCTGCAGCGGAGGATTGATGCCGGCCAGGATTATGACCTGATTATTCTGACCTATGGCAGGTGTTCCCATGCCACAGTGGGACTGGTTTCCGCCGCCGTGCCGATGGTGCTGCCCAACGCTCATGATTGCATCAGTTTATTACTGGGGTCGGATCGGCGGCGGCAAACACTGTCTGAACGAAATCCGGCAATCTATTATTTTAGTCAGGGCTGGCTGGACTATGGCCGGGACCCCTATGCGGAATATCTGGAATATGTGGATACATACGGAGAGGCCGATGCCCAATATCTGATTGAGACTCTCTATGGCAGGTACGAACAAGCGGTGTTTATCCGTACACCCTGTGAGGAGGATAAACTGGAGCAATATCGCCAAAAAGTAGCAAAGATTGCCGGCTTTTTTAATTGGACGATCAGTGAGGAAGCCGGAGATCTCGCCTTATTGGCTGCTGTTGTTACCGGTAAGCGTTTGCCGGAGATTGTCCGGGTGCCTCCGGGCACGCCGATAGTATTGGAGGAGGAGAATGAGTATGCTGATTAAGGTTAACTCTGAATCATTGGTTGTAACCGAGGGTGAAAACCTCATGTCCGCCCTGCTGCGCGGTAATTATCCGGTGACTAATATTTGCAACGGGCGGGGAACCTGCGGGAAATGCAAGGTACGAATCATCAGTGCTGCTCCGGAGCCGTCCGTGGTAGAATACGAAAAGCTGAGTGCCGGGGAGCTGGCGACGGGAATTCGTCTTGCCTGTCAGGTTGAACCTCGGCCGGGAATGGCGCTGGTTTGTGGGGATAGTGGTACGGTTGACCGCAAAGCCGGCCTGTTGTTTGCCCCCGAGCAGGCCAACAGTGAGTACTGCGGTTTGCGGCAGGTACAGGTTGAGCTTGACCGGCCAACTCTGGCGGATGAACGGGGGGACCGGGAACGGCTGCTGGCAAAGCTACAGGAAACCGGTTTGCCGGCTAACCTGACGATCGGCCTGACGCAGCTCAAAACTTTATCGTCAATATTACGCCAGGAAAAATTTGCTGTTACGGCAGTTTTATGGGATCAGCACATTCTGGCTGTGCTGCCGGGGAAGGAGAAAGTCCCTGTTTATGGGGCGGCCATTGATATTGGCACAACCAATATCGCGGTTGCGTTGTATGACCTGGAATCCGGGAAAAGAGTACAGTTGGCGGCTGCGGAAAATGGACAAACACGCTATGGAGCTGATGTCATTTCCCGCATTGATTTTGCTAATAAAGGTTCTGACAACCGGGTTTTGCTGCAGGAAGCGGTAGCCGGTACGATTAATCGTTTAGTGGAAGACGTGTGCAAGGCTGCCGGCATTGACAGCAGCCAGATTTACAAAGCGACTGTGGTGGGCAACACCACTATGCATCATTTGTTTTTAGGGCTTGATGTCTCCTATCTGGCCTTGTCGCCTTTTGTGTCGGTGTGTAATACCGCATTGGAGCTGACGGCCGGTGAAGTCGGCCTGGCGCTGCAGCCGCAGGCGAAAGTCGTCTTATTTCCCAATGTGGGTGGTTTTGTTGGCGGCGATACCCTGGGAGCTGTTCTGGGGTCGGAGGAACTCCTGGCAAAGGGGCGTCACCTGCTGATAGATATCGGTACAAACTGCGAATTGTACCTGCAGGACGGAGCCAATATGTGGGCTTGCTCTACTGCGGCCGGTCCTGCTTTTGAAGGGGCTGGAATTAATCATGGTATGCGGGCGCAGCCTGGCGCTATCGAGCGTGTGCTTATCGACGAGCAGGGAGTGACGCTCTCGGTCATCGGTGGCGGGACGGCCACCGGTATCTGCGGCTCCGGACTGATTGAAGCCGTGCAGCAAATGGCCCGGGCCGGGATCATAAGCCGGTCAGGCATGATCAGCAATCCTAATGATCCCGCGGTGCAGGACCAATTGGCACCTGAACTGATAAGCCGGATTCGTGACGGGGAGCAGAAACGGGAATTTGTTTTGGCCTATGGCCCGGACGGTAACGATGTTGTTTTAACCCAGCGTGATATTAGCCAGCTGCAATTGGCTAAAGGGGCGGTTTGTGCCGGTATCCGGACACTCTTAGATATTTCCGGACTTAGTATCGACGATTTGGATTCCATTGTGCTGGCAGGCACCTTTGCGACCCATCTCAATTTGGCAAGTACGGTGGATATCGGTCTGATTCCAGAGTTGAGCCTGCATAAATTGAAGACAGCAGGCAATGCCGCCCACGCCGGAGCCGTTAAGGCCCTGCTTGATCAAAGAACCTTTGCCGGCTTGCAGCAGCAGGCTGGTAATATTCGACACGTAGAATTGGGAGGAAGCGCGACCTTTAGCAACTATTTCATGGAAAGTATGTATATAGAACCATGTAAGCTATAATTGATCTGGCAGCAGTTATCGTATCTTTTTAGATTGGGGTGTTGGAAACCGATGAATGACAGAAATCTGGTTGATCTCCAATATCTCCAGGAAATTTTGGAGAATTTTTCCAAAGCGACCGGTCTACATGTGGCAATTGTCAATAAAAACGGGGAGTCGTTTGGCCTTTTTGATACTGTCGAGCGCTGCGCGTTTTGCCGGTATATCCGCAGTAAACCCAGCGGGGTAGCTAAATGCCGGGCGTCCTATAAACAGGCTACTCAGGAAGCCTCCAAATGGGAAGAGCCTTACTTTTTCCGCTGCCGTGCCGGAATGGTTATTTGGGCGGTGCCCATTAGTTTACGCGGTATTTCCCTGGGAAGTATTATCTGCAGCCAGGTGCTGCTCTGGAAACCGGATAAGTTTTTTTACCAGGAACTGCGCGAACTGAACCCGGAAGTAAATGATTTTGCCGAAATGGAGAGACTGGCAGGGCAGCTGGATGTCGTTGCCCCTGCCCGTTTCCAGGCGGCGGCCGATGTTTTGTATGTTACCGTCAACCAGCTGATGAAGCGGGACCTGCTTGTCCTGGAGAAGGTTGAAACCTATAAGATACAGCAGCGCATTCGCAAAGAGCTGGAAGACCGCAAACGCCAGCAGGACCCGGCAGCCAGGCAGGGGAACGATTATGCTGCTTATCTGCAGCGGGAGAGAAGTTTTCTCCGCTATATCCGTCTTGGTGATAAGGCCATGGCGGAGAAGAATCTGCATACTTTGTTGACCCAGCTGTTTGTGAAGACTACCGGCGAGCAGGCCATCATAAAATTACGTATCAGTGAACTGGCGACCATGGCTTCCCGCGCTGCGGTGGAAGGTGGCGCTGAGGCTGAAACCGTAATGGTACTGCTGGATACCTTCAATGAGAAGATTAATGAATGCCAACGCATGGAAGAATTTTTTTTCCACATGAAAAATCTGGTTATGGTGTTTTTGAATCGAAGTGCGCCGCTTGAGGATAAGAGACACCATGGGCTGGTGGGTGAGGCCAGAAGCTTTATTCTGGAACACTATTCACAGTCAATAAAAATCGACGATGTGGCGGCACAATTATTTATTAGTCCTTCGCACCTGTCACGGCTGTTTCGTCAGGAGCTTAATTGTACGGTTAATGATTATATCACCAGGGTGCGGGTAGAACAGGCTGTTGAGCTGATGAAAAAGCCGGAGCTCAGTGTCGCACAAGTCTCACAGGCAGTAGGTTTTCAAAGCCAGAGTTATTTTGCCAAGGTTTTTGCGAAATATATTGGGGTTGCACCGTTGGTTTACCGTAACAGTTTGTCTTAACTGGAGGGGATTGACGTGATTTATACCGAAATTACCGAGAAAGTCAAGACCGGCGATGCCGAAGCCGTGGTAGAATTGTGCAGTAAAGCGCTGGCGCAAGGGTATCCTGCCCTTGCTATTCTCGAGAAGGGGCTAATTGTCGGCATGGACCAGATTGCCGATAAATACAGTCACCGGCGGGTTATCGTGCCGGAAGTGCTGCTGTCTTCCCGCGCCATGCATGCCGGGTTGTCTGTTGTAGAACCGCAGTTAAAGTATAAGGTGAAGCGGCAGACAGGTACGATTGTCATCGGCACGGTAGCGGGAGATTTACATGATATCGGGAAAAACCTGGTGAAACTAACCGTAATGAGTACCGGCGCCCGGATTGTTGATTTGGGGATTGACGTAACTCCCCAGCGGTTCCTGCAGTGTGTGGAAAAAAACAAAGCTGAGATACTGATGATGGCGGCACTCTTGACTACGACAATGCCTGTTATGAAAAAGGTTATTAATGCGCTGGAGGACAGCGGTATACGTAAGGGCCTGATTGTTGCCGTGGGGGGCGCCCCGGTTGACGAAACCTTTGCCCGGGCAATTGGTGCCGATTGTTATTTTAAATGCGCTAAAGATGCCAAGAGTTTTCTTGAACATAACCTGAACAAAATTGTTATGAGACGGAGATTAGCCACATAACAGCCATAGCTTACCTTGCCAAAACAGAGCCGGCCGGCCCTTCGAGACTGAGGGCCGGCCGTTTTTTGCCTGTCTATTTGTTTTTCTATTCACATATTTACGGATGCACGGATTGTACTCAAAAGAGCAGTAATGGGGCGAATTTTCAGAATAGCAGCAATGCTATAATGAAATCAGTTAAAAGAGAATGTCGAAAGGGTTCATCAAACAAAAGACATAAAAAATAAAAGGAGGAAGAAAAATGGATTTTAATCAACTTTCGCTTTATGTACAACAAGGAAATGGTGTAAAAGTAAAAGAAATGGTATCTGAGGGTTTGGCACAAAAAGTGGATCCCACTGCACTACTAAATGAGGGATTAATTGAGGCTATGGCAGTTATCGGGGAAAAATTCAAAAATAATGAAATATATGTGCCTGAAATGTTAATGGCTGCCAAGGCAATGAATGCAGGGATGCAGGTGCTGGAACCGGTTCTAACCGCCACCGGCGTTAAGCCTATCGGCAAAGCTGTTATCGGTACCGTTAAAGGCGACCTGCATGATATCGGGAAAAACTTAGTCCGCATGATGCTGAAAGGCGCCGGTATCGAAATGTATGACTTGGGCATTGATGTGTCTGCACAGGCATTTTTAAGCAAGGCCCAGGAGGTTGGAGCCGACATGATATGCCTCTCGGCGCTGTTGACGACGACAATGCCTTATATGGACAGTGTAATCAAAGAATTTGAAAAGGCCGGTGTACGGAGCCAGTTCGTATTCATGATTGGCGGCGCTCCTGTCAGCGAGGCCTATGCCAAGAGCATAAATGCCGACTGCTATGCGGAAGATGCTGTAGTGGCGGTTGATGTTGCAAAAAAAATACTGGCGGGAAAACAATAATACGTAATACATTGAAGGAGGTATGGCAAAATGGCAAAAAGCTTTGAAAAATTAGCGTATAATTCGTTAAACGATTTTGTCTATGGCAGTGCTCCCAATCCTGTCAAATGCAAAAACGGGATGGTTATCGGCGGTGGTGAAATTTATCCGGAGCTTAACTTTACTTTGCCGCCCATGGAAGTTACGGCAAGCACTATGCCGGAGATCAAAGAGATTTATACCGAAATGATTAACGGAGTTCTCAAACGGGCCAAAGAGTTATATGCAACCGGACTTGTGGTGGAATTTGAAATGCTGCCGGAGATGACGCTGGTACCGGAATGGGGAATCGAAATCAGTAACCTGCTGCGCAATGCCATGTTTGAGTATGAAGCCAAATATGGGCTGAAAAGCGCTCTGCGCAGCACCCCCGGCGATGTGCGCGAATTTAAACGGCCGCCGTTAATGCGCAGTGGTGAGATCTTTGACAATCTTCTCAGGACAATAGAAGGATCAGCTAAAGGCGGGGCGGATTTTATCGCCATCGAATCCACCGGCGGTAAAGAAATCCATGACGATGCCCTGGTAAATGCCGATTTAACCAAGGTTATCTTTGCGCTGGGCGTTATGGGCACGCGGGATATGAAGTTCCTCTGGGAGCATATTGTGCGCATTGCCGGTGAAAATGGTTCCCAGGCAGCCGGCGATACGGCCTGCGGTTTTGCCAATACTGCCATGGTCCTGGCGCACAAAGGCTTTATCCCTAATGTGTTTGCGGCAGTAGTACGGGTAGCCAGTGTGGCCAGAACTCTCGCCGCTTATGAAGCCGGTGCTGTTGGTCCCAACAAGGACTGCGGTTATGAAGGCGTATATTGTAAAGCCATTGCGGGTGTACCTATTGCTATGGAAGGGAAATCGGCGGCGTGCGCTCATTTAAGCGCTGTCGGCAATATTGCCGCAGCCGTAGCCGATTTGTGGAGCAATGAATCTGTTACGCCGGTACGTCTCTTATCAGATATAGCCCCTGTGGTTTCGATTGAGCAGTTGATTTATGATTGCCGGCTGATGAATGTGGCCAAACAAAAAGGCTATAGCATTACCTTCAGGGATCTGCTCGCCGATTCTGACTCGAAATGGGACCCTCAGGCATATATTTTGCGGCCTGACGTTGTTATGGATCTTAGTAAGGAATTGGTCAAGGCCAAGACGCCTTTCCTGAAGACCAAAGCCGGTGCCAAGCTGGCTATTGATGCCATCAGAAAAGCTGTTGCCAATAATGAAGTGTTAATTGCCGAGCGTGAGAAAAACTGGCTGGATATTATGGATAATCAGGTAGCTGCTATTCCTGATGATGAAGAAAAATTCTGGCATGAAATTAAAGGCGAATTGGATCTGGATACGTTTATCCCTGCCGAGTACGATCTTAAGTAACTGACCGGTCAATTAAGGGGATCGGGGAAGCGCAGGCAGAAGGGGGAATACATCATGAACGTTGTTGGTGAGTTGATCAATTCCAGCCGCAAGGCTATCGCAGCGGCTATCGAGGCGCAGGATACCGCCGCCATTCAAAAAGTAGCCAAAGACCAGTTTGAAGCCGGAGCACATTATATTGATGTTAATGCTGGTATTTTTGTGGGAAAAGAAGCGGAATATCTCAAGTGGCTGGTAAAAATAGTGCAGGAAGCTGTTGATTTGCCGTGTTGTATTGACAGTCCTGACCCCAAGTGTGTGGAGCAGGGACTTGCCGTTCATAAAGGAACGGCGATGGTTAACTCCATCTCTTTGGAAAAAGACCGGTATTATGCGCTATTGCCGGTTATTGCCGGAACCGATCTCAAAGTTGTGGCTTTGTGCATGAGTGATGACGGTATGCCTGAGACTACGGAAGCCAGACTGAAAATTGCCGATAAGCTGATCAATAATCTGGTGCAGCACAATATACCGATTGATAATATCTATGTAGATGCTTTGGTTCAGCCGGTGGCTACCAGTGATTCTTTCGGGATTGAGTTTCTGGATGCCATACAGGTCATTACCGCTAACTTTCCGGGAGTCCATACTATCTGCGGCTTGTCCAATATCTCTTATGGATTGCCTAACCGGAAATTCATGAATCAAATGTTTGCCGTTATGGGAATTGCCAAGGGGTTGGATAGTTTGATTATTAATCCGCTGGATAAGGCTATGATGGCAAGCATAATTACGGCCGAAACGCTGGCCGGCCGGGATAATTTTTGCTGCAACTATCTTGAAGCCTATCGCCGGGATGCATTTGTCTGGTAGTTCTGTGGCAGTTAGGGGTTGTCTCCAAACCTATGGGGATAACCCCTTTACACTATAAACCTATCTATATTATATCGTGCTAACTAGTTTTGCAGGCGGCACCACCCGCCTGAACCTGTCAGATTCTTTAACGCGGAATACAGATGTTGTAAGATTCGGGAGTCTAGAGGAGGAGAAATTTATGCGGATTTTGCTCTTCGGCGGTTTTTTAGGATCCGGCAAAACGACAACCATATTACAGGTAGCCAAATACCTGACAGCTATACGGCAGGAAACGGTAGCCATTATTGAGAACGAGATTGGTGCAGACGGGATTGACGACCAGCTTTTCTCCCATAGCGGCCTGCAAGTAAAACGGTTATTTGGCGGCTGTGTGTGTTGCCAGATCACCAGTGATTTGATTAGTGCTGTCGGCGAAATTTATGAGACAATACATCCGGAATGGGTGATCATTGAGATGACAGGTCTGGCATATCCCTCAAAGACAGCCAAGTCGCTAAAAAAATATAGTAATGTTTACTCTTCATTCAAAACGGTAACTATCGTTGACCGGGGGCGATGGTCGGAGCTGATTGCTATGTTAAAGCCGCTGGTGCTTGGGCAGATAGCAGGCAGTGATTTAATTATCCTGAACAAAGCCGATCTGGACGGTGAGGATATCCGGAAAATTAACCAGGATTTACAGGAATTTGATGAGCGTCTGAAGGTGGTAATTGCCAGCGCAGCCCAGGAGTTGCCCCTTACCGTGCTTGAGGAGGTCGTTCGCTGTGACTGATGACGCTGCAATTTTTAGCCGGCATTACCGGATTCTTTTCGAAAAACCGATGACCACCGCACAAGCCGAGGAGCTATTGCGGGAATGTATCATGACCATTGGCCGGGGAGTAGCCTGTAACAACATCATTTTAGGCCATATCAAAATTCTGGCCAAATTATCAAAACTGGCGGTGGAGCATTTTCTCTTTTTGTCACTTACCCGCTTGGAGCAGGTGGATGTAATTCCTTCAAACTGCTGGAGGAATGTAAGCGGTATTGTCCTGGATTCGCTGGAACTGGAAGTAAATGTTCTGGTATTTGGCCATGCGCTAGGTGAAGTGGAAGCCAAGGTAGGAGAGGCGCTAAGGCAGCTGGGCGGGAGTATGGAAGAGGACAGTGCTATAGGTAGTTGCCGGTAATTTGTTTGGCGGGAGGCTTTATACCGTTTGGGAGGAAAGTAAGGGATGAAGTTTGGTGATAAAGTACGATATATCCGTTCCCGGTTTTCTCTTACTATTGAACAATTGGCTAAGCTGCTCAATGTAACTGAGTCGTACATATCACATATTGAAAACAATCGCCGGCAGTTAAGCCGTGATAAGATTGTAATGCTGGCGAAAAAACTTAATACCCCTGTGGAATTTTTTTTAATCGATGATGTGGAAACCTTGGAAGAAATCGAGCAGGCAGCAAAAGTCAGAACAATGCTGAATGATAAAAATTACTTTAACTATTTTGCTGTAGTGGGTCAGGCAATGGATGCTCGCGTAAGTCCGGAGCAATTAGCTCTGGCGATAGAATTTTTAAAACTTATAAACGGCTATAGACAAAAAAACTAACAACCAGTGGGAGTCGGCTGAAAAACCTTCTCCCGGTTGTTAGTTTTTTTATTTATCATGGAAATACTAGAAATTGTAACTTGCACCAAAGCCTACGCCGTCAAGTCTTGGAGCACCGTCTTCTTTGTAGGATTTGTAGCCAAGATGGAGGGCTGCTTGCTGGTTCAGCTTGTAATTTACGCCTGTTTGCCACTCGGTAGCAATGCTGCTGGAAGTTACCGAGGCATAGCCGTCAAGCTGCGGTGCCAGGTTGGCATTGGCGCCGACACCGTAAAACATTTTGTTTGGGCCGTCACTGTAGTTCCGGTTGCCAAGCATAAGGCGGATGTTTGGGTCCATCTTATAGTGTGCATAGACATCGGTAAAATTGGTGTGATATCCTGGAACCGTAAGGGTGTTTCTTTCGATACCAAGAATTACTCTGTCGGAAACTCCATTTTCCAGATAGAAGTTGTCACTATCAACATCCATCCCGGCTGCATCCAGGTTGTAGTGGTTATAGCCAATACTAGTCTCGTTTTGCTGTAAATCGGTAATAGGTGCGGCAAAACCGACACCGGCTACCAGCAGGCTGCCTGTGAGCAGGGTTGCAATTTTCTTTTTCATTCTATATCCTCCCTTAGAAATTGTTTTGGTTTACGATGGCTGTCAGAGGTTTGTTAGTGCCATCGACTTATCCAAAGCGTACCATGGAAATATGACAAAACTATGACAGCGGCCGGAAAAAAGGTGTAGCCGGGGAGGCTTGTCACTGATTGGCACTTTAGCCAGAGGCTGCCTATTGAAGAATTTTGGCATATTTGCCGCTAACAGAGCAAATAATAGCAAGCTTTGCCGATGTAGAAGGATTTTAAGCATAATTTTTGCTAGTTTTTAAAGAAATATCGACAAATGCGTGGATTTTTGCTATTATTAATGAGTAAAAATAAAAAAGTAGTGGTTACGCAGCAGGATGACACAGCTGCTTGGTTCATCAATCCGGTTTAGCGGGTTGCACAGGGCGAGGTGGCTCGTTTTTATGTCCAATAAAGGAGCGTTGAAGAATGAAAATTGCTACTCCCTACTATCTTATTGATGAGAAAAAATTGCTGCGCAATCTACAAATCATTGAGCAGGTACGTCAGCTATCCGGAGCCAAATCAGTACTGGCGCTCAAGTGTTTTTCCACTTGGTGTGTATTCGACTTGATGCGGCAGTATATGGACGGCACTACCTCCAGTTCTCTGTTTGAAGCCCGCCTGGGCTATGAGAAATTTGGCAAAGAGACTCACGCCTATTGTGTGGGTTATTCTGAGGAGGATATCCGGGAGATAACCGGCTTTGCCGACAAAATTATTTTTAATTCGGTTTCCCAGCTGGAGCGGTATTATGACCTGGCCAAGACTGCTAAACTTGGTTTGCGGGTAAACCCCGGCATCAGCCACTCTCATTTTGATCTGGCCGACCCGGCGCGCAAATATTCACGGCTGGGTGTGGTGGACAAAGCGGTGCTGACACAACAAATTTCCCGTCTCAGCGGCTTAATGTTTCATTATAATTGCGAAAATGATGATTTTGAAGGTTTTGCCGCCCAGTTGGATACCCTTGGCGAATGCTATGGAGATGTGCTCAGACAACTTCAATGGGTAAGTCTTGGCGGTGGGTTGTATTTTACCAAAGAGGGCTATCCGGTTGAAAAGTTTAGTAAAAAACTGGCAGACTTTGCTAATGCGTTTGACGTACAAGTCTATCTGGAACCGGGTGAGAGTGCGATTACCGGCTGTGCCGAACTTGTCACCACTGTGGTTGACTTGGTGCATAATGAGCAGGACATCGCTATTGTCGACGCATCGGTAGAAGGACATATGCTGGATTTATTGATATACAGGCTGTCAGCCAAGCTGGAGGGCGGCGATAACGGCAAGTATCCGTACATGGTTGCCGGACGCTCTTGTTTGGCAGGCGACGTTTTTGGCACTTTTAATTTTAAAGATAAACTGGAGGTCGGCAGTGAAATACGGTTTGCCGATGCCGCCGGTTATACGATGGTAAAGAAGAACTGGTTTAATGGACTCAAGATGCCGGCCATTGCTGTGCGAAGGCTGGATGATACGATAGAGGTTGTCCGCAAGTTTAGTTACGCGGATTTTGTAAATAGTTTATCCTAACAAAATAAATTTTTAGACAAGTGAAGGAGAGAGAAATGAAAAAAAATGTTTTGATCATCGGTGCCGGGGGCGTAGCCCATGTAGTCGCGCATAAATGCGCTATGAACAATGATGTGCTGGGCGATATTTGTATTGCCTCACGTACTCAGCAAAAGTGCGATGCCATTATTGAAAGCGTACTGCGAAAAAATCATTTGAAAGACTCAACAAAAAAACTGTATTCACGGACAGTGAATGCGTTGGATATTCCGTCTTTGATTGATTTAATCAAAGATACTCAGTCGGAAATTGTTATTAATGTAGGGCAGTCGTATATTAATATGTCGGTTTTGGAGGCTTGTATAGAAACCGGTGCCGTGTATATGGATACGGCTATTCATGAAGAACCAGACAAGGTTTGTGAGAATCCGCCCTGGTACGCTAACTATGAGTGGAAACGCAAAGAGCGCTGCGAGCAGCAGGGGATTACCGCAATTTTAGGCATCGGTTTTGATCCCGGGGTGGTTAATGCCTGGTGTGCGCTGGCCCAAAAAGAATATTTTGATACCATTGATACTATTGATATATTGGATGTTAATGCCGGCAGCCATGGCAAGTATTTTGCCACCAACTTCGATCCGGAGATTAACTTCCGGGAATTTAAGAAGGTATGGACCTGGATTGACCGCCAGTGGGTGCTGCAAAAAGTTCATTCCATAAGAATGGATTATGATTTCCCGGTGGTAGGGACCTGCCCGGTATATCTGACAGGTCATGATGAATTGCATTCGCTGTCAAAAAACATTGATGCAAACTCCATTCGTTTTTGGATGGGCTTTGGCGACCATTATCTGAATGTGTTTTCTGTTTTGAATAATATTGGACTGCTTTCGGAAAAACCGGTAAAAGTAGCCGAAGGCATAGAGATTGCGCCGATTAAAGTATTAAAAGCGGTGCTGCCTGATCCGTCGTCTTTGGCTCCCGGCTATACCGGCAAGACTTGCATCGGGAACTTTATCCGGGGTACCAAGGATAAAGCCAAGCGGGAAATCTTTATCTACAATACCTGTGATCATGCCGAATGCTATCAAGAAGTGGAGTCTCAGGCCATAAGCTATACGGCAGGGGTTCCGGCAGCAGCGGCGGCTATTTTGGTGGCCCGCGGCACCTGGGATGTAAAGCATATGGTGAATGTAGAGGAGCTGGACCCCAGGCCGTTTATCGATTTGCTGGATACCATGGGTCTGCCTACGGAAGTTGTTGAGTCTCCGGTACCCTTTACGCCACCGGTTATTACCTCATTAGAATCTGTTTAATAGTAGGCGGGATATATTACCCTCCTGCGGCTGCCATTTGGCAGCTGCAGGAGGGTATTTTGCTGCCGGCGGTTAACCTTCCCAGGCATACGCCAAAGGAGTGTAAGGACCGCATCAGCGGTTTTTTTTTTAAGAATTTTTATTTATCTTCGATAATATATATATAGATATATGTAAAGCTGGTAGGCGGCATGCTTATCATGGGAAGGAGTGGATTCTATGCAGCGCATATCTTTAGATGCAATACAGCCAGGCATGTACCTATCAAAACCGCTTTTTTTAGCCGATGGTACGGTTTTGCTTCATGAGGGCGTAGAAATTAAGGAACGGTATCTTCGGTATCTCCGCAATAAAGGTATTGATTCACTGTTTGTCGGCACACCTGAGTCGCAGGCAGCTGCTATTGAAATAGAGGATTTCAATACGCCCCAGGACCGGCAAGCGGCTATGGCGGCTGCCCGCGAGACCATCAATCAGTTTAGTGTCGGGAAAGGAATAAATCTTAGCCAGGTCAAGAATATGGTTAGTAATTTCATTAATCAGCTGGAGCAGGACCCGGCAATGATGCCTTACCTGCTGGATATACGCCGTAAAGAAGAGTACATGTTTTCCCATGCTGTTAATACTTGCATTTTGTCAGTCATGACAGGGCTTGCCATGGGCTATGATGAAAAACAGCTGCACGAACTGGGACTGGCAGCCATGCTGCATGATATCGGCAAAACTAAATTCTCCAAGCATTTGGCGCGGCAATTTCCTTATTATTTAACCAAATATGAAAAAGAAGAGTATAAGCGGCATTGTTTTTATTCCTTGGAGATATTGCGGGACTGTGATACCTTATCTGTCGATGTGCTTAATGCTTGCTTTCAGCATCACGAGCGCTGGAATGGCAGCGGCTATCCCCTGGGACTGACGGGAACTGCCATTTGCGAGTATGCACAAATTATCGGTATCGCGGATGTATATGACCGTTTGATTGCCGGGGTGCCTTACCGGCGGCCTACGCCGGTGTATTATGCGGTCGCCATTTTAAATCAGGCGGCAGGAAAGTATTTTAATCCGGCCATTGTCGACATCTTCACCCAGAATGTGGCCATCTATCCCATGGGTAAAATGGTGCGGCTCAATAATCAGCAGGGCGGCTTGATTCTGGGAACAGGCATAAACAGCAAAACCATTCCGGTGGTTCGCATTATATCCAGTCAGGACAGCCGTGTGATGAATCAGCTTGTCGAGCTTGACCTGAAGCGAAATCCGGACCTGTTCATTGTCGATTTTGAAGAATTATCCCCCAGTTATGCGCAGGCCTATAATGCCCAAATTTATCATCCGAAAGAACAGCAGACAGCACCGGAAACCTTCCTGACTTGAGTTGCAGTGACAGGTTAACAAGAGCAACCCCTAAGCGAAAATAAGCTTTTGAGGTTGCTCTTATTTATTATCCTGCTTGCGGAAAAATGATTTAAAAGAATACATGATTTTTTTCTGGGAATATATACAATTACACTAAACTGTGATATATTTTATTAATACTGCGAAAATTACAATTTGAGTAACTTCGCAGTATATTTAAGTCCGTAAAGAAAGAACAAAAAACAAGATGAAGACCGGACACGAAACATCAAAGGGGGTGAATACTGATCAAAGGAAGCTGATTAGCCATCATACTTTAATGATATACAGATAGTTACAGGTTAGAAAGGGAGGAGTAAAATGGAACCGACAAAAATGGGGAAAAATAATTCCCCTCAATTGGATTTAAAACTTTCGCAAGAAGAGCAGAAGTTTGATTATTGGCGTAAAACTATTGGTATTTTTCTTGGTCCTGCACTGGCTGTCCTTGTTTATCTTATACCCATAGCCGGGCTAAAGGCGCAGGCGCACGGACTTCTGGCAGTAGTTGTTTTTGTGGCGACCTGGTGGATTACTGAACCTGTTCCCATCCCGGTTACCTCCATGCTGGGGCCTGTTCTTGCCACTTTAATGGGAGTTGTTACTCCGACCCAGGCATTTGCGCCGTTTGCCAATCCACTCATTTTTCTGTTTATGGGCAGCTTTATGCTGGCGTCTGCTATGATGAATCATGGTTTGGACAAACGGTTTGCTTATGCGATTTTGTCAATGAAATGGGTTGGGTCCAGCCCGACTAGAATTTTATTAGCCTTAGGTCTTGTAACGGCACTTTGCTCGGGTTGGGTAAGCAATACGGCGACAACAGCCATGATGTTCCCGATAGCCATGGGCTTGCTAATGGCTATTAAAGATATGCATGCTACGGCTGGCAGGGAGCTTGAGCTTAGTAAGTATACTTATGCTACCGGCATTATGTTAATGGCAGGCTATGCTTCTTCTGTAGGTGGTGTATTAACACCTGTAGGGACTCCCCCTAACCTGATTATGGTCGGTCTCTTAGAACAAATGGGTGGAGTCAGGGTTTCTTTCTTTCAATGGATGATGTGGGGTTCGGTAGCTATGGTTGGGTATTTTATAATAGTCTTTGTTGTTCTTAAAAAAATGTTCCCTGCCGATGTCGATCATATTGAGGGGGCGGAGCAGTTAATCCGTGAACGCAGGGCTAGTCTTGGGCCATGGAAGACAGGGGAAATTAATGCAGTAGTTGCCTTTGCTGTGGCGGTAACCTTATGGGTTTTACCTGGTATTTTATCCATGCTTTACGGATCAGCCCATCCGATTTTGGCTACCTATAACAAATATTTTTCAGAAGCGGTTGTCGCCATGTTGGCCGGATTATTATTATTCCTTTTGCCGACAAGCTGGGCGGAAAGAAAATTTACGTTGTCCTGGGCTGAGGCGGTAAAAGGCATTGACTGGGGAACTCTGATTTTGTTCGGGGGCGGTCTGTCATTAGGTACTATGATGTACGGCACCGGCTTGTCTAAATGGCTTGGCGACGTTATTGTCTCAGCTAGCGGCGCCAACTCAGAAGTCGTTATTATTATAGTATTTTCTTTATTTTCTTTGCTCATGTCAGAGTTAACCTCCCATACTGCGGCCACTAATATGGTTGGCCCTTTAGGCATAACGGTAGCCATCTCGTCAGGCTTCAACCCGGTGCCTGTTGCCGTGGCAATTGCTCTTTCCTCTTCTTTGGGATTTATGCTCCCTGTATCTACGCCGCCTAACGCCATTGTCTATGGCAGTGGATATATTCCCATCACTAAAATGATTAAATCCGGGGCTATTATTGATATAATCGGCATTGTTTTGGTTACCATTCCACTTGTTCTGTATGTTGTTAAGTGGGTTGGTTTTTAAAGAAGGGGAGAGTAATTTACTGAAAGAATACTCATACTAACTGCAGGAATTTTCTGATTTTTGTCGAATACTTTAAAAAATTGGTAAAGGAGATGGTTCTCGTGACGGCTATTAGCTTAGGTTCTGCTAGTTTCTGGTACAGTGAAGACATGGAAGAACAGGTTGTGGTTTTAAACGGTGAATTCCTCTTATTGAATTCCAATACCAGAAGAGTGGAAAAGCTGGGGGGAACCATGGACGAAGCCAGGGAAGCGTTAAAAACATTGGGGAAATTCGAGGAATTTCCTGCGTTTAGTTAATAAAGCAGACTAACCTTCAGGCGGGTTTTACCCATCTGAAGGTTAGTTGCTTTTAGCCGGAATTTAGTCGTCCGAACAAATTTAATTTTAAATGGATGCACTGGCTATTGCTGACCAGTTTTTTCCTTTATAGGCGTTGTAACCGCGCGTATGGGCATAGCCGTAAATTTTGGTATTGCCACTGGGGTCTTTTTTGAAGCTAAAGCCGTAAGTTTCACCCCGCATAGCTTGCCGGGCTGCTTCCAGGTGCTTAAGATTATCGGTTAGAATGCCTTTGCGGCTAGGGTGGGCGATAACATAGCCATCCTTATTAATGATCGAGATATCGCCGTTTTTCCCGACACGGGCTGCGTCTAATATGTCATAAATATAATTCCAGTTAAAGCGGGAGGAGAAATAACCGATAATTTCTCCCGTATCGCTGCGAACCGGACAAGAGTAGGCTACTGTATGGAGTTTTTCTACGGACGAGAGGTATAGGTCGGTTACCGAAATGGCTTTAGCCGCTTTAACCTCTTGAAACCAGCTTTTATCAGCCATATTTTCACCAATGAGTTCACGGCGGACACCGCTGGCTACTATTGTACCTGTTGTATCAATTACATAAAGATCAAAATATACTTCATAAATTTCAACAAGTGTTTGCAGCAGACGGTTCGCCTGCTCAATCCGGTCAGGAGCCGTTGAGCAAAGCGCGTTTTTCACCTGCGAAAAACCTGCCCAGGCTTGCGCATCGCAATTACGCTCAAACAGGTTTCGGTCAATTTTATCAATGGTGTCATAGGCTAAGTCGGCGGTTCGCACGGCCATGACTTCGTTGGCTTTAGACTGAATGTTTTCGATGATTCTGGAACTTTCCTTGGTGGAGGAAAAACTGCGGGTGGCTAATTTTTTGATTTCATCGGCCACAACCCCAAAGCCTCGTCCCGATTCACCGGCCCGGGCAGCTTCGATAGCCGAGTTTAGTGACAGGAGATTGGTTTGCTGGGCAATTTCCTGAATGGTGCGGATAACACTCCCCATATCGTTGTTAGCACTTTTTAATTCACTAAGCAGGATGGATGCGTCGATAGTATGACTATTTGTTTTTTCCATATTTTATTTTCACCTCAAAAAGCATATGAGGCCTGTCTAAACATTAGACAGGCCTCATTGCCGTAATATTTATAATTATAGTAACAAAATGTAGCTTCTGTCAATACAATGCTTATCGGGAATAAACATTACCTAGCAGCCAAACAAAATAAGACTATCTTCCGGCAGGAAGGTAGTCTTATTCTATCTGATAGAAAGCATCACTTTTATCGTGTTACTGTCAGTGATATCCATCGATTAACTAAACACCTCAGTACACTATAGTTTTGTACGTTATGCGGGATCTTCCTTTTCCAATTCAATGGTTTTGGGATGCATGACGGCATGCTGGCGTCGCTGCCGGCGCTCGGAATCAAAAATGTCGCTCATTTCATAAAATCCGGTTTTGCCTGCGATAAACTGGGCCGCTTTATAAGCACCTTGCGCAAAAGCCACTCTGGAGAAGGATTCATGTGAAATTTCAAGTTTGTCAAATTCGCCGCATATTGAAACCTTGTGCTTGCCGACAATACCACCGGCTCTGACAACATGCTCAGGAATCTCTTTCTGCGTTGCCAGCCCGTTGCGAATTTTATTGGCAATCTTCATAGCAGTACCTGATGGCCGATCCTTTTTGTATTTGTGATGCTCTTCAAAAACATCAAAATCATAATCACCCAGTATTTCTGCAGCGATTTCTGCCATCAGCATCAGCACATTAACCCCATAAGTAATATTGGGAGCCATTACGATGCCGATATTTCCCTTATCAGCCAAGGCTTTGAATTTTTCAATCTCGGCCCGGTCATACTCGGTTACCGCTGTTACCACATTTACACCGCACTTAGCCAAGGTGTGAATGTTTTCTTTGAGAAAGTGATGACTGGAAAAGTCAATCAGTACATCAGGCTTCTTGTGAAAAAGCTTTTTTTCTAAATGAGCGGTTGTTTCGAGCATGATTCCTGTGGGTTTGATGTTTAGTAACTCACCCAGATCACTATTGGCACTTAGACTGTTTGGCTTACAAAGTACCATGGCGAGGGCATCCTGTTCCAAAAGATACTCTGCTACAATTCTTCCCGTTCTCCCCAAGCCGACAAGCGCAATTTTCATCCATCTACCCCCCAGAAATTTACTTACAATTATTTACTTACAATTATATTTTACAACAGGAGTTGTTAGTTGTCAATTGGGTCTGCCTGGCCTTTTTTAAAAAAAAAGAGAAATAAAAAAACCCTTGCCGTTAAAGCAAGGGTTTTTGAAATCTTAGTAGCGTCTGCCGCTTTGTTGGTTGAAGCAGTCTCTGCAGTATACAGGACGATCGCTGCTAGGACGGAACGGAACTTGGGTTTCAACACCACAAGCTGCACAGGTTACGTCATGCATTTCACGTTGTTGGAAGCCGGAGTTACGACCAGCGCCACCACGGTTGTTTTGTTGTTTGCGAGCTGCACGGCATTCAGGGCAGCGGCCAGGTTCGTTAGTGAAACCTTTTTCTGCGAAGAAATCCTGTTCAGATGCTGAGAATACGAACTCAGCGCCGCAGTCGCGGCAAGATAAAGTTTTGTCTTGGGCCATGTTAAATGACCTCCTCATAATAGATTACCCTACTTTAGCTTAGAAGATTTACTCATTGGGCTTCTCTAATAATGAGAAGGACTAATGGAAAAATTTCTTGGGCCGCTGGGCTAAGATAACTATACTATTATTTTGGCAAAAAGTCAAAGCTTTTTTCCAAAAATAATGGTAGTAATAATAAAAAAAAACAGAATTTGGGTTGGCGGACTACTAAAGAACGCAGCAGGATGGCGGGGTATACTTTCCAGGGAGGACAAGCAGGAGTTTGCTTATGAATCAAGAATTGTAAATTGTTATCCCATTCTGGATTATGTGATATAAGCGGAGGCGAAGTTTTGAGACTGGTAAAAATAATAGCCATCATGGCAAGTATAGTTTTTTTCACTATAACAACAACCGCACAGGCAGGAAAAATTCAGTTATTATGGCCCAATGCGGTGGATGCGGTAATGTATGAACTGGAAATAGCCGGTATTGCAGTGAGGGAAGATACCCCCGCACCGCAAGAGCAGGTATTTTATACAGCCACTAACGTATATACACCGGGTGTGGAGCTGGACTTGGCTCTGTTTGAGCAACAGGATCTGGAAAAACTGTATTACCGGGTTCGCCCCCTGGATTTGGAGAAGAAGCCGGTAGGGACTTTTACGCGGTCGGTGGCACTCTCGCGGGCAGAATTAAATCCGGGGAAGCCAACTGTGACTACTCTTTTTAGCGGGCATCCGGTTCCGTTATATCCGGTATATGCGTGGATTCCTGTTTTAGGGGCTGCCCGGTATGAGATTGAAGTGACAGACCGGTTGCCGGAAATGCAAAATGGCACTGAACCGTCTCGCTATCGGGTACGGTCTTATTCTATGGGGCCGGGGTTTGATTTTTATGATACAGAACCGTTTACTCAGGACGGCAGGTATTATTGGCGGGTAATAGCTTTGGATCAGGATGATCAGGCTCTGGGAACCTACTCTGAGGCTGTTCCGTTTTCAATAGATACAGGCAGGTATCAATGGGCTATTTACGGCGACAGCATTACCCATGGCGGGGGAGCGGTATCCAACCCGCCTTCTGACGCGCGGTTTGATTATTCCTATTACTTGTCGGTTCCGGTAAAGAATCTGGGTAAAAGCGGTGATACGGCCGAGGCTCTGGTAGAACGGTTTGAAGCCGAGGTTTTGCCTTTTAAGCCGAAGTATTTGCTGATTTTGGGAGGTACAAACAGTATTAGAGGCGGGGCTGCGGCAAAAGAAGTGATTGACTCGTTGAAGGCTATTAAGAAAAAATGCAGGAAAAATGGCATCAAGCCCATCTTTTTGACCCTTCCTCCCTTAAATCCGGATCGCATACAACAGGTGTTTAATCAGGATACTGCCGCAAACTGGCAGCAGGAATTGGCAAAAGTCAATGCCTTTATCAAAACCCAGCCGGACTATATTGACATATACTCTGTTTTGGTGGATGAAAATGGTTTGCTGCCGGTAAAGTATGCGCAGGACGGGCTTCACCCGGATATTGCGGGCAAGCGGCTTATGGGGCAGGCGGTAAATGCGTATATCAGCCATTTTGCCGGATATTAGCAGGCCTGTTTTTTAAAAATCACCTGTTTACTTTTGCTGTAGCAAAAGTAAAAAAACGTTGACGTTTAACAGCAGGGGTGTAAAAGAATATAATATTACAGGTGCTGATAGAAAAATGCTATGTAAAGCTTTTCTTTATACCAGGATTGCTTGTATAGCAACACCTAAAGGAGGAGGTTTTCTGTGGCGAAGATATGTATTGATCCCGGACATGCGGGCGGGAATACCGATCCGGGTGCGGTTAACCCCATAACCGGTTTGCAGGAAGCTGACATAAATCTGGCAGTCGCTAAATTGGTGAAACATTATCTGGAGGTGGTTGGTTATCAGATTTTGTTAACAAGGACTGAGCAGGAGCAGCCTGAAACCGATAGCTTGGGTTACCGGTGCCGGCTTGCCAATGAATGGGATGCTGATTTGGTGGTTTCTATTCATTGCAATTCAGCAACCAGCGCACAAGCTAATGGTACGGAGATCTATACAACCGTGGGGCAGACGCTGAGTGACCGTCTGGCTACCTGTATTATTAATCAGGTGACGGCAACTTTTCCCGATTTGCGGCTGCGGGCCGACTGGGATGATGGCGACCCGGACAAGGAACAGAACTTTTTTATATTAAGATATACAGACGCTCCGGCAGTGCTTTTGGAAATGGCGTTTATTTCAAACCCGAAGGAAGCGGCAAACCTGGCAGATCCGGCTTGGCAAAATGAAATGGCGCGCGCTGTGGCAAGGGGAGTAACTGATTATTATCTATAAGTATTGCGGGAAAGAGCCATTGCGGTAAAACTTGTAAGGGCTGTGTGAAAACTTATCTCTAGGTTTTCACACAGCCCTTATTATGCAATATTTTAATAGAATGTGCCTGTTACAAAAAAGATTGCTCTGGCGGCTGCGCGTAAAACCAATTTTCGTAGAAAATGTTTTCCACATCATAGATTGCCTGGAGCAGAAGTGGTTTATTGACAACCTGGCGGGTGATAATGGCGTAGGCTACGGCAAAGAAGATTACCGCATCATGGAGGAAGGTCATTCTTAAATACGCCGTTTCAAATGTTTGAAAAAAGAAATGCTTGCTGAGTACAAAATTTACCAGATAGTTTTCCAGGAGTGGGCTAACATCCTTTTGGGCCGGGAAATAGTATTTTTCCAGCGTCTGCAAATATTGAGCAGGATTTAGCGGCGGTACTGTCAGCCGTATGGAAAAGGTGGCTTCCTCCAAAGACAAAATGGTATCCAAAGCGACCACCAACAGCAGGCTTCGCAATAACTGGGAGGAGCGCCCCGAACCATGCTCAGACAAATATTTTTGGCAAAATAAGCGAAAGCTGCCAAGCTGCTTATCGGGCGGCAAAGCTTGCGGGCATGAGGAGCAGCCGGCGGCTGCAACCATTATCAACCGTTCGCCGACGGAGTATTCCGTACGCTGTAATATTTGCACCAGAGAGTTTTCGAGGCGGTAGTAATGGTGACGAATGTCATCCGGGGACTGATTTTCCGGAAAATACCACTTGAAGGTGTTGGGCCGGGCAAAATAAAAGGGCGGCTCAGGCTGCTCAGCAGCGTAGGGTAATTCGGTTATGGTGATGGGATGATGGAGCAGGGTGTCGACTGCCGTCCGGCAGGATAGTGACAAGGCAAACTCCCAGCCGCGTTTTGAGGCGAATACCCGCCGGGGATATAGCTTGCATACATCTGGCAGGAATTCTTGTCCAAGCTGTACCTGAATGCTGCAAAGATTATTATCGTCCAGAAAGACGCAGTTGCCGTTGCTGGCAAACCGGACGAACTGGCCGTTGGTTTCAACGCTAATGTTTTTATATAGTTTCTGCTGGCGGCCCAGCAGGCTGTACTGGTCATATAACTTTTCACAGGATGTATCGTCTATTTCTATCCGCCATTTATTGGTGCAGCAACGGGTGCACCGGCTGCAGGAAAAGCCCATGACATGGCTGGGAACCCGTTGGGTCTGGGGATATTGTAACCGGGTCAGAGTAATCGCCCCCTTCAGCAACACTGTAACATTATTATTACTATTCCTCAAGTGCGGCCGGGATACCGCATTTCCGAATTAACGATATAATAGGAAAACGGGGCTGTCGCATTAGGAAAGCCTCACAACAAAAAAATGGCAACCGACAGTAGTCGGGAGCCATTTTTTTGTTGTAAAATCAGTTTGTGCTAACTGAAAAATTACAAGCAAATTATACAACAGATGGAAACATATATCAACTAGTCTTACCCATGGACATCGGAGATATAATCCCGGCAGATGATTCGGTGCGACTACTCAGCGCGGTATTGGAAAGGATGGATTACAGCAAATTAGAGGCCGCGTACTCCCGTCTGGGCAGAATCGAGAGATCACCGAAACGTCTATTCAAAATCCTGGTCTATGGCTACATGAACGGCATCTATTCCAGCCGTAAGCTCGAACAGGCCTGTCGGCGGGATGTGAACTTCATCTATTTGTTGGGACGGGAAAAAGCCCCCGATCACGCGACTATTGCCCGGTTTCGCAGTGAACGACTGACTGAGGTGATAGACGACCTGTTCGCCCAGCTTGTCGGACAGTTGGCCGATGCAGGTGAATTGTCACTGTCGAGCGTATTTATCGACGGCACCAAGCTGGAGGCCAATGCCAACCGCTACAGCTTTGTCTGGAAGAAATCAACACAAAGCAATGAACAAAAGATGCAGGCCAAAATGAAAGTACAATTGCCGGTCCTTGCAGCAAAGCTGGGACTGCGCTTTCACGTCGGCCAGAAGATCAAAGCCAAAGACCTGAAAAAGCTGCGCAAACAGCTCAAAGTGCTGCAGGCGCGACAAGGCATCGTCTTTGTTAACGGTAAGGGGCAGCGTAAAAGTGTGCTGCAGCGGGCGGTGGAAACGGTGGAACAATACCTTCTCCGACAGAAAAAATATGACGACTACAACCACAGCTTCGGGGAACGCAACAGCTTTTCCAAAACCGACCGCGACGCCACGTTCCTGCGGATGAAAGAAGACCACATGAAAAACGGGCAGTTAAAGCCCGGCTACAATGCCACCTTGGCAGTGGATGCCGAATATATCGTAGGTGCCACTATCACTCAGGAGCGAAGCGACAGCCAGACCTTAATTCCAATGCTCAAGAAGCTTCAGGGATTGGGCTATACCAAGCCGGTAGCAGACGCAGGCTTTGAGAGCGAGGAAAACTACACCTGGTGCGAAGAAAACAAACTAACCGCGTTCATTAAACCGGCCAATTATGAAAAGGCCAAAACCCGCAAGTACAAGAGCGATATCGGCAGGCGGGAAAATATGCCCTACGCTGAGAGCAGTGACAGCTATCGCTGCCACAAGGGCCACCCAATCCGGGCGGCATATGAGAAAAAGACCCGGTCTAAGGCGGGCTATGCCATTGTGACAACAGTCTACACCTGCACCGAGTGTGCCGGCTGTGAGCATAAGGCCCAATGCATCAAAGGGAAAAGCAAGACACCGCTTGAAGAGAGGAGCAAGAACCTGTATGTATCCAAAACCTTTCTCCGACAAAGGCGGCAAATGCAGGAGCGTATCCAAAGCAAAGCAGGCATCCTGCTGCGCCTAAACCGTTCCATTCAGGTAGAGGGAGCCTTTGGGGTACTCAAACAGGACATGGGCTTCCGGCGATTTCTGCTGAGGAGCAGCATCAAAGTGCAGACGGAATTTCTCTTACTGTGTATGGGGTACAACCTAAACAAACTCCACAACAAGATCCAAAAGGACCGGTGTGGAACCTATTTACATATTCCTAAAACAGCCTGACAAGCATATACATATTTTTTCTTAGGGGGAAAGCTTTCCTCTGTTTTGTCATGCCCATAAGCCCGCCAGTGGGTTTATTTTTCTGCGTTTGTCTGCCTGTTTCTTGCCTGTTTACTCAAAAAAAGGGCGTCGCTTTGCGTTTTTTTGAAAAAACGTTTTGCGACAGCCCCGTTTTTTTATTGCGGCTGTTTGCTCTATTGCCCGGGAGGGGCATCTACAGAAAGGTTCCTGTTACAAAGAAGGTGGCTCTGGCTTTAACGAGCAAATTGCGGCTGCTGTTAACAATCTCAGCTTCGGCAACCATCGTTGACCTGCCGTTGTGAATTAATGTGCCGGTGGCAATGATGGCTTCCTGGCATTCGACGCCCCGGATATAGTTTAAATTCATATCCAGGGTCACAACTTTTTTGCCGGTAGTGGCGCAGGCCATTCCCATAGCGGTATCGGCCAGGGAAGCCAATGCTCCGCCATGGGCCATATTGTACAGATTGGTATGCTTGTCTGCCAGCACGGGCATCGACAGCTTTACTGTGCCTTCGCCTAATTCTTCAATCTTCATCTGCAGCAGGTTTACAAAAGGATTATGAGCGTAAAGTTCATATAAATGCATTTTAAGCTGCTCTTGCTTGGTCATATTCTGCCTCCAGGAAAGTGATGGTTATTATTGTAACATAGTTTTGGCTGCAGTGCATTAAAGAATAAGCGGCCTCTTGGCGTAGGTAGGATAATTTATTTTGGCAGCGAATAAGTTGTTCAGGGGGGATACCTATGTCAAGCCAAATTATCAAGGCTCTTTACAACCGGAATTACCGGATTTTTTTTGCCGGTCAGGGACTGTCAATTATTGGCACCTGGATGCAGAATATTGCCTTAAGCTGGCTGATTTATCGCCTGACCGATTCGGCGTTTATGCTGGGGCTGGTGGCTTTTATCGGGCAAATTCCCAACTTTGTGCTGGCTCCTTTTGCCGGTGTATGGATCGACCGGCTGGGGAAACGCGGCGTCCTTATCGGCACTCAGGCGTTCAGCCTGCTGCAGGCTTCTCTGCTGACCTGGCTAACCTTAACCAACCGGATTGAAATAGATCATATTTTAGCTTTGAGTCTGCTGCTTGGCTGTATTAATGCTGTTGACGTACCGGCGCGCAACGCCATTTCGGTAGAGATGATGGACAATCAGGAGGAACGGCAAAATGCCATTGCGTTAAATTCAGTTACTTATAATCTGGCACGCCTGGTCGGCCCGGCGATGGGCGGAATTCTTATTCCCCTTGTCGGCGAGGGGTATTGTTTCCTGCTGAATGCTGCCAGTTATTTTGTTTCCATTTTATCGCTTATCGCGCTGCGGCTCAAAGCAAATACGGTCGTACAGCAGCATAATGATATGTTGCTGCAGTTTAAGGAGGGCTATGCATATACCTTTAAACAACTGCCTTTGCGCAATATTCTGCTGCTGCTCGGTATCATCAGTGTGACGGCCATGCCGTACACGGTGCTGCTGCCGGTTTTTGTGACGCAAAACCTGGGTGGCAATGCGGGAACTCTGGGGTTTTTGCTGGCTGTTGCCGGCTGTGGGTCATTCTTGGCTGCCCTGTTTATTGCTTCCCGCTCGGAGTTTCAGGGTCTGGAAAAGCTGTTGGTTGCAGCCGCAGTTACTATTGGCATTAGTCTTATTAGTTTTATGCTGCCGGGCAACTTCTGGTTGTCTGCAATACTGATGTTTTTGCTGGGTATCGGTTTTTTAATCCAGGTGGTTGGCAGCAATACACTGCTGCAGTGTATGGTGGATGATTCCATGCGCGGCAGGGTTATGAGCTTTTACACCATGATTGTGATGGGAGTGGGGCCTATTGGCAGCCTGCTCGCCGGATCGCTGGCCAGCCAGATTGGCGTAGTTTATACCCTGGTGCTGGGAGGTGTGTGTTCGCTGGCCGGGGCATGGTATTTTGCCAGACATCTGTCAGTATTCCGCATTCAGGCCTGTCCCATTTACGTGCAGTCAGGCAGTCTGGCCTCCCGGGAGGAATGCCGGTTTTAATAGGGAAAAAAGTAGTGCAGACTGCGATAGTGCCTCTGGCCGGTGCCGGAGGTGCTTTTATTCGTGCGTATGGATGCAAAATGCGTTAGGCTTGGCTTAAAACTTGCATAAGTTATGATAGTAATGCTCAGACCGGCCTGGTCAAGTCTGAAATTTTCTGTAAATATATTACAATTAGTGGCGAGTATGCTAAAATGTTAAGTAGGACTACACGGCTATTTACATTCAAATGAATTGTGAAGATGATTTTTCTCAGGTAAAAAATGACAGGGGTGATATCAGACCTGTCTGGGAGTCAGCGGGGTTCATATGGGAAAGGAGAGGAGTAGCTGTGGAAAAAAGTGAAATTACCAGTAGAGAACTGATTTGGGAAAAGTTTGTTACCTGTGGTGAAATAGAAAACCATATTATCTTACCCCCAATTGCTGACTCTTGGCTCCGGTGTTCGAAGCAGGGAGTTAATCCTGACGGCGGCAAAAGTGAAAATATCTTAGAATACCGGGATATTGCCGACCTGCTTGAAAGAAAGCGGGAAATTATCAGTATTGCCAAACCCTTTACCCTTAATTTGTACCGGCTCTTTAAAAACTCAGGCTTTATCCTGGTTTTAACCGATGAACACGGCTATGTAATGGATAGCTTCGGTGACAGCGATTCGATGGAAAATGCCCGGAATATTTTGCGGTTTGTTCAGGGAGCCAGCTGGCGGGAGATGGATGTGGGGACCAATGCCATTTCGGTTGCTTTGTCAACCGGCAAGCCGGTTCAGGTATCGGGCGCCGAGCATTATTGCAAGAAACATCATCAATGGACTTGTTCGGCAGCCCCTATTTACGGCTATAACGGCGAGATTGTCGCTGTTCTGGATTTGTCCGGGCCGGCCCAGGCCGCCTATTCCCATACGCTGGGCATGGTAGCGGCGGCAGCCAACGCCATTACCATGCAATTTAATGTTCAGCAAAAGAATTATGAACTGGCATTAATGAATAAACGTCTGACAAGCATATTTAATACCATGTCAGATGGCGTGATTCTGTTTGACCGTTCCGGCATAGTGCGTGAGTCCAATCCCATAGCCGCCCAGCTTCTGGGAAAAAAGGGCAAGAGCACCAATGGAATTCCCGTGGATGTTGCCTTGGGCGGCAATAATGAAATAATCAGCAAACTGCTGCACAATAAAGAAATATATGCCGACCTGGAATTGCCGATTGATACCGAACGGGGCGTAAGCCGGTGTGTGTTGTCCGGTGAGACTATTGTTGACGGCAACGGGGTCATTAGCGGTGGTGTTATCATTTTGCGGCCGGTAGACAAGGTGCATCGCCTGATCAATAAATTCAGCGGCCATTATACCACATTTAAATTTAGTGACATTATTGGCCAGGACCCGAAATTAGCAGAAGCAATCAGGCAGGCCACGATGGCTGCCAATACCTTGTCCAATGTGGTGCTGCTGGGCGAAAGCGGCACCGGCAAGGAAATGTTTGCCCAGGCCATCCATAATCAAAGCTCGCGGCGGAACGGGCCGTTTATTGCCTTGAATTGCGGGGCTATCCCCCGTGAACTGGTAGGCAGCGAGCTGTTTGGTTACGAAGAAGGCGCGTTTACCGGCGCCAGGCGGGGCGGCAGACCGGGTAACTTTGAACTGGCTTCAGGCGGCACCCTGTTTCTGGATGAAATCGGCGACATGCCGTTAGAACAGCAGGTAGCCATGCTGCGAGTGCTGCAGGACCGGAAGGTTGCGCGTATTGGCGGCAATAAGGTTATTCCTGTGGATGTGCGGATTATTTGTGCCACCAATAAGGATTTGTGCAAGCTGGTCCGGCAGGGAACTTTCCGGCAGGATTTGTATTACCGCTTACAAGTATTTACCATTAACATTCCGCCGCTCAGAGAGCGGCGGGAGGATATTGAACTGCTGTTTCGCAGTTTTGTTGAGCAACTTGGCCAGGAACAGGGAACAAGCTTTAGGGTGGCCGCTGCAGTTTGGGACCTTATTATCCGGTATGACTGGCCGGGCAATGTGCGTGAACTGCGTAATGTTGTGGAAAGAGCCTGCAATATGGCGGAAAATGGTGTAATTACCCTGAACTGCCTGCCGCCGGAGCTGCTCCCCGGTATGGCTGCGGACGTTTCGCCGCCGGTAGAGCAGGCGCCAGAGCAAGAGCAGGCAATCAACCGTAATACGCGTAAATTGCTTATGGCGGAAAAAGAACGGCAGGAGATCGTATTATTACTGATGCAGGAAGGCGGTAATATAAGCCGGGTGGCCAGCCTGCTGGGAATAGCGCGCAGCACTCTTTACCGGAAAATGCGGCAGTATTCCATTGCTAATTGAATGAAGCAATATTGTACGAGCGTGTAGCGTTCTACTACAGTGTTTCGCTACACCTTCAAACAGTGGTGCTACACTGCAAATAACAGATTATTAATAAAATTAAAACAATTTATTGAATTCAGAATGGACTTGTCTTTGACCAAAAGATAAGTCCATTTTTTCTTTTGTCTAAAGCCGCAGGATTACAGGCCTGAATGGGGCAACTGGCTGTGGACTGAAATTTGATTGGATAATTCTGGCACAGGAATTGCAAATAAGGGATTTGACAGCGCTATCAGGCGTGTACAAATGTACAAGGGAGGAGTGCTTATGGGCGGGTAGGGTGACAATGGCGGGATGATCCTGAAAACTGGATGACAGAAAGGAGGAAGCAATGGAAACCTGGAGTTTTGACACCTTGCTGCTGGTCTTTGGCGGAGGTATTGTCGGGGCGGCTTTTGGCGGGTTATGGTCTGTTATTATATGTGCCGGTTTGGTCGTTTTAGGCAGCGCTATCGTCTTTGCGGGCGGCCCTGATTATTTGCTGATGCAAGTCGCGCTTGGCCCGGTATTTGGACCACATGTGGGCGGTTTTGCCGCAGGACTGGCTGCCGCTGCCTATGCGGCCGGCATAAGGAACAACCACCCTGGCGGCAGTGCCAAAGATATTTTATCGCCCCTTATCGGAACCTCCTGGGATGTAATGGTGATAGGCGGGATTTTTTCCCTTGCCGGTCACGCCTTGCTGCAACTGGTGGTTTTAATACCGATACTAAATAAGGCTGATGGTGTCGCGGTGGCAGTTATTGTCAGCAGTATGGTCAGCAGGCTGCTTTTTTTCCGGGAAGCTCCCTGGGGCAGCAGGGAATCCATTAAGAAAATCGGCTACTTTAATACCGACAATTATGCAATTTCCTGGGCTCCATGGCAGGCGGCGCCTTCGCGTCACACCGTAGTAGGTTTGGGAATGGGACTAATAGCCGGCGCTTTGGCTCTTGGCCTTAAAGCTGCCCTGGCTCCTTTGGCGGCTACCGGCGCGGTTTCACCTGCAGCCGCTTTTGTCATTCCCTACATTATGGGCTGGGTACTGGCCATTTTAAGCTTAATACCGCTGAATCTCGCCACCGGCACGGTACAACAGGTTCCTGTCGCCCATGCAATGGCTATTTTCGGGTCATTGACGGCTTTGCACACCGGCAGTATCGTCCTGGCCGGCATCGCCGGCATACTTGGCGCCTTGATTCAGGAGTTGCTGGCGAGAATGTTCTACAACCATGGCAGCACCCATATTGACCCACCGGCCTTTGCCATTTTGGTTGGTACAATGGTTTTGAATCTTATCTTCTGACATCATTGGTGTTTTAGGATTACCGGTACCAGACTATTCGGGATTTCATTACTACAAAATTAACTAAATATAAGGGAGGCGTATTTTAAATGAAAGCAGCCGTATGGTATGGCAAAAAGGATATTCGGGTTATGGATGTTCCTGAACCGCCGGCCCCGCCGGCCGGTTGGGTAAAAGTCAAGGTACATTGGTGCGGTATTTGTGGCTCTGACCTGCATGAATATATTGCCGGCCCGATTTTTATTCCGGTCGAGACACCGCATGCGCTTACCGGTGATACAGCTCCTCTCATTTTAGGTCATGAATTTTCCGGCGAAGTCGTGGAAGTCGGCGCCGGTGTTGCCAATGTCAAAGCCGGCGACCGGGTTGCGCCCGATGCCTGCCAGGTATGCTGGGAATGCGCCCGCTGCAAGGAGCATCGTTACAGCCTGTGCGAGAAGCTGGCTTTTACCGGCTTAATGACCGATGGCGCCTTTGCCGAATACGTAAACGTACCTGCCTACACCATTTACAAAATTCCTGATCACCTGCCCTACGATACGGCAGCTCTGGTTGAGCCGCTGGCCGTTGGTTTTCATGCCGTACGGCAAAGCAAGCTGCAGCTGGGGGATACGGCAGTAGTAGTCGGGGCAGGCACCATTGGGCTGGGCACGGTTATGGCCGCCAAGGCTGCCGGTGCCAGCAGGGTTTACTGCGTGGAGGTAGCCAAAGCCCGCAAGGAACTGGCGCTGCAGGTGGGGGCTGACGCTGTCTTTGACCCGAATGAGCTGGATGTTGTCGCCAAAATTAAGGAGCTGACCAATGGTGGCGCCGATGTAGTCATTGAGTGTGTCGGCAGTGACAGGAGCACACCGGTGGCTGTAGAACTTGCCCGTTCGGCCGGCCGGGTAGTTATTGCCGGTATCTACGAAAAAGCCACCAGCCTGAACTTTAACGCGCTGTCATTTACCGAAAGAGAAATTGTCGGTTGCCTGGCCTATTACGGTGAGTTTGCCGCTTGTATCGACCTCATCTCTGACGGCAGAATTGACGTCAAGCCGATGATTACCGGCAGGATAAGCATTGACGACATTGTGGAAAAAGGCTTTGAAGAACTGGTAAACAGGAAAGAGCAAAACATCAAAATACTGGTAAAACCCTTTTAAATTAATTTTATAAGGAGTGGTATCAATGTTGCTGAAAGGGAAAGTTGCTTTGGTTACCGGAGGCGGCACCGGCATTGGCAAAGGTGTTGTCGAGGCTCTTGCCCGCGAAGGGGCGCACATCGCGATAGCGGCGGCTGATTTTGTTGAGTCGGCAGCCAATCAATATGGCAGTAAAAATATTGGCGGGTATACGGCGGCCAAAAAACTGGCTGCCGAATTACAGGCCAACGGCACTGAGGCCATTGCCGTTGAAGCCAATATTACCAAAGTTGCTGATGCTGGACAAATGGTTAAGGCTACGGTGGAACGCTTTGGGCGACTGGATATTCTGATTAATGCCGCCGGTCTGATAACCTGCAAGCAGGTGGCAGACCTGACCGAGGCCGACTGGGATGCTGTTGTTGACACCAATGCCAAAGGCACCTTCATCACTAACCAGGCAGTCATTGCCCAGATGAAGCAGCAGGGCGGCGGGCGAATCATTAATTTTTCCTCAATAGCAGGTAAAACCGGCTATCCCGGCCTGGCTCACTATTGTGCGTCCAAATTTGCCGTAATCGGCTTCACCAATGCCCTGGCCAAAGAACTGGTGAGAGATAATATTACGGTTAATGCCATTGCCCCCGGTATTGTCGCCACTGAAATGTGGGTGAACCTCCGCAAGGCCTGGGCCAATCCCGGGGAAAGCGAGGAGGAAAGCTACCAGCGCAATGTTCAGGCCATGATTCCCCAGGGCGTGGATCAGACGCCGGAGGATATGGCCAAGGCGGTGTTATTCTTTATTGACAGTCCGCATGTTACCGGACAAACGTTAAATGTTGACGGCGGCTGCTCATAACCCTGCCTGCCGGTTATGACCTGTACCTTTTTCTCAAAAGTGTAGCGAAATAAAACAGTGCTGCTACCCACGCTACACTCGGACACCATGAACACTACAACATACAAGCGTATTACCGCTCTGGGCAAGGTGAAAAACCGGGAGCAGCCTGGCTATTTGACAAAATCAGGCTGCCTTCCGTTTTTTTGGCATACTGCTTGCAATAGTATAAAGCGAACAGAAACAGTGAGAGGCAGAGCGGTGAAGGGAGGTGACGAAATGGCGTATAAGCGTTATATTGTTGAGCTGGGATTTGGCGCCGACCTGCATGGCGGCAATGTGACCAAAGCGGCGCAGCGCGCAGTAAAAGATGCGATATCCCGCTGCTGCTTATGCGGTTTGTTTGATATCCTGGGCATTCGTGATCCCAACCAGATGCAGGTGCAAATCCGGCTGGGCTCACCGTATCCGGAGCAATTGAATTTGGCTGAAGTTGAGAGTGTGGTCCCGTTTGGTTCAGTTACGGTGGAAGCGGTTGCAGGAGGGCTGGACGTGCAGGGGCTGCACCTGGCGGCCTTGGGGGAAGGCGACACCATTGTTGCCGTGGCCGCGGCAGTCACTGTCTATGTTAATGTGCCCTAACCGTCAAACAGGCAAGTACAGGCTAGAAGAAAATGGGGGGAGAATTATGGAATTTTCAAAAGAGAAGCTAATCGGAATGTATGAGACGATGCTGACCATCAGAGCTTTCGAAAGCAAAGCCGTGGATTTGTTTGCCGATAACAAACTGCCGGGCTTTGTGCACCTGTATCTGGGTGAGGAAGCGGTGGCTACCGGCGTATGCGCTAATTTGGCAGATAAGGATTTCATCACCAGCACGCACCGGGGACATGGACATTTGCTTGCCAAAGGCGGCAAGGTCGATTTGATGATGGCCGAGTTGTTTGGTAAAGCAACCGGTTATTGCAAAGGCAAAGGCGGCTCCATGCACATTGCCGATGTTGATTTAGGCATTTTGGGCGCTAACGGCATTGTTGGCGCCGGCCAGCCAATTGCCGCCGGTGCGGCTTTTGCCTGCAAATATAAGAAAAGTGATGCGGTGGTAGTATGCTTCTTCGGCGACGGCGCTTCCAACCGCGGCACTCTGCATGAATCCATCAACATGGCTTCCATCTGGCAACTGCCGGTAGTGTATGTATGTGAAAATAATCTATACGGCATTTCCAACTGCCAGCGTAATCACATGGTGGTTAATGATGTTGCCGACCGGGCCGGCGCCTATGGTATTCCCGGTGTCGTAGTGGACGGTAATGATGTTATGGCTGTTACCGAGGCGGCCGCCGAGGCTATTGCCCGGGCGAGAAGGGGCGAGGGGCCCAGCCTGATTGAATGCAAAACCTGGCGGTGGCGCGGCCATTTCGAAGGCGACCCTGGCACATATAAAGATTCGGACGAACAAGCGGAATGGCTGCAAAAAGATCCGATTCCCCGCTTTGCCCGGAAACTGACAGAGCTCAAATATGCTACGCAAGAGGAACTGGAGCAAATCAAAGCTAAAGTGGATCGGCAAATTGAAGCTGCCGTGGAATTTGCCAATACCAGTCCGGATCCCAGTCCGGAAGATGCTTTAACAGACGTCTACGCATAAAAAGTAAACAATGAAAGGGTGAAGAAAATGAAAGAAATGACATATGCTGAGGCCATCCGGGACGGAATGCGGGTGGAAATGCAACGTGATCCCAATGTGTTTTTATGGGGCGAGGATGTCGGTTGTTTTGGCGGCTGCTTCGGTGTTACCGGCAAGCTGTTTGAAGAATTCCCCGGCCGGGTCATAGACACTCCCATTAGTGAGACCGCCATTGTCGGTGCTGCTGTTGGCGCTGCCGCCGCCGGGTTAAGACCTATAGCGGAAATTATGTTTATTGATTTCATGGGCGTCTGCATGGATGAATTATTCAATCAGGCCGCCAAAATGCGCTATATGTTCGGCGGCAAAGCCAAAATTCCTATGGTACTGCGTACCCCCTGCGGTGCGGGCATGTCTGCCGCCGCCCAGCATTCCCAGAGCATGGAAGCCTGGTTTACCCATATTCCCGGTATTAAAACGGTAATGCCCTCCACCCCGGCAGATGCCAAGGGGTTGCTGGCGGCAGCCATCCGTGACGACAATCCGGTGGTATATATTGAGCATAAGCAATTGATGGGCGTCCGCGGCGAGGTGCCGGCAGGCGAATATGTTATTCCGCTGGGCAAAGCCGACATCAAGCGGGAAGGCTCGGATGTGACCATAGTTGCCTGGTCCTGGATGGTACACAAGGCGTTGGCGGCTGCCGAAGCGCTGGCAGCAGAAGGCATTCAGGCCGAGGTGCTTGATCCGCGTACGCTGGTGCCGCTGGATAAAGCGGCTATCCTGCAGTCTGTCGGCAAAACCAACAAACTGGTCATTGTCCACGAAGCCGTGAGAACCGGCGGTTTTGGCGGGGAAATCGCCGCCATTGTGGCCGAAGAAGGTATGGACTATCTGGATGCTCCCATTAAGCGGGTGACTATGCCGGATGTTTGTATTCCCTTCAGCCCGGTACTGGAACAGGCTGTTATACCCAGTGAAGAAAAAATTATTCAGGCAGTTAAAAGCCTGTTTTAATTCCGATTAATTCTCTGAGGCGGTGGATGGAAGTATGGAACAGGTAGGGATTATTGCCAATCCGGCATCAGGCAAGGATATCAGGCGGCTGGTAGCCTACGGCACAGTATTCGACAACCAGGAAAAGGTAAATATTGTGCGCCGGCTGATTTTAAGCCTGGCGGCTGCCGGTATTGACAGGATTGTGTATATGCCGGAATACCATGGCATCGTTACGCGGGCCGTCAATAGCATCGGCCTGCGGCATCGGCCGCAGCTGGAGATTGTCCCGGCCAATATTTGCCTTACAGGCACACAGACCGACAGCCTGCAGGCAGCGGCCGCCATGGCGGCAGACGGTGTCAACGTCATTATCACCATGGGCGGCGACGGCACCAACCGGCTGGTGGCGCAGGGCTGCCGGGATGTACCCATACTTCCCATTTCCACCGGCACCAATAATGTGTTTCCGACCATGGTCGAGGGTACGATTGCCGGTCTGGCTGCCGGGGCTGTCGCCAAAGGACTGGTAAGCGGCCCCCCGGCCATTAATCCCAGCAAACAGATCCTTGTTTATAAGAATGGCCGGATGGTGGACAGCGCGCTGATTGATGCCGTAGTGCTGACAGATACGTTTATTGGGTCCCGGGCGGTATGGGATGTGGCCCGAATCAGGCAAATCGTGGTTACCCGGGGCCAGGCGCATAACATCGGCATCTCAGCCATTGCCGGCCACCTGGCGCCGGTAACGGCGGAGGAAGAACGGGGTGTTGCCATTACGCCGGGCGGCGGCAAGACTCACGTACTGGCGCCGATTGCCCCCGGCCTGCTTGAAACGGTGGCCGTGCAAAGCTATGAGTATATTGCTATCGGCCAGAGGATAGCTGTGGCAACAACGCCCTGCGTAATTGCGCTGGACGGGGAACGGGAAGTCGAGGTCGGAGCAGGCGAAACGGCAGAGCTGCAGCTGACTTTTGACGGTCCCAAAGTCATTCAGGTGGCAGAAACCTTGTACCAGGCGGTGGCCCAAGGCTTTAGCCGGAGAATTTGTGACTAGTGGTTTTACACCAAAGGAGGAAGGTAAATGGCAACTCAGGTTAACATGCCCAAGCTGGGCTTATCCATGAAAGAAGGCATTGTCGGCAAGTGGTTTAAAAAAGAGGGAGAGACCGTTAAGCAAGGCGAAGCCCTGCTGGAAATTATGACAGATAAGATTACCAACAAAGTGGACGCGCCGGCGGACGGGATACTGCTAAAAATTGCCGCTGATAAAAAAGCCAAGCTGCCGGTCGGCGGACTGCTCGGGGTCATCGGCCAGGCCGGCGAGGATATCGGTGCCCTGCTCAAAGCAGCCGTGGCCAGCGGCGCCAAAACTGCCGCCCCGGTGGCAGCAGCGGCTATACAGCCGGCGGCTGTTAAAGTTGCGGCAGGCGGGCGGGTCAAAATTTCCCCCATAGCCCGTAAGCTGGCCGAAGAGAACGGCATAGATTATAGCCTTATTGCCGGAACCGGGCCGGAAGGACGGATCACCAGGGAAGATGTTGAACAGTTTATGAGTCAGCCACCGGCAGATGAGCGGCCTGCCCTGGAAATCATTGCCTACGAGGGCATGCGGCGGGCCATTGGCGATAATATGGCCAATAGCTGGGCCGTAGCTCCCAAGGTTACCCAGCATGTGAGTGTCGATCTGTCGGCCTTGCAGTCTTTGCGGGCCACAATCAACAGCGATGTCAAAGATACGGAAAAAATCTCGGTAACCGACATTTTGGTCAAGGCCGTGGCCAGAGCTCTGGAACGCCATCCCCGGATTAACACCACTTTGTGTGGTGATGAAGAGATAAAGGTGCTGTCCGAGATCAACATCGGTGTGGCTATTGCCCTGCCGGAGGGGCTGGTGGTCCCGGTTGTCAAACAGGCCAATCAGAAAGCGCTGGCTGAAGTAAGTAAGGAAGTTAAAGATTTTGCCAAACGGGCTAAGAAAAATAAACTGGAGCCTGACGAAATGAACGGTGGCACCTTTACGGTCACCAATCTGGGCGGTTACGGCTCGGTGGATTATTTTACCCCGATTATCAACCAGCCGGAGTCGGCCATTCTGGGGGTTGGCCGGACAGTGGAAAAACCGGTTGTCATCGGCGGCCAAATCGTTATCCGGCCCATGCTGGCCCTGTCGCTGGCCTTCGACCACCGGGTAATTGACGGCGCGCCGGCCGCAGCATTCCTCAGCACCTTGCTCAAGCTGATTGAACAGCCGCATAAGATTTTTATCTGAGAATTTATCATTTAAAAAAGGAAAGAGGGAATGGATTATGGCAAACGATCCTATGGAATTAGTCAGTGAGTTACAGACTGGAATCGGCGCTTTGCAAAGCGAAAGCCCGGAGTTGACCGCCGCGTTTATACAGATGGACCAGGCGGCCTATGTGGAAGGCGAACTGGAGCGCAAGCACAAAGAACTTATCGGTATCGGCATTGCGGTGGCCGTACGGTGCGAATACTGCATTAATCTTCATATCAAACAGGCGCTGGCAGAGGGCGCAACCCGGGAAGAAATTCTAGAAGCAGCCGCTGTCGCGGTAGCTTTCGGCGGGTCGCCGGCTATGGCGTATGTAGCTACCAGCGTGCTGAAGGCGCTGGATGCTTTTGAATAACAAAGGGAGCTTTGCTGTCATGGTTCGAGACAGACCGGAATGGTTAACAGTTCCTGCCCCTGACGAACAGGCGCTCGCCGGTATGCAGCAGCTGCTCAGCCAGGGGCGGCTGCATACCGTATGTGAGAGCGCCGATTGTCCCAATATTGGCGAGTGTTTTGGCAATAAAACGTGCACCTTTATGATTTTGGGGAAAAACTGCACCCGCAATTGCCGCTTCTGTGCGGTAACCCATGATGTTCCCGAGCAGGTTGACGCCGATGAGCCGTATATGGTGGCAGCAACAGCCAGGCAGCTGGGTTTGGAGCATGTTGTGGTTACCTCGGTTACCAGAGATGATTTGCCTGATGGCGGCGCCGGACATTTTGCCGCCACCATCCGCGCCGTCAGAGAAGAATTGCCGGAGGCCACTATTGAGGTGCTAATTCCCGATTTTAAAGGCAATAAGAAGGCTGTCAACAAAGTATTGGCGGCTCAGCCTGATATAGTAAATCATAATACCGAAACAGTACCCAGACTGTATCCTGCTGTCAGGCCGCAGGCTGTCTATGCCAGGTCCCTGAAGCTTATCAGCCGGGTGCGTGAGTCTGGTGTGAAAACAATCGCTAAATCGGGTTTGATGCTGGGGTTGGGGGAAACAGTGGATGAAGTCATTGGCGTCATGAAAGACCTGCACCGCGCCGGTTGTCAAATGCTGACCCTTGGGCAATACCTCAGTCCGTCGCCGGCCCATCTGCCGATTGTCGAGTATGTGCATCCCCAGGTTTTCGAGTGGCTTAAAGAAGAGGCGTTTGCGATCGGGTTCTTTCATGTTAATGCCGGACCCATGGTCCGCAGTTCCTATCATGCAGGGGTTACCTTTGCCCAATTGGCTCACAGGTAACCGGCAAAACTATACATAGGGAGGGTATATCATGCTGAAAGCAGCCTTTATTTTTGTGGCACCGGCCGCCGACAACCAAATCCACCGGGCCGTGGTGGCAACACCGGCGGTGGAATTGACTGTGGTGGGAGTCAGCAACTATCAGGCCGCGGTGACGGCCGCCCGGGAGCTCAGCGGGCAGGGCATTGCCGCCATTGAGTTATGCGGCGGTTTTGGCAGTGAAGGTGTGGCGGCCATTAAGCAGGCAGTAAACGGCAAAGCCGTTGTCGGGGTGGTGCGGTTTGACAATCATCCCGGACTGGAAGGCAAGAGCGGTGACGACCTCTTTCAGCGACAGGCATAAATGTCAGGGAGATATGAAGAAGCCAAAAAAAATATGCAGTCTGCTAACCCTGGGGCGGCTGGAGTATGAAGATACCTGGAAAATACAGCAGGAGACAGCCGCCGCCCGCCGCCGTGGCGATACCTGCGACACGCTCATTCTGGTGGAGCATAATCATACCATTACTGTCGGCAGGGCCGGCAGTGAGCGCAATATCCTGGCGTCAGGAAAAACGCTGCTGGAACAGGGGGTAAAAGTCATTGAAGTCGACCGGGGCGGTGACGTCACCTACCATGGGCCGGGGCAAATCGTGGGCTATCCCATTCTGGATTTGAAGGGCTACGGGCAGGACCTGCACCGCTACATCCGGCTGTTGGAGGAAGTCATTATCAAAACGCTGGCCTGTTATGGTCTGAAAGGCTACCGGGAGCCGGGACTGACAGGAGTGTGGACGGCGGCCGGCAAGATTGCCGCCATCGGGATTGGCGCCCGCAGCTGGGTGTCGATGCACGGTTTTGCGCTCAACGTTAACCCGGATATGCGGTATTTTGGCCTGATTAATCCCTGCGGCATTACCGACAGGCCGGTTGTGTCACTGCACGGCCTGGGCATTGAGGCCGGCCTGGAGGAAGTAGCGGCCTGCCTGGCCCGGCAGTTTGCCGCAGTGTTTGCGGTTACATACCGCCCAGGCCGGGTAGAGCGGAGGCTGGTTACATGAAGCTGTACCGGCTCGGGGCTATCCCGTGGGATGAGACACAGGCCATCTATCATGTGCTGGCCCAAGGCCGGCAGGAAGGGCTGGTTATCTGCCGGCCGGCAGGCCGGTGTGTCTGCCTGGGCCTGCATGATGATCTGGAGCAGGAAGTCAATCTGGAGTATTGCCAGGAACATAACATTCCCATCATCAGGCGGGATATCGGCGGCGGCATGGTGCTGCTGGCCGAGGAGCAAATCTTTTTTCAACTGGTATTACGGGCCGACAACCCGCTGTTGACCGGCCGGCGAGAAGCTTTCTTCGGGCAGCTGTTGCAGCCGGCCATCCAAACCCTGGCCGACTTTGCTATTCCGGCTGCCGTTAAGCTGCCTGCCGATATTGTTGTTAACGGCAAAAAGATATCCGGCAACGGTGCCGGCGATATTAACGGCTTTGCGGTATATACAGGCAATATTCTGCTGGCCTTTGACCGGACGGCCATGGCCAATGTCCTAAAGGTTCCCGGCAGCCGGTTCCGCGATCAGCTCAGGCTTTCCCTGGAGCGGTATCTGACAACCATGGAGGAAGAGCTTGGCTGCTTGCCGGACTATGAGGCGGTCGAAGCGCGGTTAGTTCATCATTTTGCCACCTGGCTGGAACTGACGCCGGCGGAATATACTGCGGCTTTAAAGGCCGGTGCCGCTAAGACGGCCAGGTATTTAACCAGCCCGGAGTTTTTACAGCTGCCCGGCAAACGGAGCAGGGTGCGCCAGGTGAAAATCAATGAGGGAACTTATGTCCGTCTGCAGCCGTTTCCCCGGTGCCTTAAGCCAACTCCTGACAGTCAAAACGCTTGCGGCAACCGGAACGGCTCCTGCGCCGGCTACGCCATCCTGGTGCTCCAAAATAATAAAATTATTGAATTTGCCCATTATGGGCCTGCCTGCCTGGAGCCCTGCCGGCTGCAGCTGCTGGCGTCCTTGCTGTCTGGCTGTGCCTGGCACGAGCAGGCGGTCAAGCCGGTGGTGGCAGAGTGGCTCCGCCAGGCTGCCGGCGGCGCGGCCGGAGTCTTGCCGGCTGTCGTGGCCGACTGGATTCTGGCCAGATAGTATACGAAAGAGAAAAGGAGTGTTTTTTTCGTGGCGCAGTATGAGATTCCGCAAGGACTTTACTATACAAGCGATCATGCCTGGGTAAAGGTGGAAGAAAATAAAATCCGTATCGGCATTACCGACTTTATGCAAAAATTAGCCGGGGAAATTACCTTTATCCGTATTCCCCGGGTGGGAAAAACGCTGGCGGCCGGGGCCACGCTCAGTTCCATTCAGTCCGGCAAATGGGCCGGAAAAATTCAGGTGCCGATGTCGGGAACAGTGCTGGAAGCCAATACCGAGCTGCCGGCCAATCCCAAGCTGTTGAACAGCGACAGTTATGGTGCCGGCTGGATTTGTGTCATGGAGCCCGATGATCTGGCAGCAGGGCTGCAAACTCTGATTCACGGCGATGCAGCTGATGCATTTTTCACCGAAGAACATGCCAAGTATGCCAAACCAGAGTAGACGCGCGAGCCAGCCTTGTAAGGGAGGAGGAGAGTTATGGACGCTCAAACGGTGGCAAGTGTAAAGCAAATGTTTGGCGAGCGTGCTACCGACGATTTGTTCGAACGCGGCTTTTATGAGCGGGATCTGGCGCCTGTACCGGATTTTCTGGTAAAACCGGTTGCCAAAACGCTGCCGGATATTGTCGTCAGACCTAAGACTACTGAAGAAGTCGCCTCCATTGTCACGCTGGCCGCTGCCAAGCAGCTTCCGGTCACTACCAGGGCCGGAGGGTCTACCGTCTATTTCAATACGGTATGTACCCGGCAAGGCATACTTGTAGACATAAACGGTATGGACAATATATTAGCCATTGATCAAGTGAACAAGACGGTCCGGGTGGAGGCCGGGCTGACCTGGTGGCGGCTGGAACGGGCGTTAAACCGGGTGGGGCTGGCAGCCTGCTCTTATCCCAGCAGCGCCCAGGCCGCTACTGTCGGCGGCTGGCTGGTTATGATGGGATATGGATTGGGCAGCTTGCCATACGGTCCGGTAGTGGAACAGGTCCTCGCGGCCCAGGTAGTCCTGCCTGACGGCAGCGTGCGGCAATTAAGCCAAACCAGTGAACCGCCGGTTGCCTGGCTTGCCGCCTCTGAGGGAACCCTGGGTATTGTGACTGAGGTCGAACTTAAGGTGCGGTCCCAGCCGGAGAGTGATTGGCATGGCCTGGCCGAGTTTCAGAATGCTGAGCAAATGCAGGATTTTATCGAGCAGGCGGCAGCGTTAGCCAACAAGCCCTTTAACCTGCATTTCAGCGATCCTGGCTGTAACTCACTCAGGCAGCGGCTGGGTATGGCAGACCAACGGGCGGCGCTTGCGTACACGGTGGCCTTTGACGCCGATGGCACCAAAGCCCAAACGGCTGCGGCCCGCCTGGACTATGAGCGCTGCTTGCACCAGGCGGACGGCGGCGATCTGGGGGAAGAAGAGGCCGGGCACGAATGGCAGCACCGGTTTTTTTCCTTAGTCTTAAAACGGGAGGGCCCGTCCCTCCTGGGAGCCGAGTTATGGCTGCCTATTAAAAAGCTGGCCGATTATCTGGCCGATGTGGCTGTGTTTGAAACCCGGAAACAGTTAGGTTTAAAAAGCTACGGCCATATTGTAGCACCAGGTCATGCCATGGTCATGACCATGTTTAATGCCGACGAACGCGATACCATCGGTTATCTGCAGGGGCTGGCGCTGGTAAAAAAACTGCATGATATCGGTGCCCGGCATGGCGGCCAGCCTTATGGCATCGGCCTGTGGAACACGCCGTATGTAAAGCGGTGCCAACCGCCGGCAGAGCTGGCTGCCCTGAAAAAGCGCAAACAATTGCTTGATCCCAACAATATTATGAATCCCGGCAAACGGTATGAGCCGCCTCTGCTGCTGCAGCCGGCACTGTTTGGCCTGGGAATGGATTTGCTGGCAGCCACTACCATGGTATACCAGGGAAGGCGGGGGAATAAGTCATGAGCGCAGACAGTTTTTATAAAGATTTGATCGAGGAATCCCTGATCTGCGGCAGGTGCGGCAATTGCCGCAGTGACTGTCCGGTATACCGGGAAATCGGCTGGGAGTCGGCGGCGCCAAGGGCAAAAATTTCGCTGGCCCGTGAACTGTTTGCCCGAAATGGCGGCGGCTCAATCAGCGAGGACTATGCCAGACGGATTACCCAGTGTACGATGTGCGGCGCCTGTACCCGCGCCTGTGCGGCCAGAATTGATTTGCAGGCCTTATGGCAGGATTTGCGGACCGAACTGGTGGCCCAGGGCAAAGCGCCGGCAGCCTATACCGCGCTGGCCGGGAATTTGAAGAGCAAGAAAAATATTTCCAATTTCGCCAATGCCACCCGGCTGGACTGGGCGGAAGACCTGGAGGAGGTGCCTGAGTATCTGGACCAGGAACCGGGAGCCGACATTGTCTATTTTGTGGGCTGTGTATCCTCCTTTTTTCCCCGGGCCGCGCAAATACCGGTGGCCATGGTGCAACTGCTGGAAAAGGCAAAAGTCAGTTTTACCACCCTGGGGGCGGAAGAATGGTGCTGCGGTTTTCCCCTGCTGGCCGCCGGCCAGGCGGCCGACCTTGCCGAATATGCCCGGCATAATGTCGACAAGGTGCGGCAGCTTGGTTCCGCCACCCTGGTTACCGGCTGCGCTTCCTGTTATCATGTCTGGAGCCATATCTATCCGGAGCTGTTAGGCGAAGATCTTGGTTTTAGAGTGGTTCACGCGACCGAACTGCTGGCCGAACTGCTGGCGCAGGGCAAGTTGGTGCCCCAGGCGCTAACGGCAACGGTTACCTACCATGACCCTTGTGATTTGGGCCGCAACAGCGGGATTACGGCGGCGCCGCGGCAAATTATTGCCGGTATTCCCGGCCTTAATTTCAGAGAAATGGCCACCTGCGGCGAGGAATCCACCTGCTGTGGCGGCGGGGGGAATTTGCAGGGGGCCGACCAGACCCTGGCCGATGCCATTGCCCGGAAACGTATCCGGGAAGCGGCGGCAACCCAGGCGTCTATTGTGGTATCAGCCTGCCAGCAGTGTGAGCAGATGCTGGAAAAGGCAGCCAGGGCGGAAAAACTGCCGCTCCAGGTCATGAATGTTGCCGAATTGTTGTTAATGGCCCTGGATGAATAATGTCAGCTTGAGAAAGGAGCAGGGACGATGGAGGGTACCAGCCGGAATTTTCCGGAGGAACTATTGTATGACACGCATTACCAGTGGATTAAAAGAACAGGCAGTAAAATTTTATTCGGTTTGACTTCTTATGGTCTGGAGATCACCGGGGATGTATTATACTTGTCGCTGCCGCCTGCCGGTACAGCGGTAGAAGGCGGCGGTACCTGCGGCTCGCTGGAAGCGGGCAAATGGGTGGGACGCATCTATGCGCCGGCGAGCGGCAGGATAACCAATGTAAACCAGGCAGTGCTGGCCAGTCCGGCGCTTATTGGCCGCCTGCCTTACCATAGCTGGTTTGCCGAGATTGAGCTGTCCCGGCCGGAAGAGCTTAACGGTCTGATGTCGGCTGCCGGGCTGCGGTCCTGGCTGGTGGAGGCGGAAAAAGCAAATGCCTGCTGCGGATAACGGCACTACTTTCCGGGTCCTGGATTCGGCGCCGCGTACCGCCGCCGAGCACATGGCTTTGGATAAGGTCATTATTGAGGCCCACAGCCGGGGGCTGATTCCCAATACCCTGCGGTTTCTGCAATTTAAGCCGTGCGCGCTGGTGGGGCTGCACCAAAACACTTTTTTAGAAGTGAATGTTCCTTATTGCCGGGAAAACGGCATTGACATCAACCGGCGAATCACCGGCGGCGGCAGTTTGTACTGGGGGCGGCTGGAATTAGGCTGGGAGCTGTATGCCGGCAAAAACACCCCCGGTATTCCCCGGCAGGTGGAGGGCATGTACCGCCTGCTGTGTGAGGCCATGGCCGCCGGGCTGCGGACAATGGGGCTGGAGGCCGCCTATCGCCCGGTGAATGATATTGAAATCAGGGGCCGGAAAATTGCCGGCACCGGCGGCACCGAGCTGGCCGGCTCTTTTGTCTTCCAGTGCAGCCTGCTGGTGGATTTTGACATTGATGAGATGCTGCGAGTATTGCGTTTTCCCCTGGAAAAACTGAGTGATAAAGCCGTCACATCCATGCGGGAGCGGGTAACCTCCCTTACCGGGCAGCTGGGTTATGTACCGCCGGACGCGGTAATCAAGCAGGCAGTGTTAACCGGCCTGCGGCAAACACTGGCCTATGAATTTGTTCCCGGCAAGCTTACTGCCCGGGAAACGGCACTGTTGGCAGCGTATTTGCCGCAGTTTGAGAGCCCGGAGTGGATTTACGGCCAAGCCGGCGCTGTGCTCAATACCGTTGACTGCACGGCCAGCTATAAGGCGCCGGGCGGTCTGATCCGGGTGCAAATGCGTCTGGATGAAGGCGCCCGGGTCATTAAATATTTGTTTATCAGCGGCGATTTCTTTGCCTATCCGGCCAGGGTCATCAATGATCTGGAAACAGCCCTGAAAAATACGCCGGCTGACAGCAGGCGGATTGCCGGCATTATCCGGGATTTTTTCCGCAGCCACCAGGCTGAGATTCCGGGTGTTGGGCCCGAACATTTTATTGAAGCCGTATTGCTGGCTGTTGAGCAGGCCAAAGCGATGCAGCCGGTGCAGCAGAGTCCTCCGGGGGAGGTGTGCTGTGAAGCCGGCCGGTGAACACTATGACGCTGTTGTCGTCGGGGCCGGACCGGCGGGCAGCGCTGCCGCAATCCGTCTGGGCCAGGCAGGGCTCAGGGTGGCCATGCTGGAGCAGCGGCCAAGCATTGGCAGCCAGGTTCAGTGTGCCGAGTTCGTGCCTGTCGTTATGGCGCGCCATACCGTTCTCCGGGAAAGCGATATTGCCCAGCCGGTTCCGGGCATTACCACCTTTATTGGCGGCAGGCCGGCAAGTGTGCTGCGGGCGCCGGGGTATATCCTCAACCGGGGGCTGTGGGAGCAACATCAGGTTGAGCGGGCCAAAGCGGCAGGTGTCAGGGTTATGAGCGCAACCCGGGTGACCGGCATTGACGGTAAGGTGGTAACTGTAGTAACCAACGGCGTTCACACCGCCGGAATCAGCGCCCGGTATATTTTGGGCTGTGATGGTCCGCGGTCGGTTGTCGGCAAAACGCTGGGCAACGCGCCGCAGGAGCTGTGTGCCGCGCTGCAGTATGAAATGCGGTTGACCAAAGCGCTGGCAACTGCGGAAATTCATTTTGATGCCGGCTATTATGGCGGCTATGCCTGGGTGTTTCCGAAAGGCAAAATAGCCAATGTCGGGGTGGCGGTACATCATTCCTGCCAAGGCAGCCTCAAAAGCTTGCTGAAAGATTTTTGCCGCCAGCTGGCGGCCAGGCAAATTGTGCGGGCTGAAGCCGGTTTGGCCGCAACCGGCGGCCTGATACCGGCCGGCGGCCTGGTTCGCTGTGTGGCTGCCGGACAGATGCTGGTGGCCGGCGATGCCGCCGGCTGTACTCATCCCATTACCGGCGCCGGCATTATGAATGCCGTTGTCAGCGGCGGTTTGGCTGCCGGGGCGGTACTCAGGCACCTGGACAGCCGGGGGAAAGAGCCGGTTGCCGCAAGCTATGCCCGTGCGCTTGAGGCAGAGTATGGTCCCCGGTTTGCCGTTGCCTGCGACCGGCTGGTAAGCCGCAATCAGGGCTGGACAGATAACCCCGCCGAATTCACCGCCCTGATCCGGCGCAGCTGGATTGCTTTTCCGGAGTATTTTGCCCAACAGTAAGCGGGTGGTATATATTCGGCAGCAAAGAATCTGGCAGGCAGGCGGGCAGTGCATTGACAACGCTCCAACACTGGCGTTTAACTGCCGCTTTTGCCAACACACTACCCGCCTGCACAAAGCTTTAGTACGTTGTAAATATGTAATATTTGTAGTGAGAGGAGGCCGGTCATGGATAATTCCAGCAGACGGGAAAGCCCCGATTTTGTGCAGACCAGCCTGGCCGGCGCTATGGCGCTGGGCCTGGAGCCGGGCAGTTTTTACCGCAATGCATGTCCGGGCAGCTTAAACTTGTTAATGACTTATCAGGACGGATGCCGCGCCAATTGCAGCTACTGCGGCCTGGCCAGGGAACGGCAGGCCGAGCCGGAGGAAAACACCTTCATCAGGGTAAAATGGCCGGTATACAGCTTGGCGGCTATTATCGACATTTTACGGCAGCCGCCACCGGCGGCCGCCGGTAAAGTCAAAAAACTCGGCCGGATTTGCCTGTCGATGGTTACTCATCCCCGGGCGGCGGCTGATTGTATCGGTATGGTAACAGAACTGAGCGCCCGGACCGATTTGCCGCTCAGCGTTCTGGCATCACCCACCATCCTGCCGGCTGCAACGGCTTTTTTTGAGGCCATTAAAGCCGGTGGCGCCGACCGGGTGGGCATAGCGGTAGATGCTGCGACACCGGAGCTGTTTGCGGCTATGCGGGGGGCGGCAGTTGGCGGGCCGCACCGGTGGGCCAAGTACTGGGAGTCCATTGAGCAAGCGGTTGCCGTGTTTGGCTGTGAACAGGTCAGTGTTCACCTGATTGTCGGCTTGGGTGAAACCGAACAAGCCATGGTTCAGGCCATAGCCAGGGCCAATCAATACGGGGCGCAGGCCCATCTGTTCTCCTTTTGCCCGGAACCCGGCAGCAAGCTGGGCAGCTGTGAGCCGCCGTCCTATGGACAATACCGGCGCATTCAACTGGCGGCCTACCTTTTAAATAAACAACAAATCAGCCTGGCTGATTTGGCCTTTGATCCACAGGGAAAAATCGTGAGTTATGGCCGGCGGCTGGTGGAGCTGTTAGGGGACGATCTGGCGGCAGGCGCGCCCTTCATGACCTCAGGTTGTCCTGACCGGACCGGTTGTGTTGCCTGTAACCGGCCGTATGGAAACGAGCGCCCGGGCCCTGTTTTGCGCAACTACCCGTTTTGGCCGGAAGCGGCCGACCTGACTACTGTCAAAGGGCAGATATGGGATGAATAGTATTGCCTTTTATGCGCCAGGCGCGCGACATTACGACAATGGGTTATTTCAAAACAACGCCCACTCTTTTGCCAATATCAGCATTACCGGTTCTGAGTGCCAGTGCCGCTGCGAACACTGCCGGGGGCACCTGTTAACTACTATGTTGCCGGCGCCTGAGCCTGAACAACTGGTGCAATTGGGCAAAAAGCTGCTGGGGCGCGGCTGCCGGGGAGTGTTGATTAGCGGCGGGGCCTGCCGGGACGGCAGTGTACCGCTGGAGCCCTTTGCCGGCGCGTTAAAAGCAATGACCGGCATGGGGTTGTCTGTAGTTATTCATCCCGGCTTGCTGACAGAAAAAACAGCCAGGCTGCTGGCCGGCGCCAATGTGACCCGGGTGGCGCTTGACCTGATTGGCGACAGTGACACCATTCGTGAGGTCTACCATCTGCCGCATACCCCGGCAGACTATCAGAACAGTCTGCGGGCCGCGCGGCTTGCCGGGCTGAAGGCTTCGCCCCATATTGTTATCGGCCTGCATTACGGTAATATCCGCGGGGAATATGCCGCCCTTGACATGGTGGCGGCAGAAGGGGCGGCAAGTCTGGTGCTGGTGCTCCTCAATCCTTTGGCCAATACTCCCATGCAAGGCGTATTGCCGCCGCCACCTGAACGGGTGGCCGAAGTTTTCCAAACGGCCAGGCGCTTATTGCCGCAGACCCCGCTGGCTTTGGGGTGTGCCCGGCCACCGGGACTATATGCCCGGACGGTGGAGCGGCTGGCGGTGGAAGCCGGTTTTGACGCCATTGCCTATCCGGCCCGGGAAACGGTGGATTATGTACAGTCGCTCGGCTATGAGGTTGTTTATCAGGAAACCTGCTGCGGCATTTTGCCATAGCAAACCGGCCGTGTTTGCGTTAACCGCGCATTTCTCTGATTACGCCGGACAAAACTTGCAGTTCCCGGCTGCGTACTGTAGCTGGGGCCGTCATTGAGGGAGGGAAACCCGGATGAAACCAGGCTGGCGGGTTATAGACACAGGCTGCCTGACGTGTTCCCAAAACATAGCATTGGATAAAGCCTTGCTGCTTGCTGGCCGCGAGCGGTTAATCCCCGATACGCTGCGTTTTTTTCAGTTTACTGCCGGTTGTGTTTTACTTGGACACTATCAGCGTGCTGAACAGGAAGTCAGGCTGGATTTCTGTCAGCAACAGTCGATTGACATTAATCGCCGGCTGACAGGGGGAAACACTGTTTATTGGGACGGTTCGCTGCTGGGCTGGGAAGTGGTATTGCCGCGCGCCGGGCAGGCTGCGGCAAATCAGGCGGACACCCTGCGATACCAAATTGCTGCCGCCATCATCGAGGGATTAAGCCAACTGGGTGTAAAGGCTCAATACCAATACCCTGCGGCCATCGAAGCGGCAGGCCGTCAAATTGCCTGGTTTAGCGGCACACGGCAGGGGCCGGCGTTTTTCTGTCAGGGCTATATCCGTGTCAGTGACAGTGATGTCCACACCCTGCTGCGGGCTTTGCGTATTCCTACCGAAAAACTGGTAAACAAGGAAGTTGATTTGTTTAAACAGAGTCTTGCCAGTCTGGCTTCAGTGCTTGGTGCTCCGCCGCCGCCGGCTGTAATCAAGGCAGCAATCACCGCCGGTTTTTGCCGGATATTCCAGGTTGCCGCCTGTGAGGGAAAAATGACACCTGGGGAAGAAGCCTATTACCAAACGTCCTGTCAGGAAGTTGCTGCAAGGCACTGGGTATTCGGCAGCCGGTCGGTCTCCCGTCCAGCCGGTTATCAATTGCGAAGCACCTTGAAAGAACAGTCGCTAATTACCGTTGCTATGTCTGTGGACAGCAGCCGGCAGCGTATTGACGCTATCTCCATAACCGGTAGTTTCGAGGCCTATCCGTTAGAGGTAATATCCCGGCTGGAAAGTAATTTATTACATATTGCCGCTACCCCTGAGCAGATCAGAAATACGGTAAACGATTGTTTTCGGGAATGCCATGCTTGCATTCCGACGTTGACAGCAGACGATTTCAGCAATACAATACTGAAAGCTCTGGAAAAATTGCAGTTTCTGAACTGGGGCGCCGGTCCGGAAGAACTAAATGAGCTTACTGTGGTTGGTAACTGCGCGATACAAAATATTTTTGAGCAACCGCTGACAACGCTGCTCATTCCCTATTGTGCCAAAGACACAGAGTGCAGGTATCGTTACCGGGAAGGGTGCGGGCAGTGCGGACGCTGTGATGTTGGCGACGCTTATGCACTGGCGGCTGAGTACGGTTTGGCGCCCATTACTATTCAAAACTATGAGATGCTTGAGGAAAACCTGAAAGCTCTAAAACAGGCTGGCTGCAAGGTGTTTATTGGCACCTGCTGTGAAGCTTTTTGGGTAAAGCATGCCAGGGATTTTGCCGAGATCGGCTTGCCGGGTATTCTTGTTAATGTTGATAACAGTACCTGCTATGAGCTGGGACGCGAGCAGGCTGCCCGGCAGGGGCGCTTTGAAAATCAGACTAAACTAAAAAAGCAGCTTATCAGGCAGATAGTAAATGGTATGTTCAATAATCGAGATGCCTCCTACGGTTGATAAGATAAAGGCGGCTAAGTTTCAGATGAGTTACATCCTGTCTGAAACTTAGCCGCCTTGAATTTAAAGCTGCATTGTTAATTGGGTATATTATATTGACTCATTTTTCGATACAGTGTGCTGCGGGCAATTCCCAGCTGTTTGGCTGTATAGCTGATATTGCCATTGCTTTTACGCAGCAGCTCAACTATTTGCCGGCGTTCCTGTTCACTCCGGTTTTGTTTGAACATTTCTCTGGAGCGTAACAGTTCATTTGTTCTTGCCGGCGGCAGAGCGATAGTCAAAGCTGCAGGCTGGATAATCGCTTCAGGTAAATGTTCAACCCTGACGGTATCCTCATTGACAACACTGATAACCCTTTCCACAACATTTTGCAGTTCACGGACATTGCCCGGCCAATGATATTGCTGCAGCAGGGTAATTACTGCGGGGTCAACTTTCTTGATAGGTTTGCCCCACTCGCAGCCCATGGTATGCAGCATATAGTTGAATAACAGCGGGATGTCTTCCGAGCGTTCGCGCAAAGGGGGGATTTTTAGGGAGATAACATGTAAGCGATAGTATAAGTCCTGGCGAAAATTACCTTTGGCAACTTCCTGGGCCAGATTCTTGTTAGTGGCGCAAATAATTCTTACATCAACTGGAATAACTTTATTGTCTCCCATGCGGGTCAGTTTGCGTTCCTGGATTACCCGGAGCAGGGCCACCTGCAGTTCGAGCGGCGTATCGCCAATTTCATCAAGAAAAATGGTGCCGCCGGCAGCAAATTCGAATTTGCCCGGCCTGCCGCCGCGCTTGGCGCCGGTGAAGGCGCCCTCCGTGTAACCAAATAACTCACTTACTATGAGTTCCCGGGGGATGGCGCCGCAATTGACGGCCACGAAAGGTCCCTTGCATCTTGCGCTCTGATTGTGGATGGCCTGGGCAAAGACCTCTTTTCCTGTACCGCTTTCGCCCTCAATGAGAACATTGGACATTCCTGCCGCTGCCCGGGAGGCTAATTGGATGCTTGTGAGAATGGCGGGCGACTGTCCGATAATATTGTCAAACCGGAAAGTAGCCTGGGCTCCGCTTAAACGATTGATAAGCTTATGTACTCTTTTTATCGGACGCAGGATAATAATACCGCCGGACAGCATTCCTTCATCATCCAGTATCGGTCTGCCGGAAGATAAACAGTGGAGGCGCCCCAGCTTGGTGTCGATAAAAATTTCAAAGTCATTATAGGCTGTTTGCTCTTTATAAACCTTCTCGATGAACGGCGCTTGGCTTCCCATCAACTCTTTGACAGATTTATTCAGCAGGGCGGAACCCGGCCGGTCAAAGAGCTCTTCGGTAATCCTGTTGACTTGCTTTATAATGCCGTGATCATCAATGATTAACACGCCGTCAGACATCGTGTTGAATGTATTTTCGAGACGGTTATAGGCCAGGATGATTTCACGGTTATTTTCTTTCAGTTTCAGTGTTTGGTAAGCATTTTTAGATAAAGTGTTGGCCACCAAAAAGAGCACTTTCGCGGCCGATTGGATTTTTTCCCTGCTAACAATGGGAATTTCTTTGATAGCCGCCAGATACTTATCGGTACTGACACCCAATTCCTGGGCATTTTTGCGGCAATGCTCCTCGGACGGCCTTGCAGTCAGCACCTGGCCGCCGAAAATTGTGCCAAGGACTCTGCCGTTAAGGATGATGGGGGCGGCAAAGTCAATTAACCCTGCATGGCATTGGTATACTGCCGGCTTGCCGGTTTGCATAGCTTTGGCCGCTCCCCGCATGTCATTACCCAGGCAGCGTTTTAACCCGACCTCACTGGTCCGGACAATTTCCCGGCAAAAGGTGGAAAAACAACTGGGACAAGTGATGGCCTGTCCTAAATTATCCTCTATTAAACTGGCCACCCCTACGCTTAAGGCGAAGTTATCCTGAAATTCTTGTAAAAACGACAATGTAACCAGGTCTTGTAGTTTTACAGTGCTCAGTTTCGTCATTATCGGCCTCCCTTAATCATGCAAAGTTACGACCAAAGGATTTGGGCAGACATAGGTAGTACCCATTATTATTGTATAGCCAAATTATCCATTTGTCTTGGGAAAAATGAGAAATTTCTGTTTTTAACTAAATGCGCAGCAGCGGGTAGCCATACGAAAACAGGACTGCCGGTATTTTCCGGTCAGCCCTGTTTTTAGACTTAACTTACAACATTAATGAGTTTTCCCTCTATAAAAGCCTGGATGTTGCCTGCCAACAGATTAATCAGCCGCTGCCTGGCCTCAAAAGGTTTCCAGCCGATATGTGGTGTCAGGATCACATTATCCATGTCAAACAGCGGATTGGTCAGTTCCGGCGGTTCAGGGTCCTGGACATCCAGGGCGGCGCCGGCAATTTTTCCTGCCTGCAGGGCGGCAATCAAATCGGTTTCTTTGATGAGAGCTCCTCTGGAGGTATTTATGACAAAGGCCGATGGCTTCATCAGGGATAAGCGGTCCTGGTTGATGAGGTGTTTGGTTTCCGGGGTGAGCGGGCAATGCAGGGAAATAAAATCACTCTGTGTAAGCAGTTCTTCCAGCGCAACAGACTGGATGCCAGGGTCGCTCCAGGATTTGGGCGTTCTATTATACACCAGGATATTCATGCCGAGAGCACGGGCAACTTTGATTACCTGCTGTCCGATAGTGCCTGAACCGATAATCCCCAGGTTTTTATCCTGCAATTCGTAATGCGGCACTACCAGGTGTCTGGTAAAATTATCGTAGTTTTTCTGTTTAAGCATGATTTGCTGCTTTGTCAGCGAAGCGCTCAGACTAAGGACAAAGGTGATGGCCAACTGGGCGACTGCCTCAGTGCTGTAACCCGGAATATTGCAGACCGTGATGCCCTTTTCTCTGGCAGCGGCCATATCAATATTGTTGTACCCTGTACCGGCTTCACAGATGAGTTTGACAGAGGGCGGGAACGCAAGAATTACTTCTCTGCCTACAGGCAGTTCTTTGGTAATGACAATGTTCTGATCCTGGACCCTGGCTACAATTTCCTGGTCGCTGCTGGCAGCATAGGTAGTGACAGTGGTCAAGTTAGCTAGCTGTGAAAAATCAAGTTTGTTGTCAAAGTCCAGTTTGGCTACATTGAGAAATACTGTTTTCATCGCTTATCCCTCCATAAGTCTGCTTAAAGTCCGTCTAAAATTCAGTATATTGTGACAATGAAAATCTGTCAACATTTGGCTGGGAGCAGGAGTGGCTGAGGATTACTATAATTTTGTCTTGAATGAGGTAAACTGTAAATAGATATTTCCGCAAAACGAAAAATGCATACGTTACCACCGGGATTGTCAGGTAAATCGCAGCAAAAATGAGGAGATGTGATTTTTATGAAGCAATTATTGCAGAAGCTTGCGCAATTTCTTTCTCAATTTCTGGATATGGCGCTTCTGGTGTTTCGCTTGGGGTTAGGTGGTATGTTTATGTGGCATGGCTGGCCGAAAATCATTGGCGGCACGGCAAAATGGGCAGGACTTGGCAAGGCGATGGGTACTTTCGGCATTGAGTTCGCGCCGGTATTCTGGGGGTTTATGGCCAGTTTTGCCGAGTTTGGCGGGGGACTTTTGTTTGCCCTGGGCTTATTCTATCGCCCGGCTTGTTTTCTGCTGGTAAGCAATATGTTTGTAGCCTTTTCCAGTCAAATGATAGATGACAAGGGGTTACAGAAAGCTTCTCAGTCATTGGAAGACGGGATAAGCTTTTTCGGGGCGGCTTTTGTGGGGCCAGGAAAATACAGCCTGGATTATTATCTGGGGATTGAAGGCTTTGCAAACAAGGCACATAGAATGAAACGGATATGAGGAAGACAAGTATTGATTTTTCGGGTAAAAAGAGCAAAGCGGAGGATGGAACAAACAGGAATTTTAAGCTTGACAAAGTACAGATGTGCTGTTATATTATACTCAATGTAAACGATTTCTGCTTAAAAAACACAAAAAACAACAAGTGGAATTACAATTGAACATATAGCTATCCTAAAGACTATGAAGAGGAGAAGTAGCATTCAATTACAGCGCAGAGAGCCGGCGGCTGGTGAAAGCCGGACTGGGGTTGAATCGTGAAGTACACCTCGGAGTTGCTAGCTGAAGATTCAGCGACTCATTTTGATGGGTTGAAGAATTGGTAGGTGTGGCCGGAGCTTCCGCCGTTAGCAGGAAGGGGGTATCGGTAAGCAGTATGTCTTGCCCGTACTCTAGTGAGGAGGAGCCGGTAGAATGGTTTGGCGGCTCTACAAGGGTGGTATCGCGGGAATTATACTCCCGTCCCTTATTATAAGGGACGGGAGTTTTTATTTTGTAGAATTTTGCTGGAGAGAAGGGATAAAATGGAGACCTTAGTATTCACACTGCTGCCGGTTGCCGTTATTTTGGCTATGCTTATCATTTGGAAACAGGCAGCAGATATAAGCGGCATTGTCGGATGGTTAGTGATTTCCGTAGTTGCTTATTTTGTATTCCAGACAAGTGTGGAAGTAATACTGCGTTCGACAGCGGCGGGTTTTATCAGATCGTTTGCTGTCTCGCTTATTGTTGCGACCTCCTTGCTGCAGATGGCGTTTATGGAACAGACAGGGGCTCTTAAACGAATTATCATTTTTATTAAAACGATAGCCAGTGAAAACCGGGCAATTCAAATTATGCTGATTAACATTGGGTTTGGTACATTAATGGTATCGGTTGGTGCAACTCCGGTTTCATTGTTGCCGCCGATACTGTTGGCTATGGGTTATTCGACTCAGGTAGCAATCGCTTTGCCGGCAATAGGTTATGACTCTTTGTGCACGTATGCGCTATTAGGGGCCCCTATTGTTGTGTTTGTCGATATTGCCAACAGCTTTTTCGGTAAAGGGCATGAGATTACGCTGGCGCAGGCAGGAATGGCCTTTTATATGTTTTTGCCGGTAGTTTCCACATTAATAGGATTGTGTATGCTCTGGATTGTAGGACGATGGCAGGGAATCAGAGAAGGTTTATTTCCCTGCTTGCTTACCGGAGCGGTTATTGGTGTGGTTTCGTATTTCAGCAATAAATATGACAATTTGGTTGTATTGACAGGGGTATTATGTGGTATTGCCGTTATTATAGCCATGGTAATGTTGCTGCTTGCATTAGGCAAAAAGGTGTTTGATAAGAGTAAACTGAGTGCTGAAGAAATTGCGTATGAGCGTCAATATTCACTGTGGCGGGCGCTAACTCCCTGGATTATATTAGTTGCTTTTATTCTAATTTTAAATGTACCCAAAGATATGTTTAATTTCTTATATAGAGTAGTAAAGCTGCCGGTTGCCGGTATAACGGCTGATGGCAGTGCTATTGATACAAGAGCTTTATGGAATGCGTATACCTGGATTTTTGTTAGTACGATTATGTCGATACCATTTATTCGTCCTACGGGAGAACAGATTAAAAGTACTTTGCGTATCTGGTGGAAACGGGCTCCAAGACCGGTTTTTTCTGCGGCCATATTTTTTTCCATAGGCGAAATCATGAATATGTCTGGCTACAGCATGGTGACTGGAAAGTTTGAAACTGCCAGTATGGTGAAAGTGCTGGCCGATTATTCTGCATTTTATTTTCAGGATGCTTACGGGGCGGTCGTTGCTTTTATTGGTCTATTCGGCGGCTTTATTACCGGCAGTGAGGCATCCACGATCGCGATGTTTGGCAAATATACAATGACAACAGCCAAAAATCTGGATATGTCTTTAGTAGGAACAATTATTATTACGGCTGGCCTGGCTTTTGGTGGCGGTCTGGCAAGTATGATATCTCCGGCCAAATTACAAAACGCGGCAGCTTCCATTGATAAATTAGGACAGGAAAACCAGATCATTCGCACTGCTTTTATATTTTCATTAATTATGACATTGGTTACTTCGCTGTTTGTTTTGTTGTTGCTAAAGGTAGCTGTTTGATTGTTAAGACACGATGAGATGTTTGGAGACAAGGTACTCGGGATTATGTTAGTAGATTACTATGTGAGGAGAAGGATTTTATGTGTATGATATGGGACAAAGACGCCGAATGTATGGCCCGGAAACCGATGGAAGAGCTGCAGCTTGAGCGACTGCGCCAGGTAGTGCAGCGCGTATATGAAAATGTTCCTTTTTACCGGCAGGCTTTGGATACTGCAAAAGTCGGCCTTAATCACATCCGGTCATTACAGGATATAAGCTTGCTTCCTTTCACTACTAAGGATGATATTCGCAATAATTATCCGTATGGCTTATTTAGCTCACCGATGAAGAAGATTGTGCGTTTACATGCTTCTTCGGGCACTACCGGTAAGCCTACGGTTGTCGGCTATACTAAAAATGATATAGAATTATGGGCAGAGATGGTAACACGGCTTGCTGTTGCCGGCGGCGCGACCGATGATGATGTTGCGCAGGTGGCTTTTGGCTACGGTTTGTTTACAGGCGCTTTTGGCCTGCATTATGGGTTGGAACGGCTGGGGGCCGCTATCGTGCCGGCCTCTACCGGTAATACTGAACGGCAAATTATGCTGATGCAGGATTTTGGTACTACCGTGTTGGTGAGTACACCGTCCTATGCCTTATACCTTGCTGAAACAGCCTATAGTATGGGGATTGATGCGAAGTCCTTGAATGTCCGGTTAGGCTTGTTTGGGGCTGAGGGCTGTTCGGAAGAATTGCGGCAAGTCATTGAACGCATGTGGGGCATTAGTGCAGTGGAAAACTATGGTATGAGTGAACTGATCGGGCCTGGTGTTTCCGGCGAGTGTGAATGCAAGGCAGGGTTGCATATTAATGAAGATCATTTTTATCCTGAGATTATTGACCCGGTGACCGGTACGCCATTGCCTTATGGCGAAACAGGAGAATTAGTTATCACCACTATGACCAAGGAAGGCTTCCCGTTGCTGCGCTACCGTACCCGTGACATTACCAGTCTGAATCCGGAGCCTTGCAAGTGTGGCAGAACGCTGGTACGGATGAATAAAGTACAAGGGCGTACCGATGATATGCTTAAAATTCGCGGGGTTAATATCTTCCCCTCCCAAATTGAAAGTGTACTGGTGGGAATCCAGGAAATTGGACCTCACTACAATATTATAGTTCGGAAAAAAGGCTATCTGGATGACCTGGAAGTAATGGTAGAACTGGCAGATGATACGTTATTGGAGGATTTCCGCAAGCTGGAAGGCTTGCAGGATATGATTCGCCATAAGCTGCGGGTTATTCTAGCCATTGATGCTACCGTGCGGCTGGTACAACCGAAGACCATTGCCCGGTCGGAAGGCAAGGCTAAACGCATCATAGACTTAAGAGATAAAGTAGACTTAGCTTCAGGTGGGGTTAAGCCATCGGATAAAAAATAAGGTGGGTTTTTACTAGGATTTGAATTAATTTTCTATTGCGCAAAGAGGATAAAAATGGTATC